>CAVWAN010000011.1:0-36688 GCA_963752985.1 uncultured Acidobacteriaceae bacterium
CTTCAACGGTATGTTCGAGCCTTCGCTGGCAATTACCGCCCTGCGGCTGAATTCGCCTGACCAGTACGCGATGCCCGGGGCCGCGCTGGAAGCGCTGTCGGTGACCAGTTCCGATCGGATCGTCGTGGGGAACAAACTGGAGTTGAAGCTCGGCAGCGAGCTGCAAGCCATCCAGTTTATGGGGAGGGTGCACGCCTTCAAGCCGTTCGGGTCGGCCGATCTGCACATCACTCCGAATACGGTGCTGGAGTATCAATACGCGAGTTCGGTTCCGAATACGCGGCTGGAAGATCGTTTGGGTGATGACCGCTTGGGTAACGATGGTTTGGATTCAGCTTCATCGGACCTCAGCGAAACCGCGCCGCGTATGAGCATGACCGGGTTCTTGCCGGCGGTGGAGCGGGCTCGTCACCAGGAAGTGTCCATCTCCCAGCGTGTCGGCAAGAATAATATGCAAGTCGCGTTCTACTCGGACAACATGGTCGATCCGGCGCTGACCGGAGTTGGCGAAATGATGCCGGGTGAAATGACGGCCGAGTCGGGGGAAGTGCTACCTGATGTGTACTCGGGTACTTTCAGCTATCAGGGGAACGACTACGCGACGCGCGGGATGCGGGTGGTGCTGCAGCGGAAGTTGCTATCCGATCTGACCGCAACCCTCGATTATGCGTATGGAGGCGTGCTCGACCTGTCGCGCCCCGATGTCCAACTGCAGGACGCGCGGGAGTGGATCCGCGCCGAGCAACGCCATGCCGTAGCGGCAAAGTTCAGCGGCACAGTGCCTAAGGCGAAGACATACTGGGTCGCATCCTACCGTTACACGGGCGGCCACCGCGCGTTAACGCCCGTCGACTTGTTCGATAGTTCGCCCGGCCAGTCTGGTGCTTATTTGAACCTCTTTATCCGGCAGCCGATGCCAGCCAGCTTCCTCGCAGGACACATGGAAGTTCTTATGGACCTGCGGAATCTTCTCGCCCAGGGGTATGTGCCCGTGATGGGACGAGACGGACGCACTCTTTATCTGGTGCAATCGGCGCGCTCAGTGCGCGGCGGAGTGGCCTTCAGCTTCTAGAATCGCGTAGGTTTAATCCGTTATTCCGTAGATTCACTATCTGTGATTCCGTATTTTTAAGGAGAGTTCCGGCGATTCCGGGCGCGGACGTCGGCACTTTGTCTACTTCTCGTTGTTTCCCCGCTTGCTTGGAAATCGATGTTCCCGCTCTGGGTCCCTTCCCAACCACTGTTCTGTGAGGTTACGCACTGTTCTTTCGCGGACGCTCGTATATAATGCCGCGCATCCCAATTGGGCCTGTGTTTGCTACTCGCGGAGTGTGGGTATGTTTCCAGCGCCCGCGATTACTAAGGAGGACCGGAATGAAACTGCGCTTATTGGTGGTGTTTATTCTTCTTGCGACGACCCTGCTCGTGGGGCAAACGTTTCGTGGCACCATCCTGGGCTCGGTGACCGATCCCTCCGGCGCAGTTGTGGCTGGAGCGACGATCAAAGTGCGCAACCTGGGAACTGGTCTGGAGCGCACGACCGTGACCAGCGCCGACGGCAGCTACAGCGTGCCTGAGTTGCCTATCGGGAGCTATTCGGTAACCGTAACGCAAACTGGCTTCAAGACTTTTGTGGCGACCGGAGTGGCAGTTGACGTAGCCACCGAACGTCGTGTGGATGTCGCCCTCAGGACCGGAGAAGTGAATACGCGGGTTGAAGTCAGCGCGGAAGACTTGCCCATGGTCGAAACGACGTCGAACGAACTAGGCGGCGTAATTACCTCCCAGGCCGTCGAGGACATGCCGGTCAACGGCCGCGACTACACCAAGCTTATTTATCTCAATCCCGGCGTGGCTGGTTCTCCCGACCAGATTTCCGACTCTCCTGGCTCCTTTGGTGAGTTCTCGATGAACGGCGCCCGCGGACGATCGAACAACTATTTGCTCGACGGCACCGACATGAATGACGGCTACCGCAATGACCCGGCCATCAATCAGGCGGGAGTGTTCGGCACTCCTTCGACGATCCTCCCCATTGATGCGGTGAACGAAGTCAACGTGCTTTCCAACTTCGAGCCCGAGTATGGCCGCAATGCCGGTGCGGTGGTGAACATCGTCACCAAGAGCGGAGCCAACAAAATTCACGGGACTGCTGGAGAATATTTCCGCAACAACGCTCTGGATGCGCGCAACTACTTCAATCCAACTACGATCACGAACCCAATCACGAAACTGCCAGTCGCCAACCCCAAAGCTCCCTTCCATAACAACCAGTACGGTGCGTCGCTGGGCGGCCCGATTATCAAAGACAAAACTTTCTTTTACATCGACTATGAAGGCCAGCAGGAACCGGTGGGAGTCGTGACCGTCGCCAGTGTGCCCACTGGCAGCGCCGCCGACGGATCGCTCCAACCGAGCGACTCTACCGACCCGTCTGGCGTCATTCCCGCACTTCTGGCAAGGCACCCATGGCCCGCGCCGAACTTGGCGGACCCGACCCCCGGCCTGGTCTCTAATGCCGGAAGTTCTTCCGTCGTTTCGCCTTCCTATAACAAGCTCACCAGCTTCATCGCGAAGATTGACCAGAACTTCAACACCAACAACAACCTCACCGGTCGTTATTTTTTCGGCGACAGCGTGCAGTCGTTCCCGCTTGCCCTCACCGCCAGCGGTGGCCAGTTGCCGGGCTTTAACACCTTCACGCCGACCCGCGTGCAGTTGGTCTCGCTCTCTTACACGCGCACGATTGGATCGACCAAGGTCAATGAACTCCGCTACGGTTGGAACCGGTTCGCGGAAGGATTCTTCCCCGCTGACCAGAACTTCCACCCCAGCTCGATTGGCCTTTGCCCCGCAACCGATGTCTCGGGTTGCAATGGCGGGCTCAATGACTCGGGGCTACCCATTATTTTGGTGAGTGGCGTGGCGCAACTCGGCGCCACCAGTAGCGTTCCCCGTCATCGCTTCGATATCAACAACCAGGTCCTCGACAACTTCTCCTGGAAACTCAATAAACACAGCTTGAAGTTCGGCGTGGATTTCCACCGCTCCAGCGTGCAGCAGTATTTCGACAAGTACTTCCGCGGGCGGCTCCGTTTCCAGGATCAGACTAGCACTGGCGGACTTTCCGCGATTGGTAACTTCCTTGCCGGAAATGTCACGGACGGGTTTCAGTATTTCGGGAACTCTACTCGCAACACGTTCGAGAACAATTTTGGTTTCTATGCCCAGGACAGCTTCCACCTGACGCCGCGCTTGACATTGAATTATGGCTTCCGTTGGGACTACTTCGGCGTGGTCGGCGAGAAGAACAATCTTCTCAGCAACATCACCAATCTTGATCTCGCCGGGAGCAACTTCACCCTTACCCAAGTGGGTCAGCCGGGTCTGAGCCAACTCTACAACCCGGACAAGAAGGATTTCGCCCCGCGCGTCAGCTTGGCATGGGACGTCACCGGAAAAGGGAAGACCGTAATCCGGACAGGCTGGGGCATGTTCTACGATGCCTTCTCGCAAGACATGGTGCTCGGCCATCTTCCCTATTCGCCCTTCTTCGATCCCGGCCCAGCCTATAACAACTACGGTCCTGCCCCGATTACTGAGGCCCTCGCGTACGGCGGCCAGATTAACGGTGGCGGTCCGACCATGACCGCACTCTATCAACCTACCGACCCTTCGAGTTGCTTCGAGTGCGACGTCTTCGCCTTTGACCGCAACATCAAAACGCCGTACATGGAGAACTACAACCTCAACATCCAGCAGCAGCTATCCAGCAAAATGGTGATCCAGGTCGGTTACGTTGGGTCACAAGGCCATCGCCTCTGGCGGTTCTTCGACATCAGCCAGCCCGGCCAGGCGGCGATTACGGCCGCAGACCTGGCGAATGCAGCCGATAGCAGCTATTCATTTACGGACTCGAACCAGGTTGTGCACTCTGGTCCGTGTGTGACCGCGGGTGTGCCCACCGGCGGACCAGGCTGCATCTCTAGCTATGGTGTGCCGCGCAACTACATCGGCGGTAATTTCCCTTACGGTGCCTTCTACGTCTTGAAGGAGAACTCCACCGGCAAATCGAACTACAACGCTCTCCAGACCAGCTTCCGGGTGAATGGCTGGCATGGCGTTACCTCGGTCGTGAACTTCGTCTGGTCGCGCTCCATGGATAACTCCAGCGACGGTGAAGATTTCGTGCCCAATGCAGCCCAGCCCAACGACAGCACCAATCCTCAGCTGGAGTATGGGCCATCGAACTTCAACATCCCCCGTCGTCTCACCTGGAACTTCGCCTACGATCTCCCGAAAATGGGTGGCAGTTGGAAGCGCCTGAAAAATGGTTGGGGCCTGAACAGCGTGCTGAACCTGCAGGACGGCCAGCCGTTCCACTTCAACTACAACTTCGAGGATGATTTCAGCGGAAGTGGAAATGGTTTTGATCGGCCAGATGTCGTCGGCCCCATTGTCTATCACCCGCACCAACCCCTGAACTTCGTCGATCTCAGTTCCTTCGCAGTCCCTTGCCAGCTCACTACAATTGCTCAGACGCCAGATCCAAACGGCACGGGACTGACCGGATCGGCACAAGACTGCGTTCCCGGCACCAGACACATTGGCAACATGGGGCGGAATTCGCTGCGTGGGCCATCGTTTAAGGAGCTGAATTTCGCGATCTTCAAAACCACGGCGATTACCGAGCGCCTTAACATGCAATTCCGTGCCGATTTCTTCAACATCCTCAATCACCCCAACTTTGCCAACCCGTACCTGCCCGCCTTCCTCGCCGACCCGGCCGTCCACGGCTTCCAGGCAGTTAATGGACGTGAAGTGGGCAATCCGACCGGGTCGACCGGCGTCATTACTGCCACTGGCGACGTGGGGATCGGCAACCCGTTCATCGGCGGTGGAGGTCCGCGCGGAATTCAACTGGCTCTCAAGTTCACCTTCTAACTGGTGATGCTTTTTCCACGGCTCCTCCCGCGAAGGTGCGGGAGGAGCGTTTTTTTGCGCATTCTTTCCGCTCCCACCTTGCCCGCGAACTGGAGTACACTTCCACAGCGATGATCGTCAAAGTATGATGGGCACAGTATGACGGACAAAACCAGACCTCCTGAGAACGACCGGCGTTCGGACCAGCGGGTACCGATTCGCGTTCCGGTCAAGGTTCGTCACCAGGGCAGCGAGCACGAGGCTGTAACTCGCGATCTCAGTTCGTCAGGCATTTTCCTCTATTCCGAGTCAGGGATTAAGGCGGGTTCGAAGCTGGACCTGGTCATTATGCTGCCTGCCGGCCTGGGATTGGGCCCCGGAGGCTGGACGCTCTGCCAGGCATCGGTGGTGCGGATGGAGGAATCGAATGGCAAGGGGATGGGCATTGCCGCTACCCTCGACCGCATCGAGTTTCTGCCGGAGATCAGCTGATTGAGACAGGTCTCAGGTGTCAGGTCTTAGGTCTAAGGAAGACCCAAGTTCTCCCGGCACCCTCTCTGGGGCGGCTTTTCTCAAGTTGATCCGGCAATTCCCGATAGTTTGTTCTTGAAAATAAAAAGATTGCTTTCCAATGCCCCGTCTCTGGTGCAATAATGGCCAGCCTTGAAAGTAAAGGCTAAGTTGGCCATCTTTCCCCAGGTGGATTAGGTCATGTGGATTGAAAAACTCACCCGCGGCGTCCTTGAACTGGACACGCCGATCGGGCCTCGATACGTAGAGCCGAGTCTTTTGCAACGCGGATATCTGATTTGGACGTTCCGGAATTTTTTCTCGCTGCCGCAGCAAGTGCTGCGCCCGTGGGAACTGCGATTGATTGATCGTCTGTGGGGCGAGAACAGGTTTGTGTCCCTATCTGCCGCGGGTGCACCCGACAAACCGGTCATCGGAAGAATCGAGCGGCGAGTTGCTGCTCAGACAGAAGTTCTCCCGATGCGCAAGCCGCCGACTCGCGAACCGCTGTCCGGTTCGACATCCGCGGTTGCGGAGCAAAGCCGGGAAGCCGCCTCGGCGTAGTCGCCAGTTTCACGATTGGGGCGTGGTCCAGTTGAAGAGGCCGGATCTGCCGCGATTTCTCTGGTCAGCGGGTTTACTCCGAGGGTGTTTGGACCGGCATGTAAGAGCCCTTCTATAGAAAGCTCGCGTGCAGCGGTTATCGTCATCCAATTGTTGATTGCAACACCGCTCGAAGAGTCGACATCAATGGAGTGGCCGGCCTTTACTCGTCATCGAGTTAACCAGTTTTAATTCATACACTTGCGAGATTATCGATCGGCGCTTGCCATACTATTACAATTGTTGTAATATCTCTCTTGAGAACTGCTGTCATGAATGGCGAAGACCTAAAGCAAGCACGTTCGAAGAAGAACTGGACACAGGAAACTGCAGCCACGTTCCTTGGTGTGTCGCAAGGCTATGTCTCATTACTGGAAGGGAATCATCGCGCTGTGTCGTATAAGCTAGCCCAAAAAGCTCTGCGTGCCTTCGACGTGCCTCCCACATCGTTGCCTGTTCGCTCTGCTGAAATGGTAGCTGCTACAGGTAATGTTGAGGATTACGCGAAATCCTTGGGAGCGCTTGGATATCCGGGTTTTTCGTATTTGAGAGGCCGAGTAGATCGAAACCCAGCAGAGTTACTCTTGGGGGCTTTGAGTCAATCCGATCTTGAAAGCCGAGTTGCGGAGGGACTTCCCTGGGTGGTTTTCAAATACCCTGATATGAATTGGGACTGGCTTGTAAAGAATGCAAAGCTCACGGATTTACAGAATCGGCTGGGCTTTGTGGTTACCTTAGCTCGAAAAGTCGCAGAGAAGACAAACGCTGAAGCAAAAGTCCCTGTCTTAGCACACTACGAAGCATTGCTGGAACGCTCCCGCTTAGCTCGGGAGGACACCTTCTGTCACGAGTCCCTTACAGAGACCGAGAAGAGCTGGTTACGCGAAAAGCGTCCGACCGAGGCGCAACACTGGAATCTTCTGACAGATCTTGCGCCGGAACAATTAACGTATGCCACCTGAAGCCATTCTGGAGCCGTGGCATTCGTTCCTGAAAGAACTCGATGGAAGCTTAGAGCAGGAATTCCCACTTCACTGCATGGGAGGGTTTGTAGTAACCCTCCTCTACGATTTCGCGCGTCCGACCTCTGATATCGAGGTGTTGGTTGTGATTAGCCAGGAGGACACCTTCCGAAAACTAATCGAATTGGGTGGAAAAGAATCACCTCTACACAAGAAATATGAAATCTATCTGGATTGTGTGACAGTCACGCCAGTGGCTGAGAACTACGAGGAACGTCTTGTGGAAATGTTTCCGGGCACATTCCAACACTTGCGTCTGTTTGCTCTCGATCCATATGATCTGGCTCTCAGCAAGTTGGAGCGCAACATTCAGCGCGATAGGGACGATGTGAAACATCTAGCCCGAAAGGTACCTTTTGATTTGGCGATTCTCAAGGAACGTTACGAGAAGGAACTTCGACTGTATCTGGGAAACCCAGATCGCGAAGGCACGACGCTGAAATTGTGGATAGAAATGATTGAAGAAGATCGCCGCGGATGAGCCCTCGTTGCAAAGACAAGACTGAGTCGGGCAAGCAGGCCATCAGCTACCGTGCAATCAATTGCAATTGCTATCCGCAGAAGCATGTAGAGGGTGCTCAAGCTTCATACGGGAACAGCCGCGCAAACTCTTCCAGACTCTGCAACTGCTGCCGCGAATCAATCCGGGGCCTCCTCGACCTCGTTGGAGCTACATTTGCGAATTCGAAGGAGGGTGGAGTTGAGATCACGGTTTTTCTCCCTAATAGCCCGATACAAGCTGCAGGTTTGCACGTTGGTGATGTCATCAAAGCTGTTGACCTCAAACCTGTGAAAACCGCTGAGGACTTTCGTGAAGCCGTCGCAGCCCGAGAGCCGGGAGCGAATGTCCGCATCAGTTACGTCTCTCTCCATTCCAACCAGTGGTGGGTACAAAAAGAGGTAAATGTCAGTCTTCCGAAGTAGCAAGGTTTCTAGTTTTGCTGTGACGGGCCACATCCCGCCAGCGATTTTTTTCGCTGGAGTCTTCTCGGCTCGGTTGCCCTCACGCCTGCAATCAATTTCCCAAAAGTTCGAATGTTGGATAAAGTACAATTGCTAAGGTATGGATTGGAACGAAAACTGTTGGAAACGGACAAGATTCTTAGATGGCGCTCAAATTTTCTCCCGAGGTACCGCTAAATCGAACTGGGGAGATGCTTGCTGGGCGGATGCGTGAGCTGAAGCTCTCGCTAAGGGACGTTTCTACGAAAGTGGGGACTTCCTACGAGCATGTCCGCAGCATCGTGAGGGGTATTGTTGTCCCATCAGACGCGATGGCAGAAGCATTGGCCGGAGCTCTAAAGATTAAATAAGGAGGAGCTGCAGCGTGTCATCACAGCTGACCGCATACGCGTGAAGTTTGGTACAATTCCTTTGGAATTGGCCGGGAAAAATCCGGAGCTGGAACCGCTGGAAAGGGTCTGGAATCACCTGTCGCAAGACCACAAGGCCGATCTCATTGCGCAAGCGCAAGGATGGGCAAAACGAGATCGCGAAGTGGTGAAGAAGCACTAAGTTAGTTGAGGCAGGAATTTCCAGAGTAGTTAGTTGAGGTTGGAACGTTCGAGCATGCCAAGTTTTACCCTAAACCACTCCCACACAATGGTTTACAAGGGGCGCGTAGCTCAATTGGCAGAGCAACTGACTCTTAATCAGTAGGTTGAAGGTTCGATTCCTTCCGCGCTCACCATCTTTAAAATCAATCACCTACGCCGGAAGCGCGCTTTTTATCAGAGCTCTCCTCTCGTGCCGTGCTGCATAGCCGCACATTCGTTTTCATGCATTTGTGAAAACTCTTGAACGACGGACCCGGACTCAGTTGATCCATCGTGGCGCAAGGGAATTCATCTGACTAATCAAGAGGATGGAGCTCTCTAGCGATGTGTGTGGACCGAGTGTGGCTGTGCTCCGCGCTTAAGAACGAACTCAGAACGCCTGACTGTCGAGCAGAAGGCCACGGGCACAAGTCGCGCCGCTGCCGCCAATGAATCGAACCGGCACCGTACTTAGTGTCACAACGTCTCCTACGTAGATTACTTTGCGTTTGCCGGTGATCCACGCGCAATCGCAACCAAGCTTCCGACTAGCAGACTTGTCGGTACTAATTTGTGCCGAACTCCGACGCATCCAAATCAGAGTTAAAATCTATTGAAAATCGAAGCCGCCTCAAACTGCCCGGGGTCGACGATTCCGGAAGCGTTTCAGTCGATTTCATGATTAACGTAAAGGGCACTGGCGAAGTATTGAATCGATGGTCTGAACCATTTCGCTTGGGGGTCGCATGAACATGTCTGCCAGTGCCGATAGCGAACGCTTCCAGAGCGGCGCGAACAAATATGCTGCCTACCTCGAGACGCCCGAGGGCCGGTTGCGCTCTGACTTGGCCTTTGCCAACCTGCACGACTTTCTTCCCCTGCAGTCCGAAGAGTCGTTGAGCGCATTGGATCTTGGGTGTGGCACGGGAGCGACAGCGGTCCGCCTGGCGCGACTTGGCATTCATGTCACGGCGCTGGATTGTTCTTTGGCGATGCTGGATGTGGCGCAGCGCGCCGCCCACGAAGCAGGGGTCTCGGAGAAGATCGTGCTGAAACATGGCGAGGCAACACAGCTGGCCAGCTTATTTCCCGCTCGATTGTTCGATGTAATTCTCTGCCACAACCTCCTGGAATACATCGACGATCCGGGAGTTGTGTTGCGAGATGCGGCTCGCGCCTTGCGGGATTCATCGGCGATATTGTCCGTTCTTGTACGCAACCAGGCGGGCGAAGTATTCAAGGCTGCGATCCAAACGGGCGATTTGTCGGTTGCGGAAAATAACCTCACCGCCGAGTGGGGACAAGAGTCTTTGTACGAGGGCCGAGTCCGACTATTTACAGCGGATAGCCTGCGCGCCATGGTGAAGGCGGCGGCGCTAACGGTGATTGCCGAGCGGGGTGTACGCGTCCTTGCGGATTACTTGCCGTCGCGGATTTCTCGCAGCGCCGAGTATGAGCGGATTCTTGGGCTGGAGCGCAAACTGGGCAGCCGGCCAGAGTATGTTGCGGTCGCCCGCTACACACAATGCTTCGCACATTTGTCTTGACGGCGGATGGAGAATGTTCCCATGAATGACGGCACCGGCAAGTCTTCATCCATCCCGTCCGGCGGGAGGCCTGATGCCACGATTGCGCTTGGGCTCGGCCTCACCAACGAGTGCAACCTCTCCTGCGCTTTCTGCTACCGGGATCCAACCCGCACGGACCGCCTCTCCCTGGATCAGGTGAAGTCGGTCATGGAACGGCTGCCCGTCCGCTCGGTGAATCTGGGCACCGGTGAGAACGGCATGCATCCAGAATTTAGAACGATACTGAGTTATCTGCGAACACAACCCATCAAACTCACCATTACCTCGAATGGCCACAGCGTTGCAGTTTTGGAAGACAAGGAACTGCAGGCATTTCATGACATCGAGTTTTCTCTCGATTACCCGACGCAAGCCGAGCAGGATGCCCAGCGCGGAGACGGTAACTGGGATCTGATCCAGCTGCAGGCGGAACGTTGTGTGAGGCTGGGTGTGCCCGTAACCATCATCGCGGTCATGATGAAGGCGAACTACTTGCGTTTGGCGGAGGTCGCGCGCGTAGCCAAACGGTTTGACGCTCCCTTGCGAGTGAATGTCTATCAGGCGGTGCGATCCGACATCTATGCGTTGTCCTACGCTGAGTATTGGGATGGGTTCCGGCGCCTCTTTGCGGAAACGGATGTGATCGCCATTGGCGAGCCGCTGGTTCGAGCGATGGCAGGCCTCCCGCCGCTTCGGGGAGGATGCGGCGTAAGCACCGTGAGGGTTACGCCGCGCGCCACGACACAGCCCTGCGTTTATTGGCCAGGAGCGGGGGAGCCGCTGTCAGACTTGATCTCGATGGGGCTCGACATTCTGGACTCCGCGCCCTTCGGCCAAGTCCGCGCGCTTCCCAACGCGTGCCAGCCTTGCGAGTTCCGGGACTCATGCCATGGTGGTTGTTCCGGACGACGACGCCTGCAGGGCGCGCTGCGAGAGCCTGACTATTATTGTCCGATCGTTCGCGGGGAACGCCCGAGCCTGCAGATCCGCATGGCGGCCACCCGCGATCTACCCAAGGTGAGCAGTTCCTGCACCACCGTCGTGATTGCCCGATAGCGACTCGCCGCTTATCGAGCGTCCATCCATTTATCGGAGCCTGTCAGCTTAACCGCCACATCAGAAATAAAGATGTGCAGGGGCTTGCCATCGGCGAAGCCGAGATGCTCGGTTGAGAACAGAATTGGACCTGCTTTTTTGTAGCCTGCCCACGTTGCGAGGACGCGGCTCGGCGGCCTGGCCCCGCCGCGGTGGTAGACAAAGTACACGACGCGGTTGTCTTTACCGACGTAGAGATCCCAGGTGTCGCCGGGCGTGTAACCGCCATCTGCCGGATACTTTATGGGGAGTAGCTCGGCCGTCCCGGGGCCTAGCGGCAGGTTAAACTTGCCCTGATCGATCGCGCTGGCACTCTTGTCCCAATAAGCATGAAATGGGAACAGAACCCAATAATTGTCGTTGATGAAGCTCGGGTCGACTTCGTTCTTCACGGCATCGGATTGGCTGCTGAGGTCGGTGCGCACGTAGGAAATCTTGACCGGCTTGCCGTCCTTGTCCACGCCTTCAAAGGTCACCTTGTTGGTCTTAGGCTCCCACTCCCACTTGTGAGCAGCTTTGAAGAGTCCGGTGATTTCTCCGTTCCAGGTGTAGCGGATAACCTCAACTTGATCCCACGAATCGACACCGAAGGTCTTGGCGACTTGATCGAGAATTGGCGCACGCTGCTGCGCCCCGGAGTTTGGAGCAAAGACCAGCACTCCGCAAAGCAGAAAACCGATCACGGTTAAACGGCGGGTATTTCTCATAGAGTTCGCTCCTCGGTGAATTCAACAACGGATGTTGAGATGACGGGCAAGGCCTTCAAGATGCAGAGAAACATGTTAGCAAAACTTCGATTGCCTATCCAAACCCAACGTCGCTATTCGGTTGAGCACGGTGGCGCGGCCGGTCGAGTGATTCGGCGAAACGTGACAATTGCTGCGGCCGCTGCGACGCATCCGTATTCCAGCAGCATAATCCAGCCGGGAACCAACCACGGGTGCCCAAGCGTTCGCAAATGCCACACGTAGTAAGTTGGGATAATGCTGACGGTCCAGATGATGATCGGCACCGTCGAGGTCGACCGCACGAACGGCAAGAGCCAGAGCAGGTACCACGGATATACGACCGGCGCGCAGAGAAGCGACGCTGCCATGGGCCATGCAAATGCGTCCGGGGACCCGGTAGGGGCCTTACTTCTCATCCAGATTGCGGTGAGACAGCCGACGAGCACTGCCAAGCCAGCTACGAGCTGCGGTGCGGCTACTCGCTCGAGCGTTGCAAACACCGGATCATTAAAGCGGAAACTCTGCACGTAGGTGCCGAGCGAGCCCATCGGAATCCGGCCGTGGTTGGAAAATGGTACGTATAGAAGTCCGGCCACGAGTGCCGCCAGCAGGCCGTCGCGCATACGAACACGCCTCCAGTAGAGTGGCAGCAGTACGATCGGGAGAAATTTCACGGCAACAGCCAGTCCAAATGCCACGGCTGCAACTGCACGCCAGCGCCGTCCTAGCGCGGCGACGGATACCAACAGCAGCAGCGCGCCGACAATATCGATGTGACCGCTCCCCGCCACTTCTATCGCCAGCAGTGGGTTCCAGGCATACGCCAGGATCCAGTGCGCTCCTTGTCCACTACGATGCAATATATCGAGCAAAACGAGAACGACCGCCAGATCGCAAACTACAAAGGCGATTTTCAGCGCAAAGACGGACTCCTGAATCGCGGTTACGGCGCGGAAGAAAAGCTCGGCGCCCGCTGGATATGGGCTCGGCAGATCCGGATTGTTCAGTGTGCGGGTCTCGGGTGTGTGCAACCCGGCGAGGGCAGGGTCGCTGGGAACGACAATATAAGGGTTATAGCCTAGCCGCTGCACGCGGCCATCCCAAAGGTAGCGATGAATGTCATCATCGGAACCCGGCGGCCTCTGTAGAAATGCAAGATGCCAGAGGGCAGCCAATGCTAGCCCGATCAAGATGACACGGCGCGGGAATTTTGGCGTGGAAAAGAACTCACGGATGGCCAGGAGGTAAGCGACGCCAGCAACGGCCAACGGAATCATGAACGACGGTCCACCCATGCTGCCAAGATCGCGTGAGCAAATCGTCAGCGCCACCAGCAGGATGGCGCCAAGGGAGTACAGCCTGTGGGAAGGCGTGAACTTCACAACTCTCCCGTGCCCGTCCGCAACTGCGCGGCCGCTTGTCCCCACTGTTCCAGCCAGGCCGCCGTTCGCGGAGCCCTCGCCGGATCCAGTCGCAGTTCGGCGGCAAGCCGAGTTAAGTCGCCATCCACATCGATGTCGTAAAAAGGATCGGTGAAGCCGACCGAGAGCTGCAGTCTGCGAGCGCGTGCCAGCAAAGCCTCGAGCGCGCTGTTCGTGCCCATGGCGTCACTCTCGAAAAGCGTGGGATGGGCGGCCTTAGCCCCGACGAGATAATAGCCGCCATCGTGTGTCGGTCCAACAACCACGTCGTGCGCAGCGAGTACCTCGAACGCGTTCGCAAGAATCGAAGGTGGCAGATGCGGGCTGTCGCTGTTGAAAGCAACGACGCTTCTGGGTCCAGGCGCCGCGAAGTGTGCAAACACCGACGTAAGCCCCGCGGCAAGGCCGTCCCCTTTTTGCGCCACGACCCCGACCGCACCTTGTGCCAGCCGTGTGAGTTCTTCTACATCCGAAGCAGGGCACATTATGGAGACCTCCGCAGTGCCCAATGATTGCGCCAGCGCCATTGTGTCGCGCAAGAGGCATGAATACAGCTCGGTGACCGCTTCCACTGGAAGGCTCTGAATTAAACGGGTTTTCACCCTTCCCGGCCTGGGTGCTTTTGCCATGACAACCAGCGTGCGACTCCGGTTCGACGAGTGCGCTGTATTTTCGCGGGATGATTCCATAGAGAGATTCGCCGCCAAGATTACGCAGGTCGTGGCATTCCGGTCCTTCGGTGCCGAAAATAATAGCGCACTATCAACGAGAGGATGAACCACGCTGCTCCGACAGTGCCTCTCAGCGTACCGCTAATCTTCGATTTGCCAATCCGCGGATAATAGCTCACCGGAACCTCGACGATGCGAAATCCTGCGAGCGCACCTTTTAGAATGATTTCAACCGCCCAGCCGTACGTGGTCTCTTGAAGCTCAAGCCGGCGAAGGACATCGGCGCGCCCGGCGCGGAACGGCCCGAGGTCGCTAATCCTGAGCCCATACAAGAATCTGATCAGGAAGGCCGCGAGGCGGTTACCAAACGCGGCGTGCCAAGGCATCGCCCCACGATTGCTCTGCTTCGCCAGGCGTGAACCCAGCGTAATATCCGCATGACCCTCGATGATCGGAGCCAGGAGAAGCGGCAGCTCAGCTGGTCGATCGCTGTAATCGCCGTCGAGGAAGACGACCACATCAGGGGTGTTCGTATTCGCGAGCCCGGTCAAACAGGCGCGACCGTATCCGCGGCGAGGTTCGTGGAGAACGCGGGCCCTCATTCTTGAAGCGATGTCGGGAGTCCCGTCGGTTGAATTGCTATCGACAACCAAGACCTCAGTGACAATATCGGCCGGGAGATCAGCTAAGACGCAGCCGATGGATTGCGCTTCATTGTGTGTAGGAATGATGACCGACACTCGCACGTGATCTTCGCTCAAATCATCCCGCCCAAGTCACCACCACCGAGAAGACGGCCAGCGCCGTGCCAGCAGAGCGTCGACGCCCCACGCCCGACCGGCCCGCCCCACCGCGATCGCAAGCGATGCGAGCACCGGAACCAGGAGCTCCCAAATCCACGCCGTGCCCCACTCCGACACCCAAAGGCTACCCAGGTAAAGAAACGCTACAAAGGCAGCCGGGCGCGTAAGCAGACCGACGACCAGCAGGACCCCGAGAGAGATCTCGGTGATTGCCTGCATAGGAGCGGCCATCGCGGCGTGACTCGCCGCCAAACCCATCACTGCCTTCCACGCGGCCGGTGAGTGACTGGCCTTTATGTAATAGCTGATCAGGCCTGCGTAGCCGGCTGGAGTATAGAGACCTTTTCCGAGATTTTCGAAGAAGACCCAGACCAGCATTGCGCCGATCGTGAGCCGAACTAATGCCAGTCCGTTCGCCTCGGGCCGTTGATTCGCCACATTTTGCGTTGGGCTTGCGTTCGCCATCAACGTGAACCTCCTGCCCAATGGATGCCGCCCCGTTTGCTGCGGAGAGAGAAAGGATTGGGTATTTTAGAACGGTTCCCCCTGTTTTTGCTAGTGGATGAGCCGAGGGCACTGCGTCGGTGCTTTCAGGCACCTCTCAATCGGGCTGAGGAATTTGACAGAACGCTGTCACAACAGGCAGACTGCGAAACTATCCTCTTCGAAAGGATGCATCATGCTGCGTCGACCTCTGCTCTCCCTGCTCCTCGTATTCTCGTCTCTGCCGACTCTCGCTCAGAACGAACGCCATTTCACTTTTCACTACACATTCACGGTGAAGAACGTCAGTCCCGGCGAACGCATGCGTGTTTGGATTCCGCTGGCCCACTCCGATGCCTTCCAGGAGGTCAAAGTTACTTCCAAGGGTGGAGACTTGCCGCTGAAGCAGGTTCAGCAGCCGGAATACGGGAACGAGGTGCTATATGCCGAAACTTTGAAAGCCGATAAGGACGACTACAAGTTCTCGGTGGACTATGACGTCGTGCGAAAAGAACACGTCGTGCTGGTGAACGGAAAGCCGCTTACTGGCGCGCCTTCTGCGAAGGCGTCTCACGTCGAGTTGGCGCGGTTTCTGGAGCCGGACCGGCTAGTGCCGGTCACCGGGGTTCCGGCGCAACTAGCCGAACAGGAAACAAAAGGCGCGACCACGCCCCTCGAAAAGGCGAAGGACATCTACGAATACGTTTTTCGCACAATGAAGTATGACAAGAGCGGCACCGGCTGGGGACACGGCGACACGCTCTGGGCCTGCGATGCGAAGCACGGCAACTGCACGGATTTCCATTCCGTATTTATCTCGATGGCGCGTGCGGAGAAGGTTCCAGCGCGCTTTCAGATCGGCTTCCCGCTTCCGGCCGACAAGCACTCCGCTGAGATCCCCGGATACCACTGCTGGGCCGAGTTCTATCTTGATGCAGTGGGATGGGTGCCGGTCGATATTTCGGAGGCGTGGAAGCACCAGGAGAAACACGATTACTTTTTTGGCGCCCACGACGTGAACCGGGTGCAGTTCACCCAAGGGCGTGATCTGAGACTCGCCCCCGCTCAGGAAGGCCCGTCGCTGAACTATTTTGTCTATCCATACGTGGAGATTGGCGGAAAAGAATATCCCAATGTCGCGATTGCGTTTTCATTTGAGGACGCCGGTACGACGCCCACAAAGGTGAGCGTCTTGCGTTAGAGATTTGTGCGTCATGGTTCGAGAATTTCGCTCCCCTGGACGCGATCCCGAATGGAGTCAGTCTGACCGCATAGACCTGCTCGATCGTGGCGTAAGGGAAGGAAAATAACTGTCGATCCCCGGCAACTGGCCCTAGGGCGAAAGACTTGGGGTGCGGTTTGCTCCTGCCAGGCTCAGATGAATGGGATTTGCCTGCGAAATTCCAGCAGGCGTTGCATCGACGGCTGCCTGGCTCTGATGAAATCGAAACTGCAGGCCAGATACGGAGGATGTGAAAGCCCCGCCTTCGGCGCTGGCAGGAGCGCCAGTCTCTTCAAAGCTGACGGCGCGATTTCCCGGCGCTGCGGCTGATGACGTTTGCGCAAGAATGGTTGTAGTAAAAGCCAGGCAAAAAAGGGACACAACGAGGCAAGACACAAAGCGAGCGCGCATCATGAGAGCCCTCCCCAGGGCTGAGGTCGAGAGTCGAAGAACCACGATGTGACCCAGGAAGTTACCGCAGCCGACCCCAAAGTGGCGGGATTATAACCCAACTCGCCGAGAATCGGCACACCGTTTTTTTCGATCTTGGCGCGGCAGGAGGATGCGCTTACGGTACGGCAAGCATCAGTGACTTCGGTTGCAACACATGTACATACAATTGCGGCGGCAACAAGTGCAGCGGTCAGCTTGCGGTGCCGGAAACTTGGCCAGGAACGGTCTGGATCAGGAATTTGTTGCTTTGAATTGTTGCAGAAGCCGGATGACGAGGAACGGCAGAAAAACAGCGGAGATCAATCCCAAGTAAGTGTGGGCCAGTATCTCTTCGCCGACACGAAGCTGCAGATTCGGCATGTTTCCCGAAAGCGTGTGACTGACCGCGGCTTGTAGAAGAAGACTGAGCCCCCCGACAACCAGCAGCGGCAGCGAACCCAGGCAGGCAGCCGCCACAATCCCGGGCTTGGCCGAGCGCATCACCGCGATCCGCACGTATAGGCAGGTGTCGAGCAATAACGCTAATGCCATCATGACCGGCATCAGCTGTCCATGCTCCCAACTGTTGACGATCATTTTGGGGAACGACATCGGGAAGAGGACGAGCAGCAAGCCAAACAGCAGAGAGAGAACTGCGATTGCTTCGGCGGCATCAGCAAGGCGCACAACTACAATGCGCTCATGCGTCTCCGCCCGAGCTACAGCAGGAGCGCTCACTGGCCGGCCACCTTTGCAAAACGGTCCAACAAGATTTCCATCACCGCCGCCATGCTGAATACGAGAAGTGCCAAGTTACGGGAATCTCGCCAGGCGCGTTTGGGATTCCAGGATTTCAGGCTGGACTCCCGGCAGTAGGCCTCGACCCACACGCTCGCTGCCATAATCCCACCCAAGGCCATTAAGACCGTGGCGAGGGCTATGGTGTGAGACATGAATTGAGACTGGAGAAGATCCCAGATCACCGAACTGGCCAGGATCAGACCAAGAAGCCCTAATTCTCCGCGCTGGAATAGCAACTTGGGACGGAGGTGCAGATCGCTGCCGTGCTGGTGAACCCACGCCCGCGAGAGCGCCCACGGCAAAAACACTACCGGGATCAGGTATAAGCAAATCCACCCCAGCCATTTGAGCGAAGTCCAGTCTGGCACGATTTTGTCCCCGGTCGGGCGCCGAAAAACACGCCTAAAGGTGCAATCTAACGTCCCATCCCACCGGGGGTCAAGTTACTCCAGACACAGCACCCCGGCCCATGGGCCGGCCCATTAAGCCTTACGGCTGGTGGTTATCTCCTTGATCCGGCGGTACTTGGGACGCTGGCTTTTTGGCGTGATTTGAAGGCGGCGCCCCCGAAGCACCAGTATCCGGCGAGGGAGCCAGCGGCGAAGACTGACCACAATATGGGGTTGATCCAGGAGTGGTATTTCTCCAAGCCGAGATTGGCGAGATCCCAGAAGGTGAGGGGCCAGATGATGGTGACGTAAATGCCGACGATGACCGTGACTAAAACGAAGCCAGCGAAGATGGCCATGACCCCGGCGGAGAGGCTTTCGAAAAGAAGCATGCTCCAGTGCTGGTGGTTAGGGTCGGTCCGCTGTGGGGCGGCGGCTCGCGGGCGTTGGACTAATCGAGGCAATGGTCCTCCAGAGAATTGCTCGGCGGGGGCGGTATTGCAAGTTAGAGGATAAGGTTCGGGCGGGCGGAGGTCCATATTACGAAAGACACTGCTGTTTCGAAACGGCTCCTACAGGGAATTGCCGACGTGAGTTTCAACGTACTACTCAGTGCTTGGAGCTGGACTCACAAATGCCTTTCAGCCCTGTAGGCCCGTCCCTCAGGGGCTAAAGCCCGCATTTTTCCAAGGCCCGGAAGGGCACGACTGAACAGCTTGCGGAAAAATGCAATCTGACGAGGAAGAACGACCACCGGGGCTAAAGCCCAGGCTGATTTCAGAGGGCTTACGCGGCCCTGAAGGGCCGCTCTTCCACGGCGATACGGACATTTGTGACTTTTTTCCGCAAGCTGTGAAGCCGTGCCCTACCCAAAGCCCATTTTATGAAACCAGCTCTAACCGTTTGTAACGAATCCTGCGCAAAGAGAATGACCCGGCTCCGCGGAGGCGGAACCGGGCCGGTCGATCAGGCTCGTTGGTCTCAGCTCTTACTGCGGCGTGAAATTCTGGTGGTAGCTCAGGTTCACGAGGTCCTGGAACATAGGCGTGCCTGGAGGCAGATTCGCCGGATTCAGGAAAAGCGTGTCAAACGAGTAATGGCGGGTAGGCGGGCTGTACACGACGTTGCAGCACTTGAATACGCCGGTGTTGTACTCGGAGTAGTACATACTCACCAGCGATCCGTTGTAATACAGATGCTGGCCGCCCCAGTTCTCGAGATAACGCAGGAAGTTGTGCATTCCTCCGTCGGTGCCAAAGTCATTGCCCGCGCCCGCCCAGTTGGGCTGCGGGAAGGGAATGTTCTTGCCTGCAGCCACGGCCATGCGATAGTGGGTCCTAGTGGCCGGACGGGCGCCAAGGTTGGTCGGATTCAACATGCTGTTCCCGTCATTCCAGTTGTTGGAGAGCAAGGTGACGGTGTCGGCGAGAATGGCAGCCGCGGCATGCGGAGTTGTGTTGCTGCCGCCGCCCCAGAGGGGGTCTGACTGACCGCTGTTGTAGTCACCCTGAACGTAGACCGGATTTTCCGAGGCCACGGTGAATCCGCCCTGATTGTTGTCGAGGCGGACCGGCAGGTAGCTTGTACCCGCGTTCATGCCGCCCGCCACCAGCTTCAGAACATGACGCGCGCCGGAGACGGCGTTGGACACGCCGATGGTGGAGCAGGCGGTGACGAGGTAGGGATTAGGCGGCGCGGTGTTGGTGTTCACACCGAAGCCATAGCCAATGTTCTGACCGCCCCAGTTATCCAGCCTTCCGTTCTGATCCACGTCTTCGGGTGAGTAGGTGTAATAAGTGGCTGGCTCCAGGGCGCCGTCGGGAGTAGTCGAAGGCAGGGGTTGGCCCGAGTTGACCACGTCCTCAAGCCCTGATTCGCCGCTGATCACGTTTGCCGGAGTCATTCCGCCGTTCGAAGGATTGGGGTCGGGAAGCATGCCGCGATGATCGGAGTAATACAGGACGTAGCCGTTCTGGTTGGTGTAGTTGACCAGGTTGCCAGCGTCATTTGCGGTGGTGTAGGGGGCCCGGTGCGCCAGCCACAGGGCGAGGTTACCGACGTTGATTTCCACGGCATTCATGATGCCGTTGACCGCGCACCCGTTGGCGCGATCCCGCATCTCGCCTTCGCGCGTGTCGTAAAAGTTAATGGGATAGAAAGCGTTTGGATCGTTGATTGGGGAGGCGGCGCCGGGGTTCATCTGCTGGAGGATGATGATCGCATTCGGGTTGTAAGGATCCGCGCCGGGAGCGTTTGGTACCTGATTATACTGGCGGCTGAAGCTCCAACTCAGCCAATCTCGGGTAATGCCATGCCAGACTCCCCCGTTGTCGGAATATTCGATGCGCATCCAAGCGCCCTGGCCATTGTTTGGAATGGCGGGAGTGGTGAGTTCTCCCAATAGAGGATAGGAAGTCCAGCCCGGATAACCGACGGGGGCAATCCAACTATTCGTAGGCACCGGCGTAATTGTGGCCAAGCCATAGAACTCCGGGCCGCTCACGGCAGCGCCAGCGGTATTCATGACGCCCGCGGCCGCCGGGATCGGATAGCTCGCGCCGGGAACAAACTGCACATCGTCGGCATCGAGGGCGCCAAGGTTGCGCTCAGGATGCAAATCCGCCACGGTGTCGGCCAGCAAAACACGGATCTGGGCCTTATTGTACAAGCGTGCGCTTCCGAGCGCGCTGGTGGGAGACTCTCCGGGTTGCGGCTTGCGAACAATGGAAATCGGATCGGTGCATGGCGGCGGGTTGCTGGTGCAACTGTTCTGCACAAACGGCAACTGCATGTTGGTCGCGCCGGTCAGGGAATTCACCAAGAATCCATTAAATGTTCCTGAAGAAAGGCTGGGGAAGTTGGCATTGGCGGCCCCGGCAATAGTCGGATAGCCACCGCTCCAACTGGCGTCGCCGGGCACGGTCGCGGCTCCTGGAAGCGCCACGCAATTCGGTCCGGGTGGTGGAAATACCAAGGCGCAGCCGCCGCTGGCTTTGGGAACCCAAATGGTCCCACCGTATCCGCCGGCTGCGATAAAGCCGTTTTCCAGCTGATCGGTGATGATCTGTTGGAAGGCCGCGATCTTATCGTTGAAAACCAGATTGGAGCCAGCGGCCAGAAATAGATTGCCGTTGGTATGGACGCGGCCGCCGAAGCCAAAGTCCGGTCCCGGGAAGTAGCTGCAATCGAAGCCGCAGAACACGCCAAACTGAAAGATCGGAATCAGGGCGACCTCTACCTTGCGGGTCATGTTTACGGACGCACCGGCGGGACGCGAGGCAACGACCTGCAGGTTCATCGGGATAATCTCAGCGACCAGGCCCTGGTTTGCGCCCGAGCTGACGGTGTTCCAGCCGGTGGAAGGATTGCCATTGGCGTCCAAGGGGTAGGAGATAGTCTCGGTATAGTTCATCCCGTTGACCATGGCCGCGGTCGGAGGGAAGTTAACCAGGTTCTGAATCTGGGCGTTCGTGGGGTTCATGGACTGGGCGTACAGCGACGAGAGGTCCGCCGTGAGTTTCTCCATGCCAGACTCCGCGCCGTAGTAGGCAAGATTGGATTCCAGTTCATTACCGCCCATGTGGGATTCGTTGGTGACCAGAAAGAGAAGGCCAGCCGCTACGCCCGACAGCAGCACGAGGATGAGGAGCGCTGCAATCAGCGTGAAACCCTGCGAACTATCTTTGCCCTGTCTCATGGTTGGACTCCTGCTCAATAAGCGTTACTGATAGCGATTACGAAAAGCCATATTGCGGGCGCTCACGGAAGTGGCCAGATACATGTTCTGGGACTTGTTTCCGTGGTTGATGATGCTTTGCCCCATGACCACGATGTTGATCTTTTGAATCAGGTTGGGCGAATCCCCGGCGGCGAGAGGGTTGGGCTGATTGGGGTCGAGGACGGAGTCCGTGGAATTATAAATGTCATACGCGAATTGCAAGTTGATGATGTCATCGGCTACTGGCACGGGGGCGAGCCCATTGACTTGGCGCATCAGGCGCGGAGTCTGTGCGCCAGGGGGAACTGTCAAGTAATACGTCACCGCGAACAGGCGGTACGCGATGGTGTTCGCTCCGGTGGAGATGGCCGCGATGTTGTTGAGGGCCGCGTTGCTCTGATTTATGTTGAGCGGATCCGCATCCGCAAAGGCGATGCCTGTCGGCCCCAGGCCGGTGACCTCGCCCACCGCGGTGCCCAAGCCATTGCTGAGCATAATGAGGTCGCCAACCTGAATTCCGCCGGCCGCGGTAATCAGTGGCGGAGCTGGCACATAGGCTGCATCGGGGGCCAGCGTGATGTTTCCCCCGTCGCCCGGAACGGGGAAGGTTACGTCGTACTCCCACAGGGGAAAGTTGTAGTCGGCATAGATCACCGTGATGCTGTCGTCGATCATGGGCGGCGGCGCAGCGGCGATGGGCGCACTGGCTTCAACGCCGTTGCTGAAACCGGGGATAATGCCATACATGTAGTTATTGTTGGGATAGTTGAAAGCTGGCACGTGGCAGGTCCCACCCTGGTCACAACCGAACTCGGATAAAGTCGCCCCGCCGCCGGTCGGCAACTGGATGCCTCCAGAAGGAATACCGGCGCCGGCCATGCTGATGTCCTTCACCATAAGATCAATGGCAGCCCGCATGTTTTGCTGGGTCTCGGCGCGCTGCGTGACCAGCATGGTGGAATCCAAGGCGCTCTTGAACAAACTGGACAAGGCGGCGAAAACCATCACGCCCACAGCTATGGAAACCAGCAGTTCGACGAGCGAGAAGCCATGTCCCGAATTTCGTTTTTGCATCTTCATGTTTCCCGTCACCGGCCCTAGCGGAAGGCCGAAATCAAAGCGTTGACGCTGTAACTGCGTGGAACCGGAGAACCGCCCGTTGTGTAACTGACGGTCACCGTGATCTGTTTCAAATTGGGATTGACGGTGACCCCGTCAGCTTCCATAACCGGGTTGATTTGAATCTGGCGAGTGAAATAGGCCAGGCTCATGGGTACGTCGTCGGCCGTTCCCAGGATGCCGTCGGGACCGGGAAGAGGGATACACTCCGGCCCGGCGGGGCAGAATCCCCTGGCAGGGAACGGAACGTCATCCAATGTGTTCACCAGTCCGTCGTTTCCGGCAGCAAGGAGTTGAGTCGCTCCGTCGACAAAGATCCCGCCGTTGGAGACATTGGCGATTTGCGCGAACGTGATTTGCTGCGTGTTGCGGGCGGTAAAGATGCTTTCCAGGGTTTCCTCCGCCTTCTGCCGTGCGATGAGATTTTCTTGCGCATTCTGGGTGGAGGCGATGGCGGTGGCGAAGACAGCGACGATGGTGAGGACGCCGATCATCAGGACCACGATCGCGATCATGGTTTCGATCAGCGTGAAGCCGTGCTGTGCGCGAGAGTGAGATCGGGGTTGTGTCACTGTTGCACCCATGTGTTTACACCCTGGCTGTAGAGCCGCCAGCCTCGGACTCTTCCGGTCGTGCCGAATACTGTAATGGCCCGCGAACTATACAGGTCGCCGGGGCGGGTGAGGTAGAGGACTCCGCTGTTGAAGTTTCCCAGCGTGTCCTGCGAGGAACCATCGGGCATGAACATGATGTAGCTCTGGTTGCCCAGGATGCCCTGGTCGAAGTCAATTGCGACCGTGCCGGTCCCGAGGCTATCGGGAGCAGCCGCGGGAAATCCCGCCTGAACCGCAAACTGGATGTCGTTGGGCAGCGTATAAGTGGCCACCGTTACGGGAGCTGGCGAAACGGGCACGCCCACTCCCCAGTACTGCACCGTGATCGTCCCGGGAGCGGTGAAAGTGAGGATGTAGCGCTTGCTCTGGGTGATGGACTGGTTTCTGTAGTTGCGGATGACCGACAATGTAGTGTCGTAGGCGGCGTCCACATGGCTCTGTTTGAGCAAAGGCATCAGAGCGATGAGAGTGACGCCTGCCATGGTGAGGCCGATGGCGATAGTGATCAGCATTTCCAGCAGCGAGAATCCGCGATTCTTTCTCAGCGTCATGAACCCGCTCTCAGGGGACGACGGCGACGTTGTCAAACACATCACCGTAATGGAGCCCGTTTCTGAATCTGTGAGGACCATCCCGCACCCCTGCTGGCGAACAACTACCCCTGCTCATCCTAGGGACAGGTTGGGGTCGGGTCAAAGCACTACGGTGCTACTCAGGGAGTGTCCTTTTAGTGGTTCCTGAGAGGTTACTAAGGTTACCGATCGATAACACTCTGTTAGGGATGTAGGGTTCATGGGATCATGACTGCCGTAACTCGCCCTGCCGGAGGAGAATCAGTTCCTAGACATCTCTGTGGTCCGCGGTGGAGTCGGACGCGTTAGCCGCCAGTCTGGCTTAGGGCAAGGTTACGGTGACGCGGGTCACGGCCACGGTTACCTGGGTCATTGAACATGCGCCAATTATATTGAGGCGACAAACCGCACTCGCCCATAATGGTACCTGGTGCCTAAACCGGACTAACTATGCGAGTATGGATTCCGATCGGAGCCTTTTGTTGGTTGGGGTTATATGCAGCCTTCGGCGTGCTTGCGCCCTGGTTGCTGCGATGGACGCGAAGGGGCCGGAGTGGGCTCGCCACCAGCCCGCGCAAGCTGTTCCGGCGAGGTGAACTCGGACTGTTTGGACTCTTGCTGGCCATCTCGGCGGTGCTCGACCTGCGCCGGTCCGACTTGCCTACACAACTCGTCCTGACGAACGCCGTGATCCTCCTTTTTTGCGGCCTGATGGCGGCCTCGGCGTGGTTCGAGGACTATTCCAGGGCTTCGCAGGGACTGGACAACCCAGACCATCGGACCTGGGTGGACTCGAGCAAGCTCCTATTCCTCGTCCTTAGTGTCACGTTCACGACCGAAGTTCTGCTGGAACATTCCGCGGGGGTGTGGCAGTGATGAATCACACGATGAACTCGTCCCGCTTGAACACCGTAAAGGTCAGATTGAGTGATTCAGCGGTACTGGCCGGAGCCGTTTCACTGCTTTATGCGCTCGCCCTCACGGTTTGTCCTCGCACGTTCCCAGAGTTCCTGGTGCGGGTTTTCGCGTGGGGGTATTTTTTCCCTACGCTCACGGTGCTGCTGGTGGTCGCAAATGAAATTCTTCTTGTGTTTATCTCCAAGCGGAGGGCCCAAAAACTGGGCCTGTTCACGCCCGTGTGCCTCGCTCTTCTGACCATGGCGGTCGTATTGGATTTCCGGTTTTTGGTGTATGCTGCGGACGCGCAAGCGCAGCTTTCTCACCTCTTTCTCCACGCCTCCAGTGGGGTTCGGGATGGAATCAGTTCAGAACAACTGCTGGTCTACAGCCACCTGGCCGTGGTGTCCGGAATTTTTCTGCCCTATCTGCTGATGCGGGTGACGCAGAACTACGTGTCTGACGCGAACTCCACAGACCAAGCTGCAAGAGTGAGGAACGCAGTTGCTGGACAGTAGATTTCCAGACTGATGGTACGCCACGAAATTCCCTCCGATAGCTTGGCGTAGCCTGGTGATGACATTCAACCCCGCGTGGATTCCATATCGTGAAGTCCGCAGTCTGTTGTTCGGCATGGCTAGAGGGCCAGTTGGCGGGCGCATTGCACGCGCAGAAGAAGCCCGCTACCGCTCCGTATGTCAAAGTTGTTTTTCTCCCTGCCATTTTCGTTAGCTGGTGACGAATTTTCTCGACCAAGTATTTCACCCTGGCCAGGTTGTTCCGAATCTAAACCGAGGGCTCGCTTTTATTCCGTTGCGGCGCGATCATACTCTGGGTCGTAACCGGATAGAGGCGTGTTCAAGGAGTGTGTCGCTGTGCTCATCCCAACTTACAGTTCGAACTGTCAAGGCCGCGTTCCGCTTCTTGTGGCCGTGTGTTTTGGCCTCGTGTGGTTTACAGGGCCGGGCTTTGGCCAACCAATGGCGTTGCAGGCCCCGGCCGTCGCCGGTGGTGAAACGGCGAAGTCCGACATTGACAAAGCAAAAGCGATGGGAACCCGGCCGGCAGAGCCGCCAGCGGTGCTGCAGCAACTTAATTCCGCGATCGAACAGCTCACCGCCAGGATTTCCCCAGCGGTGGTTCAAGTTCTGGTCACCGGCTATGGAGCATTGGAGGAGAACAATCACGGTCAAACGGCGCTCATAACCCGCGAGCATGCGATCGGTTCCGGAGTGATCGTGGACTCGGACGGCTACATCATGACCAATGCCCACGTGGTGGAGGGGTCGGAGCGCATCCGCGTCGCTCTCCCCATGCCTGCGGTGGACTTTCCCGACCGGATGGCGCCGGTGGGAAAGCAGCGGTTTGTTGAGGCACGGCTCATCGGTCTCCACAAGGAAACTGATCTTGCCCTGCTCAAGATTGAACGGACTGGCTTACCCACGCTTTCGCTGGGCAGCCGCCGGCCGGTGCACCAAGGGCAATTGGTGTTTGCTTTGGGCAGTCCAGAAGGCCTGGAGAACTCGGTGACCATGGGCGTAGTGAGTTCGGTTGCGAGACAGGCCGATCCGAGCCGTCCGATGGTTTACATCCAAACCGACGCTCCGATCAACCCAGGCAATAGCGGCGGCCCGTTGGTGGATACCGAAGGCTACGTAGTAGGGATTAACACTTTTATTCTCTCCGCAACGGGAGGGAGCGAGGGACTGGGCTTTGCCATCCCGGCGCGCATCGTGCAATTCGTCTACGAGAGCTTGCGCAAGTATGGGCACGTGCATCGCATCGAGGTCAAGGCGGGCGCTCAAACGATTACTGAAAGTTTGGCTAAAGGCTTGGGGCTTGCGCAAAATTGGGGCGTCGTGATCGACGACGTGATGCCGGGAGGTCCGGCTGAGGCGGGTGGCCTGAAGATCGGAGATATTGTAGTAAGAGCTGATGACCGCCTCATCGGTACGCTGTCCGCGTTCACCGCGGTTCTTTACTTGCATCCTCTGGATCAACCGCTCAAGCTGGAAGTTCTCCGGGGAAGCGAGCGGAAAACACTTTTCATCGCCGCGCTTGAAATGAAAGACGCCATGGATGCTCTGCCCGATCTCGCCGATCCGCGTGAAAACCTGGTTTCCCGGCTGGGGATCCTCGGCCTCGATTTGAACGATGGGGTGCGTTCGGTGTTGGGTACTTTGCGCAATCCTGCCGGCGTGGTCGTAGTGGCACGAGTAGCGGATTTCCTGAGTTCCACAACGGGTCTGGAGACGGGAGATGTTATCCACAGCGTGAACCAGACAGAGATCGACTCTGTGAACTCCCTCCGTGCGGCTCTGAAGCAGATTAAGCCGCACGATTCCGTCGTACTACAGGTGGAGCGCGGAGGGGGGTTCCAGTGGCTGGCGTTCGAGATGGAGTAGCTGGTTCAGCTAGTGACCGCGGGAAGACCGGGGAGAGGCAGGCTTGAGTTGCAATGGTCGATCTTTTTGCGGGGCTGCACATTTGGCGGCGCAATCGCTTAAAGTCGGCCGCGACCCTGCTGGCTCATCACTTTGAGGCGTGACGCCAGTCACAGCTATCGGTGACAAGGCGATGGTCTACTGGCACCGAGGAGATCTGCCGTGTGCCTCGCGATACCGGGGAAAATCCTTGAAATTCAGGAGCAGGGTGCGATGCGAGTCGCCCGCGTCCAGTTTGGCGGAATTGTGCGCCAAGTCTCCTTGGATTTTGTGCCCGAAGCCGGGTTGGGCGACTATGTCATGGTCCATGTTGGCTTTGCCATCAGCCGCGTGGACGCGGCAGAAGCCGAGCGTACCTACAAGCTTCTGCAAGAGATGGGGATGCTGGAAGCAGAGTTGGCCGCGCCCGATTCGTAGCGGCCTGAACTGCGGAAAGCGGGACAGAGCGGCACCATGAAATACCTCGATGAGTACCGCGATGAGCGCATCGCTCGGGCCTTGGCCGCTGAGATCGTTCAGCGGACCACTCGGCCCTGGGTCTTGATGGAGATATGCGGTGGCCAAACTCACACCATCATGCGCTATGGGATCGACGAACTGCTGCCCCACGGTATCGAACTCGTGCACGGTCCAGGATGTCCGGTCTGCGTTACGCCGCTGGAGACAGTCGACAAAGCCATCGAGTTGTCGCTGCACCCCGACGTGATCCTCGTCTCTTATGGAGACATGCTGCGGGTGCCGGGATCTCGCTCTGACCTGTTTCGGGCCAAGGCACAAGGTGCAGACGTTCGCATCGCCTACTCCCCGACAGAAGCAGTGAAAATCGCTCGCGCGAATCCCGATCGCAAAGTCGTTTTTCTAGCGATTGGTTTCGAGACCACAGCTCCCGCGAATGCGATGGCGGCATGGCAGGCCAAGCGTGAAGGTCTCAGCAACTTCTCGATGCTGGTTTCACACGTGCTGGTCCCGCCTGCGATTCGGGCCTTAATGGTGTCGCAAACGAACCGGGTTCAGGGTTTCATTGCGCCGGGGCATGTCTGCACCGTAATGGGCTGTAAAGAGTATGAGTCGCTGGTCCGTGATTTTCGAGTGCCGATTGTGGTCGGGGGATTCGAGCCGGTGGATATTCTGGAAGCGGTTCTCATGCTGGTGCGGCAACTCGAAGCGGGAGAGGCGAAGCTGGAAAACCAGTATGTGCGATCGGTGAGCTACCAGGGGAACGTGCCGGCGCAGCAGATCGTGAGCGAGGTATTTGAGATCGCAGACCAGAAATGGCGAGGCATCGGCCCGATTCCGCAAAGCGGTTTGCGTCTGCGCGAGGAGTATGCGGACTTTGACGCCGACCGAATCTTTGATTTGGGCGAAATTACCGTAGACGAACCGGCCGAGTGCATCAGCGCCCAGGTATTGCAGGGACTGAAAAAGCCGCCGGACTGCCCCGTGTTTGGCATGCGCTGTACACCCGAGAACCCGTTGGGGGCACCCATGGTTTCCACGGAAGGCGCATGTGCGGCCTACTACCACTACCGGCGCCACATGGTTGCGAGTTAGGAGAACCAGGTGTCAACGAAAACCGACGTCGAAATTAATTTCGAACTCAGTTGTCCGGTGCCGCTCCCCGCCAAGGACACCGTCTTGCTAGGGCATGGCAGCGGCGGCAAGTTGAGCGCCGAGTTGATACGCGACGTCTTCCTGCGCACGTTGCAGAATCCGGTGCTGGCGCGTCTCGATGATCAGGCGATCGTGAATGTAAACGGCCAGCGCCTGGCGATTACCACCGATTCGTTCGTAGTCAAGCCCTTGTTCTTTCCGGGCGGAGACATTGGCTCTCTCGCGGTCCACGGGACAGTGAATGACTTGGCGATGGGCGGTGCAACGCCGCTATTTCTGAGCGCCGCGTTCATCATTGAAGAGGGATTCTCGATGGCTGAACTACGGCGTGTGGTCGATTCGATGCAGCAAGCAGCGGCAGCGGCGGGGGTTCAGGTTGTCACCGGCGACACGAAGGTTGTCGAGCGGGGCAAGGGCGATGGGGTCTTTATTAATACGACTGGAATCGGCCTGGTGCCGGACGGAGTCGACCTCTCCGCCGATCGCGCCCGCCCCGGCGACAAGGTACTGCTCAGCGGGTCCATTGGCGAGCATGGCATCGCCATCCTGGCGCAGCGCGAGGGGCTGGAATTCGAAACGCAAATCAAAAGTGACAGCGCCGCCTTGCACACGCTGGTCGCCGACATGCTGGGCGTAACTCGCGAGATTCGCTGCATGCGCGACCCAACGCGAGGCGGCGTCTCCAGCACGCTGAACGAAATCGCCGAGCAGTCCCGGGTGGGGATCGAAGTGGAAGAACGCGCGCTTCCGATCCACGAGCAGGTGCGCGGAGCATGCGAACTGCTGGGGCTCGATCCTTTATATGTCGCCAACGAAGGCAAGCTGATCGCCATCGTGGCCCCCGAGGCCGCCGACGCGCTGCTGCAGGCGATGAGACGTCATCCTTTGGGAGCGGAGGCGCAGATCATTGGGACAGTAAAGAAAGGGAACCCAGGCCTGGTGACGATGAGAACGCCGTTCGGCACGACCCGCATTGTGGACATGCTCGCAGGCGATCAACTGCCGCGCATTTGCTAGGCTGTGACCGCATAGCGTCTCGCTCGTCTAGAGTTACGGTGGCCGGGCGGGGGCGCCCGGCGCTCCACTGGCAAGATGGGAAATTATGCACGAGATGGGAATCGCTAATTCGGTGCTGGAAGCGGTTAGAACCGAGATGGGCCTCCATCCGGGAACCTATCCCTGCAAAGTCGGAGTCCGGATTGGCGAAATGGCAGCCATCGATCAGGACGCATTGCGCTTCTGTTTTGAAGCGATCATTCACGAGACCGATCTGGAGTCGCTGGAACTGGGGATCGAGGTCTGTCCCCGCCGGCATCGATGTCAGGGGTGCGGACGCGAGTTCATCGTGCGCGACTACGATTCCCGCTGTCCCCAGTGCGCAAGCCTGGAAACTACCTGCATCAGTGGAGATGAGTTGGAGTTAGCTTACTTGGAGGTGGAAGAATATGGAGCGAGTACCGCTGCAGCAAAAAGTCCTCAGTGAAAACGACCGCATTGCGGGTGAGTTGCGGTCCCGGTTTCAGAAGCACGGCGTTTTGTGCCTGAACCTTATCAGTTCGCCCGGCTCCGGCAAGACCAGTCTTCTGGAGTGCACTCTCGAAACCCTGCCGCGGGAAGATCGTGTGGCCGTGTTGACGGGTGACATTCAGACGGAAAACGATGCCAACCGGCTGAAGCGCTTTCATTTTCCGGTAAAGCAAATCACTACCGGCGGTACGTGCCACCTGGATGCTCGCATGATCGAACGTCATTTAGCGGATTGGGACCTCGAAGACCTGGATCTTCTGCTAATTGAAAACGTGGGCAACCTGGTTTGTCCATCCAGTTATGACCTGGGCGAAGCGGCCAAGGTCGTGGTGTTGAGCGTGACCGAAGGCGAAGACAAGCCGCTGAAATATCCTTCCATATTCTTCAAGTCGGATTTGCTCGTACTGAACAAGATCGATCTGCTCCCCTACGTCCCGTTTGATATCGACGCGGCAGCGGAGAATGCCCGCAAGGTGCATCCAGGGATGGAGATCGTGAAGGTGTCTTGTCTGACCGGGAACGGTCTGCACGAATGGCTGCTGTGGCTGGAACAGCGACGCATGGCGCATAGATCGTTGGCGCAACAGGTTGTGAGCTGACGATGTATGGAAGTGCGGCGCCAAATCGAGGTCTCCGGAATTGTGCAGGGAGTTGGATTCCGGCCTTATGTCTATCGTCTTGCTACCGGCAGGCATCTTAGAGGAACGATTCGCAATACCTCCGCCGGAGTCACCATCGAAATTCAGGGGCCGGCAGAAACCGTTCAGGATTTCGTTGAGCACTTGCCCGCCGAGGCCCCGCCACTGGCGCGGATCACGAATGTGGCCGTCCATGACGTGCCGTGCGTTGCCGTGCAGGTCGGCGGCGAGCAGGAATTTTGCATTGTCCATAGTCACGAGGGAGAGGAAGTTCGCACGCTGATTTCTCCGGACGTTGCGATCTGTCCAGATTGCCTGCGGGAAATGTTCGATGCGAACGACCGGCGTTATCGCTATCCATTTATCAATTGCACCAACTGCGGGCCGCGCTTCACCATCATTCGCGATATCCCTTACGACCGGCCCAGCACATCGATGGCGAAGTTTCCCATGTGCCCGGCATGTCTGGCGGAATACGAGAATCCGCTGGACCGCCGCTTTCACGCCCAGCCCAATGCCTGCTGGAAGTGTGGACCTCGGGTGGAACTCTGGGATAAGTCTGGAAAGCGGATCGAATGCCGCGATGTCCTCGCCGAAGCGGTCTCCGGACTGCATGTTGGACTAGTTGTTGCGGTTAAAGGTCTCGGCGGTTTCCACTTGGCGGTCGATGCGACGAACCCGGCGGCGGTAGCTTTGTTGCGCCAGCGGAAACGCCGGGTGGAAAAACCGTTCGCGGTGATGGTTCCGGATTTGCAGGCTGCCCATGAAGTCTGCGAAGTGGATGATGCAGCGGCGAAGGTTATGCAGTCGATACAGCGGCCCATTGTTCTGCTGCCGAAAAAGTTGCGGCCGGGCGGGGACGCCCGGCTCTCCATAATCCCCGACTCGGTTGCGCCCTTCAACCGCTACCTGGGAATTTTTCTGCCCTACGCACCGCTTCATTACCTGCTGCTTGCCGAAGGCGGGTTCAAGGCTTTAGTGATGACCAGCGGCAACCTGAGCGAAGAGCCGATCGCGATCGACAATCGGGAAGCGGTACAACGATTGAACGGTCTCGCCGACTACTTCCTGGTGCATAACCGCGACATCCTGCTGCGCTGTGACGATTCCGTGGTGCGAGTTGCAGGTGGTACCACGCGGCAGTTGCGGCGTTCCCGGGGTTTTGTTCCTGTGCCAGTGTTTTTGAAGGACGATCAGCCTTCGGTGCTGGCGGTCGGAGGCGAACTCAAGAACACCATCTGCCTGACCAAAGGAAAGCACGCTTTCTTAAGCCAGCACGTTGGAGATTTGGAAAACGTCGAAAGTTATAGTTTTTTCCACGAAGCTATCCAGCACCTCGAGCGGATTCTTGAAATTCACCCCGAGATCATTGCCTACGACCTTCACCCAAACTATTTCTCCACCCGATGGGCGCAGCAACAGAGCGGAGCGAAGTTGGTTGGCGTGCAACACCACCACGCCCACATTGCAAGTTGTATGGCGGAGAACCACCTCGAAGGTCGAGTGATCGGATTTGCCCTGGACGGGACCGGTTATGGTACCGACGGCAATATCTGGGGCGGGGAAGTGCTCATCGCCGGGTATGGAGACTTTGAACGAGCCGCTCATTTTGAATATGTCCCACTGCCCGGGGGAGAAGCGGCGATCCGTGAGCCGTGGCGCATGGCGGTGAGCTATCTGGTACATCACTTTGGGAGAGAGTTTCTGGGTTTATCGATTCCATTTGTGCGGCAAGTGGACATGGCCAAGACGGAGCTGCTGCTGCGAATGGTCGAACGCAAAGTGAATTCGCCGCTGACTTCGAGCTGCGGGCGTTTGTTCGATGCCGTGGCCGCGCTGATCGGAATCCGCCAACAGGTCAATTACGAGGCCCAGGCAGCTATTGAACTGGAGATGGCGATTGTGCCGTCGGAGGAAGAAACCGGCTATCCGATGGAGCTTGTGGCAGAAGGCGACAACTGGGTTATCGGCACACGTCCTTTATTTGAAGCACTGCTCGATGATCTCGGCCGGAATCTTCCGGCGGGAGCAATCAGCCGCCGTTTTCACAATGGGCTGGTTGAGGGGTTCGTCCAGCTGGCAACTCTCCTACGGAATAGAACTGATCTCCACCGCGTGTGCCTGAGTGGCGGAACCTTCCACAATATCTACCTGTCGCGGCGCCTTGAAGCCCAGCTGTCCAAAGCTGGATTTGAAGTATTCACACAGAAAGAAGTGCCCTCCGGTGATGGCGGTTTGAGCCTGGGGCAGGCGTTGGTAGCGGCAGCAACACTTCGTGCCTAGGACTGCGCAACCAACTTATCGCCACTGCCAAACTGGTCGTTCGCAAGTGCGTACTAACCAAGGACTTCAAGAAAAACCAGCTCCCAGTCGGCGCAGCGCATTCGAGAGGCGCGTTCCGGTCACTGTCCAGGGTGATTTTGGTCACAGACAGGGGCGCTCCAATTGAACTAATAAACACTGCCTCAACCCGTGTGCCGCGAGCACGAGAACCTGGGCGGCAAGCGCAGTAATCAGTGATCGTAGGAGACCAGAACGAGGGCACTAATAATTCAACTCCGGTAGGAGGTGCAGCATGGCAGCTCGACTTGCCGAAGAATGGTTTGCGATATGCGGAGGGTGCGAGGTAACCATCCTCGATATCGGTGAACCGCTCCTCGACGTACTGAAACACGTAGAAATCGTGCACATGCCAGTCCTGATGGACCACAAGCTCTATGGTCAGACGGGCGAGGGTACAGAGATGGAAATCCCCGCGGCGGATGTCGGGCTGATATCGGGAGGGATCCGCAGTGAAGAACACAAAAAACTGGCGCTGGAGATGCGCAAGAAGTGCAAGATCCTGATCTCTCTGGGTTCTTGCGCCTGCTTTGGCGGTATACCGGCGCTGGCGAATCAGTTCACTACAGCAGAGATGTTGGAGAAGGTCTACCGCGACAGCGTGACCACCGAGAAAAACGGCTTGCCCCACGAGCAGATTCCGGCTCTGACCGACCGGGTCTACGCGGTTCACGAAGTTGTGAAGGTGGACGCCTATTTGCCCGGATGTCCGACCACGCCAGAAATGGTGGCTGGAGCGCTGATCGCTCTGGTTGAAGGCAAGCCCCTGCCCGTGCTGGCGTCGAAGAGCGTTTGCGACGAGTGTCCCACCAGGCGTGAAAAGAAGGCGGCGGTCTCCACGCTGAAAGGCCACCTGGATCCGCCGGAATTCAAGCCGGGAGCGCCACTGAGCGAAATGCGCTGCCTCATGGAGCAGGGCATCCTGTGCCTGGGGCCAGCGACCCGTGCCGGCTGCGGTGGCAGTGACGGCAACCCGCGCTGCATCCGCGCCTACATGCCCTGCGAGGGCTGCTTTGGCCCTCTGTCGGACAAAGCCAATCCCATGGTGGACATGATGGGGGCGCTTTCTTCCGTCGGACTCGATCCCAAGCAGATTCCGGATCGGGCCGCAACCTTCAACCGTTTTGCTGGCGCTGGCCGTCTGCGGCCGCTGCCCCGGAGGTGATCCATGGCAAAGACACTGGTCATTCAACCTGTCACCCGCATTGAGGGCCACGCCAAGGTGACCATTCAACTGAACGACGCGGGCAACGTGGACAGCGCCCGGGTGAACGTCATTGAACTCCGCGGCTTCGAGAAATTCTGCCTCGGACGCCCCGTGGAAGACCTCCCTCGCATCACGCCGCGCATTTGCGGGGTGTGTCCGTGGTCGCATCACTTGGCCTCAGCCAAGGCATGCGACGCGGTCTTTGGAGTCGAACCGCCCCCGGCTGGCAAGAAACTGCGCGAACTGTGCAACAGCATCGCCTACATGGAAGAGCACATCTTGCACTTCTACTTCCTGGCAGGAGCCGATTTTCTGCTCGGTCCCGATGCTGACTACTCCATTCGCAATGTCATCGGCGTGTTGCAGGCAGCGCCCGACATTGCGAGAAAAGTGGTGAAGGTGCGCCACATGTGCGCCCACATGCTGGAAGTGCTGGCGGGCAAAGCCATCCATCCCCAGGCCGCCGTTCCTGGCGGATTCAGCAAGCCACTGGCTCCCGCCGAGCGCGACCAACTGCGCAAGAATGCGGATGACGCGCTCGAACTAGCCAAGTTCTCCATCGCTTTTGCCAAGGAGAACGTATTCCCCAAATACCTCGACGTGGTCAAGTCGCTGGGCGTGATCACTACCGGCTTCATCGGCACCGTCAAGGAGAACGGCGCACTCAACCTGTACGACGGAAAGCTTCGCCTGATGACCTCCAAAGGCGCGTACCAGGATTTTCCCTACGATCGCTATACCGAGTACATCTCCGAGCACATTGAATCGTGGAGCTACTTGAAGTTCCCGTACGCCAAACAGTGGGGCGAAGGGTTCTCCATGGATGTCGAAAATCCCAAGGGTGTTTATCGTGCCAACACCTTGGCGCGCATCAACGTCTGCGACTTTATCGACACGCCGCTGGCGCAGGCCGAACTCGAGGAATTTCGCGCGAAGTTCGGGCGGCCCGCACAGCTCACGCTGCTCTATCACTGGGCGCGGCTGATCGAACTGCTCTACAACGCCGAAAACACCATCCGCCTGCTGGACGATCCCGAAATCACCAGCACCGAAACCCGGGTGAAGGTTACGCCGCGGGCAGCGCGAGGCGTAGGCTGCACCGAAGCGCCGCGCGGCACGCTCATCCACGACTACACCACCGATGCCAACGGGCTGATCACCAACGTCAACCTGATTGTCGGCACCACTCACAACAACGCTCCCATCAATATGTCGGTCACACAGGCTGCCAAGAGTTTGATCCATGACGGCAAGTACGACCAGGGAGTGCTGAACACGGTTGAAATGTCGATCCGTGCTTACGATCCATGCTTATCCTGCGCGACCCACCGGCTGGATGGGAAGCTGTCGGTCAAGCTGGATATTGTTGACGCGGACGGCAAGTTGATGGGCACGCTTGCCAACTGAAGGGCAGCGAGCGGGAGGCAGTATGCGGGAGATCGATCAATTCGATGAACTCGATCAACCCGATCTCCCCGACTACTGCCGGAAGCCGACCGTGGTGCTCGGCGTTGGGAATATTCTGTTTGGCGATGACGGTTTCGGGTGCGCGGTAGTTGACTATGTAGAGGCACACTACCGGGTGCCCGAAGCGGTCTGCCTGCTGGACGCGGGCACTGGCGTGCGCAAGCTGTTATTCACTCTCTGCCTGAGTTCCGCACGCCCGAAGCGTTTGCTCATCCTGGACGCGATTGATGCCGGACGCAATCCCGGCGAAATATTCGAGATTGATCCCACCCACATTCCCCCGGTCAAACTTGACGATTTCTCCATGCACCAATTGCCCACGTCGAAC
>CAVWAN010000012.1:0-476391 GCA_963752985.1 uncultured Acidobacteriaceae bacterium
GACAGCTGACAACTGAGAGCTGACAGCTTCTTAGTACATGCCGTCCATACCGCCGCCGCCGTGGCCGCCGCCCATCGGAGCATTCTTCTTCTCTTCCGGGATCTCCGCCACCAGCGCTTCGGTCGTCAGCATCAGCGCCGCGATCGAGCCGGCGTTGGTCAGTGCTGTGCGCACCACCTTCGTCGGATCGAGCACGCCCGCCTTGACCAGGTCTTCGTACTCGCCGGTCAGTGCGTTGTAACCGTAGTTGTTGTCTTTCGAGTCGTTGATCTTACCCATCACGATGGCGCCTTCTTCGCCTGCGTTCACCGCGATTTGGCGCAACGGCTCGGTGATGGCGCGCTTCACGATGTTGACACCGATCTGCTCGTCACCTTCCAGCTTCAGCTTGTCGAGAGCTGCCACGCAACGCGCCAGGGCCACGCCGCCGCCGGGGACAATACCTTCCTCGACTGCTGCACGAGTCGCGTGCATCGCGTCTTCCACGCGCGCCTTCGTCTCTTTCATTTCGGTTTCGGTCGCGGCTCCGACTTTGATCACCGCTACGCCACCGACCAGCTTCGCCAACCGCTCCTGCAGTTTCTCGCGGTCGTAGTCGCTGGTGGTCTTGTCGATCTGGCTGCGAATTTCTTTTACGCGGCCTTGCACATCGCCCGGCTTGCCTTTGCCTTCGACAATCGTGGTGTTGTCTTTGTCGATGGTGATTTTCTTGGCTTGTCCGAGATCGGCCAAGGTCACGTTCTCCAGCTTGATTCCCAGATCTTCGGTGATGGCCTTGCCGCCGGTCAAAGTTGCGATGTCCTGCAGCATAGCCTTGCGGCGATCGCCAAAGCCCGGAGCCTTGACGGCCGAGACTTGCAGCGTGCCACGAAGTTTGTTGACGACCAGAGTCGCCAGCGCTTCGCCTTCCACGTCCTCAGCGATGATCAGCAGCGGCTTGCCGCCCTTGGCGATCTGCTCCAGCAACGGCAGTAGGTCTTTCATCGAGCTGATTTTCTTTTCGTGGATCAGGATGTATGCGTTCTCCTGCACCGACTCCATGCGCTCCGGGTCAGTGACGAAGTACGGAGACAGATAGCCGCGATCGAACTGCATGCCCTCGACCACGTCCAGCTGCGTCTCCAGCGTCTTCGACTCTTCCACCGTGATAACGCCATCCTTGCCGACTTTCTTCATGGCTTCGGCAATGATCTTGCCAATGGTCTCGTCATTGTTCGCCGAGATCGTGCCCACCTGGGCAATCATCTCGCCGGTAACGGGCTTGGAGAACTTGTCGAGTTCGCCTTTTTCGCGGTTGCCTTCCTTGTCGAGCCTGCCGGTGATGAGCAGGACGGCCTTCTCGATGCCGCGCTTCATCGCCATCGGATTGGCGCCAGCAGCTACGGTCTTGACGCCCTCGCGATAGATTGCCTGGGCTAGAACGGTGGCGGTGGTGGTGCCGTCGCCGGCTACGTCCGAGGTCTTCGAAGCAACTTCGCGGACCATCTGGGCGCCCATGTTCTCGAGGTTGTCTTTCAACTCAATTTCCTTGGCTACGGTGACGCCATCTTTGGTGATGGTCGGCGCACCGAATTTCTTTTCAATAACCACGTTGCGGCCCTTGGGGCCAAGAGTGACCTTCACAGCGTCAGCCAGCAGGTTGACGCCGCGGAGAATGGCCTGTCGCGACTCTTCTCCGTGAACAATTTGCTTTGCCATAATGTTTCAGCTCCTAAATGAAATTTTGGTGCAGGCGGTGCCTGCGGAATGCTCTATCTGTAGAGACGCGGCTTGCCGCGTCTCAAGACGGGGCAAGCCCCGTCTCTACAGCTTGATTACTTGCGCGATCCGGCAATTTCCTTCTTGCTTGCGCCCGAGGTCGCGCCCGAAAGCACGCCCAGCACTTCTTCTTCGCGCATGATGGTGAAGTCCTCACCATCGATCTTGATTTCGGTGCCGGAATACTTGCCGAACAGAATGCGGTCGCCTGCCTTCACATCGAGGGGACGAACCTTGCCTTCTTCGCTGATCTTGCCTCTGCCGACGGAGATGACTTCTCCCTCCTGCGGCTTGTCTTTCGCGGAGTCGGGAATAATGATCCCGCCGCGGGTGGTATCGGCTTCTTCTACCCGACGGACCAGGATGCGGTCATGCAGCGGGGTAAATTTGGTTGCCATAGTTGCGTACTCCTTTCGAGAGTTGTTAAGTAGGTTGAATCGGATTCGAGAATTGCCCCAGAACCGAGGGCTGTTAGCACTTAATGCCCACGAGTGCTAATTATAGGAATGTGAGTGGGTGGTTGTCAAACTTGACTATTACACATCTTTAGAATCAATAGTATAGGGTATGGGTTGGCAGGGAGTCAACGCAGGCAATAATGCGCCGCGAGTAGTTCCCGATCGCCGGCGTTGGTGGGCGATTTGTTTTCCCGGCGGTCCCCTTTATGTGCCGGTTCCCTCCAATATGTCCGTCTGCGGGCTGCCCTTGTCGGTGTCGGTGACGGTGAGCGTACCTGTGCGAGCATGAGTTGCGGTGGGCGTGAAGGTGACGGTGATGGTGCAAGTGCCGCCATTCGCCGTGATCGATGTGCATCCATTGTTCTGCACCTTAAAGTCACCCTTGTTCGCGCCCGCGATCGTGACTCCTGAAACCGTAACCGCAGTTGTGCCGTGATTGGTTACAGTCACCGTCATCGGCGCGCTCGTCGTGCCCACCGTTTGGCTGCCGAAAGGTACCGGCGATGGCGCAAGCGTGATTTCTGTGCCCTTTCCGGTCAATGGAATGATGTGCGGGCTGCCGCAGGCGTTATCCACGACCGTAATCATGGCGGCGCGTTTTCCGAGGGCAGAGGGTGTGAAGGTGACTATGACGGTGCATTTTGACCCAGCCGCCAGCGTCGGGCCGCAGGTATTGGACGTGATCAGAAAATCGCTGGCGTTGGTCCCACCCAGGGTGATGCCGCTGATGGTGAGTGACACTTGGCCCGCATTCGTCAGCGTCTCCGTCATGGCAGCACTGGTTGTGTTAATGAGCTGACTCGGGAAAGAAAGAGACGTGGGCGAAAACATGTCGCTGGGCGCGCCGTTGTAGGTGGCCACGGCCGAGGTGGCGCCCAAAGCCAGAGTCCAGCCAAACTCAACCTTGGAAAAGCTGCCCGTTTTTGAGGCGTAGCTCATGACGGGGAAGGCAGTGCCGATGGTGGGTTTGAATCCATTGATGAGGCAAAGAGTGGCCGTCCCGTTCAAACTGGCGGCGCCGGCGAGACTGAGCTGATCGAACTGACCGGCTCCGCTGCCTGCGATATTGAAGAGCAGCGCTCCGCCGGAACCCTGCGCGTAGTTACCGAGGCTCGCTCCGCTAACAGCCAGAGTCCCGACTGTAACTTTGGGAGACAAGAGACTGGGGCTTAGCAGACCGGCAGTGTTGGTGAGGTTACCGGTAATCGTGCCGCTGCCGAGTACGGTGCCCGCCTCCTCATTCAGTGCCGCACTCCCCGACATGGTAGCGTTGCCACCTTCCAGGAGCGTCGATCCTTTGGTTTGGGTGAAGTTGTTGCCCAACAAAAGCGTTCCGACTTTAGCGATTACTGTACCGGTGTTGTTGAAGACGATTCCGCTTCCCATGCCCCCGCCACTGCTCGTGCCGGTCGTTTTTTCGAACGTGCCTGCATTGTTGAAGGTTGGCGTCGTGCCGCCGTCGAAGGCAATCTGGGTGTCGCCCTGATGGTTCCAGATCGCTCCGGTTTTGTTGTTGAACACCGACCCGTTCAGCATGAGAAATTCAATACCGGTCCAGGTCGCGGTCTTGCTGTTGTTGAGGGTTCGCGTGTCGAGGAACGGCTCGCCCGATATAGCCATTCCGCCATTGGCGTTAGTCACGCCGGTGCCGCTCTCCGTTCCTCCGGACCAAGTCAGCAGCTTGCTGAAGGTAACAGTGTCGGTGCCCGTCAGCGTTCCAGCACTCTGCGTCAGAGATGTCGCTGAGATCGCTTTGCGGGTTGAAAAATTGAGCGTGCCAGCGGTAATCGTCAGCGGCCCCGTGGCAGTGACCGTGGCTGGGGAGATGAAATTCACTGTCCCACCACGGGCACCGGTGCCACCGGTGATGTTGTACGTGCCGGTATAATTCACCGTGCCGGTGTTGAAGTTCACCGTCCCGGCTCCGCTGATCCCTCCGCTCAGTGCCGCTGTTGTACCGCTCCCGATCTGCAGGGTGTCTCCGGAGGCGATGCTCCAGGTTCCCGCACATGTGCTGCCGCAACTGCCGGCATCGCCGATCAATAACAACCCACTGTTGGCTTGGACGGCCCCGGTGTTGTTAAAGACGAGGCTGCCGCCCACCCCCCCGCCGTTGCTTGCGGTGCCCGCCGATTTTTTGAATGTCCCAGCATTGTTGATGGTCGGGTTGGTGCCGCCGTCGAAGGCAATCTGGCTATCGGCCTGATGATCCCAAATGGCCCCGCTCGGGTTGTTGAATGTCGATCCGTTCAGCATGAGAAATTCAACGCCGGTCCAGGTCGCGGTCTTGCTGTTGTTGAGGGTTCGCGTGTCGAGGAACGGCTCGCCCGATATGGCCATTCCGCCATTGGCGTTAGTCACGCCGGTACCGCTCTCCGTCCCCCCGGACCAGGTCACGGTTCCGCTGATGGTCACGGTGTCGCTGCCTGCCAGCGTTCCACCACTCTGGGTCAGAGATGCGGTTGAAATCGCTTTGCCGGTTGAAAAGTTGAGCGTGCCAGCGGTAATCGTCAGCGGCCCCGTGGCAGTGACCGTGGCTGGGGAGATGAAATTCACTGTCCCACCACGGGCACCGGTGCCACCGGTGATGTTGTACGTGCCGGTATAATTCACCGTGCCGGTGTTGAAGTTCACCGTCCCGGCTCCGCTGATCCCTCCGCTCAGTGCCGCTGTTGTACCGCTCCCGATCTGCAGGGTGTCTCCGGAGGCGACGCTCCACGTTCCCGCACATGTGCTGCCGCAACTGCCGGCATCGCCGACCAATAACAACCCACTGTTGGCTTGGACGGCCCCGGTGTTGTTAAAGACGAGGCTGCTGCCCACGCCCCCGCCATTGCTTGCGGTGCCCGCCGATTTTTTGAATGTCCCAGCATTGTTGATGGTCGGGTTGGTGCCGCCGTCGAAGGCAATCTGGCTATCGGCCTGATGATCCCAAATGGCCCCGCTCTGGTTGTTGAATGTCGACCCGTTCAGCATGAGAAATTCAATACCGGCCCAAGTCGCGGTCTTGCTGTTGTTGAGGGTTCGCGTGTCGAGGAACGGCTCGCCCGATATGGCCATTCCGCCATTGGCGTTAGTCACGCCGGTACCGCTCTCCGTTCCCCCGGACCAGGTCAGCAGCCCGCCCACGGTCAAGGTGCCCGTGCCAGACAGCTTGCCAGCACTCATTTCCAGAGTGACCATGGAGCTCGAGCCATTGAGCGTCAGGGTCCCGCCGCTGATGCTTAGGTCCGCGCTGAATGTGGCGGCTCCAGCAATGGCCAACGGGCCTACGGTGAAAGAGAGGGGAGCGCCGGAGTTCAAACTAGCAATCGCCTGATTGGCGGCGGCCAAGGTCGGAATCGCGATGGTGGACGTGAAGGAGCTCGCAATGCACACGTTATCGGTCGAAACTGGTACTGCGCCTTTACTCCAGTTGGTGGCGGTGGCCCAGTTTTTGTCTCCCGCAGTCCCCGTCCAGTTGTTCGTGCCCGAGCCGCAGGTGACGGTCGCTGGTAGCGGAGTGACGCGCCTGATCCTGGTTGAAGCAAGCGACCCGCCTGCATTGCGGGTTCGCACGGCCGGGCTTCGCTGAAGTTGTGCGGCGGCAATCGGGTCCTGCCCGACAACGAGCGACGCAAGTACTATCGAAAGGACAAAGCGAACTTGTAGGCTCAAATTGAGCATTCTGTGCATGGCGTACTCCTAGATAGAGACCGCTATAAAGACAGTGCGTTCAAACAATCGAGGAAGAACCGGGCGGGGGTAGTGGCACCGGGCCGTTACTGGTAGGGAGACGTTACAGCTCTTTTTTCTGGCTGTCAAGGTGAAAGGCGCAGCTGAAAGGCATTGCATTTCATTTGCTCACGTTCCACGACCGGAGTGCATAACCCTGCCGACTCCATATCCCGGCGGGTGACGATAGACCTGGTTGAGCTTATTGCCAACTGAGGAAGGAGCAGGAGGGTACCCTATCCTTGAAGATCTGGCGCCCTCAACCGTGGGGGGGAGGGCTAGATTCAATTCTGCCACACTCTGCCGGTGTCGCCCAACCGTCGGCAGCGTTGACAGCCCCCCGGCTTACCCTTGGCCAACGCCAGCGGGATGAACGCTGCAAGCATTGACTTTCAGGCCCGAAATGGAACGCGCTGCAGTGGCCGTCGGCGTGCAAGTCCCGGTTGCCACCTACCGCAAGCGGCGATCTGGCCAGCCACGAGATTCAAACATTAACTGCTTACAATCGTTGCCCGCCAACCCGGCGCACCAGTGTCTGCGAGGGGACAGAGGAGCGCCTATGAGCGTGTCTGGCTTGAGCTGTGTTGAAAGCTGTCTGAATTGTCATCTGCGCTCGCGCAATTTCTTCTGCGACCTTTCCCCGGACTCGATCGAGGCTTTCAACAAAATCAAACACGCCGCCGTTTTTCCCGAACACTCCGTGGTTCTGGTCGAAGGGCAAACTCCCTGTGGAATTTTCATTCTCTGCCAGGGGCGCGCCAAGCTCTCGACCACCTCGCGCGATGGCAAAACGCTAATTGTGCGGATCGCGGAGGCCGGCGAAGTTCTGGGCTTGCACGCCGTGGTTACCGGCAAGCGCTACGAATTGACGGTGGAAACCATGCAGCCCTGCCAGCTGAACTTCGTGGGGCGTGAAGACATGCTGCGCTTCCTCCTGGAACATGCGGACGCCTCGCTGCACGCCAACCAGCATCTGGCCCGGGACTGCTCGGATTCCTATGGCGTGGTGCGCACGATCGGATTGTCACATTCGGTGACGGAACGATTTGCCCGATTCCTGCTGGAAACAGCAGCACTTGGCCAGGTCAGCCACGGAAAGGTGCGCGTCCGCCTGGCCATGACCCATGAAGAAATCTCACAACTGGTGGGCACCAGCCGCGAAACCATTACCCGTCTGCTCTCGGAGTTCAGGCGGAATGACATGGCGGAACTGAAGGGCTCGACCTTGGTTATCCTCAACCGCCCGGCGCTGAAGAATCTGGTGGGAGCGTAAAACCGTTTCTAGGCGAGGATCGTGCCCTCAGCGGCCAAAGCCGCATTCAAAACAAGGCGGTTATCGCAAGCCTGTGAAGCCGTGCCCTACCCAAGTCCCCCTTCGTCGCCGGACTCAGTAGCTTGTTTATGCGATGAGTTCTAAAATAAAACGCCTATGAAGAAGCGCGTTTCGATCGGGATTGCGGTGGTGGTCTTGCTCGGGGTGGGCATGATCGGGTTGGCGCAGGCTCAGGATGATGAGGGGCCGATGTCGGATTTGCGGTTTGTGGTGCTGAAAGACTACAACGGCAAGCCGGTTAGGAACGCGGCGGTGGTGTTGCATCCGGTGACGAAGAAGGGGAAGCAGTCGCGCGGCGGGTTGGAACTGAAGACGAACACCGAGGGACGGGCGAACATTGACGGGATTCCGTATGGTCCGCTGCGGATACAGGTACTGGCGCCGGGTTTCCAGACTTTCGGGGAAGACTACCAGATCGACAAGGCGGAGATGGAGATTACGGTGAAGCTGAAGCGTCCGGGTGGGCAGTACTCGATCTATGAGAATCATGGGGACACGAAGAAGCCTGACGACAAGAAACCGGCGGAGCCGAAACCGCAGTGAGCAGTGGATAGTGGATAGTGACTAGTGATGCGATGGCGGAGGTCAATTGACATTTCACAGGAAAAGAAATTTCTCGATGGCGATCGCGGTGGTGGCCGTGCTCTTTGTGGTTGGGCTGGCCTGGGCTCAGGATGATGAAGGGCCGACTTCGAGTTTGCGGTTTGTGGTGGTCCGCGACTCCGACGGCAAGCCGGTGCGGAATGCGGAGGTGGTGCTGCATCCGGTGAAACGCAAAGGAAAGCAGGCGCAGGGCGAGATGGAGCTGAAGACGGACCCGGAGGGAAAGGCGAAGGTTGACGGCATTCCGTATGGTCTGCTGCGGGTGCAGGTGCTGGCGCCGCATTTCCAGACATTTGGGGAGGACTACGAGATCAACAAGCCGGAGATGGAGTTCACGGTGAAGCTGAAGCATCCGGGCGGACAGTATTCGATCTACGAGAATCACGGGGACGACAAGAAGCCGCAGTGAAGTACCGGTCGCGGGGAGCCGGAAAGACGACCGAAAAGCGGACGACAAAAATTTACATTGGCGGCAGTGACAGGGAGAGCCCAGTGGCCTACAATCGGCTGCCATGGGATTGCGGGAACTCACGGTCGAGCGCTTTGAAGGGGTGGCGGAGGATCAGCGGATTCTGTTGCTGAGCGGTCCGATCACGATAGAAACCGCGCCCCAATTCGAGCGGGCGGTTGGCCATGAGAGCGCGGAGACGATGATTCTGGATTTGACGGCGGTCCCTTACATTGATTCGGTGGGCTTGGGGTCGCTGGTGGCCGCGTGCGTGTCGCATCAGAAAACGGGACGATGCCTGGTGCTGACCGGACTGAAGCCGCGGGTGCGCAAGATCATGGAAATCACCAAAGTGAAAGATTGTTTCGTGACCTTTGGCACGACCTGGGAAGCGGTGGAAGCGCTGGCTAACACCGGGACAGCTTGACCACCACTGAGTCGCCAACCGTTGAAGAGCGAGACCCCATTCCCCGGCCGGATTTCCCAGCCTGGTTTACCTACCGACCGTCCAGTGACGAACTGATTCCGGGGCTGTGAGTGTAATTGATTGCATGACAATGTCGGCTCCCACGCTCGAGTAAAGTTGGTGGTGCTAAAGCCAACCAACAGGCTCGGGAGAAAGGAGCCGAACAATGATCATTATAGGAGTAGATTTCCACCCCGAGTTTCAGCAAATGGCATCGGTGGATACCGACACTGGAGAGTTTCAGGAAAAGCGGCTAACGCATCGCGAAGAGGCGGAGAAGTTCTACCGTGCTCTGATCGGCAAGGAGGTACGGGTCGGAATGGAAGCCAGCGGGCACGCACGCTGGTTTGAAAGACTGCTGTCAGAACTGTGGTTCGAACTCAACATCGGCGATGCCGCCGAGATCCGAACCAAGCGAGTACGCAAGCAGAAGACGGATCGCCAGGATGCACGGCTGATTCTGCAACTACTGATCGAAGATCGTTTTCCGCAGATCTGGGTACCGAGCTGGGAGAGTCGCGATCTGCGGCAACTGCTGTGGCACCGGCACCGGATGGTGCAGGCGCGCACGCGGATCATGAACCAGCTGCAGGCGGTGGCGCTCAACGAAGGCCTGCGCTGCAAGAAGCGGCTCTGGCGGGATGCCGGACGGGAGCAACTAGAGTCGTTTCACTTAGCGCCATGGGCAAGCCGGCGAAGGCGCGATCTGCTGGAGCTGCTGGACCGACTGACGCCCACGATTGCCGAACTGACGCAAGCCATCGAGGGGGAAGTGGAGAAGTGTCCTGAGGCGCGGCGGTTGCAGACGCACCCCGGAGTGGGCGCCCTGACAGCGTTGGCCTTCGTGCTGATTATCGGGAGAGCGGAGCGGTTTCAGTGTGGCAAGCAGATCGCGAGCTATCTGGGGCTGGTGCCATTAGAAGAGTCGAGTGGGAATCGGCGCCGGTTGGGACACATCACGAAACAAGGTAACTCTCTTTTGCGCTTTTTGCTGGTGGAAGCGGCGCAAGTTACAGTGCGCAGCGATCAGGAATGGCGCAACAAGTACTTCCACCTGGCGCTGCGGCGAGGGCGGAAGATCGCCAAGGTCGCCATGGCTCGGAGACTGGCGGTTCGCATGTACTGGATGTGGCGCAAGGGATGGAATTACGAGCAGTTGAAAAAGTTCGGTTCGCACGCGGGAGAGCCCGGAAATCGCGATGGTGTGATGTCGAACACCGAGTAATTGATTGGGTATCCCGCTCCCCATCACTGGGGAGTTCGAAGTAGTAATCATGATCGAAGGTGTGACCGAAGAGACGCATGGGTCGGACTGAGTTCCTGACCTGAAAACAGATTACGAGCGAGCCTTGGTTGGCTGAGGAAAAGCAAAAGCTTCAACGAGAGCGAAATGGCGCTCTTCTCCGAGTGCATGCCGTAGTGTGCTCGAAAAAGTGATTGACACCGCCGACATTGTTAGAGAGGCGAATTTACGGGGCATTCAACACCAATAGCTTCCGCAGTTACCTCGCCTCCGCCACCGCTTCGCGCTCCCCAACCTGCTGCCGCCACATCGCGTAGTACAGGCCTTTTTGGTCGAGCAACTCCGAGTGCCGCCCAAATTCGACAATGTGCCCGCGCTCCAGCACGTAGATGCGGTCGGCGTGCATTACGGTGGACAGCCGATGCGCAATCAGAATCGTGATCGCCTCCTGATTGGTGGCGACCTCGCGGATGGTGCGGCTGATTTCTTCTTCCGTCAGCGAATCCAACGAAGACGTCGCTTCGTCGAACACCAGCAACTGCGGATGCCGCAACAGCGCCCGAGCAATCGAAAGCCGCTGCTTCTCGCCTCCCGAAACCTTGACCCCACCTTCGCCGATCAGCGTATCCAAGCCGCGGTCGGCGCGCGAAAGCAAACTGTGGGCGGCCGCCTGCTGTAAGACTTCCATGCATTCTTCGTCAGTAGCCTTAGGATTCACGAAGAGCAGGTTCTCGCGAATCGAGCCCGAGAACAGCTGCGTGTCCTGCGTCACAAATCCGATCTTCTCCCGCAATATATCCAGGTCCACGCGATTCGAGGGAATCCCGTTGTAAAGAATCTCGCCCGCTTTCGGAGCGTACAGGCCCACCAGAAGCTTCACCAGCGTCGACTTCCCTGCCCCGGACGGTCCCACAAACGCAACCGTGTCTCCGCGAGCGGCGCTGAAGCTGATCTCATCCAAGGCCAGCATTGAAGAACTCTGATGCTGAAAACTGACGCGCTCAAACTGCAGCGTCATCAACTCGTCAACCGGCTCCGGATCAGCCGGCTTGGGATCGCGAGGGGTGTCGAGAATCTGCTGAAAATTCTGCAGCGAGACTTCGGTCTCGCGATAGATGTTGATGACGTTCCCCAACTCCTGCAAAGGCGTGAAGATGAAGAACGAATAAATCATCAGCGCAAAAAACTGACCGACGGTGATCTGCTGGCGAAAAATCAGGTAGAGCATCAAGAACAGGATGCTGGTGCGCAAGGCGTTGACTGCAGTCCCCTGAATAAAACTCAGGCTGCGCAGATACTTCACCTTCATCAGTTCGAGCTTCAGAATCTTTCCCGTGATCCCGTTGAGCCGCCCCACCTCCTGATGCGCCAGTCCCAGGCTCTTCACCAATTCAATATTGCGCAGCGACTCCGTTGTCGAACCTGCCAGGGCCGTGGTTTCGGCAACAATGGTCTTCTGCATCTTCTTGATCCGCTTGCTCAGCACCGAGCTGATAATTCCGAGTAGCGGAACCGTAATCAGAAACGCCGGAGCAATCGACCAGTGCACCCGAAAGGCATAAATCATCACAAACACAATGCCGATGAGCGAAATGAACAGCACATTGATGGCCGCGGTAATGAACCGCTCCACGTCGCTGCGAACTTTTTGCAATTTGCCCAGGGTTTCGCCGCTGCGCTGGTCTTCGAAGACCTGGTAAGGCAAATCGAGCGAATGCCGGATTCCGTCCGAGTACATGCTGGCGCCCAGCCGCTGCACGATCACGTTCACGAAATAGTCCTGAAAATTCTTCGCGACGCGCGACACAAACGCAACTCCCACCGCCGCCAGCAGCAGAAGCCCCGCCCCTCGAATGAACTGCCCCTGCGTGTACTGGTGATACTTGGTGGCATAGCTGTCGATCACATGCCGAAAAATCAGCGGATCGAGCAGAGAAAAAATCTGGTTGGTGGCAGCCAGCAAAAGAGCGACCACAAACAGCTTCCAGTACTGTTTGGAATATTGGTAAAGAAGACTCATAGGCGTCGGCGCAAGACTCCGCAAGCAATGCCGTTTAGATGGCGGACCGATGTTTTCGATTCAGGAAAGGTCCGGAGGAGGAAAGGTCGAGAGGCGGCGGAAAAAGTCGTCCCCCGAGCGAGAACCGCCACCCTCAGCGATTCGTCGCCGGGCGCAACGACCGATGGCGCGCTTTTGCCGATCGCAGGTTCGCCGCCAGCCCCGCAACCAGAGTGTCGATGGTGTAAGCCCAGACATCGGGCTTAACCGCCATTTTGCGCAATCCGTGCGCTTGCGGAAAACGCTCCGCCGGCAAAGCCCTTAAGTCTGTCTTTGCCTTCTGACCTTTCGTGCGGCCCACTTCCTCGATTAGCAACCCCAGTACAACCAGGGCAGTTGATTTGACCGCGCTGTAGGCTTCGCTGATGTCAAACCCGGCCGCGCGGAACGACTCTAATCCCGCCTCCGGAAATCGAGCCGCCTGCGGCCCCTGCACCGGACGCTGATGAAAAGCCGTAATTGCACCCGGATGTTTGCGCGCCATGGCGCGCAGTCCATCCGCAAACTGACGCACCCATTCCTCCCATCCGGAAACTTTCTTCGGCAGGTTCGCTGCCCCTATCAGGTACTCAACCATTCCGTCGAGGACAGCCTCTTTCGTGGGCACGTGGTTGTACAGCGAAGTAACGTGCACTCCCAATCGCGTCGCGATTTGGCGCAGTGAGACGGCTGCCATGCCCTCCCGGTCCGCCAGTGCGATGGCTGCTGCGATAATGCGCGTTCGTGTCAGGGGTCGCCGCATATCACAAGAACTCACCTGCTTGACCTGATCAGACCAGCAGTGTAGGTTGGTCTAGACCTACACTGTAGGTTACCATCGTCTGTTGAGGAGTGCATCATCGTGCCTCGCCTGAATCGGCTTTTTCTTACGCATCCGCCTCTTAGCTCCTGGATCCTGGCGTACGTTCTGATATTCGCCGTGGCCGTTCCCGCCGCTGCCCAGAAGCCGCAGCCCAGACCTCCGGCTCCTCAACCCTCGGCTTCTGCCCAGGCACCTTCTGCTGGCGTCAGCGCAACGCACCAGCTCTCGCCTGCCGACCTCGAAGCCTTTCTCGACGGCTTCGTGCCTTATGCCCTGAAGAATGCCGACATCGCCGGCCTCACTTTGGTAGTCGTGAAAGATGGCCAGATCCTGCTCAAGAAAGGCTATGGATACGCCGATGTCAAGACGAATCGGCCCATGGATCCGGATCTCACCCTGGTTCGCCCCGGTTCAACTTCCAAGCTCTTCACCTGGACCGCGGTCATGCAGTTGGTCGAACAGGGCAAGCTGGATCTCGACCGCGACGTCAATGACTATCTCGACTTTAAGGTAACCAGCAGTTTTTCGAAGCCCATCACCTTGCGCAATCTGATGACCCACCGCGCCGGTTTCGAAGAGGGCCTTAAGTCGATCCTGATGTACGACCCCAAGCAGCTCATCACCACCGAAGACTATCTCAAGCATCATCAGCGCCCGACGTTGTTTCCTCCGGGAGAAGTTCCCGCCTACTCCAACTACGGCGCTGCTCTCGCCGGCTACATTGTGCAGCGCGTGTCCGGTGAGCCCTTTGAAAGTTACGTCGAACGTCACATCTACGCGCCCCTGGGCATGACCCGCTCGACCTTCCGGCAGCCTGTACCCGAGCAGCTCAAGGCAGACCTGTCGCAAGGCTATATGACCGCTTCCGAGCCGCCCCGGCCGTACGAGTTCATCATTACCGCACCCGCAGGCAGCATGAGCACCACCGCCGGTGACATGGCGAAGTTCATGATCGCCTACCTGCAAGAAGGTCGTTATCAGGAAAATCGCATCCTGAAACCGGAAACCGTCCACCAGATGTTCGAGCCCGCTGTCCACCAGATCGATGACGTAGACGTCATGGCTCTGGGATTCTTTGAGGAAAACCGCAATGGCCATCGCGTTCGCGGCCATGGCGGCGACACCATTGTCTTCCATACCGACTTGGATTTGTTCGTTGACGACGGCGTGGGTATCTTCTTTTCACTCAATAGCCGCGGTGAAAACGACGGCGTCTATGCCATCCGGCAAGCCCTGTTCGATGCTTTCGCGGATCGCTATTTTCCCAGCAGCGCGCAACCATCCGCGGTTTCAGCCGGCCCGGTCGTGAGCAACGCAAAAGAACATGCCCAGCTCATCGCCGGAAGATATCAAAGCTCGCGCCGAGTCGAGTCTGCTTTCATCAGCGTTTTTTATCTGCTCAATCAGACGGTAATCAGCGCCAATGACGATGGCACCATCAATGTGCCGACCTTCCCCACCAATAAGCCGAAACGCTACCGTGAAGTCTCTCCTTTCGTCTGGACCGAAGAGGGTGGCCAACGCAAAGTTGCCATGGCCGGAGAAGGCAGCAGCCGAGCCGTTTACGCCAGCGACGACCCCAGCTCGATTTTGCAGCCCGTACCCGCCTGGAAATCGGCCGTCTGCAATCTCTCGTTACTCTGTGGATCGATCGTGATACTGCTGATCGTGGTGGTTCTGTGGCCAGTCTCGGCGCTGGCGCGCCGCAAATATCGCCAGCCTTCAACCCTCGCAGGAAAGGACCTGCTGGTCACCAGAGTTCTTCGCCTCGCAGCCCTGCTGGATGTCGTCTACCTTCTGGCCTGGGTTCTTTGTCTATTGCCGATTGTGAGCAACCACCTCGAGGCCTACAGTGACGGCCTCGACCTGCACATTCGGATCTTGCAAGTCGCAGGTCTTCTGGTAATTGCGGCCGCGCTGGCGGGCATCTGGGCGGCATGTCAGAAAAGCCAAAAGTGGACTGCCGCGGTTGGGCATGTTCTGACAGCCGCTGCTTTGGTCGGCATCGCCTGGATCGCGGTCATCACCAAGCTGATCAGCTTCAACCTGAACTATTAGCAAACGGCGAACGAACAAGTTTGCGGGATCACTTCCCCGAGTGAGTGAGATCACTGAGCGGCCGGCTGATCTGTGCAAACATCCCCACTTTGTCTTGTCCCGAAAGGCAAAGTTCACAATGAGGATGTGGCGGATAACTTGCTGCGGGGTGGCTGTCGTGGCCATGCTCAGTTTTGCGAACGCCACCGAGAATGGCGGCAGCGTTTACCCGGTCGGTGTGGAAACGGTGATGACGGGAGTGCAGCCGCGTCCCGGACAAACCGTGGTGTACGAGTACACCTGCTTCTACATGGCGAATGAGTTCGATGACGCGAAGGGCAAAAGCGCCATCCCGGGATTCGAGCTCAGAGTTTTTGCCAACGCTGCCAAGGTTACCCACAACTGGGGAATTCACTTCCTGGGTGGGACGATCGAGAGCCAGATCGGGATCCCGTTTGTCTATGAGCGGCTGCGCACCGGATCAGGCCAGTTCAGCGAGTTCGGCCTCACCAATATGAACCTGATCCCGGTCAGCGTCACCTACCAGAAAGGCAATCTGCACTGGTATTACGAAGTCGATTTGTTTTCCTCCGGCGCCGGTTATTCAGCGGCGCACGTGGTCAACATCGGACAGCACAGCCAGGCGATGGCTCCTGTAGCTGGGTTCACTTATCTGCCGGGGCAAGGCAAAGGCGAAATCAGTTCCCGCTTCACCTACATTCTCAACGGCTACGACAAAGATACGCACTACAGCAGCGGCGACGAATTCATGTGGGAGTATAACGCCAGCTATGAAATTTCAAAAAAGGTAGCGGCCGGTTTCAACGGGTACTTCTACCAGCAAGCTACCAATGACCATCTGCAAGGGGTGGTTTTCCAGGACGGCTTTCGCGGCCGCGATCTGGCCGTGGGGCCGCAATTGCGGTTTCCTCTGGGCAAGCATGCCGGCTTTGCCGTCAAGTACTACCGTGACACTCTGGTGCAAAACAGACCCCGCGGAAATGCATTCTGGTTTCAGTTGTCGGTTCCGATCGGAAGACCTGCCCCCTAGGAGATCCTAAGTTTGAGCCATGCAAAGAATCGCTGTTCACTGACTTTATTTCTGGCCCTATTATTTCTGGCTCTATGGTGCGCATTCAACCTGGTCGGTTGCATCCCGCTTCCCGTGCCGATGAGGACGGTCATCACTGACCCTTCGCTCCACCAACAATCGCTTCCGGACGATCCCCCCATTCCCGGTAAGACTACCCGACAACAAGTTGAACAGGAATACAAAGTCTTCGCCGTTGAATCCGGTGTGCCCAATCTGTTCTGGGGACGATTCCGCAAGTCGAGTTTCGCGGCCCCTCCCGCCACGGGACGAGTCTGGTCCGTTCAAAACCTGCTGGTCAGCTTCGACTCGAACGGAATCGTGAAAAGCTTCGATATCGTCCCTGACACCAAACTTCTCGACCACCTCGCGAGTTTGTACAAGGCGCAAGCCATTCCTTCGCTCGACCTTTCCACGCCTGTTCCTATAGGCGGCGAAGCCGAGTTTCATTACCACGTAGACGTTCAGCTCTCGTCTGCCGGGCTGGAGGTCACAAGGCCGAGACCATCCCGGAACCCTCCGAAGCGGCCGAAACCAAACGAAACTATCGCCATCCCCTCGGTACAGTTCGCTGGCATCGAGATCGGTTTCTCAGAAGAACCCCTGCCGATCGAGGTCATCCTGAGGCTGTCGGAGAAAACCATCTTTGGAAAGCACATTTTCTTCAAGGCCGAGCCGCATATGGTGATCACTCTGGTGCGCTGGCGGGAGCAACTGAAGGCCACGAAAGAGTAGCGGCGATTCCTATTGAAGTTGCCTCTCTTGGCATCGCGGAAACTATTCGGTTGTTCTCGTAACATCCCCATTTCACTCATTGCCCCAGATCGGGCTGGATTCTCAATGAGTGCTGAGTTCTCGACAGTTATCGTGTTGCATCTTCCGCGTGATGAAAAGAAAAGCCGCCCAGACGTCGGGCGGCTCATCTGCGATCTTGGATCGGACGAATGGATAAACCTCTTCGGCCCGGTTCTTTCAGTTCACCACCTGCGTCACGGTCGCCGAAGCCGAACTGCAGTTCACACTGCCCGCGTACGCAACTGTGACGAGGTCCGACCCCTGCGGCAACGTTTTCGTCGAGAACGTCGCCACGCCATAACTGTTTATGTTAACTGTTCCCAGGGTCGCGCCGTTGTAGCTAAAAGTGACTGGCTGCCCAGACGGCAGGCCGCCATTGCTGGTCAAACTGGCCGTGAACTTAACTGATTTGCCTAGAGCCGAAGGATTTGGAGTCGAGGTCAGCATCATACTCAGTGAGGCCTGACTCACAGTCTGCGTGATCACTGCCGACACACTACTGCTGTTGAACGCATCCCCGCCGTAGGTCGCTGTAATCGAGTGTGTGCCCGCGACGAGTTTGGGCTTGGTGACAGTCGCCACCCCTCCGCTCAGCGTCGCCGTTCCAATCGCGAGCGTTCCGTCCCGAAACGTCACCGTACCCGTCAGCGGGTAAGGCCCGGTCGGTGTAACGGTCGCCGTCAAGGTCACTGCTTGCCCGTAGTTTGAGGGATTGAGGTTCGAGCTCACCACCGTCGTTGTGGTGTATTTATCCACTACCTGCTTAACCGACCCAGTACTCGGCGCAAACGTCGCATCCCCGCCGTAGGTAGCCTTGATGACGTGCGTTTTCGCCGCGAGCGAGGAGGTAACGAATGTCGCAACGCCACTCGCGGTCGTTCTGGTTCCAATCACGGTCGTGTTGTCGTAGAACGTCACCAGTTCGCCGTCCGGAATTGCTCCGAGTTTCGATGTAACCGATGCCGTAAACGTCACTGGTTGTCCAACATTGGACGGTGAGCCGGATGTTGTCAGCCTGGTTTGCGTCAAGAGGCCGCTGACCTGCTCCACCAGCGTTGCGGACACGCTCCCAAGATTGTTCGGGTCACCGGAGTAGATGCCCGTGATCGCGTGAGTACCTGTTGACTTGTAGGAAGTGGTGTATGACGCGCGATTGTAGGCTACGGTTGCGGTTGCCAGCGCTACGCCCCCCTCCTGGAAGGTGACTGTTCCCGTAGCTGTTCCCCCGTATTCGCTGGCCACGTACGCGGTGTACGTGACGGGTTTGTTGATGAGTATGGGGTTTTTCGATGGTGCAACCGAGGTCGTCGTGGTCGCGATCGTTACGACCTGGTTCAGTGGAGCTGATGCGCTGGGTTTGAACTTCAGCGAGCCTTGATAGACGGCCGTTATCGAGTTTGAACCCAGTCCCAGCGCTGAAACAGGAAGAGATGCCACCCCGTTTGCGAGCGATGCACTTCCGAGAGCAGTCGAGTTTCCAAAGTACGCGACCGTTCCAGTCGGGACTCCCGAATCGGAGTTTACGGTCGCGGTCAATGTAACTGCCTCACCGAAGACCGATGGATTGGCAGAAGAAGCCACTTCCGTGATTGTGGGTATGTCTCCAACGTGGAGCATGACGCCGACCCAACCGGGCTGATTACCGCTAGCCACCACGAGGTCGGGCAACCGGTCGCCGTTCAGGTCCGCTACTGCCTGCGGCCCATTCCCGCCCGAGTTGTAGGCGAGCGCTGTTTGAAAGGTGCCATCGCCGTTGCCGAGCAGCACGCCCACGGTACGTGAGTTCCCCAGTAGCAGATCTGGCTTGCCGTCGCCGTTCACATCCACCACCGCGATCGCCCCCGGCCCGGAGCCGCCTGAGTTATAAGGGACTGCTGTTTGAAAGGTGCCATCGCCGTTGCCCAGCAGCACGCCCACGGTACCTGAGTTCTCCAGCAGCAGATCTGGCTTGCCGTCGCCGTTCACATCCGCTACTGCGACCGCCCCCGGCCCGGAGCCGCCTGAGTTATAAGGGACTGCTGTTTGAAAGGTGCCATCGCCGTTGCCCAGCAGCACGCCCACTGTGTTATTGCTACTGATTGCCACCAACAGATCAGGCTTATGGTCCCCGTTCACATCCGCCACCGCCAGTGCAATGGAACCACCACTCCCACCGGAACTGTAGGCAACCGCCGGCTGAAAAGTTCCATCGCCATTGCCTAAGAGAACGCCCAAGAGATTGTCGTCGTAGTTCGCCACCACCAGGTCGGCATTGCCGTCGCCGTTCACATCCGCCACCGCGACAGACCAAGCCTGCCCTCCGCCAGAGCGGTAGGCCACCGCGGGCTGGAAGGTGCCGTCGCCGTTGCCCAGCAGCACGCCAACGGATCCGTTAGAGTTGCCGTAAGCAGCATTTACATTCGCGACCACCAGGTCTGGCTTGCCATCGCCGTTGACATCCGCGACCGCTATTGACGAAGCCCAATCTCCACCCGAGCAATAGGTCGCCGGCGACTGGAAGGTACCGTCACCGTTGCCCAACAGTATTTCGAGCGTCCCCCCGTACCCGTTGCTGCAATAAGGGTAATAGAACACGGTCGCAGCCACGATGTCGGGGTGGCCATCGCGGTTCAAGTCTGCGATCGCGACTACAGTTAAGGGAATTCCAGACGTATTGGCCGCGAAGTATTGCGCCGGCGGCAGGAAGAAAGGAAGGGTCTCGTCCAGCGGGCTCGCACCCGTCAGCGCCTTTCGCGGGCCGCTTACAGCAGCACGTCCAGCGTCAGTGCCTGGCGGGGACACCTGCGAGGGTGCAGCGCCATGCGACTGCGTGGAGGCAACTGCATGATTCACGGACGGACCCCCAACAGGCATTTGCGCCAGGGTGATTGAATCGACAGACAAGATCACAACTGCAGTCAGGGTAATAAGTACATTGAGAAGAGAATTGCGAAGAAGCTTATGTATCATGAACGACCTCCTCTCGCGACTTTTCACGATGGGCCGGGATCCGGACTGCCGAGCCCAAATCCAATATCCTAGATAGGCGGTGTTTGTGATCCGGGCGACAGTCAACGACTCGCCTCAGGGGTGTGCGTCTCAACGGGCAGAAACTGCTCCTCGGAGAGGCGAAACGATTAATCGGCACGGATTTTACTCCTTTGGCTAATCTGTGCAAGAGCCAGGCATCACCGTTCAGTGTGATGTGATTCAGCACGGGGGTTGGAGCACGTAGCAGGCTGTGTGAGAGGCTCTTAACCTCGATCGTTGGGTAACATCGCGTCTCTAACAATGTCGGCGGTGTCAATCACTTTTTCGAGCACACTACGGCATGCACTCGGAGAAGAGCGCCATTTCGCTCTCGTTGAAGCTTTTGCTTTTCCTCAGCCAACCAAGGCTCGCTCGTAATCTGTTTTCAGGTCAGGAACTCAGTCCGACCCATGCGTCTCTTCGGTCACACCTTCGATCATGATTACTACTTCGAACTCCCCAGTGATGGGGAGCGGGATACCCAATCAATTACTCGGTGTTCGACATCACACCATCGCGATTTCCGGGCTCTCCCGCGTGCGAACCGAACTTTTTCAACTGCTCGTAATTCCATCCCTTGCGCCACATCCAGTACATGCGAACCGCCAGTCTCCGAGCCATGGCGACCTTGGCGATCTTCCGCCCTCGCCGCAGCGCCAGGTGGAAGTACTTGTTGCGCCATTCCTGATCGCTGCGCACTGTAACTTGCGCCGCTTCCACCAGCAAAAAGCGCAAAAGAGAGTTACCTTGTTTCGTGATGTGTCCCAACCGGCGCCGATTCCCACTCGACTCTTCTAATGGCACCAGCCCCAGATAGCTCGCGATCTGCTTGCCACACTGAAACCGCTCCGCTCTCCCGATAATCAGCACGAAGGCCAACGCTGTCAGGGCGCCCACTCCGGGGTGCGTCTGCAACCGCCGCGCCTCAGGACACTTCTCCACTTCCCCCTCGATGGCTTGCGTCAGTTCGGCAATCGTGGGCGTCAGTCGGTCCAGCAGCTCCAGCAGATCGCGCCTTCGCCGGCTTGCCCATGGCGCTAAGTGAAACGACTCTAGTTGCTCCCGTCCGGCATCCCGCCAGAGCCGCTTCTTGCAGCGCAGGCCTTCGTTGAGCGCCACCGCCTGCAGCTGGTTCATGATCCGCGTGCGCGCCTGCACCATCCGGTGCCGGTGCCACAGCAGTTGCCGCAGATCGCGACTCTCCCAGCTCGGTACCCAGATCTGCGGAAAACGATCTTCGATCAGTAGTTGCAGAATCAGCCGTGCATCCTGGCGATCCGTCTTCTGCTTGCGTACTCGCTTGGTTCGGATCTCGGCGGCATCGCCGATGTTGAGTTCGAACCGCAGTTCTGACAGCAGTCTTTCAAACCAGCGTGCGTGCCCGCTGGCTTCCATTCCGACCCGTACCTCCTTGCCGATCAGAGCACGGTAGAACTTCTCCGCCTCTTCGCGATGCGTTAGCCGCTTTTCCTGAAACTCTCCAGTGTCGGTATCCACCGATGCCATTTGCTGAAACTCGGGGTGGAAATCTACTCCTATAATGATCATTGTTCGGCTCCTTTCTCCCGAGCCTGTTGGTTGGCTTTAGCACCACCAACTTTACTCGAGCGTGGGAGCCGACATTGTCATGCAATCAATTAAGTCTAGTTTGTCATCCTGAGCGAAGCGAAGGACCTATGCATTTCGCCAGCGCCGGCAGAATGCTTAGGTCCTTCGCTTCGCTCAGGATGATACTGCAGATATATGCCGCGAACCTGCGACAAGGGTCTTACGTGATCACGGGTAGGTCGCTCATCCCGGCAGTGCCGAAAAGTCGCCGGTAGCGTTCGATTTCTTCTGGCGTGCCGAGCGCTTTGGCGTAGTTGTCGGAGAGCTTCACGGCGGGCTTGCCGTCGACGGTGGAGACCTTGCAGATCAGGCTGACGGGGTCAAAGTCGCTGCCGCCGGCGGGATCACAGCCGCGGAAATCATTGGTCAGCAACGTTCCCCAACCGGCACTGAAACGAATGCGGCGGCCAGGGGTCCACTTCTTGGGATCCTGAAAATCGGCGGCGGTGCTGAAGTCTTTTATATTGACGCCGGTTCCCAGAGTTCCGCCAAAATAGGCGTGCAGGCCGAGGATGTCATCCACGTCCAGGGAGTCGGAAGCGATCAGGCGCTTCTCTTGAGGATTTCTACCGCGCGCCTGCAGCCACTGAATATATTCGTCGCCGGCGATGTAGGGATCTTTGCTGTCGACGCGCTGGCCCGTCCAGTCGGCCGTCCAGTCGGGGGCATGCTCGAGAAATTGCGTGGTGCCAAAAGTATCCGGCAGCATGATGCGCAGAGCGCCATGGTAGGTCGCCTGCCACAACTCGAGGACGCGGTACTGCGAAGCCTTCAGGGCATCGTCGTCATCATCGGGCGCGAGTGCCGCGAGGACCATGGGAATCTCATGCGCGTTGGTTCCGATGGCTTCGAGATCGTGCTTATGGGCGAGGAAGGCGTTCGAAGTTCCGGTAAAGGCGCTGTTCAGATTCGCCTTCATGGCGTTGACCACGTATTCCTGCCAGAGGAAGCTGTGGCGGCGGCGGGTTCCGAAGTCAGCGACGGCCAGACCGGGGACGCCGCGCAGCCGCTCGATCTTGTTCCAGAGCTTGGTTTTTGCCCGGGCATACAGGATGTCGAGGCCAAACTCGCGCAGCTTTTTCAAACCTGCCCGGGTCTTGAGCTCGTCTAGAATGGAGAGCACATAGAGCTCCCACATCGTGGTCTCGGTCCAAAGGCCGTCGAAGGTGAGATCAAACTGTCCATCCTTGACCGATAATTCATAGTCCGACAACTGGAAATCGCGCTCCAGCCATTCCAGAAACGCGGGTTCAAAAATTCCACTGCGGCCGTAAAACGTGTTGCCGGCGAGCCAGACCAGTTCCGATCGTCGAAAACGGAGGCCGCGAACGTGCTCCATCTGGTGGAGAAGCTCCTCGCGCGGAAACATTTCGGCCAGGCGCACGGAAGTGGAGCGGTTCAGCAGAGAGAACGACACGCGGGTTTTCGGGTAATGCTTCCAGATGAACTGGAGCATCAGCAGTTTGTAGAAATCGGTATCCAACAGGGATCGGGTGACGGGGTCGAGTTCCCAGTTGTGGTTGTGCGCCCGCTCGGCGAAGTTGACGATCATTGCATGCTTTCCCGGCCTACGTTCTCGGGTACTTTCTCGGGTACTATCCTCTGTGACAGCTCTGAGAAAATCAACCGCATGAACTAATGAGGTGCCTTTTCCGGTGGTTGGGCTGACTTCGGAAGGCAAACAAGGTACTATCAGGTTTCCGCATGAGACTGCCCCGGCCCCTCGCTGCCGCACCCCGAAGTTGCGCATCGCTATTTCTTGCGATCGGGCAAACCCGTGGCTGGGCGGAGGTTTCCGGGCGTGCGCTGCACGCGCTGGCGGTCGGGGTTCTGCCGGCGATGTTCCTGCTGCGATCGACTCGCGACGAAATTTACAACATTCTATGGGCGTTGGTGTTCGGCTTTGCCACGCTCAACATTTTGAGCCTGGGGGCGCGCCATTTCGAGCAGGAGAAGAGTGGCCTGAGTTTTGGCGAGATTCTGGCCATCCTGGTGGTGCTGGTGTCAGTGGTGCTGCTGGGATGGGAAATGCTGTATCTGTTCCACATTCTGCCCATTCGTCTCACGCCGCGCTAACCTTGCGCTGGCCCGCGCTGGCCCCGATTGCGGTATGATCGCCAGTGGTGAAACGCGAATCCAATCTTCGTGAGTCTAGTTTTGACGTGACGTGCCCGTGCTGCGGCGCGGTCCTGAAAATCGATCCGGCGACGCAAGGCATCATCGCGCACACCGCGCCGGTCAAGCCGAAAACCTTCAACGACATGGAAGAAGCAGCTCGCGCCATGAAGGAGCAAGACAGCCGGCGCGATTCGATCTTCCGCCAGTCGATGGAAGCCCAAAAGCACGCCTCGGAACTGCTGGAGAAGAAATTCCAGGAAGCGGTGAAGAAGGCCAAGGAAACACCGGACACGGGAAAGCCGATCCGGGATTTCGATTTGGATTAAGAGCTTGCTGCTTTTTCACCGCCAAGACGCCGAGTACGCCGAGAAATGCAAACCTTAACAGCCCGTAGTGTAAGTAAGGTTCGTATCAGGGCACGCCTTCACAGCTTGCGGAAAAAGTCACCAATGTCCGTATCGCCGTGGAAGAGCGGCCCTTCAGGGCCGCGTAAGCCTCTGAAATCAGCTTGGGCTTTAGCCCCGGTGGTCGTTCTTCCTCCTCAGATTGCATTTTTCCGCAGCCTGTTCAGGCGTGCCGTAAGTGCCCCGTTACGAATGCGCCTTCAGGCGCTGAGGACGGCGATTGGAGTTTCACCCCAGGCTCTTAAATGACTCAACCTATTTTTTTGGGACACCGTGGGGCGCGCGCTTTCCGGCTGATTCCTGAAAATACTTTGGCATCGTTCGAGCTTTGTTTGCAGCATGGATGCGACGGGTTTGAATTTGACTTGCGGCTTTCTTCCGACGGGCAGGCCGTGATCTGCCACGACGCGACCGTTGGCGGAATGCGTGTTGAGAACACGGCTTCGGACAACTTGCCGTTGCCTACGCTGGAAGATGTTCTACGGCAATTTGCCCAGCGGGCGTTCCTTGATATTGAGTTGAAAGTGGCGGGGCTGGAGGCGGGGACGCTCGCTGAGTTGCGCAAGTATCCACCGCAAAAGGGATACGTGGTTTCGTCGTTTCTTCCGGACGTGCTCACGGCAATCCACAATCTCGACCCGACGATTCCTTTGGGATTTCTTTGCGAGACCAAAGAGAAGCTGTGCGGTTGGCGCGAAAGCCCGGCGGAGTGGGTGATTCCGCAGTTCGAACTGGCGGATCAAGCATTGGTCGAAACCGCGCATGCGGCAGGGAAGAGAATCATGGTCTGGACGGTGAATCGCGCCGAGCACATGCGGGAGTTCGCGGAGTGGGGCGTGGATGCGATCATTTCGGATGAAACGGAACTGCTGGTTCATTCGCTGCGCTAGGCGCGAGAGGCGCTGACGAATTGGCTCTGACGAAGAACGCTGCCGAGCGGTGCTCGGCCTGGACGGGCGAGGCGCCCGTCCCTCCACTGGATCATCACCATTGCTCGCTTAATTCACCTCATTTACATTGGAAGGTCATGTCGACCACCGGAGAACGATTCGAGCGAGCGGTTCAGATCATGGCGCGGTTGCGGGCTCCGGGGGGATGCCCCTGGGATCGCGAACAGACCTTCGACACCATCAAGCCGTACACGCTGGAAGAGACTTACGAAGTCCTGGAAGCGATTGACAATCGCGATTGGCCGGAACTGACTGGCGAATTGGGCGACCTGCTGTTGCAGGTGCTCTTCTATTCCCAGATGGCGAGCGAGGAAGGCCACTTCTCGGTGGATGATGTGCTGGACCGGCTTTCGAACAAACTGGTGGACCGGCATCCGCACGTGTTTGGTGACGTGAAAGCGGATACTCCCGCTGAAGTGCTGCGTAACTGGGAGGCGCTGAAAACTGAAGAGAAAAAGAAGCGGCTGGCGGCGCGCGCAGACGAAGATACGGAACACGGTGATCCCGCGCAGTCGGTGCTCGCCAGTGTTTCGTCGAAAATGCCGTCGCTGATGGAAGCTTATAAGCTCAGCTCGCGCGCGGCGCACGTGGGATTTGACTGGTCCGAGATCGAAGGTCTGTTCGCCAAACTCGAAGAAGAAACAGCGGAACTGCGTGAAGAGTTGAAGGCTGTGCCGGAGTCACCGTTCCAAGGTCAGTCGGCTGGGAAGGGTATTGCCGGGTCGGGAAGGCCACAGGTTTCTCCCGAACTGCGCGAGCGCCTGGAAGATGAGGTGGGAGATCTGTTCTTCGTCATGGTAAACATTGCGCGCTATCTGTCGCTCGATCCAGAGTCAGCGCTGCGCAAGACAAATCGCAAGTTCAAACGACGGTTTCAATGGATGGAGGACCGTCTGCGCTCGAGCGGGCGATCGCCGCAGCAGGCGTCGATGGACGAACTGGAAACCCTATGGCAACAAGCGAAGCAGCAGGAAAAACCGGCGTGACCGGAGTGGGCGCTGGAACGCCGTCCGAAAAAGCAGCCAGCGCAGTAACTATTCGCAAGTGCGAAGCGCTGGCCGAGATGCAGGCCTGTTTTGCGCTGCAAAAAGAGGTATGGAAGTTTTCCGATGCGGAATTGGTTCCGGTGCGGTTGTTCGTTATCGCCACGAAGATCGGGGGCCAGGTGATTGGGGCGTTCGACCATGGGGACCTGATCAGCTTCGCGCTCGCCTTCCCGGGAATACGGAACGGGCACGCCTTTCTGTACTCGCACATGCTGGCCGTGCACGAACAATATCGGAATGCGGGCCTGGGCCGGCGGATGAAGCTCTGGCAGCGTGAAGATGCTCTGGCACGGGGTTTCGAGCTGATGGAGTGGACGTTCGATCCGCTGGAGATCAAGAATGCGTACTTGAATATCGAGAGGCTGGGCGCAATCGCGCGGCGCTATAACGTGAACCAGTATGGGATCACGTCGTCTCCGCTGCAGGGCGGTTTGCCCACCGACCGGCTGGTGGCGGAGTGGTGGATGAAGTCGAAGCGGGTTAACGCGGTCTTGAGCGAGGCTCCACGCGCAAAGGTCGAATGGCGGGCGCGCATCGAGGTGCCGGCGGAAATCTATGCCTGGAAGGCCGCAGCGGCTACGCGTACGCAGGCGCTGGCGGTGCAGGGAAACAATCGCGAACGGTTTCAGCAGGCGTTTGCCCAAGGACTGAGCGTGCTTGGCTATGAGCGCGACGAGCGCGGGAATGGGCGGTTCCTGCTGGGAGAGTGGGACGAGGCCTGGCGATATTAGGGTCGGGTCCCGTGAGTTTGCAGCATATTTTGTATTGTCATCCTGAGCGAAGCGAAGGACCTATGTATTTGGCCGCGGAATGCATAGGTCCTTCGCTTCGCTCAGGATGACAGTTGGAATTATGAGTAAAACAGCATATGCGACACTCGCTTGCTCTTGCTGGTGCTCCCTTCTATACTTGCGGGTCCTATTCCGTAAGCCCACTCAAGAGTAAGTCTGGATTCAGCGATAACTAAGTCATGAAAATCGACTCCGTAACTCTCCGCGAACTTCATATGCCACTCGTGTCTTTTTTTGAAACGAGCTTTAGCCGGGTTTACAGCCGCCGCATTTTACTGGTGAGTGTCGAGGCCGATGGCGTGCGAGGGTGGGGCGAGTGCGTCGCCGGCGAAGATCCGTATTACAGCCCGGAATGGATCGAAACCGCGTGGCCTACGATCAAGGTTTACCTGGCTCCGCTGTTGCTGCAGGAGGAGTTGCCGTCGGGCCGGGATTGTGCGGCGCGGTTTGCCAGAATCCGCGGCCACCGCATGTCGAAAGCGGCGCTGGAAAACGCGGTGTGGGACGCGGAGGCGCGGCAGAAACAACTGCCGCTCTGGAAACTGCTGGGAGGAACCCGGCGCGAGATCGCTTGCGGGGTTTCGATTGGCATTCAGGACTCGGTGGAACAGCTTCTGGAGAAAATCGAAACCGAACTGGAGGCGGGCTACCGGCGGATCAAGCTCAAGGTGAAGCCGGGATGGGATCTGAACGTGCTGGAGAAGGTCCGCGCCCGCTGGGCGGATATTGTTCTGAGTGTGGACGCGAATTCCGCCTACACGCTTGACGAAGTGGAGCACCTGCGCAAATTCGATGCCTTTAACCTGCTCATGATCGAACAACCGTTGTGGAACGATGAAATCTATCTTCACGCGCGGTTGCAGAAAGCTCTCCGCACGGCGATTTGTCTCGATGAATCGATTCAGAATGCGCGCGACGCCGATTTTGCGCTGGAGACCGGGGCCTGCCGGATCCTCAACGTCAAGGTGGGCCGGGTGGGCGGCTTCGGCGAGGCCAGGAAAATCCACGATGTCGCCCTGCGTCACAACGCTCCCGTGTGGTGCGGGGGGATGCTGGAATCAGGAGTGGGACGGGCGCACAACATCGCCTTGTCGACACTCGAAAATTTCCGCTTGCCCGGAGACGTATCGGCGTCGAAGCGTTATTGGAAACAGGATATTATTGAGCCCGAAGTGGAAGTCCGCGCCGATGGCACGATTGCCGTCAGCGATGCGCCGGGGACGGGCTACCGGGTATGCGAGGACATGGTGCGGAAGTTCACGGTGCGCGAAGAAACGTTCCGCGCCGGGAAGGCGTAAAGAGCCAGCGGCAAAGCTCTCCAGGAATTGTCATCCCGAGCGGAGCGAGGGATCTGCATTTTGCGGCGAACTGCAGATCCCTCGCTTCACTCGGGATGACAATCCAGGAAAGATGTTCGTAGTGCCTTTCCTCCATCACTTGTGGGCGAACTTGCTGGTGCCAGAATCTCCGCCCGCTGAGGATTCTTCCTTCTTCAGCAACTCCAGAGCCTGGGCGAAGGTCAGGTCTGAGGGGACCTGCTTGAAGCCGCTGAAAACCTCAGTCGAGATAATGGAGAGATTTTTCACCAGCAGGATCTTTCCGGTGAAGCTCAGGCCCATGCTTGAAATTTCCCAGAGATTGTCGCCCACCTCTTGCTGATGAACTACAAAGCGGCTACCGCGATCGAGGTGTCCTAGAATCCCCCAGCCGAAGCTGACTTCCTTGAAGAGCGTGCCGTCAATGCTGGCAATGCGGTAACCGACAGCGTCGATCAACACGTAGCCCCGCATTCCGCTCAGGACCTCTTCTACGCGCGTGGGCGGTTGGTAGCGGGGATCGGGCCGGAACTGCAACTTGACCAGAGGGTGGCCGGCCCGGCCAATGCCTTCCGATCCCGCTTCTTCACCGGCGTAGTCAAAAACGAAGGCATCGGGCATGGCGCGCACGATGCGCATAGTGCGCTCGGCCTCCTCGTGCTCCTTTTCGCGCTTCTTTTTCAATTCTTCCGGATTGTTGACGAAGCGTTCTACGCGCGCTTCTTCTGCCTGGCGCTGTTCCGGAGTCAGAGGTTTGCCGTTGTAGGCGACGACCAGGCCAGCAGTAGCTTCCTTGGTCTCGACATAGAGTTTTGTGGTGGACCCCTTAGGCGTGGTCCTCGTGCCGCGAAATAGAAAGTGGGCGGTCTCGTCGTTGGCCGCCTTGATTTCGTTCTGCACCGCTTTGCGCACCAGTGCCGCCGGATCCTGAGAGGGAGAAACTGTCGCCGGCTGTCCGGCGAAACTGGTTGTGGCGAGCAACAGAATCCACGCACTCGTCTGCGACGTCAACCCCATTTAACGATGGTAGCAAACCGCAGAATGCGTCGGCGCCATAACTGTAAGTTCCTGACGGAGAATGATTTCCCGTGAACGACCCGGACTGGAAGCGAGCGGATGATTTACAATCGGTGAATTCGCGGCGACGAGAGCGCGAGGAAGATGGAGGCCCAGCATGGATGCTCCGCAAACCGCAGAGTTCGCCCTGATCGGCAAGTCGGTGGTGATTAAGGGAGAGCTATCGGGATCAGAAGATTTGTACGTGGATGGCCAGGTCGAAGGCAAAATTGAGCTGCGCAACAACAGCCTGACGATCGGCCCCAACGGAAATGTGAAGGCCAACGTCACCGCGAAGGCCATAGTGATTCAGGGTAAATTGGAGGGGGCGGTGAACGCCTCCGATCGCGTGGAACTGCGAAAGTCGGCGGTGGTAACCGGCGACGTGACCACGCAGCGCATCGCCATTGAAGAGGGCGCGTTTCTGAAAGGGAAGGTCGATATTCAGAAAGAAGCCGCCAAGGCGTCCGCGTAGGGAACCGCGCGCCGATCGAGCGTATGGCATCTGTTTCTGACAATCTAATGAAATTCTTTCGGAGTTCTTCGAACCCGACTGCAACTCCTGCCGTTCCGCAGAAGCTGACCCGCCGGTCGAGCGGCATCGGGGAGGTTTCGCGTCTGTTGAATTCCGAGGAGGGGTTGTGCGTGCTCGACATGGGTTCAACCTCCGCCAGCAACATCCGCTTTTTCACCGGGAAGGGGCACAAGATTTACAGCGAAGACCTGCTCTGGTCGTCCCTTGATCCTGCGCTCCGTATTCAGGACAGCGCCGGCAACCCGGCTCTCGACAGCAAAAAGTTTCTGGATGAGAACCTGGTATACCCGAACGCTCGCTTCGATGTGGTGCTGTGCTGGAATCTGCCGGATTACATGGAAGAGAGCCTGGTGAAGCCGACCATCGATCGTCTGTGGTCAGTGATGAAGCCGGGTGGATTTCTGCTCGCGTTCTTTCACACCCGCGATGCCGGACCGGACTCGATCTGCTATCGCTATCACGTGACCGGCACCGACCTGCTGGAAATGCAGGAAGTGAAGTTCGCACCGCCGGGATCTCCCGCGTCGGAAAAGAAATCTCCCCGCCTGCAGCGCGTGTTCAACAACCGGCACATCGAAAACCTGTTCCGGGATTTTGCGTCGATCAAGTTTTTCCTGGCGCGCGATGCGATACGCGAAGTGCTGGTCGTGCGCTAGCCGAGCTTGCTGGTGGAGTGCCGGGCGTCCCCGCCCGGCTGACATCATCACAAATTAGACATGCAGATCGGGCAGGTCTTCGCGTGAGCCAGCCGCGCTTTGTGAGCTTGCTGGTACGCTTCCATTTCTTCTTTCTGATGCTTCCGCTTTGCCTTCTCTGAAAGCCTCGGCTTGACTTCATTGCGGTACAGAAAAGAAGTCCACGCCGCATGAGCGCGGTTCTCACGATCTCTTAGTTTCTTGTAAGCGGCGCAATCTGACTCGGTCATAGCTTGACTTGATGATAGTCGAAATGCCTTCGCCCATTCCTGTTTTCGCCGATCTCTTGTTAAGATGTATTGTCAGGCATCGGTTCCGCGCGACGTTTTCCCGCCAACCCCGCCAGGTCCGGAAGGAAGCAACGGTAACGGGCTCTTTCGTGTGCAGTGGAGCGCCGGTGCCTGGCTTTTGTTTTTGTTTGTGTGGGGACGGGCGACTCGCCCGTCCAGCCGGGCGGGGACGCCCGGCACTCCACGGGCAAAATTTCATCGCGACTTCTTCGTCATGACCAAGCGTCTCTATTACGACAGTTCTGAAATCCACGAATTCGATTCGGTGGTCGAGGCCGTTACGCCTCCCTCACCCGAGCAGTCGCGCCCGGCCGTCATCCTGCGGGAAACCGCGTTCTACCCCACCAGCGGCGGTCAGGTCCACGACACCGGATGGCTGGCCCTTGACGGCGGCGATCGCCTGCGAGTGGCGGAAGTTGCCGATACCGAAGACGGCAGGATCGTTCACTACCTGGAGGCCCCGGGGCCCCCGCGCGTCGGCACAGCGGTGCATGGCAGCATCGACGCCGAACGCCGCCGCGATCACATGCAGCAGCACACGGGACAGCATGTTCTCTCCGCAGCTTTTGTCGAGCTTTACCAGATGCCGACCGTCTCGTTCCACATGGGTACGAATGAAGCCTACTGCTCGATTGATCTGGCCGTGCCGTCGGTAAGTCCCGAACAGATTGTCGCAGCCGAGAAGCGTGCCAATCAGATTGTGTTTGAGGACCGTCCCGTGCGGGTTCGCTATGTTTCGAGGACAGAAGCGGAGAAGCTTGGCTTGCGCAAACTGCCAGCCGCGGAGCGCGATGAGCTGCGGCTCATCGAGGTCGCCGATTTCGATCTGTCGGCCTGCGGCGGAACTCACGTCGGCTCGAGCGGGCAGATCGGCTCGATTCTGCTGCGCAAAACCGAGAAGGTGCGGCAGGGAACGCGCGTGGAGTTTGTCTGCGGCAATCGTGCGGTCCGCATGGCGCGGCGCGACTATAGCGCCCTTACCGAGGCGGCCGCACTATTTTCAGCGCAACTCTGGGATGTTCCGGAGCAGATCCGCAAGAATGCCGACGAGAGCAGGCGGTTGCGCAAGCAGAAGGATGATGCGCTCGATCAACTAGCCGAGGTCATGGCCTTGGAAGCTCTGAACGCGGAGTCTGAGACCAGCGGGCGCAAAATCATCGTGCGCGTCTTTTCCGACCGCGACATCGGCTTCGCTAAATTATTTGCGCAGAAGGTGACGCGGGCGGGCGAGCCGGCTATCGCGCTAGTGGCGAGCACCGTGGATCCGCCGGGTCTGGTTTTCGCGCAGGCAGGCTCGACCGCCGACATGGGCGCGTTGCTGAAACAAGTGTTGTCGTCGGTTGGAGGCCGCGGCGGTGGCAGCCGCGATTTCGCCCAGGGCGGAGTTCCGGCGGGCTCGAAGATCAAACTGGAGCAGCTTTTGCGCGAGGCAGCGGGTACAATCGGAGCCTGATCCCGTACCGCGCGCCGTCTTGCGGGAAGAAAGCGATTCGGTGGAGCGACGGGCGTCCTCGCCCGTCTGGCAGCGAGGCGGCCGGGCGGGGACGCCCGGCTCTCCACCACCTAGTCATTCCATGCTGGAACCGCGGCTGATCCTCGTATATCTATTGCTCAAGCTGGGCGTGGCTGCCGCCTTGTCGAGCGCGCTGGTGCGCTCCAAAGAATTCAAGAACCTGATCTTCCGCGAGCATCGCGAAACCCGGCACAAGATTTATCTGGCCTTGGCGATGGGCATCCCGATCGCCATCGGGGTCTGGATACGATTCAACGTCAAGAGTTTCCTCTCCGGCGACCTGTCGCTTGAAACCGCGCTGCTGCTGGGCGTGATCGGTGGACGACTGTCGGGCGGCCTCGGCGGCGCGTTGATGTCGCTGCCCGCGGCGCTGCATGGCGAGTGGGCCGCTATGCCCTTCAATATGTTTGCCGGAATCGCTGCGGGGTGGCTGCGCCGGTTCGCGCCTGAAGAGGAAGATATCTGGTCGTTTTCGCCCTTCATCGATCTCACCCTCTATCGCATGATTCGCCGCAATCTGCCGCGGCCGCGCGTGTTCGATTGGCAGATATATTTTTTCGCGACCATCGTAGGCTTGCGTTTCTTGCAGACGGAAATCTGGCACTTCTGGCCAAACTCCATCTTCAGTCTGGAAAGCCCCGGCCTGTGGATGCCGGGCGCCCCGGCGACACTGAACGCTTATTTGGTGGAGAGCGCCATCTACCTGGCCGTGGTCATGGTGGTGGGCACGGAGCTGAAAATCTTCAACAGCGTGCGCATCCAGGCCAAACTGGAAGAGCAGGAGCGGCTGCTGCTGCAGGCGCGCATGGCGGCGTTGCAGAATCAGATCAACCCGCACTTCCTGTTTAACACGCTGAATTCCATTTCGTCGCTGGTGCGCCTGGACCCGGATACGGCGCGCGACATGATCCAGAAGCTCGCTACCATCCTTCGCCGCCTGCTGCACAGCACGGATTCGTTCGTCCCGCTGCGCGAGGAAGTGGAGTTCATCGACAATTATCTGGACATTGAAGTCGTGCGCTTTGGACGCGACAAGCTCAAGGTGGTCAAGGATCTCGATCCGGCGTCTCTCGAAGCCATGGTTCCCAGCATGTTGCTGCAGCCGCTGGTGGAAAATTGCATCAAGCACGGACTGGCTCCGAAAGTCGAAGGCGGCAGCATCACCCTGCGCAGCCGCCTGATCAAATCACGGCTCGTAGTGGAAGTGGAAGACGACGGTGTGGGCATGGGGGCGGCGCAATTGCAGGAGCAATCCGATGGCTTTGGCGGCATCGGCATCGGTATGGCCAACGTTGCCGAGCGGCTCAAGGTGCTCTACGGCGATGCTGCCAGGATGAAGGTCGAAAGCCGCGAAGGCGGCGGCACGCTGATCCGGTTGCGGCTGCCCATTTTGCCTAACCCCGAAGAGCTAATGACGGCTGCGCCGAGTGCTCCAGCACCTTACGGTAAAAATCTTCGTAAAGCGGAATAATCCTGCTGGAACAGTATTTTTCCTGGGCGGCGGCCCGTGCCCGTTTCCCCATGGCGCGCAGGGCGGATTCATCGCCGAGCAGATCGATCGCGTAACGTGCCATTGTTTCCACATCGCCGACATCGGCCATGAATCCGCTCACGCCGTGCTCAATCAATTCCGGCACTCCGCCGGTGCGGGTGGCAATCGGGACGACCTCACAGGCCATTCCTTCCAGGGCCGCGAGTCCAAACGACTCCAATTCGCTGGGCATCAACATCACGTCTGCCAGGGCCAGTTTTTCCCGGATCTGGTCTTGCTTTCCAAGAAAGGATACGTGCTCGTGGATGCCCTTCTGCACCGCCAACCACTCGGCCTGGGAGCGGTCGGGTCCGTCGCCAATCAACAATAGCTTGGAAGGAATTTTCTTGCGCACGCGGTCAAAGATTTCGATCACATCCAGGACGCGTTTTACCGGCCGGAAGTTGGAGAGGTGCACAAGCAGCCGTTCGTCGTTCCGGACATACTCGCTCCGTTTCTCCGTCCATTCCGGTTTGCGCAGATACTCGTCGCAGTTCACGAAGTTGGGGATGACTTCGATGTGGTTCTTGATGTCGAAAATATTAAGGGTGCGGTTGCGCAAATACTGCGAGATGGCGGTCACACCGTCGCTCTGCTCGATGGAAAAACGCGTAATCGGAAGATACGAGCGGTCGAGCCCGACCAGCGTGATGTCGGTGCCGTGCAGGGTGGTGACAAACGGTAAGTGCTTTCGCGGCGGAGTTGCCGCCAGCATCTGCTTGGCCAGCATTGCACTCACCGAGTGCGGGATGGCGTAATGCACGTGCAGCAGATCGAGTTCGTAGAGTTGCGATACCTCGGCCATGCGTGTCGCCAGCGCCAGATCGTACGGCGGATATTCAAACAGCGGATAGCGCGTGACCTCGACCTCATGATAGTGAATGTTGGGTTCCGGTCCGGTCAGTCGAATGGGCTGCGAATAGGAGATGAAATGAATCTCATGGCCGCGGCGAGCCAGCTCAAGACCCAGTTCGGTGGCCACAACTCCGCTGCCGCCGTAGGTCGGATAACAGGTGATGCCAATCTTCATGCGACTCCCGATGCGATTTCAAAGATAACACTATTGGATTCGCGGGAAGGGCTGGGGATGCAAGAGGGAGCGTCAAATGCTCCGAAATCAAAAAACTGCTGCCGCACCGAGAGTAGCGCCGCCGTCCCGGCGGCTGTCCGGCGGGCGTCTCCGCCCGCCGAGCCGAGGGCGAGCCGCCCTTGGGACAGCCGGCAAGGCTTTGTCCTGAGCGAAGTCGAAGGATGCCGGCGCTACTGGAACCTCAGCAGGAACAATTATTATTGACAATAATTCAATACCAAGTAATAATGTATTATCGTGTCTAAGAGGTAGCGATGCCGACGACCGCAACCACGAAGCCGACCCCGATTGCGCCGACCATCAAAGTAGCCGACGAGGTTTGGCTGGCGACACTCATGCTTCACCAGCGGCACCCGGAGCGTCTGGATTTCTCGATCGAAGAAATCGTGGAATTCGCAGCATCTGCGAAAGAACTCAGAATTATCGGACCACTGCGGCCGGGATTCTATGTACACGTCGTGCAGCACTGTGTTGCCAATCGGCCTCCGAACCCGGGACGGTACCGAATGCTTCTCGAAACCTCACCCGGACGCCGCCGCTTGTTTCGACCTGGCGATGCTTATCATCCGCAACGAGAAGGAGGGAAGATTTCGCCTAAGCCCGAAGACCTGCCCGAAAACCGGCTTAAGGGAACTCTCTCGTGGTATCGCGATTGGTGTGCAAAAACGGCGGAGCGAGCGGTCGAAGACGATCCGCTATTGGCTCTGCGCGGTTCTGGAAAAGGTCTGTGGGCGGACGAGCACGCGGATGACTATGTACGTCGCTTGCGCGAGGGTTGGGAATGAGCCGGGTTTTTTGGGACACCAACCTCTTTATTTATCTGTTCGAGGACTATGGGGCGCTCTCCAAGGCGGTGGTGCAGCTTCGTTCCAAGATGCTCGAGCGGGGCGATCAACTGCTGACATCCACACTCACGCTGGGTGAGATTCTGGTAAAGCCCACCGAGCGGAGCAACATGGAGCTGTGCAGAAAGTACGAACGCGCAATTTCAACCGCCGCGACCATGATCGCCTTCGATGTAAAAGCGGCCAAGGTCTATGCGACGCTTCGAACGGAGAGATCACTTAAAGCGCCCGACGCCATTCAGCTGGCTTGCGCCGCAAGCGCCAACGTAGATCTTTTCGTCACCAATGACGAACGACTCCAGGGCAGGCAAGTTGACGGCATCCAGTTCATCGTGGCCCTGGGTAGAGTGCCGATCTGAACTTGCCTGGCGTCCGGCCTTCCGCGGAAAGTCGTCGCCTCGGCACGCCGTGCATTCACTGCGGGCGCCAGGTCATTTCCACGCGAATTGGAATCTCGTTCTTGACGGGCATCGTCAGGAGCGATGGAGGGTCGATTTTGAAATCAACGAGTGTGGCTGGAATTGTCCCTGTGAGATGGGTCTCGCCGCCTTGCGTTACCAGTTTGAAAGGAACCTGCTGGTATTGGGCCGTCTGGCCGGCAAACTGAATCTCGAGATCGGCGCTGATGGTCGCGGATGTGGCGGCCGATTCGGGCAGGCGGGTTCGCACAACCACCATGGGGAACTCCGCGCCGCGCGTCACCTGGAGCATATGAAGGTCGCGGTTACTGTCTCCGGAATCAAACGACTTGACCGGCACGGCGATCAGGAAATCGCATTGTCCGGCATGGCAAACTCCTTTACCTCGCGCCGCGTGGCTCACTCCCTCGGATTGATGCAGTGGATGGGATACATGGTAGGTGAGAGTGCATTGTTGGAGCGCCCACTGGCTGTCGGCTGCGACAAGCACAGGCGGCGCCAGAAGCGCGAAGGCTATCAGGATGGTCCTCTTCATAAGCGCGGCTCACCACTTAAAGGTTACGGCCAGGACAGAGGCTCCAAAGGCTCCGGCGGTCACGATGGCCACCGGCCCATGCGCGGAGGCGATGCCGTGGACCTTTTCCCCTTTGCTCTTTTGATTGAAGGCGATGGCTCCGAGAATGGGTGTCAGGATCATTCCGGGGCCATGAATCCAAGCCATGGCCTTGTGGAAACGGATCGGACCACGGGTTTCGGTTCCGGGCACCCTGGGCGCGCGGATGGCATAGTACGCGGTTATGAAATACAAATCTCCCGTCACCGCGCCCAGAGCCGTATGCAGATCGCGCGAGGTCGTGCTGGTGCTCTTGCCCCCGGCGTTGAGGGAAGTGGCGACGGTGGCAATCAACGGAATGGTCGTGATCAGACCCATCCGCTGGTGGATCTTCAGCATGTGCGTCCGTTTATCGAGCAGTGCTTGCTGGCGGGCGTCTCCCTGGGACTGCTCCGCGGGAAAACCCAGATCCTGTAGCGAAGGCGGCTTAGTGCTAGCGGAAGGGGCGTTCGGCAAATTCTCCGGTGACACCGGAGCCGGCTGGTTAACCGGTATGGCATTGCCTACGTCGGCGATTTCCAGTTTCGTATCCAGAACCGCAGTCTCAGTTCCATTGACCGTTGCGGAAGGAAGCTCGATCGTTTTGAAACCAGCCGCCTCAAATTTCACGCGATAGTTGCCTGCAGCCAGCCCGTCAAGTTTATAAGTGCCATCCGTCCCGGTGGTGGTGGTTCGCGTCTGGCCATTGTCTGCACTGGTTGCGGTCACGGTGACATTCGCCACGGTGGCGCCGGAGGAATCCGTGACCTTGCCCGTCAACGCTCCCATTCCAACGGTTTGAGCCATCAGAGACGAAGCCAATGCAAGGAACAGACAGACTAAAACGAGGCAGGGGAAACCACTACGCAGATTGCGAAGGATCTTTCTTGGCATCGTTCACCTCACCCTGAATTGAATCGTGCGGTCCAAAGTAACGCGAGGAACAGAACAATAGCAAATGACCTGTTCGCGTTGGATGCACGGCCGCTGGTCAGCGATGCCCGGATTTGAAGATGCCCGGTCGGCTCAGTCCTTGCCCGGCTTTTTCGGGGTCAGGTCGCAGGCTTGTTTGATGCGATCGAAATTCAGCCCGCTGGGAGAAAACTCCGCGATCTGCCGGCCGCTCCGCGTGCGGAGCTCCACGTTGAAAACCGTGGCCCCGATCATGCCCCGCACCGTGCCTTTATCCATGGAGAGGAAGCGGCCACGCTCCCAGTTCCAGCCTTTGTGGTAGTGCACATCGTCGACGCGCACCATCACGTCCAACTGGGGCTGTCCCCAGAAGCCGGGGCGGTTGGGCGGAGCCAGCCGGACTCCGGGATTAAAGTCGGCCCACTTGAGCTTGCCGTCACGGCAAACCAGGTTCACTCTGGGCTTGTAATCCTGGTCTTCCTTAAAATAATTATCCGACTGGAGCTCAAAGCGCACTTGCTTCTCGCCCGTCATCTTGTCGGTGGAGTTGAACTCCAGCCACTTTCCGCCGCCGCTGACGCCATCTGCTTCTCCCTGATAAGGAGTCATGGCGCCACTCTGGGCGCAAGCCAATGCTGCCGTGGCAGCCACAAAGAACACCACCACTAAGAACAAGAAGGCGGTTCTTGCCGCCAACCCGGAACCGATTGCTTTACGAAACCAATGCGATACGTTCAAGATATCCTCGCGGTAATCACACCCCTGCATACTCCCCTACATACTATGGAACCCCGAAGCTGGCGAGAAGTTGTATGGAAAGGTGCAAGGTTCAAAGTTCCAAGAGTTTCGGAGCGGTTATCGTAGAATTCAGTAGCGGCATCGTAAAGCCCGGATGGCGAAACTGGCAGACGCACGGGACTTAAAATCCCGGGTCCCTAACAGGACGTGACGGTTCGATTCCGTCTCCGGGCACCACTCTTGGATCGTAGCAATCAATGCGCTACTCAGGCGCAATCAATAGTTTGCCTTAAGCCCTGAATTCGTCTGGAGAAATCACTTCCACGACCGAACACTCTCCGCTTTGATTTCGTGGCAGGTCAGACGTTCGTCTCAGATGAGTGATAGTGAAGGTGTGCCGAAGCGGTCCCTTGGACCATCTTCTGCTTCCGACGGCCGCGCGAGTGCAACTCTTTCAAATGTGGAACTGACGACCTCAAACGTCTTGACGTAAGGAGGCCCGTCCAGGAGTTTTTCGAGAACCTTCACTGCCTCTGGATAGCCGCTGGCGTTGTAAGCCCCCGCATTTCTTTTGTCATCCCAGAAACTGATCGTTGTGACTTCTCTGGCAGCCGGTACAGCTAGGGTGATCAAGTCGAGAAAGCCTTCCTGCGTTCGCAGCCAGGGGAGGATCTCACGCTCCATGAGAGTGGTAAATTCCGTAAGCGAGTTCGGTTTCAGACGAGCAGAAACTTTGCGGGCAACCAATGTCAACCTCCCCGATGTCCACGGGACGAGAGAACCGCTTCCCCACGGTTCTCCCGACTCGCGTACTTGCTCTGTCGCAAGGGCAACACCCGACGCTGGCCAGCGAGCGAACAACTACTTCTATACCCCGCCGGATTTCCGAACCTCATGGATAAACCCCCACGATTCATGTGCAGCCTTGGTGGCAATTTGCTAGAGGTCTGGGAAAAAGGCAACGAAACTGTTCCCGAATTTGAGCTAACCAGCTAACGCACTGGAAGAAAAGCAGTTAATCAAACTTCTAATCTGCCATGCTAAAATCTCCCGCATTCTGCGGCGGGGCGTTCGTATGCAGCAGCACGGACCAGCGGGCCAGATTGTTCGTTTTGGATCCTTCGAGGTTGATCTCCAAGAAGGCAAGCTCACCAAGGGTGGGATACGGATTCGTCTGCAAGAGCAGCCGCTGCGGATTCTTGTGCTATTGCTGGAACGCCCCGGTCAACTCGTCACCCGGGAGGAAATCCGCCAGAAGCTCTGGTCGCAAGACACGTTTGTGGAGTTTGACGACGCGTTGAACACGGCGGTGGGGAAGCTGCGTGCGGCCTTGAACGACTCGGCTGACAATCCCAGGTTTCTGGAAACCGTTCCCCGTCGAGGCTATCGTTTTGTTGCGCCAGTGGCTTGGACGCCCGAACCGCCAGTCATGGCTCCAACCAAATCCCCCGTTCCGCAGCACAAGTATCTTTATCTTTGGCTCGCCGCTGCCGTGATCGTGGCCACTGCAGCGCTTGGAGGATACCGGCATTTTCGCCGGCCGGGCTTCCAAATCACTCTCAAGGACACGATCGTTCTCGCCGATTTTGCCAATACCACGGGCGATGCGGTTTTCGACGACACGCTGAAGACGGCGCTCAACGTTTCCCTGCGGCAATCGCCTTTCTTGAATGTGCTCCCGGACAGCGAAGTAGCGAAAACCTTGCAACAGATGACCCGTCCCGCCAGCACGAAACTTACTCCGGAGGTAGCTCGTGAGCTTTGCCAGCGGGCAGGGAGCAAGGCATACCTTGCCGGATCGATTGGCAGTCTGGCCAGCGAATACGTGTTGGGATTGAAGGCAGTGAATTGCCAGATCGGAGACACGCTGGCCGAGGAGCAGGTGACGGCGCCGTCCAAGGAGAAGGTGCTGGATGCGCTGGGCGAGGCGGCATCGAAGCTGCGCGGTGAACTGGGCGAATCGCTGGCTACGGTGCAGAAGTTTGATGTTCCACTCGAACGGGCCACTACGTCTTCGCTCGAGGCTCTGAAGGCGCTCAGCCTGGGCAAAAAGGCGTCTGACGAGCAAGGCGCCGCTGCCGGCCTGCCTTACGATCAACGTGCCATTGAGCTTGATCCGAATTTTGCCATGGCCTACAGGGCGGTGGGCATAGACTACGCCAGTCTCAGCGAGCTCGGGCGGGCCAACGAGTACTTTACCAAGGCGTTCCAGTTGCGGGAGCATGCCAGTGAGCGGGAAAAGCTGACGATCGCCGCCGAGTACTATTCGTATGCCACCGGGGAACTGGATAAGGCGGCACAGACCTTTCAGGAGGAGATCGAGAGCTACCCGCGGGAGGATGCAGCCTACGTCAATTTGGGCTTGGTGTATGCCTTAGAGGGGCAGCTTGAGAAAGCCGCGGAGATCACCAGGCAAGCCGTACGCCTTACGCCGGATGCGGTAAGCGAGTACGAGGATCTCGCCAACTACGCTCTCGCCTTGCAGCGCTTCGACGAAGCGCGGCAGATGATCCACGAGGCCCAGGCGCGAAAACTGGATGATTACTTGCTCCGTAATATTGTCTATGCCCTTGGTTTTCTCACTTCTGACTCCGCCGAGATGGCGGAACAGCAACGGTGGTTTGCGGGCAAGCCCGAGTTTGAGAACGTCGGACTGGCGCTCGCATCTGACACCGAGGCTTACGGTGGTCATCTGGCAAAGGCGCGCGAACTGACCCAGCGGGCGGTAACCTCGGCAATCCGGGCTGATAGCAAAGAGAATGGCGCAGTTTGGCGGGCGAATGCTGCTCTGCTACAAGCGGCTTACGGCGATGTTGCGGGAGCGCGGCAGTCTGCCGCCGAGGCTTTAAGGCTCGCTCCCGCGAGTCGGGGCGTCGAGAGCGAAGCGGCCCTTGCATTTGCAATGGCGGGCGACAAGACACGAGCCGAATCCCTGGCCCAAGACTTAGGGAAACGTTTTCCCTTGGACACACAGATGCAGTCGCTTTGGCTGCCAACGATTCAGGCGCAATTGGCGCTGGATAAAAAGAATCCGGCTCTCGCCTTAAATACCTTGCAAGCTGCTTCACCCATTGAGTTAGGGTATGTTCCGTTCGTCATGAATATCTCCTGCCTCTACCACGTGTATGTACGCGGAGAGGCATACTTGGCAGCCGGACAGGGTAGTGCTGCCGCCGCCGAGTTTCAGAAGGTCCTCGACCACAACGGAATCGTCTGGAACTGCTGGACGGGAGCGCTGGCCCATCTCGGCGTAGCTCGTGCCAATGCTCTGCAAGCAAAGACCTCGCAGAGTGCGGACGCCAGCGCCGCTCGTCAAAGGGCGCTCGCTGCTTACCAGGATTTCCTCACCCTCTGGAAAGACGCCGACCCCGACATTCCCGTCCTGAAAGAAGCCAGGACGGAGTACGCGAAGCTGCAGTAGTCGGAAGGCGGTTGCACTCAATGACCCGGTTGTGAGTGCAATCGATTCCGTCTCCGGGCACCAGCCAAGTCTTCCTGCCTGCACTGGGAAGCAGCAGTCGTCTCAGCGTTTCAGCGTGAGGTCATTCAGCAAAGTAAAAGTCGCCTCAGATCCCAGCACTGGAATCTGGTCGGTCTGCAGATCGTAGCGTGTGCCGTCCAGGGTCACCGCCGTGAGTTGCGCGACCTCTGCAGAATACACGTTGTTGTAGTACGGCACGGAGGCCGGGTAGTACGGCCCATAGACCGGGTAGTAAGGCACGGAAATCTCGACCGCGACTTTTGTCAATGCTGGAATTGGCGTCGCCCATCCCACTCGTACCGGCACCGTAACTTTGCCGTCTAAGATATTCACTTGAATGCGAGTGCCTGCCGGAACCACGATGACGTCAGGTGCATTGTCTTTGGGAGCATCCAATACTGACGAACGGGTGGTCTCGGCTTCGGGGTGGTTCTTTTTCTCGGAGCTTCCGGCGGCTGGCGCGGCAGGAGTCGAAGAGTCACCGGCCTTCACGGCGGCGCTACCCGAGACTACGTTGGTGGGGCTGTCTGCCTCCGGTTTGGTCCCGGGAGAAGCTAAGTCGGAATTGTGATAGATCTTCTTCTTGGTCGCGAGCTTCTTTGTCGGCGTCGTTTTCTGCTGCTCGTTGACGGTGTCTCCGGCGGGCGTGGTTTCCGGAGCTTGTTGGGCCAGAGCGGCCGAAGCCAGCAAAGCCAGGAACGTCAGTCTGAGCGAGAATCCATGCATGACAAGTCCCCCCTTTGGATGCGTGGGACGGTAGGGCTCCCTTAACACCAGCATACGCCGGACTGCCGGCGATGCTGCGGCCGAGAGCGACGGCGAGATTACCGAAGGGATAGTCGGGGAGGTGCCGAAAGTCACGCGGACAGCGGGGTTTGACGGCTTACTTCAGCCCTTACTCAATACGTTTCGGACCGCGCCGCACGCGTCATCAGTTCTTCTATGGCGTGTTGCGGAGGCTTGCCGTTTTCGAGAATGGCGAACATCTGTTCGGTAATCGGCATTTCCACGTTTTTCTTACGGGCTAAGCCGACTGCGGCCTTGGTGGTGAAGACCCCTTCGGCGACTGCTCCGTGCATGCCGGCGATGATGTCGGGCAGTTTGCGGCCTTTGCCCAGTTCAACGCCAACGCTGCGGTTACGCGAGAGATCTCCGGTGCAGGTTAGAACCAGATCGCCGAGGCCAGCGAGTCCGGCCATGGTGTCGAGGCGGCCGCCGCAGGCCACGACCAGGCGCGCCACTTCGGCCAGGCCGCGCGTGATCAGCGCCGCTACCGAATTGTGGCCGAGGCCCAAGCCATCGCAGACGCCGGCGGCGATAGCGATAATGTTTTTCAGCGCGCCGCCAAGTTCCACGCCGATCACGTCGTCGTTGGTATAGACGCGAAAGCGGGAATCGTTGAACGCTTGCTGCACGGCGCGCGTCACTCCTCCATCGACGGATGCCACGGTCACGGCCGTCGGATCGCCGCGCGCTACCTCCTTGGCAAATGACGGGCCGCTGAGCGCCGCCACCCGCGCCGTAACCCTGCGGTTTCGCAATACGTCGGCAATCACTTCGGTCATGCGCAGTAAAGTTCCGTCTTCGAGCCCTTTGGTGCAACTTACGAAAAGCGTCTCCGGGCGGAGCGCCGGCGCCATGCGTTCGAATAGAGCCCGGCAATGCTGCGAGGGCATGACGCTGACCACGATCTCCGCGGCTTCGAGCGCAGTCGGCAGATCGCTGGTCGCTGCAATTGATTCGGGCAGGATGAACCCGGGCAGAAAGCGCTGGTTGATATGCGCGTTGGTGATGCTCTCAACAACTTCGGGCTCGTTGGCCCAGAGCCTGACTTGATGTGTCCCTTTGCGACCGAGGACCATGGCCAGTCCCGTGCCCCAGGCGCCGGCTCCGATGATGGCAATGCGGCTCATTGGCCCGGTGCTCCTGACTCGTCTGACCCTGGTTCTGCCTTTGCTCCGAATTTGGATTCGGTTCCGTCGGCGAGACGGCCGATGTTTCGGCGGTGCCTCCAGATCACGAGCGCCGCCACCGCGGCGATCAAAACCAACTGCCGCGAGTCAGCGTATTCATGGAAGGCCCACGCCAGCAGCGGAAAAGCCGCAGCCATGGCGACTGACCCGAGCGAGACGTAGCGAAAGGCGACGGCAATCAGCAGGAACAGGACCACCATGCACAAAATCGATTTCGGGGTGAGCAAGATAAAAGCTCCGAAGCTGGTGGCGACACCCTTGCCGCCGCGGAACTTGAGCCAGCCCGGGAACAAGTGGCCGAGCACCGCGAAGAACGCGGCTGTGGTCATAATGAGTTGCTGATCCGGTCCGCTGAATAGCACCCGCGCCACCAGAACCGCTGCCAGACCCTTGGCGGCGTCGAGCAGCAGAGTCGCCGCTCCGAGCGCCGGAGACTTACGCGCCACGTTGGTCGCGCCAATGTTGCCGCTGCCGGAGGTGCGTACGTCCTCGCCCTTGAAAATCCGCACCAGCAGGTAGCCGAAGGGGATCGATCCCAGCAGGTAGCTCACGGCGGCGATGATGAGATAGGGCGTCATCTTCTTTCGATCGGTACGCAGTTGCCGTGGAGCGCCGGGCGTCCCCGCCCGGCGGGACGGCCGAGACGCCCGTCGCTCCACTAACTATTTCGATGGAGCGGAAAGCGCTGCAACTTCGTGTACTTCGATCCTCCCGGTGAAAGCTGGCTGTGATAGAGAATAAACTCGTGGGCTGTCGTGGTGCCGAAATCAAGTTCAGACATCGCGGCGAGCCGCTTTTCGAGCACTGCGAACACCGCGTTAGGGCCGTCGCCTTCGCGCCATTTCGGCGAACCCGAGCTTCTTGCGCCGCCGCCGCGCGCCAGAGTCAGATGCGGACTGTAAAGCCGGTCCTCGCGCAGGATGCCGAGTTCGGCGGTGGCGGTGTCGATGCTTCTGGCCAGTTCGGCGAGTTGCGGTCCGGCGTGGATCCCGATCCAGAATACGCGTGGAGCCTTGGCCGTGGGGAAGAATCCGTATCCGCCGGAGCGAATCTCGAGCGCGCTGCCCCCTACGCGCCGCAAATGCTGTGCTATAGCTTCGACCCGCTCGGCCGTTTGCTCTCCGATGAATTTCAACGTAATGTGCAGCGACTCCGGCCGCACCCAGCGGGCCTCGGGCGCAAAACTCTCAACGCCTTCGAGGAAGCGCGAGATCCGGCCGCGCACTTCAGGGTCGAGATCGATGCCGACAAATATTCGCATTGTTCTGCTTGTGTGGTGACAGGCCTCTGGCCCGTCAACGGGGCGAAGCCCCGTCACCAAACCATCAATATAAGCACTCTACAGCAGCGCTCTGCGGATCATCTCCAGCGCCTGTTGCGTGGCAAACTGGCGAATGCGCTTGCGGTCGCCGGGGAAATTGCGCTCGACGACCTGTGTGCCTTCTTCTCCGGCGAGTGCGATGTAGACCAGACCCACGGGCTTCTGCTCTGTTCCGCCGCTCGGGCCGGCGACTCCGGTAATTCCGATTCCGTAGCTCGTGAGGCAGCGCTTGCGAATGCCTTCCGCCATGGAAGCCGCCACTTCGCGGCTCACCGCTCCATGCTTGTCGATCAGCGTTTTGGGGACGTTGGCAAATTGCGTTTTCAGCGCGTTCGAGTAGACCACAGCGCCGCCCAGAAAATAGCGCGAGCTCCCGCTGAGCGAGGTGATGCGCTCGGCCAGCAGGCCACCCGTACAAGATTCGGCCACCGCCAGCGTCATGCTGCGCATCTGCAGAAGATAGCTGACGATCTGCTCGATGGTCTCGCCTTTGCGCGAAAAGATGGCGTCACCGAGTTCGTCCTCGATTTTGTCGGCGAGCTCCTGGACGCGCGCTTCGGCATCCGCTTGCGAATCCTTGCGGCAGCGCAGGTGAAGTTGAATCTCGCCCGCGCCCGCGAGGATGGTGGTCTCGACGTCGGTATAAGTTTTGTAAATCGGGGCGACCCGCGCGTCCACTTGCGATTCCGGCATCATCGCCATTTTGAGCGTGCGGGTGGCGATATGCTGTTCGGGGATTCGGGCCCGCAGTCGCGGAATGCATTCGGCTTCAAACAGCGCCTTCATCTCGTAGGGAGGCCCGGGAAGCAGCATCAGCAGCCGCTCCTGGCCGTCATACTTCCCGGCAATCCACTGGCCGGGAGCAGTGCCAAGCGCATTCGGCAATACCGCGGCGCTGGTCAGGATGTCGGCCTGCTTGGCATTGTTGGCCGTCATCTTCATGCTGCGCTTGGCAAAGCGCGCTTCGATTTTTGCCATGACCTCCGGATCGCGTTGCAGTTTCAGCCCCAGCCCTTCGGCCACCGCTTCGCGCGTCAGGTCGTCTTCGGTGGGGCCGAGGCCGCCGGTGAAAATTATGATGTCCGACCGCCGCATGGCGAGTTTGGCGGCCGCAGTCAGTCCTTCAAGGTCGTCGCCCACAATGCTCTTGAAGCGCACCTCAACGCCCAGGTCATTCAGTTTTTCAGTGAGGAAGAGCGAGTTGGTGTCCTGGCGGTGGGGGGTCAGCATTTCAGAGCCGACGGCGATGATCTCGGCGTTCACGGGTATGAGTGTAAACGAAATCGCGCAGGGACGGCCCGGATCAACAGCTCCGGAGGGGAGGCCAAGCTTAGCCCACCGCTTCAGCAGTGGGAACAGTGGCAAGAATGATCCAAGCCCCGGAGGAGTCTGGGTCATAGCTCGATGATCATCCGAACCGTGGAGCCGCGATACCGAATCGAGCCGCGAAGCGGCGCAAGAATGCAGGCCACGGCGCAAGCCGTGGGTGGAAGGTGGAATCAGACCAAGCCCCCAACGGGGCAGAAGAGAAGCTACGATTCGGACTCCGGAGGGCTGACCGGGTTCTCACACCGACTCGTAAGCCATGGCTCTCAGTAGAAAAAATATGCAAGCCCCGGAGGGGCGACAGAAATACGGAGATCAATGATTTCGCCGATCTCGGCGCTCTTAAGCCAAGCTGGCGTGGATGCCGAGGGCCTCGGCGGCCTTACGCAGTTGCTTATCTTTCGTCCACAAGCGCGTGGGCGGATTGATGAGAACGGAAGCGATCAGGTGCGCGTCGGTCAGATCGATGCCGAGGCCGTACAGGTGACGGGCCTCAATCAAGGTTCGAATTTCGTGCAACTGTGCCACTCGCACGTGCGGTAAAAGGTCCAGCAGGGCAATTGTCCGGGAGCGTTCTTTCAGCGATCCAAGCGCCAGTTCAGCAATGATGAAGGGATGGATCACAATCTGCCCCTGACTGAGCCGCTGGTGCAGTGCTTGGTTGCCGGAGCGGAAGTGTTCAATCCAAACCGAGGTATCGGCGAGAATCAATTCGCCGCCGCCCTGCGTCGCGGAATATTCTTCAATCCCGGCATGGTGCCTCCCAGGGACGCTAGTCTCCGCGCGCTTTCCCGCTCGATCAATGCTTTGAGCGCTTCACGAATCAGCGCCGTTTTCTCCGCTACCCCAGTAAACTCCTGGGCGATTCGTACCAGGTCGTCATCCAGCGCGATTGTAGTTCTCATGGCAACTCCTAGGCACTGATTATAGCATCAAATGATGTTCAAAATATATGCACAATCAGCTATAGGTTGTCATCCTGAGCGAAGCGAAGGACCTGCTTTCTCCTGTACCGGCAAGACAGCAGGTTCTTGGCGTCGCTCTGGATGGCAAACTTGATTTGTGCCACGAATTCGCGCAACACGGTGCTGGATACCAGCTATCCGCATGCCGGCTGTTGCTGCGTCATGCAGTGCAGCGCGCCGAATCCCCAGATCAAGTCGCCAGAATAGATCGGCACAATCTCGCGTGTCGGGAATAGCTCCGCCAACGTGTTAAGCGCAATGCGATCGTTGGGATCGTTGAATACCGGCACCAGCACAAGTCCATTCGCGATATAGAAATTAGCGTAGCTCGCGGGCAATCGCCGTCCCTCGAACACGACCGGACGCGGCATGGGAATCTCCGCGACATTGAGGCGGTGGCCGTCCTGGTCGCGCGCCGCTCGCAGCCGCCCCAGATTATGCTGCAGGGCCGAGTAATTTTCATCCTGCGCGTTCGCTTCGACCATGGTCACTACTGTGTTCGGTGCGACGAAGCGGGAAAGATCGTCGACGTGGCCATGCGTGTCGTCCCCTTCGATCCCCTCACCCAGCCAGATGACCGACTGGACCCCGAAATAGTCGGCAAACATCTGCTCGTAGGCGGCGCGATCCATGGAGGGATTGCGCTGTTGTGTGGTTGACAGCAGACACTCCTCGGTCGTGAGCAGCGTCCCTCGCCCGTTGACGTCAATCGATCCGCCTTCGAGCACGACCCGCTCGTCTCCCGACGTGGGATGCACAATCCGCGCACCCGCGGCCTTGGCCATGCGCGCGCCAATCTTTTCATCGAACTGATAATTCGGATACTTGGCCCAGCCATTGAACTGGAAATGTAGTCCCATGAGCGGTTTGTCGTGCTTGGTCTTGGCCCTGCCTTCACCAGTGGGTTTTGGGAAGGGCACGGTTTCATGAGCTGCGGAAAAACTCAGGTTCGTATCAGGGTATCGCTTTAGCGATACCGTAAGTTCTTCAAAATCAGAGGCCCCTTTAGGGGCTGGGCGTCGAACGGCGACTTTTTCCGCAGCCCGTTCAGCCGTGCCGCTGGCGTCGTTGTTAGGCGGGGGCTTTAGCCCCTGAGGTTCTGGACTCTGAGTGAGAAAGATGCAACCCGAATCCCGCGTCCATACGCGGTCCGTGCGCCAGCGGTGGAAACAAACGTTGTCAGAGAGCGCGTCGGCTTGCTCCAGCACGGCTCTTGCGCTGTTTTCCGCCCGCTCACTCTTGACGATCAGATCCACCCGCTCGTGGCGCGCCAGATTCCTGACGATCTCGGCATACACCCACGCGATCGGCTCGAACTTGCCCGGCCAGTCGCTGCGAAGGTGCGGCCACGCCAACCAAGTCGATTCATGCGGCTCCCACTCGGCGGGCATGCGGTAGCCAAGAGCGGAGGGAAGTTTTCGTGCAGATCGCGCCTTTTCCATGTAAGTGATTGAATAATAAATATTTTATCTCTAAGTCCTTATTTCTCAAAGATCTAGCCTATGTCCCGCCGCTAAATCTTTGATTCTAAAAGACCGCGACCAGGGGGTCCAAGACGCCAGAGGTCCAAAACGAGGTCCAGAACAACGACCGTCTGAAGATCACTTTTCATCCAACATTCGGCTCGTGATTGCCGCGTAACTGTCAATCCGCCGATCGCGCAGAAATGGCCAATTCCTCCGCGTCTCCTCAAGATGTCGCAAGTCCACCTCGCCCAGCAGAATCTCTTCTTCGTCGTGCGACGCCTCCGCGAGCACGCGTCCGAAGGGATCGCAGAAAAACGACCCTCCCCAGAATTCCAGGCCTTTGCCGGGCGCGGAATTGCCGCGAATGTCGCCGGTCTCGAAGCCGACGCGATTCACCACTCCGACATAAACACCGTTTGCAATAGCATGTGCCCGCTGAATCGTGCGCCAGGCGTCGTGTTGCGCCTCGCCAAATTCATCCTTTTCCGCGGGATGCCATCCGATCGCTGTGGGATAAAACAGAATGCTCGCTCCCTGCAGCGCGGTGAGCCGCGCGCCTTCGGGATACCACTGGTCCCAGCAGACGAGTGTGCCGAGCTTTCCGGCGGAGGTGTCGAACGCCTTGAAGCCGAGATCGCCGGGCGTGAAATAGAATTTTTCGTAATAAAGCGGGTCGTCGGGAATGTGCATCTTGCGGTAGATGCCGCGGAGTGCGCCATCCGAATCGAAGATCACGGCCGTGTTGTGGTAGAGGCCGGGAGCGCGCTTCTCGAAGAGCGACGCGATCAGCACGACTTTGTTGTTCAAGGCAGCAGCGGCGAGCTTTTCGGTGCCCGCTCCTGGGATTGGCTCGGCAAGATCGAACAGAGCGGCGTTTTCGCGCTGGCAGAAATACTGCGTCTGGAAGAGTTCGGGCAGGCAGACCACGTCGGTGCCCTGGCGTGCGGCCGCCGAAACGCGGTCAAGCGCTTTGGCCAGATTGTCGGTTGGCTCGGGGCCACACGACATCTGGATCAGGCCTATGGTGAACTTGTCTCGCACTTTTTCTCCAACTTTGATCGCGGTCTAGGATATCAAAGTGTTCGGTGCGGATGGCGTTCGTGATGAAATAAGTCAACGTCCTCACCACAGAGGGCACAGAGGAACACAGGAAAAAACCGATCTCCCCTGTGTTTCTCTGTGTCCTCTGTGGTAAAGCCCTTTGTCGGCGTCAATAAGCAGTTCGCCGCGTTTCCCTGACTTCTAGTAAATTGTTTCTTCGATCAAAATAGGTTTTCATTCTGGAGGTCTTCCTTGAAGCAGAAAAATGTCGCCAAGCACGGCACTCATCAAGAAGGTGCGGGCATTGACCGCAAGTTGCACGATCCGGTCGCCGACCGGCTCATTCCGCTGGAGCCGCTCGATCTCACCAAGATTCAATCCATTGACGATTTGGTGCGGGCGATGTCCAAGACGGCGTTTACCGGCCGCCAGCTTGGCGAAGCTGCCGACGTTCTCGAGGCCATGGCGCGCGACCAGGACTGCTTCGTCGTCATGACGCTCGCGGGTGCGATGACCGTGGCAAAGCAGGGCCTGGTGATTGCCGAGTTGATCGATCGCGGCATTGTGAATGCCATCGTTTCGACTGGAGCGCTGATGGCGCATGGGCTGGTCGAAGCTACCGGGCGCGCTCATTTCCGACACAATCCCGAGCTCAGCGACGAGGAACTTTACGAGGCCGGATACAACCGTGTCTATGACACGCTCGAACCCGAGCAGAACCTCGACGACGTGGAGCGCGTGATGGCCGCGGTGTTCGGCGGCTGGAACGCGGACGAAGTAATGTGCTCGTATAAGCTGAACCGCGCTATAGGAGCGCATCTGGCGAAGCGTGCCAAAGAACGCGGCATCCTGAAGTCGGCTTATGAGAAGAATGTTCCGGTATTTGTGCCCGCGTTCTCCGACTCCGAACTCGGCCTCGATTTCGCGCTGACCAACCGCGAGCGCGACAAGGAAGGGAAAGCACGATTCCGCTTTGATCCGTTCGAAGACCTGGAACACTTTGCCGCAACCTTGCTAAGTCAGAAGCGGCTCGGAATCTTCACCATCGGCGGCGGCGTTCCGCGCAACTGGTCGCAGCAGTTCGGCCCGTTCATCGAATTGCGCCATCGCCGGGGCGGAGAAGAACTGCCCCTGAAGCGCTATCACTATGGATTGCGTATCTGCCCCGAGCCGGTGTATTGGGGCGGGCTTTCGGGCAGCCCCTACAGCGAGGCGGTTTCATGGGGCAAGTTTGTGCCACCGGCCGAAGGTGGGAAGTTTGGGGAAGTATTTGTGGACGCTACCGTTGGATTGCCCCTGATTGTAGCGGCCGTGCTGGAGCGGTTGAAGAAGAATCCGGCGGCGAAAAAGACGGTCACTCAAATCGCAAAGTAGAGACGTGGCTTGCCGCGTCTCGTGTTGGTACCGGTAGTGTCTGGAAGGCGTCTACGGCCGCCGAGCTTCGCTCGGCATGGACGGGCGAGGTCGCCCGTCCCCACACTCAGATCAGTCGAAGATGAGCACGGCTGAGGCGATCACCGTGGTCCACAGCCCGCGTTTATCGCCGACTGCCGACTGCGTCACGTTGGCGGTGCGCACGATCTTGTTGGAGATGCGATAGATCTCTTTTTTCTCGTCCCACGACCGGTCAGAATCAAATTCCACGTTCAGAGTGGTGGCCAGCATTTCAGCGGCTAGTTCTTCGGCGTAGTCTCCGGCGGCGTCTTCGGTCTCACCGAACGAATGGTGCTCGCTCAGATATCCATATGTGTTGCGATCGGCGGGGATGGCGACACCAATCGACGAGGCCAGCAGGCGGTGCGGTTCATGGGTGGAGTTTTCGGCAACCACCGCGAATACGACTTCTCCTGGGGAAAGATAGGTGAGCCCCTGGGTGCGTGGGACTAGTTTACAGTTAGGCGGAAATATGGACGAAACACGAACCAGGTTTTGCGCCGCGATGCCGGCGTCGCGCAAAGCGAGTTCGAAAGAGGTGAGGCGCTCCCGGTGTTTCCCCACACCTTTGGTGAAGAAGATTTTCTTGGGAACCATGTCCTTGCCCAATTCATTTTCCTCCAGGAAATTTCGAATTGATGAGAGAAGGGCAAATCTAACACAGCGATTTGTGAAGATTGTATGAAAAAAAACAAAAAGATCTACCTGCGTCCCGCCACCGCTCCTGCGGCAACCGCTTAGCGCAGCGGAACCGTCCGCTTGCGCAAGACTCAAGCCGCGTGAATATGGGCTTTGCCCGCCAGCGGGATGATCGCCGGTTTCACCAGATCGCGGAAATCCGCAAACTTCATCCGCACCAGTTCACGGTGCGAACCCGCGTTGAAGGCGATCTCCTTGTCCTCGGCCAGGGCCTGGTCCACGAAAACATCCATGCCGTAGAGGTTACCGAACGGCGGCATGGAGCCGGTTTCGCAGTCGGGGAAACGGTCGCGAAATTCGTACTCGCTGGCCAGTTCCACCGAGTCTACCCCCAGGTATTTTTTCAGCCGGTACAAATCGACCCGGAACGAAGCTGGCACGACCGCCATGGCGAGACGTCCATCGACCATGACCATGACGGTTTTCGCAAGCTCTTTTCCCGGGGTATGGGTAAGGGCGGCAATCCCCTGGGCCGTGTAGGCCACCGAGTGCGAGATCACCAGGTATTGAATGCGGTTACGATCCAGGAATTCCCGAAGCATGGAAAGAGGCACAGAAACCTCCCGTCCGAACCGCGAGGGGGAACGCTTCACAAGGGCCGAAGCATGCTCCGCGGGTCCGGCGCCGACTTCAATTATGCGCTCCTGCGAGGGCTGGGAGATAGTGAAATTTCAGAGCCAAGAATTCTGCACAGGCCGAAGGTGGACCAAAACCGGAAGCAAACTCGGAGCAAGAACTGGGGGAAGTTAGCGGGGGATGTTCACTTTTGGCCACGAAACGCCGCTTCGGGGGAAGCGGGGCTACTTTGTGACCCTCAGGCGGCTTGTTTTGTGGCTTGTTTGGTAACCAGGGAGTGCGCGACTTCTCCGGCACGCGATCCCACGATCCTCATTTCGCGCCAGTCGTAGCGGAACTCCTTGCCGCAGTCCAGGCACGCTACATAGGTGCCCGTGCGTTGGGCTACCGGAGGGCGACGCGAACCGGCGCGAACCGTGATGGGAAAACTGTAGCGAGCGTGCCGGCAACCAAACACGGCGTCCAACAACTTCGAAAACATTGGGTAACCTCCACAGAATTAATCGCGACAAAACTGGCTCATCCCCTTCGCTTGAGTATCTGGAACGAGCTCTACCTACTTAGATTCGTACTGTTCGGAAAAGGTTCTGACTACTCGTAGCTTCCCGGGTACATCCCCATAGGCGCACCGGAATCAAGCACTTGCGCACACTCAGCAACCACGGAGTAGGTCAGGGGGAATTAATAAGGAGCAGGAAAAGCCAGAAGCGGGTTCAGCTGCCCGCCGGGTTCGATTTCTTGTGCCCAGAACACTTGGTCATGATGGCGGTGTGGAGTCGGGCGCGCAAATCGTCGGGTAACTCGTAGAGCTCGGAGTTGCGGTAGATTTCAATGGTTTTGCGAGTGGTATCGCAGACCACGTAGCAGTTGTGGCACCACGCCAGGTGATCGTCGAGTTCGGACTTCGTCCGGGCGTCCAGCGCGCCATCGAGGTAGTTGGTCAGTTCGTTAAGAAATTCAGAACACTTCACTGGTCGCCATCTCCACTCGCTCGTTTCTGAAAGTAGCGGTTCAACCGCTCGCGCAATTGCAGGCGCGCGCGCAACAACCGCGACTTCACCGCCGGGATGCTCAACTCCAGCGCTTGAGCCGTCTCCTCGGTCGAGAGGCCTTCCACGTCACGGAGCACGAACACTGTCCGGAATCCCGCCGGCAATCCCTGAATAGTGCGCGTCAGAATATCCCGCAACTGCGCCTGGTTGTACATCTGCTCAGGATTGGGGCTCCAATCCGCAACCTCACGCGGCAGCGAGTCATCTTCGGTCTTTACTTCTTCGTCCAGAGAAACCGTGCGTTCCGGCTTCCTCCGGCGCAACTTCATCAGCGCTTCGTTAACCGCAATCCGCACCAGCCAGGTATAAAACTTGGACTGTTCCTGGAATTTCTCCAGGTTGCTATAGGCCTTGAGGAACGCTTCCTGCACCACATCTTCGGCGTCCTCGCGGTTTTGCGTGATGTGCTGGGCAATGCGGAAAACGTTGCGATCGTAGCGCCGCACCAATTCTTCAAACGCTTGATCGTCGCCGCGCTTGGCCCGCCGGACCAGCTGCATTTCTTCGCTGACCGGTTGCTCTATGTTGGGTTGGATGGTGCTCATTCGTAACTTGATGCAGATTTTTCCGACAACACGACCTATTGTCGAAATGCTATTGTACTTGGTAGCCGACTTTTTTGGGCGTTCTTTAGGCTCGGCCTTGCCAAAAATGTTCGCCCAGGTTGGCAGGGGTGCCCCAGGTACCCTGTAGGGCAGGTACCAAGGTGTGCCGAGGCCGCCTGTAAGCGGCCATATAATAAGAGGTTAGAAGGGCTGCTCCCTTCTTCCCCCAAACAGGAGCTTGGTCAAGAGAGCTTTGCCTCGGAGCACGAATGAAGGAGCGCGGTTGGATTGAACCAATTGTGGAACGGGTGGTTGGCCAGGTTTTGGACAAACACACGGCTCAACTACGCACCGAGATTGTCCGCCGGGTAATGGAAGAGATCGCGGCCGCACCTGCGAGCGGCGAACCAGCCACACAACCTGCGGCTTCGGCGACCGGTCCAGCAGATCTAGCGCGCGCCGTTGGGGAAATCCAGTTGGGCACCTCGCAGCGCGAGATACTGCGCGCCTTGCTCGATACTAGCGCTCGCTATGCCGCCCGAGTTGCGCTTTTTGTGGTCAAGGGCAGCCATGCCAGCGGTTGGCAGGGACGCGGCTTCGCCAACAGCGAAGCGGTGAAGGATTTCGCTCTCGACGAAAACGCTCCCGCCGTCGCTCGCGCCATCAGCGAGCGCGTGCTGGCCAGCGCCCCGCTTGCAGATTTGGACTCGCGCTTCCTGGGGGAGTTTGGAAAGCCAACCAGCGGCGAAGGCCGGATCCTTCCTTTGATCTTGAAAGAGAAAGTTGCCGCCCTGGTTTACGCCGACAGCGGGACTGGCGAGGAGGGCTTGCTCGATGCCGGCGCGCTCGAACTGCTGGTGCTTTCCACGAGTGCATGGCTCGAGGTTAACTCGCTCCGCAAGCAAGCGTCTGCGGCGCCTTCCGGCAGTGACAACGTCCCGGCGGGCGCGGCGCCGACATCTCAGGCGCCAGTACACCCGGTGCCGGCATTCAACGATCCCTTCGCTGCGCATGCGCCGAGCCACGTGATGGCAGCAGCAGCGTCGGCGCACGAAGCCTCGACACCGGTCGCGAGCTCCGCGGCAGAAGCTGCTTTGGTCGAGCCGCTTCCCATTGGTCATGCGAAGACGGTGGAAACGCCCGAGCCGCAGCCAGCTCCCTCGGCCTCGCCTGACGATCAGGAAGTTCACCACAAAGCGCAAAGGTTTGCTCGGCTGCTGGTTGACGAGATCAAACTCTACAATCAGGCCAAGGTTGCCGAAGGCCGGAAACACAAAGATCTCTACGACCGCCTGAAGGAAACCATTGAGAAAAGCCGTGCCACGTACCAGAAACGTTACGGGAACACGGCGGCAGCTTCCGGCAATTACTTTCAGCATGAAATAATACGAAGTCTCGCAGAAGACGATCTTTCCATCATGGGTGCCAATTTTCGGCACTAGGTAGGGTTTGAGTGCGCCGTTTTGCAGTTGTAGTCTTCGCTGGAATTTTCTCCCTGCTCTGGCTCGGTTTTTTGCGGCCTGCAGCCGCCCAGTCCAGATCGTCGGTAGAGACGGGGCTTGCCCCGTCTCCTGCTGCGAGCGCACCCGCCCAGAGCACAGCGTCGAAAAGCACGACGTCGAGACCCACTTCAGCCAAGAGCGCTCCGGCAAAGCCAAAGACTGCCGCTTCCACCCGCACCCGCACTAAAACTACTAAAAAGAAGCGCAGACCCATCTCTCCGCGCGTGCGCCGGGTGCGGCGAGCCTTTGTCGCCTCCGCCAGCCTTCGTACCATGGCGCAGCAGTTGTTGCAGGACCGCACTCCCACCGCCTATGCCGGAGTCGAAGCCTACGCCCGCCGCCACGCCAAGGAAGATGCTGATGCCGGAGCACTGGCCTGGCTGGTCATCGGCTACGCCCACACACTGGATCACGACTATGGCAAGGCCATCGACCCGTTCAACCGGGCCAAGGCCGGTGCCAGCGAACTGGGAGACTACGTTGCTTACTACCTGGGTGACGCCTACCTGAAAACAGCACACAGTGCCGAAGCGCTCTCCACGCTGGCGGATTTCAGCAAGAACTTTCCCGATTCGCTCCTGATCCGCGATGCTCACCTGGTCTATGCCAGCGCGCTGCTCGAGGAAGGGCGTGCCCAAGAGGCGGCGTCTCTGCTGGAAAAAGAACGTGCTCCCGTGCGCAGCGATGTGGAACTTGCCATCGGGCGCGCCTACGAAGAGGCAGGCGAAAAGGAGAAGGCCTCGAGCGCTCTGCGCAACGTTTACTTCAATCTTCCCAACAGTTCCGATGCGGATGCGGCGTTGGTGGAACTGCGCAAGCTGGGAATTTCTGGCTCGGTCGCCGAGCGCCGCACGCGCGCCGATCTGCTGTTTAAAGGCAAGCATTACAGCGACGCGGCCCACGATTATCACGATCTTGTGGGGGAAGTCAGTGCAGCGGACCGTCCACAAGTGCAGTTGGCGCTGGCGGGAGCGCTGGAAAAAAGCGGCAGCAGCCACGAAGCCCGCCAGGTTCTGACTGCCATGGGCGTGCAAACGGGTGACGCCGAAGCTGAGCGCCTCTACCTGTTGAATGAGACCGCGCGTTCCACCAGCGATGAAGATGCCGTGCAACGGACGCTCAACGAACTGCGGCAATTTGGTCCCACCAGCCCCTGGCTCGAACAAGCACTGCTTTCGGCAGGGAACATGTACCTGCTGAAGCGCGACTACGATCGCGCCATCGATTATTTCCGCGAATTGCAGCAGCGCTTTCCAAATGGCGGGCACGCTTCCTCGGCGCACTGGAAGGCCGCGTGGCTGACCTTCCGGCAAGGAAAGACCGATGAGGCGCGGCAAGAGTTCGAACAACAGATCGCGCTCTATCCCGATTCGGCGGAGATTCCCGCGGCGCTGTACTGGCGCGCTCGTCTCGCCGAAGAAGAAGGCAAACCGGCCATGGCGCGGGCATTTTACCAGAAACTCAGCGACCGCTTTCGCAACTACTATTACGCGGAGTTCGGACGGCAGCGCTTACCAGGCCTGCCGGGCGCGGGGGAGGCGCCGCAGAAGGGAAGCTCGCCGCAGGAAAGCCCGGCAACCGAAGCATCCCTGAAAGAAGACCTGCCGCACTACCCGCTGCTCGACCGCATTTCTCCGCTTCCAACCACGGAAAAAATTACCGTGACCGATCCTCCCGACGACAACCTGCGCGTCGAACGGGCGCGTCTGCTCTCTAACGGCGGGTTAGCGGATATGGCGGTGCGCGAGTTGCAGGCTGCCGCCAGCCAAGAGGGTGGCACCTGGGCGCCGCCAGAAATGGCGCATGTGTATCAGGACATCGGCCGCTACGATCGCGGCATCCAAATCATGAAGCACACCACGCCCAACTATTTCGCCGTGGACATTCCCGACCTGCCGCGCCCCTATTGGGAAGCGCTTTTTCCCAAAGCCTATTGGACCGATCTGCGCAAATATTCGGTGTTGAACGGCCTCGATCCCTATCTGGTGGCGTCGCTCATCAGGCAGGAGTCCGAGTTCAACACGCTGGCTCTTTCCCGAGCCAACGCCGTGGGCCTGATGCAGCTTCTGCCGAAGACGGCCAAGACCGTAGCGAAGCAGGTGAAGCTCAAGGGATTCAGTGCGCCACAACTTTACACTCCGGCCGTGAACCTCCAACTCGGCACGCGCTACTTCAAAGACATGGTTGACAGGTACAACGGACAGTTCGAGTACGCGCTCGCCGCCTACAATGCCGGCACCGACCGCGTGGGAGAATGGCTAGGGCAAGGCCACTACCGCGATCCGCAGGAATTCGTTGAGTCCATCCCCTTCACCGAGACGCGCGAGTACGTGCAGGCTATTTTGCGGAATGCGAATGTTTACCGGCAGCTTTACGGGACGCCGTAGCGAATTGGTTACGAACCCCTTCCCACAATCCCGTCGATCACCCGGCGGACCGCGGAGCTTGTACTCTCTGACTTGCCGCCCTGATCCTTTCCCCACGTGTAGTAGAGTCCCAGATAACCGACGGAGTGTCTCTCACCAGTCATGGTATGTCCGATCATGAACAGTAAGCTGAGGTTGTCTTTGAAGTTGTAGTAGCCGCCGGAATCCACGAATGTCGTTTGCCGGCTCCCGGTCGCGACTGATTCGGAGTGGTAAACTTCCGCTCCCAGCGTCCATTTCTTGCTTAACTCCCTTTGTACCAGCCATCCGGCAAAGAAAGAATCCTTCATGCCTGGCGCATGATTGATCTGGTATCCGGCGCCGCCATAGGTTGTCCACTTCCCGAAACTCTTCTGCATCCAAATGGGAAGACGCGCCCACAACTGACCGTTACCAAGGCCACGCTGTCTGTTTCCGGATGGCAACTCGACCATTGTGAAAATCCCTACCTGTGGCCGGAGCTTTCCTTCCTGCACAAACCGGTATTTTGCTCCGAGTTCGATGTCGCCGATGCCATACGCACCCTGCGGAGTGACGTAGGCACCAGGAACAATAATATGAAGCTGCAGGTTGGGTGCTGCGCCGTAGTTGAATTCAAACGCCGGCAACTGGGAGAACGTGGAGCCGCTGCCGTGATCCACAATGCTGAATCCATATGCTTCGTAATGGCGAAACGCCACTGGTTCTGGGTCGTCAGTCTGGAATGGCGGTCCGGCGAAAGCTGATGTGGAAGCGATTGCGAGCAGAAAGGACATACCCCAGCGCAGTCGCCGCGATGGAATTTCACTGAAGTTGTGCATCGATTGACCACGCTCCCGCTCCGGCGATAAGCAGAAACAACAGCGACATGAGCATCGAGAAATCCGTTCGGGCGTCGCTGACCATGAACCAGAATCCTTGGCCGGGGCGAAACAGCTCGGGCAATTTTGTGGTTCCGATGGCTGTGCAGATGACTATGAGCAACGGAATGGCCGCAATTCTGGTCGTTAGCCCAACCAGCACGAGTGTTCCACACACGATCTCGAAGGCTCCGGCGAAATGAGCGGTAAAGGCGGGATGTGCGAATCCTATCTTCGTAAACCGGTTCACTCCCAGGTTGGGATCGATGTACTTCAGCAGTCCCTGCGTGAAGAAGATCAGGCCCACGGCGAGCCGAACGAAAAATATCGCTCGCGATTGGCATGCGGGGCGAATTATCCTGAGCAAAAATAGCTTCGCTGTCGATCCTTTGTTGGAAGAAACGAAGAGCGCACTAGCGGACTTTTGCATGTCGTCCTCCACGTACAAGTAGCAGGGACTAACGTACCGCTGGCAGTTAGATGACACGCGCTCTACGCCGATTCCTGGCTGGGCGAGTTGGTAAACACGATCTCAAACACCAGCAGCGCCGCTCCCACCACAATCGCGCTGTCGGCCACATTGAAGGCCGGCCACTGGTGCGAGCCTATATAGAAGAGCAGAAAATCCACGACGTGCCGGCTGACCAGGCGGTCCCACAAATTGCCGACGGCACCGCCCAGAATCAACGCCAGCCCGATTCCGGTCGTGGTCAGGCGATGGCTGTTTTTCCAGAGCAGCAGGGATACGATCAGCAGCGCAATTATGGAGAACGCAATCAGCAGAGCGACCTTCCATTGCGAGGGAGAATCCGCAAAAATACCGAATGCGGCGCCCGGGTTTTCGGCGTGGATGATGCGGAAAAATCCAGGAATGACAGGAATGCTGTCGTGCAGGGAAAGCCGGTGCGCGATCGTCCACTTGGTGGCGCGATCGAGAGCGATGACGCACAACGCGATCAGGAGATGATATTTGCGCATGGGCCGGGAGAATTCTTGTCTCGGTTTGTTTGGTTTTGCGTGCCAACCATAGGTATTAGTTGTCATCCTGAGCGAAGCGAAGGACCTATGCATTCCGCGGCCAAGTACATAGGTCCTTCGCTTCGCTCAGGATGACTGTTTGGATTTATGTCACGAGCTCGCGGGATACTACACTAGCTTATCGCGTTTGCGGAAGGTCGCGGTCACGCCCCTTCAATTTCTTTGAGAACGGCGCTGCAACGCTCGCACACCGTGGGATAGTTCCTGTCCTCGCCCACGCGAGTGGAAAAATTCCAACAGCGCTCGCATTTGGCGCCATCGGCTTGCTTGACCTCGACATGCACGCTGCCCGTGCCATTCTTGGAGTCTCTTGCCAGTTTCACGGCGGAGACGATGAAGAGGTAGCGAAGCTGGTCTTGATAGCGCGCGAGAACCGAATAGGCGGGGTCCGCTGCGGTGATCGTCAATTGCGCCTCCAGACCCTTTCCAATCCGCTTGCTGTTGCGCTCCTCTTCGAGCGCTTTCATCACCTGCTCCCGCACTCCGAGGAGCGTCGCCCAATCTTGCTGCTGTTGCGGATCCTCCTGCGGTACGGAAGCGTCACCAAGCACTTCGGCGTCGGCGGGAAACTCGGCCAGGTGAACACTGGCGAGGCGGTCTGGCATCTTCGGCAAATGCTGCCAGACTTCTTCACAGGTAAAACTCAGGATGGGCGCCAGCAAACGGACCATGGCTTCACAGATGCGCCAAACCGCAGTCTGGGCCGAACGGCGGCCGAGCGAGTTGGGTGCGTAGGTGTAGAGGCGATCCTTGATGACGTCGAAGTAGAAGGCGCTGAGATCGACCACGCAGAAGTGATTCACGCGGTGATAGATCCGGTGAAAAGCAAACTCCTCGTAACCGTTGCGAACGTCGCGGGCGAGGGCCCAGGTCTGGCGCAGCATGTATTGGTCAAGCGGCTCGAGCTTTTCAAACGGAATAGAGTCGGTCTGCGGATCGAAATCGTAGAGATTGCCGAGCGCGTTCTTGAACAGTTTGTTGCGAATCTCGCGGTAGTTTTCCGCGACGCGCTGCATCAACGTTTCCGATCCGACGACGTCTTCACGGAAGTCCACCGAAGCAGTCCACAGGCGCACGATCTCTCCGCCGAGGCGGCCGGCGATATCCACCGGGTCCACATCATTGCCGCGCGACTTCGACAGGGCCTGGCCTTTTTCGTCGAGCGTCCAGCCGGGCGTGACCACACAGCGATAGGGAGGCGTGGCGTGCGTGCCCATAGCACAGAGCAGGGAAGACTGGAACCATCCGCGATACTGGTCGCCACCTTCGAGGTAGAGATCGGAGGGCCAAGGATAGCGATATTCGGGTTCGGCCGCGATCAGCGCCAGATAGCTGGCGCCGGATTCGAGCCAGACATCGAAGATGTCGGTTTCCTTTTCGAACTTCGCGCCGCCGCAGTGCGGGCACTTGGTTCCGGCGGGAACAATGGAGTCGGGTTCGTTGGTAAACCAGACATCGGCTCCCGAGCGGGCGAACGCCTCCACGACCTTGCGATTAATGGCATGGTCGTTGAGCGGCTTGCCACAGCTTTCGCAGAGAAAGACGGCGATCGGAACGCCCCACACCCGCTGGCGCGAGATGCACCAGTCGGGGCGGGTTTGAATCATATTCGATAACCGCTCTTCTCCCCAGGCCGGATCCCATTTCACGTTCTTGATCTCGCTGAGCGTGCGCGTGCGCAGAGTGTCGTCTTTCCCTTTGCCGCCGGGCATGGGCGTTTCCATGGAAATGAACCACTGTTCGGTGGCGCGGAAGATGACGGGATTGTGGCAGCGCCAGCAGTGCGGATACGAATGCTCGGTTTTTTCCGTGTGCAGCAGAGCGCCGCGGTTCTTGACCAAGTCGATGATGGGCTGATTGGCGTCCCAAACACGCTTGCCGTCATACTCGGGCAGGCCGTTGCGCAGGATGCCTTTTTCGTCGACGTTGCTGGTGGCGTCGAGGCCGTACTTGACGCCGGTGGCGAAGTCCTCGGCACCGTGCGAAGGCGCGGTGTGGACGACTCCGGTTCCCGTGTCCATGGTGACGTAGTCGGCAAGCACACCGAGAACTTTGCGGTCGAGGAACGGATGCTGGAAGTTGAGGCGCTCGAGCTTGCGTCCGGGAAAGTGAGCCAGTTCGCGCGGATTCTGGAGGCCGCATTTCTCGGCGGCGTCTTTCGCCAGCTTGGCGGCAACGATGTAAACCTCTTTGCCGGATTCGAGCGCTACGTATTCTTCGTCGGGATGGAAGGCGACGGCCATGGAAGCGGGCAGCGTCCAGGGAGTGGTCGTCCAGATGATGGTGGAAAGTTTCTTGCCGGCGAGCGCGGCGTCGAGTTTTGCGGGATCGTCGAGCAACGCGTACTTGACCCAGACGGTCGAGCTGGTATGGTTTTCGTATTCGACTTCGGCTTCGGCGAGAGCGGTCTCGTCGTGCATACACCAGTAGACGGCGCGCAGGCCTTTGTAGACGAATCCGTTTTCATAGAAAGAGAAAAAAGTTGACAGCACCACCGACTCGTACTGCGGGGTCATGGTGGCGTAGGGCTTGTCGAAGCGTCCGAAGACGCCGATCCGCTTGAACTGCTGGCGTTGCAGGTCAAGGAATTTCTGCGCGTATTTGCGGCACTCGGCGCGTACGTCGGTGGGGTGCATCTCGAGCTTCTTGCCGCCGAGCTCTTTGTCGACCTTGATTTCGATGGGCAGCCCGTGGCAGTCCCAGCCGGGAACGTAGGGTGCGTCGAACCCCGACATGGTTTTAGACTTGACGACGAAATCCTTGAGGCACTTGTTCATCGTCGTGCCCAAGTGGATAGGTCCGCTGGTGTAAGGCGGGCCGTCGTGCAGGATGTACTTCTTCTTCCCTTTGCGGGCCTGGCGAATGCGCTGGTAGAGACCCATCTGCTCCCAGCGCTCGAGCATTTTGGGCTCATTCTGGGGCAGCCCTGCCTTCATGGGGAAGCCGGTCTTGGGCAAATTGATAGTGGATTTCAGGTCCGTTGGCACTCGCTAGGTTCTCCCAACTGATTGAATCTTTTCATTATATAGGGAGCGCGGAAGTACACGTCTATTTGGGCGGCGGTCCCCGGGGGCGAATTCTAAAAGTACTGTTTCCCCCTCGCAAAAAGCGTGTACAATTTTTACCAGATCGCAGCCTGCTCGCATCTAACTGATTGGGAAACTTTTGGGCGGGTAGGCTCGTCCGCTTGAGAGGCAACTTTTTTTGTAAGCCCTGAGAAGCGCTCAGGCATCTAAACCAGCGACCGCCTGTACCGTCAACTTAGGGTTAGCGTTCGGGAAGCTATGGCAGAATTCGAAATACCGCAGAATGCAGCAGCGATGGGTCCAGAGCCCGAGCTGCATCTCCTCCTGCAGAATCAGACTCTGGACGAGCCTATCTGGAAATCCCTGTTTCGCAACATTGACGATTTCTTCTTCCCGAAAAAACTTCCTCCATTGGTCCTGACTTCGAAGCCCGTCCCGGTGCGCGACATCTGGGGCTTCTACAACTACAAGGGTCGCGGAGCCGCGGGGTCCACCGTTATCCACGTGCTGGGCTTGGCGGTCATCATCGCGGGGACCTTGGTAGGCCGGAGGATCATCGTCGACAAGCCGAAAGAAACCGTCGTGTTGATCGCGCCCGACGATCTTCCGCCTCTGCCAATTTCGAAGACTATGAGCGGGGGCGGCGGTGGTGGCGGCGATCACGATAAGCTGAAGGCATCGCCGGGCCGCTTGCCCAAGCAGTCGATGGAGCAGTTCACTCCGCCGCTGGCCGTGGTGCGCAACCAGCAGCCGAAGCTCGAAGTTCCACCGTCGATCGTAGCTCCACCCTTGCCGTCGCCCAACCTGCCCGACTTGGGCGATCCGCTTTCGCATTTGCCGTCGGTGCCTTCGAATGGAACGGGTTCTGGTGGCGGAATTGGCACGGGCAGCGGCGGCGGTGTCGGTTCGGGTGAAGGTCCTGGATACGGCCCTGGTCACGGCGGCGGCACCGGAGGCGGAGCTTACCGGGTCGGCGGCGGGGTCTCGGGTCCAAAACTGATTTATCAACCCGATCCTGAGTATTCGGAAGAGGCGCGCAAAGCTAAGTATCAGGGGACCTGCGTGCTTTGGGTTGTGGTCGGTGCGGATGGTAAGCCGCGCGACATCAGAGTGGCGCGCACGCTGGGATTGGGCCTGGATGAGAAGGCCATCGAAGCGGTGAAAACCTGGCGCTTCGAGCCGGGCAAGAAAGACGACAAGCCGGTTGCCACCATGATTAACGTTGAAGTTACTTTCCGCCTGTACTGAACCAAGCTCTACCGATTCTTTTGTGGAGGGACGGGCGTCCTCGCCCGTCCATGCCGTGCGCAGCACGGCTTCCGCCGCCTACTCCTTCAAATCCACGTGCAGCACATCTTCCACCGCAAGCCCGAGGAACCGCGTTCCCATCTTCTTGAATTTCTCTGCCGAATCGGTGGCGAAGAACTTGAATTGGGGAATTCCTCTGGGCTCGAGCTTCCGTTCGCGCTCCAGTTGACGCGCTACCTCCTGCGCGGTGGACTCAGCCGAGTCCACGATGGCGATGTGTTCCGGCGCCACTCGCCGCAACAGGGGCTTGATCAGGGGATAGTGGGTGCAGCCGAGAAGCAGCACGTCGGCATCGCCCGCGTCTTCCGAAAGAACTGCGGGTGAAAATGCTTCCGACAAATAAATCTTTGCCACCTGCTCGGTGACCGGATGATCCACCCAGCCTTCTTCGACCAGCGGGACAAACAGAGGACAAGCCTTCTCGCGCACGGCGACGTTGCGGGCTTCGAGCGCCCGCCGGTAGGCGTGGCTGCTGATGGTGGCGTCGGTGCCGATGACGACCACGTTCCGTTTGCGACTGGCCGCCGCCGCCGCGTCGGCACCCGGTTCGACCACGCCAATGACCTCCACTCCCGCTGCCGCTTTGATCTCGGGGAGCGCCAGCGCGGTGGCGGTGTTGCAGGCGATTACCAACAACTCTGCTCCCTGATCCTGTAAATAGCGCACCGCCCCGACCGCGTAATGCGCCACGGTAGACGCTGACTTCGATCCGTATGGAAGGCGAGCAGTGTCGCCAAAGTAAAGATAGGTGGCGTCCCGGATGCGGTCGACGAGCGCGCGCAGTACCGTGAGTCCACCGACACCCGAGTCAAAGACGCCGATGGTCGGCTTGCGTGAATTGGACAGAGTGGACAGAGATCAACCTTCCGCGGTGGTCGGACCGATGACGGACCGGATGGCGGAGATTCGATTGGCCGGAAAACCTCCCTGGCGGGCGTGTTCGCGGACCATCTCTTCATTCGGCGCGATGTAGACGCAGTAGATCTTGTCGTCGGTGACGAAACTTTCAAGCCACTGCACCTGTGGACCAAGCTTCTGGAGAATGCCGCAGGACTTCTGCGAGATAGCCTGGAGTTGGTCTTGGGTTAATTTTCCGGCGCCGGGAATCTCGCGCTCGATGACATATTTCGGCATGGTGGGCTCCTGCGGTTGTGATCTGGTTGCGGCAACCGCGAATTCGGATTCTAGCACTGCTGACAGTTTCGCAGTCTGCCTGTTGCATCAGCGCCCTGTCAAATCCAGCGAGTTGCCTCACCTATACTCCGCCCGTTATCCTTCAGGCCATGCCCAGCACTCTGGTGGAATGTGTACCTAATTTTTCCGAAGGCCGCGACGCGGCCAAAGTGGATGCCATTACCGAAGCTATGAAGATTCCCGGAGTCTATCTCCTCGACCGCGAGATGGATTCCGACCACAACCGATGCGTGATCACCCTGGTCGGCGAGCGAGACGCCATTCAGGAAGCCGCAATTCGCGGCGTTGGGAAGGCTGCCGAGTTGATCGATCTCACTAAACATCAAGGTGCGCACCCGCGCATGGGCGCCGCCGACGTCGTGCCCTTTATCCCGATTGACGGAGTCACCATCGAAGACTGCGTTGCCATGGCGCGTCACGTCGGGGCCGAGATTGCGAAACGATTCCAGATTCCGGTTTACCTTTATGAAGCCGCCGCAGCCACGCCCGAACGGCAGAACTTGGAGAACATTCGCCGCGGCCAGTTCGAAGGCATCCGCGCCGAAATCGCGACGAACCCGGCGCGCAAGCCCGATTTCGGAGAGCCCCGCGTGCATCCCACGGCCGGAGCAACCGTCGTTGGAGCGCGCAAATTTCTCATCGCCTATAACGTCTTCCTGAACACGCCCAACGTGGATATTGCCAAGAAAGTCGCGAAAGCCGTGCGCGCTTCGAGTGGCGGCCTGCGCTTCGTCAAGGGCGCCGGATTTCTGGTGCGAGGGATGGCTCAGGTCTCGATGAACCTGACCGACTTTGAGCAGACTCCCATCCACCGCGTCTTCGAATACGTGAAGCGCGAAGCCGCGCGCTACGGAGTTATTCCCGTCTCCAGCGAGATCGTAGGGCTGATTCCGAAGAAGGCGCTGGAGCAGGCGGCGGAATGGTTCCTGCAAGTGGAAAATTTCGATTCCTCGCTGATTCTTGAAAACCGCCTGACCGCGGTGATGGGAGGAAAGATGGCCGTCGGCGGACTGCGCGCCGGAGTCGAGCCCTTCATCGAACAACTGGCCGCTCCGACCGCGACTCCGGGAGGAGGCAGCGCTGCCGCCGCCAGCGGAGCTATGGCCGCTGGGCTGGCAAGCATGGTTGCGTCCATGTCACGCGGCAAGAAAGCGTACGTGCAATATGAGAGCCAGCTCAGCGAAGCGATTGCCAGGCTCAGCCAGCTTCGCGAAGAGCTGAAATCTGCGATCGACGCCGATGCCGAGTCCTACAATTCCGTGATGAAGGCCTACAAGGCGGCCAAGGAATCTTCGGATGGCGATGCGGCGATTGGCGCTGCACTCAAGCAAGCGACCAGCGTACCTCTAGGCGTCGCCGAAAAAGTAGCCGAGGTGGCCAAGATCGCAACCAAGCTGAAGCCGATCACCAACCCGAATATGAAATCCGATCTGACGACCGCGATCGCCCTGGCAAAGGCCGCACTTGAGGGGGCGCTTGCGAATGTGGAAATAAACTTGGATTCATTGAAGGACGAAGCTTTCGTTAACGAGACGAAGAAACGCGCAACCGCGCTGAAAGGCTAAGTATGATCCGAAGGGTGATCCTCGCACTGATCATCGCCGTCGGAGTGGCCGCCATTGGCAGTCTGCTGTTTAACCGATTGCGTTACTTTCGTCAGGATCTCAAGTCCTGCTTCGATGATACCGGCGGGCTTCGCGCCGGTGCTCCGGTTAGGATCGCTGGTGTAGATGTAGGAACCGTCCATGGCATCCGAGCGCATCCGCAGTACAGAAACTGCCCGGCGGAAGTCGAAATGGTTCTGGCCACAACCTATGAGCTCAGGATTCCAAAGGATTCCATCGCGGAAACATACACTGCGGGCTTACTCGGCGAGGTTTATGTGAATATCGACACTTCCCATGCGATAGGGTTGCCCATCGAGAACTACGGCTACCTGAGAAGTAAATCACGCAACCCCCACCCTATTCTCTAAGGATGGGGACCAGATGTGCTCGGGTGTGTGCGCCTGACACTCATCTGATCAGAAAAAGGCGAAATCTCGGCCAAATGTCACAGACAAAGCTCGGCCGTTTTCAAGATACTGTCTGAGTCGGCGGCGCTCGCGGTTCGGTGCGGATCGACGGCAGTTCCAAAGGAGGTCGAGATGCGCTCCTACTTGTTCTACGTATGGGTAGTACTGTTCTGCGTCAGCGGTTTTTCCCAGTCAACTCCCAAAATCTCGAAAGAGGGCCAGCAGTGCCTGGAGTGTCACAGCAGCAGCACCCCCGGCGCGGTCGAACAGTGGCGCGGAAGCACCCATGCTAAGGCGGGCGTGGATTGTTATTCCTGTCACAAGGCCAATCCGGGTGACCCCGCCACCTTTGACCATTACGGCCTCAAGATCGCCGTGATTGTGACTCCTTACTACTGTGCCCGCTGCCACAAGCCCGAGGTGGACCAGTTCGAAAAGAGCCGCCACGCCGACGCCGCCCACTTTATAGGCTCTCTCGACAACGTGTTGGGTGAGGTTGTGGAAGGCGGGCCGGCCGCTATGAATGGCTGCCGCCAGTGCCACGGCGGTGAAGTGAAATATATAGGCGACGGCAAGTTCGACTTCTCTACCTGGCCCAATAGCGGCATCGGACGCATCAATCCCGACGGCAGCAAGGGAAGCTGTGCCGCCTGTCACGGACGGCATTCTTTCAGCTCCGCCCTGGCCCGCCAGCCCGAAAACTGCGGCAAGTGTCATCTCGGACCGGATCATCCCCAGGCTGAGATCTATGCCGAGTCCAAGCACGGCATCCAGTTCCGCGCCAATATCGCCAAGATGAACCTGGATTCAAAGTCCTGGATCGTGGGCAAGGACTACTCGGCCGCCCCCACCTGCGCGACATGCCACATGAGCGCCACATCCACGCAGAAGATTACCCATGACGTCGGCGATCGCATCAGCTACACCCTGCGCCCAGTGGTGAGTATCAAACTGGAGAACTGGGAGAAGCGCCGCGCCGCCATGCAGGACGTGTGCTCCAGTTGTCACGCCACCGGATGGGTCGAGAACTTCTACAAGCAGTACGAGGGGACGGTCGAGCTCTACAACGAGAAGTTTGCCAAGCCGGCCAAGGCGATTATGGAGAAGCTCTACGCCAACGGCAAACTCACCAAAACTCCGTTCGACGAAAAAATCGAGTGGACCTACTACGAGCTGTGGCACCACCAGGGCCGGCGCGCCCGCATGGGTACCGCCATGATGGGTCCGGACTACACTCAGTGGCACGGTTTTTACGAGGTGTCGAAGACCTTCTACACCGAGTTCATCCCGGAAGCGGAAAGACTCATGCCGGGCGTGACCGCCGACGTGATGAAGAGCGACTACCACAAATGGACGCAGGGCCTGACGCCCGAACAGATGCAGCAGCAGATCGAGTTCTACAAGAAGCGCTATAACCAGTAAACGTGGGACGTGGTCCGAGCGTCTGTTTTTCAACGCAAACTACCGCGAGGGCAACGTTCTAAGACCATGCGGGCAGGACGCACTTTAGTTACCGGCTGCTCCGCGCATTTAGGGGCTAAAATAGTTTCAGAACAGCTCAAGAACTGCCAAAGATCACCAACGTACGCTTTGCGGTTTGCATCTAAACTCTGCAGACCCATTTTGAGGAAATCTATGAAGAATTTGTTTTTTGCGGTTTTGCTTTTGTGCACGACGGCTGGCTATGCCATGCCGATCGCATCATCGGCACGTTCCATGGTGCCTTCTGAGATTCAGCAATTGATCGGCGTCGATTACCGGGCGCTCAAGGATTCGCCCACGGCGCAGGCGCTCAAGCAGCAGGTCCTGCCCGATAACCTGAAGGACCTGGAGACGGCGCTGAAGGGCATTGGCATTGACGCCGACCACGATCTCGAGCAGCTTAACTTCGCCTCGTTCCGAACCGAGAAGAAGGGGATTCAAACCATCGGCGTGGCGGCTGGCTCGTTCTCCGCCAAGGCCGTGCTCAAGAAGATGAAGGTCAAGAAGATCGCGGGCACTAAGTACGGCACCGCTGTCATTTACCCGATGGATAACGGGCTGGTGCTGACCTTCCTGGACGACAACACGCTGGCCTTCGGCGAGCCGGCGTCGTTACATAGCGCTCTCGATACCCGCGACGGCAAGCGCTCATCGCTGGATTCCAATCCGGTGATGACCGACCAGATGTCTGCCGTCGATGGCGAGGCCGTGTGGAGCATCCTCGACCAGAAGGGAACCCAGGCCATGATGTTTTCGGCGATGGGCGATGCCGCAAAGGTTGCCGACTACGAGAGCATCAAGAAACGCATTCTGGCTTCCCGCTACACCATGAATTTTCAGAGTGGGGTGAGTTTCAACCTGAGCGTTCTCACCTCCGACTCTATGACGGCGGCTACGCTTTCCACCATCGTCAAGGCCGGAATGCTCTACAAGAAACTCAATGCCAGCCCAGTGGAAAAGACCGCCATTGATGCCACCACCGTCGATTCCGACAGCTCGAATGTGCAGGTCCACTTCAAGAGCGACGACCAGAAGTTCCAGTCGCTTATGCACTCGCCGCTGTTTGCGGCTATCTCGCACTGACGTATCGTGTAGTTCCGAAAGAAAAGACGTCCCGGAGTTTTCTCCGGGACGTTTTCTTTGCTGCTGATCGCGATCGGTAAAGCGATCTCTGTCTGGGAACAGACGGTTGGCGAGTAGTTTAAGATGCCTGTCATGATCCACCTGTGGTTTGTTGTCAGACGTCTTCAGCCGGTGTGTGTGGCGGCACTGGCTCTTTGTTGTTTACTCCAAGGACACCTGCTTGCGGAAGACATGGCTCCGCCTCCATCGGGGTCGCTTGAAGCGCTTGCCAATGATTTCTGGCAGTGGCGCGCGCGTTATCAGCCGTTTTCGCAGGACGACATACCACGCATTGAACGTCCTATCGACGAACGTCCTATCGGAGATTCAGCAGGCCGACGGGATTGGTCGGCGAGTTCGATTGCAAAGCAAAAGGCCGCTCTGGAAGACTTCGAAAGGCGCTGGAAGCAAATCGACACGAAGGGTTGGAGCGTGGCGCGGCAAGTCGATTACCGATTGATGGGCTCCGCTCTTTCCCGCGTGCGCTGGGAGCTGGAGATCAATCCGCGGTGGAAGCGGGACCCCACGTTCTATCTGGACCAGACACTTACCGCACTGTTGGAAGCGCTGGTGCAGCCTTCACCATTCGATATACCTCGCAGCGCCGAGATTCTGACCAGGATGGAGGAGATTCCCAGGATTATCGATGATGGAAAGGCGAACCTTCACGCAGTTCGGCCGTTTGCCGCGTTGGCCATCAAAGATCTCCAACAAATTCGACCCGAACTGGAGCGAGTGGAGCGCGAGGTTGCTCCCATGCTTCACGAGGAACCACTTCCCCACGGAGTACCTTCCCAAGGAGCACAAGGGACTGAGAGCCTGGCTGCGAAATTCAGAGAGGCGACCGAGAAGGCGATTCTCGCGCTCGAATCCTATCGAACATGGCTGCAAGCGCAACTCGACACTATGCCTGATGACGCGGCCGTGGGACGCGAGAACTACGAATTCTTTCTGCACCATGTTGCTCTTCTTCCTTACACTCCGGAACAACTCTTGCCCATCAGCCGCCAGGAATGGGACCGCTCGGTGGCGTTCGAGCAATACGAAAAGCAGCGGAACCAGGGACTGCCTGAGATCAAACTTGCCGCCAATCTTCAGGAAGAGATTGACAGGGTGAAGCAGGACGAACTTGCGATCCGCAAATTTCTTGAAGACAAAGGCATTCTCACGGTGCCCGCGGACGTTCGCCATTACACTCTCCAGCCCATGCCCGGCTATCTTGAGGCACTGGCCGACTTTGGAGAACTGGATGACTTCACGGGCCCGTCACGATTGCAGGACGATGGCGTGCGCTGGACCAGTCCCCCGTCTCCCCAACTTGGATATTTCTGGTTGGCCACCGCCAAGGACCCGCGGCCGGAGATTACTCACGAGGGCGTGCCGGGGCACTATTTTCAGATGTCTTTATCCTGGAGGCATCCCGATCCGATTCGCCGCCACTATTACGATTCTGGAGCTAACGAAGGAATCGGCTTTTATGCCGAAGAAATGACGCTGCAGGAGGGACTCTTTGACGATAGTCCGCACACTCGGGAGATTATCTACAACTTCATGCGCTTGCGTGCTTTACGGGTGGAAGTGGATGTAAAACTTGCACTTGGCTCTTTCACCATTGGGCAAGCTGCCGACTATCTTGCCCAACGCGTGCCCATGGACAGGAAATCGGCGGAGGCCGAAGCCGCTCTGTTTGCCACCGACCCCGGGCAGGCCATCAGCTATCAGATCGGGAAGAGTCAGATATTGCATTTTCTCGCCGATGCCAAACTGGCGCAGGGCGACCACTTCAGCTTGCGAGCGTTTCACGACTTTCTGTGGAAGAACGGCAACCTGCCAATCGCACTGCAACGCTGGGAATATCTTGGGGAAGACGACGACCTCCGCACCATCGACGGGCTGAAACATTAAGGTTGTACCGTTCCATTGCATGCGCTTTGGTAGGCTGTTGACAGGAAATCATCGCAACCAATTGAATTGAAATTGTCACCGATCATCGAATGCTCAACATGAATCTGGTCGTCGAAAATCGGACTCAGGCTCTCGCGGCGAAATTTATTCAGCTATTCGGAGGGTCTCCGCGCATTTATCAGGCCCCGGGGCGAGTGAACTTGATCGGCGAGCACACGGATTACAACGACGGCTTTGTCATGCCGGCGGCGATCGGTTTTTATACCCGGGTTGCGGTTGCGCCACGCCCTGACCGCAAACTCGTGATTCATTCCGAAAATTACTCCGAGCAGATTGAGTTCGATCTCGATGGTTTACCAACCACGCGCGCTGGGCACTGGAGCGATTACGTGATTGGCGTGGTGAAGATGCTTGTCCAGTCCGGCAAGCAACTGGGTGGAGCGAACCTGCTGGTGGATGGGAACGTACCACTGGGCGCGGGATTGAGCTCCTCCGCTTCGCTTGAAGTCGCGGTCGGCTACGCGCTGCTCGATCTTGCCGATCGGGCGATGCCAAGTATGATCGATCGAACTAAGATCGATCGAACCCGGCTTGCTCTGCTTTGCCAGCAGGCGGAAAACGAATTTGTCGGGGCGCGCTGCGGAATTATGGATCAGTTTGTCGCCAGTCACGGGAAACACGGTCAGGCTCTGCTGCTCGATTGCCGCTCTCTGGAATACCGGCAGTTGCCGCTGTCTGCCGATGTCGCTTTGGCAATCTGCAACACCATGGTCAAACACAGCATCGCCAAAGGTGAATACAACCAGCGTCGTGCCGAATGCGAGGCGGGGGTGCGCGCTCTGTCGGAACATCTGCCGCAGGTTCGGGCATTGAGAGACGTTACGGCCGAGGATCTGGAAACGTACGGGCACGAACTGCCAGATGTCGTCATGCGGCGCTGCCGCCATGTAATCAGCGAGAACACGCGGGTCATCCAAGCAGCAGCGGCGCTTGAACTTGGGGACTTGCAGGCCTTCGGGAAGCTGATGCTGGAGTCGCATCAAAGCCTGCGCGACGACTTTGAAGTGAGTTGTGCGGAACTCGATCTGATGGTGGAACTTGCCGGGCAAGCGGAAGGCGTTTACGGAACACGGATGACCGGAGGCGGTTTTGGTGGCTGTACGATCACGCTTGTCCAGTCCGTTTGTGTCGAAGCGTTCCAGCGGACGGTGCAGGAAGGCTATGAACGTTCGACCGGCTGCAAGCCGGAGATTTACATCTGCGCCGCTGCCGATGGAGTTGGCCAGGTTGCGGCGACGCCGCCTGAGAAATGGGTACGAAGCGAATGAAAGTGCTAGTTACGGGGGGAGCGGGCTACATCGGCAGCGTGGTTGCGGACGAGCTATTGCAGGCAGGCCACCAAGTCGTCGTCTTCGACAACCTGAGCCGCGGCCATCGTCAGGCGGTGTCGAAAAACGCTGAACTGATCGTAGGCGAATTGGCGGATCGCGCTCATCTTGACCAGGTGTTCCGGTTGCGCGCGATTGATGCCGTTATGCATTTTGCGGCGCTGATCGAAGCGGGCGAGTCGATGAAGGCTCCGGAGACCTTCTTTCGCAACAACACAGCGAATGCTTTGACCCTACTCGAAGCGACGCTGGCCGCCGGGGTCAGGCGTTTCGTTTTCTCGTCGACGGCGGCGCTGTATGGCAATCCCGACCGCACTCCGATTGAGGAGGATGATCCCATCCATCCGACCAATGCCTATGGCGAATCGAAGCTGCTGGTAGAGCGGATGCTGGCATGGTTCCACCAGATTCACGGCCTGCGCTATGCCAGCCTGCGATATTTCAATGCTGCCGGCGCGTCCCGTCCCGACAAAGGGGAAGCGCACCAACCGGAGACCCATCTCATCCCGCGGGTTCTGCAAGTTGCCCTCGGCTGCGCGGAACACGTGAACATTTTCGGGACCGACTACCCCACAGCCGATGGCACCTGCGTCCGCGACTACATCCACGTCAGCGATCTGGCGCGGGCGCACCTGCTGGCCCTTGGGGCGTTGGAAGATGCGCGCGAGAATTCCAGGCCGCTCGTCTACAACCTGGGCAACGGGCAGGGCTTCAGCGTGCGCCAGGTAGTCGAAGTAGCGCGGGAGGTCACCGGGCATGCGATTCCAGCGATCGAATCGCCTCGCCGGGCCGGAGATCCAGCCGTGTTGATTGCCAGCTCGGGAAAAATTCGGCGTGAACTGGGCTGGCAGCCGAAGTCTCCGGATTTGAAAACGATTGTGGAAAGCGCGTGGCAGTGGCATCGCACCTGGCCTGACGGATACGCGAAATGAAGATTGGAACCGATGAACTTCGCTGAGCTGGCATCACATCCGCATCGGCGCTTTAATCCGTTAACCCGGGAGTGGGTGCTGGTGTCGCCGCATCGCGCCGAAAGGCCCTGGCAGGGACAGATCGAATCCATTCCGCCGGAGGCGCCGGCTCCTTACGATCCCAACTGCTATCTCTGTCCCGGTAATGCTCGCGCCGCAGGACTGAGAAACCCCGCCTACGCGGGGACGTTTGCTTTTGACAATGATTTTGCGGCGCTGAAGCCAGACACACCCGCTGATGAAATTGAGGAAGGGGGATTGCTGTTTGCCCGCAGCGAAGCCGGGCGCTGCCGGGTGCTGTGCTTTTCGTCACGGCACGATCTCACCATGGCCCGGATGAGCGTTCCCGAGCTTCGACTCGTGATCGACGCGTGGGTGCGAGAGTTCTCTGAACTGGGGAGTGATCCACGCGTGCGGGCGGTTCAGATCTTCGAGAATCGGGGAGCCATGATGGGATGCAGCAATCCTCATCCTCACGGACAGATCTGGGCCAACGAAACTTTGCCCAATGAATTGTCCAAGGAGCTCGCCGCCTTTCAGGACTATCGAAAATCGCACGGCACCACTCTGCTGAACGATTACCTGGATCTGGAACTGAAGAAACAGTCACGGTTGGTATGCGCCAATGACCATTTTGTATTGCTGGTGCCCTTCTGGGCGGTCTGGCCCTTTGAGACTCTGCTGGTCAGCCGGCGAAGCCTGTCAGCTCTCGATCAACTGACAGACGAGGAGCGCACTGCTCTGGCGGAGATACTCCGGCAGGCCACTATTCGGTATGACAATCTGTTTCACACTTCGTTTCCTTACACCATGGGTTTTCATCAGCGGCCCACTGATGGCGAGGATTATCCGGAATTTCACTTGCACGCGCATTTCTATCCGCCCCTGCTGCGTTCGGCGACGATCAAGAAATTCATGGTTGGCTACGAAATGCTGGGCATGCCGCAGCGGGACATCACCCCGGAAACCGCAGCGCTATGGTTGCGGGAGGTCCCGGGCCGGCATTATCTGGAAAGGTAGCCGCTCCCGGGGTGCAAGTGCGATTCGTATCAGGGTATGCCTTCAGGCATACCGGATGTGCAGTGTTATGTGAGCGGCTTTAGCCGCCGGTTTTACCGCTGGAGTTTCACCAAAGCGCTGCTAACGATCATGTACTGGAGAGCGCGAAAAATTCTGAATCGCGAGATCGAAATTATGCGTCCAAGTCCCTATCGAAGTTCGTTGACTGCAGGAACGGGTCAACCTAGAATGCAAAAACCTATGGTAAGGCAGAATCTTTCCGCGATGTGCGTGTGCGCTTGTTGTTGTTGTGCATGCGTGTGCACTGGCGCGGGGAGGTTGCCGACCTAAAGTAGCTCTTTAAATACCGGCACTTATAACCCATCGCCAGATCGAGCTGGCGGTGGGTTTTTTGTTTTTGGGGCAAATGGTCTGGGTCGAATCGTCCGGGGTAACGACTATGACAAACACAGCAGCGGAAACCAAGGCACAGAGAGTTGAGCGCCTTAAGCGCGCCAAGAATCCATGGGAAGGTCTGGAAGAAATACGGCGCTTCGCACGCGAGGGGTTCGAGTCCATTCCGCCAGAGTGGATTGGGACCTACTTTCGCTGGTGGGGAGTGTACACGCAGGGTGATGGGGCGGGCGTAACCGGCGGACAGGGAGGGGAAGGCCGGGCTTTGCAACGCTTCATGGTGAGAATCCGGATCCCCAACGGTTTGCTGCGCTCCGAACAACTGCAAACCATTGCCGACCTCACCCGCCGCTACGCTCATGGAATTGCCGACATCACCGTACGCCAGAACATTCAGTTGCACTGGATCACAATCGAGGCGCTTCCGGAATTGCTCGAAGCGCTCGGGCGAGTGGGATTGAACACGACGAGCGCTTGCGGCGATGTCACACGAAATGTCACCGGCTGCCCGGTTGCGGGAGTGGACGCGGACGAGATTTGCGATGCTTCGCCTTTAGCGCTGGAAGCGTCGCGAATGCTGGCAGGGAATAGCGACTTCTACAACCTTCCCCGAAAATTCAAGATTTCGATCACCGGATGCCGGGTGTGGTGCCCGTATCCGGAGATCAATGATGTTGGGTTGACGGCGACGACTCGCGTGCTGCGCGGGACGCCCGAGACGGGTTTCTCCTTGCGGGTTGCAGGAGGACTCTCAACCGAACCGTACTTGGGAGCACGATTGAACGCGTTCCTCCGCTGGCACCAGGTGCTGCCCGCCATTCAGGGGATTGCCGAACTGTTTCGCGACTCCGATGTGTTGCGGGAACATCGCGAACGGGCGCGTCTGAAATTTCTTTTCCTGCGACATGGATGGACGGCGGAGAGTTTTCTGGCAGAACTGCAGCGGCGAATTGGATTTGAATTCGATCCTGCGGTCGAGGAATCGCCGCCGGCGGATGTTTATCGCGACCACGTCGGAATTCATCCGCAGAAGCAACCGGGCTACTGCTATGTGGGAGCGCCGGTGCTCCGCGGGCGAATTACGGCGGAACAGATGCACGCCGCCGCCGATCTCGCCGATCGCTTCGCGGGTGGCGAACTGCGCACGACCAACATGCAGAACCTGCTCATTGTGAATGTTCCCCGGCTGAATTCTGAGGAACTGGCCAAGGAACTGGACGCCATTGGACTGCGGGTCGGCGGGTCGCCGTTCTGGCGCGGCACCATCGCCTGCAGCGGCACGGAATTCTGCAAGCTCGCGATTACGGAGACGAAGAGCTTTTCCCGCTGGCTGGTGGAAGAACTGGAAGAGCACCTGCCCGGCTTCGATCAGCACCTGAAGCTGCACGTTACGGGATGTCCGAACAGTTGCGGTCAGCACTGGATTGCCGACATCGGGATTGACGGCAAGAAAATGAAAGTCGATGGGCGCCTGGTCGATGCTTATTACTTCTGCCTGGGCGGAGCGCTCGGACTGCATCAGGCGACCGCGCGGCCCGTGGGATATCGCTGCCTTGCGACCCAGGTTCCGGATGCGATCGAGAGATTGCTCCGGCATTACCTCGGAACACGTGAGGCGGGCGAGAATCTGCGCCAATTCTTTTCCCGCCACACGGACACAGAGTTACGGGAGTTTCTGGCTGGCGAAGCTGTGGACGCGGTCCCCCGCGAAATGCCGGCAGGGAGCGGCGTCGGACCTGGAAGCCTGGTGCAATTGGCCGGAGGAGACGGTGACTAGCCTGTTCCCAATGTTTATGAAACTGGCGGGGAAGCCGTGCCTGATCGTCGGTGCAGGCAAAGTCGGCGAGCCCAAGATTGGCGGGCTCGTCGACACCGGCGCGCGTATCCACGTGGTTGCGCTCGCGGCAAGCGACCAGGTCCGCGCATGGGCCGACGCCGGGAAGATCGAACTGGAACTGCGTTCTTTTCTGGCGACTGACCTCGACAACAAGTTTCTGGCGGTGGTGGCAACGGCTTCGCGCAGCCTGAACGAACTCATTTATCGCGAGGCGCAGCGCCGCGGAGTGCTGTGCAACGTCGTGGATGTTCCGGAGTATTGCGATTTCTTTTATCCCGCGGTGGTGCGGCGTGGCGACTTGCAGATCGCGATTTCGACCGGCGGCCAGAGCCCATCGCTGGCGCAGAAACTGCGGCAGCAACTGGAGCGGCAGTTTGGACAGGGATACGCGGAGTGGGTTCGGCAGCTCGGCGAAACTCGACGGCTGATTCTCGCCAGCGATCTCGATCAGGAATGCAAGTCGGAGTTACTGCACTCCCTGGCAAGCAGGGAAGCGTTCGAAGCGGCACTGGCCAAGGTTCCACAGCTGAGCACGAACGGTTGAGCGGGAAAAAGACGAGCGGGAAAGAGAGGGAACATGACAGGCAAAGTCTATCTGGTAGGCGCGGGGCCGGGCGATCCGGAGTTGCTGACGTTGAAGGCGCTTCGCCTGCTGCGAACCGCCGACGCTGTTCTGCACGACGACTTGGTCGCGCCAGAAATATTGCGGCTGATTCCGTCAACCGCGCAGATTCACAACGTGGGCAAGCGCTGCGGGAAAAAGAAAATCCTGCAAGGGGAGATTAACGGTTTGATGGTCGCGCTGGCGGCTTCGGGCCTGCGCGTGGTCCGGTTAAAGGGCGGGGATCCAATGATTTTCGGGCGCGCAGGGGAAGAGATCGAATCCTTGCGCCGAAACAACATTCCTTTTGAGATCGTTCCGGGCGTGACTTCGGCTCTGGGAGCTGCAGCTGCGGCCCAGATTCCGCTGACGCATCGACGGGCATCTTCGGCGCTGGTGCTGGTTACCGCTCATCGAGCGACTGACCCGAGATCCGAAAAAGATGCCTCCGACTGGAGCAAGTTTGTCGCAAGCGGAGCGACGCTGGTGATGTATATGCCGGGACACAACTACTCGGACATTGCGAGGAGGCTGACGGGGGCCGGACTTGCTGGCGAGACTCCTTGCGCCATCATTTCCCGCGCCACCACCAGGTATCAGCGAACGCATCGCACGACGGTTGCGGATCTGCATCGCGCACCACAACTGGCTGCTCCAACATTGCTGGTTGTCGGTGACGTCGTGCGGTTGGCCGATGCTGCCACGGTGGCGGAGGAACTTGCGTTGCCAGAAGTGTTCTTCAAACCTTCCCTGTCGCAGGCGCAGCCCCTAGGACCGACTGCGGAGGCAATTGCATGAAAGACAAAATTGCAGAAGTGCAGTTGAGGGCAGAGAACTGGACTCCGCAGCGGGTGCTGTCTTGGGCGTTTGAGACCTTTGGGAATGAAGTGGCCATTTCGTCGGCGTTTGGGGCCGAGGGCATGGTGGTAATTGACATGGCCTCGCGCGTGCGCAAGGACTTCCGCCTCTTTACCCTGGACACTGAATTCCTGTTTCCTGAGACGTACAGCTTGATGGACAGGATCGAGCAAAAATATGAAATCAAAGTGGAGAGAGTGTTTTCGCTACTCTCACCCGAAGAGCAGGAACGTGTCCATGGTGCGGGGCTTTGGGCCCGCGATCCCGACCAATGCTGCAACCTGCGTAAGGTTGAGCCGCTCCGCCGCAAACTGAGCGAATTGGAGGCTTGGATCACGAGCATCCGCCGCGACCAGACCTCATTCCGTAAGGACGCCCGCAAAATCGAGTGGGACGCGAAGTTCGGCCTGGTGAAGGTGAATCCGATTGCTGACTGGACCTCGAAACAAGTTTGGCGCTATCTCCACGAGCACGGGGTGCCTTACAACTCGCTGCACGATCAGAACTATCCGAGCATCGGGTGCACTCATTGCACGTGTGCCGTCCGGCCTGGAGAAAATCCGAGGGCAGGACGCTGGCCGGGCACGAGCAAGACTGAGTGCGGTCTGCACGTCATCGAGATTGAGCCGCTGCGGCCATCGCCCGAAGCAGATGCATAGGGGACCACGCTCCAACTCTAGCACCCGCTTGGTCTTCTGAATTGATTGTCCTGCCAACCGTCCATAAGCATCTCTGTTAAGATTCACCTCTTCGTTAGTTATTGCGAACCGCTGGCAATTCAACGGGTGCAGGGACTGATCGGACGATCATGATTCTGGCCGGAGACATTGGAGGCACAAAATGCAACCTGGGGTTGTTCCAGCAAGAAGGGCGCACCCTTCGTTCCGTCTTGCAGCGCCGTCTCGCGATCCGGGACTACACAGGATTTGAAGATCTGATCGGCGATTTTCTCCAGCAAGCGACAGCAGCAGATGTGAACGCGAAGGAGCCGGCAATCGATGCCGCTGGGTTCGCCGTGGCGGGCGCGGTGGTTGAGGGACAGCGCTACTCGGAAAATCTGCCCTGGGTGCTCGACGTTTCGGCGCTTACCCGAATGCTGCACCTGGGAAACATACAATTGTTGAACGACCTTATAGCCACCGCCTTGAGTCTGGAGCGGCTGCCTGCGAATGACTTCGTAACCTTGAACCGTGGAGTCCCCGGGCATCAAGCGACGAGAGGCGTGATCGCGGCGGGAACCGGCCTGGGAGAGGCTCTTCTTTTCTGGGATGGCGAAAAGTATCGCGCCGCGCCGGCCGAAGGAGGGCAAGCGGATTTTGCGCCTCGCACGGATCGTGAGATGCAACTGCTCAGCCATTTAAGGTTGCAGTTGCCGCACGTGTCTTGCGAGGAGATTGTCTCGGGGCGGGGTTTTCGCAGGATTCACGAATTTCTCAACCCGGCGGTGCGCCATGCATCGTTCGACTCTCCAGAGGGCAATGCTGCGAGCGAAATTACGCAGCGGGGATTGGTGAAATCTTGCGCTGTTTGCGAGGAGACACTGGATTTTTGGACTGAAATCTATGCTGCGACGACGGGAAATTTCGTCTTGCACACTATGGCCGTCGGTGGCGTTTACATCGCGGGCGGGATCGCGGCAAAAATCCTGCCCAAACTCCAGGAGGGCGCCTTCTTCAAGGTATTTTGCGGGGCGGGCAAACTGGCGGCGGTGCTGGCGCGCGTCCCGATAGCGGTGGTCGTGAATGATGACGCCCCGATGCTGGGCGCGGCTTATCAGGCATTGAACAGCATCCAGTCATGAAGGCCAGCTTTAACTTGGGCGCATCGCGAGGGCAAATGCATGGGTCCTTCGCTTCGCTCAGGATGACAACTGTATTTTTGGATGACAATTTGATTCTTATCTTCTATTGGTAAAGACGAAAGGGTTGGCACTGTGGCACACGATGAAAAGGCTGGTTACAACCGCTTCCTCCTGCTGGTAGCTGGACTTGGCGGACTGCTGTACGGGGTGGATGTGGGCATTATTGCGGGGGCCTTGCCGTATTTGGAGGCCACCTCCGGTTTGAATGCGGGCCAGCTTTCCATTGTGGTCGCGGCCGTGCTCCTCGGCAGCGTGATCTCAACCTTGTTTGCCGGTGCGCTGGCGGATTGGATGGGGCGCAAGCCTCTGATGATGTTGAGCGGACTGCTGTTCGTGTGCAGTATCCCCATCATTGCGCTCTCGCATGGTTATGAGTCACTGGTTTTTGGCCGCTTGTTGCAGGGCATCAGCGCCGGCCTGATCGGCGTCGTGGTCCCGTTGTATCTGGCGGAGTGCCTGGCGGCGGCGAGTCGCGGCAAGGGAACGGGGATTTTCCAGTGGCTGCTAACGCTCGGGATTGTGACGGCGGCCGTCGTGGGCATGTATTTCAGCTTTCGCGTTGAAGAGGTGTCTAGGCTGGGGGACCCGGCGAGGCTCTTTGCTTTCAAAGACACGGCCTGGCGCAGTATTTTCTGGGTTTCGCTGCCCCCCGGCATCTTGTTCGTGATCGGAAGCCTCATGGTGTCGGAATCTCCGCGCTGGCTGTTTCTCCGCGGGAAACGGGATGCGGCCTACGCTGCGCTTCTGCGTTCTCGCACCAACCAACAAGCGGACGTTGAACTGGCGGAGATGGAACAAGTTAGCGCGGCTGAAAAAGCGAAAAGCTCAACCGGGGCCAGGGTTAAGGAATCGCTGTTACGCCGCAAGTACGTAATTCCGTTTGTTCTCGCCTGCGTCATTCTCGCGTGCAACCAGGCCACCGGTATCAACTCCATCATTGGCTATAACACGAATATTCTCTTGCAAAGTGGCCTTTCCGACGTCCAGGCGCATTGGGGCTACGTTCTTTTCACGATCGTGAATTTTGTGATGACCATTGGCGGCGTACTACTGGTGGACCGCAAGGGGCGAAAGTTCCTGCTGTCGGTAGGAACGGCTGGGATTATTGTCTCGCTCATCTGCACCGGCCTGCTTTTCCGGCAGACGGAACGCCTGCGCGTGGATTCCCAGGGCTCGGTTCAGTCCATGGTTACGGCGGACCAGAAAGTGACAATCAACTACGACCAGAAACTGGCGGAGACGTTACTGGGCACATCGGGCGACGGCGCCCAGCGAATCGGCAACGGTCCTACCTCTTTGGTCGTCATCTATTCGTATGGGGACTTCCGCGCCGCAACCAAGGCGGCACGTTCCGACGATGCCGCCGCGACCCCAATCCAGATCACGCGTGAGAGCTCGGTGCCCGCCAACAAAGTGGTGGCGTTCTTTTCGAATCCGTTTGGCAATCTCGCCGCCGCGCGCCAGGCGCCGCTGCGAATCGACAATGCGCTGATCACCCCGCTTCCCAGCCCGCGCAGCGGAATGCTGGTCGCGATCACGCTTTTCGTGTTCATGGCGTTTTTCGCGATTGGCCCTGGCGTCTGCGTGTGGCTGGCGCTATCGGAGTTGATGCCGACGCGGATTCGCTCCAACGGCATGAGCATCGCCCTGCTCATCAACCAGGCGGTTTCGACCGGTATCGCCGCCGTATTCCTGCCGACAGTCGGCAAGCATGGTTACGCGGCCATGTTTTTTGGTTTTGCTGCCTGCACGGTAATCTACTTCATCACGGCCGCGGTATTCCTGCCGGAAACGAAGGGGAAGACGCTGGAAGAAATCGAAGCGCATTTTGAGGGAGCAAGCGCTTGACGGCTCGCGTGCGAGGATAGTGACAACCCCAATCGAGCGAGAAAGTTAGATGTTTTGCCAGTGTGATCGTAATCACGTGTTAGTGTGATTGATGCCGCAGCAACCTGTGACCCTTGCCCCGGATAATGGCCGGCAACTTGGGTACTAACAACAGGGGAGCGAATGACCCACAACTTCGACCGCCAAGGAGGCGATCCCATGGATATGCCACGTCGGGTGTTCCTGCTTTTTACTTTCGTCCTCACCATCATACTGCTGACGGGAAGCAGCTATGCTATCCCGGCTTTCTCCCGCCAATATGGCACTTCTTGCACCACCTGCCATGTGGATTTTCCGAAGCTCAACGATTTTGGCAAGGCTTTCAAAGACGCCGGCTTCAAGTTTCCGAAGAATGATGAAGACTTTATCAAGGTCCCTCCCGTAATGCTGGGAGCGCCGGCCCAGAAAGAGTTGTGGCCGCACACCGTATTTCCGGGAACGATTCCGGGGCTGCCTGCGATCGGGCTGCGGTACAACCAGTTCTTCCAATACACCAGCGGTAACGCTAACAACTACTACCAGGTTCCCCCGGGAACGCCGCCCGGGTCGGCACTCTCGCCCACGATTCCGCGTACCGATTTTCAGGCAGGCTACTTCAGCATCTTCATGGCGGGGAATTTTGGCAGCGATATCGCTTTCTGGGTCGATGACGATCTAAGTGTGTCTGGTGCCAACGCCAACGGTGCTCTCGGCGACGGTTATCTGCGCTTCGTGAATCTCGGGCGCTTCCTTAAGCTGCCAACCGACGCATTGACGGTGAGAGTGGGCCAGTTCGAACTGGACTTGCCATTCACGCAGGCTCGTTCGATCAACATCAGCCCCTACGATATCTACACCGAGGTGAACATCGGCGTGGCCAATCCAGCGAACGGCCTACCGAGTGTGAACAACCAGTTTTCCATGGCGGACGCCGCTCAAGGAATCGAATTCAGCGGAGGCCATCAATATGGCGGCTACCACTATTCGCTGGCGGTTGTGAACCAGAACACCAGCGGAGGAGCCGCAGCATCCCCGCCCAATGTCTCGTCGCCATCGGCCTTTTTCTCGGACTCCAACTACAAAGACATCTACGGCCGGTTTTCTTACCGCTTCAATCTGGAGAAGGACCCAGCGAGCCGCCACGATGTTCAGGCGGCCGGCGCCACCGGACCGCGCGACCACACGTACCTGAACTTGGGCACGTTCTTTTTCAAGGGTCGCTCGGTGCAGCGCTTCAGCGGGTCGACCGGAGGCGCGACTGACATTCTGACCGCGCGCGAACCTTTTTACCGCGTCGGCGGCGACTTCAGCTTCAACTATCGTACCTTCAATCTGTTTGGCCTATACATGTATGGCCACGACAATGATCTGCTGTTGAACCCCACCTATACCGGTTTTGTTACTGGCAATCCTGCCAAGTTCAACGGCGGTTTTCTAGAGGCCGACTACCTCGCGCTGCCCTGGCTGATGACAATTTTGCGCTACGATCACGTCCAGTCCACGGCGGACTTCCTGAACCAGGCGGGCTCGGGAAATTATTTTTCACCGGTTGGCAGCAGTCGCGAACGGGTTACCCCCGGCGTCCAGTTCCTGATTCACGCCAACATCAAGGCGTCGTTTGAGTATGCGTTCCGTCCAAAGCAAGCCCTCAGTTACGACGCCAATGGGAACCCAGTGAACCCGCTCCGTACGAACACTGCCACCGGTGCATTAGAATTCGTCTACTAGGTACGGGGACTTCTTACAACGAACGATTTGCAAGGGAAAAAGAGGAGAAAAAATAATGAAGAGCACTTTCATGATGGTGATGGCAGTAGTAACGATGATGAGCCTGGCTGCCAGCGCAGGCACAATCAGCGGGAAAGTTTCAGGCGTTACCGGAGAGTCCGTTGTTTATGTGGAAGCGCCCGCAGGAAAAACCTTCCCTGCGCCCACCCAGCAACCCGTGATCGATCAGAAGGGCCTGATGTTTCAGCCGCATATCGTAGTGGTACAGCAAGGCACAACCGTGCAATTCCTGAACAGCGATAGTGTTGCCCACAACGTGTTCTGGATTTCGGTCGGAGGCAACAAGAAACTCGGCCACAACCTGGGGACATGGCCGAAGGGCGAAAAGCGTCCGTTCAAGTTTGACAATCCTGGTGCCGTGCCGCTGTTGTGCAATGTGCATCCGGAGATGTCAGGCTATGTCGTGGTGTCGCCCACCCCGTACTTTGCTACCACTGATAAGTCGGGCGAATACAAGATTGAGAATGTCCCCGATGGCAGCTACTCCGTAACGGCGTGGCATGAAGGCGCTAAGAACTCGTCCAAGCCGGTGACGGTGGCGGGCGACAGCAAAGCGGACTTCACGCTGAGCAAATAGTTAAATAGTGGAGCGACGGGCGTCTCGCGAGCCTGCCCTGAGCGAAGTCGAAGGGTCCCGCCGGGCGGGGACGCCCGGCTCTCCACTAACAATCGCGCTGTCACGGCAGTAGAATGCTTTTCGTTACACGAACGCACAGGGGATTGCCGTCTTGCTGAAGCGGTTCAAAGACAAGAAAGTTGACAGGGATTGGTTGAATACCAACTTTCCCTGCATGATGGCTTGCCCGGCCCACACCAATGCGGGCCGATACGTCGCTCTGATTGCGGAAGGGCGATTCGAGGAAGCTTACAAATTTGCGCGCGACCCGAATCCGCTGGCGAGCATCTGCGGCCGGGTTTGCGCGCATCCCTGCGAGACCGCCTGTCGCCGCGGAGATATCGATCGCCCCATCGCCATACGGGCGCTCAAGCGTTTTCTGACGGAGCGGCACGGCCCGGAATCGAAGCGCCCTGTCGACATCAATGCGGGACGGGGCCAGAACAAGTTGCCCTTCAAAGTCGCCGTGGTGGGCGGCGGACCCGTCGGACTGTCAGCGGCGCATGACTTGGCTCTGATGGGCTACGCGGTCACGATTTTTGAAGCTGCTCCGGTGGCTGGCGGAATGCTTTACCTCGGCATTCCCGAATACCGGTTGCCTCGTGATGTGGTGGAAGCGCAAGTGCGAGAAATTCTCGCGACCGGTGACATCACTCTTAAGCTCAATCAGGCGGCCGGACGCGACTTCACGGTCTCCGACCTGCGCCATCAGGGCTTCGATGCGGTGCTGGTGGCCGTGGGCGCGCATCGCAGCCGCGACCTCAGCATTCCGGGAGTTGATCTGGACGGCGTCTACAAGGGCATCGATTTTCTGCTCAACGTGAATCTGGGCTACAAGTTCACCATCGGCAAGAAGGTGATTGTGATCGGCGGCGGCAACGTGGCCATGGACGTGGCGCGTTCGGCGGCTCGCGAAGTAGTCCGGCAACATGTTGCTGGAGTTGAGGACCTCGAGCCCTCGCTCGAGAGTGTAAGCGCCGTGGCCACGAAAGAAATGGTGGACGTGTCACTGTCGGCACTTCGACTGGGCGCGCAGGAAGTACATCTTGTCTGCCTGGAAAAACGCGAAGAGATGCCGGCAGCGCTGGAAGAAATTGAAGAGGCCGAAACCGAAGGCATCATCATGCATCCCGGCCTTGGACCCAAGCGCATGATCGGCAAAGACGGGAAGGTTGTTGCGCTGGAGACGCTGAAGACGAAATGGGTCTTCGATCAGAACCGGCGTTTCAATCCTGCATTCTACGAGGGCAGTGAAACGGAACTGGAGTGCGACACCATCATCATGGCCGTCGGCCAGGCTCCCAATCTGGATTTTCTGAAACCAGGCGACGGAGTGGAACTGTCTCCGCGTGGACTGATCGCGGTGAACCCGCAAACGCTGATGACCTCGGCAAGCGGAATCTTTGCCGGGGGCGACTGCGTTTTTGGTCCGCGTCTGATCATTGACAGCGTCGCGGACGGCAAGCGCGCGGCGGTCGGCATTGATGAGTTTCTGCGGGGACAGAAGCATCCCGAACCGATTGTCGAAGTCGAGGTCTTCAAACGCCACAGCATGCCACTGGATTTGTTGGACCTGACGCGCCCGCCCATTCCCATGCTGCCGCTGGAGCGCCGCACGGGAGTGACCGAAGTCGAGGTCGGCTACGACGCACAGTCCGCAATGAAGGAAGCGCAACGTTGTTTGCATTGCTGGGTGAACACGGTCTTCGAGGGCGTTCCCGAAGATGGGAGCATGTGCATTCTGTGCGGCGGCTGCGTGGATGTGTGCCCGGAAAACTGCCTGTCGCTGGTTTCACTCGATCGTATCCAGTTTGAGCCCGAGACGGTGCAGCAGATTCGCGAGCACCAGGAATTGTTTGGGGTGGAGCTCGACGAAGTGGCAGCCGACGAACTCGGGATCGTGACCGGCTCGGCCATGCTGAAAGATGAGACTCGCTGTATTCGCTGCGGGCTGTGCGCCATGCGTTGTCCGGTCGGCACCATTACCATGGAGTCGTACAACCTGGCTTCCGCCGAGCGAACGGGATTGATTTCGATTGAATCGATTGATGGACCGCTCCGGCCCAAATCGCCAGTCACGGCTGGAGGTCCGAAGTAAGCTTTCGAGGAAACTAATGTCAGAAGAAAAAAAGAACACGCCGGCGGAAGCGGGCGCCGAGTTTGACCGCCGCGCTTTTTTCGTGAAGATGGGACTGGGGTCGCTAAGCATCGCCGCAGCCGGTACGGCGGCGTTCTCCTACCAGTTTCTCTCGCCGAATGTTTTGTACGAACCCTCTCCCGTTGTCAACGCGGGCAAACCGGAAAATTACGCGGTTGACTCGGTGACGCTTGACGTAAACAACGGAATTTATATTATCCATGCGCAAGAGGGTTTTTTTTCGCTGAGTGCGATCTGCACGCATCTGGGCTGCTTGACCGCATGGAAACCTGAGTTGGGGGAGCATGGCATCATCGCTTGCCCTTGCCATGGCAGCAAATTTTATGTTCGCGACCCGAAAAAAACTCCCGGAGAAAAGATTGAAGGCCCGGCCCCCGCACCGCTGCCCTGGCTGCAGACCTGGAAAAGCGACGAGGGGGATTTGATGGTGGACCGTTCCAAAACGATTGATCCCATGAATTTCTTGAAGGTGTGAGCGTGGCGAAAACAATCACGGATTATTTCGAAGAGTTGCGCGGCACACGAGTCTGGCGGTCGGTGTTCCGCAGCGGGACCGGATCGAGCACGCTGCACCGAGCGCTGGCCGTGCAGCAGAACGTATTCCTCCACCTTTTTTCCACCAAGGTGCGGACCCGGATGCTCAGCTTCAATGCGACCTGGTATCTGGGCACGCTGACCTTTGGGACATTTCTCATCCTGGTCGCCACTGGTATTCCGCTGATGTTCTATTACCACCCCTCGGTGCCGCAGGCCTATTCCGACACCAAGGACCTGCAGTTTGTAGTTTCCTCCGGCTTATTTCTGCGCAACCTGCACCGCTGGTCCGCACATGCCATGGTGTTCCTGGTGTTCGCCCACATGTTCAAAGTGTTTTACCGCGGCGCCTACCGCGCGCCGCGCGAATTCAACTGGGTCATTGGCGTCATCCTGCTCCTGGTCACATTGCTGCTCAGCTACACCGGTTATCTTCTGCCCTGGGATCAACTGGCTTATTGGGCGATCACGGTGGGTTCCAACATCGCTAACGCCGTGCCCGTGATGGGCAACAAGATTCACTTCCTTATGCTCGGCGGCAATCTGGTGAACGCCAATGCGCTGCTGCGCTTTTACGTGCTGCACTGCATGATTCTGCCGCTGGTGGCGATCCTGTTTGTGGCCGTGCACTTCTGGCGCATTCGCAAAGATGGCGGGCTTTACGCGCACCCGAGCGAGCCGAAAACGGTTGCGGCGAATGCGCTTCCCAGCGTAGCGCAAGGAGGGCAATTGTAATGAGCGATCCGAAGGATTTCGTGGCCGGCATGGGATCGAATGCCCGTAAGTCGCCGACGCGGGTTGTCTTTGTCACCCGGAGGACCTCGGCGCAGGTCAAGGTCATGGACGAAGAACAAGTGCAGACGTATCCGGAAGTTCTCTTCCGCGCCCTGGTCGCCATCGAGGTGCTTACGATCGCGCTGGTGGGCATCGCGCTAATGTTCAACGCGCCGCTGGAGGGTATTGCCGACCCCTCGCATACTCCCAACCCCGCCAAAGCGCCCTGGTACTTCTTGGGCTTGCAGGAAATGCTGCACTATTTTCCGCCGGTGGTGGCGGGGGTGCTGGCTCCGGGTCTGGTTGTAATGGCGCTGATTGTGATTCCGTATTTCAATATCAACATTGAAGCTGAGGGTTTATTCCTGAAGGATCGCAAGCGCCGTCTGCGCATTTTTTACGTGATCGCGGCTGGGCTCTCTTTATTTTTATGGATCTTGCCTCTGCTTGTTCCTTACGTTACTCCTTACTTGGTCGCGGCTCGACTTTCCTGGCTGTTATTGGTAATTCCTGAGATGCCTATGTACGTGGCGCTGGCGCCGACCCTGATCGTCACCGGGTTCATGGTGCTGGCGGCGCAAAGTTCTCCGCAGTCGACTTCGGCGTTCCGGTGTTATCTGGCGAGTAAACCACTTTCATTCTGGGTCATGACCTGGTTTCTGTTTGAACTGGCCGTGCTCACGGCGGTTGGCACTTTCTTTCGCGGCCCCGGTTGGTGCTGGGTGTTGCCCTTTGGAGAAGGGAATTGCATTATTCAATGAAGAACAAATTGTCTTCCATGTGGCAGATGTTGTTCGGCCATCCAGTGCGCGCTTTTGGCGTGGTCAGTCTGTTGTTATTGATTTCGCTGGCCATTGCGCCGGCCAAGAACCATTTCAGTGAGTGGCGTCACTACCAGAAGCAGTATCTGAAGCTGGTTCGGAGCCGGGGAGACGCGGTCACGCTGGAGCGTCACTTTCACGACCACGACGGGATCCAGCAGATCTGGCTGCCACAGTTCGGAGTTGTGGATCGCTGCACTACTTGCCACCTCGGATTAAAAGAAGCGAGTCTGGCCGATGTCGGCGCGCAGCCGTTTCGCCAGCATCCGGTAATTCCGCATACGCTTGACCAGTTCGGCTGCGTGATGTGCCACCGTGGGCAAGGCCCGGCGACCACGGTTGAGGAAGCCCACAGCAGCACGCTGGCCTGGGAGCAGCCGATCCTGCCGGCGCGATACGTCCAATCTTCCTGCGGACAATGCCATCGCACCGCTCTAGCCGGTACACCGCAACTGAACCTGGGACGCACTCTGCTGACGCGATATGGCTGCGTGCATTGCCACACCATCAAACTGCCCGACGGCAGCGCGATCCAGCCGACCGACGACCCGCCTTCGTTGCAGCACATTGCCGACAAGACCACACGGGAATGGATTTACGCGTGGTTGAAGGATCCTCAGGCTTACGCCGTCACCGCAACGATGCCGAATTTCAAGTTGACCGATCCGGACGCGAGCGATATTTCGGCTTTCCTGATCTCGGACAGCACACCCCTAGCTGGAGACACGGCGCCGGTTCCTAAAGGCCAGAAGGTGCCCGATCCGATCGCTGCAGCCAGTCTGTATGGAGAGTCGTTCTGCGCCTCGTGCCACGCCGTGCAGAACGCCGCCGGAAATGTGGTGGGCGGGGATATCGGTCCGGAGTTGACGCGCGTCGGCACCAAAGTCAAACCCGAGTGGTTGCGGGCATGGATACATAACCCGCGGGTCTACGATTCGGGAACGGCGATGCCGCACTACCGTTTCAGCGATCCGCAAATTTCATTGCTTACTTCTTTCCTCGGAAACAAGACGGATTCGGATTTTCTGGCAAGTGTGCATCTTGACGCCGCCACGCCGGAACAGATTGTACACGGCAAGCTTCTGGTCACCGAATACGGCTGCGCTGCCTGTCACGAGATCAACGGCATCAAGAAGCCGGATAACTTCGCTCCGGAATTGACGCGCATTGGGAGTAAGCCGCTCACGCAGATTATTTTTCTGCCCCGGATGACGCATGCCATACCGGATTATATTGCGGCCAAAATCCGGGAACCGCGTAAGTTTGGATCGGCATTGAAGATGCCGCAATTCAGCCTTGCACCGGCTCAAATTGATGCGTTGACGACTGCGCTGCTTGCGCTCACCGACCGGGCACATGACTTGCCTATGGCGTTGACGGTGCCGGCGAGGCCGCCTTCGAATTACCGACCCGCGGGCAAGGCGGGAAAGCTCATGGACGACATGGCCTGCTTCACCTGCCACGCTATCAACGGCCGCGGCGGCGATCTGGCGCCCGACCTGACCTGGGAAGGCAGTTCGGTGCAGCGGCAGTGGTTGCTGGCATTCTTGAAGAACCCCGGCACGCTGCGCCCGGCGCTGATTCGCCGCATGCCGAGGTTCAATATTTCCGATGACGACGCGAAGGAACTGACCGACTACCTCATGACTGTTTATCAGACTCCTGCGTTCGACCGCGATTCGATGCCGGCCGGCGGCTATCCGGCAGCGCAGGTGGAGCAGGGGAGACAACTTTTCTATTCCAAGTATGCCTGCCAGTCTTGCCACATCGTGGATACCAAGGTTGATAAAGGCTACATCGGGCCCACGCTGACACAAGTCGGCTCGCGCCTGACCGCTCCCTGGATTTATCACTGGCTCAAAGACCCGCAGGCCATGCGGCCCGGCGCCATCGAACCGAACCGCAATATGAGTGACGAAGATGCCCGCGCGCTGACCGCATTCCTGATGATGCAGAAGGGCTCCAGCAAGGGGGCGAAGAAATGAGCAGACTCTGGCAAGCAGTCTTCTTGTCATCCGTCGTTCTGGCAGGTGCAGGGTGCGCCCGCAAGCCGGGACCGGCGGCTCTAAAGCCCACCGGCTTTGGCGCGGCGCTGGTGGAGTCGAGCGGTGGCAAGCAGATGGGAGCAACCGGCACCGTGCTGGCTCAGCCTCTGGTCGTGCAGGTCAACGACGACCAAGGGAATGCTGTCACCGGCGCACTGGTCGAGTTCGGCGGACCTGCGGGCGTCAGCTTCGATCCTCCAAGCGGATTGACCGATTCCAGCGGACAACTCAGCACGAACGTTGCTCTGGGCAGCATGGCAGGCCGATATCAACTCAGCGCGCACACATCTACGAAAGCTCGGAAATCAGTTGAACTAAAGGTTGAAGAAATTGCGCTGGGATATCAGCAGCAAGTGGGATACCAGTTCGACAACAAGTATTGCGCGCGCTGCCACAATCCGGAATCGAGCGCGGAGCGGGTTTCCAATTACGATAATCTTGCGGTCAAGCCGCACCCGTTCACCGAAGGCGATACGTTGAACAAGATGAGCGATGCCGACCTGACCGCGATCATCGGTCACGGTGGCCCCGCGCTCAACAAGTCAGCATTGATGCCGCCGTACGGCTATACTCTCAGCAAGACTGAGATCGAGGCGCTGATTGCCTACATCCGCCTGATCTCCGATCCTCCCTATCATGCTGCCGGATTGGTCTATGCACAGAAGTAAGGCCGGTGGGCTGGGCCTTGTTCTGGGTGTGGTCCTGTTCGCGGCCAGCGCAGCGCTGGCTCAAGTGGTATCGCCGGTGGAAATCAAAGACCCGGCATTGCGCGCGCTACAACAGCAATACATGGATGACTTGAGCCAGGTTGGCGCGGACATTCTGTCAACCCACTTCGATTATCCGTTCTACCTCAGCCGCAAGCTTGACCTGGACGAGGCAAGGCAACAAGTCGCGGATCAAGCGTCCATTCGCTTTGACAGCTATAGCGGCAGGACCGTGATCGCGATTACCGGCAACTACTATGCTGCATACTCCGCGCAGAAAATTAGTCCGGAGCAACGGGCCCGGAGCACTTTTCTTAACGTGGTGATGCCGCTCCTGAAAGCCGCGGTTCCGCGCTTTCAGAACAACGAGCATGTGCAAGGGTATGCGGTGGAAATTTCGCATCACATCGTGGGAAAAGTGATGGGAGTTTCCATGGAGCATCCGGAAAACCTGATGGTGTTTCTGCCGCCGCGCGGCGCTCTCAAGCTTCTTGTCGCTAAAGACGAGACCGCCCAGCAGGCGGCGCTGCTGCAGGGGCAGGTGTTTCTGAATGCGCAGCCCATTTCAATCTGGCTTAACGATGCGGCGCCACCGCCGGTTGCGGATGCTAGTGATAGTGATAAGGATCGCGGCGAGGACACGGCCGCGAACGCCCAGTCAGATAAGGTGCCAACCGGAACTGAACGCGCCCCCAGTGCTCTGAGCCCGGTAAAGCCGAAGGAACCACCCCCTCCGCCGCCACGCGATACTTCGGCGCAGGCGCTGGCTGCCGTGCAACTTTCCGATCAGCCAATCGTCGATAAGATCGTGAAAGAGTTGGAGCCGCAGGCCCACTTTGTTGCCTACGCGCCGCCGAAATTCGTGGCCTTCCGCCAGGGAATTTATCTTGAGCTTTCGGTGAATTCCACGTTGCAGGCGTCGGCCGCGGGGTCGCGGTACAAACTGGCAGCGACGGCTTTCGATGACCACATTGCCCACCTCGTCCGTCCCCTGCTGGCTTATTTCAAGGATGCGCAGGATTTCGACGGGATCGGCTTCAGCACGAACATCCACCTGGCCGGTAAGTCGGCGCCCGCTGTATCGGAAGCCGTGGAATTCTTCTTCCCGCTTTCTTCTCTGCGCTGTTACGAGAAGTACGATTGCACCGGCCAGCAACTGCTGGACGCGGGGACTGTACTCATCAATGGCGAGCGTGTGGCCCTCGATCTGCAAATCGCGGAGGGAAGTTCCAGCCACTGAAAGGTTCAACGGCCCGTAGTACACGTAAGATGTATCAGGGTATGCCTTTAGGCATACCGTAAGTGCTAGGTTTTGAGAGCCGCCTTTAGGCGCTGGTTGTGGGACCTGGAGCTTCACCTCCAGCCACTGAAATGCGCCTACCTCGGCGCTCCTCAGCTATACTATCGAGCACAAGAACTTACCCGATAAAACAAGGTTCTGCTGGATTCCGGAAACGCCAAAGACCCAGCGGACAGCCCTTGCCGGGAGTTCTAGCATCAGCGTTGAAGCTTGCCGCATAACCTGGAAGAAGAGGTTTCGAAGGGACAGGAATGGTGAATTGGCCGCAGGAATCGATACTGGTAACGGGTGGGACCGGATCGTTCGGGAAGAAGTTTGTGGAGATCATGCTGCGCGACTACCACCCGCACCGACTGGTGGTGTTCAGCCGCGATGAACTAAAGCAGCATGAAATGAGGACGTCAGGCTTCGATCATCCCAGCATGAGGTATTTCATTGGAGACGTGCGGGACGTCGAACGGTTGAAGCGGGCGCTCGCGGGCGTGACCCTGGTGGTGCACGCGGCGGCGCTCAAGCAGGTGCCGGCTTGCGAGTACAACCCGTTTGAGGCGATCCAGACCAATATCATGGGCGGCCGTAATGTGATTGATGCGGCCATCGATCAGGGCGTGCGCCGCATTCTGGCCCTCAGTACAGACAAGGCGGTGAATCCCATCAATCTGTACGGAGCCACCAAGCTGTGCGCGGAAAAAGTGTTTGTGCAGGCCAACGCCTATGCGGGCGCGAAAAATACCCGCTTCAGTTGCGCGCGGTATGGGAACGTGGTGGGCAGCCGGGGCAGTGTGATTCCGATTTTTCTGGAACAGCGCCGGCGCGGGAAGATCACCATCACCGATCCGCGCATGACCCGATTCTGGCTGACTCTGGAGCAGGGTGTGAAGTTTGTGATCCGCTGCCTGGAGCAGATGCACGGTGGCGAGATTTTCGTTCCGAAGATTCCCAGCATGCGGTTGCTGGACTTGGCGGAAACCATCGCTCCCGGATGCCAGGTGGAAACCATCGGGATTCGTCCTGGAGAGAAGCTGCACGAAGTGCTGGTCTCGGAAGACGAGTCACGGCAAACGCTCGAGACCGAAGATATGTACGTGATTCAGCCGTCGCATCCTTGGTGGAAATCGGAAAACTGGGTGAATGCCAAGCCGCTGCCGGAAGGCTTCCGTTATTCGAGCGACACGAACGAACGCTGGCTGACGCGGCACGAACTGGAAGAATTGGTAGCGCCGGAAACGAGTGCTGCGGAGGCAGTTCCGGCCTCCGCTTAGCATGAGCGCCTTACCCACAGAACTGGAGACACTCGCCATCCATGGGGGTACGCCCGTGCGTGAAAAATTGTTGCCCTACGGGCGGCAAAGCCTGGATGACGCAGATATCCAGGCGGTGGTTGAAGTTCTGAAGTCGGACTGGCTGACCACGGGACCGAAGGTTGGTGAGTTCGAGGAACGGTTTGCAGCGTGGATCGGGGTGCGGCACGCGGTCAGCTTCAGTTCTGGTACGGCGGCATTGCACGGTGCGGCTTTTGCCGCCGGACTGGGACCCGGGGATGAGGCGATTACTACCCCCATGACGTTCTGCGCGACCGCCAACTGCGTTTTGTATCAGGGTGCAACGCCGGTGTTCGCCGACGTCTCGCCGGACACGCTGAACCTCGATCCGGGCGAAGTTTCCAGGAAACTTTCTTCGCGCGTGAAGGCCATCATCGCCGTCGACTATGCGGGACATCCCGCCGCGCTGGATGAATTGGTAGAGCTGGCGACAAAGCACGGAGCACTCCTGATTGAAGACGCCTGCCACGCGCTGGGCGCCGAATACAAGAGGAAGCGGGTCGGCGGCATCGCCGACATGACCGTGTTCAGCTTTCATCCGGTGAAGCACCTGACGACCGGGGAAGGCGGCATGGTTGCGACTAACGATGTGCGGCTGGCGGAGACGCTGCGGCGCTTTCGCAATCATGGCATCAGCAGCGAAGCGCGCGAGCGGCAGGAAGCGGGACAGTGGTTCTACGAGATGGTCCTGCTGGGGTTCAATTACAGGCTGACCGATATTGCCTGCGCGTTGGGACTCTCGCAGGTTGAAAAGTTGGATGCGAACCTGGCGCGACGCCGGGAAATTGCGGCGCAGTACACGGTGGCCTTCCGGGATTTTTCCGCAATCACGGTTCCTGCGGTACGCGACGGCGTCGATCCGGCGTGGCACTTATATCCGATCCGGCTGAACCTGGGAAAACTTTCAGTGGGGCGAGGAGAGATTTTTCGAGCGCTGCGGGCGGAGAATATTGGGGTGAATGTCCACTACATTCCGGTCCATCAACATCCGTATTATCGCGAGCGCTTCAAGTCCAATTCCAAAGATAGGTATCCCGTGGCCGAAGACGCTTATGAGCGGCTGATCAGCCTGCCTATGTTCCACTCGATGACGGCGCAGGATGTGGAGGACGTGATTCACGCGCTGCGGAAAGTTGTGGGCCATTATGGTCGTTAGTCGCTGGTCGCTGGTCGTTCGCGAAGCGACAGTGGATTTGACGAACGACCAGCGACTAGCGACTAGCGACTGGTTTTTCAAGGAGTCAATGTAATCCCATGTCCAGAACTTCCGACTGGGTAGGGTATCGGGCTCTGGTAGTCGGTTGCGGTTCCATTGGCCGCCGGCATGCAAGAAATCTCAAGTCGCTGGGGGTGCGGAATCTTGGGCTTTGCGACACCAATCCCGAGACGCTGAAGGAGTGCCGTGAGGAGCTGGGCGGGGAAATCTTCGGCGACTATAGCGAGGCGCTGCGGCAATTCCAGCCGGATATGGTGCTGATCTGCACGCCGCCGGTTTGCCACGTGGAGGAGGCGCTGGCCGCCCTGCAGGCTCAAGCCCACGTTTTTATCGAGAAACCTCTTTCGCATGAATCCGGTGGAATCCAGGCGCTGATTGCCGAGGCGCGCCGCCACGACCGGAACGTTCAGATCGGCTACAACATGCGGTTTCATCCCGGCTTGAAGATCCTAAAGGAGCTTATCGATTCGGGAAAGATCGGGCGCGTGCTCTGGCTTAACGTAGAAGCGGGGCAATACCTCCCCGACTGGCGGCCCTGGCAGCACTATCGCGAGAGCTACAGCGCACGCCGCGAACTGGGCGGGGGCATCATCCTCGATGGTTCTCATGAACTGGATTACATTTGCTGGCTGATGGGGCGTCCCACGGAAGTGACTTGCCGGGCGGAGCACCTCAGCAGTCTGGACGTGGATGTGGAAGACTCGGCGTGGATCTACCTGAGTTTTCCGGAGCGGCGCCGCGCGGAGCTGCATCTGGATTTTGTGCAACGGGCATACACCCGCACCTGCAAAGTTGTGGGCGAAGCCGGCACCGCGTTGTGGGATTTCAATCTTCCGGAAGTGCGCTGGTTTTCCGCCGAGCAGCCCGGCTGGAACAGTATCCCGTACCAATTTGAAGCCAACGACATGTATGTGGCGGAGATGGTTCACTTCCTGGAATCGCTCGGGAGCAGAACGGGACCCATGATCGATCTTGAGCAAGGACGAGATGTGATCCGTGTGGTGGAAGCAGCCAAGAAATCGTCGGAAGAAGGAAGGCCGCAGCCGCTGAACTGGACGAGCGAACCGAGCAAGGGGCCGGTGGTGGCGATCATTCAGGCGCGAATGGGATCGAGCCGGTTGCCGGGCAAGAGCCTGGCGGACATCGAAGGACGTCCAATGTTGTGGCAAGTCATTCAACGGGTGAAACGATCCCGGCTGGTGGATCGGGTAGTGGTGGCGACTTCCACCGCTCGAGCGGACGACGCCATCGAGAAAATGTGCCGGGAGAGCGACGTTGCTTGTCATCGAGGCAGCGAAGACGATGTCCTGGATCGTTTCTACCATGCGGCACGTGCGGAGAAAGCCGCGCAGGTAGTGCGCATCACAGCCGACTGCCCCTTGATTGATCCGGAAGTGATCGATCGCGTGGTGCGCCGCTTTCAACGCGGCGATCTTGATTACGCCTCCAATGCCATGGTGCGAAGCTATCCCGATGGGCTGGATACGGAGATTTTTTCCTTTGCCGCGCTGGAACGGGCATGGCACGAGGCGAGGAAGGCTTCGGAGCGTGAACACGTGACCCCGTATCTGCGTTCGGAAAAGTTTCGAACCGCAAGTATAGAGAACGATTCGACGTCCTTGTCCCAGCATTACCGCTGGACGGTTGACGAGATGGAGGACCTTGAGTTCATCCGGGCGGTGTACAGGGCTTTTCGCGGGAGAGAGAGTTTCGGAATGAAAGATGTTCTGGAATTGCTGGAAAAGACTCCGGGACTGGACAAGATGAACTCGGAAATTGTTTCCAACCGTGGATACTACAAGAGCCTTTTCGAAGATGCGCGCGCGGCGGCGGCGCCGCGCCGGCCGATTGAAAAATCGAAAGCCTGGCTGGAGCGGGCGGGCAAGGTGATTCCGGGTTCTTCGCAGACTTTCAGCAAGGGCTCGGACCAGCACGTCCGTGGTGTGGCGCCGGTGTTCCTGGCCAAGGGCAAAGGTTGCCGGGTTTGGGATGTGGATGGGAATGAATATATCGACTACATCCAGGGACTGCTGCCGAACATTCTCGGCTACGCGCACGAAGGGGTGAATGCAGCGGTGGCGGAGCAGTTGGGACGGGGGCACAGCTTTTCTTTGCCGCACCCGCTGGAAGTGGAATTAGCGGAGCGGCTGACCCGGCTCATCCCGTGCGCGGAAAAGGTCCGCTTTGGCAAGAATGGATCGGACGCCACTTCTGGATCGGTCCGCGCCGCGCGCGCCCTCACCGGACGCGAGCGTATTGCGTGCTGCGGCTACCACGGATGGCAGGATTGGTACATCGGCAGCACGACGCGGAATGCTGGGGTTCCGCAAGCGGTGCGGGTGCTGACGCATCCGTTCGTGTACAACGACCTGGAATCACTCCGGAAACTGTTGCACGCACGCGAAGGCGAGTTCGCCGCAGTCATCATGGAACCGGTGAACTTCTGGCCTCCAGCATCGGGCTTTCTGGAAGGCGTGAGAGACCTGGCGCACCAGCACGGAGCGCTGCTCATTTTCGACGAAATCTGCAGTGGTTTTCATTTCGGGCTGGGCGGTGCGCAGAAAAAGTTCGGCGTGACTCCCGACCTGGCGTGTTTTGGCAAGGCGCTGGGCAACGGATTCCCCATTTCGTGCGTAGTGGGAAGAGCAGACATCATGAAGGTGTTTGAAGATATTTTTTTTAGCTTCACCTTCGGGGGTGAAGTAGCGTCGATGGCTGCGGCGATGAAAGTGCTGGACGTCCTGGAAACCACCGACGCGCTAGCCCGCATGGATGCGAACGGACGCGTTCTGCAAGAGGGATTAAACGTGCTGGCTAAACAGGCGGGGTTGCAGGATCGCATCAAGTGCATTGGTTATCCCGTTTGGTCGTTGATTAGATTCCTCGATGCCGACGGCAAAGATAGTCTTCTTGTGCGGAGTCTGTTCACGCAAGAATGCGTAAAACGTGGAGTGCTGCTTCTGGCAACGCATAACATGACGGCGGCGCACGATCCGCTGGCGATTGAACAAACCCTACGAGTGTACGCGGAGGTGTGCAAAACAGTGTCGAAATGGCTGAGCGAACTACGTCCGGAAGAGCACCTTGAAGGAGAGATGATTGAGCCGGTATTCCGAGTTCGCTGATACGCTCGCGGATGCGTTCAACCCGCGAAATTCAAAACGGCGATTGATGTAACTTTCGGAGGAGTCGATGAAACCAGGCGTACTTTTGATTCGAGCCGATGCCAGCCTTGCGATAGGAACGGGGCATGTGATGCGCTGTTTGGCGCTGGCGCAAGCTTGGCAGGATGCGGGAGGGAACGCTATTTTCGCGATGGCCGACGCCCCGCTCGCGGTGAAGGAACGGCTGCGAAACGAGGGGTTCGAGGTGGCGCGACTCGGTGTCCTGGTGGGTAGCGCCGCTGATGCGGAGGAAACGGCCCAGTTGGCGCAGAAGCATGACGCATCGTGGGTGGTGGTCGACGGCTACGAATTTGGTGCGGAATATCAGGCGAGTCTGAAAAGGCGCGGCCGCAACGTTCTGTTCATCGACGACAATGGCCACGCTGGACGCTACTCCGCGGATCTCGTGCTGAATCAGAACGTCTATGCTGACGAAGTGTTGTATCGAAACCGCGAACTCTCAACCAAACTGCTGATTGGTCCGCAGTTTGCTATGTTACGGCGCGAATTTGCCGCGTGGCGGAATTGGAAGCGGGAGACTCCGGCGATCGTGCGGAAAGTACTGGTCACGATGGGTGGTAGCGACCCGCATAACATTACGGAGCGAGTTTTGCACGTGATTTTGGCGAAACGCGAATTGGAAGCAACCGTGGTTGTGGGCGGCAGCAATCCGCATCTGCACGAACTGCGGGAACTCATAGAACGGCATCGTGGCACGGTCCATATGGTCGAGAACGCGACGAACATGCCAGAGCTGATCGCTTCAGCGGACGTCGCGGTTGCGGCCGCCGGTACGACCAGCTTGGAGATGTGCTTTCTTGGGTTGCCGGCTTTGCTGATCGTACTGGCGGATAACCAGCGTGCAGCTGCGGAAGAGTTGGGTCGCCGGGGGATAGCCATCCACTTGGGAGGGGACGCAACACCAGGCCTGCTTGCGGAACACTTGGCTAGCTTGCTTGCGTCGGCGGAAAGGCGGCAGGCGATGTCGGAGATGGGAAGGAAGTTGGTGGACGATCGGGGCGCAGAACGGGTGGCGGCGAAACTGAATGGAAGCGGATGGGAGGCAGAATGAGTAGCGTGAAACAGGACGATAGCGTTCGCGCCTATTGGAACAGCCGTGCTGGCTTGGGGAGGTGGGCGGGCACCCGAGACATCATCGCCAAGGAACTGGAGCTCAAAACGATCGCCGAGTTTGTGCGACCCGGCATGAAGGTGCTCGACGTGGGCTGCGGCAACGGCGTCGCCGCCATCGAACTAGCGCGGCGCTTTCAGGTCGATATCACGGCCATCGACTACGTGGCAGACATGGTCGGGGCAGCCTCCCAAACTGCTGCTACGGAGACTCTGGTCGGCACCATACAGTTCCGGGAAGGTGACGTGACGAACCTCCACGATCTGCCCCGAGACTTCGACCTCATCTATACGGAGAGGGTCATTATCAATCTGCCTGATTGGGAAACTCAGAAGAGAGCAATCACCGAATTGACCGGTCTGCTCCGTGTGGGTGGTGTGTACGCGATGGTCGAAAATAGCCAGGATGGACTGGACAAGATAAACGCGCTCCGGCAACAAGTTGGTCTCCAACCCGTGGTGACGCCGTGGCACAATCGCTACCTCAAGGATTCCGAGTTGCAGATCCTCAGCATCCCGGGCGTTACGCTTGAAAAGGTGATCTTTCATAGCTCCACCTATTATTTTCTCAGCCGGGTGGTAAATGCCTGGCTCGCGGCGCGGGAGGGAAAGGAACCGGACTACGACTCCCCGGTGAACGAATTAGCACTGCAGCTTCCTGCCATCGGCGATCTGGGCCAGGGGAGGGTTTGGGTATGGAAACGACTTGCGTCGAATTGACGATCGACGGCGCGGTTCCGAATCGGCTTGTCGGTCCCACCCATCCCGTTTACATCGTTGCCGAGCTATCCGCCAATCATAATCGGAGTTTTGATCAGGCGGTCCGGATTGTTCGCGCCGCCAAGGACGCCGGTGCCGATGCGGTTAAACTCCAGACCTACACGGCCGATACGATCACGCTGCGCAGTGACAAAGAGTGTTTTCGGATTGCGGGGGGCACACTGTGGGATGGCCGCATTCTTCACGACCTCTACCAGGAGGCGTTTACGCCGTGGGAGTGGCAGCCGAAGCTGAAAGAGATCGCGGACGAACTGGGGATGCACCTGTTTTCGAGTGCGTTCGACGATAGTGCGGTCGACTTTCTCGAACAGATGAATGTTCCGGCGCACAAGGTGGCGTCGTTTGAACTCGTGGACATCGGCCTGATCCAGAAGATGGCTCGAACCGGGAAGCCGCTGATTATGTCCACGGGCATGGCCAGCGAGGGTGAAATCTCCGAAGCGGTCGAGGCGGCCCGCGGAGCCGCGCCCGGGAATGGACCGGCGCAGATTGCGCTCTTGAAGTGTACGAGCGCTTATCCGGCGCCGCCGGAGGAGGCGAACCTGCTCACCATTCCGGAATTGGCGCGCCGCTTCGGCTGTCCCGTGGGACTTTCCGATCACACGATGGGAATCGCGGTCCCCGTCGCCGCCGTGGCGCTGGGAGCCTGCATCATTGAGAAACATCTCTGCTTGCGCCGGGCGGATGGCGGGCCGGACGGCGCGTTCTCGCTCGAACCCCAGGAATTCAAGGCAATGGTGGAGGCGGTACGCACTGCCGAGAAAGCTCTCGGCTCGGTGCAGTTTGGCTCCGGGCCGCGCGAGGCGAACAGCCGAAAGTTTCGACGCTCGCTGTTCGTGGTCGAAAATATGAAGAAGGGCGAGTTGTTTACCAAACAGAACGTGCGTTCGATTCGTCCAGCGGATGGATTGCATCCACGGCACCTCAACGAAGTTCTGGGAAAACGCGCGGCCTGCGATGTGGAGCGCGGAACGCCGCTCAGTTGGGCGGTCGTGACGCGCTGAAGAACCAGGGCCCAGGTGTCAGGACTTAGGTCTGAGGAAATTCGCCAACCCCTGAGACCTGGCACCTAAGACCTAGGACCTAAGACCTGACACCTGTTTTTATGCGAGTTCTCCTCTTACATCCCGACGACGACTTTCACGGTTCGTGGATGCGCCAGCACTGGGATTCGGTGATCGACCTGGGTCGAGCGCCAAGATCTTTTTATGACGAACGGAGTGCTGCGCTGGGGTGCCCTGTCTTCAGCGTTTTCGACCTTGCAGTCGAAATTGAGGACATGCAGATTTGGCGTAATTTGCTTCAACCCGGCATGGGATGGGTGGTAGACGATTTTGGCATCGACTGGTGGGACGTGATTGGTTTGATGCTGCAGCCGGAATTGCAGGATGTGAGGCTCGCACTCCGGCTGGCGGAGAAGCTCAGAGGATGTCGCACGCTGGCGGCGAGCCGGCCTTCGGTAACAGCAGACGTTTTGCGACTCCAATTGGGAATACCGCTGCAAGTGCTCCACCGGGGACTGCGGGAGCGTCTGGTGCCCGGCATTGTGCGTCGCAGCGCTACTGCGGCTGCGAACCTGACCTTTGTGCAATTCCGCCAGGTGGTATACGACAAGTACGATCCGCACTACCGCTGGCGGAGGAGGTTTGCGGGGTCACCGGCGCCATCGTCAAAAGGGAAATCGGGATCGGAGCCGGTTCTGCTGCTTCCGACAGCCTATTCGAATGTCACGAAAACCGCGCTCGGTTATGCCGGAACGTTGCCCGACAAGAAATTCCTACTGGTTGTAGCGCGCGAGTCCGCAGCCGTGTCGCCGGTTCCGGCGAATGTGCAGACGGCGCTGCTGGCGAGTTTTGCAACCAAGAAGTGCGACCGGGAAGAATTGCAGAAACTTGAAATCTGCTGGACGCAGATGGAGCAGTCGCTGCAAGCGCATCCGGCATTTAGGTTGCCAGTTCACCTCGAGATTTTGAAGCAGGGGCCGCATTGGTTGCGCTGGGGACTCGGGGTTCGTGATGCCTGGCTACAGGTCTTTGAGACGCATTCGGTAGTGGGGTGTCTGAGCGCCGACGATTCGAATCCCTACACACGGATTCCTCTGCTGCTGGCCGCGGAGCGGAAAATTCCGGCAGTAGCGTGCCATCATGGGGCGCTCGATTGCCGCATGGCGCACAAAAATCTGCGGTTTTCGAATTATCTGGCGAAAGGCGAGATGGAGCGTGACTATCTGGAACGCATCTGCGGAGTCGATGCCGACAGGATTCGGATCGGAGCGGCGTCTCCGCCGCGAGAGAATGGTTCAGTCTGGAGTGAGCAGGCTCCCTGGATTACGTTTTTCACAGAGCCGTATGAAGTGGATTTCTGGCGGGTGGAGCCGATTTACCGCGAGTTGCTGCCCCGCCTCTGTGCGGCTGCCCGCAGGTCGGGAAAGACCGTGGTTTTGAAGCTGCATCCGTTTGAGACCGCCCGGCAGCGGCTCCGCTTGTTGGCACGGACCTTGAGCGAGGCCGACCGCAAATTGGTGAGCGTGATAGATGCGCCACTGTCTCACGAGATTCTGCAGAAGACATGGTGCGCAGTGACGGTTGAATCGACAGTCGCTTGCGAATGTGCATCGGTTGGAATCCCTGTTTTTTTGTGCGGATGGTTGCGCCATGCCTACACTGGATATGCTCCTCAGTATGTCCGCTTCGGTGTGGGGCGGATGCTGGAATCTCCGGATGAACTGCTGCGCATTCCAGAAATGTTGGGCGCGGTTATGCCCAGAGCGGATACGGCGCGCCGACTGGTGCAGGCGATTTCTCCGGAGGTCCTGTCGGAAGTTTTCGCATTGAACGCCGCTTGTTTGGATCGGTAGTGATTGTCACGGCTAGAAGGGGCGACTTCCCGCCTTTTTTTGATCCCAGGTACCGCTGAAATTCTCTCCCAACCGTGGGCGGGCGGTTTGAGATAATCTGGAACATCATTCGAAAAGACCGATTCGGCAGCAGGCGCGCACAGGCATATATTGAACATCCCCGATACAGCTCTCGAGGCGTCGCAGTCGGCGCTCTCTGCCAGTCCTGAAGCGCGATTTCGTAGTGAGATGGGACAGATCTCGCGGCATTCGGCAGTCTTCTTCGCGGGAACTCTGTTTACCGCGGGTGCGGGATATCTCTTCAAAATCTACCTGGCGCGAGTGTTGGGCGCGGAGGCGCTCGGAATCTACGCGCTGGGAATGACGATCGTTGGCTTCTTCGGACTTTTCAGCGGACTAGGTCTACCGCAAGCGGCGGTGCGCTTTGTGGCGGCCTATTCGGCGACGGAACAATGGCAGCGCTTGTATAGCTTTCTTCGCCGGGCGTTCCTGTTGCTGGCGGTTGGGAATGTGCTGCTGGCGGCGGCAATGCTGGCCCTCGGGCCGTGGGTGGCGCGGAGCCTCTATCATGCGCCGGCTCTCGTACCCTTTCTTCACCTATTTGCTCTCCTTCTGGTGCTGGGCGTGTTCACAACTTTTTTGGGCCAGGTTCTGGCGGGATATAAAGACGTCGCGCTTCGAACCATCATTACCAACTTCATCGGAAGTCCGTTGAACATTGTTTTCGCGGTGGCGCTGCTCAGTTTGGGCTTCGGGCTTCGCGGATATTTGCTGGCTCAGGTAGCAAGTTCAGTTATTGTCCTCGTGTTGCTGTCGGTGGCGGGGTGGCGGCTGATGCCGAGGCAGGCAAGGCGGGCTCCGGACACCGCCGTTCCCCTGGAGCGTGAAGTGTTCTGGTTTTCCGCCGCCGTATTCGGCTTCAATTTCTTGGGTTTCATACTCAGCCAAACCGACATATTTCTGCTGGGAGTTTTTCTGGACGTCCGACAAGTGGGAATCTATGCCGTGGCGGCCACGCTGGTTGCGTTTGTGCCGGTGGCGCTGCAGTCGGTCAACCAGATCTTTTCTCCGACGATCGCCGATTTGCATGCCCGCGGAGAGCACGCTCTACTGGGCCGGCTTTTTCAGACTTTGACGAAATGGATATTGGGATCGACCGTGCCCTTGGCATTGGTCATGATCGTCTTCTCAAAGCCCCTGATGCGCTTGTTTGGCGCGGCATTTGAGGCAGGCTGGCTGGTGCTGATTCTGGGCACACTGGGGCAATTGGTGAATGCCGGAGTAGGTTCGGTCGGCTATCTGCTGCTTATGTCGGGGAACCAGGCCCGCCTGATTCGCGTGCAGGTGGTCATGGCAGTATTCATGGTCGCGGCCTCTCTGGGTTTAGTGCGGCCGTTTGGAATTGCCGGAGTGGCGCTGGCAGCGGCCCTGACCAACGCTTTGAGCAATTATCTGAATCTGCGTCAGGTCCGGGCGGCACTGCGATTATCGCCTTACAATCGGACGTATCTTCGCTTGCTCGGGCCTTGCTTTGCGAGCCTGGCAGTTACGGCGGGGTTGCGGCTGCTTTTCCGGTCGTCGTCTCTTCATCCGGAGTGGTTGGGGATTGGAATTGCATTGGTCGTGTCCTACGCATCGTTCTGTGGATTGGCGTTGCTGACCGGATTGGACGATGACGACAAGATGATCGTGGCCGCAATTCGCAACCGTGTTTTCGGCGCGGCGGGGAAGACGCCGTTTTCACGATGACCGGGTTGATCGATAATGCCGATTCAAATCATTGTTAACGCGGATGACCTCGGTTTGAGCGCGGAGGTGAATGAGGCGATCTTTCGGGCCATGGAGGCCGGGGTCATTACGTCGGCGACCATGCTGTCAAACGGGTCCGCCGTTATCCCGGCCGCACGTATGCTGCACCGTTTTCCCAACTGTTCGTTCGGAGTGCACCTGAATCTAACCGAGTTCCAGCGTCTGGGCGCGGAGAATCCCACCGCTCTCTCCAGCATTCTCGACGAGCACAACTGCTTTAAAGGCAATGCCATCCGTGAGGTCAGGATCAGTGCGCCGATGCTAAGGGCCATTTACGAGGAATGGTGTGCACAGATTGACAATCTAATCCAGTTCGGGGTGCAACCGAGTCACTTGGACAGTCATCACCATGTTCATACCATTCCGCAGATGCTCCCGGTTCTGGCTGCCCTGCGTCGCCGCTACCGGATCAACAAAGCCAGAATCAGCCGGAATATGTATGACCCCGCGGCGTTCGCGAGCAGGGGCCTGCTTGCAAAGAAGTGGCTCTACAACCAGGCCTTAAGGTGTATTGGATTCAAGACCACGGGAATATTTACGGACCTGGAGGTTTTTATCAGAGTTTGTGCTGCCCGGCCTCCGGCGGAGCCGCTGATCGAACTCATGGCTCACCCAGGCTCCGCATTTTCGAGCGAAGAGCCGAGTTTGCTGGCGAGCGATTGGACCAAGAGGCTTTCGTATCAGGTTGCCCTGGTGAGCTACAAAGCTTGGTAAATAGGATCAGCGAACGTGGCAGGCCGACCGGGCTGACGCGAGGACTCTTTCCGCGGTCAAGCCGTCCGCGCCGCAGCAATTTCGAGGTAAGCATTCTGCCACAGCCTGCTCACCAAGTCCCAATCGAACTGCAGCGCATGCCTGCGCGCTGCGAGTCCCATTTGCTCTCGCAGCGAACGATCGGAGATCAGCTGTCCCAGGCGCTGCATCATCTCGTCGGGAGTTGCGACCTGAAAGCCAGTGACTCCATCCACAACGGACGGAGTTTCGTAGTCGCGAAACACGATGCACGGCAAACCAACGGCCGCCGCCTCGAGCGTGACCTTGGGTATTCCCTCTAACCGCGATGGCAGAATAAAAATGTCGCTGCTGCGCATGATTTCAAGTATCTGCGACTGGCTCTTGGAACCCTCTAACGTCACATTATTCAAGCCCAGGCGAGTGATTTTCTCTTGCAGGGCCGCTTCGAATCCCTCCCTCCCGGCTCCCACCAGCCGGAACTGCGTGTCACGGAAAGTGGCGGCGGCGTCGATCACGTACTGGGGGCCCTTGCGTTCCACCAACGTTCCTGCGAACAGCACGGTGGGGACAGATCTGGTTCGCTGCGAAGGAGGCGTGAACAAACTGGTATCAACGCCTACCGGAAGAATATAGGCGGTTTGCTTTCTTACCGAGTTGTAGATATCGCGGGCGACGAATTCCGTGATGGCAGTGTAAACGTCACAGTGGGGAAAGGTACCCTGATAGAGGAACAGCAGCCCACGCGAGGGATTCTCCATCTGGGCCTGGGGCGCTTCGGCGTGGAAGACCGATTTCGTGTGCCCGCGCACGGCGCGCGGCAGGTGAAGAAAGAAATAGCTCGCGAAGCTGTAGTCGATGTAGGCGACGATGTCGTAGCCAGCCAGGAGTTCCCTTGCGATGCGAAAGGTTTTACCGCGAGCCGGCAATTGCAGCAGCCGGATCCCGTCGCGGTTCCTTAACCGTGGGTCGGGTTCCTGTTCGTACCAGAGCGTGCTTTGGAGAAGCTCGGGATCGAGTCGCAACGCGAGCTCACGAACGTTCAGACTCTGGGCGTTGGTATTGTCTGCATCCACCCCGGGGAGAAACAGTATCCGAACCTTATCCATGTTGCCACAATCTCAAGGGTTTCCCTTCCCTGGCGCCTGAGTCATTCTGCGTTCTGCGATGCACTTTAACAAGTGGGCTCGAAGCTCGCGAAGGCAGGAGCGCAAACGCATGTTGGCCGTCCGGGCGCGACTGGTCTCTTGCAGATGTTTGTGAGCTACCTGCAGAAGTCGAGCGCGCACTGCGGGCAAATCGCCGGGAGGAAGAGCGGCGCGCTCCTCCGGATCATTTTTCAGGTCATACAGCCGCTCTGACTTTTCACCGAAATTGATTACCAATTTGTAGGATTGGTCGCGAACCGCCATCAGGCGTGGCCGAATGCGGTCGCCACGCCGAAATGGGTTGGTGCAGGCTTCGACACATTCCACAACCGCTGGTTCGCTCGGTAGCTCTCCGCTGAGGAGTTGTGGCCAAATGCTCCGTCCCTGAAAATTTGTCGGAGTCGGCAGGCCGACAGCATCCAGCAGCGTGGGCGCGAGATGAAGCAGGCTGAACGGTGCTCGCACGCGCTGTTTTCTGGACAGTGCGGGCGCATGCAGCAGCAGAGGCACGTGAATCAGTTGCTCCGATAGGCTCACCGGGGAGTGATAGCGGGCGCCATGTTCAAGAAATTCTTCCCCGTGATCGGCGGTGACGGCGAACACCAAGTCGTCCCAACGTTGCGATTGCGACAGCGCGCTTACCAGTCGGGAGACCTGCTTATCGACCCAGTAAATACCTGCGTCGTAGAGGGAAACAATTTCCTCACGGTATCGCTTCAGCCTGCGAACCGAAATATTCTCCCGGTTCCAGAAAGAATTCAGAAAGCTTGCTCGACGCGCGCTGATCTTCGACTTGATGGCGGATAAGGCGTCCTCCGGAGGATAGTAGGGGTGGTGTGGATCCATCAGGTGCAGCCAGAGGAAGAAAGGTTCTCCCGCAAGTCCATTCAGCCAGGAGCAGGCTCGATCGACGACGACGTTGGCCGCGGGATAGCGCCGCAGCGCACCCATGGAGACGTTTTCGGCGGTCGAACGCCACTGGCAGTACCAGAAGTAGAGTTCTTCGTATGCGGCTGCGGTGAGACTATTGTGGCTCGCGGTCGACTGGACAAGTCGATTCAAGTTGGACTTGAAGCCGTTTCCCGGGGATGACGGCTCGCTGTCAGGGATCGAGTTCAGAAAATCATCGAAGGTATCGAAGCCCTGGTTGTATCCGAAGCGCGAACTCAGATAAGGGTTGCCTGCCACAAAAGCCGCAGTTCGATACCCGGCATCTTTCAGCGCGCTGGCGATCGTCTGTTCGTGAGGAGCAATCCCCAGGATGTCGCGCCCGAACGCTAACGGGTAACGCGATGCGAGGATGGCAGGGAATGAGAAATAAGTAGGTACACCGGCTACAATCGCATCGGCAAACACCGCACCGCTCTCGGCCAGTGAATCCAGGAACGGCGTGACGGGCCTGGAGTATCCCAGAAAACCGACATGATCGGCTCGCAGACAGTCTACTGTAACCAGAACAAGGGATCGTGGCTTCATTCGCTAGTGGCCGCCCGAGGTCGCAGGCGCTTCAAAGGTAGCCTAGGTCTTTCAGGCGCTGTTCGATGATCTTTTCTTCGGCCTGATCCAGAAGGCTGGCATCGACCTTGGTGATCTCCTGCAGTACAAATGCCAGCAGAGCTTCGAGGCTGTCAAAGTGGCCTCCAAACTGCCTTTCCGCTTCCACGCAAAGATCCTGCGGCAGGCTCACTGTTCGAAGTTGAGTCATCACGCTTGCTCCCTGTTTCCGAAAACGACGGAGGACCCATGTGGTAAAAATGTCCAAGCCGTACACGGCAGTGGTAACCCATGATATTACTATCCTCCTGTGGAGGCGGCGAGCGGGCCGGGAGACGGCCGCCGCTAGTGGTGTTGGGATGCCGGCCAAACGCGAACCTTGAGGAGGCGATCAGTATCTTTGCTGGAGTCGGACATCGAATTTTTGAATTAGGGATGAGAGGTCTGGTGGCGGTCACTAATCGAATCGAATCTCCGCAGGATTTGTTCGCATGTCCTGTGGAGCGCATGCCTGCGAGGAGAGTGCCCGGCCCATCGTTATGACTCGAAAGACTGTACTCCTTACCGAAATCATTGCCCCTTACCGTATCCCGGTGTTTAACGCTCTCGCAGCTCGCGCCGGGGTGGATCTGCAAGTCATTTTTCTGGCGGAGACCGACGAGGCGCTTCGACAGTGGCGCATTTATACCGACGAGATTCGTTTTTCCTATGAAGTTCTGCCCTCTTGGCGGTGGCGAGCAGGAAAGCGCAGTCTTCTTGTGAATCACGGGTTGCGGGCGGCATTAGCTGCGGCGCGCCCCCAGGCCATTCTTTGTGGCGGTTACAACTATCCCGCGTCTTGGGAATCGCTGTGGTGGGCTCGCCGGCACAGTGTACGGTTTGTCCTGTGGACAGAGAGTACCCAGCGAGACAAACGGTCCGAACGTGCCGCTGTGGAATGGCTGAAGCGATATTTTGTGAGCTCTTGTGCTGCTTTTGTCGTACCCGGAAAATCCTCGTTTGCCTATCTCCGAACTCTCGGAGCCAGCGAAGACGTCATATTCACAGCACCCAACGCGGTCGATAACCAGTTCTTTGCGGTCCGGGCGGCGAACACCAGGGCCCAGGCAACTGAACTTCGAGAGAAACTGAAATTGCCCTCGCGGTTTGTTCTTTTTGTGGGCCGTTTGGTGCCGGAAAAAGGTGTCTTTGATCTCCTCGAAGCCTATGCCAAACTAGAGAGCGGTCTGCGATCCCAGGTAGGCTTGGTGTTTGCCGGCGATGGAGTCTCCAGAGAGGATCTGGCGCAACAGGCCCAACGGATCAACGGCGGGACGGTTTGTTTCCCGGGATTCGCGCAGCGGGAAGATCTGGCTGGCCTATATGCGCTGGCGGAAGTCCTGGTTCTACCGACACACAGCGACACTTGGGGTTTGGTGGTGAATGAAGCGATGGCGTGCGGACTGCCGATTATCGTGAGCAATGTCGCGGGATGTTCGGCCGATCTGGTCGAGGAGGGGTGGAATGGCTGTGTCGTGCCTCCCCGAGATTCGGAGAAACTCAGCCTGGCGATCGACTCTGTGGTGCGGGATGGGGAACTGAGACAGCGGATGAGCGCTCATAGCCTGGAACGAATTCGAAACTACTCGCCGGAAGCATGCGCCGATGGTCTGGCTGCAGCTGCGATCGGTACAGCGACGAGAGAACGATGACCTTGAAACCGCTGCATTGGGTATCTATCGTGCTGGGCTTGAGCGCGGTGCTGTATCTTGTTTATTTCCACTTGCAATACTTCGGCAACGTTTCCTACCTGGGCGCGATCTTGGCGCTGGAGGTGATCGTCGCCTGCCTCTGGAGATATAAGGAGCGCTTTTTTGTTCTCCTGATCATCACCTTTGTTTGGGCTGGCCTGAAGGTCCCCCTGCAAGGTGCCGGGACCCAGGGGCGCTGGGTAGTGCTAGCGGTGGGTGCGGTGGCAGGCTTCATTGTCTGGACGAAGACACCTGACAGACCTTTCGGATCGATCCATCTGATCGCGTTCTCTTGCGCCTGCGCCGCGTTTGTGTCCGCCACTGTCTCTTCGTTTTTCCAAATGGCAGCCCTCAAGGCTTTGAGCCTGTTCCTGCTTTTTCTTTATTGCGCCTCGGGTGCCCGCTTGGCCGTTCTCGGTCGGGAGGACCGTTTCTTCCAAGGTATGCTCTTGGGGAGTGAGATAGCAGTCTATGCTTCGGCGGCCTGTACTTTTGGCCTGAGGCCAAATGTCTGGGGTAATCCCAATTCCCTCGGTGCGGCGATGAGTATCGGAGTGTTTCCCATCCTGTTGTGGGGATGGCTGACCAGCGATGGGCTCCAGGTAAAGGGCAGAAGGCTGGTCGCTCTGCTTCTTTGTGTCTACCTTGTTCATTTCAGCATGGCCCGCGCTGGAATGGCTTCGGTGATGTTCGTTACCGTTATCTTTTGTGTTTGTCTGCACCAATACAAATTGTTGGTGAAGATAGCGGCACTGGCACTCTTTGTGACTTCGGTCAGTGGGATGTTGGCGCCAGAAACCTTATACATGCAGCTTGATGACCTGAAGGACGCAGTTCTGTATAAAGGGCACAAGGAAAAAGGCGTGCTAGGTTCGCGGCAGGGACCTTGGGATGAGTCGATTGCCTCGATCAAAGAGCATCCCTGGTTTGGAACGGGATACGGCACGAGCCCGACAGGCGAGGATCCGGGAATGGGCCCCGGGAATTTCTCTTCAAACGCTGAAGAGAATCGTGAGCACGGCAGCAGCTACATCAGCATCGTCGAGTGGGTAGGTCTGGTGGGCGTGTTGCCCTTTGTTGCACTCATCGCCGTGACGGTGTCAAACGTGTGGAAGGTCTGCGCCTGGATGAGACGAACCTCTGACCCAACCCACTACTCGATTCCGCTGGCCATGGTCGTGTTGGCCGGTCTTATCCATGCCAGCTTTGAGGATTGGCTCTTTGCTGTGGGTTCCTATCTCTGTTTATTGTTCTGGGCGTTTGCATTTGTGCTCGCAGATCTCATTCCTGACGCCGCCGTGGTTCCAGCAGTCGGCGCCGTTTCCCGCGCGTCCCGTCCGTTGCCAGCCGATTTCCGGGCTATCGTACCCAACCGATGATCAGATTGTTTATCAATGGCCTCTCCGCCAGCGCGGGAGGAGGCCTTACCTATCTGCGCAATGTGATTCCTCATCTCGCGCGGAGAGTGGATGCGGCAACCACGGTGTTGTTGAACCCAGCGATTCGCGCGGAGTTTGAAATGCTTCCCAACGTTTCCTTTGTCGAAATCTCTGCAAGCCCAGGGGCATTCCGGCGTTTTATCCAGGAGCAGACGGCGTTGCCGAAACTGATCCGGCAGAGCAAAGCGCAGGTGTTGATTTCGGCGGGTAACTTTGCGCTCTGGAACTGCCCGGTCCCGCAAATCCTCCTGTCTCGCAACTCGCTTTACACTTCTGGCGATTTCCTTCGGGACGTTCGTGCTCGCGGAGATTACGCTATCTGGACAGACACATTGCTCAAGGGCTGGTTGGCTCGGCGATCCATAAGCCGCGCCGATATTACCGTTGCCCCGAGTGCAGCGTTTGCCCGCGAATTGAGCGAGTGGAGTGGCAGAAAAGTACTGTCGGTGCACCACGGATTTGACCCAGACGCTTTCAGGAGCGATGCCACGCCTTTGCCGGAGACGGCTCAAGTCCAGCTCGAACAGGCGCAAGACGCTCTCCGCCTGCTTTTTGTGAGCCACTACAATTATTACCGGAACTTTGAAACCTTATTTCGGGCAATGCCGATCTTGAGCAGCCGTTTGAAGGGAAAGAAAGTGAAACTCTTTCTCACCTGCCAACTGAAATCCGGCGAGAATCCAGGGACCTACCGAGCCGATTCTGCGGCGTTGCTCGCCAACACTCTTCGGGGAAGCGGGGAAATCGTCGAACTTGGAACGATCCCTTACCGCTCGCTGCATCACCTCTATCGCGCCTGCCACATTTATGTCGCACCGGCGTACGCCGAATCCTTCGCTCATCCGCTGATCGAAGCGATGTCGAGTGGCCTGCCGGTAGTGGCGTCGGATTTGCCGGTGCATCGCGAAATTTGTGAAGATGCGGGAATTTATTTTCCCCGCTTCTCTCCAGATGCCTTGGCACACCAAGTACTGCGAGTGCAGGAATCGCCGGAGTTGACCGAAAAACTGTCGAAAAACGGCCTCCGGCGTGCCCGCGACTTCAGTTGGAGCAAGCATGTTGAACGCCTGCTTGTTCTAGCCCAGGAATTGGCGCGGCCTCAAGGGGAGGGAAACTGATGTCCCCATCCGAGGACATAGCGGCGGCGCTGCACGTCTTGACACTGACCCCATTTTTTCCGTCGGACCAAAATGAGGTGTACGGTTGCTTCGTTGCCGAACCGATTCAGGAATTTAAGCAGTTTGGTGTCGACTCCAGTGTGATCGCGGTTTCGCCGATCTACCATCCACGAAGACACTCGAGTTCATCGGCTGCGGCTGATTGGGTGCGATACCCGCAAGTTCCCGGAACTTTGGGGCTTTCCAGCGCGGGCTATCTGCTGTACGCCCGCCTTTTGGGACGAATACGCCAACTGCACAGCGTTAAGCCGATTGATGTTATCCACGCGCACGCGGCTCTGCCTTGCGGCCACGCGGCGGCGTTGCTCTCCAAGCGCTTGAATATTCCATTCGTGGTTACCGTGCATGGGCTGGATGTGTTCAACACCTGCTCTCTGGGTGGGCTTCCGGCGGCGTGGAGGCGGAAGGTCTCGGTGGACGTCTACCGTGCGGCGCGGACCGTAATTTGCGTCAGCGGCAGGGTGCAGCGGATCATGGAAAGTGGAATGCCGGACGGAATCCAGAGTGCCGTCGTGCACAACGGTGTGAATCCGAGTCTTTTTTCTCCGAATCCATCTGAGGCAGGGAAGTTAGCTCCGGAGATTCTCGTCGTCGGCGACTTGCTGCCGAGCAAAGGCCACGAACTCGTTTTAAGGGCGGTCGGAAGTCTCATGCCTTCCTGTCCCCAGCTTCGATGCCGCATCGTCGGAGAAGGGCCGCTCCGCGCCCGATTGGAAGGGCTGGTGCGCGACTTGGGTATTGGGCAGCAAGTTCAATTTGTCGGCCGATTGAGCCGGTCCGAAGTGGCGGAAGCCATGCGACGTTGCTCTGTGTTCGTGTTGCCCAGTCGGAGCGAGGCCCTCGGATGCGTGTACCTGGAAGCCATGTCATGCGGCAAGCCAGTGATGGCCTGTCGCGGGCAGGGCATTGATGAAGTGATCGAGCATGGCAAGAATGGCTGGCTCATCCCTGCGGATGGACTCGAAGAGTTGGTGCAGGGGCTTTCGTCTTTGCTCGCTTCGCCTGAAATGCGCATGCGCATAGGGACCGCTGCGCGCCAGACGATCCTGGAAAAGCTGACGCTGTCGCACCAGGCACAACGCCTGGCCGCGGTTTACCGCCAGACTATTGATCGAGTGGCATTCTGATTCTGCTCGGTTGGTGCGGAAGTCCATCGAATTCCAAATCCCACCAGGGTTGGCGGTTGTCGTTGTTTTCAGATTGACCCCTGAACCCTTTCTTGTTCAAATGAGCCAGGCATCTTCAAGCAAATCTCAAGAACAGAAAGGCTTGGTCCGCGCGCTCTTTCGAACTATCGCACTCTATTTACCGCACATGCTCGAGAAAACAGGGCTCACCATGAGGCGAACTGTCGGTTGGCGATTGATCGTGTCGACCGTGCTCTACCTTGCAGTTGCCGCAAGCATAGCTCTCCACTGCTATCGCACAAGCGGGTTCAGTATCGACTTGCTCGGGTATGCTGGCACCGTTGCTCTGGACGACACCCGCGATATTGTGAAGGCTCATGACCTCGTATACCGCGGGCCGCTGACTCCGCATCAGCGCGGTCTGGACGCAGACGTGAGAGATGACGCAGACGTAAAGCAGGCTGCTGACATGAGACGCCGCGCAGTTGATCCCTACTACGCTGCGACTCTTTTGCCGTATTTCGCAATTAAACCGTTATATATTCTGGCGCTTGAAGCAGTTCATGCCGTGGGTTTCAGTGTGTTTGATTCCAGCCGTGCTGTCTCGACCCTCTTCTATTTTGGGATCGCGGTCATGCTATGGGTTTACACGCGATCATGGCTCTCCCTTTTGGTTTTGATACTCCCCGAAATAATGTTTCTCGGCCAAGCGAACGAGCCCGATGCGATGTCGTGTTTATTTCTGCTACTGGGACTGTGGCTGGTGTTTGTCAAGCGCCGTGATATGGGCCTGTTAGTGCTTGTCCTCGCGATCTGGGTTCGGCCCGAAAACGTCCTGCTCTGTCTCCTGGTCATTCTCGTGCTCCTGATCGACGGCCGGCTGGACCTACCGAAGGCTGCCGTCCTCGCTTTGCTGTGCGTGGGCAGTGACCTGGTTATCACCCACTTCGGTTATCCCTCGCGGGAGCTCTACAACCATCTTGTGGGCGGAAGAATTGGGGATGCGAACTCGATTGTGCTCGCCGACTACGTCCGCTCGCTCGTGAAGGGCATGCGTGACATGCTACACAGTCCTGCCCCGGTATTCGCACTCCTCTGGCTTGTGTGCTTCCCGCTGGTCAAGAAGGAATTCCGCCAGATTATGGGGATCACTCTCCTTTTCTCAGCCGGACGTTTTATACTGTTCCCGCCCTACGAACCTCGTTACTACCCGCTGTTCTTCGCTACGACGTCGATTGCCGCGGTGCTGTCTATCAGAAGCAGTGCTTTTCTTCAGGGCATCGTGGCAAAGCCGAACTGAGAGCAGGGAGGTTCGAGGCTGGGAACCGAAGCCTCCTGACCGCGGAATTGAAAGGGAGATGCCCGGTATAGCGAAGAATATGAGTAATCGTGGATTGTTCTTAGGCGTGCTGCTTGGCATTGGACTGTTTGCGACTGGATGTTGGGTCGATTGGGAACGGTTACCCATTAATGGGTTGAACGCGAGCCTCAACGATCAGGTTGGGTATATCTCAGTGGCGCGGCACTGGCTCGACGAAGGGAGGCTGGACTCGTCGATCATTTATCCGTCGCTCCTGGGACAGAGGTACAGAAGGAACTCGCTGTACATGCCCGGCTTCTATGCGGAGTTGGCATCGACCTTTGCCATGTTTGGCTACTCGGCGCTGACAGCGCGGCTACCGGCCCTCTTCAGTTTTCTGCTAGCGTGCGGGCTAATGCCTTGGATTGCGTGGCGGCTTTACGATCAGGAGGTCGCGATCTACAGCCTGGCGCTGTTCGCTTTTTTCCCTTTCAATCTCTTCTATGCTTTCACGGCAACGGCCGAGATGCCTTTGGTCGCAGCCGGCCTGGCAGCTTTTGCCGTATTCCTCCTGGCTCCGGAGAAGTTTCGGTGGTGGTTAGGTCCTCTGGCGCTAGCGCTGCCTATTCTCTTCCGTGAGACGGGCGTGGCGTTGGGCGTGGTGATGTGCGTAATGCTCTTCTTCAGCGGGGCGGAAAGATGCAGGTGGAAAGCCACGCTATGCTGGTTGTTGGTGTGTGTGGTTCTGGTGGCGCTGATCGTCTCACCAGCAGGCGCGGGGCGCCCATCAATGTGGAAGGCCACCATCCTCGTAGGCACGTTTGAAGCGCGGTACGCCGACGCCTTCGCACTGAGACAGGTTCCGGACTCGGCGCGAGACTGGGCGATGGCGGTCGGGCATAAATTCCTTTCCAACCTGCGTTCGTTGGTGCCATGGCTAGGCTTCGCCGGCGAGCATTTGGAAGGCGCTTCAATGCTCTTTCTGCTGAGTGGGATTCCGCTGGGCGTGTGGTTGTGGCTGCAGAAGCGCGACGCGTTTGCTCTTGGAGTAGGCTTGGCCGTGGCCCTGTTGCTCATTGCGGATCTTTGCGTGTACATGGTGTGGATTTACCACGGGATTCGGTCTTTTCTGTTGATGGAGCCGTTTGTAGCCATGCTTTGGGGGATGACTATAGGGTCTTGGACGCGAGAGCAAAGTCGGGCTGTACGCAATCTGCCGGTCTTGTTGTGTTTCCTAGTGGGTGTGGGTATGGCGGTGTCGACTTGGCGGATACAAAGGGACGCGGTGGTGCAAGCGACAGAAGACACATCGTTCCTGAACTCCGTGATCGGGGAGAGCAAGCAGATGGTGGTGAGTCCCTACCGGATCTCGCTCGATTACGTGAACGAGCACTATCCTCAACGGTGGGCTTTCGTCCCGGCAAATTGTCCGACAATGCGGCTGCTGGACCAAAAGGAACGTATTGGAACGTTGATTATGCCTGTTGAGTCGGAGCTCGAATCGGACCCTAATCCGTGCGGAATTGGACTTCGCTTCGATGGAGAGAAGGTTTGGCGAGGGATGCGCTATCAGGTCTTTCGAAGAGAGAAAGACGAGCCGAAAGCAACGGAGTAATCCGTGCCACGCTTGCCACCCTCAGCAACGCAAGTGTGGTAGTTTGAGTGAATCTTTGCAATACTCTGGAAGTAAGGAGCGAGGTGCCGTGACCGCTGGGGGACTTGTGCTGTTGCTGCTTACTGCTCCTCGCATGGCAGTGGCAAACCTAATTTCCAGACCTCGCACGTTCGCGGTGTGCATAGGCGCGGCCGTCCTCGCGACTCTCTCGTGTCTGCTGTACGTGCCAGTCACAATTCACTGTTTTCAAATCGGGGGCGATTACGCGAAACACCTCGAGTTTGCCGAGAAGATGTATCGGACCCACCAACTTGTCGTGCCACAGTTCCTCTTTCATTTCTTGACCATCGGAGTGGTTGAACTGGCAGGCACCAGTTTCCAGTCAGCTGCATTATTAGTGCTTGGAGCGTCTTACGGACTCACCGGATTGCTGGTATACCGCGAGACGGCCAGAGTGCTCATAGCAGCCCAGTCTTCAAAACAGGCTTTGTGGGGGGGAGCCATGGTCGCGCTGTTATTGGGGCTTGCTGTGTTGTTTATGCAGCCGATCCTAAGGCCCAATCAGTCCCATGTCTATCAAATCGGCTATTTGTGGGCTGAGCCGTACCGGAGTCCAACGTATTCGCTTATGAAGCCCTTGGCCTTGGCCTCAGCCGTCAGCGCTCTCGCGTTTCTCACATCAACTACCACCTCCCGGTTCGCGGTAATGACAGCAGCGATTGCGACTGCTGCGGGAGCCTTGGCCAAGCCAAGCTTTGTAATCTGCTTGATGCCTGCCGTGGTCATCCTCGGAGCACTGCGGTCAAAAGACCATCAAGCGGTTGATTGGAAAGCGATCACGCTGGGTCTCCTGGCGCCGGGAGCGCTCATCGTGCTGTTGCAGTACTACCTTTCCTACAGTGGGCTTGGTCCTGAAGGGATGTACCGAAACGCGGTCGTGTTCGCTCCGCTCAAGTTTTTCAGGGACCACGAGGTGAGCTATTTGCCCGCGAAGTTTGCGCTTTCCGTGGCATTCCCCGCCGCAGTCTATTTGCTTTATTGGAAATGTTCTCGGCGAGATCTTCCACTGAATTTCGCCTTTCTCCTGTTTGCATTTGGTGCGGGCTACGGCGTTTTCTTGGCAGAAGCGCAGAACTCAGGGCATGGGAATCTTATTTGGGGCGCCTATATCACGCTTTTCATTCTCTACCTGTTCTCGGCGACATTCCTCGTCCGCCAGTTGAAGACGGCGTCATGGAAAGGCATGGAGGGAGTTCGTCATATCGCGGTGATTGCGCTACTGTTGGCCCACGTAGGCAGTGGGATCCTTACCCACGTTGCAACCCTGCACCAACAGCGCGGCCTTTAGATTGTCGAATCGAAAGCGGCTCCTAAGTCTTTCTCCCGCATGCCGCCATCAGCAACGCAAGTGTGGTAGTTTGATTGAATCTTTGCAATACTCTGGAAGTAAGGAGCGAGATGCCGTGACCGCTGGGGGCTTTCTGCTGTTGCTGCTTACTGCTCTGTGCATGGCAGTGGCGAACCTGTTGATGAAAAATGGCATTACCGCGGCTGGGGGTTTTGCCCCGTCATTGGCGGCCCTGCTGCGGTTGGGTCAACAAGTGCAGTTCGTCAGTGGGTTTTTGCTTTCAGGCATCGCGGCTCTTATGTGGTTCCACATTCTGGCGACGCAGAAGCTTTCGACCTGCTATCCGCTTTTCGTGGGTCTCACCTATTCGTTAATCACTCTGGCGGCGTTCTGCTTCTTGCACGAAAGAATTTCGCTACAGAAGCTGGCGGGGCTGGTGGTGATCGTTGCCGGAATAACGGCGGTGGCCCGTGGGTGAGTGCCGGTGAAAGGATCGCTAACCATTCCTGGTAGCCCGGGCGTCCCGCTTTCGCGGAGCCCCGGCCTCTCCGTCGTCATTCCCGTGTACCGCAGCCAGGCGATCCTTCCAGACTTGGTCCGCCGATTGCAACCCGTGCTCGTCGCCCTTGCGCAGAATTTCGAGCTCATTCTGGTCAACGACTGCAGCCCCGACGACAGTTGGGATGTCATCTCCCATCTGGCTGCGCAGTGTTCCTGGATTCATCCCATCAACCTCATGCGCAATTATGGCCAGCACAACGCGTTGCTGTGCGGCATTCGAGCCGCCCGCCACGGTGTTATCGTCACGATGGATGACGATCTGCAACATCCTCCGGAGGAGATTCCGAAGCTGCTCGCCAAGTTGGCCGAAGGTTTTGACGTCGTCTACGGTACGCCAGAGTACGAGCAGCACGGACTCGGTCGGGACTTCGCCTCCTGGATTACCAAAATCGCTCTGCAGAACGTCATGGGGGCGGAGATTGCCCGCAAAATAAGCGCCTTTCGGGCTTTTCGCCGGGAGGTGGTTAGCGCCTTCGCGCATTACAGCGGAGCCTTCGTTTCGATTGACGTCTTATTGACTTGGGGCACAAACCGCTTTTCTCTGGTGACGGTGCGTCACGAGCAGAGGAAAGCTGGGGTGTCCGGGTACACGATTCGAAAGCTCGTGACTCATGCTATGAACATGATGACCGGCTTCAGCGCGGTGCCGTTGCAGTTTGCCAGCGTCGTGGGTTTTCTTTTTACGCTGTTCGGCATCGCAGTTCTAGCGTATGTGGTCGGGAGGTTCCTGGTGCAGGGAGGGAGCGTGCCAGGCTTCCCATTCCTTGCATCGATCATTGCTTTATTTTCGGGAGCGCAGCTGTTTGCATTGGGAATCATCGGTGAGTATCTGGCGCGAATGCACTTCCGCATGATGGAACGTCCGAGCTATGTTGTCCGCGAAAGCCTGGACGGGGAAAAAACGGCGAGTGCGACCTCGGAGAATGTAGATTCTGAGTGTCGCCGTGCGGCTATGTAAGTTTGCGAATCGAGAAGTCGGAGTAGGATAGATGGCAGGTATTACGGGAATGCAGGCCGCAGAATTTTCGCAGATTGACAGCGGCCGGTTCGGGATACGTGTCGCAAGAGCACAGATCGTCCCCGACAATCTGCCGCGCGTGTTGGATTTCTGTGCTGCCGAGAAGATAGACCTGATAATCGCGCGTTGCTCCACCAACGATCTCGCTACGGCTCAGAACATGGAGATGCATGGGTTCCTCCTAATGGATACCCTCGTCTACTACCGCTTCGATTTGCTAAAGCGGGCGATCCCCGAGGACAAGGGACAATTGCTCGTGCGCACGCTTCAACCGGAAGACAAAGATCAGGTTCGTAGTGTCGCGAAAGAGGCCTTTAAGGGTTACATGGGCCACTACCATGCTGATCGCCGATTGGACAGGCGCAAATGCAACGAGACATACGCTTCTTGGGCGGAACGATCCTGCATCCCAAAGACTGCTGCTGATCATGTTCTCGTTGCCGACCGCAACGGCAAAGTCGCTGGATTTGCAACCTTGCGCCTGAATTCCTCGCAGGAAGTTGAGGGACTTCTTTACGCGGTGGTTCCGGAATGCCAAAGGCACGGAGTGTGCGGGTCCTTGATGATTCACAGTTTGCGGTGGACTGCTTCTCAGGGTGCGCAGCGCATGATCATTTCAACGCAAGTGACGAACGTTTCCATGCAGAAGGTTTGGTGTCGCGTCGGTTTCGAACCCAGTCACTCGTACTATACCTTTCACAAATGGTTTGATCGATGACCTATCGCATTCCATTTAACCGGCCCTGCCTCGCGGGCAATGAATACCAGTACATTGCGGAAGCCATTGCCAATGGGCACGCCTCCGGCGACGGGCCTTTTACCCGCAAGTGTCACCAACTTCTGGAAAGGGAACTAGGGGTTCCACGGGTCCTGCTGACAACGTCCTGTACCCATGCCCTGGAGATGGCAGCGCTCCTGCTCGACTGCGGTCCCGAGGACGAAGTCATCGTGCCGTCATTTACTTTTGTCTCGACGGCGAATGCTTTCGCGCTGCGAGGAACACGTCTGGTATTTGCCGACATTCGTCTCGACACACTGAATCTCGATGAGAGGCGTTTGGAGTCCTTGATCACACCGCGAACCAAGGCGATCGTTGTGGTTCACTATGCCGGAGTTGCCTGCGAGATGGATTCGATTCTGGCGATCGCATCCCGCCACGGTGTCCGTGTCGTGGAGGACAATGCGCACGGCCTGTTCTCTCGCTATAAGGGCACCTATACGGGAACACTCGGCTGCCTCGCGACCCAGAGCTTCCACGAGACCAAGAACTTCACTTGCGGAGAAGGCGGAGCGCTGGTCATCAACGACGCCACGCTGCTGGAACGAGCACTCGTGATTCGCGAAAAAGGAACCAACCGCAGCCGCTTCTTTCGTGGCGAAGTGGACAAATACACGTGGGTCGACCTCGGCTCCAGCTATTTGCCCTCGGATCTGCTGGCCGCATTTCTCTACGCGCAGCTCGAGGCCCGAGAGACGATTCAGCAAAAACGACGGCGGGTCTGGAATCGATACCAGGAATCGTTGGCCGGATGGGCCGAGAGTAGCGACGTCAGACTGCCGGTGATTCCGCCGGAGTGCGAACAGTCCTATCACATGTTCTACATGCTTTTACCTTCGATTGAGCACCGCGATTCGTTGATTTCACAATTGAAAGAGCAGAGCATTCTCGGCGTCTTCCACTACACTCCGCTTCATCTTTCGGAGGCGGGCCTGAAGTATGCAGCTGGTCCCTCGAACTGCCCGGTCACGGAAGAGGTCAGCGGGCGGCTGCTGCGTTTACCCTTCTACAACGATCTCAGCGAAAGCGAGCAGGACCAGGTTACCGGGGCGGTAACGAATTCGCGGTTTCGTTCGCTGAGCCGTCATGCCAGCTAGCCCACTCGTGGAGGGACGGGCGTCCTCGCCCGTCCAAGCCGAGCGTAGCTCGGCAGTTGCCGGCCGTTGATGCGCGCGTAAGTTATGATGTCCCTTCCACCGTAATGTGCGGAATCTTCGGCATCGTTTCTCGCGGCAGCGTCTCGCCCGATCTTCTGGAAAAAGCGGCGCGCAGCCTTGCCCATCGCGGCCCGGACGATTCGGGCACCATCCACCTGAAGGCGGCTGACCGGGAGATCGGCTTCGCTCACACCCGCCTCTCCATCATTGATCTCTCGCCGCTCGGACATCAGCCCATGCAGGATCCGGTGACCGGTAACTGGATCGTCTACAACGGCGAGATCTACAACTTCCGTGAACTTCGCAAAGAACTTGAAGCCGCCGGCGCGGAGTTCAAAAGCCATTCCGACACGGAAGTGATTCTGGCTGCCTATCGTGTGTGGGGCGAGTCTTGCCTGACGCGGCTGGGCGGTATGTTCGCGTTTGCCCTTTGGGACGCGCCTCGAAAGCGGGTGCTGCTGGCGCGCGATCCCATGGGAATCAAGCCGCTCTATTACCACCAGTCAGATCAGAGTTTTATTTTTGCTTCGGAGGTGCGAACGCTTTTACGGACGGGACTGGTGCCGCGAAGGGCTGATCCCACCGGGATTCTGAGCTACCTGGCGTTCGGGTCCGTGTACGAGCCATGGACGATGGTGGAAGGAGTGATGGCCGTTCCGCCGGGACATGTGCTGACAGTAGAGAACGGAGCGGTGCGCAGCCGCGAATACTGGAATCCGCTGCAACCTTCTGGAAACACGGCGGCGGATAACCTACCCGCGATTCTGCGCGATGCCGTGTTGTCGCACCTGGTGAGTGACGTACCTGTCGGAGTGTTTCTTTCGGGCGGAATTGATTCCAGCGCTCTGGTCGCCGTCCTCAGCCGCAATGGGGTGCGCGCAAACACCTTCTCGCTGGTATTCCAGGAAGCGGAGTTCAACGAAGGGCAGTATTCGCGGGAGATTGCCCGTCGTTTCGGCAGCGAGCATCATGAGATTCCCGTCTCGCAACAAGACATGCTGGCGGTATTGCCCGCCGCTCTGTGCGCGATGGACCAGCCGACTATCGACGGCATCAATACGTATCTCGTATCCGCCAAAACGCGGGCGGCCGGAGTCAAGGTCGCGCTGACCGGCCTGGGCGCCGACGAGATGTTTGCCGGCTACTCGAATTTTCGCCGTGTGCCGAAGATGGAAGCCTTTTCCAGGCGATTTGGCCGACTGCCGAGGCTGGTGCGCCGGCCACTTTCCGCCTCCCTGGCGCTGTTCGGCGGCAAGGGCGATCGCAGCCGCAAGCTGGCCGAGTTGGCCGCCGGCCATGATTCCACGCTTCGTCCGAACTTCGTCCATCCGTATTTCCTGGTGCGCACGCTGTTTGGAGCGGCGGAGCGCGAGGCGCTGGTGAACACGGGTCTTGAAGATTCGAAAAGCGCTCTCGAAAGCGTTTTGCGAGAATCCATTGCGCAGAGTTCAAATCTTGATCCGGTCAATCGCGTTTCTTACCTGGAATCGCATTGGTATATGCGCAATACGCTGCTCCGGGATTCAGATTTCATGAGCATGGCGCATGGCCTCGAGCTGCGCGTTCCTTTTCTCGATCGGACGCTGGTCGAGGCCTGCTTTCGCATTCCGGGGGCTGAGAAGTTACAAGGGCACTCGCCCAAGGGACTGCTGCTGGCGAGCCTGGGTGTCGAGTTACCCAGGGAGATCGTGAACCGTCCCAAACGCGGATTCACTTTGCCGTTCGAGCGATGGCTGCGTGGTGAGATGAGGCCGGTGGTCGAAGACGCGCTGCTCAGGAGTAATTGGGATCAGACTCCCATCAGCGCCAGCGCCGTGGGAGACGTGTGGGAGCGCTTTGTTGCGGGGGAGACTTCATGGTCCCGCCCCTGGTCCCTTTTCGTGCTGAAGCGCTGGTGCGAGCAGAACCTGTGAAGGTCATTGCCCGCGCCCGTCTGGCGGCGGAACTCGGGCGGGACGGTCTTAAGTTAATAATCGAAAATCGATAATCGAAACGTCAACCATCAGCGTCGACCATCTTTCATTCTAGAATGCCCTCAGTTCAGCTAACATAGTGGAACCTTCTATCTGCCAACGGAATGGACTTGATCGAAGCAAAATCAGAGGTTAAGGCGTCGAACTCGAGCGCTGCTGTACAGGTGCTCCCTGTAAGTGTGATCGTTCCGGTTCGCAATGAGGCCCGCAACCTGCCGCACTGCCTGGAGTCGCTTGCGGGGTTCGGCGAAGTGTATGTCATCGATTCGCAGAGCACGGACGACACGGTTGCTATCGCTCAGTCGAGTGGGGCGAAGGTGGTCCAATTTCGATATGCGGGAGGGTGGCCGAAGAAGCGCCAATGGGCCATGGACACACTTCCTCTGGCCTATGATTGGGTACTGCTCGTGGATGCCGATGAAGCTCTCACTCCCGCGTTGGCGGCGGAAATAAGGCAGGCCATCCAGAATCCAGACTTTGATGGCTACTACATCGCGCTGCAGATGTATTTTCTTGGCCGGGTCTTGCGTCACGGCGGCGCGAACTTCTACAAGCTCTCGCTCTTCCGCCACCGCAAAGGCCGTTTCGAATGCCGCCTCAAGAACCAGGATACTTCGATGGCTGACATGGAGGTGCATGAGCATGTCGTGGTCGAGGGGAAAACCGGGACGTTGAGAAACTCTCTTATCCATCACAATGTCGAGTCGCTTTCCCGCTATATCCAGAAGCACGATGAGTACTCAAATTGGGAGGCGCGGGTCTGGTTGGAGGGAGAAGCGGGCTATGGCGATCTGCCGCCATCGTTGTTCGGAACCCAGGCCCAACGCCGGCGCTGGCTGAAAAAGAAGTTCTTGCCCGTTCCAGGTTCCCCGGTTCTTTTCTTTCTTTACCGCTATGTTTTCCGGTTGGGGTTTCTGGACGGCACGCCGGGGCTAATTTATTGTGGTTTACAGGGTGCGCAACTCTTTAACGTGAAAGCCAAAATTTACGAATTGCATGCTAGGAAGGGCTGACCCTGGCTCGCCATCAATTTCTGGAAGCGTCCACATGAATACCGAAGCTGAGGAATATGGACTTGAAGGAAAACCTCTGGAATCGGTTGCGTACCATAGGCAATTGGCGGGGGGTTGGGAGCAGCGTTACCGAAAGCGGTCTTTCCAAGCGCGCCGGGCCGTGCTGGTCGAGTGCCTGCAAGCGCGTGATCTGGCGGGCAGCAGTTGGCTCGATGCCGGCTGCGGCACGGGCACGCTTTCACGGTTGCTGGCGGAACGCGGATGCAGAGTCCTCGGTGTGGATGCTGCCATGGAGATGGTCGAAGCTGCGGGCCAACTGGCGCAGGGCGGGGATAGGTCCGCTCAACTCAAGTTTGAACGGGTGGAAACCATTGCCCGGCTGCCTCTGGTGAGCAATTCGTGCGATGGGGTTCTGTGTTCCAGCGTTCTAGAATATGTCTCCGACGTGGACGCGTGCCTGAAGGAATTTGCCAGAGTGTTGCGGCCGGGCGGCCTCTTGCTGGTGTCCGTGCCCAATCGACATTCGATTGTTCGTTTGACAGAGGCCGGATGCCACCGCTTGGGCAAGTGGCTGGGACAGAGTTGGGTTGCGTTCCTGGATTATTCGCGCAACCAGTATTCTGCCCATCAGTTTGAGCGCAGACTGGCTGCTTGCGGTTTCTGCTCAGAAAAAGTCGTGGCCTTTGGCAGCCCACTGCCGAAGTGGGCGCAGCGTAGCCGGTATGGCGGATCCCTGCTGATGTTTGTAGCAAGAAGAACCTGAGTGTCCACGATGCAACGGCTAATTCAAGCTCGGCAGCCAAGCAAATGAAGCAACTCCTCCAAGACGCGCGTACGGGTGAGTTAACGGTCGCCGAGGTCCCGGCTCCGCGGCCGCCCTGTGGGAAAATCGTCCAATAGAAGTAAATGATGAAAGTTGAATTCGCATGAACCGGACGACGCGGTGGCATTACTACCGGCGTATCTTCAGCGCTTATCTTGGTTCCGGACAAAGCCAGCTGACGTTCTGGCACGAAACACCGGAGATCAATCCGCGCGCCACCGCCACACGGCTCGGCGAATACTACATGCTGTTTCGCGAGAAGGCCCACTACTCCGGGCATTACGATGATGCCGGAATTCCGATGCTTCAGTACCACGGAGCGATTGGCCTGCAATACAACCCGATCGCAATCGCACAGTGGGGGCTCGCGAACTACAACTATTTCTGCGAGACCGGGGAAGGCTGGGGCAAGACTCTCAGAGCAGCCGACTGGCTCGCTGCGAACCTCGAGCAGAATGCTCACGGGCTCTGGGTGTGGAACCATCATTTTGACTGGGATTATCGCGATCCGCTGAGGGCGCCGTGGTATTCAGGGCTCGCTCAAGGACAGGGAGTTTCACTGCTTTTGCGGGCCCATGCGCATGCCGGAGACGAGAAGTACCGGCAGGCGGCCGATAAAGCTTTTGTCTCGCTCACTCGCCCCATTGCCGAAGGTGGAGTGCTCTTTGAAGACGAGAAGAGGAACCTCTGGATCGAGGAATATCTGGTTGATCCGCCGACGCATATTTTGAACGGATTCATCTGGGCGCTGTGGGGAGTGTTCGATTTCTGGCTGGCGCACGCGGATGCTTCAGCGAAACAAGTTTTCGATCGCGGCGTAGAGACGCTAATCCACAACCTGGAACGATACGATACCGGATACTGGTCACTCTATGAGCAATCCGGAACTCGGCTCAAAATGTTGGCGAGTCCCTTCTATCATCGATTGCACATCGTACAGTTGCGCGTGCTGTCGGAGTTGACGGCAGAGGTTCATTTTGCGGACGTCGCCGAGCGCTGGGAAGGCTATGCGCGTCGTCGCAGCAACCGGACCCGTGCATTGGTCGGGAAAAGCGTTTTCAAATTACTGCACTACTGATTTTCGAAAACCAGTTGCTCTAAACCATATCGTGAAGATTCTCTACGTTTCGCAATATTTTCCGCCGGAAATGGGAGCGCCAGCGGCGCGCGCCGCAGAGTTGTCCCGCCACTGGGCACGGATGGGGCATGAAGTAACTGTCCTTACCGGGTTCCCGAATCATCCGACCGGCATCGTACCCAAGGAGTGGCGATCGCGGCTCCACAGGCTTCACTACTCCGAAACCGTCAATGGGGTGCACGTTGTTCGCACTTGGCTGTGGCCGCTGCCGAATCGAAAGGCGCACGAAAGGATTCGCAATTACACCTCGTTTTGCGTCTCGGCTGCCGTCAGCGGATTGCCTCTGTGCAAGCCAGATTTCGTTATCGCGACTTCTCCACAATTGTTGTGCGCGCTTGCGGGCTGGTGGATCGCATTTTGGAAGCGCGTCCCCTTCATCTTTGAGGTGCGCGATCTGTGGCCGGAATCGCTCGCGGCGGTCGGCGCCGGCGGCGAAGGAACCTTGCTTCATCGCACTCTGGGCGCCATCGCCGGGTTTCTTTACCGTCATGCCGAAAGTATTGTTGTCGTGTCGCCGGCTTTCAAAGACCACCTGATGCGTTACTGGAATGTGCCAGAGACCAAGATTTCCATCGTCGAGAATGGCGTGGAGACCGATCTCTTTCGCTTCGACCCGGCGGCAGCAGCGGAAGTTCGTAAGCAACTGAAAGTCGAAGATCGTTTTCTGATCTGCTACATCGGCACCATGGGCAATGCGCATGGATTGGAAACGTTGATCGCCGCCGCCGAAGAGATGCAGACTGCTCTGCCGGGCGCGATGTTCCTGCTGATTGGGGAAGGGGCGGAAAAAGAACGGATCGTGGAACTCGCCGCTGGGCGCGGATTGAGCAACATTCAGTTTCTTGGACAGCAGCCTCGGGAGCGGATTCCGGCATATGTTTCGGCTGCTGATCTCTGCCTGGTCATGCTGAAAAAGACCGAACTGTTCAAGACGGTGATTCCCACCAAACTCCTCGAATACATGGCGTGCGAGCGTCCGGTCATCGTTGCCGTTGACGGGCAGGCTCGGCGGATTGTGGAAGAAGCCGGCGCGGGCGTTTTTGTGGAACCCGAAAACAGTGGAGCGCTGGTGCAGGCGATCCACGACCTGGCGGAAGATCCCGCGCGCCGACGGCAAATGGGAACCAGCGGGCGGCAATACATCGTCAACAGCTTTTCTCGCAAGAAAACGGCATGGGACTACATCGCTGTGCTTGAAACTCTCCGGGGATTGCACGGGAATCACTAAGGCAAGAACACAGGGAAGATGCAACGGGCCGCGCGGACATAGCCTGCCCGGTCTTCGGAAGCCCCCAAGCAAAGCCGGCGAGAATCCGAAGGCAGTGCCCGCGACCTAAAAAGTCTGGACCCCAATGACTGCCAAGGTGGTGGACATCGCCACGGCTGCGTCCGCAGTGCGATAGGCCGCAGCCTTGGCCCCGCTTCCGGGTACGAACAATATGTCGCCTTTCGCCAGGGCCACATCGGGTGCCTTGGCATAAAATATTTTCTTGAGGTGGATAGGTATTTCCTGAATCCCGTTCGGCGTCTGGCGGATGATCCGGCTTTTGTTCAAGGCAGCGGTGCGGGTACCGCCGCCGGCCAGGGCCAGGGCTTTGAGAACACTGAGGGCGGTGTCTTCTGAAACTAGAAAGCCGCTGGGACGCAGTACCTCGCCCACGACATAAACGATGCCCGCGCGCGAAACAATGATCAAGTCTCCCGGATAGATTTCCACGTTGTCTTGGGTATCCTCGGCCAAATTGTTAGACGACAGCTGAAGATCAACCTTCTTGCCGGGATCTCCGTGATGCTCGATGGTGACCATGCGGCCCGCTTTCTCGGTCAATCCTCCCGCGGCCGAGATCAAGTCGAAAAGGCGGCGCTCGCCAATTGCAGGGTAGATTCCGGGGCGGATAACCTCTCCCATCACGTTGACGCCCTGCGAGCTGGATTCGTCCACAAAAATGGAAACGTGCGGGCCACGGACAAAGCCTCCATCCTCCAGGCGCTTCTGGATCAACTCCTGGGCTTCATCGGTAGTAAGGTCGGCAACGTGAACATAGTCAATCAGGGGAAGATAAACATCTCCCGAGCCACTGATCCGCGTCTTGGTCGAGAGATCGGGGACGCCGAACACCGTGATCTCGATCAGATCACCGATGCCAAGCTTCACATTGGAATTCGCAAGTGGACGAGGCGATTCAGGCGAAGCGGCCTGCTGGGCAGGCGCAGGCTGCGGTGTTTCCCCCGGAACCGGCGTCTGGGCCACAAGATTGAGGCTGCACAACCCAATCAGAAACACGTAGACGCTTCGCAAAATGAAGCGGCGATTCCACCCTGACATACCAAGACTCCTGGATTTACGCGTGAGTCGAGTTTAGCACACGCCGCCCAGTGAAATCGGAGCAGAAGGCTCTGTTTCCGAGGTCTCCCGGGTGGTCGCACGGGAGCGAGCGGGAGAGGGATTGGTCTTTTCGGCTAAACTTCTGCTTGGCTGCTTAATATCTCAAGTGTTTTGATATTGTTTCTCGTGGAATCTTATGATGATTCGCAGAATGGTGGAGCATTTGAGTAGAGGCGTGGTCTTGCGCCGCCGTCTTCCCGCAAGATTTGGGCGCCTCCCGATATATGTGACGCCGGAGGCAGGTCTTCGATATTGGTCGGCCATGTCGCGAGTTGACCCGGTGCTTTATAGCATGGCAGAAGAGCTGGTGAAGCCAAACTCTGTCGTTTGGGACGTGGGCGCGAACGTGGGGCTCTTCAGCTTTTGTGCAGCCGCCGCCTCAGGTCCGCCCGGCTTCGTTTTGGCAATTGAGCCAGATTCCTGGCTCGCACACCTAATCACACGGTCCTGCCAAGAAATTGCCCAATATGCATGTTCGAAGGTGCAAGTCTTGTGTGCGTCAATTTCAGATTCAAACCGCATCTCAAGTCTTGAAATAGCTGAAAGGGCGAGGGCGTCGAATCACTTGGTCGGAACGACCGGGTCGACTCAGGCAAGCGGCTTGCGATTTGTTCAGCCCACGGTCTCGCTGACTTTGGACTTCCTGCTGGATTATTTCCCTATTCCGTCAGTGTTGAAGATCGACGTGGAATCCCACGAGGTTAGTGTTTTGAAAGGAGCGGCACGGCTATTGAAAGAAATCCGGCCAACAATTTGGTGTGAGGTCCTGCACGAAAACTCGACAGAAGTCACGGAATTGTTGCACGCTGCGGGATGCATGGAGCGGAAGTTCAACCTCATCCGCCTATAGAGCGGGCGTGGTTCCACACACTGGCAGTCCCGCTGCGAGACCATCCCCATTGTGAGCGTGGTTCCTGAACAGCTTTGGAATCGTTCCAGCTGTGCTGGCGATGTGGGATATACTTTCTTGGCGGCAGGCGTGGATCGTTCCCTGTCAGGCCTTCCAAGATTGATGACCATGAAGCTGGCAGAAGCCCTGAAGGTTGTTCAGTCAGCCCCCACCGATGCTCCTCCTCTGCCCATAGCTCTGTTGTGTGGTTTCACTCCCTTACATCTGGAAACATTCCTCCGGGCACAGCTGTGCGAATTGTTTCCCGGACATTTTCCCGACGTGCAAACCGGTTTGTACGGTGACTTGATTGGCAACCTGCAGCGCGTGGCAGACGTTTCTGCGGCGGTAGTGGTAATCGAATGGGCTGATCTCGATCCCCGCCTGGGCCTGCGCCGGCTGGGTGGCTGGGAACCTTCCCAGTTGCAGGATATTCTCGCCGAAGTGAAGCGCAGCTGCGATCTTCTGCAGAAGGGCATGGCAGCGGCCGCGCGAAATATTCCGCTGGTGGTTAGTTTTCCGACTCTTCCGCTGGTTCCGGTTTCTGTTACCCCGCTGGCACGGGCGAGCGAGTTCACCCTTGAACTTCGCAGCTGTGTCGCCTCGCTTTGCGCTGCGCTGTCGCAGATTCCCGGCGTCAGAATCGTTGACGCTCAGCGACTGGATGCGCTGTCGTCCTCCCGGCGTCTGGATGTCAATGCCGATCTCTCGGCTGGCTTCCCCTATACCTTGACTCATGCTTCGGCGCTTGCCGAGGTGCTGGCTCGGTTAGTACTGAATCCGCAGCCCAAGAAGGGCCTGATCACGGATCTCGACGACACGCTCTGGAGTGGGATTCTGGGCGAGGTGGGAGTACAAGGAATCTCGTGGGACTTGGACAATCACAGCCAGATTCACGCGCTGTACCAGCAGTTGCTGCACTCCCTGGCGGCATCGGGGACGCTGATTGCCGTTGCCAGCAAAAACGACCGCTCGCTGGTGGAAGAGGCGTTTGCCGCCCGAGAGCCTATCCTGCGCGCGACTGATGTTTTTCCCTTCGAGGTGCATTGGGGCGCGAAGTCTGAATCGGTGGCGCGCATCCTCGGCGCATGGAATATTTCGGCCAGCGATGTGGTGTATGTCGACGACAGCCCCATGGATCTTGCGGAGATCAAAGCGGCACATCCCGAAGCGGAATGTCTGCTGTTCCCACGCGAGAATCCGCAAGCCGCCTATGAGCTGTTGGAACGGCTGCGCGATTTGTTTGGCAAGGACAAGATCTCTCAGGAAGATGGCCTCCGCGCTGCCAGCCTGCGGGCCAACGCCCGCTTGCATCGTGATGTAGCGCAGGCTACGCCGGGTGCTGCGGGAGATTTTGTTCGCCAGATCGACGGCCATCTGACTTTCACCTCGCAGAAACAGCCGCTCGATTCCCGGTCTCTGGAGTTGGTGAACAAGACCAACCAGTTCAACCTGAATGGCCGGCGCTTTCAAGAAGCCGAATGGCGAAATTGGCTGAATACGCCGGATGCCGTCCTGGTGGCAACCAGCTATCGCGACAAATACGGTCCTCTGGGAAAGATCGCTGTCATTGCGGGCGATCTCTTGCATAGCGCCTCGACGGGGAAACGCAAGTTGTGCATCCGCACCTGGGTTATGAGTTGCCGCGCCTTTTCCCGCCTGATTGAATATGAGTGCGTGCGGTGGCTGTTTGCCAAGCTGGATGTAGAAGAACTTGAGTTTGACTTCGTGCCCACTGCGCGCAACACGCCCATACAGAACTTTTTGCAACAGGTTCGTAATGCACCCGCGGAGCCGCACTGTCGTCTGTCCCGCGATCAATTCATGCTGAACTGCCCGGTATCAAGTCACCACGTCGAGGAATCGCCGAATGGCTGAGCTCGAGAGCCGTCTGGCTGAATGTTTTGCCATCGCTTTTCCGGAGCTTGATCCGCAGGAGATTCCTGCGGTGGCCATGGGTTCGCTGGCCAGCTGGGATTCACTGGCCGGCATCACCTTGCTTTCTCTGATTGAGGAGGAATTCGGCCTCAGCATATCGCCGGATGATGTTGCCGATCTGGTTTCTTTTGAGCTGATCTTGGATTATCTAAAGAAGGATTATCTAAGGAAGGATGATCTGCGAAGATTATCTCCGGAGGAGGCAGAGTGACGCTTGCGCCTAAGATCTTTTCTGCGGCTGACCTCAGGGTGGGACTCACGGCCGAGTACGAGCGCGAAATTGAAGAGTCGGATGTGCTCGGCTTCGCCGCAAACTCGGGGGACTTCAATCCTTTGCATGTGGATTCCGCCTTCGCCCAGCACAGCCGGTACTCGCAGCGCATTGTTCACGGTGCTTTTCAGATTGGCTTAGCCTCGGCTTTAATCGGCATGCATTTGCCCGGCCGCGACGTGCTTTTGGGATCAGTCAATGCGCGTTTTCTCTCGCCTCTCTACTTTCCGTCTCGAGTTCGGGTGAGCGGGGAAGTCACGGCGTGGAACCCTGCATCTCTTGCCGGCAGCGTCCGGGTTACGGTGAGCGAACTTGCATCCCTTGCGCCAGCAGCAGAGATCACCATGGCTTTCACGCTGCAGACCGTGAAACCGGGGCAGCCCGCTAGCGTTCCGCAGCAATCGAGGCCGGCGGAAACGGCATTTTCCACGGACCGGAGAGTCGTGTTGCTCACGGGAGCATCTGGAGGAATTGGCGCTGCCTTGCTGAAGGCCCTGGCGGAAGAATTTTCGGTGCTGGCGTTGGTTCACCGCCATCCCCTGCAGGAAAGGCCTCCCGACACCATGGAGGTGCAGGCCGATATCAGCGCTCCGGGTTGGGAACAAATTGTCACCGAGCGCCTTGGCGCCCATCCGCTGTATGGCATCGTCCATTGTGCGTGGGCCGGCATGCCTAAAGGCGGGCTGCTGCACAGCGATCCCCGGCTCATCGAGCAACAGCTTGCCTTCGGAACTTCCCACGTGGTGCGCCTGGCGCGTTTACTTTTCAGTCTGGTTGGTTCTGATGGCGGGCGAATGGTGGCACTCGGGTCAGCTGCGGGTCACTACAAGCCTGCCTTGGGCCTGGGAGCTTATTCTCTCGCCAAGTCTGCTTTGGAAGACACGCTCCGGCTTCTCGCTCCAGAAATGGCTCGCAAGAAAATCAGCATCAATGCCGTGTGCCCAACTTTCGTGGCCGCCGGCATGAACGTGCAAGCCCAATCCGATGACTTGCAGATCAAGCGCGAACGAGCTTTGATTCCCATGGGTCGCCTTTGTGAGACCGGAGATGTCGTCGGTGCGGTCCGCTATCTTCTGTCACCGGCCGCCTCGTTCATTTCCGGGCAATCGATCGTGCTTGCCGGGGCGCAGCTGTAGGTCATGGGTCCGCGCGCAAACAAGATGCCAGAAGACGGGATCAAGAAAGGACTTCAGCTGCACGAGATAGCTCCTACAGACCTGGAGGACGTGGCTCGATTCCTCAGCCGCGAGTCGGGATCGGGCACGTCCCTTCCTCGCGTCCTGGAGCGGCTCTCTTGGATACTGCTGGAAAACCCTGCGCGCGAACCGGACGATCCTTTGGGGTGGTTTCTCCGTACACCGTCCGGCGAAGTCGCCGGCTGCATGTGCTGCACTCCCCAGAAGTTCTGCTTTGGTCAGACGGCGTTTACGCTGATGGTGGCCAATTCGTTTTACGTGGATAACCAATATCGCGGAAGTGGCACATCGATTTTCCTGAAGTATTTGCAACTGGGCCGCCGCTACCCTTTGTTCGTCACTTCTGCCAATGCGACCGTGGCAGAAATGTGGCAGAAGCTTGGCGGGTATCCCTTGGGGAATTCGGACTGCGAAGTCATTGGCATAGTGCGCTGGCCGCCGTTGCTGGCAGAAAGCGTTTACCGCAAGACGGGAAGCGATGGCATGGCCCGATTCGCGGCCGCTCTGGCATCTCCCTGGTTTCGTGCGCGGCGCCGGCTAGCTCTGGACGCCGACGAAGGAACCCTCCTGCCGCTCGGTAGCCCTGAGGATGCGGCTCGCGTCTGCGCGGAGCAGCGCAGCGACAAGATCACGAGTTGCCGGGATATCCCGTTTCTCAAATGGCGCTACTTCTCGCGGGTTGGCCCCATGACTCGCCTGTTTGCGTTTCGCCCGCGTGACGGCGACAAAAAACAATTCATGGTCGCGGTTTGCTTACAGAATCGCGGATACAAACAACAGATAAGAGCCTTGCACATACTGGATATCTGGGGAGAGTCGGATTCGAACTGCTATCTCGCAATCGCTGCCGGTTTGTGGCGCGAGTATCGTGCGCAGATTGATATGCTGGTATTCCGCTGCCTCAATCCTGAGCAGCAGCAAGCTCTAGCGGCCCACGGCTTCAAGGTTCGTTCGTTTGCAGCGCCCATTGCCTGGTGCATGGACAAGTATGGGCTGCTTCCATCGAAGACTTGGTATGTTGTGCCAGCCGATGGCGACATGTTTCTGTGAGGCTACAGTTTGAGTGCTAAGACCTTCTTGCGTTCAGCATTGATAGGAACTGCGGCAGCGCTTCGCGTGGATGAATTGGCCCTCGGCTTGCGGCGCTGGCTTGTCCACCGAGGTCAATCTCCCAGCATGCTGGTGATTGAAATGCACGAGACCCCGGAGCAGGACGAATCCCGCCTCCGCCAGCAGTTAGAGTGGGCAGCGCGTCATTTTATGCTGGTCGACCTTCCCACTTTTGCCCGTTTGTGGCAAGTGTATCGCACCAACCCGCGAGCATTCCGCGAGAGCAACTCTAAGCCGCCCTTGCTGTTTACTTTTGATGATGGCCGGCTGAATAACTACACCGTCGCGGCGCCGGTGCTGGAGTCTTTCGGAACGCGCGGGGTTTTCTTTGTGGTTCCGCAGTTTGTGCAATGCAATCCACAGGAAGCGCGCCAGTTCTACTATTCACGCATCGATACGCGGCAGCTTCCGCCCAATCTCCCCAAAGAAGAAACGCGCTCCATGACGCCCCAGCAAATCGCGGATCTAGCGCGCCGCGGGCACTCCATTGGCAACCACACGTTCTCGCATGTGAATCTCCGCACCTTGCCCGAAAGTCAGTTGCATCACGAGATCGTGGAGAGCGCCGCACAAATCGCCGCTTGGGCGGGGCAGCCCGCGGATGCCTTTGCCTGGACGTTTTCGTGGGACTCGATCACTCCTTTTGCCTGGAAGCTGATCCAGCAGCATCACCGCTTCTGCTTTGCGCCTTGCCCCGGTTCCGTGGATTGCCGCGCTGACTCGCAGAGTCTGATCTGGCGCACGGAAGTGGAGGTAGCTTATCCGCCGTCGGATTTCCGCTTCATGTACGCTGGGCTGGCCGACCCCCTGTGGCGGAGCAAGCGAGTGCGCCTGCGAGCTGCGCTGGAAGAATAAAGTTCATCAATGAAAGCCCCGAAACAGTTGCTCCGCACCGCCCACGAGTTGTATAGTTCCTACCAATCAACATTTCATCACACGGCGCGGGAAACCCTGTCTGAAGAAATAGAGTGAAACGTCCGCGCGCACGTGATCTAAAGTGCCGGGTGTTTCAGCCGGAAGGGAACTGTAATTTTGACGCTCCTGTTCTTTGGGCTTTTTGCGTTTTCGCTGGTTGTGTCCTTTGTCGCAACCCGCGAAGTACGGGACCTGGCAACCCGCCGAGGCTGGGTTTCGCTGCCGCAAGACGGGCGGCACGTTCACCAGACCCCGCTTCCCCGGCTGGGGGGCGTGGCGATTTTCCTGGCTTTTTCGGTCAGCTTGGGCGTGTGGCTGGGACTCTCGCTGGTCTTTCCGCGGCTGGTCGATGGCCTTGCTCCCACCACAATTCTTCAAATCTATGTTCCGGCCTGCCTGATTTTTTGTCTTGGTATCTACGACGACCTCCGCGGCGCAGGTCCATATTTGAAGTTTGCCGTGCAAGCGATCGCCGCTGCGATGCTGTTCGCCGGCGGAATGCGCGTTCTCAATCTTCCACTGATCTTCGGTTCCCATTCGCTGCCCTGGTTCGTCGGGTTACCCCTTACGGTGTTGTGGGTGGTTGCGGTTACCAATGCCTTCAATCTCATTGACGGCTTGGACGGCCTAGCCGCTGGATCGGCCTTATTTTCGACCATGGTGGTCTTTGTCGTCTCGCTGGTCACCCATTCCTGGCTGGGCTCCCTGATGAGCGTGACACTGGCCGGCGCCATTTTGGGATTCCTGCGCTTCAACTTCAATCCGGCCACGATTTTTCTGGGTGACTCGGGGAGCCTGTTCATTGGGTTCATGCTCAGCGCGCTGGCTCTGGCGGGAGCGGAGAAAGCGCCAACCTTCGTGGCTGTGGCCATCCCTGTGGTCTCGTTCGGTTTGCCGATTCTGGAAACCATGCTATCCATTATCCGCCGGTTGATCAGCGGGCGGCCGATCTTCACCGCCGATCGCGAGCATATCCACCACAAATTGTTGCAGATGGGTTTCTCGCATCGCCAGGTGGTCATCGTTCTCTACGCCGTTTCCGCCGTCTTTGCCATGCTCAGCCTGTTCCTGCTTTGGCCCACGGGCAGCACTCTGGGACTGGTGCTGGCGGTGGTGGGGACCGGCGTCTGGCTGGGGGTCCAGCACCTGAACTACCTCGAGTTTGGCGAACTGCGGCGCGTGGCCCAGCGCACCATCGAGCAGCGGCACATCGTGATCAACAATCTTTCCGTTCGCCGCGCCGTCGAGGAACTCAAAGCGGCTGGCAATTTCGATCAGGTACGCAGAGTCCTGGTCGCGGCCTTCGATAGCAACGATTTCGATGCCTTCGAACTGCACCTCAAGTCCATGCCCGATGATCGGACAGTGCCCGGCGAAACCGGCCGCCACTTTCACTGGAGCAAGTTGCCTCACATGGCGGCAATTTCCAGCCAGCCTTCATGGAAACTGACGCTGGACTTGGTGACCACTGCGAACCGCTCCCGCGGCTCGCTCGTCGTATACCGCATCTACAGCCAGCGCGATCTGCAATTGGATGTCAACCTCCTGACGTCCGAGTTTCCCGTTACCCTGGCGGACGCGCTCGATCGAGTATTGACCACGCCTGAGGTTCTCGTCCCAGCTGAGCAAGGTGATACGCCGGTCCTGGCCGCCAACCTGTAACGTAGGGACAGCCGCCCTCGGCTGTCCGACGGAAAACCCGCTCTACGCCGGATATTGCTCCCTTCCTTGCCATCCCTGAGTTAATATGGAGGCAATTATGGATCAGAGCACTCTCCGATTGCCGGATCCAGTCGCGGGTTTCCCCAACCGAGAGCGGCGCCGTTCGGTTCGTCAAAAACTCCACACTCCGGTTTACGCCAGTTTCAATGGCCCGCAGACCGGCATGGTAGTGGACCTGAGCGAGTTACTGGACCTGCACGAAGAGGGCTTCGCCGTCCGAACCAGTGAGCGGCTGGAAACGAACCACGCCGTAACCCTTTGCCTCGATCTGTCGGAAACCAAAAGTTACATTCACAGCAGTGGTCAAGTGGTCTGGAGCGATGACACTGGCCGCGGAGGCATCCGCTTCTCCGGGCTTTCGGAGAGTTCACGCCAAGTATTGCGACAATGGCTCTTTGCCAACCTGCTGGTAGCCTGCTCCAATCACGCTGCCCGCACCGAACAACTCACGCGGCGCAAGAATGACGAAGAGAAATTAGCGCAGCCCGTGTTGGTGAGTGAAGCTCCCAACGTCGTCCCGATCGTCTCTCGTGTAGAGACGGGGCTTGCCCCGTCTCAGACGCGGCAAGCCGCGTCTCTACAGGTGGAGGCGGTTCGCCGCGAGGTCCGTGAGATCGGTGACGACGTCGAAGCCGTCTTGCTGCTTGTCACCGAGCGTGCCTTGTCGCTTACCGGAGCCAGCGGCGCGGCCCTGGCGTTGCTCACCGACGGCAAGATGGTCTGCCGGGCGCGGGCCGGTGAACCCGCTCCGCCACTGGGAGCCCCCGTGGACGCAAAACAAGGGCTGTCTGGAGAATGCGTTCGCAATGGCCTCCTCGTCTCGTGCGAGGACACGGGCAACGATCCGCGCATCGATCCCGAAGTCTGTCGCGCACTGGGTATTGGCTCGCTCATGGCCACTCCCATCGTGTCCGATTTCCGGGTGGTGGGTCTGCTGGAGATTTTCTCTCCGCACTCCCGAAATTTCACGAAGGTCCATGAGACGGTTTTGGAGCGGCTCGTCGAAATGATTCCCAAAACCCATCGTGAAAAAAGACAGCCTGAAAGCATCCAGCCCGAGGCAACTCAGCCGGAAACGCCTATTGGCTCAGAAGCTGTGCCGCAGCCTCCCGTTTCGGGGGCAAGCTCGACGGAGCCAGAAGCGACCGAGGCCACTTCGATGCACGCGACTCCCGAGGCCTTGTGGGAACAGAAGCCTGAAGTCAGCGAGCAAGCCTCGCAGACGGTCGCCGAATCCGCATCTGGAGTTCGGCCTCACTTGCTGCACTGGACGCTGCTCGGGCTGGCCATCCTGGCGGTGGCGATGGCTCTTGGCTATTTAGTCGGGTCCACGATGCCGAGCCGTTGGACGCCCTCGCCGCAAGCATCGCAGCAGTCCGTGGTCAACGGGGCCGAGGCGGCATCGAGGGGTTCGGGGCAAAGTGCTACCGATCGTAGCTCACCCGAGCAACACGCACCAGTGAAGTCCCTGGCAGACTTGCGCAAGCTCGCCGAACGGGGAGACCCGGAAGCGCAGTGGCAAATGGGCGTGCGCTACTACGATGGAGACGGCGTTACGCACGATGACGTGCAGGCCATGAAGTGGTTCGAGTTAGCCGCCGAGCAGGGGCATATCAATGCTCAGTCTCGTCTTGGCGCCTACTACTGGGCGGGGCGTGGAGTTCCTGTAGATTTGTTCAAATCCTATTTCTGGTCGGCAATCGCGATGCACCAAGGCGACGAAATCAGCAAGGGTCGGCTCGAAGGTTTATCTCTCCAAATGACCCGGGCGCAGGTCGCCGCCGCAAGCCAGCAAGCCGACGACTGGCTCCGCCAGCACAATTCCGCAAAGTCCGCAAAGAACTGAAGGAGACGTTGGTTTCCCCTGTGTCCTCCGTGTTCCCTGTGGTAAAGAACTCGCCTCTTGTAACCTGCTAGCCTCAAACAGCCGTAAAATAGGGTCGTGGCCACGCTGCGCGACATTCTGATGGCCGACGATCGCGTTCGCGAGGGCGATCCCGCTCTTTGGGAAAAGCTGGATCGCAATCGAGTGCGCTGCTATGCCTGCGGCCACTGCTGCCCGATTCCCGAGGGGCAACCCGGCGTCTGCAAGGTTCGCTTCAACCACGAAGGCACGCTTTACGTGCCCTGGGGCTACGTCGCCGGAGTGCAATGTGACCCGGTCGAGAAGAAGCCGTTTTTCCACGCTCACCCCGGGGCCCTCGCCTACAGTTTCGGAATGCTGGGCTGCGATCTGCACTGCGCCTACTGTCAGAACTGGGTCACGTCGCAGGCGCTGCGCGACCCGAATGCGGTGTCAGCGCCGCTGCTGGCCGATCCGGCGCTGCTGATCAAAGATGCGGTTAACCAAGGCGCAAAAGTCGTGGTCAGCACCTATAACGAGCCGCTGATCACCAGCGAATGGGCGGTTGCGGTTTTCCGCCAGGCGCGCCAGGCGGGCTTGCTGACCGGGTTCGTTTCGAATGGCAACGGAACGCCGCAGGTGCTCGAGTATCTCCATCCCTGGATCGATCTCTACAAAGTGGATCTCAAGAGCTTCGACGATCGCCACTATCGCCAGCTTGGCGGACGCCTGCAGCCGATCCTCGACACCATCCGCAGTTTGCACAAGATGGGCGTATGGCTGGAGATCGTTACCCTACTCATTCCCGGCTTCAACGACAGCGACGACGAACTGCGGAATATGACTGCATTTCTGGCCGGCATTTCACCAGACATTCCCTGGCACATAACCGCTTTTCACCAGGACTACAAGATGACTTCGCCGGCCGATACGCGTCCGGAGGACTTGCTGCGCGCCGCCGCCATCGGCCGTGAAGCCGGATTGCGTTACACCTACGCGGGCAACCTTCCCGGGCAGGTGGAGGGACTGGAAGATACTCATTGTCATCAGTGTGGGGAAATGCTGATCCAGCGCTGTGGATATTCGATCAAGAAGTACAGGTTGACTCCGCAGGGCGGTTGCCCAGTGTGCCACGCGCCGCTCCCTGGCCGCTGGTCGAAGAAATTTGACGGCCAGATTGCGTCCTCGCCTTTTCTGCCCCGCAGACGTGCTTGATTTTGGGTGGCGCAGCGCTTCAGCGCTGCGATCACTGCATTGTTCTGGATGCGGCTTTAGCCGCTGAGGTCGGGGACTGGAATTCACCACGGCCTGTTAAAATCCTCTCGCAACCATAGCAGGGTGTGGTGCAAGTGGGATTCGTATGAGGGCACGCCTTTAGGCGTGCCGAAAGCGCTCCTAGAATGATTACGCCTTCAGGCGCTGGATCTCGGAGTTCGACTTCCACGACAGGCTCATAGCCAACATTCATGCTCACGACAAAAACATTGCGGCTGACGGTCCTATTGTCTCTGATGTCATTTGTTCTGGGCTGTTCTCCGCGCGATTTTCTGACGCGCCGCCTGGCCGCAGATTTGATCTCGGCTTCCGAGACTTTCAAAGCGCCGCAAGTGTTCTGGCTCAGGACCGGTGTCGTTTCCAACAAGGATTTCAGTTCTCCCGACTTCCTGGTGCTCCAGCGCCGCGGATGGATCATCGGCACCGAGCAGAAGTGTCCCGCCGGAGTCGAGCCTCCACCCTGCTGGGACGTACTGCTGAGCCCGCTCGGAGTGGACACCATCCGTCCTCTGATCTCGAATGCATTGCCCGACAATGGCCCGATGGCGATCCAAGTCGCGCGCCGGGAACTGCTGAGCATTTCTGGAATCAGCAAGGCCGGCAACGTCGCCGACGTCGAATTCACCTGGCGTTGGGTATCGATGAATCAAGTAGGCGCAGCGCTCTACGACAGCGGAGTGCACTACCGGTCAACGGTGGGCTTTCGCGGTTATGACGACGGCTGGCGCATCGTGGAACAAAACGTACCCAGCAACCGGCCGCTGGATGAGGCGTTGCGCGACGCTCATCCCACAGCACCTTGAAAGCAGGATCTTGTCATCCTGAGCGAAGCGAAGGACCTGCTGTTCGCCGCGAGATGCAGAGGTCCGTCGTTTCGCTCAGGACGACACAACTGACGGCCAGGCGTTTGCCACCAACCGCGTGCGCAGTGTATACCACTTAGTTCTTCAAAACTGGTGTCGAAAAGTTTATGGACCCATCTTCTATGCGACGAAAATTATTGCTTGTTTCTCTTCTGTCTTTGACTTTCACTTCGATCTTTACCCATTCAATCCTGGCCTATGCGCAAACGGCAAAGCCCAAGCTCACCTTCGATGAATTCTTCAACTCGGTCAGCTTCACCGCGGTGAAAGTTTCGCCCGATGGAAACTCGGTGGTCATCGAAACCGAGAGGGCCGATTGGGATGAGCAGATCTACCGGAAGGAACTCTGGCTCTACCGGGCCGCGGGCGGCGGCGGGAATCTGGTGCAATTGACGGTATCCGGGCATGACGGCTCGCCGCAATGGTCGCCCGACAGCCAGTGGATCGCCTTTCTCTCCACCCGCAAAGTCGGCGAAGGCAAAGGTGGAGAGGCGGGCGACTCCAATGACAATGACAAAGAAAAAGACAAAGACTTACCCCAGCTATTCTTGATCTCCCCGAACGGCGGTGAGGCCTTCGCCGTCACTTCGGAAGGGGAAGCAGTCCATGCCTTTGCCTGGTCCAGCGATTCGAAGGCAATCATTTTCGCTACCCGCCAACCCTGGACCAAGCAACAAGACGACGATCACAAGAAAGAATGGAAGGACGTGATCCGCTACCGCGGCGACGAGCGCGGCGACCAGCTTTTCCGGATCAATCTCGCGGATGCCCTGGCCCGCCACGCCGCCCTCAGTTCCAAAGAAGTCCCCGATGCAGAGAAGGATTCCCATGTCACACCCGGCGCAGTTCCAGTTACAAGCACGCCTCTGCATGTGCAGCAACTCATCGTCTCGCACGACGGCCGCCGGTTGGCTTTTGTGACTTCGTCGGTGTCCGAGCGCCAGGAGAAGGTCGAAGACATCGAACTCTACCTCGTCAACCTGGTTAGCAATACAGCCGAAGCCACGCCCATCCGACTAACCCGCAACGAAGCGGTGGAGCTGAACCTGGAATGGGCTCCGGATAATCGCCATTTGTTTTTTCAGGTGAACCTGGGATCGCTGGAACGAAAGTATGAGGATCCGCAGCCGCGCCTGTACTGGGTGGACTCGGACACTCGGGATGTCCAGCGCTGGTTCACAGACTTTCGCGGCGAAGTCGTGCATTACACGCTGCTGCCCGACGGCTCGGTGCTATGCGCCTGCCGCATCGGAACCGAGGTGCAGTTGGTATCGCAGGCGGATCCGAAAGCCGCCACCGTGAAGCATGAAGGATGGGCTGGCACGTATGAAGCCCCTGCGTCTGCGTCACAATCTCAAAACACGCGCATAGCGTTTGCTTACTCGGCGACCGAGAGGCCTACGGAAGTTTATATAGCCGACGGCCCCGATAAACTGGCGCAAGCGCGGCCCATCACTTCTTTCAACAAGCTGTTCACCGAGCGGGAACTGCCGAAGGCCAAGCCTTATCGCTGGATTTCCGACGACGGTACGGCGGTGGAAGGTATGCTGATGTATCCGCCGGGAAAGTTTGAGGCGAAGAACCTGCCCATGTTCGTGTTCATCCACGGCGGACCGCAGGATGCCGACGGCAACCACTTCGAGGCTGACTGGTATCAGTGGGATCGCTTGGCCGCCACCGCGGGCTGGCTGGTGTTCGAGCCGAACTATCGCGGATCCACCGGCTACGGAGACAAGTTCGCGCTTGCGATCGTGCCGATGCTTTTTTCCAGCCCGGGCCGAGATATTCTGGCGGGCATAGACGCGCTGGTGAAGGACGGAATTGCGAATGCCAATCAGCTCACCATTGGCGGCTACAGCTATGGCGGTTATTTGACCAACTGGTTGATCACGCAGACCACTCGTTTCAAGGCTGCCGTGACGGGAGCGGGAGGCGTGGAGAACGTCGCCGACTGGGGCAACGACGACTCTACTTCAGACGATGCTTATTTTCTAGGTGGCAAGCCCTGGGAAATGCCGGATCGTTATAACAGCGAGGCTGCGATTTTCCAGATCAATAAAGTGCGCACGCCCACGCACATGGTCGCCGGCGGCGACGATATTCGTGTCCCGGTGCTTGAGGACTACCTGCTCGATCGCGCCCTGCACGAACTGAATGTCCCAAGTGACCTGCTGATTTTTCCCGGTGAGGGACACTCGCTTGAGCAGAATCCCTGGCATGGGAAGGTCAAAGTGCGCGAAGAGCTGAAGTGGCTGGCAAAGTATGGCGGCGTGACGGGTACGAACTAAGGCTCTTCCCATCAGCTTTGGTTGGGAAGGTTTCGGGAAGGGCACGGCTTCAGCCGTGCCGCTCTCAGCGCCGCCAAAATACGGGCTTTAGCCCCTGAGGGCCTCGCCCCGCCGCCCTTACTGGCGCGCTGTCGGCTTTTGCAACTGGGCAATTTTCGCGCGCGGGGAAGCTTGCTGATAGCGGGCGATGCCCTGGTAAAGCGCTTCGGCAATTTGCTGCCGGTACGTCGCGCTCTGCAGGTTGCGTTCGTCGGTGGGGCTGCTTACAAAAGAAATTTCGGTCAGAATGGAAGGCATGGTCGTACCGGTCAATACGGCGAAAGCCGAGTCCTTGATGCCCCGGTTGCGAATGTCTGGGCTGCTTGCGGCCAGCGTGGCGTAGAGAGAACGCTGCACGCTTGCCGCCAGCCGGCGCGACTCCTCGATTTTTTCGTGCAACCCTCCCGCCGATAACGATACCGGCGTCAGCTTGGGGGAAATTCCATCGTCGGGCTTTTCGACTTCCTTGGACCCCGGAGCCGAAAACAGATTCGTGTAGTAGGTTTCAACCCCGCGCGCCGTTGCCGACCGGCTGTAGTTGGCGTGAACTGAGACGAACAGATCCGCTTGGCTCTGGTTGGCGAAGTCGGCGCGCTGGTCGAGCGGCAGGTAGCTGTCGCCGGTCCTGGTGAACATCACTTCCGACCCCAATCGCGCTCGCAGCAACTTGCCCAGGCGCTGGGTCACGTCGAGCACCAGATCCTTCTCCAGCAATCCTTCCCGGCCCACCGTTCCCAGGTCCCAGCCGCCGTGTCCGGCGTCGAGCACGATGCGAAATTTCCCAGTTCTTGCCGGTAGAGGTTGGCCAGGTGTCTGCACCGCCAAGGCCGCCACTGGAGCCGCTTTCGCCGGCGTCTGGTTGGGAGCCATGTGGTTGGTGGCCAATGTCTTCTCGCTGCTGCGCAACTCCACCACCAGTCGATAAGGGCTCGACTCCATGCTGACGGAGAAGTTCGATCCGTTCGTGGTGTCGAGCACGATTCGCGTTACGCCCGCGACCGGTTGGGCCACGCGCACGCGAGTCAGCGAAGCGTCGCCGACATCCATGGTTTTTCCGTCCAGATCGGAAGACAGAACCGTGTCGTGCAGATCGAAGTAAATCCGCTCCGGCGACATTAAACGATGCACCTCGTAGGGAACGTTGTCTTCCATGTCAATGACCACCGTGCTTCCCATGGACGAAGACCAGTGCCGCACTCCCGTGATCTTTGGCAGCGCCGCCAGCTTGTCTGCCGCCACTGCGGCGAGGGGCGCGGCGTCGGAAGCGAGCTTCGACGGATTCATCAAATTGTCAGAGACTGCGGGAGACAGACCGTCTGCCGGAGGTGGTGGCGTTGTCGTTATCGCCTCGCCTTCCATCCTGGTGATCCCCGTCTTACCGTGAAACTGCATGCCCCACCACGCTCCGGCTGAAAACAGCGCGGCCACGGCCACCAGACCCAGCACTGCCCTCAATCCCGGCCGTGAACTGCCGGGAAGGGAAAGTTGGCTCGGAAACGACAGGACCTGAGCCGGTTGTGCAGGAGGTGTCGGCTCCTCGATCGCAGATGGAGCTTCAAAGGTCTCGTCCGCAACGCTAAGCTCAGGCAACTCGACCAAGTCCGCGGGAATCGCCACCGGCTCCTGCGCCAGCACCGTTGGTTCTGGAACCACGGCTGGAACGATTTCAGGAACCACGCCTGGAACCATGTCCGAAACCATGTCCGAAACTATGTCCGGTACCGGGAAGGCTGGTTGTGGAGCTTGCAGCGTCGCGGGAGACGGGGCAGGCCCCGTTTCTACAGCGGATCGAGTCTCGATGGCCGCCACATCGGCAACCACTGGCGCTGCCGCAGGCGGCTTTGGCCGCAGGACATCGTTCGCCACATCCGACAGCCAGTGAATGCGCCGGTCCTGATCCGCAGGTTTGAGGGCGGAAAGAACCAGTTCCGAAAACAGATCGAGACAACGAACGTCGTAATCCGTGAACGCCCGCGTGGAGGTTGAAAACGCCTGCAGCACGCCGATTGCCTGGTTGCGGCCACCGAGCGGGACCAGCACCGTAGAACGAGCTCCGATGGCGCGCGCGAAATCCATTTCGACTCGAGCGTCGTCTTCGCAGTCATCGCAACGAAGAATGCGTCCCGATTCCAGGCAGTCCTGCAGAAAGGCGGATTCGCACATCAAAGGAACGCCGCGGGCGAAGGCAAGCGGTCCGGCGGCAGCGCGGCATACCATCTGCGATCCTTCCGCTAGTGCGATCACGATGCCGCCGGCGTCGGTGATGGTTTGGGCGCGGTCCGAGATCAATTGCAGAACTTCGTCCAGGATGAAGCGTTCGGTCTCAAACAAGTCGCGATCGGAGTCGCATCCCGTAGCCGCGCGCCGGTTTCGGATCTGCTCGTGGAGATCGGAGAAGGCGAGCAGCGCGCGCAGGGCTTCCTGACGCGCAATCGATTCGAGAACGCGGTTGCCTTGCTGCAGTGGAGAGCCGGGGTCCCCAGCACGCCCGCTTTTGGCGTGATGGGGTGAAGAGCCGGGTTCGACCGGCGCCGCTTCCCAGTCAACGCGAGTTGGATTGGCACTCATGCTTGCGCGGTCCGGACCCCAAAAAGTCAGTATTTTATCGTATCCGTAACTGGTGGAATGTTCATTGCCGCTCTTGGTTCAAACACTCCAAACCGCGGGTGCGCGCAACGGTGCTTTCACCCAGCGACGGCAGCACAACTCCAGATTCCAGCGTAATAGTCTTTGGGAGGGTACAGCAATGTCCGTTAGTACACGTCCCTTTGCGGCATTGGGAACTCTCCACTAGGTGCGTTTTACGGACGGCTGACGGCTGCTAGCTGACAGCTCTTGTACCACTCCACCGTACGGCGCAGGCCGTCTTCAAAGTTCACCAGAACCTTGTATCCCAAATGCTTTTGTGCCTGCGTGATGTCCGCCAGCGAATGTTTGATGTCCCCACCCCGCTCCGGACCGTACTTGACGTTGCCCTTGTATCCGGTCAATGGTTTCAAGGCGGCGAAGGTTTCATTCAGCGTAATCCGCCGGCCAGTGGCGCAGTTAAAAACGCGCCCGGAACACTCTGCCGCCGGGGCCGAGCAAGCCAGCAGATTCGCTGAGACCGCGTTGTCAATGTAGGTGAAATCGCGGCTGGTTTCGCCATCGCCGAAAATCTTAGGCTGTTCCCCGCGCAGCATCTGCATGCTGAATCTGGCGAGAACGCCGGAGTATGCCGAAGAAGGGTCCTGCCGCGGCCCGAAAATATTGAAGTAGCGCAGGCAGACGGTTTCCAGTCCATAGCAACGGTAGAACGACACCATGTAAAGCTCGCTGGCCAGCTTGGCCACGGCGTAGGGCGAGATCGGGTTGGGCGTCATGGCTTCGTGCTTGGGAAGTGTCGGTGTGTCTCCATACGCCGAGGATGAGGCAGCATAGACGACCCGCTTAACTTTCGCGTCGCGCGCCGCCACCAGAACATTGACCGTGCCGTCGACATTGACGCGGTTGCTGCCCAGAGGGTCGAGCACCGACTTGGGGACCGACGGAATGGCCGCCTGGTGCAGCACGTAATCGACGCCTGTGCACGCCTTGTGCATGGCGTCCAGATCAAGAATGTCAGCTTCGCGGAAATCGAACTCTGCCCGGCTCAGCACTTCGGTCAGGTTTTCGCGCTTGCCAGTGGAAAAGTTGTCGATGCCCCTAACCTCGGCGCCGCGCTCCAAAAGAGTGCGCACCAACGAAGATCCGATGAAGCCGGCGGCGCCGGTCACCAAATACTTGGCCATAGACTTTTAATGATAACGGATGGATTGGCCAGCAGGTACAGGGGCCCCATCACGGGAGTAACTTCGCACCGGAGCCCGCCAAACGGACCGCCAGCCCGAATATCCCTGGAGGAAGGACTCAGGACCGGCGCACCCGTTTGGCGATCTGGTAGAACTCGGCGCGGGAAAGCAGTTGGTTGTTTTGAAAGAACCCCGCAATTTCACCGACAATAGTTTTCGGGTCGTCCGAGCCCAGGATTTCCTTTGTGGCAGGCTCCTCCGCCGGTTTGCCAACGTAGATCGTGCTGCGTCCAGAAAGTGCAGCGAGAAGTTGCCGCAGTTGCAGCTGTTCTAAGCGGTCGATGTCCGCAAAGCAGATGCCCATGCCCAGGGAAGGGTAGGTGGCGCGAACCGTGCCCGCAGTATGAATCCGGATACCGAACGACTTGAGTACAAGGTCCACTTTCGTGTCCACCGGAAACGTGGCGTTCATTTCCACATAACATCCGTGCAGGCTGACGTCAGTAAGAGTTCCCCACATGCGCACGTCGCTGCCTTGGATTCGAAACTCCACGCTGCCGGAACAACGAAGTCTGGGGCTTTGCCGCCGATCTCTGAACCCGAGACCCGTGGTTGCGGCCCCAATTTTGCTGGTGCCGTCTGCCGCCGCAGCGGTGGGCACACCTTCCGCCAGCGGTGTTTTTAGCCGACGGAGATAGTTCACCCCGTCTCCACCCTTACTGGAGTCTGGCGACAACCCAGCTTGTTCGGGATGGATATTCGGGTCCACGAGCGCCTCCGACACAATACTGCTCTTAGTTGCATCGGAAGACTGCGGGAAAACTTTAGAATGCCGGCGATGGCGGCAAAGCCGCGCGAATCTGGTTCCACAGTTCGTCTTTTCCGGCTCCGGTTTTGGCCGAAAACGCCACTATGGGCGCTCCGCCATAGGCTTGCCCGAGGGCGCGCATGGCCTGCTGCAACTGGTTGCCAGACATCCGGTCACACTTGGTGGCCACAATCGCGTGCGGCCGTCCTCTGGACGACAGGAACTCCAGCAACTGGCCGTCGCTTTCCTGAGGAGGAATGTTCGGATCGACCAGCGCCAGGCACAGCACCAGGCTTGGGCGTTGGTGGAGGTAGGGATCGACAAACCGGGCCCAGTCGGCGGAAATTTCGCGCGAAACCTTGGCGTAGCCGTATCCCGGCAGATCGGTGAACAGCAGCTCGGGCTTCGGTTGTCCCGCCCGGCGGACTTCATAAAAATTGATGCTGCGCGTGCGCCCCGGAGTATTGCTGGTACGGGCCAGCTTCTTGCCCACCAGCGTATTGATCACGCTCGATTTCCCGACGTTCGACCGTCCCAGAAAAGCGATCTCCGGCACACCGGGGGGAGGGAAGTGCGCCAAGTCGCTCGCCGACAGCATGAAATTCGCCAGAATCCGCATACAGACAGTTTCCAGTGTATGGGTTGCGCAGGCAAACGCTTCAAAAAAAATAGTTCGCGGTGAGAGGGTCCAGCCGCGAAGCGGCGGAACAGGAAAGCCCGGCACGACAGTGCCGGGTAGGCGGGAGGGGGGAAGCCCGAGTCCCGTAAGGGACGGCACTGATTGCTTATGCGCACCCTAAAGCCCGAGCGGACGCTTCGGTTCCACGTCCTCTTCCTCAATCGGATGCAGTCTATGCCAGAGCGCGAGTCCGCCTGCGATGACCAGTCCAATGAGAACGCTGATCAGGAAAAATAGGCGATAAGCAGGCAGCGCGATCAGCAGAATCGCTACGACTGCAACCGCGACGATAAGACCCGCCGATCCCCTAAGGCTGAATCCAGACCGGCTGCCAGATTCCGGTTCCATGAAACTATTCTAGCGCCGCTCCAGTGGCCGCGGATCAGCCTTCAGGCCATCATCTCGGGAATTTCCATCAGCCCCAGGCGGAAGCAGTTGGAGAAAGCTTCCACCACCGTGGGGTCGAAGTCCGAACCGCCGGCTTTGACGATGGTTTCTTTGGCTTCGAACGGGGACATGGCTTTGCGGTAGGGACGGTCGCTGGTCAGCGAATCGTAAACGTCGGCCACGGAGAGAACACGCGCCTCAAGGGGAATATCTTCGCCGTGGGTTTTGTGGTATCCGGTGCCATCGAACTTGTCGTGGTGCGCCAGCACGATCGGGATCACGCGCGACAACGGGCCGGCGACGGGCTGCATCATCTGTACTCCCAAATCCACATGCTGCTTCATCTCATCGTATTCGTCGTCGGTCAGGCGCGCGGCCTTGTGCAGAATTTCACGGCTGACCTCCAGCTTTCCCAAATCGTGAATCAGGGCGGCGGCGCGAATGTCCTCAATGGTATCGGCGGGCAATCCCATTTGCGCCGCGATCTTGGCGGCGTAGACCGAAACCCGGTAAGAATGGTTCTGGGTGTATTTGTCTTTCGAAATAAACTGGCTGAGGATGATCAGCACGCCGTGGTAAGTACTGCGCAACTCGCGAAAGTGTTTCTGTTTATGCTCGTACAAAGTGCCCATGGCGTAGGCGTTGACCAGCAGAATCCCGCCCCACACGATAATCTCAAACCATTTCTCCGCGATCGGCAGCGGAGCCACCTGATGGCCGAACAACACGGGATTGAAGTAGGTAATCAGCACCACCAGCAGCACACTGCTCAGGGCAGTCAGGGTAGCGTGTCGTCGTCCATACACATAAGCCGAAAACAGCGTGGGCAGGGTGTACAAGCCGAGCAGCATGTGATGGGCGTCCAACAGGGTGTTCAGCAGAGCCGTCACAACGAAGATCGAGAGCACCAGCCAGAGTTCGCGGTTCACTTCGCTGATGCGGCGCAGCCCATTAGACCGCAGACGTTGCAGCCAGGGCGCGGAATGCGCCGTGGTGAGATGGGCAGTTGCCTGCCCGGATTCGACCGAATCGATTTCCATAACTACCTACTGCTTACCGGGTGGCTTGATGATGCTGATGTTAGGTATCTACTTGGAAGATCGCAAGTTACGGCTGTAATCGGGAGTCATGGTTGCTGGATTGCGTGGCATGTTTACTCGGATGGTATTAACCCGTGTTTACTACTACCCCCCTCCCCCCGGTCTCTTGGAATCATGGGGTTAGGGTTGGGATTCCCGCCAGATCTTTGAGTTTAAAGGAGTTGCGGGTAAAATATTTATAAATCAACAACATACGTTGTCAAAGAGCGCTGAAAATGGGTTTGGGGCAGTTTCGAGGTCCGTCTTGGTGGGACGGGCTTCGAAACTGCCCCAATCAGATAATTAATCGTCACGCGCGACGGGTCTTAAGTCAACCTATTTCGATCACGGATGGTTGTAATCTCCGGCCAGGTCTATGCGGTGAGTTGCACCAAGGGCCCCGGGGACGCGATTCCGAACGACTCGAGGAAATCCGCGGCAAATTTCATGCAGTTGGCCCGATCGGGGACCTCGCTAACGATGCGGCGCGGATACTCGTCGTAAGTGCGGCCATCGAGCAATCTTCCGTTTTTCGCCTTTCTCACGCCGCCCCATTGCTTGAAGAAAAAAGGCACGCGTTGTGCCCGGCACTGCTTCCGAATGGAGAGGACCCACTCCCGTTTCATCGGACGCGCGCCCGGCCCGCTCTCGCCGCCGACAATCACCCAGGTGATGCCTGACAGGTCGATTTCGCCGAGGTCTTCCAGCAGCGGCTCAATCGACAGGAAGCGGACTTTCGCAGGAGCCCGCCGTAGATGGTCCACTCGGGGCAAACCATGTTTCCGGTCTTCAACACTGACGCCCCACCAGATGTTTTCCCGCTCTGCCGCATAACGTAGCTTGCCGCTGAGCAATTGCAGCAATCTCTCCGACCTCTTCGTCAGAACCTGATAGGTGTGCCAATCCGCCGTCGCCATCACGCGCGAGACAGCCTCCGCGTAGTCGTCCGGCACTCCCGCTTGGAAGAGGTCGCTCATCGAGTTCACGAACACCAGTTTGGGCGAGCGCCAGGCAAATGGCTCTGTCAGCTTCTCCGGTACCAGACGCAGATCAAACCCCTGTTCGTAAGGATGTCCCTTGACCCCGCGAAAGCGTTCGGCAAACGTTTCGGCATAGCAATGCTTGCAGCCGGGGCTGATCTTGACGCAGCCGCGGACGGGGTTCCACGTCGCGTCGGTCCATTCGATGTGAGAATTCAATGACATAGTCTTTAGAATAATCCGAGTTGATCGTCGCTGCCTTTGAGCGCCTTATCCCAAAGCTGGTAGGCGAGCGGGTGACGTGAAAACAATCCGACCGCATAGAGAGGAAAGTTCTTTTCATAAAAAAAGATTTTACGCATTGAATAAAATGGTGGAGGAATATATTTCATCGTCGCCATGCTGGCGGCGAACTCCTCGGCTAGGAAGCGCGGGAATTCTGCGCCTTTCTGTTTCGCGGCCATCCACCGATCGTGCCAAGACGTCGTTCCTAGCAACTCATCGATCTTTGAAGGGTTCTTGATGTAGTGCTGCTCGGCGCGGAGTGCGTCCATGTACAACGCTAGCAACACAATAAAATCGACATATTTCAGCGCGAGGGTCTGGAGCGTGGAGAACCTGATGCCGATATCATTGGGATCGACGAAGCAGAGACTAAGGACTTTGTGGTTTTTGGAATACTGGGGAATAGCGGCGGAGATCTTATCTACATTAGCGTCGCAATCTTCTGGAATGAAAGCGACGTCCGCGGAAGGAGCGTGACGCCTAACCCGAACTCGCAGGGCCTCCAATTTTTCGGGATCCTGTTCGCAAAATATGTACTTGTCAAAGGGAACCTTAAGCGTAAGAGCCTGAATAGGGGACCCGGCGATAACTCTCTCCGTATCGCGAATGCGGCTGTAGCCAGCCCCGGCGTACAACTCGATATAAATTCGTTTCTCCCATTTGTCCTTCATTCCAGCCGAAAAGAGAGCTGCATAATATGCGACCAACCTGTGCTTCTCTTCAGTCCACAGCCCTACGTCGTTGCAACTTAAGCCGTCGGCTTCGACATTGACCGTTTTGTCGGCTGGCACGTTCACTCCAAGATTCTATGAGCCTTGTTCATACAAACTTCGGAAAGTATCGCCCCGGGTACCAGTGAAGTAACTGCGCATAGTGATCACGCGCTGCAGCGGTATGTTCACCCACTCCCACCCTTCGCGAAGCGTGCGAATGATGGGGCACCCCCTGCGTTCGTCCTGAGCGAGATCAAAAGCCTGGGCACCCGCCAGAGTTGAGAGGCGTTCTTGCGGTTATACTCCTCGTATCTCGCGGACAGAATGGCAGGGATATAACAATGAATGATTTTAGCCTTGAAGCCATGTTGAAAGCCTCCGGAAAACGAATGAGGGACGACCTCGCCGGACGCTTAATACCTCATCCAGCCGAGCTAGGAACGGACAGGGAGGAGATCATACGTCAGTTTCTGCGTGTTTATTTGCCAAAACGCTTCGAGGTCTCAAGCGGATTCGTTTTTGACTCGGCGGGCAACGCTAGTAAACAGCTCGATATTGTAATTTCCAATTCTTTGATTTGTCCCCGCTTCGAGACAGCCGGAGGTAAGAGATTTTTCCCTTGTGAGTCTGTGGTTGCGATCGGCCAGGTGAAATCGTCGCTAACAGCATCTACTGAATTCCAAAAGGCCTTGGCAAACCTAGAATCTGCGAAATCGCTAGACCGTTCAGCGAAGGGCATGGCCATCGACGATGAGTCCGGCGAGGAGATCGATCCTATTCACAATCACCTGGACCAGATCTTTACCTTTATGTTCATAACCGGGAAGGCGTTGGCGGGTAGGACAATCGTCGCGGAATTGATAGACCTTGTTCACAGAAAGCCTCCTCACGTTTGGCCCAACATCATATTCGCAATGGATAAATATCTCGTTACCTTCTGCTGCGACCGAGGAGTCTGCCCTAATCCGATGGACGCTCGCGGAATAGCTCTGCAGTCGGTCTCCGGGCAAGACGAGATCCTCATGAGATTCTATCTATTGCTTGGGCGTGCCGTTGAAGTCACCCGAGTGAGCACGCTCCCACACTGGGAATACCTCTCTAAGTTCACGCAATGGGAGGCGGAAACTTGGTATTCGTCTACTGACAGCCCCCCACCTTACCTGCACACGCTTCGGATTTAAACGAAGAGGCACTTATGCGAAGCCGCGCGAAAGGAAGAAAGACTCTTGAATCGCTGAGTACTGGCGCGTCCGATCGAGCGAAAAGGTGCAGGGGTCCTTCGACTCCGCAGAGACTTCACTTCGTGAAGTCCCTCCTTCGCTCAGGATGACAACTTGGAAATACGGGGACAGACGGAACGTTCCCGGTAACTAGTTTGAATCACACCCCAAAGAGAAGCGCAGGGCAGCACACACTTCATTCATCCGTGCGCCACCCTTCGCAAAAAAGGCGAAGGATGGGGCACCCCCGGTCGTGGTAGTTCCGGCGACTTCCCCCCGTGTCGAGCATGATATAAGATGCGAATAAGATGCTATAATCGCATCATGATCGATGTCACCCAAGACATTCATTCCCTGACCACCTTCAAGCGCAACTCCTCGGGCCTGATGAAGCACATGAAGAAAACCGGGCGTCCGCTGGTTCTCACCGTGAAAGGCAAGGCCGAGGTTGTCGTTCTCGATGCCAAGGTCTATCAGGAGGTAGCCAGTCAACTGGACGCCGTGGCGAGCATCCGTCGCGGTCTAGCACAAGCCCGAAAAGGAATGGGTCGGCCGGCAGGCGACGTGTTTGACGACTTGGAGCGCGAGGATGCGAACGGATAGATGACTTACCGCGTCATCGTCACACCCGCAGCCGAGAGCGATCTTAGAACGGCCTATCGCTACATCCGCAGCCAGGCGCCCCGCGCGGCGCGCGACTGGATCCGGCGTGCGCGCCACACCGCGAAGAGTCTTGCGCACCACCCCGAGCGGTGCCCCATGGCTCCCGAGAGCGCATCATTTGATCAAACCATTCGCGAACTGCTGTTTGGGTCTGGCAATCGCGGTACCTATCGTTTTCTCTTTGTGGTGTTTGAGGAAGAGAAATCAGTTTACATACTGCACGTACGGCATGGATCCATGCTCCCGCTCTGACCTACGGCGGAATATTTCGTCGGGTGAGGGCTTACGCGGTCCTGAAGGGCCGCTCTTCCACGGTAGTTCACACCTTCGTGTACTCCTGCTGAGCGAAAAGATGCAGGGGTCCTTCGACTCCGCAGAGACTTCACTTCGTGAAGTCCCTGCTCCGCTCAGGATGACAACTTGGGTAGGGTGGCTAAAAGAGCCGAAAGCAGTGGGCTACTGTCTCGCCGTGGGAATCTCTCCGGCTGGCGGGGTCACGATGGGAGCCATTGTTGTCTCGGCCTCCGAGGGCATCTGCGGCAGCGGGCCTTCGAGGGCTACGGCCAGCACCTGGTCCATATTGTCGACGAAGTGCAGTTTCATGGCGGTGCGCAGATTCTCCGGAACCTCGGCTACATCTTTTTCGTTTTCCTGCGGCAGAATCACTTCGAACAATCCGGCGCGATGCGCGGCCAGAAGCTTTTCCTTCAATCCGCCGATGGGAAGTACTTTGCCGCGCAGCGTGATCTCTCCAGTCATGGCGATATCGCGACGCACCGGAATCCGGCTCAACGCGCTGGCCAGAGCGGTGGCGATGGTGATTCCGGCCGAAGGTCCATCTTTCGGAATCGCTCCTTCGGGCACGTGTACGTGAATATCCAAGGTGCGGTAGAAATCGCGAGGCAGCCCCAGGCGCGCCGCGCGCGAACGAATGTAGGACATGGCAGCTTGCGCCGATTCCTGCATCACGTCGCCCAGTTGGCCGGTTAACGTTAGCTTGCCCTTGCCGTCCACCGCCATGGCTTCGGTGCTCAGAATTGACCCTCCCACCTCGGTCCAGGCGAGGCCAGTTACCAGGCCGATTTCGCTCTTCTCGTGGGCCAGAGTGTCGCGGAATTTCAGCACGCCTAGCCAGTCGCCGAGCTTTTCCGGTTCGACCGCGGCCGTGAAATTCGCGCCTTCTTTTACCACCTTGCGCGCAATTTTGCGGCAGATGTTGCCAATTTCCCGCTCCAGGTTTCGGACGCCTGCTTCGCGGGTATAGCCGCGAATGATCTTGCGGATGGATTCGTCGGAGAACTGCACGTTCTTTTCCGTCAATCCCGCCTGCAGCATCTGCTTCTTCACCAGAAACTGTTTCGCGATCTCGACCTTTTCCGGTTCGGTGTAGCCGTGCAGGCGCAGCACTTCCATGCGGTCTTGCAAGGCGGGCGGAACGGTGTGAATTACGTTCGCGGTGGCGATGAAGAAAACCTGGGACAAGTCATACTCGACGTCGAGGTAATGGTCGACAAACATGAAGTTCTGTTCCGGATCGAGCACCTCGAGCAGAGCCGCCGAGGGATCGCCGCGGAAGTCCATCGACATTTTGTCGACTTCGTCGAGCATGAAGACCGGGTTCTTGGTGCCGGCCTTCTTCATCATCTGGATGATCTGGCCGGGCAGGGCTCCGATGTAGGTGCGGCGATGGCCGCGGATTTCCGCTTCATCGCGCACGCCGCCGAGCGACATGCGAACGAACTTGCGGCCGGTCGCTTTGGCGATCGACATTCCCAGCGAGGTCTTGCCCACGCCCGGAGGTCCGACGAAGCACAGAATCGAGCCTTTGGGATTTTTCACCAACTGGCGGACAGCTAGAAATTCGAGGATGCGCTCCTTGATTTTCTCCAGGCCATAGTGATCTTCGTTCAGAGTTTTTTCAGCACGCGTTATGTTGCGGATTTCTTTCGACCGCTTCTTCCACGGCACTGCCAGCAGCCAGTCCAGATAGTTGCGCGAGACGGTGGACTCCGCCGACATGGGCGGCATGGCTTCCAGCTTTTTCAATTCCTGGATGGCCTTGTCGCGAACCTCCTTGGACATGCCCGCGGATTCGATCTTTTTCTTCAGTTCGTCGAACTCGCTCTTTTCGCCGCGCCCCAGTTCCTTCTGGATGGCCTTGATTTTCTCGTTGAGGTAATACTCTTTCTGCGCCTTCTCCATCTGCCGCTTGACGCGCGACTGGATGGTGCGGTCCATGTTGAGCTTTTCGATTTCCACGTCGAGCACATCGCCGATCCGGTTCAATCTTTCGGCGGGATCGAAGATTTCGAGCAGTCCCTGCTTTTCTTCGATGGCGAGCTGCAGGTTGGCGGCGATGGTGTCGGTCAGCTTGGCCGGGTCTTCCATGCGCACGGCGGCGATCATGGTTTCGTAGTTCAGCGACTGGCACAGCTTCACGTATTGCTCGAACAAGCCGGTGACGCGCTGCATGCCGGCTTCAATCGGCGCCGTGGTTTCGGTGGCATAACGGGCGACTCGCACGGTGGCTTGCAGATAGCCTTCGGTCTCGACGACCTGCAGGATTTTGCCGCGTTCGATACCTTCAACCAATACTTTAATATTTCCGTCGGGCAGCTTGAGGCTCTGCACGATATTGACGATGGTGCCAACCTGGAAAATGTCCCCGGCTTTGGGCTCGTCGATCGAGGCATCGTGCTGGGTGGCAAGAAATATCTTCTTATCGCTGGCCAGAGCTTCTTCGAGCGCACGCACGCTCGACTCCCGGCCCACCACGAACGGAGTCATCATGTAGGGGAAGATGACCACGTCCCGAATGGGCATCATCGGCAGTTTCTTGCTCTCAAACTTTTCCTTGGGGTTCGACAACTCGATCTCCCGTCTCTGGTCCCGTTTTTCCTTGACAGCCTGTGTGAAAACCCAGCGCCTAAAGGCGCATTCATGACGCAGCGCTTGCGGTATGCCTAAAGGCATACCCTGATACAAATCCTACCTGATACAAATCCTATCTGCGCCACGGCGAGTTACCTTGCCGCAGTCAGCTTGCTGCTTTCTCGATCATGGCCAGCGAGACGTTGCGCTTTTCCACCATCTCGCGGGTCACTTCAAATTCCTTGACTTTCTTCTGGCTGGGCAGGCTATACATCAGCTCCAGCATGAGCTCTTCCAGGATCATACGCAAACCGCGGGCGCCAACTTTACGCGCCATGGCCTGGCGGGCGATGGCACGGTTGGCATCTTCGCTGAACTTCAGCCGCACGTTTTCAAACTCGAACAGGCGCTGGTACTGTTTCACGATCGCGTTCTTGGGACGCGTCAGAATTTCCACCAGCGCGTTTTCGTCCAGTTGCTGCAAGACGCCCATCACTGGGAGGCGGCCTACGAATTCGGGGATGAGACCGAACTTAATCAGGTCTTCCGGTTGCGCTTCCGAGACCAGTTCAAAGCTGCGCAGCGCGGCCAGGCCCGCCTCGGTTTCCGTATCATCACCCAGGCGGAAGCCCAACGCCTTCTTGCCGATGCGGCGGCCTATGATTTTCTCCAGGCCGACGAAGGCGCCGCCGCAGATGAACAGGATGTTGGTGGTATCGACGGGGGTGAATTCCTGGTGCGGATGCTTGCGTCCACCTTGCGGGGGAACGTTGGCGATGGTGCCTTCCAGAATCTTGAGCAGCGCCTGTTGCACGCCTTCGCCCGATACGTCGCGCGTGATCGAGGGGTTTTCGTCCTTGCGCCCGATCTTGTCAATTTCGTCGATATAGATGATGCCGGTCTGGGTGCGGCTGACGTCGCCTTCGGCTGCCTGCAGAAGCTTCAGAATGATGTTCTCAACGTCCTCGCCCACGTAGCCCGCTTCGGTCAGGGTGGTTGCGTCCACGATGGCGAAGGGCACGTCGAGCATGCGGGCGAGAGTTTGCGCCAGCAGCGTCTTGCCGGTTCCGGTCGGGCCGATCAGCAGGATGTTGGACTTGGTCAGCTCCACGCCATCGCCGGTGCGCTGGCGGTTCATGTAAATGCGCTTGTAATGGTTGTAGACGGCGACGGCCAGCTTCTTCTTGGTCTGCTCTTGTCCGATAACGTACTCGTCGAGGAAGGTCTTGACTTCCTGCGGCTTGGGCAGTTGGTTCGGAACCGCAGCCGCGGGCGTGGCTGTGCGGTCGTCTTCGAGAATCGAGTTGCAGACGGCTACGCACTCGTCGCAGATGTAGGCCCGGGGATAGTCGCTCGGCGACGAGATCAGTTTCGCCACCGCGTCCTGCGCCTTATGGCAGAACGAGCAGCGCAACATCTCATCCACTCCCGATTTGTTTTTCACTCGGCCTTACTCCTTGTTTGGTACTGCGGTCGCCGTATCGCCTGACCCACCCTAACGTCGCAAAAACCGCGACGTTAGGATGGGGCACCTGCCGCGTCTCTACACTACGAACTGGCGATCATACCCTCTATCGTGTCTTATAGATGATATCGTCGATGATTCCGTATTCCTTCGCCTGCTGCGAATTCATGATGAAGTCGCGCTCCACGTCTTTCTCCACTTTATCCAGCTTTTGGCCGCTGTGCTTAGCCAGTAACTGATTAGTAATCTCGCGCATGCGCAGAATTTCGCGGGCGTGGATGTCAATATCGGTTGCCTGGCCGGAGAGTCCGCCCATGGAAGGCTGGTGGATGAGGATGCGCGAATTGGGCAGCGCCAGGCGTTTCTTGGCCTGGCCGGCAGAAAGCAGCAGCGCCGCCATGGAAGCCGCCTGACCGATGCAGATGGTGGTCACGTCGTTCTTCACATACTGCATGGTGTCGTAGATCGCCATGCCGGCCGTGATCGACCCGCCCGGCGAGTTGATGTAGAGCTGAATGTCTTTCTCCGGGTCTTCCTGCGCCAGGAACAGCATCTGGGCGATGACCAGGTTGGCGATATTGTCATCGATCGGCGTGCCAATAAAGATGATGTTGTCGCGCAGCAGCCGGGAATAAATGTCATAGGCCCGCTCGCCTCGGCCCGTTGACTCGATTACCATCGGTACCAGCATTATTCAGCCTTTCCACACCCCTGTCCGGAGGTCGGTCTCGTCGGCTCTGGGGAGGATTGAAATGGTCCGCATCATCATTATTGTTATTACGCGGACTGGTGGTACAAAAATTCGAGGGTCTTTTCGTTGCGGATTCTTGTTCGTATCCTATCGAGGCCCCCATCCCGTGTCAAACGAGCGCGTACAGCTTCAGACGTCTGTTTAGATTGTCTGGCCAGCGCCTCCAGTTCCCGATCCATTTCTTCATCGCTGACCTGGATATTCTCTTCCTCCGCCACTCTTTCGAGCAGCAACGCGGCTTTCACATCGTGAACCGCCTGCTCGCGCTGGCCCGCGCGCAGACGTTGCAAATCCATTTTCTTCATCTGCTCGGCGGTCAGGCCCTGCGCCGCCAGCGCCCTGAGTCCACGCTCGATCCGGATGTCGATCTGTTGTTCGATCAGCGAATCGGGAACTTCAAAATCGTTGCGTTGAATCAGCTCTCCGACCAGCTTTTCCTTGGCGGCATGTTCGGCTTCATGCTTGCGCTCGGATTCGATTTGCTCGCGCACCGCCTTCCGCAGGTCGTCCACCGTTTGAAATTGGCCGAACTGCTTGGCGAACTCGTCGTTCAATTCCGGCAGACTCTTCTGTTTGATCGAACCCACCTTGACGGTATAGCTGAACGTCTTTCCCGCCAGGCGCTTGTCCTGCGTATCTTCGGGATAGTTCACATCGAACGTGCGCTCGTCCCCGGCGTTCGTGCCGCGCAGGTGTTCGGTGAATTCCGGCATGGTGTTCTGGCCCGCAATTTCGACCAGCACTTCATCCATGTGCACGGGCTGGCCTTCGCCGGACTTGGAATCGCCGGCTTTCGGATTGCCGTCGAGCGAGACCTGGGCGAAATCGCCATCGGCGAGGGCGCGGCCCTCCACTGGATTGAAGCTGGCATGACGCTCGCGCAGATCGGCCAGCGCCTGTTCCACATCGGCCTCGGAAACCGCGATCTCCGGCTTATCGGCGCGCAGTTCCTTATAGCCTTCCAGCTTGATTTCCGGTAGTACTTCGAAGGCAGCTTTAAACCGCAGCGGCTCGCCATCGTGCAAGTGCAGGTCGGTCACCCGGGGCTGCGATACCGGGTGCAGGCTCAGTCTCTCGGCCTCCTGGCGGAAGAAGCGCGGGATCAGAGCTTCGACCATGTCGGTCTTGATCTCTTCGGAAAAACGCTGGCGAATAATCGATGCCGGAACATGGCCGCGCCGGAAGCCGGGAATGCGCGCCACCTTCTGATACTTCTGGATCAGCGTGTCGGTCTGCCGGGCGACATCCGCTACCGGAATCTCGACCACGATCTCGCGTTTGGTGGCGCTTTCTTTGGTCGCGTTTTCGTTGATATCAGTGGGGCTCACAATTACCTTTCCAAAGCGGCAGCGGCAGCAGAGTCGGAAGGAAATTGCTCGGCTGCGACGCTTTATGCCGCAGGCTTGAGTGTAAAGACTCCCTAAGAGCAACGTCAAACGGCGGAGGGGGATGCCCTAGCCACCAAAGTAACGAGGGTTCTGTGTAGCGCGGACGCCCTCGTCCGCGAAAGCGTGCAGCGAATACAATTCCGTGGGGCGAGAGTTCCCCACCCCAAAAGCAACAGCAACAGCCGCGGACGAGGGCGTCCGCGCCACACGAACACATACAATTAAGGCTCATGCCCCTTCCCAACTGGCTCAAAGTCCTGAACGCTGAAGTCGTCGTTTGCACCCGCTGTCCACGCCTAGTCGAATATCGCGAGCAGATCGCCCGCGAGAAGCGCCGTGCTTATCGCGACTGCGAATACTGGGGCAAGCCCGTCCCCGGCTTCGGCGATCCCCACGCCCGCGTTCTCGTGCTTGGACTCGCTCCCGGCGCCCACGGTTCCAATCGCACCGGACGCCCTTTCACTGGAGATGCTTCGGGAAACTTCATGTATCCAGTGCTGCACGAGACGGGCTTTGCTAATCAGCCCATGGCCAAGGACCGGAACGACGGGCTGGCGCTCATTGATCTCTACATCACAGCAGCGGGGCGCTGCGCGCCCCCGGATAACAAGCCTCTGCCCGAGGAACTGGCCAACTGCGCTCCGTTTCTGGAGCGTGAACTGGAAGGACTAAAGGACCTGCGCGTGGTCGTTGCCCTGGGAAGGATCGGCTTCGAAGCCTATCTCAACTATCTGAAGCGAAGAGAGTTCATCGCCAGCAAGCGGGAGTATGAATTCCGCCACGGCGCGGAATACTTGCTGCCCGATGGACGCGTCCTTCTGGCGTCCTACCATCCCTCCAACCAGAACACGCAGACGGGGAAACTGACCAAGGAGATGTTCGGAAAGATCTTCAAGCGAGCGCGTGAACTGGCCGACGAATCCATGCAGCGGATCCCGTGGTAGGCGGAAACCTCTGGGCCGGCATGGAGGACCCGTCTGCTCCGGGGTACGCCGCCCTTTTGTAAGGACACTTTGGTCGTGTGGCGCGGACATTCTTGTCCGCGAATGCGTGCAGCGAATAAAACGTCTGAGGATGGACGCTGGGAAGCCCTAGAAAAAGCAACAGCAACAGCAACGGCCGCGGACAAGAATGTCCGCGCCACACAATCGCGCTCAAAATCCTACAAACACCGGTTCGGGTTCCAGCCTCAACGCCCATGTTTCCTGCACGCCCTGCTGGATCTTGTCTTTCAGTTCGACAATGTCGCTGGCGTGCGCGTCTCCACGGTTGATCAGCGCCAGCGCATGTTTGTGAGAGATCCCGGCTGCTCCTGCCGCATATCCCTTAGAGAACCCTGAGTGTTCCACCAGCCACGCGGCGGAAACTTTACGTTGCTTGTCGAGGGCAGGATAGCTGGGAATCTCGAGCCCTTTGGATAGCGCGCGCGCCATCAGATCTTTGAACTGCTCTTCGCTGAGCACGGGGTTCTTGAAGAACGATCCGGCGCTGCGGCAATCTTCGTCTCCGGGGACAATCAGCATGCCTTTGGCTTGCCGTATGGCGCGCACCGCCTCGCGTACTTCGGCTAACGATGGCGGTGTTTTCCTTTCGGCAAAGTGCTTTTGCAAGTCGGCATAGTGCAAACTCGGAGCGCCACCGCGCTTCAAACGGTAGTTGACTCGCAGGATAATGTAGCGCCCACGTTCGGTGCTGTTAAAGATGCTGGTGCGATAGCGGAATCCACAGGCCGGTTTGGGTAGCACTACAATGCGGTCCTGTTTCAAATCGAACGCGCGCACCGATTCGATGGTGTCGGCCACCTCCTGTCCATAGGCGCCAACGTTTTGCACGGGCGTGCCCCCGACGCTTCCCGGAATCCCGCTGAGGCACTCGACGCCCGCGCAATTCTGCACGATCGTTTGCGCGACAAAGTCGTCCCAGTTGACGCCCGCGCCCACGCTGAAGAGCACGGCATTGCCCATAGTGTCGTGAGTGATTCCGCTAATCGCGACTCTCAGCACCAGACCCGGCCAACCGGAATCGGCGACCACAAGATTGCTCCCTCCGCCCAGCACGAACAGCGGCAGATCACGGGTTTTTGCGAACTGCGCGGCCTCGCGAACCTCGTCTTCTCTTTTCAGGTCCGAAAAATGGCGCGCCGCGCCACCCACTTGCAAGGTAGTCAGCGGCGCCAGCGGAACGTTTTCCTGTATCGTCATAATGCCGATTACGCTCTATATTGGATTGAGCATCTCATGTCTGCTGGTGCAGGCATATTGAGAACCGAGCTACCGCGTGACCGGTGAGCAGGCGAAATGCATAGGTCCTTCGCTTCGCTCAGGATGACAGAGTTTTTAGAAATTACAGGAGAGTTCATGTATCCGGAAATAATGGTGATCCCGATGCGCGAAGAACTGACGCGTCTGGGAATTGAAGAGCTGCGCACTGCCGCTGACGTTGATCGCTTCGTGCAGAACGAAACCGGCACAACCATGATTGTGGTGAATTCGATTTGCGGATGCGCTGCCGGCCGTATGCGTCCTGCGGTGCGGCTGGCATTGCAGAATGCGGCCAAGCCCGGCAAGATCGCGACCGTTTTTGCCGGACAGGACACGGAAGCAACCGAGCGCGCCCGTTCCTATTTCACCGGATACCCGCCATCCTCGCCTTCCATCGCGATTCTGCGCGACGGCAAACTGGTCTACATGATGCCCCGCAACCAGATTGAGACCCGTGTAGCCTCCGCCATCGCCGCCGATTTGAAAGCCGCCTTCGAGTTGCACTGTGCGACCTCAACCGCGGCGCGCTAGCATGTGTGGTGGCGGGGCTTTGCCCCGCTGGGACGGGGCAGAGCCTCGTCACCACACTCAATCAGACACTCAATCAAGGGAATGCAAATTTATGAAACGTATACTCCTTATCCTCTTCGCGCTTTCCGCAACGTCGTGGGCCGCCGAGCCCTGGCGCGCCACCTCCACCGAGATCGATGCCGTCTATCCCCAGGTTGAAGCGCTCTATCTCGACTTGCACCGCAATCCCGAACTTTCCTATCACGAGGAGAAGACTGCGGCCAAAATTGCCGACCAGCTTCGCAAGCTCGGTTACAACGTCACTAGTGGAGTTGGCGGCAACGGTGTGGTTGGCGTGTTCAAGAACGGCTCCGGCCCGGTGGTCATGCTGCGAGCTGAGCTCGATGCCTTACCGGTGCCGGAGAAGACGGGGCTCGCTTATGCGAGCCATGTCACGACGCACGATGACCGCGGCGTCGAGGTGCCGGTAATGCATGCCTGCGGCCACGATCTGCACATGTCGATTGGAATCGGAACCGCTGCCCTGCTAGTACAGAATAAAGACCGCTGGCACGGAACCTTTATCTATGTCGGGCAGCCTGCCGAGGAACGCATCGGCGGCGCCAAGGCCATGATCAAAGACGGCCTGTTCACGCGCTTCCCCAAGCCGGACTTCGTCTTCGCGGTGCACGACAGCAACGGACTTCCGGCGGGCAAAGTCGGCTACACGCCTGGCTTTAGCGCATCGAATGCCGATTCTGTGAACGTTACGGTGTACGGAGTCGGCGGCCACGGCTCGGCTCCGCAGCAGACGATTGATCCGATCGTGATTGCCGCTCGAACCATCGTAAGCTGGCAGACCATCGTGTCGCGCGAGATTGACCCGCAAGATCCGGCTGTGATTACCGTGGGATCGATCCACGGCGGTACCAAGAACAACATCATTCCCGACGAAGTGCTGATGCAGTTGACGGTGCGGTCCTACAAAGATGATGTGCGCAAGCACCTGTTGGCTGCCATTGAGCGGATCGCGGATGGGGAAGCGGCTGCGGCGGGCGCACCGAAGAAGCCGCTCGTCGAACTGGTGGAGGGTGTCGGCGCGGTTTACAACGACCCTCAAACCACCAACCGGCTAGCGGATCGTCTGAAACAGGTGATGGGAGATGCGAACGTAGTGCTGGGGCGTCCGATGATGGCGAGCGATGATTTTGCCGAATATCGCTACGCGGGAATTCCCAGCGTCATGCTCGAATTGGGCGCGGTCAACCCGGAGAAATATGCGGAGGCGATGAAAACTGGAGAGAAGCTTCCCGGCCCGCATTCTCCCTATTTTGCGCCCGATCGCGAGCCCAGCCTTAAAACCGGAATCGAAGTCGAGATGGCGGCGATACTGGAACTGATGGGCAAACCATAACAAACCCTGTAAACAATGGGGTTCGTATCGGGTCATCGCTTTAGCGATGACGCCATTCTTGCAGCGCCTAAAGGCGCGTCCAAATTGTGCAGAAATCGGCATCGCTAAAGCGATGCCCTGATACGAATCGCCTCTTTTCTAAAACCTTCTGTCATGGTTGGAGACTCGGGTTGCCGCGTGTTGAGTCTAGCCGTGGCTCTCCGCGCTAAAAGCGGAACAGGTACGAGGCCTTCACGAAGAAGTTTCTGCCGTCGTTGTGCAGGCGGCCCAAGGGATCGTGGTTCAATTCTCCATTCACGTCCGTCCCCAGTGGCGCGGCCACGTTCTCCAGATTGCTGTTGTAGCCGACGTAAATCGCTGTGCTGGGATGCACGAGGTAGGTGAACAGGAAATCGGCGTTGAAGTTCTTGGTGGTCTGCAGGTAAGTGAAATACGGATTCGACAGCACCGTGCCGTACTCGCCGATGAAGCGAAACGAGAGTTCCCGGGTGAACTGATAGTTCCACTTGCTCCGGATGATGTGATTATTCATGGCGCCGAACGAGCCATCCAGACTGTGCAGTCGAAACAGGATGTAGGTGTTATCGATCTTCAGGGAGCGGCTCGGCCGGACCGTGAGGGTCACATTGGCGCTGGTGCGCCGCGCGAGGAATGGAATAATGGGGAACTGCGGCAGCACCTGCAGGTAGGGCGCATCGTAGTTCACGCGCGTGCCAAAGCGATAGTCGGCATGCAGAATCACTTTCTGGAAATAGCTTGAATCGATGGCAAATTCGGTGGTGTGACGCACGTATTTCTGGATGCTGGTAATTGCCGAGAAGTCCTGCGGCCGCAGCCGTTCCATTTCCTGGGCGTACAAAGCGGTCAGGAATGTCTGCCCGATCAGTTCCACCTTCATCGAAGGCATGTAACCTGAATTAATGCGATTTCCTTCGTGATCGTAAATTTCGTAAGTCTCAAACGTCGGTCCCCAGGAGATCAGGTGTTTGCCTTCCGGCCGGAAGGTGTACTGCAGCCGCTGATAAAGGTCGCGCATATCCTGCTGCGGATCGAAGCCGGTGAGCGTCCGGAAATTGGGGCTCCGGTCGGCATAGTCCAAAAAGTAGTGCAGCTTGAGTCCGTCCCGCTGCAAGACAACTTCTTCGGCGTTACCGGACTGATATCCTCCCGTAGTATTGAACTGGTTGAAGGTTGCGTCCTGGGGATTGAGGGTGGCGCTGTACGCAGCTTGCGCATTCAGCGTCCAGTGACTATTCAGATTGAAGCGCCCGTCAAGGCTGCCCACGCGATTGAAGAATCCGTTGACCTCACGATCGGCGTAGAGCGCTCCGATGGTGGATTGATTGCCGATATCGCGGCTCACCCTTCCCACCGCAAACAGCGCATGCTGGTTGAACAGCGGATTGCTGGAATCCACCTGTTCTCCCGGGGAGGCGGTATCGGCCGCCAGCAGTCCGACTGCCCATGGCCCGTCCTTGCCCGTCATGCGCACTCCCCATTTCGGATCGGCAATCCGGCGGGTGAAGACGAGATCGATGGGCGTCTTGAAATAATTCGAGTTCTCCTGGAAAAAAGGCCGCGTTTCCGGAAAGAAAACTTCGAAGCGCTGGTTAACCGTGACCTGCGGCTGATCGGATTCGATCTGGCTGAAGTCGGGATTGGCAGTCGCGTCGATGGCGAACTTGTCCTTGAGCACAAGCTTCGCATCCAGGCCGATCTGACCGAAGGCGGTGCGCCGAGAGTAGAAAACATCGCTGGGATCGTTCGCGTCAATTTCCCTGAACGAGCGTCCGATGGCATAGGGGATGAGCTGAATGTTCCGGCCGGGCGAAATCTTCTCCAGACCGGTAGCCGTGCCCTCCTGATTGAGCCGTCCCTGGATCCGGCTGGAGTACGGCGGCCAGAAAGCGTCTTCACTGGAGCGAGGAATTTCGCGGTTCAACAGGATGCCCCAGGTTTGAGGATCGCCCGAAGGAAAGCGCAGGCTGCGAAATGGGATGGCAAACCATACTACGAAGCCCTGATCGGTCACTCTTCCGGCCGAGTTCCAGACCGTATCGAACGACGAGTCGAAATCCTGGCCCTCGGTCCACAGGGCATCCAATTGCACCCCAAGGGGATTGGCGCTAAAAGCGTAGGCGCGGCGGTGGTCATGGAAGGTATCGAGCATGATCTCGACCGTGTCATCGTCGAAGACATCCTCACGCCGGGAAAGCCGGGCGCGAACTTTCTTGGGCTCGCGGTCGAAACACACGAAGATAGCGTAGAGATTCTTGTCGTCATATCCGAGGTAGACTTCGGTTCGCTGCGAGATCGGAGCGCCGTCGGTAGGAATCCTCTGCGTGAAACCTTCCACCTTAGCCATCTTGCCCTGCCACGCGGGCGCCGGTTCCATGCTGAGGAAGTCCTCGATGTGGGGAGGGGCGGGGACGCGAGGGATACGAACGTTGCCAAACTCGGGTGGGCTGGCGAAAAGACGAGAGGCGGCGCACAGGAGCAGCAGCAAGAGCCGTCGATAGTTGGTCTTGGTGAGCAAGCTGTTGTTTTCTTTTGGACGCCCGTGGGTTCTTTTGGTGAGCTAGCCGGAGAAGGCAGCGCCCAGCTCTTACCCTGCAAGGCTTTGCCTGTACATTCCATCACAAATCTAGGTAAGCGTCATCACAGCGCAGCCGGATGGATTGGTGGATCATATTCTTGAAGTCGTGCCACAAGTCGGTACCGAGTGAGTTCCGGTTCCGGGAATGAGGTTGCTCCGCCGGATCGAATCCATTCGCAAAGTCGTGGAGTGTTCACGTGACCATAGAGCAGGATCTCACCGCGGCCGCAAGTCATGATCTAGCCGAGTCGCTCACGCCGGCGCAGAAAGAAACGTTGCAGCGTGCGGTGGGCAAGGTTATAGCGTTGGGCGCACAAGTAGGAGTCAGTGCCGATCAGATGGTCGAGATGCTGAAAGCGGGCCTGACCGTCGGCGAACTGCTGGAGTATTTGGCGGCTCAGTCGGGAGAAGTTGCTTAGAGGCAGGTTTCAGAGTTTCAAGGTTAACCATCAGCGAGACAAATCCTTTCCTTGCAACTTTGAAACCTTGAAACCTTGAAACCTGATTTTCTCCGTTTGCCGCCGGGCTTGTAATTGAGTAATCTCTACCGATGTCGTTAGATCGAAGAGTCAGCATTGGGGGAACCGCACCCATCCCGCAGTTCAACTTGGCGCGTTCTTTCCAGCCGCCACTGTGCGCGTTGATTGTTTTCGGAGCCATCGCTTTCGGTTCGACAACGGAAGCATCCGCCCAGGAAACGCCAAAGCCGCAGACTCAGGCTGGCAATTCATCCGCCGGCCAAGCGCCGAATGCTCCGTCGAAAGTGCCGGGCGTGGCCCTGTACAATCTGCTGGAGAAGAAGTCCATCGTTTTCCCCGACATCGCATCCAGCACGGAGCCGCTTTCGACAGAGCGGAAATTTGAGCTGTTCGTAGACAACAGCATTTCCGTGCACACGCTGACCTGGGCAGCCATGGGTTCGGCGGTCGGTCAGGCGGCTAACTCGCCAACCGGCCGGGGACAGGGATGGGACGGTTATACCAAGCGATATGGGTCCTCGATGGCGCGCCAGTCGTCCAGCGAGTTGTTCGGGACGTTTCTGCTGGCCTCCGCGCTGCACCAGGATCCGCGTTTTTATCCGGAGATCAAACCCGGCTTCGGCCACGCCGTGAAGTATTCGTTCGAGCGCGTCTTCGTGACGCACAGCGATGACGGGCGCGATGTCGTAAACTGGTCTGGGCTGGGCGGGCCGCTGATGGCCGAGGGGCTGGCGAACGTCTATTGGCCGGACCGGAACCGCAGCGTTGGGGATACGTTCCTGCGCTTTGGTCTGGACCTGGCAACCCGAGCGGGTGGAAACATGCTGCGCGAGTACTGGCCGGTGTTTTATGGGAAGATTCACCGCGCCCCCCGGCCAAGCGCCGGACGCTAAGCCTGTAGAGACGGGGCAGCTCGGTCTCCCGCTGCAAGTCATGGACATTGATGGTGCGAGCGGAAACGCGGCAAGCCGCGTCTCTACGAGAAAGTTAGCTTTCCTTGTTCTGGGCGCGCATCTAAGCTGAGAGCAATAATCATGGCACAAATATGGCTGTGCCAGTGTGGTTATACGAAACAGGAGATCAAGATTGAGGAATCGGATACTGTTCTTACTTGCCTTTGGTGGGCTCATCGCGTCAGCTTCGGCACAATCCAATTTCAGTCGTTATAACTTTACCGCCGGGGGCGGAGTCGGCATCGGCCGCGCCGATGTCGCCAGCTATGCCGGGAACTCTTATTTTGGAGTGGCCGGAGGCGGCATCAACTTCAATCGCATGTTCGGCGTGGATGCCGAATATATGTACTACAACCTCGGCTTCCGACCTGGCGTGGAGTTGAGTCAGGCCTTGAGCAACCAAAGCGGGAACATGCAGTCGATAAGCCTGGACGGAATCGTCACCGTGCCTCGCCATTATGGCAAGTTGGGCGCATACGGAATTTTTGGCGTGGGTTTCTATCGGCGCAGCGTTTCCATCCCCAGGCGGACCATCCAATCCGGTACGATCTACCAACCCGCATGGAGATGGTGGGACCTTCAGCGTGATATTTTCGGCAATCCTATCGCCGGTCAAACCATGTCTTCGAATACCAAGGATGCCGGCGGCTTCAACTACGGCGGCGGAGTTACTTACCGCCTGAACCATCTTCACAATTCCAAGATCTTCATTGAATGGCGCTACCACCGCGCTTATCAGAGCGACGGCAAGACCGTCGTTATGCCGATTACGGTTGGGCTGCGCTGGTGAAAGACTCGTGACCCCGCGGCCGAGCTTTGCTCGGCTGGACGGCCGAGGGTGGCCGTCCCTACGCGAGTTATTTTCGGCTGGAATGGCGCGCGGCCCAGCGTTCGCGTACTCCGGTGAGAAATTTCTTTTTGTCCTCTCGCATCTGCCGGACCAGCGCTTGGTTGCCGGTATCTTCGTGGGCGGCGGCCCACAGCACCATCTCCGTGAGCACCGGGGCAAGATCGATTCCTTTAGCGGTCAGTGAGTAAATCACCTTCCGCCTGTCCGATGGATCCGCTTCCGCGGTGAGGATTCCATGGGCGACCAGCTTCCCCAGCCGATCCGCTAGTATGTTCGTCGCGATTCCTTCATAGCACTCCATGAACTCCTTAAAAGTGCGAAACCCACGCAGCATCATGTCGCGGATGATCAACAGGGACCAGCGATCGCCTAGCATCTCCACCGAGGCATTCAATGGGCAGCCTGATCGGCGCTTCGTTTTGGACTTCGATGTATTTTCCACAGATGAGTCACTTGCATATCACAAGTGATATATGCATAATCTCATGACAACGGGGTTGTTTCAATCACGAAATACCAAGGGGGTGTTTTGTACAAGACGAAACGCGGCACTCCCAACTCATAACCAGCGAACCAATCAAAGGAGAAATGGAAATGGAAAAACCTACGCACGAACAAGCTCAACTTCACTTGCAGGTTTTTGAACAGCGCCGCGAGGCCCGGCTTCGGCAGGCCCGCGACTGGTTCTTCAAGAGCTATTTTGCAGACAACTGGAACGACGCAATGCGAGTCGCCGCGCCCGGAACAGAAGGCGGCACCAACTTCATGATGGTGGCCGGCTATTGGGAACAGACCTGCGCTTTGCTGAACTATGGCCTGCTTCACGAGGACCTGTTCTTCGAAACCACCGGCGAATTCTTCGGTGTCTGGGAGCGGATCAAGCCAACCATCGCCGAAGGACGAGAACAATGGGCCAATAAGCAGTTCCTCGCGCATCTGGAAAAGGCTGCGCAACGTTTTGAGGCCTGGACGGAGAAGCGCTCGCCCGGTCACATCGCTAGAATGCGCCAGTTCATGAAGCAAATGAGTGGCCAGCAGCAAAAGGCCGCGTAGAGCTGATGAAGCAGCGAAACTAGATAGCAATCGAGCCTGTGCCCCTGGCGCACACCAGTGCTTCCGCGGCACAGGCTCATATTTAACGTTGCAAAGGTTCGGTGCAACCAGAGGAGAACTCCTGTGCAGAAAATCACTCCATTCTTGTGGTTCGACGGGCAGGCCGAGGAGGCGGCAACCTTTTATACTTCCATTTTCAAGAACTCGAAAATTCTGAACATTGCACGCTACGGAGAAGCGGGGCCAGGGTCGAAAGGAACCGTGATGACGGTGACCTTCCAACTTGAAGGGCAACGATTCATGGCGTTGAACGGTGGTCCGCACTACACCTTTTCTCCAGCCATATCGTTCTTTGTAGACTGCGAGACGCAGGCGGAAGTCGATGAGTTGTGGGAGAAGCTCACTGCCGGCGGGAGTGACGTGCAATGCGGATGGCTCAGAGACAAGTTTGGCGTGTCGTGGCAAATTATCCCGAGGGCTTTGATCGAACTGATGCAGGACAAGGACCCGGTGAAATCGCAAAGGGTCTTCAAAGCCATGCTGAAAATGACCAAGATCGACATTGATGGTTTGAAGCGAGCTTATCGAGGTGAATGAAACGGGAGAAATCAATGAAGAGAAAGATAGTCAGGACAATCACATTACCAGTCTTCGTGTTGGCCGTCGGGTTGAGCGCCGCGTGGCCGGAGCAAGCACAGGACGCCAAAGCACCGTATCCGAGCATGGCCCCGATAGAGCAATATTTGATGGCGAATCGGAATGCCGAGATAGCGCTGGCGCGGAGCGCGGCCCCAGAATCCATTTCGCGCGATGCCGAGATTCTAGTCCTCGGGGGGCACGGTTACGAAACCGCAGTCAAAGGTAATAACGGTTTCGTGTGTTTGGTGGAGCGATCATGGACCGCGGGAATCGACGATCCTGACTTTTGGAATCCCAAGGTGCGGGGCCCGATCTGCTTAAACCCGGCGGCCGCGCGATCTTATCTTCCACTTACTATCAAAAAGACCGAGTTGGTGTTAGCTGGACAATCCAAAGCTCAAATGTTCGAAAGTATAAAGGCCGGCCTCGACAAGAAGGAATTGCCGACGCCAGAATCTGGCGCAATGAGTTACATGTTGTCAAAGGAAGGATATTTGACCCAGGTGGGCGGGCCTTGGCATCCCCACCTCATGTTTTTCGTTCCGCTAGCGGACGCTGCAACTTGGGGCGCAGGTCTGCCAGGGTCCCCAATTCTGTCAGATGACGACCCTCAGGATCGACTGACCATCTTCATGGTTCCGGTCGCCAAGTGGTCGGACGGCACGGCTGATCACGCGGTTGAGCGCTGGCGTTTGATCTCGGCCGTCATGACGCGGTCACGAGTATGTGAAGAATGCTGTCGAAATTTGGGTAAAGGGAGCGGGGTATGAGCAAAGTACGAGTTCTGACAGGTACACGCAAAGGCGCGTTCATTCTAGAGTCGGACGGCAAGCGCGAGAAATGGGATGTCAGCGGCCCTCATTTTGCGGGCTGGGAGATGTATCACCTGAAAGGATCGCCCGCCGATCCCAACCGCATCTACGCGTCGCAGACCAGCGGATGGTTCGGGCAGATCATTCAACGCTCGGATGACGGCGGTAAAACCTGGCATCAGCCTGGAACGCCGCCTGGGGAACCGCCAGCCCCGCGCCCTCCGAAGGCCGCCAGCAACAAGTTCGTCTATGACGCATCCGCGGAAACCGGCAAGCCGCTTACCACGCATCAGTTCTACGACGGCACGCAGCATCCGTGGGAATTCAAACGCGTTTGGCATCTGGAGCCGGCGCTCACCGATCCCGACACGGTTTACGCTGGAGTAGAAGATGCCGCCTTGTTTCGCTCCACCGACGGCGGCGAGAACTGGAAGGAACTCCCCGGATTACGCGGTCACGGCACCGGCCCCAAATGGCAGCCGGGCGCGGGCGGCATGTGCCTGCACACCATCATTCTCGATCCCAGCTCTCGTACTCCGGAAACCCAGCGGATCTGGATCGCCATTTCGGCGGCGGGCGCGTTCCGCACCGACGACGGCGGCAAGACCTGGAAGCCGATCAACCGCGGACTGTATTCGCAATATATCCCCGACCCTAAGGCTGAGGTCGGGCACTGTGTTCACCACATCGCGATGAACCCTTCGCGTCCGGGTGTGCTGTTCATGCAGAAACATTGGGACGTCATGCGCTCGGACGACGCTGGCGACTCGTGGCGTGAGGTCAGCGGGAATCTACCCACCGACTTCGGGTTCGTGATTGACGTGCACGCCCACGAGCCGGAAACCATCTACGTCGTACCCATCAAGAGCGACGGGGAACATTTTGTTCCGGATGGAAAGCTGCGCGTGTACCGCAGCCGCACCGGCGGCAACGAGTGGGAGGCGTTGACCAAAGGCTTGCCGCAACGCGACTGCTACGTCAACGTGTTGCGCGACGCTATGGCCGTGGATTCGCTCGATAAGTGCGGCATCTATTTCGGGACCAGCGGCGGACAGGTCTACGCCTCGGCCGATGCGGGGGACAGCTGGGCTCCCATCGTCCGCGATCTCCCGGCCGTGCTCTCGGTCGAGGTACAGACGCTGAGGTGATGCAAAGATATGATTCGCGTCCTACTCCCGCAGCATCTGCGAACGCTGGCGCACGTTCGCGGCGACGTAGAACTCGAGGTCCAAGTCCCAGTGACGCAGCGCTCTGTCCTCGATGCGCTCGAGTCCCGCTATCCGATGTTGCGGGGCACCATCCGCGACCAGGTCACCGGGCAGCGCCGGCCATTCTTGCGCTTCTTCGCCTGCGAGGAGGATCTGTCCCATGAGCCTCCGGATGCTCCGCTTCCCGATGCGGTCGCGTCGGGGGTGGAACCGTTGGTCATCCTGGGTGCCATTGCCGGCGGCTAGCCTGGCCACGTTTTTCAACTCTTGGACGTTGTCGGCGCCGACCCGAATACCATAGACACGAGGGTGTGGATCTCCTCGACCGCCTCATCCAGTTCAAAGGTGAACTGCGCCAGGTCCATGCCATCGAGATCGTGGTGTTCCTTCAAGAGAACGGCCCATGCCGGATCGGCGATCAAATCTACCTTTTGCCGCTCATAATATCCGTAACCCATGCCGCGCATGCGGCAGAGAAGATCGCTGATGTGCACCAGGGCCACCAGAGGCTGCGCTTTCTGGCTGTTTTCGACGTCATGATGATGGGAGATCACCTCGATGATATCTTCCGCTAGGTCCCATCTTTCAGCCAGGGCGCGCCCGGTGTCGGAATGGGTGAATCCCAGGATGTCCTGTTCCACCTGTTGGAGCGGAATTCCCTCCCGGCAGGCGCGCTCCATCACCGGAGCGAATTCCTTGGGAAAAACCATACAGTTCACCATGAACCCAATGTCATGCATCAGCCCCGCGGTGTAGGCCTTCTCCCGATCCGCGCTGGCCAGCTTCTCGCTGATTTTCCGGCAGACCATGGCGCACCCCAGCGAATGCCTCCAGAACACGATCGGATCGAGCGCCCACTTCTTGGAGGGAAATGCCTGTCCCAGGCAACAGGTAAGAAGAATGGTTTCCACCCGGCGCAGGCCCAGGCTCATCACGGCTCCCTTAATGGACTTGGGCGGCTGCGCCATGCCGAATAGCGGTGAACTGGCCACGCGCAGGCATTGCGCGGCGATGGCGCTGTCGTAAGACACCAGGCGCACCACTTCGTCCACCTGCACTTCCTCCCGGCTCAACATTTTGAGTAAGGGCAGAAAGACTGCCGGGATGGCGGGCATGGTCTTGATCCGCTGCACCCGCGCACGAATCGTTGCCGCTAAGGTTGGGTTCATAATTTTCCGCTGTCGAGGGATGGTTTCCAGTACCCGATCGTTCCCGGAAAGTGGATCAGGTGAAACTGGTCATTTAATTTCATCAGCGATTCCGAGGTCCCGAGAAAGAAATAGCCGCCAAAATTAAGGTTGCTGAAGAAATGCTTGATCACCCTCGACTTCGAGGCAGCGTCAAAATAGATCAACACATTGCAGCAGAAAATCAGGTCCAGGCCCTTCATGAACAGCATCTTGTTGTCGTCCTGCAGATTGAGGCGGCTGAAGGTGACCAGCTTTTTCGCCTCCGGCCGCACCTGCAGTTTCTTCTGGTCGACCATGGTGAAGTATTTCCGCTTGTAGTAGTCGGTGGTATTGCGCAGTGCGTAGTCGCCATAAACGCCCGCCTTGGCGGTTTCGACGGAATGGTCGTTCAGGTCGGTGGCGAGAATCTCGATGGTCCAACCTTTGAGTAAACCTGCGCTTTCCTCAAGCAGGCTCATGGCCAGGGTATAGGACTCTTCGCCGGTGGAGCAGCCCGCACTCCAGATGCGCAACCTCCTGGTGATCTGCTTGGCCTTTTGCGCCACGAGTTCCGGAAGAATCACTTTCCGCAGCGCGTCGAGCTGCGGCTGGCTGCGGAACAGACAAGTTTCTCCGGTGGTGATTTCGTTCAGGAGTTCCCTGAGTTCGGCATCGCGCTGGGGTTGCGCCGTGAGACGGTCCCAATAGTCGCGCAGCGTCCGCGCACCCACCAGTTTCATGCGGCGTCCGCAGCCATCGGACAGCAGGTAAAGTTTTTCCTCCGCTTTATAGATGCCGGAAACCTTGTACACCAAGTCGCGGATTTGCCGGTACACGGGGTCGATAACGTCGCCACCTGGATTCGAAGACGGCCGCACCATGGCAGGTTGGAGGGTGATGGTCATTTTGCGCGATGCTCCAGGAGGGCGCCACTCTCCACCTGAACGGAAACACGAGGGTCACAATTTTGCCGCACTCGGCGCGTGATCTCCGCCGCCAATCGATCCAGAGGATAGGCGCCATCGTCGAGTCCCGAGGTGCGCACCGCGCCCGGCATACCCCAAACCACGGCGGAAGCCTCGTCCTGGATGATGACATCACCGCCCGCATCGCGAATTTCTTGTGCTCCGAGCAAACCGTCCGAGCCCATCCCGGTCATCACGACTCCGAGAACGTTTGCCCCATAGGCCATCGCCACCGAGCGAAACAGCACATCGACCGCTGGACGGCAGGAGTTCTCGCGGGGGCCTTGATCCAGATGCAGCAGCCGGTGCGCGCCCAGCTGGGCCACCTTCATGTGGAAGTCTCCCGGCGCGATCCAGGCGTGCCCGGGGGAGAGAAGGGCGTTGGCGCTGCCCTCTTCCACGCGAATGGCGGATTGGCAAGAAAGCCGCTCCGCCAGCTGGCGGGTAAAAATCGGCGGCATATGCTGCACCACCACAATCGGGACGGGGAAGTCGTGAGGAATGTTCGGCAGGACCTCCGCCAAGGCGTTAGGACCACCAGTCGATGTGCCGATGGCCACAATTTCGATGCGCCAGTTGGAGCGGTCTCGAACCTTCAATGGGGATCGAGGCGGGGGCAAGCGGGGGACCTCCCGCGGAGCGATCCCACACAACGCCTTGATCTTCGGGATCAGTTCGAGGCGGACGTACGCGATGGCAACCGCGGGACTGGCGGCATTGGTTGGTTTTGTAGCATAGTCCGATGCTCCCAGCGCCAGTGCATCCAGGGTCGCCGCCGCCCCGTGCTCAGTGAGGGCGCTGAACATGATGACCTTCAGTTTGGGAAACGACTTGCGGACGACCGCCAGTGTTTCCAGGCCATCCATCACCGGCATCTCAACGTCGAGGGTGATCAGGTCGGGTTTGAGCAGCGGAATCTTCGCCAGCGCAATTCGCCCGTCGCTGGCCGTTCCTACTACCTCCAGCGCGCGGTCTTCCGCCAGAGTGTCGGAGAGCACTTTGCGAATCACCACCGAATCATCAACTACCAGAATGCGAATAGGAGGCATGGCAAATCGCGTCGGTTCGTCTTGTGATCGAGACCGCCGGGCAAGCGGCTGCAAAAGGGAAACACTGGTGCGGACCATCCATTCCGACAGCCAGAAGGTGCGCGGGGATTAGCTGCCGGCATGAGCTGACCTGCTCTGTCCTGAGGTGATTGGCGCTCCGTTCCCGCGGCTGGTGTCACCGGCGCTGATCTTGAATTGCTCGACCAGACGTCGAAGTTGGGTGGAGGTTTCCACCAGTTGCTGTGAGGCTTTCTGGGTATCAGAGGCGCCGCGGGTTGTCCCCTGCGCCGCTTCCGCCACACCTCCAATGTTGCTCGTGATCTCGCCGCTGCCGTGCGCCGCTTCACTCACGTTGCGCGACATTTCGTTGGTGGTAGCGTTCTGCTGCTCGACCGCGGTGGCGATGGTGCTCGAAATATCGTTGATCTGGTTGATGACTCCGCTGATCGAGGCAATCGCATCCACCGCCGCTCTCGTGTCGGTCTGGATGGCTTCGATCTTGCGGCTGATGTCTTCGGTAGCTTTGGCTGTTTCCTTGGCCAATTCTTTGACTTCGTTGGCGACCACGGCGAAACCTTTGCCCGCTTCTCCGGCGCGGGCCGCTTCTATGGTGGCGTTCAGCGCCAGCAGGTTGGTCTGCTGGGCAATCGAGGTGATCACCTTGATGACCTGTCCAATCTCGGTGGAAGAATCGCCCAGCTTGGATACGGTAGCGGTGGCGGTTTCGGCGACTTTGACGGCGGCGGTTGCCACTTTCGCGGCTTCCGTGGCATTCTTGGCGATCTCCTTGATGCTGACGCCCATTTCTTCGGCGCCGGTGGCGACGGTCTGGAGGTTCTGGCTGACGGTCTGCGCCGCCTTCGAAACCACGTCGGCCTGAGCCGAGGTTTCCTCGGAGTTGGCGGTGATCTGCTGGCTGGTGCTATTCAGTTCCTCGCTCGCGCTGGCCACCTGCATCGCATTTTCCGTGATGGCGAGAATCATGCGCTTCAAGCTGGTACTCATCTTGTTGATCGCCGTGGTCAGGTCGCCTAGTTCGTCCCGGCTGCGGACTTTCAAGTCGTCCCGGGTCAAGTCGCCCGCGGCGATCGCTTCCGCCTGAACCAGGATTGACTGGGTTGCGCCTGCAATGTTGCGGCTCAGGAAAATGGCGACGAAAATGCCGACGCCCAAAGCTGCCAGCGTGGTCACCATCATGGTCAGGTTAAGCGAGCGGTTGTCCGCATTCAGCTTATCCGACTCCTGCAACAGTAGCTTGTCGTTGGAATCCGCCACGTCGCCGAGCGGTTTCTTGATGGCCTCGTTGGCCGGTGTAGCCTGGTCGGCGAATTCATTTCCCGCCTTAGCGACGGCATCGCGATCGCTGCCGATTGCATGTTTCATGGCCGCTTCTTGGGCTTCCCGGAGGATAGGAAGCTGCTTCTTCGTCTCGGCGAGTCGGTCACGGTTGAGTTGACGAGTCCATTTGGGGGCCAGTTCGTCGAGACTGGCAACATCTTTTTCAATGTCGTTCCAAGCTGCATCGAATAACTTCTGCGCTGCCTCTTTCCTGGCCGACTCTGCTCCCGCAAGAACGACCTGGCGGCCTTTGCTCATGGTCTGATTCAGGTCTCTCTGCAGGTCTTTCAAGGCAGAGATAGTGGGGACGCGCAAGGTCATGGTGCGATCCTGCGTTTCCTTGATTGCACTCGCCTTGAAATACGTGAGTACTGTGCTAAGAACCATCAAGGCGAGGATCACTCCAAATCCCAGTCCCAGTTTCCATCCAAGTGTAAGTTTCATTTCCTCTTCTCCCCTGTTTTCCGAATCCAAAATCAGTTAACCCATACCCAGCAGACCGGCATAGCCGGCTATCGCCCAGCCGCCGCGGTTTCGACCACACCCGTCATCTCGCACGCCTTTTCGATGTCCAGCACGTGCATGAGCCGGTCGTTCAGTTTGTGGACACCGAGGATCATGGTCCGGATCGAGCCGCGCAAGGTTTCCGGCGGCGGCTCAAACGTGTCTTCTTCGACCTCGACCACATCGCCGATCTCGTCGACCAGCAGGCTGACCGCGCCATCTTCGGAACGCACCACCACATTCATGGCCAGCATGCCCGGCGACCGGGGTTCCAGTTCCAGGCGCCGCCTCAGATCTACCGCGGTGACAATTTGGCCGCGCAGGTTGATAAGGCCGCTGACCACTTTCGGTGCCAGCGGAACCTTGGTCATATCCAGCGAACGGATGACTTCCTGGACGCCTTTTAGTTCCACCCCGAACAGCAGCTTGTCCAGGTAGAAAGTGCAAAATTGTGAAGTTTGGGCCGAAGTTTGAGCCATGGCTTAATTCGCAACCCCCGCTGATCTCGCCGCCAGGCCGGGCGACGTCGCGCCTATACCTGCGCTTCGCAGGATGGCCGGGATATCGAGTAATTCCGTGACCCGGTCTCCAATCACGACGGAATAGAGCACGGACGCCCGTGTGGCCGCCGACCTGACGTCGGCGCGGTCTTCGACAATATCCAAAATCCGTTCCACGACGAGTCCGAAGCTGCGTCCCTCGTGATTCAGCACCAACACCTGGATCGGTGGCGAACCCGGCGCGGGCGGGGTTTCCAGGGCCCGCTGCCGATTGCGCCGTTCTTCCAGCACCACATTGAGACGAATCAGGGGCAGGATCTTGCCGCGATACTGCGTCACCCACTGGCTGCCCGACATCTCCACCTGCGCCACGGGGAACTCCTCCAGTCGCGCCAGCGTGCTGAGGGGTATCGCCATGCGGGAATCGCCCGGGCCCGCGAAGAGCAGGAAGGTTTGTTCGTCGATGGCCGTCGCGGCCACTTCCGTGACTTTGTCGGTCAGGGCGCGGTCCCGGGTTTCGGTGACCACGCTGGCGCGCTGCGCCAGGCCGAGCACGTCCAGGATGAGGGCAACCTTGCCATCGCCCATGATGCTCGATCCGGCAAAGGTTTTCACCGTCTTGAGCTGTTTTCGCAACGGCTTTACCACGATTTCTTCGGTGTCGTTGATCTCGTCCACCACCAAGCCGAAGTGCCGGTCATCGGCCTGCAGCACCACAATATTGACGCTCTGGCTGTAGAGAACCTTCCTTTCCAGTTCCGTCAGCAGGGCGATGATCTTGCTGGATAGCGGACCCAGCTGCTGGAATGCTTGCTCCGCTTCGGCTTGATGGCCCTGCTCTTTGAGACCCAAGATCTTGGCCACCAGGTCATGGAACTCGGCGTGCGTTCTTTCGACTAAGTGAATCTCGGGAAGGTCTGAGTAGTTCTTGAGGCCGACGGAATAGAGCCACTTCCCTAAAGCGCATTCGGTGTGAGAACTAGCCTGTTGTGCAGTCAAGACGGTTTTGTTGTCCAGTACTTCTCGTAGCCGCCCCAACCAATGCTGGTGCTTGACTCGGGCCTGGGAGAAGTCCAGCATCTCCCATTTGGAACCGGATTCCGTGGACGTGTGCCCGGCCCCCTCTTGGAAACCTCCGGTGTTCAGTTCCTGGTTCAGGTAGACCAGAGGGAGGAGGCGTCCTCGCAGGCGGTAGACCGGCGCGCCGTGTACCGATTCGATGCTCTTTTCGACCTCGTCGGCCTCGATCCGCACCAGTTCGAGCAAACTTACCTGGGGGATGGCATAGCGATCGCCGCCGCAGGTGACAACCAGAGCGGGGATGATGGCCAAGGTGAGCGGAATCTTTACCCGGACCGTAGTGCCTTGGCCGAGGGTGGACTGTAGGTCCACGGTGCCGCCAATTTTTTCTACGTTCGTCTTCACTACATCCATACCGACGCCGCGACCTGACACATTGGTCACTTTCTCCGCGGTGGAGAATCCGGGAAGGAAGATCAAATTGAAAATTTCGCGCTCGGTCATGCGAGCCGCCTGTTCGGCGGTGATCACAGCGCGTTCGATCGCCTTCGTGCGGAGGCGGTCCACGTTCAGGCCGGCGCCATCGTCGCTGATTTCGATATTGACCTGTCCGCCTTCATGAAAGGCACGCAGAATCAGGCGCCCGCTTCGTTCCTTGCCGGCTTTCATGCGGACTTCGGGAAGTTCGATGCCATGGTCCACGGAGTTGCGCACCAGATGGGTGAGCGGATCCTTGATCGCCTCGATGATGGTCTTGTCCAACTCCGTCTCTTTACCTTCCATCTCGATGTTCACTTCCTTACCGCAACCGAGCGCGACGTCGCGGACGGTTCGCGGGAACTGGCTCCAGATGTTTCCGATGGGCTGCAGCCGGGTCTTCATGACTTCCTCTTGCAGTTCGGTCGCGATGAGGTTCATCCGTTGGGAGACGGCCTGGAGGCTGGCGTCTTCCACCGTGTTGGAGATTTGCAGGAGCTGATTGCGTGCCAGCACCAGCTCACCGACCAGCGTCATCAACCTGTCCAACACGTTGACCCCGACGCGGATGGTCTCGGCTGCCTTGGCGCGAGACCGCGACTCCAGGGTGTGCTGGGCCTCGAGAACGTCCTCTGGCCTGGAGATCACCGGCTCCTCGGCACGCGCCGGGCCGGGTTCGGTCGGCAGTTCTTCTGTCGCCAGTTCTGGCGTCGGGCTACTTACGGCTGCTGCAGGGGGCTCGATCTGGGCGGCCTTGGATCGTTTCTTTGAAACGGATGACAAGACTTTTTGGTGGGCTGGGAGTTCGGCGGACTTGACCGCGCTCGCGCCAACCTGTTGCAACCGCGTCAGAGTTTCCCGTAGCTCTGGATAATCGACCTCGCCATCCTGGCCGGTGGATTGAATTTCCTTGAGCATCTGGCGGACGGCATCCACCATGCCCAGCAGCGCCGTGGTGAGTTCCGGGTTGAGGGTGAGCTGGCCGTCCCGAAGCCGAGTCAGCAGGCTCTCGCCAACGTGGGCAACCTTTTCCAGCTTAGTGAAACCCAGGAACCCGCAGGTACCCTTGATGGTGTGGATGGTACGAAAGACGCTGGCCAGCGCGTCACGATCATGGGGATTCTTCTCCAAACCGACCAATTCCCGGTCGAGCCGGTCCAGGTTCTCGTAGCTTTCGGCGAGAAAGTCTTGCACGATGTCGCTGTCGCTCATCGCTGCCGTTCCTTTCCAAAAGGAGACTGACTTCCAATCGGGCCGCAGACGGTCGGTCGCTGCTCACTTTCTTGCGCCGTCCTGCAGCACGCCCGCCGCGGGGTTGGTATGGTTCCAGGTCGCGCGGAAGAGTCTCCGTGGGATCTCCTACTTAGAACCTATCGTCCGTGGCGCGACTTTCATTAGGGATTCGGTCCGGTCGGGGCCGAGGCCGGCGGGCCTCTGCTTGAGTTCAAAAGGGCCGACCTTGCACGCTTTTTGCCGCAATGCCCTTTTAAACAGGTGCGCAAATGTAAAAAGTTTGTCAAACTTCTGCCATCCGCGCTGAATTATGGGCGGAAACGTTGTACGCTGCAGTGGTTGTGGGCCATATGGGGCAATCCCGCAAGCTTTCTGCCAGATTGGAAGAGGATGGACCTGAATCGAATGAGGGTAGTGTTATGGGCCAAGTCGCCACACCGATGAGCGCGGCCAGATCGGCAGATGCGATGAGCTCCGTGCGGCCAATGGGGAGAATTCTGGTGGTCGAGGATGATCCTGCCGTCCAGAAGGCATTAAAGCGCTTGTTCGAGTCCGAGGGGTATGCGGTGGAGGTGCAGGGGAATGGGAAGTCGGCGCTGGAGAGCTTCCAGGCCGCTCCGCCAGCGGTCATCATTCTCGACCTGCGCCTGCCCCAGCTTTCCGGCAGGGATCTGTGCAAAGCGGTCAAGGCCCAGGCGCCTGCCTTGCCGATCGTGGTTCTCAGCGCAACCAGCGACGTGTCTGACAAGGTTCTGTTGCTCGAGTTGGGCGCGGACGACTACGTAACTAAGCCTTTCAGCCCCAGAGAACTGCTGGCGCGGGTGCACGCGGCTCTGCGGCATACCTCAAGACCGGCGGATGTCAAGCTGGTGAGTTTCGACGACATCTCGATAGACTTCAGGAAAATGGAAGTCCAGCGTGACGGCAAAGTTGTGGTCTTGACCGCGCAAGAATTCAAGACCCTGCAGTTTCTGGTGCAAAATGCGGACCGGGTGATCAGCCGGGACGAATTGCTGAACGACGTCTGGGGATACCAGAATTATCCCTCCACCCGCACCGTGGACAACCATATTCTGAGGCTCCGCCAAAAATTGGAACGCGACCCTGCCAGTCCGGTGCATTTCCGCACGGTACACGGAATGGGTTACAAATTCGTTCGCTGAGATCCCTTGGTCCCTTCATCAGAACCCGTCGCGCCAACTTTTCCAGGCCACTCCGGAAGCGAACTGGTACCTAGAACACGGCTGCGTACGCGCTTCCTGCTCTCCATGGTGCTGATCAGCGCGGGCCTTACGGCGCTGAGCCTTCTGGTGGTGCGGCACAGCGTGCAAAGTCACGTCCGGGAAGGAATCGTCCAGGATCTGCGAAACTCTGTCATCACTTTCCAGAATTTTCAGCACGATCGTGAAGTCACGTTGACCCACTCCGCGGAACTGGTGGCCTACCTGCCCATCACCCGAGCCATCATGACCGCGCACGACCCAGCCACGATCCAAGACGCCTCCAAAGATGTGTGGCCATTGACGGGCAGCGACCTTATGGTACTGGCCGACCGCAATGGCACGGTGGTCGCTCTCCACACAAAATCAGCAGGCTTCACCCGCGAGGCGGCGCAGAATTACTTCGAGCGCTCCTTGACCGAGGAGGACTCCAGTCACTGGTGGTTCGGCGCCCACCATCTCTACCAGACGTTCGTGCAGCCGGTTTACTTCGGTTCCAAGACGGAAGGGCCGTTGCTCGGCTTCCTGATCATCGGCTATGAAATTGATGACCGGCTGGCCCGTGAAGTCAGCAAGGTCTCGGCCAGCCAAGTCGCTTTTTCCTACGGCGATGAAATTGTGGCCACCACCTTAACGCCCGCCCAAGCCCAAGGCCCGGGTGTGCGCGCCGTGGCCACGGGGTCCCCGCAAGGCGGGTCCCGGGATGTTGAAGTCGGGCAGGAGAATTTTGTTGCCACTTCGCTCGACTTGTCAGGCCAGCAACAACCCCCGGTCCGTCTGACCGTACTGGGATCCTACGATCAGGCCGCGAAGTTTCTCGACAACCTCAACCGTCTGCTGCTGCTGCTGGGTCTGACTGCAGTTCTGGTGGGCAGCGGGCTGGTTTTCCTCATCTCGCATACCTTCACTCGTCCGCTGGCCAGCCTGGTGGAAGGCGTGCGCGCTCTGGAGCACGGGGATTTTCACCATCCCCTGGATCCTCGGGGAAGCGACGAGGTCGCGGAACTGACCTCAGCTTTCGACCGCATGCGCGCCAGTTTACTCACCACCCAACAGGCTCTGCTGGAGTCTGAGCAGTTGGCCACGATCGGACGCATGGCAAGTTCGATTTCCCATGACCTTCGCCACGCGCTGGCTGCGGTGGTGGCGAATTCCGAGTTTCTTTGCGATGGCGACCTGACTTCCGCGCAGCGCGAAGAGCTGTATCAGGAGGTCCGAACCGGCGTAAACCAGATGACCGACCTCATTGACTCCCTGCTCGAATTTGCCCGGACCAGAGAGTCCCTGAACCCAACCTACGCCAATGTTGTCGAAAGCGTGCAGCGAGCCATGCAGGCGGTGCGCTCGCACCCGCGCCATCAGGGCACGCTGATCGAGGTGCACAGCAATGGCCAGAGTTCGGCCTGGTTCGATCCTCGCAAACTGGAGCGCGCGCTATACAATCTGCTGCTCAATGCTTGCGAGGCGGCGCCCGGCAGCGAGGGCAGAGTTCAGGTTACGGTCGAAGGGAACGATCCTGGCGTCACCATTTCTGTCTCGGACAATGGTCCTGGCATTGCGGAACCGATTCAGGACAAGCTATTTCATCCCTTTGTGAGCTTTGGCAAAGAGAACGGCACCGGGCTTGGATTGACCGTCGTGCAGAAGATTGTGCAGGATCACGGTGGCCAGGTTGTGCTGGAACGTACCGCGGACGCTCGAACCGTCTTTCGGATCACGATCCCCGGATACGCTCCACCAAGCTCCCAGGACGCCGGGGGCGACAAGGTAACGGCCCGTCCTATTTCACGGGTAAACAGCGATCGTGTGACTGAAAACTCAATTCGGCATTCGGATCCGTAGTTCCCGTTCCCATAGTCACAACGATCCGCATGTCGCGCAGGAGGATGTGTGAAGAACCCAGTAACCCTTGCGCTTCGTACAAGTGCCATGACGGCAGCTGCATTGATGCTCTTGGTCAGCTCCAGCATGGCGCAGGAAGGCATGCCCACGGCGGCATCTCAGCCGGTGGATACTTCGGTCCGCGAACTCGATTCGCAGGTGCGTGAATTACGTGCTGTGATCGAGCAGATGCGCGCCGAGAATGCGCAGTCGCGCGCCGAGATGCGGGAACTACGCCAGGAATTGCAGGACACCCGCAAGCTTTTGGCACCGCTCGTGGCCTCGACGAATGCGATCCCCGCTTTGTCGGTTCCGGCAGAGTCCACGCCTTATGGTGGGTCAGCCACGGCCTTGGCCAACGCGGCGGAATCCCAAAGCATCGCCGGCACGCCAACGACGGACCTGGGAAGCCGGGTGCAACGGCTGGAGGAATCCACTCAGTTGCTAGGTTCGAAGATTAACGAGCAATACCAGACCAAGGTGGAGACCGCCGCCAAGTATCGCGCCCGGCTCTCGGGAATCGTGTTGATGAATGCGTTTAGCAATGTCGGGGCCTCCGACAACCTGGACTTTCCCAACTTTGCGCAGCCGGTCGCGCCGGGTGACCCTTCAGCCAGTTTCGGCGCGACCATGCGGCAAACCGAAGTTGGCCTGGAAATTTTCGGGCCAACCCTGGCCGGTGCGAAGAGTTCAGCCAGCGTGCAGTTTGATTTTGCTGGAGGATTTCCGGCAACCGGCAACGGCGTCAACTTTGGCTTCGTGCGCATGCAGACTGCCAGCTTGCGGCTCGATTGGCAACACACCTCGGTGATTGCCGGGCAGGATTCACTGTTTATCTCGCCCCATTCCCCCACGTCGTTCGCGTCGCTTGCGACTCCCGCCTTTGCTTACGCGGGAAATCTCTGGGGCTGGACGCCGCAGCTCCGCATTGAGCATCGCTTCGATCTTCCGCACCAGCAGATGCTGACGTTGCAGGGCGGGATTCTGGACAACCTGGATTGGGAACCTCCGTACGACCCGTTCCTGCGTTCTGCGCAAGCTGGTGAATATTCAGGCCAACCGGCCTATGCGGTTCGCACCGCTTGGTCCCGCCCGGTGTTTGACCATCCGCTGAGCTTGGGCGTGGCGGGCTATTACGGCCGGCAGAACTGGTCGTGGGGCCGCAACGTCGACGCCTGGGCTGGTATGTCGGATTGGCAAATCCCGATTCTTCGGCGCTTGACTCTCTCCGGCGAATTCTATCGAGGCCGTGGAGTGGGGGGCCTGGGAGCAGGCATCGGCCGCGCCGTTCTGTTCGGCAATTCGGCGGATTCGCTACCCCCTATCCGTGGCCTCGACTCCGCCGGAGGCTGGAGCCAGCTGAAACTCCAACTCACACCCAAACTGGAATTGAACGGCGTCTTCGCCGAAGACAATGCTTTTGCCAGTGACGTCCGGGGCTTTGCGGTGGACGCCAACAACTTCAGCACGATTCTGGGGCGCAATCGTGGCGCGCTCGGCAATCTGGTCTACCGGCCGCGCTCCGACTTATTGCTCTCCGCCGAGTTCAGACGATTGCACACCTACCCCGTCTATGGCAGCGCCAGCGTCACCAACCAGGTTAATCTTGCGTTGGGAGTACTGTTCTGAACATGCTTCGCTTCGCTCATGGCCGGACGGCCTGCTGCATCCTGTTGCTGGGGTGCGTCCTGGCTGCCGCGCAGGATGTGGAACTCAAGGGCAAGGTGCAGCTCACCAAAAACGGGCGCCAGGTAAATGACGCTTCGAAAGTTGTGATCTGGCTCACGCCCCTGGGAACCACCCCGGCCCCTGAACTGCCTCTGCAGCAGAGTTCACAAATTCCCAAGCTGGTGCAGAAGAACAAGAGTTTCCAGCCTTCGCTGCTGGTGATCCCGGCGGGCGGGAAGGTCGAGTTCCCCAACCGGGACCCCTTTTTTCACAACGTCTTTTCGTTGTTCGACGGCAAACGGTTCGATCTCGGACTTTATGAGAGCGGTACCACTCAATTTGTGCAATTTGACAAGCCGGGTATCTCCTTCATCTTTTGTAATATTCACGCCCAGATGAGTGCCGTGGTAATCGCGTTGAATACCCCGTACTATGCGATCTCCAACCGGCGAGGCGACGTCAGCATCGGCGACGTGGTCCCCGGCCGCTACCATATGCACGTTTTCCATCCGTCGGTTGCGCCGGATGCTCTCCACGCGGCGGAGCGGGAAATCACCGTGACACCCGGCGATACCTTCCTCGGAACCTTCAGCCTGGCCGAATCCGATCTCGATCTCGCGCACAAGAACAAGTACGGCCGCGATTATGACCGCCCTGATCCCGACAGCCCGGCCTATGCGCGACCCTAGGCCGTCGCCAGCTCTGTGAAGGACTGCTAGTTAGAGCCTTCAGCCAAGGGTAACCAGACTTGAAAGCGCGTATCTCCTGGTTTGGAACTAACCTGAATATTGCCACGATGCTTTTTCACAATGCGTTGCACGGTATCGAGGCCGAGCCCCGTGCCCTCTCCCACTCCCTTGGTGGTGAAGAAGGGCTCGAAAATGTGGGGTTGGACTTCCGGTGAAATCCCGGGGCCGTCGTCGGCGATTTCCACAACCGCGCATTGGTCCTCGCGATAAGTGCGAACTCGCAGCTTACCTTTACCGCCCATGGCGTCAATGGCGTTGTCGATGATGTTGGTCCAGACCTGGTTAAGCTCACTGCCAAAGGAATTCACCAGCAGCGGAATCTTCTGATAGTCGCGCTGCACGGCCACTCCGTGTTTGAGTTTATGGTTCAGGATGGTGAGCGTAGTCTCCAGCGACTTCACGATATCGACGTTCTGGACCGGCGCCTGGTCCATGAAGGTATATTCCTTGATCGCACCCACCAGGTCAGAGATTCGCGAGGTGCTGCTCTCAATCTCATGCAACAGGCCGGCGATCTCGACCGAGGAGGATATCCTGACCAGGGCGGCCCGGGCCGTGCCTGCATCGAGCGTGGCGAATAAGTGTTCCAGGAGTTCGGGCTTGAAGTTCCGGTGCGCGAGATCGGCTGCGAGTTGCCAGAGGTCGTTTTGCCCATGACTGCGGAGCAAGGAGTCGATTTCATCCTCCAGGGCGCTGGCAGCGAGGGGGTCGGGCGGAGGTTCATCCTGTCGGGTAAGAGAAGCCTCCAATTTCTCAATCTCGGATTTCTGTTCCGCGGTAAGGGTGCGCTGGCCGAGTTCGAGGCTGGCGTCGCGGACGCGCTTCAGAATGTCGCGCAGTTGACTGGTGGCGCGTTTCGCGGCAGAAGCGGGATTGTTGAGTTCATGGGCAAGGCCGGCGGAGAGCTTGCCCAAGGCGGCAAGACGGTCTCGCTGCTGTTCGAACCGGGTGGCTTCGCGGATTCTGTCTGACATCACGCCGACGAGGCGGCTGGCCAGTTCGGGCATCTTCTGTACGAGTTCGGGGAGCAGCCGAGCAGGAAATCGCAAGACGCGGGCGTCGGTGAGGGCGCGTCCGGCCAAGGTGAACTTCTTCATTCGAGAGAAGGGAAGGACTCCAGTAATTTCGCCCGCCTTGATTTCACGCACGAAGGTCTCGCCGGCTAGTTCACCTCGCCATTGAAACTCTCCTTCCAGGAGCACGAACATTGCGTCTGCCGGCTCGCCTTGCCGCGCATAGGCGACGCCGGCCTCGAGAGACAACTCTTCCGACTGGCTGAGGAACCAGGCGATCTGATCATCCGGCAGGTCTGCGAAAGCTGGGACGCGTCGCAGTAGTTCCGATGCTTCGGCCATTTATACCTTGCTCAAGTACTGATGGATGAATTGCACCGCTACCGAGCCTTCGCCGACTCCCGACGCTACTCGTTTCACCGAACCGTGGCGCACATCCCCCACGGCGAATATACCCGGAACATTGGTCTCCAGCAGAAATGGATCTCTCTCGAGCGACCATCCCTTGGGGCGCTCGCCGCCCGGCATCAGGTCGGGACCGGTCAGAAGAAATCCGCGGTCGTCGCGCTCGACCATACCGGCCAGCCAATCAGTCCGCGGCAGGGCTCCGATAAAGATGAACATGGAGCTTGCCTGCACTCGCTCTATCTTATCGGTGTCTGAACAAAGGACCGAAATCTCCTCCAGGCGCGTTTCGCCGTGGACTTCGGCCACACTGGCATGGGTCCACAACTGAATGTTAGGGGTCTCCTTGATCTGGTCGATCAGATATTGCGACATCGTGCTGGCGAGCGAGTCACCACGGACAAGGATCACGACGCGGTCGGCGTACTGGGAGAAATTCATCGCGGCCTGACCGGCGGAGTTCGCTCCGCCTACCACGTAGACGATCTCGCCCTTGCAGGACAGAGCCTCGGTGGCCCCGCCACCGTAGTAGACGCCCGCACCCTGCAAGCGGTCGATCCCCGGTGCATCCAGTCGCCGCCACTGCACTCCGCTCGCAATCATCAAGGCATGGCAGGAAATCTCGTTTCCATCGGCCAGTTTAATAATGCGGTATGGCCCCTCCGTCCGGACGCCGACCGCTTCCTGGGGCGACAGGATTTCTACTCCGAAGCGCTGGGCCTGCACTACTCCACGACGGGCGAGGTCGCCTCCGCTGAGTCCGCTGGGAAAACCGAGGTAGTTCTCGATACGCGAGCTCATTCCTGCTTGGCCGCCGGGAGCTTCCTTCTCAACCATTACCGTGTGCAAACCCTCGGATGCGCCATAGACCGCGGCTGCCAGACCGGCGGGCCCTCCGCCAACAATTGCCAGGTCGTAAAAGCTGGTCTGCGCACGGGTCCGCAGCCCGACTTTTTGCGCTACTTCGCCGGGTGCGCTGTCGAACAGTTTCGTGCCATCCGGAAAGAGGACAATCGGAAGTCTGCTTGCCTCTTGCCCCAGAGCCTCAAGAAGGAGCTTGGTCTCAGGATCGTTGGCCGAGTGCTCAACGTCGATCCATTGATAGGGAACGTGGCTGCGCGCCAGAAAGTCCCGCAATTCGTAAGATCGCGGCGACCATCTTGTTCCCAGTACCCGGATTCCCTCGAACGCAGGATGGTAGGAGGCTCGCCAATCATCGAGCAAATCATCCAGTTGGGGATACAGGTGCTCGGAGGGAGGATCCCAGGGCTTCATGAAAAAATAATCGAGGTTGGCCTGGTTAATCGCGCTGATGGCGGCGTTCGTGTCGGCATAGGCGGTGAGCAATGCCCGCTTGGCGCCGGGGAATATCTGTCTCGCCTCTTGCAGAAAACCGACTCCGTCGAGGCGAGGCATGCGCTGGTCCGCGAGGATAAGGGCCACCCCGTCATTGCGGACCTTCAGCCCCTTCAGGAGGTCCAGAGCTCCTTCCGGGGAGTCGCTGGCGATGACGCGATAATCAGCGCCGTAGTGCGACCGCAAATCGCGCTCGATCGCCCGCAAAACATCGGAATCGTCATCGACGCTCAATAGGATCGGTTTCGCCATAAATCGCTCTCAGCCGCGACAAGCTGGTTAGATACAGAAAGTTGCATTCTGGTCGCAACACTAACGCGGGTTCATGCCACAAGTTCTCCGGGCTCGATCTCGTCCACGTAGCACCACATCCAGGCTTCTCCGGGTTCAATCGACCGGATCAGAGGATGCCGGGATTTGTGGAAATGTTTGGTGGCGTGCTTGTTCTTCGAGGAATCGCAACAGCCCACATGTCCACAAATCAGGCACAGGCGCAGGTGGACCCAGGTATCGCCCATTTTCACGCATTCCTCACATACGTGTGTCTTCGTTTCTCTGAACTTGATCTGGTCAAGGTGGCTGCATTCTTTCGGCATGGTTTCCTCCAAAGGGAAGACAGGATTCTAAGTCGCGTGACCTGCGCCGTGTAAGCCTGGGCAGGTCACTTTGCGATGAGCAGGCTCTCGGCGAAAGGCCACGGTTCATCGATCCATTGGGCCTCGCACTGGAAGCCGGCATCGCCCGCTATCGAGAAAATCTCCTCCACTGAATACTTGTGGCTGGTTTCCGTCCATATGGTCTCTCCCTCCAGGAACTCGACCACAACTTCCGCCGCCGGAATGCTCACGGTTTGCCGGCAAGAGGACCGCAGATGCATCTCGACGCTCCTGGCCTCGTGATTGATCCTGGCTACGTGGGCAAACTGGCTCAAGTCAAAGTCGGCCTCGAGTTCGCGATTGATGCGGGCAAGCAGGTTCAGGTTGAAAGCAGCAGTCACCCCGAGTTCGTCGTCGTAGGCTCGGAGCAGTTGGGCGATCGGCTTCTCCAGGTCGGTGCCAAGAAGCAGCGAATCGCCGGGCTCGAGAATCCGCCGCACTTCGCTTAAGAACTTCACACCCGCACAACGATCAAAGTTCCCAATTGTGCTTCCGAGGAAGAGCACTAGCAGGCGCTGGCCGCTCTGGCGATACGCCGCCACGTCCAGCAAGCCATCGAGATATTCGCGCTCAAAACCCAGAATGCTAATGGAATCGATGTTGCCCAGTTCGCGTTCGCACATAGCTAGTGCCGATCGGGATATTTCCACCGGATAATAGAATGTCCGCTGGCGCCGGCAGAGGGCTTCGAGCAGCCAGCGGGTCTTCTTACCACTACCGCTACCCAATTCAGCCACAGCGACCGGCCCGGCAAGGCGGTCCACGATCTCATCGGCATGGCGACGCAGCAAGCGCTCGTCGGCCCGCGTCAGCCCGTACTCCGGGAGGTGGCTGATCACTTCAAAAAGGGCCGAGCCAACGTCGTCATAAAAGTACTTGGAGGGAAGTTCCTTCTGTCCCGGCCGGGTGAGTCCGGCGCGGACGTCAAGGGCGAATTCGTAGGTGGCATTCGTGGGAATCGCATTGACGAGCATTGACCCGGCTCCTTCTGTCAGTGGTTCACGCAGCGGAACCCCGCATACACGTATTGATAATGTGGCTGAAACCAGTTGCGAAACGTGGGCCGCAGCATGCACGCTGCCGTGCGCGCCGAGCCGCCTTTCATGACGAAGTGCTTGCCATCGAAGAAATCCGCTGAGTACCCGCGATAGAACGGAAATGGCTCGAAGCCGGAAAATGGAGCGAAAGCCGTAGAAGTCCACTCCCACCCATTGCCCAGCATCCCGTGTACACCGATACCGCTGCGGTTCAGCGGAAAAGCGTTCACGGGTACAGGATCCCAGCGGGTGAAATCAAAGTTGCCGTAAATCGAATGGGGCGCTTCCCGGCCCCAGGGGTAAGGTGTTTCACTTCTGTTCGGCGTGCCATAGGCGGCGCGGTGCCACTCCGCTTCCGTCGGAAGGTCTTTTCCTGCCCAGCGTGCGTAGGCCGCGGCCTCCGCATGACTCACGTAGACGGGCCAGTCCAGAGGCAACGGAATCTCTTCGAACATTGCGCGATAGAGCCATTGGCCACTAGCCTTCTTCCAGAACACTGGATGAGACACACCGTGAGCGGTTTTCCATTTCCAGTCGTCATCGCTCCAGAAACCCTGCGTCTCATAGCCGCCGGCGGCCATGAAATCGAGGGATTGCCGGTTGGTCACCATATACTCGTCAACTTCAAAGGCAGGCACCTGCACCGTGTGGGACTCGTACTCGTTGTCCCAACCGAAGCTCTCGCCACCGCGCGCGAGACCTAGTGTCGCTGCCCCGGCCGGGATGGGAACCATGCGATGGGTCACCGGCGGAGTGACGAGACTTGGCGGATCTGCTTCCTGGACTTTACCGTCGAGCGGCAACTGGTGCAGCATGTAGGCCAAGGTCTCGAGGTGCATCAGCCGGTGCTCAATAGCAACGTTGAGTAAGGTCTCGAGCGGGAAACCGGCGCGCGCATGGCGGCGCGAGTCCAGAATTCCATCGGCCACCTTCTCGTCCAGCGCGGCGCGGATCCGGCTCACGTAGTTGTGCACAACCTCCAGAGATGGCCAGTCCGAGGGCTGGTCGGAAGGCACTCCGCCGCCAACTGGGTCAATGCCGAAGGCAAACAGCCGGTCAAATTCAGGATGAAAACTCTTTAGCCCGAAGACGTTCTCGTGGAGCAGGTTCCAGTCAAACGCCTCGAGGTGCCCCAGATAAAAGATGAAGCGGTGACGCTCCGGAATCGGCCGCTCGTACATCGAGTCAGGGCGGACCAGGTTGAAGAGAGCCTCACTCCGCCGGCGAGCATGGAGAACCCGCTCCAACAGTGGATGGCGGACGGCGATATCCCCTTGAGCGGCGGGCATCCGGGCCTCCTGTTTACTGGTCTGACGAAACGGCGAAAACAACGATGGGTGCTTAGATGACCGGATGCTGCACAAAGTCGCAGGCAAAAAATCCTTCTGGGACAGCCTTCTGCTGACTGCAGATTGGTTTCCCATCACCCCCAAGGCAATGGACTTGGCCTGCCGTCGATTGGGCTGTTAACTTAAACTCTCTTCCTTACCTTTTGTTCTGGAGGCTTCTTTGGATCATTCTTCGAAACATTCTTCGAAAATCTCCGCTGCACTCAAGAAGCGCGCCGCGCGGATCGAACTGCTCCTCATGGACGTGGACGGCACGATGACGGACGGCAGCGTCACGCTGCTCTCGCAAGCCGATGGCACCGCTCTGGAAATCAAGGCGTTTGATGCGCACGACGGCCAGGGGTTGACTCTGGCCCGGACCGCCGGCTTGCGCACGGGCTGCATTACCGGTCGCGAAAGCGCGGCACTACTCCGCCGCGCCCACGAAATGAAGATGGAATTCATCTACATGAAACAGCCGGTAAAGATGCCAGCCTATGAAGAGATCCTTGAAAAGACGGGTCTCTCCGATTCCGATCTGGCATATATCGGCGATGACCTTCCCGATCTCCCCTTAATGCGGCGCGTTGGTTTAGCCATTGCCGTAGGCGATGCCGTCCCCGAGGTAAAGGCGGCGGCGCACTACACGACGCAAGCCCTCGCCGGCCACGGAGCAGTCCGCGAAGCCGTAGAACTGGTTCTTAAATCCAAGGGTATCTGGGAAGCGATGGTCGACAAAGCGCGCGCCTGACTTGCCCTCACAACGCGGGAGAACATGGGAAGCGGCTTCGTGGATCCATCGTGCTAGCATCTCTCCATGCGAACCCGCGTGCTTACCCTCCTCCTCGTCAGCGCCGCATGTCTATTGAGTTCCGCCCAAACTTCCGAGTCCCCAAACCTGTTCCCCATACAGGACGGCTTCGTGGACAGTCACGGCGCTCTGATCTACTACCAGTCTGTAGGACGCGGCGCGCCCTTGCTGATCGTCCACGGCGGACCGGGTGCCTCGCACGATTACTTCCTGCCTTACTTGTTGCCTCTCATGCGCACCAGCCGGCTCGTGTTGATCGACGAGCGCGGCTCCGGCAAATCGTCCAAGTTCGAAGATCCCAGGCAATACACCGTTGCCAACATGGTCGAGGACATCGAAGCCGTCCGGCAGGCGCTTGGCCTGGGCAAGATCAGTCTTCTCGGCCATTCCTTCGGGGGCGCGCTGGTGCAGGCATATGCCTTCAAGTATCAGAAGAATCTCTCTCATCTCATTCTGGGCAGCACATTCGCCAGCACCCAGGAACTCAACCAGGCGCTGGCAAGAATGAAAGCCGGGATGGATCCCAAGGAACGCGATCGCGTGAGCGCACTCGAAGCTGCCGGTTTATTCGGCAAGGGTGAAATCTGGGAGCACGGCCGCTATTCCGAGGAGTACGCCAAACTAGCATGGGGCAAAGGTTATTTCCCCTATGTCTATCAGCACCACCCCGACCCCGATTACGACCCAGTGAGTTCCAATACCTCCACTGCCTGGGACGTGTATCGCGAGATGTGGGGGTCGGATGGTGAGTTCGTGGTCGACGGCAATCTGAAGGAAATCGAATACGTCGGCCAGCTTTCGCAAATCAAGGTTCCCACGCTGATCATCGTGGGCGATCACGACGAGAGCGATCCCAGAATGTCGCAGGAGATGCACGAGAAGATCGCCGGATCTCAACTCGTCATTCTGCCCAACAGTGGGCACATGACGTTCGTGGATCAGCCCGAGCAGTTTTTGCGAGCGGTCCGCGACTTTGTTGTGCACTAGTCACTTTAACCGGCGCCCTGCAAATTGGACAATCCTGACGATTCAGCGTAGGGTCGAGATTGAGTGAGCACTTCCTCTCCTCTTTCAGGTCCCCTGGACTAAGTCAGCTCATCTGAAGTAAGCCCCCCTTAGTTCCGAACGACCCAGAAGGGTTCCCCATGATCAGTCCCAAGGTTCAAAAACAACCGCAGCCAAAGATGGTCGCCGGCCCGAAAAGTTCTCCGGGCAAGGTGGCGATGATGCCAGACAACGTCTCCTCACAAGACCGGATAAGAGAGCGGGCCTATGAGCTGTATGAAGGCCGTGGTTGTGAACCCGGCCAAGACGAGCAGGACTGGTTCCGCGCCGAGCGGGAGGTCCTTAACGGGGATCGGTAAAGGGGCCACCATGGCCCGCCACCGGTGAATCTGCTGGAGGGCTGGAGGGATAGGCTATGGATTGTCCAACGTGTAAGGATCTGGAACGAGTTTTTGAAGCTAGACGGAGCAACTACATGACGGCCCGTGCGGCTGCCTATTATCAGGTCAGCACGGAACTTGCGGCGTACAAGAACGTCGAAATGGAGCGCGCCAGGAGCGACTTGGAAGAGCACCAGTTGGTATGCGTCTTCGCCGCATCTTGACGGCAGGCTGGAAGCGCTTAATTATCGAAGGTGCGTCCCTTGTTTCGCGTCCTTTATTTAAGGATAGCGCGGATAGGTGATGCCATCAGGCCTTAACACTTAGAACCCGATCAGTGCGTGAAATTGATATTACGCCAATAGACAGTCTTGCCTTGCGCTGCGGCCCCTGGCCATTACCGCACATCAAGATGTGACACATTTCACTGACACGACTTGCTCTTCCGCGTACCTTTGGCCCCGACACGAAACCTTGGAAATCCAATAGGGGCCGAGGATTGCAACACTAACCCACCGCCTCCCCGAAGAGCGGTTCCCGCCCGTTGCCCGGGGACAGGGGACAGAAGATGCGCCTCGAGAGGAGCAAGAAAATGCAACACTCGAACTCACCACTTCGTCTGCACGCCCTGTTCTTGCTGGCTGTTCTATTTGCAACCGCCGTGACTCTGCCGGTCTTTGCCCAAAAGACATCTGTTCGCCCATCGGCCATCACCGGGGCCATTGACGAAAACCAGATCGTAACCCTGAAGGGCAACCTGCACCCGGCCGCCATTGCTGCGAATGACCGCGGAATCGTGGACGATAGCGAGCCCGTGGGCCACGTGATTCTGCTGCTCAATCGAGCACCTGAGCGGGAGAAGCAGCTCGCGGCAACGATCGATCAGTTGCACAATTCCAAGTCACCCAGATACCACCAGTGGCTGACCGCCGAGCAATTTGGAGAAGAGTACGGATTGTCCGATGCCGACCTCAAGACTGTGACCGATTGGCTGCAATCAAAAGGATTCACGATCGAAGACGTTCCCCCCGGCCGCACCCACATTGTGTTCACCGGAACCGTCGGCCAGATCCGCACCGCGTTTCACACTGAAATCCACAAAATCAATGTCCATGGTGAGCTGCATCGGGCCAATATGAGCGAGCCTCAGGTTCCGGCTGCGCTGGTGCCCGCGATTCGCGGCTTCCGGCAACTGACCGACTTCCGCGCCAAGCCTTTGTTCGTCGACGCTGGCGTGGTGAAGCACAACAGCAAGACGGGCAGCTGGGAACCGATTCCGACCCCCGGCGTCGCACCGGCTATCACCTTCACCCCCGGGTCCTGCGGTATCACCTACAACGGCTCCTGCACTTTCTACGCGGTTACGCCGCAGGACTTCTACACCATTTACAACGAGAATCCGGTTCTTTCGTCGGGAATCAACGGCGCCGGTGTCACGATTGCGGTGATCGAGAACACTGAGGTTGTGCACCAGTCCGACGTCGCCAACTTCCGTGCGCAGTTCGGATTGGCGGCCTATCCCGCCACGCCGAACTCCACTCAGGGTGGGGTGAACTGGATTTACGGTCCCGGACACGGCTGCACTGCCCCGCCTGATCCCACCTCACTCAACGACGAACATGAAGCATTACTCGATGTGGAGTGGGCCGGAGCAGTGGCGCCGAACGCCATCATTGACTTTGTGGCTTGCAACGCCACCGGTGGAATCGGCAGCTATGGCACCGACTTGGCGGCAGCGTACGTGGTGAACTACCTGTCCTCGACGGTATCAGCCACCAGTTTGAGCTACGGCTTGTGTGAGCTCGCCACCGGGTCATCGGGGGCGTCGTTCTATTCGGCTTTATGGCAGCAGGGTGCCGCGGAGGGCATCACTCACGTTGTCTCTTCCATGGACGGCGGTCCGGCGGTCTGCGACCAGAACGCAGCGAATGGTGCCACTCACAATATTTCGGTCAACGCCATGGCGAGCACGGCGTATAACGTTTCGGCCGGCGGCACGGACTTCGGCGACGCGTATATTACGAAAGGTTACGTCACCTCCCCTGCGAGCACATGGTGGAACACGAACGACACTTCGCCCTACGGTTCAGCCCTCTCTTATTTGCCGGAAATCACCTGGGGCGGTTATTGTTCGAACCCGCTGCTCGCGTCGTACTTGCAGCAGGTGGGCGATACGAGGTTTGGGACAACCTACACCCCGGTAGGCATTTGCAACAACGCCACTGCCCTCGCGGACGGTCTCCTGAAGGTCAAGGGCGGTTCGGGCGGGGTCAGCGCTTACAATGCGCTCCCGACCTGGCAGAGTGTGTATGGCATTGGATCCACTGGAAACCGCAACAACACCTCGACCACATTCCGCAACCAGCCTGACGTTTCCTGGTTCGCGGCCGGCGGACTCTGGAACCACTTTCTTTTGTTTTGCGATTCAGACACCGGCTACGCCGCCTGCACTTTCAGCAACTCTACCGACGCCTATGCACTAAAGGGAGGCGGGACGTCGTTCGTCGCGCCGCAACTCGCTGGTCTGATGGCGCTCATCGCGCAGAAGACGAACCAGCGCCAGGGCGTGGCCAACTACACGCTGTATGGTTTGGCCGCGCAGGAATACGGTACCACCAATGCACCGAATACCAGTGAGCTGACGACTTGCTCCGGTTCGGCCAAGGGCGCGGCAGTGGGCAGCAGCTGCATTTTCCGCGATATCTCCAACGATACCCCCAACCTGCAAGGCGGAAAGATCGCCAGCGACATCGCGCAGCCTTGTGTGTTTTCAAGCGTTACCACCTGCTGGGAGCCATCGAGCCTGACCTACGGAATCACTTCCCTCGGCAATCATCCTGCGACGGAGAACGATGCTTACGTTTCCAGTCCGGGATACGACTTGGCAACGGGGCTGGGCAGCGTGAACATTTCCAACCTGGTCAACAGTTGGAACACGGTGAGCCCCGGCTTTGCCAGCACCACGGCGTTGAGCGCAAGCGCGAGCAGCATCCCACCATCGGGCAGCGTGACCCTGACGGCGACCGTCACGGCTACCGGCCGTGGCGGCGCGGTTGCTCCCGCCGGCGTGGTCGAGTTCTATGAGGGCTCCACCTCGGGAACGCTGCTGGGACAGGGCAACATCTCCCCAATCTGTACGGGCAGCGGCGCCGCCACCACCTGCAACGGCGTTGCAACTCTCATCCTGCTCGGCTCGGCACTTAACCCCGGCAGCAACAGCATCGTTGCCTACTTCGAGGGCGACGGCGCCAACGACAGCCCCTCGACCTCCACGGCTGTCTCGGTCACGGTGACGGTGACGGCGACCACAATTACGCTCTCGCCGAAGAGCCTGAGTTTCGCAAAGCAGTTGGTTGGCACTACCAGTAGCGCCAAGACCATCAAGCTGACCAATTCGGGGACTGGCACGCTGACGATGAGCAACATTATCGCCACCGGCAATTTCAGGCAGACGAACAACTGTCCCGGTACACTGGCCGCCGCCGCCAGTTGCACGGTCAGCGTTACGTTTACGCCCACCATCGCGGGCGCTGTTTCCGGGGCGATCAGTCTTTACGATGATGCTTCGGGTTCGCCTCAGGTGGCGCCTCTGAGTGGCACGGGTATCGGCGCGGTCGCAGTTGCTCCCGCTAGCCTGAGCTTTGGCACGGTGAGCGTGGGTACGACCACGGCCGCCAAGACGGTCACGGTGACCAACAACAGTGCCGCTAGTGTCAGTCTGAGCTTCACGGCCAGCGGCGACTACGCGGCTGCTCCGGGCGCAAGCAATGGATGCGCAGCAACCCTGGCAGTCAAGGCCAGTTGCACCATCACGGTCACGTTCTCTCCCCAGCAAAGCGGCACGATCAATGGCTCGCTGGCGGTATCGGGCAGCGGATTCGCAACCCAGATGGTGGCTCTGACGGGCAGTGGCAGCGGCGGCCCGACGGCAACGCTCAGCTTCAGTCCGGCGACGGCCAGCATTACAAATCAAGTCATCGGTACGACGAGCGCGCCCAAAGTGGTGACCATCACCAACAAGGGCACAAGTGCAGTCACGATCAGCTCGTTGACTGCCTCGGCGGGGTTCACGGCTGCGGGCAGCGGCGCGACCCCATGTAGCGGCACTCTGGCGGCAAAGGCCAAGTGCACATTCTCGGTAACTTTCACGCCTTCGGTCACGGGCAGCATCAAGGGCAGTGTCACGATCGCAAACAACTCGACGGTCAACTCCATGCTCTACCCGCTTTCGGGAACGGGTGTGCTGCCGGTGAGTTTCTCCCCCGCCAGTCTGACCTTCGCGGTCCAGGCAGTGGGGACCACCAGCGCGTCCAAGACAGTCACGCTGACGAACAATCAGACGGTGCTACTGAACCTTACCTCCATTACGGTGAGTGGGGACTACGCGGCGACACCGAGCGGGACCACCCCCTGTGGAGCGAGCGTAGCTCCGAAGGGGAAGTGCACGTTCCAGGTGACCTTCGCGCCGACAATCGCTGGAACCATCAAAGGAGCGGTTGACATTGTGCACGACGCTCCGGGCAGTCCGCAGGTCGTCGGTCTGACAGGTACCGGTCAGTAGTCATCGGGTTCGACGCTAGCAAGCTGAAAGGCGTACGCCTGGGAGTGCTCGGGCAGTAAGGGCACGTGTGGGGACGGCCGCCCTCGGCCGTCCAAGCGGAGCGAAGCTCCGCAGGGTTTTCGCAGCGGCAATTGCTTGATTTCTGCTTTTCGCTTTACCATCGCCATCAGTGTCCGCCGCCAAAGATAATATACGAGAGGGGGACTCTCTACTTGGCCTTGAGAGCAAAATTGAGGGAGAAGTCAATGGCTTACCAAACGCTGAGATCCCCAGTTCTGCATGGGTGAAAAGTCGAGCCAGGCCACTTCCATGTCGCCAATGTCTTCCATGTTGCCCTCCCCTGCGGCCCTGCCAAATTTCTTCATAGTTGGGGCACCGAAAGCGGGAACTACTTCGCTCTACCATTACCTGGACCAGCATCCCCAGATCTTTATGAGTCCAATCAAGGAGCCCAACTACTTTGCGACGGAAATCCGGCCAGAGAACTTCGGCGACGAACTTCGGCCACAGGTCGCCGAAGACCTGCGGGAGCTGCAGGAGTATCTTCAAGGACCCATGCGTGAAAAGCGTTTTGGCGGCTTGGTATCGCAATGGGATGACTATCTCAGGTTGTTTCAGAGCGTGAAAACAGAGAAGTCCATTGGCGAAGCCAGTGTCTGCTACCTTTGGTCCAAAACGGCTGCGGCAAACATTCATTCGAGAATTCCGGAGGCCAAAATCATTATGATCTTGAGAAATCCGGTCGAAGTGGCGTTCTCACTGTATCTGCAATCGGTGAGTGGGGGCCTGGTTCGTGGTTCCTTCCGGAAAATGCTTCAAGATAGTCGACTCTGCAGCAAAGAGAAATTCTCGCTACTGTATCCTCTTCTCGAGCTCGGCCTGTATTACGAACAGGTGAAGCGATTCCTGGAACTCTTTCCAAGGGAAAGCGTTCTCATCCTGTGGTATGAGCAGTATCAGACGCGACAGGCGGAAACGTTGGTGGATATTTTCCGATTTTTGAATGTGGACACCACCTTTGTGCCCGATACGTCACACCGATACCTCGAACCCCAGATTCCGAGGTTTACCGCAATCAGCTATTCGCTTAAGAAGTACGGGGCGTGGCGACGTGCCGGGGATTGGGCTCCCAATGTGCTCCGGGCTCTCTGGCGCCATTTGGTTTTCAGGCCGAGAGCCTCCGTTGCCATGGAAACTAAAGATAGGGAGTGGCTACACGAGTATTACGGGGAAGATGTTCGGAAGTTATCGAACCTGCTAGAGCGTGACCTCACGGCATGGCTTCGCTGAGGTGCAATTTCACTACTGCCAATATGTCTCCTCAGCAACTGGAAGTCGGAGAACTCGAATCCTCGGGCAGCGCCAACAATTGCGCGTGGGACGCAGAGACACTATTGCCGAGCAAAAGGCGGAAGACAACAGCTGCCAACAGAGCCACGCCGGCGGTCACGCCAATCACGGCCGGATAACCAAAACGCGCGAATGCATTTCCACTGGCAAAGGCCGCGATAGCCTGCGCTACCGAAATTACGAGGAAATTCATTGCCGAGGCGCCACTCCGTTCGGAGGGCGCCACCTCGCTCATTAGCAAACTGTACATTCCCGGTTCGCTCATCCACTGAAAGGCCATGAAGCCAACGTAGACGAGGGCCGCGGTCACGGCTCCGGGAGCCACTGACAGGCAGCCAAGGGTTACTGCCGTGGCGATCTGCATGTACATGATGCCGGCTACAAGCCCGAACCTGCGAAAGATCAAGGGCGCGGCCAAAATCGCGACGACCTGCGAAAACTGCGAAGCGGAGAAGACCGCACCGATCCGCTCCACCGGCATCCGCAGATGTTGCGAGAAGTATACGTTGGCGAAAGGACTGAACGCTCCTGTGGCCAGGGCCCACACTGCAATCGCGGGAAGAAAGCGCCGCAGGAATGGATTGCAGCGGTAAAACTTTCTCTCTGGAGCCGGCGTGTGGGTGAATCTGAGACGGGACGTTGGCCAGAGCGCCAAGGCTGTGATCCCGCTGGCGATCAGCAGAGCTGAACGCTTCAGGTGAGCGGGCGTTGCCATGGGCTCAATTCGCGCAAGCCAGCCCGGCAAATGTCCGCCGACGAGGCTGCCAAGTATGCCGTCTCCGATGCCAAACGAGAACACTATGCTGAAGCCGAAGGGCCGGTTCTGTTCGGTCGTCAGTTGCGCCAACGCCGGGGATATGCAGACCGCGAAAATGGTTGTAGCCGCCCCCGCCAGGAACGAGAGACAGATTTGCGGCACCTGCCAGACAAACACTGCGCGCAGCGCTGCAACCAGCGAGACCAGCAAAAAACAGGCTAGCATGGTCCTGCGCAGTCCGAAACGTTGAGCCATCAACCCTGCCGGAATGGTGCCGGCGATGCAACCCAGCGCATTCGCGCCCGTTACCTGTCCTATGAACTTCTCGGTATATCCACAGTCAAGCAAATACAGGTTATAGAGAAAAAAGAAGATGAACATTCCAAAATCAAAGCAGAATGACGCCGCATAGAAGGTCCAGAACTGCTTGCCGAGGCCTTTGGCGGACCACCACCAACGAAAACCCTGCCAGAGAGTAGGCGGGAGAAGCCGCAAGTGATAGCGCACTCGGGAAATGACTTGCAGGAAGAACTCACGGTAAGTCCGCAAAGGCCAGTGCATGACGGCTTGCGCTGGAGGAAGCGGCGTCGGAAAGAGCCTTCTGCAGAAGACGGAGCGTTTGTCGGAAGCGGATTCCAGCAGACTCAGGTGCAGCCAGAGCCCGTCTTTGTTCGGCCGAATCAAATCGGAGAGGGGAGAATTCCCATAGTCTTTGAACCATTGCTGGACGGGCGTGGGGAGACACTCAATCTCTCTCTCCGCCTCTGGTGACAAGCGACAAGCAAACCAGTCCCTCGCCAACCGAAAGCAGACGGCTTCGAGGGACCGCAGCGAATCAGGATGCGACTCGCGCCATTCTTTCCAAAACGGCTCATTGTCTGCGCTGCTGTGCAGAAACCAGGAGAGCTCATAGACGTGATACGGAAGCACTCCAGCGAGTAGAAGATGGCGAAGCAAGTGCAGCGTGGAATAACCCAGGTTGTCCACCTCGTTGAGGGCAGGGAAGCTGAAATCCTCTAGTTGCCGTTCAACACGCCGTGGCCAGAACTGCTCCAGGCCCGTAGGGTCCAATCGCAAAAGGGGTTTATTCCAGAAGCGGAAGTGAAGCTCTATGGAGATCGGGGCCTGCGGATCGAAGTGCCTTCCGCGCCATTGCCAGTCTGTCTTGCGCATCATGTCGAACAGATGATCACTGGCTTCGACCTGGTGCTCGTGCCCTTCCATTGGTTGGTAGCCCAAGGTGCAAAGAGCATCACGGGTACGGAAAATCGATTCGCCAGGACAAAACAGATCAATATCCGACTGTGCGCGAAAACGCGGACCTTGCATGTAGGCCGGCCATTGCGCAAAGCCTTTGAGCACCAGGTGCTCCACGCCGGCCTCGCGCAGTGCGGCGGCGATCTCAACATAGTCCTTCTTGATGCGGGTAAAATGCTCGGTGTTGTCGGTTATGTACTGATCGATTTGTTCTCGGACCCAGGTGGGAAGATCATCACCGCATACCTGCCTGAGAGGGAGCGTCAGGCGCACGAAACCCCAATGGGAAAGAATGTCCTTCCACTCGGAGTCGGTCATGGTCCGCAGCCCGTCTCTTCGAGCGCCATCAAACTTCAGCGCCTCCATTACAGCCTGGACGTGAGGTGGAAGGTTACGCATGTTTCCGTTTTTTGGGGCTGGTAGGTGCCTTAGCGAGTGATCCAGCTTCATAACCGACCATTTCGCTAAGGGTTGCCACAGCCGAATCCAAGTCCTGGTAGTGCAATTCAAAGACTTCGGCCGTGAGCAGCTTGCGGAGCGATTCTCTCTGAGACTCCCGAACCGCTTCGTCTCCGTAGCAAACGACCTGCTCAAACCACTGCAACGCGGTCTTTTTCGGGAAGTGGAAAAGACGAGGCGGGCCAGGTTCTCCGCGCTTGAGAAATACGATGTAATCCACGGAACACTCGGAAATCGTTTTTATTCCGGGGAGGCTTGCGGTGGGCACCTCAATGGACAATTTCCCGTTGAGCCGACGCGTGATTTGCCGGTCGCAGAGCTCGGGGAATAACTCCACGGCCGAGTCACGAAACCGGATTTGGTAGGGGTTGCCGACCACGACCGGGCGGCTGCACTTCCGAACTAGGCAGGTGGAATCATCCGACAAAAACATCCAGCCCTCACGGGCGCATGCGAATGCCAGCGAAGACTTGCCCGCGCCGGAGTCCCCGCACAATAAGACCCCGCGGTTTCCCAGCCGCACGCAGGCGGCGTGAATCGAGGTCAGATAGAGCGGTTCCAACAGGTCCCAGCTCATTCCTTCAAGAAAGTAGTAACGCAGATAGCTCCGGTTTGCGGCCACGGCAGGAGTCAGCCAGCAGAGGGCGAACCCTAGATCCATGTTGCTGACCGAGAAGTTTGCCGCGTCCGCCACGCGGACCAGCAGGCTCCGATGTCCGCGGAGCGTCGGGGGCGGAGGGCACTCACTCCCTCCACCTTCCAGCACCGCAATGCGAAGCTGTGCCGGGGGCTCGGCAAAAACCCTCTGAAAGCGTCCCCAGCTTTCTTCCGCGGCCGCCAGCACTTGCTCTGAGTTGGTGGCAATTTCAACGGAAAAACCCAGGGGGTGATATACCGCTCGCAGAGGCAACTCTAAGTCGTAAAGAAGAGGGTCGTTCGTCGACGTTGATTCTTCCATTTGCGTTTTATGGCGGATGCCCTGGCACCCCGTGGTCAAAAACTGAACTTCAGCGCGAACTGAATAATCCGCGGATTGGACACCGTCGACGAAATCACACCGAAAGCCGGCCCCGCCGCGTAGTCACTGACGGGTAAAGCAAACTTGGGGGTGTTGGTAAAGTTGAAGAACTCAGTACGAAATTGAAGACTGCTCTTCTCGGTAAGAGCAAAATCCCTCACGATTCCCAAGTCCAAGTTAAGCTCGCTTGGCCCTCGCAGTATTCCCACGCCGCAATTCCCAAACCCAGTGCCGATGCCATCATCACCAATCACTGGAGCAGGGGCGAAGGCCGCAGGATTGAAATATCCATTCAGACGCGTGGATAAGGACCCCGACGAAGCAGGGTTCGCGCCCGTGCACTCCCCCCGTGTAAACCCCACGAGGTTTCCATAGACTGAGCCTCCAGTACTGTCCGTGACCGTGATCGGAAGGCCGGACTGCAGAACTGATTCGCCGGAGAACTGCCAGTGAGAGAGCAGGCGCTGCACCACTAGAGGCCCCATTTGGAACTTGGGAGGCTGGTACACAAAGCTCAAGACAAACCTGTGTGTGCGGTCAAAGTCGTTCAACCCGCGGGCTTGGCGCGGGTTAGTCTGGTCGTTGCTCAAGAAATCCAGGTCGAGCTGATCAAGCCCTCCCGTTCCGCTGGTATAGTCCAGATTCTTCGAGAAAGTGTAGCTCGCCTGAAAATCCAGTCCACGGCTGAATCGCTTGGTCAGATTGCTCTGTAGAGAGTTGTAATCTGCACTGAATGTCGTACCGCATGTATAAGATCCGGTCGCCACGCCTTCGAAAGGAACCCGCTGGGCGATATTCTCATTGGTGGTAGTTGTCACCCCATTGAAAGGATTCTGCGGAGTGGCAATGATCGCCTGGTTGAACTCGACACACCCGGTAAGGTGGGTTGTCCTGGAACCGACGTACCCCACCTGCCAGAGCAAGTCGCGCGCGATCTCGTATTGCACGTTGAGGTCGTACTGTTGTGTGTAAGGGCTGGTCAGGTTTCGTCCAATACCAGCGAGGAAGATTGCACTGCTGGGAGTGCGCGGGATGTAGATCGGGTACGCCGAATTTGGCGGCAGCGGCGGGTTGAATGCTTGCTGAAAAGTTGCGGCTGCGTTTTCGGCTCCTAGCAGCGATTGCGTAAGGGAGAACGGCGGCTGGCCAATGTTCTGATAGGCGAGTTGCGCGGAGAGCTTTTGATAGTAGATGCCATATCCTCCGCGCAGCACGACAGTTGGCTTATCGAGTAAGCGCAGCGCGAACCCGAGGCGCGGGCCTAAATCCCTGCGGTCCGGATTCCACATCCCGGAACTTGAGGCCCTCGTGACGCCACTCGCGAGCGGACCTTTGAAGTTAGAAGGCAGAACAAACCCAGCGAAGCTGCCTGTGTCCGGTACCTGGGGCGGGGCGATCGTCGGGTCGAAATTTGACAGCCGGCCGTTGACTTCGCTCGGCGGACCAAAAAACTCATAGCGCAGACCCGCGTTCACGGTCAGCCGTGGCGTCAGCTTGATATCGTCTTGAACAAAGCCGGCGTAGTCCGTGTAGCGCTCGTCCTTGCGGAAGAGGCCAGATGCGCCCACGCTATTGAGAATGTTGCTTTGCCCACTGCCATTCTGCGCTGCGCTTTCCCCCAGCAAGAGATCCGGAAAGCTTTGAAACAGGATGAATCCGGCGGTGGTAAAAGGCACATTGATGTCCACCTCGTGCCGTTTGGCTTCGCCACCCATCCGCAGATTGTGCTTGCCGCGAATCAGCGAAACCGTGTCTTGCCACACAAACGTGTTCGTATTCTCGAAATAAAATGGTTCGCCGGAGGGGCCGATCGTGAAGAGCCCCAAGATGTCGATACCGGGAATTTCCGGGAGGCCGGCTGGCACCTGCATGCCAACGCTCGCGGCGCTAATTGGGTCGACCCCACTCTGCAATCCATTGAACCGCATGAATCCAAAACGGGCCACGTTAACCAGAGTGGGACTGAAAGCATGGGTATCCGACAAGACGAACATGTCATTGCGCTCCGTTTGGTTGGTCCCCCAGCCCGGCACCGTGGCAGCAAAAGGAGTGAACGGTTCGTTGGTTCTTGTGAACGAGGAGAAGAACCTGCCGGAAAGCTGGTTTTGCCCAGAAATCCGGTGATCCAGGTTCACGCTGAACTGGTCCTCGCGATATTTCGCAGGACTGGAGTAAGTCGACTCTCCGACGCCGCCGGCGAGAATTGTTTGCGGACTTGGAATCGCATAGCTTCCGTCGGCCAGCTTTGCGCTCAAGAGAGCGAGCGCTACGGGATTGATATTGGAGCCGTCTGCTGCCACCGTGCAGGCCGGCACCGGCGTCGGAGGGCACACACCCATTTGCCCTCCAAAAAGAACCCCCAGAGCCTTAGCCGAGCGGTCGCTAGTCAGGGGGGGCAGGAAAGTACTTACCAGGGAAACACTATGGTCGTCGCCGTCTCGTTGAATCGTTGCCTGGTACGATCCAAAGAAAAATGTTTTGTTCTTGCGGATGGGGCCGCCAATCGTGCCTCCGAACTGGTTTTGCTTGAGGATGGGCCGCGGTTGCCCATTCTGATTCAGGAAAAAGTCATTGGCGTTTAGAGCGTCATTTCGGAAGAACTCCCACAGATTGCCGTGAAAGCTATTACTTCCGGTCTTGCTTACGAAATCGACATTGGCTCCTGTGCCTCTTCCGTAGCTCGCGTCATACATCCCGGTTTGCACTTTGAACTCCGTGATGGTGTCGGGAGCGGGTATAGCGATCCCCACCTCTGGGTCAAATCCAGACAGGGAATTTTGAGACATGTTGTTCGCGTCCACGCCATTAAACTGGAAGTTGTTCGCCGTGGTTTTCGCTCCGTTTGCGGAGACGTTCTGAGTATTCCTCCCCACAGTTCCAGCGTCGGGAATTTTTGCCAGGGATCCGGGTGAAAGAGCCAGGATCTGAGAAAAATTGCGATTGGCTAGTGGCAGCGCCACGATGGTCTTCTCATCGGTTACCCGGCCCAAGGCTGCACTCTCAGTTTGAGCTAACTCGGGAATACCGGCGACTTGCACTTGCGTTGTCGCCGCACCTACTTCAAGTTCCACATCCACCAGTGCAGTTTCACTAACTACAACCTGCACGGAGCGCAACGTCTTTCGTTTAAAGCCGGGCACTTCGACCGCCACAGAGTAATTCCCCGGAGGAAGGAGGGCTACTCTGAACAGGCCGTCGGGCGTAGTGCGCGCCCTCCGTGAAAAATTTGTCTCTTCGCTTACCACGGACACTTGGGCGCCAGCGACCACCGCGCGAGAAGGATCGAAGACCTGTCCCACGAGGGCACCAGTACCCGGCGCTTGAGCGGCTACAAAACTTTCTAGTAACAAGAAAAGAATGGCGGCGAGAACCAGCCCCCATAAGTAACTTCTATTGGTTTTCATACTGCCTCCGCGCAACGTTCTCCTCCATTAGCCCAAGCACCGACCATGAACGTCTTTATAGAGGGTTACTCGGGACCAAGCTACTGTTTGAATACGAACTCCACTTTCTGAATCTGGCCAGCACCAACCGTCACTTTCTGGCTCTGCGTACCGAGCTTTCCGTGCCAAGCCGTGATGGTATAGGTGCCGGGCGGAAGACCCTTTAACTCGAAACTGCCGTCCATACCTGTCACCGCAAAATATGGATGTTTGAAAACCGCCATATAGCCCCGCATCCACGGGTGTATGTTGCATTTGACCGGGATGGCAATCTCCTCGCGCGCAAAGCTTTCTTCGATTGGAACTCCCGGGGGCTGCGACGTGTTCCATTCCCGGTTGTAATTGGGCATGGGATGAATGTTGTGGGTGGTTGAGTCGCTATTCACCACCTTGAGTTTCTGATTAGTCTGCAGCGCGATGACATGCGGCTTGTACGTGCATCCCTTTTGTTCCAGGACGACTGGCTCCGCCGGTGGCTGAAAGGTGCGCCCTTCCAGACCTCCGGAGATGTACACAACAGCGCTCTCCAGGCCACCATTGGCGCCAGTCACGATGTCCTCGGTCGTTCCCGGTGAAGGGTGAGCTTTCAAGCAGTTCGGGTCGGAGGACATGTCAATCCGAGTGGGCTTGGGTGCGGTTCCTTCGAACTTGACCAGGCCGTTCACTGACACGGATGCAGAAGTTTCTGCCGCCACGGTCGCGGCACGCGCAAACCAATGCCCCGCAACGACTGAAGCCAAAAGAGCAACAACCGCGATTGAAACGCATTTTTTGTTCATATCATCGATCTCCATCGGTCTCTGTCTCACCACTGCTCAGAATTGACCCGGCGCGCAAAGCAGCCACCGTCAACCCCCAACTCCGGCACGACTGACCAGTCAATCTGCCTTGGGCTCAGTCGTTGCCTCATTGGCCCTGATGTTTGGCAGTCTCACGAAGAGTGGCGATGTAGTGGACCAAGTCCCACACCTGGTCCGGCTTGAGAGCGCTGCTAAAAGATGGCATCGGAGTTCCGTCCAGGCCCGTGATCAAATCGCGAAATATTCCTTGATCGGAGTCTCCACATTTCAAGCGTGTGCCACTGGTCAAGTCGAACGGCTTGATCGCGTAGCCTTTGCTGTCTGTCAACGACGATGCGGAGGGACCATTACCCCGTCCTTCGTTTCCATGGCATAACCAGCAGTTCATGCTTTGGAAAAGATCGGCCCCCCGCTTTACGCTCTCGGACGAGGTGGGGGGCTCCGGCGGGACTGATATCGGAGCGGCGGGTTGCTCTTCCTGGAATCGGGAAGAAAAGGTCTTTACGTATGCGACCAGGTCGGCCCGCTCCTGACGGAGCAAAGGCCTCCAGGAGGGCATTCCGCTGGTGTGGACGCCTCTGGTGATGGTGTCGTAAAGATCGCTGTCAAGCGGCAGACTTCCGCTGGGAGTGGATCGGCATTTGAATGTGGCCTTGGTGAAGTCGCGCGGCTTCGGATCAAGATATTGTGCGCTGTCACCGGTTCCGTCCCCATGGGCGCCGTGGCAGAAAATGCAGTAGCGCTGATAGAGTGCCTTCCCATGCTTCGCGTTCCCCACGAGATTGCCGATGTGGCTTTCTTGCGCATGGCTGGTCAGAGCAGAAAACAGGAAGAGTAAGACCATCGTTCTCTTTCTCCAATCGGTTACCATACGCATGTCAGTCTTGTCCCCTCAGAAGTCAAAATCGAAACCCATCAGAAGACTGTTGCTGATGGCGTCGCGCCCGGAAAGTGGCGCCGCTCCCGCGTTCAGTATGCGGGAGTACTCTTGCACCCAGGCGAAGCCAGCTCTCGGGTTCATAATGGGATACCAGCGATAGCCCACCGTCCACGCATCGAGATTCCCCAAGTTGCTGCGAACCGCGGGGTTCGCTTGCCGTGACATTCGGATCAACTCGTATTTCCCGGTCAGGACAAGTCGCGGGTTGTAGATATAGTGCGTTTCTACAAACCCCCCGTTCCATGCCGGGCCCGCCGCTCCGAGAGGCAGCGCTGAGGGTTGATTGGCGGGCACAGAATTGCCAAGAAACACGTTGTCTTGCCCGTGCAGGTAGAAGGTATCGAAGTCGAACTTACCCACATACCAGATCCCATAAGCGCCGGCGCGGTAGAAACTGCGGTTTCCCAAGCCCGCTCCGGGAATTGGTGTGCCACCGCTGGTCTGGAAATAGGTTGGCGATTCTCCCAAGTATCCGTAGACGCCGACCCGCTGCAAGCCGAGCTTGGGAAGCTCGAAGGCTTGCGTGACATTCGCGTAAGCGTTGTATGCCTGGTTCGGGAACCTGCTGAACAGGGACACGGAATAGCGGGTGTAGTCATTTTGGGAGTGCCCCGACAGCTCCACTCCCAGTTGATTGCCCCCGATGCTGGTAAAGTTACGATCGCCCGGGGGGGTGAAAAAATAGTTGTAGTAACTGCCTCCGGTATTGTTGAGGATAAGGGAGCGTTCCTGTGAGATGGGCTCATCCAATTCGAACTTACCAAGCTTCACATTCAGCCAGTGCGATCGGGCAAGGTTGTCGAGACGCACCCAGGCTTGCGCCAAGAAGCTGCTTCCATTGCCGATAAATGGTTGCACCATGAAGGAGATGTTGTTGGAAAGAGTGCCGGCGGTGAGGATATCGACGGACGACGAGTCGAAACCGGATTGGGACACGCTGGCCTCTACCTGGCCACTGCCGGCATTGCCGGGGATTCTGTCGACCGCTACGCGATCGTTGCTCTCCCGATGCCACTGTGGTGTCACACGAAATGTAATGGGCCAATATTCTGGCTGCTGGTAGATCGGTGCGTCGCGCCCCTTGCCCAATTGATATCCGTTGTCTTTGAAGGTCTGGCCGAAGTTGTTCAGTGTGGGCCATGCTGCATGACAAGCGGAACAAGGGAGGCCGTACTTGCGAGCGAAGGCGGGAATCGCAAGCGCGTGCCTGGCAGAACCGAACACTAAGGCCAGAAGCAGCAATGCGCCGACGTTCTTTATGCTCCCAACTCCCATGTCTTTTCTCCTGAGTGGTCCGAGACTTCCCCAGAAAGTGCCGGTGATACTTTTTAGTCGAGGCGATATTGTCCGGTTGTCACGGAAGTGTTAAAGAAATGTCACTTTTCTGTTCCCACAGAAGTCCTGGAGAGAAATTGGCCTTGCGGCCGACGGAGGAATTACGCCTCCTGTAGCGTCACGCTGGGTCCCAAAGGCGAAGCCGTTCTAGTTCCACCTTAACAACGCCCTTGAGCTGCAAGAACGCCGGCAAGTGGAAAACCCAGCAGAGACTGACGTAAAGGCACGTTCCCAGAAGCGTCTGACCGATGAGCAGGTTTAGATTGCTGCCAAAGCCCACGCTCTTTACACAAACCATACCTCCAGCCATCACACCGCTTGCGAGTGCATAAGGTAGAACATCGATCAATTGCCTCCGGAACGCATAGGAGAGCACTCGACTCGTCCAAATGCTGTTTACGCACCACGTAGTTGCCATCGCCACGATCTGGCTCAAGATCATGGTTTTGATGCCAAACAATCCAGCTATCGAAATAGCCATCACAGCCATCATGGTTCTCGCCAACTCCAATTGAACAAATAGAGCGGAATGGCCCGTAGCGATGATTACGTTCAGGTTGATTCTCTGGAGAGGAAGAAAGATTCCAACGGCACATAGCAATTGAAGGAGCGGCACGCATTCGAGCCATCTGGCAGTCAGCAGAGTTACAACCAGAGGTCTGGCGACAATTCCTAATCCGACCATGACTGGGAAATTAATCATCGCCAAATGTGTAAGCACCGAACGAAATTGATGCGCCAGATGGGCTTCATGATCTTGCGACGCTGCAAAGAGTGAAAAACTCGGTTGTGCTATCGCATAATAAGTGGTCATCAGCGGAAGTTCTTGGATCTGTGTAGCTCGCGAATAGAGTCCAACTTCAGCCGTCGTGAACCGCTTCCCGATAATTGCGGTGGACAGGTTTCTGGCAACAACATCGAGCAGGTTGATGCAAGCAAACGACGAGCTGAAACCGAACATGTTGCGGAGCGACTGAAAGTTAAAGCCTGCGACTGGTCGCCAGCCCGCCAGCCTCCACAACAGCGCGACATTTGCAAGGTTGCCGCAAAGCTGTTGAGCAACAATGCTCCAGACTCCAAATCCCCTCCACGCCAATACGATTCCCAGGGTGCCTGAAATTATGATTGAAGCTATGGAAACCTTACATTGCGTCAGGAAATCAAGCTTCCTCACCAACAAACACCATTGCACCGCGCACAGGGAATTGACGAGCAAATTGAAAGCGGTGACTCGTCCAATCAAGGTCAACTGAGGCAGCCGGTAAAACGCAGCGACATAAGGGGCGGCACAAAATAAGGCGGCAGTTGCAATCACCCCGGCGACGACATTGAAATAGAAGATCGAACATTCATCAACATGGCTCACGACCTTTTTCCGAATCAAGGCGGTGCCAAACCCGCTCGTCACGATGACCTCAGCAACGCCGACGAAAACGGACAAAACGGCAACCAAACCAAAATCTCCAGGCACAAGCAATCGCGCAAGAATTATGGCGAAGACAGAACGTAACACTTGCGTTCCGATCCGCTCAATGAAGCTCCAGATGAAAGCCGTGGCTGTCTTTGATCTTCGATTCATATCACGCACAGCGGGGCTTGATCTCTTTCATAGAGCCGACAGTCTCTCCACCAAGCGGTCCACCCAGTCTTGACGTCGTGAAACTTCGCGCGGCGGAGCGATCAGTGCGGAATTTCGGCAGGGTCGGGTGGAAGACGATAACGACGCAGCCCCGTGACTTGTAAACTCAGCGCGGCCAGGAAAGCAGGATTGTTCACCAAGTAGCGTTTCCACAGGCGCCTCGGCTCCTGGCACAACCGGTGGGCCCACTGCAGTCCCACGGCTTTGATCCAGTGCGGGGCATCTTTTACGTGGCCGGTGTGAATGTCAAAAGCCGCGCCCACTCCGATCATTACTTTGCAGGGAAGCCGCCGGAAGTTGTCGGCCATAAACTTTTCCTGTTTCGGCGTACTGATTCCTACCCAAACAATGTCTGGAAGTGTGGTCTTCAGCTGCGTTTCAAGCGCAAGCTGCTCTGACAGATCGAGGGGCCGAAAGGGAGGGGTAAAGGTCCCCACGATAGTGATTCCCGGAAATCTGCGCCGCAAGTTTTCCGCAAGTTCCGTGGCAATTCCGGGATTCCCGCCGTAAAGGAAGTGGCGGACTCCCGTTCCCGCCGAACGCCGGCAGACCTCCAGCATCAGGTCGGGACCGAAAACGCGCTTCATCGTGGAGTAACCTTGCATACGTCCAATCCAAACCGTAGGCATGCCATCGGGGGCGATAAGCAGGGCGTGGTTGAGAATGTCCCGAAACTGAGAGTCACGTTGCGCCTCCATCACGCCGTGCACGCCAGTGAGACAAACGTATCCCTTCCTACCTTCACGAACCGCGCCTTCGATAATGTCGGCTGCGCTGGGAAGGTCGATCGCGTGAATGCCGACGCCAAGCACATTGGCGCGCATCTTAGTCGGCACTGCGAGCGGTGGGAATGTTGGAGATTCGTCCGGCGTGGCGCAATTCATTTTCAATCCATCGGTAAGTCAGGGTGAGGCCCTGTTCCAGCGAAACGGAGGGTTCCCATCTCAAGGTTTGTCGCAGACGGCTATTGTCACTGTTGCGGCCGCGCACACCCTGCGGCTTACTCAGATCGTGATGCCGGGTAAGCCGTTTACCAGCAATCTCACGGATAACATCCACGAGTTCGTTGATCGAGATCAGCCGATCCGTGCCCATATTCAGGGGCTCGCGATAGTCGGATGCCATCAGCCGCAGCAGTCCTTCGACGCAGTCGTCCACATACATGAATGAGCGCGTCTGCTCCCCGTCGCCCCAGATGTCAATATCCCCGCCGTCCCAAGCCAAGGCCACCTTGCGCGAAATGGCGGCCGGAGCCTTTTCTTTGCCGCCCTCGTACGTTCCGAGCGGCCCGTAGACGTTATGGAATCGCACGATTCGAGTTTCGAAGCGATAGTCCTGCCAGTAATAGCGGCAAAGCTCTTCGGTGAAAAGTTTCTCCCATCCATACCCAGCCTCCGGGTCGGCTGGGTACGCGTCCTCTTCGCGGAGAGGAGTGACATCCGAGAGTCGCTGCTTGTACTGGGCATACACGCAGGCAGATGAGGAGAACAAGAACCGTGACACTTCATTCAGGCGGCTGGCCTCGAGCATGTGGGCGTTGATCAGAATGTTGTTGCGTGAGATGTCGGCGTGGGATGCAGTGATGTATCCGATGCCACCCATGTCAGCCGCCAGGTTGTATACCTGATCGATTCCACCTCGCGCCGCCAGCAGCGCGTTGTCGTACTTGCGCAGGTCGAGTAACTCGAACTCATCCGCGACCGTCGCTTCGTATTCTGGCGCCTTGAGGTCTACGCCCCGGACCCAATACCCTTCGCTCTTGAGCCTTCTTACGAGATGGTGCCCGATAAAACCCCCGGCACCGGTGACAAGTACACGCTGATTCCGCACAGGACATTAATCTCCTTTAGCGATGTGCATTCGAACAAGAACGATGGACTAAACAACCTCTTGGAGACGGGACCGACAATCCTCAGACCCTGCTTTTCGCTGTTTGAGGACGGATTCGTAAATCGTTGTCAACCTTTCATAGTTCCTGGCGGCCGTGTACTTGGCTTCGAACTCGGCACGGGCGTTTCTACCCATCCCGCGCATGTTGTGTGGGTGCGCCCACGCCCACTCAACTTTCCGGGCCAAATCATCTGCGTCGCCGGCAGTAAAATGCAGACCTGTGCGACCATCCTCCACAATTTCTGCCATTGCTCCGAGGCGAGACGCAATTACGGGGGTGCCACAGGCGTAAGCTTCAGCTATCGTCATCGGAAAGTTCTCATAGCAGTTACTGGGCAGCATGAGAACCTTTGCACCTTGCATAACCTTTAGTGATTCCTCGCGAGACAAACGTCCATCCAGACGAACATTCGAAATCGTCGAGCGACTGATCTCCGACTGGAGATCGCTAAAGAGTGGCCCATCGCCGATTACCCGCAGTGCATACTTGGGGTTTACTCGACCCCAGGCGTGGACGAGTGTCCGCAGCCCCTTCTCTTCTGACAGCCGTCCGAGAAACACGGCATACTCCCTCGGCCCGCTGCCAACTCCCGGGTCCGGAAGCACGAAATTTGGCTTCACGACGATCTTCCCCGCAGGAAGACCAGCCTCGACAAACTTTGCGCGCGAGAACTCAGAGAGTGCGATGTAGCAATCGACCAGCTTCGTCCATGTGCCGTACCAGTGATGAAAAGAGAGCATGGCCGCTACCGTTGCGCTGGCGCCGCGCGATTGCCGGTAGCAAGCATGCCGCACTGCTTGCCAGCGGCTTTTGGTGAGGCAGTCTTCACACACTTCGCCGTCGCGAAAGAACGTACCTGCCGGGCAGAATAGCCGGTAATTGTGGAGCGTCTGGACAACGGGCACACCCAGTTCCCTACAGGCGTAATAGGCCGCCGGCGAGATGAGCGGGAACGTGTTGTGGACATGGACGATGTCGGGCTTGCAGTTTCTAAGTAGGTGATCAAGTTCTTTTCGGGCGGCAGCGGACCAGACAGTCCGAACGCCTAGAGCAATCTTTGAGCAAGTGCCCCCGGACTGAATTTCGTTGTTGTGTCGAACGTACTCGGTGACTTCGTTCCCGGCTCGGAAAAGAAGAGCCTTTTCCGCACTAACTACCGTGTCTTCACCTCCCGGTTGCTGGTAAGTGTTGTGAACCATCAGGACGCGCATGGTGATCCCTGAGCCGGTCGACATGGCCATTCGGCACGTGGTCGCCCGCTGTTTTTTCCCGGGGATGTAGAACGCGAGTTCACTGGCGTCCTGTGGCTATGATTGCTTCAACGATTCGCGTTGCGGCAAATTCGGGGGTGAGGTGCTCAACTCGGGCACGGGCAGCAACCCGCATTTGTTGCAAGATAGATTCGGGAGTACTCAGGGCCCGGTACAGCGCTGCATCAATCTCCGCCGGTTGGTCGGGCCGGAAGGTCCACCCGTTGACGCCATCTTCGACAAGCTCTTCGACTGCCTGGCTATATCGACTACCCAGCACCGGGAGCCCAGCTGCCAGAGCCTCATTGACTACAAGGCCCCAGGTATCCTCAAGCGTGGGAAGCACGAAAATCCCTGCCGACTCGTAAATCCTGAAGATCTCATCAAACGGCACGGCGCCGAGGAACTTCACATTGAGGTCATTCGACCGAGCGCTTTGTTCGAGTTCGGGCCACGATGGTCCTTCCCCCACGATCCAACACTCATAAAGATGTTGCGGATGGCAGCGCTGCCAACGCGCCAGTGCGTCCAGAAACAAGTGGACGCCCTTGAGTTCAATAAGTTGACCTACGTACAAGATGCGGTGACTGGGCGCCGTTTCGCGTGTTGCCGGCACGGACTTCAAGTCGTCCACCTCGCGCACGAAGGGCAGGTGGAAAATGGCTTTCGCTCGAACCCCTAACCGTCCCACATACCGAGCGCCACTCGATCCGTTTACCAACACCGCATCTGAGGATCGCAGCAGTCGGCGACGGATTGCCGACCGTATCTTTCCGGTCCCACATTCGCTGTGTTCTGACAGATCTGCCCACGTAATCAGGCGGGCATTCCGAGACATCTTGCAATAGAGAAGTGATTGAAGAGTGCGAGCTCCCAGCTGGGCGGAAATGACTATATCCGGCTTGTAGTTTCGGAGCAGCGGGATTGTATCGTATGGAAAATGCAAAAACCCTGCCACTGAATATCCCTTACCATGCTGCCGGCGAACCGCAGTCGTCACCGTTTTCTGAACGGTAACCTGAAGGCCCGTCCAATCCACCCTCCAGGACCGATCGGCCTCCATCGTCGTACTTATAAACACGTGTAAGTCTGCTACTTTGGACGAGAGTCTTTGCAGGACGGGAAGTAGGTAAGGCGGAATGAAGTTCGTAAGCACCGCGACCCGTAGCGGAAGAGGCGCTAAACCGGACTTGAGAGATCCTACTTGTTGATTCTGAACCAATTCCATCTTTGAACACTGCTCATCCTCGATGAAGAGAGAGTGGCGTCTCCTAACCACTAGGCTTTAGACCTGCTCCCATGGATCCAACGAAGATCGAAGGCCTCGCTGTAGCCGGCGAAAAATGCGCGCAGGATGGAGCGGCTATCGAGAACGTGAAAGCTAACAAATATCCAGTTCCGGCCGGATGACCCGCATTGGCAAGAATGTTCTCCACTCCCAGTCCAAGCAGTATCGTCGGGAACAGAGCTACGTAAGCCAAAGCCTGGCCGTCCTTCATTGTCTTGGCCCGCGTCCAGCAAAGCAAGAATGTTGACGCGAGGAACCCAAGCAGCAGCACCAGGCCAACTATGCCCCATTCGTAAATGGCGCGCAGGAACTCATTGTGCATGGAACGGTTTGCGTCAACATCCTCTGGAGTGAATTGAGTGTAAACGTCGACCTTCACGCCGCCCGCACTGCTGGTGCCAGACCCGAACAGCAAGCCCGCCACTGATCGATTTAGTATTTGATCCGTTGCTTCTTCATAGATAAGTACCCGCCAAGCGAAAGTGCCCACATCTTCGTAGGAAGACGAGCTAGTCGACGCATAGTTCACCAATTCGTTCAGGCGGTTCTCCGGCGCGAAATGCACGAGCAAAGTCACAACCAGCAAGATCGCAGCAGTTGCGTAGAGCACCTTTTTGAACAGGGCGCGCAGCCTATCCGCTGTACCTTGTTCGAACCATTGCCGGAGGAAGGAAAGAACCATGAGTATTCCAAGCCCAATAAGCACGTAACGGCTGCCCGTCAGGAGAATGCCCCCAGCCGCAGCCGCAAGAGCAAACCAGCGCAGCGCACCTTCCTCAGTCGAAAACCAAACTATGGCAGCAATCGAGATCAGGTATGCGGCGAAGTTCTGGGGGTCGTCAAAGCTGGTAAAGCGGCCTTCGTGACTCGCCAAATCGCCAAGAACATAGGTTTGAACCGCCGCAATAAACAGGACCAAGCCCAGATTGGCAATGAGGAATCTGATGCTAAACCAGGATTCCACCCAGGCGCGTCTGAAGAGAATGAAAAGCACGGAGTAACAGTAGAGATAGCCGATCATCTTAAGCGCCGAGAGTGGGAACGGGCTCCAGAGCGCTGCGATTGCCGCATCGGCGACAAATAATAGCCACCAACGCGACACCACGGCCGGAATAGGTGGAAGATGGGCTTTCGGTCGAAACCGGAGCAACAAGACCGTTGGAATGACCACGATTCTGAACACATTGTCCCAACCCATGGCGGACGCAGAGGAGAAGTCGACACCTGAGAGATTGACTTGGGTTAGCAATAGGTAACTAAACAGTGCCCACCGAGGGGGTGCAATCAGTGCCACTCCCGCCAGTATCCAAAAAAGTGCCGATGCTACGCTACCAGCGATATCCGACATTCAGTCTTTGCTATCCAGGGGTAAACCCTCTTGCCTCTCAAGAGTGCGTCAGCGCTCCGGTATGTCCAACTGCTGCGTGGCTCTCTGAAACGACCACCAGCAGATGGCGGCGTAAGCTGTGGACCCAGCTACCAAACTGAAGGCTGCGCCGCTGAGGCCCCAGAGCTTGATGAACACAGCCGCTGTGATTAGCCCCACTGGCGCGGAGACCGCATTGGCCACAAGATCAAAGTGGGGTTTCTGTGAGGCTCGAACGGCCATCGAAAAGCCGAGGGCGAATCCCGTGCACACAGGAACCAAGCCCAAGATCGAGATCAGCCGGACGTCCGGATAATACTTTCCCCCATACAGCAGGTGCTCAACGGGGCCTGCAAAAAGCCACAGGACAGCGGCATAACCGAGTGCGATTAACGTCAAGAAGGCCGAAGCGAGCACCGCCTTCCGTCGCAGCCGGGAGAGTTGTCCCAAACCGAATTCGTGCGACATGGAGGGCAGGACCAAGAGACCAACCGCAGTGACGATCTGGGTCATCACCAGCGACGGCACTTGCATCGCGCGAAAAATGCCAGCTGACCCTAGGCCCAAAAATCCGGCCGCCAGATAGGTCTGAATCTGCGCTGCGACAGAAAACAGCCCGGTGCTCAGGACCAGCCATCGGCCGTAGTTCCAGTTTTCTTGCGCGACCGCTTTCCAGGAGCATTGATTGGCTGCCTTCGCGCCCTGTGTCTTCGCGCCCAGCATGCCGAGTTGCCGCATCGGCAAGGCAGCGGACAGCAGGCCGGCGCCTCCCATGAGAAGGAATGCGGTGGCCGGGGAAAGTGCGTTCCTATGGTGGAGCGCGAGCAGCCCGAACAGAGTCACTAGAAAGTATCCGGCGCTCGCCCAGCCTGCGATGGCCGGCCGGTGCACCATGTAAGCCATCCGGCGAACCAGCCAAAGCATCAGGAAAAATGGCAAAGCGAAGGCACTTGCGGCGGTGGCAGTCGTCAGTTCGCGGTTTGTTCCCAGCAGCTTCATGACCAGTGCGACAAGCAACAGAGCGCCGGCGAGCAAAGCGCCCAGCAGTTTCTGGATTTTCAATTGGGCCGCAAAATATGCTGGCGTCCGGTCCGTGTACCGCGCCGGGCCCATAACGCTCATGGGCTCGAGCAGCAGGACGTTGTGAAAGCCGCTGAGGAACAGGAGCGTGGCAAAGGCCACCGCAAACGCCCCATAGACTTCGCTGCTCAACCAGCGTGCTAGCAGAAAGCTCAACAGAAAACCGGTCCCGGAGACGAGGCCCTGATCCACAATGGAAAGACCTGACTTGATCCCCCAGGTTCTAGTCCGGTTGGCGGTCAACTCGAAGCCGAGCAATCTCGGCGTTGACTGAACAGTGGAGTTCACAGGTGGTGGTTGTCGGCGCTTCCTGAAGACTGGTTACGGCTGCGCAGTGTCGCTAGCCGGTTCATCAGCACCGTTCTACGATCTGAGGCAGTCTTCCACACGCTCTCTGCGAACATCTTGCCTGGGTCTTGCGGGTCCACGTGCTCCCATCGCGCCGCGCCGATAATCCACACCACCGTTCCGGCGAGGGACAGAGCCGTCAGCAGGACGATGAGCAGCAGTCTGGGGGGCCACGATTTCTTCTCTGGCAGGTTCGCCGGATCAATCTCGTTCACCGTTGGGATCTCTTTCGCTTCCTGAATGCGAGCCAGTTCATACTGCTGGTTCAGAAGCTCGTAGACCGTCTCCTGGATTTTCATGCTGCGGTAAAGATCGGCCCACTGAACTCCCAGGAGCGGAAGCTTTCGAATGGAAGGATAGGGCTCGTTAGTCTGCGTTGCATCGGACGCCAAGGAGTCATCCGTACCGCCAATCTTTTGCAGCTGTCGCTGGAGTTCCTCAATGCGGGCACGCGCGGCGCGAACCCGAACATTGCTCGCGGTGTAAATCTGTCGGAGTCCTTCCAATTCCGATTGCGCCGCAATCAGCTGTCCCTGCAGCAAGGCTGCTGATTCGACCATGGCCTTGGTCTGCTCTTTGATATCGAGAGCGCTGTTCTTGCTGGCAAAGACGCTAAACTGCTTTTCGGCGTCCTCGAGGTCGCTCTTAACCGTGGTGAGGCGTTGTTCGATGAAGATGCGCTCGCGCCGGGCCGAGGACGTGCTGACCTGGGACACGAGACGGTTCAACTCTTCCACGTACGCCTGCGCGATGTCGTGAGCGCGCTGCGGATTACCATCGGTCACGGCCAACGAAATCACTCCACTTTTGCGGTCCTGACTTACCTCGGTGAGGCGGTTCAGTTTCTTGCGCGCGTCCTGTTTATAGCGAGACCGGTAGACCTTCTGGAGGTTTAACCGGTCGACGACGCGATCCTGCACGCTCCGGCTTTGGAACAGATCGACAAAGAGGGCACTAGAACCCCTCATTCCCAGCAAACCTCCAGCCATGGCGGCCAGTTCCGGGGATGCCTTCGACGCTACCGCAGCCAGCATATTTCCGCTTGCGTTCATGGAGTCGGGCGGCATGATGCTTACCGAGGATTCATATTGGTTCGGAAGGAGGAGCGCGACGACGGTGCTGACCGCTAAAGCCAACGCGGCGACTCGAAAGAGCGTTTGGCGTTTTTCCCACAGGAGACACAGGCTCGCCACCACATCCGTTGCGGGCGGATTCGCCCCGGGCTCGGCTGCTACCGCAGGGGAAGGGAACTCGATCTCAGTGACCGGATCAATCTCGCGGATCACCGTGTTTTTTCTCATGCTCTCCACCGTCGGTGCTCGTGTTCCCCTGGCGAATGCGCCCGCCAGCGACTGCTAATTCGCGGTCAAATTCCACGCATCGCAAAGATCGCGGTATGCAGAAGGATTGCCAGATCCATGAAAAGATTTCGATGCTGAATGTAGTAGAGGTCGTATTCGATATTTTCGTGAATCAGGTAGTTACGGTCGCCACTGAGCTGCCACAGCCCAGTGAGGCCGGGTTTGACTTGCAGCCGCTGGTTGTGATGCTGCGTGTACTTTTCAACGATGAAAGGCATTTCTGGCCTGGGCCCGACCAGCGACATACTTCCCTGCAACACGTTGAGCAACTGCGGCAGTTCGTCGAGGCTGGTGCGCCGCAAAAATCTGCCCAACCGCGTAATTCTGGGATCCGTGGGCAACTGCGGCGAAACCTCGTAGGGATCACTGCCGACAAGCATGGTGCGGAACTTGAACATCTGAAAAAGCCTGCCGTAAAGACCGACGCGCTCTTGCCGGAATATCACCGCACCCGGGGAATCGAGGCGGATGAGCATCGCCACAAGCAGGAAGAGCGGCAATCCCAACACCAGCAGGACAAGCGACCCAATCAAATCGACAAGGCGCTTGGCAGCTTGGTAGCCAAACCGTTGAGCCGGTTTGCCGAGCGAGGCCAGCAGAACGCCGTCAACGTCCTGATATACCACTGCAGGATCTGAGGACAGGAAGTGACTGGGCACAAAGGAAACACGCGCCTTCGCTGCGAAAGCTTGCTCCACGGCCCGCCGGAATCTTTCCGGCGAAATCGAGGGGATGGAGATGATCACCAGGTCGGCGCCGTGATCGGCAATTAATTGGCTGCTAATCGGCCCCTTCACCACGGGAGCCGAGCGCTGCGGCTGGTAACCCATTTCAAAAATCAGTCCTCCGGTCTTGGAGGGATCATCATCGACAAAGGCGATGGGCTCGAGCCCGAGTTTGGGCGATCGCCTGAGGGCGGAGAATACTCGCCGCCCCGTGGAACCCGAACCATAGATCAGAACTCTATCGATGCCGTACCCCTTGGAGTGCAGAGCACGTATCAGCAAATACGTGAGACTCTTCTGCACGAACAGTGCCAGGGGAACCAGGACCAGCGACAAGACCAGCAGCCAGCGCGAAAACAGAAAACTGCGGAAAAAACTGACGGCCATGACCATGAGAAACGCCTGTGCCGACACTCGCAACACATGCTCGGTTTCCCGAACCCGCAGCAAGCTGTTGGCACGTGTGTAAGCTCCAGTCCGGTCGAGCATGAGCACCATCACAACGGCAAAGGCAAGTGCTGCTCCGAGGATCGAGTACGCGGAGTAGTGCACCTGTCTCCCCAGCCCCAGGGCGTAGTAAATGAGGCAGCCCAAGCTAATGGCGAACGTGATGGTCAGGAAATCCGCGAAGACTTCGCAGAAGACCACGGCACGCCGAAAATGAGTAGCCGTGTTCCGTCTGGAAACCGAATCCACCAGGCGCAGATCAGCCGCTAGACGTTCGCGGGAAGTTTCTTGGCGAGGATTTCTGAGTCCGGCGGAAGAATGCATTGCAATCGCTGGTTTGAGATCGTCCGGTTACGGAGTTGAACTCCCGGTGTGCCAGTGCGGAGAGAAGCCTATCTCCAGGATCGCGGAAACATTGTTCCGCTGTCCGTTAAACAACACGGGATAGTGGGAAATGTGCTCGTATTGCGTCAAGGTCTTCACGTAAAGGCCAGAGTGCGAGTGCGTTTGGGCTTGCAGTTCATAGTCCTGCCAGTCTCCGCCTCCAGGAATGAAGTTAGCGCTTACGCTACTTCCCTTATACGAGAACTGGAAGGTGCTAGTGGGCGACATCCAATAGGTGAGCCAGCCTTGAATGGAACGGCCCATCCGGCCCACGGTATTGCCGATCAGGTTTCCCTCGTTGGTGTATCCGTCGCGGTACGTCTGGTTCCAGTAATTCAAGTTCCCTTTATTTGGGCCACCGAAGTTGAAGAAGCCGGGAGATTCCGTGGAAGCGACTTCCACATGCAGATCCAGTTTTGGAATGCCTGGGAACCGAGTCAGATAGATACCCGGACGAAACGGATTCTTGGCAGGGTTTTGAATTGGGAGAGGATCATCGTCGGCATATAGCTCACCATAAAAGACGAGGTAGTCCCGCACTTTCGGAATATGAAACACCCAGTCCATGCTGGTATGTGTGTCGCCCGGCACAGACCCTTTAGCCCCGCCAACTGGACGTCCAAAGAAGTTGCCGATGAAATTCCTGAAGTTGAGTGGGTCTCCTCCTCGGCCTCCGATAGTGATCGTGCGTCCAAATCCAAGTTCCAGGCACGGCAGCGGTTTGAAATTGATCTTCTGGCCATAAATGTAGGGATGTGGAATGAAGGCATGGCCTCGAAGTACGCCGAAGAATTGATCTATGCGTGCGGTACCCAGGATCGGTAGCCGGAAATCCGACTTCGTGATCCGCACCATTTCTACTGGGTCAATGTTGCTGCTCCACAGAAACGAGCCGCCCGGTCCAGGCCCCCAATCGAGACTCTGCTTGCCCGCCGACATCTGCCAGCCGTCCAGATTGAGAGCGACATATGCTTCCAAAAGATGTGGACGATCGACTGTCGCAAAAGGAGTTGCCGGCGGAACCGGCACCATGTCGCGCGAGGCGATCACATTGCGCGCTGCCTCCGACAATGGCGGGGCTGAGGGCGCGTGCTGAAACTCTCCGCGCAGATAGACGGTGAAGGGACCGGCGGCTGCCCACATCGAACTGCCAAACTGCCCGTTGCTGCCGCGACGAAAAGGCCTACCGTAATCGTCGGAAAGTGTCTGACCGAAATGATAGCTGTCGGTCAGTGTCGCCCCGCTGATCGATACCGCACGCGCGTACATGGATTCAACTTGCGCTGTCTGGTTGGCTTTGCCGTCGAGGAGTCCAATTTCATACGCGAATTCCCGTTCGAGCTGAAGTTGAATTCCGGCGATTTCCGTTGGAGCGCCTTCGTCCGCGGCCAAGTTGTCTTTGGACTCGTTCACCAGATTCGCGGTTTCAATACGAGTCCAGGGCTTCAAACCGAAAAAGGCAGTCCGGATATAGCCAAGACTCGCCAACTTCTCCACCGCCGGATAGACCCAGCTGTCGAGAGGCAGGTACGGCGATCCCATATGCAGCGGATTGCGAACCTTGTCCCGGTAGTCCGAGTCTTCCTGGAGGTTGCTCCATCCCGTCCCGCCGAGCTCCGGGTCGTGATGAGCGCGATAGACCTGGCGTGCGAAATACCATCCGAGAGCGCTGCCAACCACAACATCGGAGGAGAAGTGTTGCTTTCCGGTAACGCGCGTCAACGTCACCGCAGACGCCATGCTGTAAGCAGCGATCTTCGTCAGCGTCCCCGGATATTCATGCGCAATCACGCTCGCGACCGACCAGGCAATCGCGGAGTGCTCGGAGGGGAAAGACGTCCCCGCCTGAAAAAACGTCCCATTCCCGTTTCCTGCAAGCGGCCGTGGACGCTGGGTCATGGTTTTGAACAGATAGGTCACGGCTGTGCTGTTGAGAGCTGCCTCGCCGGCCAGAAACCCGGTTTCGCGCAGATGGTCGTTGTGCGTCAGATGTCCCCACAGGTAGGAAGCGCCGGCGGCGCCGATCAGGGAATAGGTGGCATAATCGGAAATACTTTTGCTTCGGTTGATCTGCGAAGGGGCATCCGGGACCTGCCGCGAGATCCAGGCGTCGCCCGCTATCAAACCTCCTGTAAAGGCGACGAAGGGCAGGAACACCTCGGCGCCTTGCCGGTCCATGCGGAACGGCGCGGTCCAGAACTGTTTCTGGTCGAAAGTCAGATGCTGGATGAAAGGCGCAACCAGCCGATTTTCCGGATCCTCTCCGGCGGGTAAGAACGTGGGCCAATTCACGTGGGGCTTTACGCTCTTGGTCATTGGAATTGGAATTGAACCGCCTGGCGATTCTGTTTTCGCATCCGGCGCGGGCGAAGGCGGCCGTGAATCGGTTTGAGCGCTCCCTTGTTCGATGGGCAAGAGAATCACAAGCATGATGGAAAAGGTCCAGAGCTTCATGCGCCTAGAACGATCGCGCGACCTGAACGGCGATTCCGACGGCAGTCGCGAGTTGTGCTACCTGCAGAGTGTTTTTCCATCGCGTATTCGCGCTGAAAGCTTTCTCGGGCACCACAACCATGTCGCCCGGCCGAAGTTCGGCGCTCTCCGCTCCTCCTCTGAACATTCCCCCGGAACCTCCGGCCACGGAACCATCAGCGCGAATCACGAAGATGCCTTTCTTGTAAGCTGTATTGTTCGGGCCGCCGGCTTGACCCAAATACCAACCTGCAGACTTGCCGGGCTTGTATGCGACGGCCGTCGGGTTGTAAACGGCGCCCTCGACCATGACGGATGTGGCGACTTTCGGAATGAAAATTGCGTCTCCGGCGCGCACTTGAATATCTGCAGAGGTGTTCTGCCAGCGCTTCAGATCTTTGGAAATGTGGATTACCAGGCGTCCCGGTGGCGGGGTATTCTGCAGCCGCTCCATCGTCGCCTGCCACTGCAGGAGCGCAGCATCCTTGGCGGCCTTCTGATCAGGATCTGTGTCCGGGACTGCTTTCAAGGCAGGGCCTTCGTCCCCGATGGTGCCCAATAGCTGAGCGCGATTGCGCGCTTCGAGTTCGCAAACCTGCACCCGTTCGAAAATGGCGCCGTAAGGATTGGCATCGCTCCGGAGACCTCCAACACGCTCGAGAATCGAACTCAACCGTTCACCTTCCTCGATCCCGTAGGTTCCCGGGTGCATGACTTCACCGGTCACGGTGATCGAGGCACCGACATCTCGCCAGCCGGCCAGTTGGCGAATGGTGAGAACATCGCCGTCGTGCAAACGCATGTCGGTGTCGGGTTCGCCCGCTACTGCGCGGGCAATCTGAACCTTCTCATGGTCGCCGACCACACTCTGACCGCCTTCCACGGTATAACGCGTCAAATCTGCGGTTTCGGTAAAGGCGCCGCGCTTAAAGCCTCCAGCCGTCCGAACCAACTCAGCGGCGGTCATGTCCTGTCCCAGCGGATACTTCCCAGGGCGCCCCACCTCGCCTTCAATGGTGACGGTGGGCGGATCGACCTTGGCCAGATTGCGGTGGATGATCAGGCGATCCTTGGATTCAAGCGGAAGGTTGTCTTTGTCGTCGCCCGCTAGCGCCTTCTCCAGATTGACGCTCAGTACGATGAGCTTGTTGTCGCCAGTCCGGCGGAATATCTGTACCGAATCGGTAGACGCGTCGGAGGTCAAGCCTCCGGCCAAGTACACGGCATCCCTGACGCGAGTGGCGCCGTTCGTCAGGTGGTCGCCGGGATCCCGCACTTCTCCGGTCACCGTGATGACCGGCGGGTCCTCAAAATCGAAGCGTGAGAAGACCCGTACCGTGTCGAAAGGCTTCAGGGCGACAGGCTGGTCTTTCGCTTTCAAAGCGTCGTCCAGATTGAAGGCGAGGACCTGCGGGGTGTAGTCGGGCGGATTCAGGCGGACGATTTCAGCGTGAAGCTTGGATGGTTCAGGAAGCAAATCGTTGTACGACTTGATCAGGTCGGTGATCAGCATGCCTTCACGGAAAGCGTACTTCCCGGGCCGAAAGACGTGACCTTCGAGGTAGACGGTCTTGTCGGCGTAAGGAAGGATGGGCGAGATCTTGATCTTGTCGCCATCCTGCACCGCGAAGTCCTCCAGCGCTTTCGCTACAGCCTCCTGGTTGTTGTTTTCGGGGATGTCGAGGCGCAGCATGGTACGGCTTTCGTGAGCCTGCACGCGCTCGACATCGACGTGACGCAGCGTGCCAGAAGTGAGGACGCCACCGGCCAGTTCCAGCACTTCGGCCAGATTCTTCTCACCATGCAGTTCATAGATCGCGGGGCGGCGAACCATGCCCTCGACGGCGATTTCAGCGCCGAGAGGCGGAACCAGGACAGTGTCACCCGACTGCAATCGCTCGACGCCAGAGCGCACACCGTGCAGCAGCAGATCGTAAACATCCACCTCCTGCACCAACGTGTTTCCGCGATAGTGGCGCAGGGTGCGCAAGGAGCCGCGCGAGGTGGGCCCGCCAGCAATAAACAAGGCGTTCAAGGGCGTGGAAAGCGAACTGATGTCATAGGCGCCGGCTCGTTCGACGTCTCCCACCACGTAGATCCGAACCGTCCGCAGCCGCGCCAGCGAAACGTCGGCTTGCACATCCCGGAATTGGCTCTGCAAACTGGTTTGCACCAACCGTTGGACATCGCCGAGGCTGCGGCCGGAGACTTGCACAAAGCCGGCCTCGGGCAACGCAATCCTTCCCTCGCGGTCCACGACGCGGCGCAAGCGCTGCGAAACACTGCCCCACAGATTGATGTTCACCCCGTCGCCCGGTCCGAGCACGTAGTCCGGACCCACCGGGAGGTCCATGGGCAACTGATCGAAATTTCCGGTGCCATTGCGAAATACGTCATCCCCGAAACGAACCAATTCCGGCGAGCGCACGCCATATTGCGAGTACAAATCGTAGAGCGAAGGCACGTCGGCGTAGGGATTCACCCGATGGCGCAGCTGGGCCCGGTCGGCACGAGTAGGTGTCGGCGACGACATGCGGTCGCGGCCCGCATCCAGCGAGGAGCGCCGACCCGGGGGGGCTGACCCTGCGAGACCTCCATCCTGCCGCCTGAGGGCTCCGCACCTTGCTGCGCCAGCGGCGGGTAGGCCGGCAATCGGCTAGTGTCCGTCATGCTCGGCAGGCTGACGAAGCCGCGCATAGAGGCGCCCCAGCCCGGTGGAATCTGCTGTTCGGAACGTGCGCTAATCAGTTCGGACAGGTCTTCGGGACGGATTCGCTCCATGGAACCTGAGTTCATCGGCATGCCGTCAAACTCGTCGGAATCCTCCATCTGGGCCTGCTCGACCGCACGCCGGCTGTCGACTTGAGGCTCCGGCTGGGTCCGGGGCGACTCCGGCGGAGCCTGAGGATTGTACGCAGGTTGTTCCTGTTGAGGGCTCACCTCTCCACGCTGTTCATGATCGGACCAATAGCGTTCTTCCTGGCTGGTATTACGAGTCTTAGTTGCAGTATCCAGTGTTGAACCCGCTCCTTCTCTTGCCCGGAGTGAGTCGCCACTCACAACCGATTCGCGCCGGCGTTCTTCGGGGGTGGGCAGTGCTTGTATGTATCGCCGCTTCAATAGTTCCTGAGTCGCGAGCACCCGGATGTTCTCGTCCTCGCGCAGCAGGCGAAAAAGTGCTTCGTCGGTTAGATCTCGGGGCTCAAGGATCCTGCCTTGCTCAAATGCCTTTCGGATCAAGAGCTTCTTCACCTCCAGGAGCAGGCCGGTTTCCTTCTGGAGGAGAGTAATCAGCTTCTCCGCCGAAAGCGACGCAGTCTGGTCGGCCTGCCGCTCCGCCTGCGAACGCGATTCGTCGAGGGCCCGTGTGCGGCCATAAACGGGCGAATCTTGAGGAAAAATCAAAGCAGGACAGAGGGTCAGGAGAGCTGCCAGAATTTCCGCTCTGGCACTGGGAAATCGAGGAAAAAGGAACATTTGGAGAATCTCTCTTTGACAAGCGGCGGAAACTAACTTCTTTTTGATTGATAACTAAACTGACGAGATGTCTTCACAGGGGTTCAACGTCGGATTCATCCACCTCGAACATCACCGATCGCATGATCAGATCGATCGAAAGCACCAAGCGGAAACGATCTTTGCGACGGATCATAATTCCTTCCGCACCCACGAGAGGCCCGTGTTTTACGCGGACTTTACTGCCTTGCTGCAGGTACGGATGAGGGTGCGGCCGCAGACCTGCAGACATGCTCGATTCAAGCGCGCGGATGTCGGAGTCCGGAACTGCAGCGGGCTGGCCCTGGAAGGTCACGAATCGCAGCACTCCGGGAGCTCGAAGAACAGCGCAACGGTTGGGACGACTCAAATTCACGAAGACATAGCCCGGGAACAGGGCCATGTCCAGTTCCTTACGGCGATCCTTCCAGCGGCGCACGCTGCGGTAGACGGGAAGAAAGCAGTTCAGTCCCCGGAATTCGAGGTGCCGGGTAACCAGCTTTTCGTGCCTCGGACGAACGGAAACCGCATACCACCGTTCGACCGGCAAGAGCTTTTCGGTCGATTGCAAGGCCTCACGAGGGTCGTGCCTTGACGCTTCGTAAGTTGAGAATATGTTCTCAGCCACCACTTCCGCTCCTAAGTGCAGCTCCGCCATCTCAGTTACATTCAGAGAATGAACGTAAGCTATTACGTATCAATTGCTTATCGGTCGATTGTCGGTCGATCCTAAAAACTAATGATGCACCATGCCAACCAGCGAAGGACGATCCCGCAAGGCGCCCAAAATTCCAGCCTCGGAACTTTCCAGCGGCTTGGTGCGAACGTCCACAATTGCCCAATAGAACACTCCACGATTCTGTTCCGGCGCGAGCGTAAGGATCTTCATCTGCGGATACCGGCCAAGCAGAAACCCGCATTGGGCAATGCGTTTGTCGGCGTCTTCGAGCGCGAGAATCAAGACGTCGGGTCGGGACTCCTCGACTGCCCCGGCGAGTTCGCTCTCATCTTGGATTTCGCCAATCACCTCGATATCAGGCTGGTCGGCGATCACGGCGAGGACGAGCTCCCGCATCAGTCGTGGACGGTTTGCAACCAGAACTCGGACGCGTTTCACCGGCATAACCCTCGCCAACCACTTCTACTCCATTGCGAGAACTAGTGACAAGATTCAATTGCGTACTCAAGTAACATGTTCAAAAGAGGATATACGCGTACCACTGCGTACCATAGCCGTGGTACTAAGGTGGTACTAAGATGGGATTCTTCTGGTCGCAAACGAACTTGTGCACACGCTCGTGAAGGGAGCAGGTAAGGGCTTCCTCTGGATGCTCAAGCAAGCCATCATGTTTGCTGGTCTCACAGGGAGAGATCGTTGGTAGAGATGGATCAGCCACTTTTGGCGGCGAGGGGCAGGGGAAAAGGCCGGAGCCGCAATTTCGCCATCCCCCCGAGAAACATTTTACAAATCTTTGACGCACCCATGACACCTGCGGATGAGCGGCGGAGTAAACCAGTTGAATCGAACTGCCTTGGACCCTGGAGACAGCCGCCTCATGCGGTTTTGTCTCTGGCAACATAGCTCGAGGAGGCCGTGATAGGTGCAGGGGCTGGCTATAGGAGGGGACTTGTCTCTCGGGAGTATTGTCGTTTTCCTCCTGGCGGAGAATTGTTTGCTCCGCGAGGCTTTGGTTCGAGTCCTGCGAAACAAGGACGATATAGTCGTGGCCGGTGCAATTCCTTTCTCGCCTTCGGCGGTGGAGAAGGTCTCGGCCGCGAATCCCCATATTGTCCTGTTTGACTCCGCGAGCATCGCCTTGAGCGGTCCGCGCCTGGTTTCTCGCATGCGCCAAGCAGGGGAGAACCGCAAGTCCGTTATGGTGGGTATGGAAGAAGATGAGGCTACTTTCTTGCAGGCCGTTGGCGAGGGAGTCGTGGGTTACGTTTTGAAGGACGCGTCGGCCGCGGAGATCGTTCGCGTGATCCGGGCGGTCGCAGCAGGCGAGGCAGTCTGCCCACCTCTATTTTCGCTGAAGTTGTTCCAGTGTGCTGCCCGGGACGTCTACTTTGCGTTCAAACCGCCGCAAAAGGCGAAATTCGGCTTGAGCCGCCGGGAACAGCAACTGGTCGGGTTGATTCGCCTCGGACTTTCAAACAAGGAGATCGGTAACCGCTTAAATCTATCGGAGCAAACCGTCAAGAACCACATCCATCGCATTCTGCGGAAGGTTGGCGCAAACAATCGATTAGAGATTGTGGAGCAATGTCAGTCAGAGAGCGCAACACTGGTGAGCCGCGTGAACCTAGCTGTTTGAGCGGAATATCGTTCCCCGTCAGTACTTCGAGTCCCCGGTCCAAAGATGATGGAGTGTTTGATGGCACGCTGAGGCTGGTGAGCGGATGTGTACCGCTCGGAATTGGAACTGCTTGCGCTGCTCGACCGAGCTTCCTCAACGCCGGTCAGCCCAGCGTAGTGAATTTTCTGATTTCCACTAAGTAGGCGATTTCACCACCTACTTGTTACCTGCAACTAACTCCCTGAGTTAGCCATCATCAGCGCGAAAAGTGCGGGCAGATAGATAATCGTTGCCTGCAGCAATCTTCGAGCCGACGGTTTCGATGCAGCCGCCGTCGCCGGCAGTTGCGGATATGCCATTCTCATCGACACGCGGAACAGCGCCGCGCCCATCAAAACAGCCCCAACCAAGTACACCCGCCCCGCCATTCCCCACGCCACCGGCAAGATACTCACGGGAATCAAAGCTCCGGAATAGGCCAAAATCCGCCACACCGTGGACTTACCATCAGAGTCCACCACCGGCAACATACGAATGTTGCCTTGCGCATAGTCCTCGCGATAAAGCCACGCGATCGAGAGAAAATGCGGGAACTGCCAGACAAACATAATGGCAAAGAGGATCAGGGTCTCCGCTTCCAGTTTTCCGCGCGCCGCCGTCCAACCGAGCACCACCGGCATCGCTCCCGGAAACGCGCCCACAAATGTACACGCGGGAGAAACTTTTTTCAGCGGTGTGTATGCCGCCAGGTACACCAGCGCGGTCAGGAACACCAGCAGCCCTGTCAGTAAGTTAGCGAACATCGCTAGATAAGCGGAACCGCCCAGAGTCAGCGCCAGTCCGACGGTGGCCGCGTGCACCTTCGTCATGCGCCCCGAAGGCAAGGGGCGCAGCGCAGTGCGCCGCATGCGCGCATCCACGCTCGATTCCAGAACCTCGTTGAGCGCTGCCGTTCCACTCGAAACTAATGCCACACCCAACAGGGCGTGGAACAGGCCGAGGGACCAAGACGATACGCCCAACCGGTGCGCGCCAAAAAAGTAGCCGCACCATGTCGTAAGCACTATCAGAGTCGTTATGCGAGCCTTGGTCAGTTCGGCATAGTCGCGCAGCAGAGAAATCAATTGTTGCAACATGGACCCCACACGCGCCGGTTTGCTCCTTCCGCCCTTATCCGGCGGTTTCGCCCAAACCGGCAGCCATCGAACAAATCCCCACGGAAGATAACAACCCCAAAAGACAGCATTCGTACATCGCTATTCGTCCAATGTCAAGGAAAACTTGAATCGACACTTAGATCGACAGCGCATCTTTCTCTCATGATGCTTTGCATCAAAGGCGATCGTCGGCGACTGGCGACGGCAACTAACGGCCGCCTACGGGGCCGGAAACGGTGAATGTCTCGGGTGGATCAAAAAAACACCGGTGCCAAAGAGCTGCATCTGACACGGTGCCCGCCCGCCATGCCTGCACCGTCGCCAGCGTGGCCGCGATCATGCCCCCATCGACCGAATCGAAGATCAATACCACTCCAGACAGTTCGTGCGATCTTCCCGCCAGTTCCGCGTATTTCTTGTCGAGCAAAGACTTGGCGAATTCCAGCTTCGCTTGCGCACCGCCATTCTTCTCGTTTTCACGGACCTTTTGCACCGAGATGATTTTCACGTTCCTACCCCGCAGCGGCTCCCAATCCCCCGGGAAGGGCGCAGTTTCTTCGCGCGTCACCTGAAACAGATCGGCGGCAACCGACGCTGCACTCTCGCTCGCCAACGGAACGTCGGAAATACCCTCCGGCATCTCCAGGCTCGTGCGCCAGATCCATCCCCGCGACAAGCCGGAGATCCGCACGTGAACCCAGTCCGCATTGAAATCCAGCATTTCAAACTCATCGTGTGCGCTCGCCAGAAACGAAGTCTTGGCATTTAAGCTGGGGGTCGCAACCACCGGAGTCCAGGATTTTTTTTATCGCAACCAGATTCTTCGGATGCGCCTGATTCTGGAGCACCTCCTCCAAACTCGCAGCCTCCGCCCGCAAACTGGCTTCAGGTTGAGCTGAAGGCTCCAGCGATGTTTTCGACTCCGACAGTTGCCGACTCGACAACCCCTGCTACAACGAAGATGAGAACGTGCGCCCGGTTTCCGGCAACCGAGGCATCGGTGCCGAGATGGCCGGCTCCGTAGTCTCTCTTTCCGCAACTCCTTATTTCCGCAGTTGCCGGACGCTTGGCCGCCGCCGACGGAGCGATCGCCGGGAAATCTTCGCTGGAACCCCCGCGCGAACGGGCTGCACTGGGGCCGATCGCTAGTAAATCGGTCAACTGGTCAAGAAGATCGGATTCGAGCAGTCCATTCGAAGTCAGCAGTTGGTATCCCGAGTGAGATGGAATTGAATCCGTGTACCATGCCGTAACCTTCGTGGTCACCCGCACCACCGATCCGCCCGACGCAGTCGAGTTCACCTGCACCGCAGTTTGATAAAACGCCCGCTGGTAGCGGTTTAAGGGATGATCGCCCGGCGAAGCAAACCCTTCCAGCACCGGCAGGCGCCCGCTCATCGACGGTTGCAACTCCTGCAGCGCTCGCTCCACCGCGCTTTTCGGCTGACGGTAGTTGCGTTCGTACGGGCCTGCTTGGGCACCACCGCTCCGCGCGGCGGCCATCAGAAGCATGGCGAGCAGAAACGTAGTAGACGACAGCGTGCTGGCAAGAAACCTGCCAGCGTCGCGCAGACTTCGCCGGGTCATGGTACCTGCTCCAACTGATCCCGGCGAATCCATCCGTGCTGTCCGTCGTGGGTTTCGACCCCGTACCAATAAGGCGTTGAAATCAGAATCAGAACTTCGACGCCAGGCTCCAGTGATTTCAGTGTGCTTGCAGTGTGGAACGGAGCCGACTTAAGCGGCGCCCCGGGCTTTTTGATTAGCCGCTCCACCTGCCGCCGCAACTCAGCAACATGCTGTTCCAGCGATTCCGCCGGCAGCGCGTCGGCCGACGGTTGAGCCATCGCTGATGTTGGTGACGCAAGGGACGACGATGCCGCAGGGGCAGACGCCTCCTGGCTGGTCGTGCCCGCGCCATTCGTGCTGTCAGACCTCGCCGCCGGCGGTGGAGTGCTCAGCACAACCGTGTCACTGCCCAGGCCAAAGTTTTGCTTTGCCAGCTGCTCCTGTTTTGCTTCTAGAGCCTCGGCGGTTTCCTTCTTCATCAGCTCGACCGCTGCAAGGCGATCCTGGATATCTTTGTACTCGCTACTTTCCACCGAGCCGTTCGACGGGTGGACGCTGCGCCGAAAATCCTCCACAAACAGAGCGTCAATGCGCAGGACGGTATTCTGGTCGCCCTGCGGCTGCACCACGTAGCGGACGGCCAGCGTTCCAACATCGCCGCTGTCTTTGAAGTTTCGCGGATCCAGCGCCTGGTGCCGCACCTTGTAGAAAATCTTGCCGCCCTCCGTCCATGCCGGAAACACGGGCGTAGACGTGGCCGCGACCGCTCCCGTAATGTACTCGTCTTTGTTGTATTCCTTGGTACCGCGGATAATCCCGTTCTGTGCTGCGTCTTCCACGACCTGCGCGACTTCGGGCTCCGGAACCGGAATATTGACGATCAGGCCCGCGCCATACTGAAGAACGTCCTTTTCGCGGCCCAGCGAAGGGACCGCGGCCGCGGCGAGCAGGAGAAAAACTGCGGCTACCCCACGATAAAGCTGGACGTCAAGCGTAACTCGATGCCACCCCATCGAACTCTTTGGCCCTTTACCGCGGAAACTCTTGTCCCTGATCACAACTGGCTCCAGCAATCCCTGGTGCAAGAGTCTTATACGCAAGGCTGATCCCTGTCAACTCACCGGTAGCAGGCACCCTGGGTGCCATCTCGCTGGTCCCTCCCGGGAAACGATGTAAACAATTTGTAAAAAATATCTTGCGCTTCACGAAACAGGGTAGTACTATGCCCCCCCTAGTGGGGATGGTCGTCCCTTCGTCGCGAAAACTTTTGTGGTTCCTGGTGGAACCGATTAGCCAGGCAGCGGACGTCACGCTTAACCGCTGCGTGGTTGCAGTCGTTCGTGCACGGTGGGGGGATTTCGTTTTTTGCAAAATCTATAAGCCTGTCTGAGGAGTGCAGCATGCGTATGTGGGCGCAGTCTCATCTCTGTCAGAAGCCGCGGCCGGCAACTTCCGTCCTCGCCGCAGCTTTCGCGTTGGTTTCTCTCATCCTAGCCGCCAGCCAGCCGGCGAGTGCGTTTCCTGCTTTCGCCAGGAAGTATGGCCTGCGTTGCTCAGCCTGTCATGAAAGTTGGCCGATGCTGAATTACTTCGGTCAAAAGTTCAAGGACAACGGCTACCAGCTCATGAACGATCACGATGCTCCCATCTGGCAAAACAACGGGTATTGGCCGGTTACCTTTCGCTTCACGCCCTTCTGGAGCCGGGAAAGCGTGAATAAAGTCCCAGTCGATCAGAGTGCAACCGGGGAGCAGCAAATCACCACCACCGGTTTCAATTACGGCGGACTGGACATCCTGAGCGGCGGCACTCTGGAGAAGAATATTTCCATGCTGTTCGTTCCCTCGTCCGACGAGACCGGTGCGTTTCACTTCGAGTCAGCGAACGTGCGGTTCGACAACCTTCTGAACAGTCCCTGGCTCAACGTAAAGGTCGGGAAATTCGAACTCGACAGCTTTATTTCGGAAAAGCGCACGCTTACGCTTTCCGCCAATGGAGCGGCGTACCAACTCTTCCACTTCATTCCCGTGGGCGATGGGAACATCTTCGGCCAGCTCGGCGACAACCAGTTGGGCGTCGAGTGGATGGGACATTCCTATAATGATCGCACCCGTCTTTCGGTAACCGTCTTCAACTCGGTGGATGGAAATCCCGATCTTCCCTACGGACAGAACTCGTACAGTCTGTTCCTTGCAGGCAGTCAGGCCTTCAATACCGGGAAGTTAGGGGTTCAGCGGGTCGGAGCCTACGCCATGCTCGGCCAAGCTCCAACCGCGTATTACACCAGTGACGGCGCTCCCGTTTCGGGTTCGGGAGTCGGCAATAAAGACTTCTCCCGGATCGGTTTTGAAGGCCTGTTCTATTTGGGCAGCAAACTCGATTTCCAGGTTTTCACCCAACACGGTTCGGATAGCGCATGGTTCGGCCAGGGCTACGGAGATATTATCGCCGGGGCTCCCTTCGACGTCCGCGGCTCGCCTACGGGGCTGACACCGGGGTCCCGTCGTCCCACCTGGAACGGCGCTTTTGTCGAGACCCACGTCGTCTATAGTCCGCAGCTCACCATATTCCAGCGTTCGGAATGGGTCCGCATGTCACAACAGTCGACTCCTGGGACGGCGTCGAATCTTGGCGATATCGACAATTACGTCATTGGATACCGCTACAACCCGTTCATGACAAGCCGGGCGGGTTTCGCCTTCCATAACGAATTCTCCTGGTTTCGGCAGCGCGGTACATCGCCTGTAACTTCTACCGATTTGGAAAGCAACAGTCTGATGTTGGGATTTGATTTCGCGTTCTGAGGAGTCCGAATCCGGCAGGGCGAGCGAAACTCGCCTTTGCCGACTCTTGAGGAGATTAGCAATGAGAGTCTTCAATTCAATCTCTGGTTGCGCCGGGGTTCTCAGTCTAGTCCTGGCAGGTGCTTTCACGGCTTCGGCTCAGGACGCACCCGATGTGGGGCCTAAGCCACCCGTTGTGGTCAAGCCCATGGAGAGCCACATCGGCAACGTGACCGGGCATGCGGCAGACGCAAAGTCCAACTACCGCCGCTATTGCGCCGGCTGTCATGGCGACTACGGCGATGCCAATGGCGAGAACGCGGTCTGGCTTGATCCGAAGCCACGCGACTTTACCATTGCTACCTTCAAGTGCCGTTCCACTCTGACCGGCACCCTACCCACCGATGAAGATCTCTACAACACCATCGGTCGCGGCGTCACCAATTCCAACATGCCCATTTGGAACACGTTGAGTCCTCAACAGCGCGCCGACTTGGTGGCCTATATCAAGATTTTCTCGCCCCGTTGGGAAAAGGAGAAAGCTGGCACGCCGATCAAGATTCCCGCCGAGCCTCCGGTCACCATCGAGAGCATTTCCCACGGCAAGGCGCTCTTCACCAAGCTCGAATGCTGGAAGTGTCACGGCACGCACGGCGAGGGCGACGGTCCCTCTGCCGGAACCCTCACCGACAGCAAAGACAATCCCATTCGTCCCTACAACTTCGCCTTGGGCAAGAACGACTCGCGCTTCAAGTGTGGCAACACCAACCAGGATATCTATAAGATTTTCATGACCGGCGTGGATGGTACCCCTATGCCTTCTTTCGCTGACGTCATTCAGCCGAACGACGCCTGGGACCTCGTCCACTTCCTGCGTACGTTGCAGGTCAACCGGCACGGCAAGGAAAACGAAATTCTTTCGGCGGCGCACGGAGTTATCCCCCCGTACGTGGATAAAAATCCGGCGCCAGCAGCCGCTCCGGCCGACACCAAGGCGCCCGGTGGCGGCCAATAAACGAGTACCAAGACCCCAGAAGGGAGTACTTAAATGCGCACCAAGCAAATACTGCTAACTGTTTTGACGCTGCTAGTCAGTTCATCACTGATGTTCGCTGGAACGGTTAGCGGCAAGGTGACCTATACGGGCACGCCCGCCCACCAAAAACCCATCGACATGTCCAAAGAGCCCAGCTGTGCCAAACAGCATGCCACGCCCATAACAACCGAAACGGTTGTGACCGGGCCCAACAACGCATTGGATAATGTGGTGGTGTACGTTTCTTCCGGAGCCCCCGACGACGGCCAGGTTCCATCGCAGGCCGTGACTTTCACGCAGAAGGGCTGCCAGTATGTTCCGCACGTTCTGGTCATGCACACCGACCAGGAACTGAAGATCGTCAACGACGATCAGACTTCGCACAACATTCACCCGATGCCCAAGATCAACACCGAGTGGAACAAATCCCAGCCACCGGGAACGCCGCCCATCTCGGCAAAATACGACAAGCCGGAATTCATTTCGGTGAAGTGCAACGTCCATCCCTGGATGCACGGCGAGTTCGCGGTGCTCAAGACCAATCACTACGACGTAAGCAAGGGTGGAGGCGACTTCAAGCTGCCCAACCTGCCTCCCGGCAAGTACACCATCACTGCCTGGCATGAGGACTACGGCACGCAGACCGCCGACGTCACCATCACCGGCAACGAAACCAAGGACGTGAACTTCACCTTCAAGGCGAAGGCATACTGAAGTGACAGCGGCGGAGTCTTGCGCTCCGCCGTTGTATTTCCGCTGCATTTCCAAAGACAGTAAAACAAGAGTAAAACGACCGGCGCGAGGAAAGCGGCTAATTTAAGGAGGCCCTATGGAAACTGCGATCGGAGTATTTACTTCGCGTGACCACGCGGAGGATGCGGTCAAGGAGCTGCGGGAGAGGGGTGTGCCACAGGAATCCATCGTTTTTCTCACTCGGTCTGAAAACGACGCTAATAACCTCGCGAAAGAGTTCGGCGCATATGTGGGAGGCTTTGCTGGAGGAGCGGCCGGGATGACAGCCGGAGTTCTGGCTGCAACGCTGCTTCTTCCCGGCGTCGGGACGGTTTTCGCGCTGGGCTTCGGCGCCGCCGCTTTGCTCGGGGTCGCAGGTGCGGGCGCGGGTGCCGCCGCCAGTTCGGCGGCAACTCACGACGCGAAAACGCCGCAACCGACAACGGCTGAAAAGTCCTCTGAGGACGTCGCGTTCTTCCGTGAAGTTCTCAAAGAGGGGCGTTCCCTGATTGTGGTTCGGACCGAATCGAAGGAGCTTGCAAGTTCAGCGTGCGCCGTCCTTGACCGGTTGGGAATCGGAATGGAAGGCCGGAGCCCCGTCAAGATGCAAACCGCCACTCGGCAGGTAGGCGCGGTGACCATCCTGGACATCAGCGGACGAATTACGCTGGGTGAGGGAAATGTCATTCTCCGCGAGATTGTTCGAGATTTGGCGGACACAGGCGCGAGAGCGATCGTGCTGAACCTGGGTGAAGTTCAGTACATAGACAGTTCAGGAATCGGGGAATTGGTTAAGGCTCACACCACGATTCGGAACCAGGGCGGGCATTTGAAACTCGCCAATCTGAACAAGCGAGTCAATGATTTGCTCCAACTGACCCGGCTGTCCGCCGTTTTCGACATTCAAAAGGATGAGGCGAGTGCGATCGAGTCCTTTGGCCCGTCACAAGCGGTGGCATAGCGGATCAGCTTCGCGAGGCGTTTATCGTTATGTCCTCCGTGGGGGAGGACGAGTAATCACAACAGACTCATGAAGACGGGCTGATCCCGGTTAAGGCGAGGATACTATGGCAAAATTCTTTGCGATCACCATCATCGTAATCGCGATCCTTTCCGCGATTCCCATCCTGCGACACACCTGGGTGGCGCCAGAGGACATCTCGACTCATGGAGCGCTGATCGACGAGCAGATGTCAGAAACCATGGCGGAGGCCGGCATCGCGTTTCTCGCCGCCCAGTTCGTTCTGGCTTTTTTTATCTGGAAGTTCTCAAACCCTGGCCCCAATGCCAAGATTAAGAATTTTCCCGGCGGCGCCAAGGGTTTGGTGATTGCTGCCTTACTGGTCGTAGGCGTAGAAGTCATGGCCCTAGGAATATTCGGGGTCAAGGCCTGGGCCAATGTGTATCTCACCCCGCCGTCCGCCGATGCGATGCCGATCCAGGTCCAGGCCGGCCAGTTCGCTTTCTACTTCCGCTACCCCGGTCCGGATGGAAAGTTTGGCCCCCTTCACCCCGAGCTTATTAATGAGGGATCGCAGAATTTCTACGGGCTCGATCCCGAGCATGATGTGGATTCCCGGGACGACATCGTGACCGCCGAAATGGCGATCCCGGTGAATAAGGAAATCCACCTGCTCATGCATGCGAAGGATGTTGGACATTCCTTCTTTGTGCGGGAGTTGCGGGTGCAACAGGACTTTGTTCCCGGTCTCGATGTTTCTCTGCATTTCACGGCAACCAAGATCGGCAAATACGAAATCGTCTGCACGCAGCTTTGCGGCTTGGGACACTACAACATGAAGGCCTACCTGAGCGTGCTGTCTCAGCAAGACTTCGATGATTGGATCAAGAAGGAACAGGCAATGCAGTAATCTCGGCTCCGTCCGCGTTAAGCGGGTGGAATCGAGACATCTCTTTTGAGGTGAGGGCAAATGCACGACATGTCAGCGCACGCGGCGCAACACCACGCTCCTCCGACAAGTTTCATTCGGAAGCACGTCTTCAGTCTGGACCATAAGGTGATCGGCAAGCAGTATTACGCGTTGGCCCTGGTTGCGGCTCTTTGCGGAATGGGGCTTTCCTGGCTCATGCGCATCCACCTGGCTTGGACCAACGCCGCGATCCCTGGCCTGCAATTGCTGTCGAAGAATGGTGCGCCTGGCGGTGTGATGACGCCGGAGTATTACCTGCAATTGATGACCATGCATGGCACGATCATGGTCTTTTTCGTGCTCACGACCGCGCCTTTCGCGGCCTTCGGTAACTTTTTCCTGCCCATCCAGGTCGGCGCCGAGGATATGCCATTTCCGCGCTTCAACATGATGTCGTTTTGGGTCACATGCACAGGCTTCGTGGTCCTGATGGCTTCATTCTTCGTGAGCGACGGACCAACCCTGGGTGGATGGACCCAATACGCTCCGCTCAATGCGGTGGGGCCGGTTGGGGGCCCTGGCCAAGGTACAGGTGTGGTCCTTTGGGCAACTTCCATTGCGCTGTTTTGCGTTGGCCAGTTGTTGGGTTCGCTGAACTTCATCCCCACCACGCTCGACCTCCGGACCAAAGGGATGAGCCTCCTGCGCCTTCCGCTCAGCGCCTGGGCGTGGTTCATCACCTCGTGCATGGGGCTGACGGCGTTTGCCGTGTTAATGCCGGCCTGTATTCTCGTCATTCTCGATCACGTGGCCGGAACCAGCTTCTTTGTGGCATCGAATCTGGTGATGAATGACCAACTGCTGCCGCACTCTGGAGGGTCCACTCTTCTATGGCAGCACCTGTTCTGGTTCTTCGGGCATCCGGAGGTCTACATCGCGATCGTGCCCGGCATCGGCATCGTTTCCCATATCCTGATCACCAACATGCGCAAGCCGATGCTTAGCCAGAGGGTCCTCATCTATTCCATGGGAGCCCTTGCCGTCCTCAGCTACATGGTCTATGGGCATCACATGTTTGTCAGCGGGATGAATCCGTTCTCCTCGCTGGCGTTCTCTTTCCCGACGTTGGTCATCACCATTCCGTCTACCATCGTGGTGCTGATCTGGACTTTCAGTCTGTATGGTTCCAAGCTGCGCATCAACTCGGCTTCCCTCTTTGCCTTGGGCTTTATTTCGATGTTCGTCAGCGGCGGCGTCAGCGGTTTCTTCCTGGCTCAACCCTCGATCGACATCATGCTCCATGCGACCTACTTCGTGGTGGGACATTTCCACATGGTGATGGGCGTTGCGGCTATGTTCGGCATCTTCGGTGGAACTTACTTCTGGTTCCCCAAGATGGCCGGACGAATGATGAACGAGACTTTGGGGAGAATTCATTTCTGGCTCAGCTTTGTGGGCACGTATTGCATTTTTATGCCATTCCACTACCTGGGAATGGCCGGGAATGTGCGCCGCTACTCGTCGTTTCCGGACGACTTCCTGCAGCCGCTGATCCCGCTACATCGCTTCATCACCGTCGCTGCTTTAATTACGGGCGCGGCCCAGCTTATTTTTGTTTACAACCTAATTCACAGCCGGTTCTGGGGTAAACCGGCGCCCGATAACCCGTGGGAGGCCACTTCGCTGGAGTGGAGCACTGCTACCCCACCGCCTTTCGACAATTTTGGCGGCAAGCTTCCGGTGGTTTACCACGATCCCTATCAGTACGGCGTGCAAAGCTCGGTTGGTGATTACGTCATGCAGACTTCGCCGGAGCAAGTTAAGACGGACCACGACGAGAAATAGGGTAGGGCACGGCTTTAGCCGTGCCGCCCGAACCAACAATAACGCGGGCTTTAGCCCCTGAGGGATACGCAGTTATGGCAACTACGGTACATGAACCGCCGCAAATCGATCAGGACCGCTTGCCGGAGCAAAGGCGCTCTGGGAACGGCGGTTGGCACGACCTGGTTCCTGCGAATGGTGACCTGCGGGTGGCGCTGGAGCACTCGCCGCCGGCATCTTCGTCCGCCATCTATGTAGTGCTTTTCGCCATTACGATGATGTTTGCCGCGTTCAGCAGCGCCCTGATCGTTCGTAAGGGCTCATCGCTGGACTGGCAGACTTTCACGCTGCCATCGATCCTCTACCTCAACACGCTGATCCTCCTTGCCAGCAGCGTTACTCTTGAAGTCTCGCGTCGCCGCGTCGCCGCTTTCATGGGCGGTTCGAAAAGTCACGCTGAGAGCCCGGCACGCTGGCTCTACATAACGCTCATCCTCGGCCTGCTTTTTGTGGCTGGTCAGTACGCCGCGTGGTCGCAGTTGCGCGGCGAGGGGCTCTATCTGGCCACGAATCCCAGCAGTTCTTTCTTCTATGTACTTACCGCCACGCACGCGCTGCACGTACTGGGCGGTCTGTGCGGCCTGATCTATGTCATTCGCAAACTGGGTAAGTCGACCCTGCGGAGGAACGCGCTGGATGCGACCGCGCGCTACTGGCATTTTATGGACGTTCTTTGGCTGTACCTGCTTTGCCTGCTTTGGATGAAGCTTTAACCGACTCGAACTATACCGACTCGAACTATCAGGAGGCGTCGTGAGCCAAGCGGATTTGACCATGGGAGGACACTCGGCGGGCTTGACTGCGGGAACCGCATTTTCGATTCCTACAAAGAAGCTGGCGATGTGGCTGTTCATTATCGCGGACACCATGACGTTTGCCGCGTGCCTGGTGGCCTATGGATTCCTGCGCAATGGGACTCCCAATTGGCCCAGGCCGTTCCAAAGCATCACCAATGTCGCGCTGATGACCTTCATTCTCTTGACCAGCAGCTTGACCATGCTCATTGGACTGCGCTCCGCCCAAAAGGGAGACAAAGCTGGAGCCTTTCGCTGGATCATGATTACCGCAGCCTTGGGTATTGTTTTCGCCCTGCTGCATATTCGTGAGTGGTTCGAGCTCATTGATAAGGGCATGACCCTGTTTAAGAACCCCTGGGGAACGGGACTGTTCGGGGCATCGTTCTTCAGCGTCACGGGTTTGCATCTTACGCACGTTACTGCTGGCGTAATCGCCTTACTCGTGGTCGGCCTGCGCTACAAGGGCGGCCGCTACAAGGCGGATGACATCGAGGTCTTGGGCCTGTACTGGCACTTCGTAGATCTGGTTTGGATGTTCGTCGTCCCGTTGGTCTATCTTTTGAACCTCACCCACTAGGTCAAGAAAACTTCGGAGCAGAATGCTATGACAACCGCGGAAGAACACAAGAGCGACGGAATCGGGAAAGATTTGATCGTCTACATTTGCCTGCTGGCTCTCGCAGGCCTGCAATTCGTCATTGCCTATCAAAACCTTGACGCCTCGCAGATGTTCACGCGCATGCTGGTGGTCGCCATCGTCGAAGCGGCTCTGGCAATGCTGTTCTTCATGCATCTTTGGTCAGAGAAGCGGGCTTTTCTGTGGTTTGTCGTGATCTTTACAGTTGCGGTTCTGCTGGGGATGCAATATGGGTGGACCGACAGCTCGCGTATGGTTAACGGCGCGCCCTATTCGAAAATCCAGTGAAAGGCACGCGTTGAGAGGAATGAGATGCCAAAAGGAAAGCTGAGGGTCGAGAGACCGTTCTTGCTGATTGGTATTGTCCTGGTTGCATTAATCATGCTCGCCGCCCCTCTCCCGGCCTTCTCCCAAAGTTGTGCGCTCTGCTATACCCAGGCTGCTTCCGCCGGTGCTCGAATGATTCAGGCCCTGCGCAGCGGGATTCTGATTCTTATCGTCCCTCCCACCTTCATGTCGCTCAGCATGATTGTCATTGTGTATCGCAAACGCAATCAGTTCCGACAGGCCGATGACGCGCCTGACTCTGACCGTAAGTGGTAGTTACTCAACGACAGTTGCCCGGCGCAGCATCGCCGGCAAACCGTGCTTTGATCCAACTAAGTTGGTCTGCGATCGACGCTCCCACCACGCCGCTGGCATCCGCATCCGGATACTTCAAGAAAAGGATTCGGTCCCCTTGCTTGCACATGCGGGCCACGGTTTGTCCTGACGTTTCTGCCGGTATGGCAAGGCCCGCCTCGCCACTGATCACCAGGAGCGGGCTATGGGCATGCTTTTGGCCGGGAGTATTCCTGCTGAAAAAGTCCTTAACGAACTGATTGTTCTCCCAACCCGGCTTTAGCATGGCGCTTGTGAACTCCGGCTCCGTTTCCCCTCCACAAGTCTGGCCGAGACGCTGGTACGCAGGAAGGGCCTTGTCTTGCAGCATGTCGCTCACCTGGAACTCCGGATGAAGCGTTTTGACGGTGGAAGCCAACACCAACAGCATGCGATTGGAAGAAGAAACCTGCGCGAAGCGCTCGTAGGCTTGCTGCGCATCCGCCAAGCCCGACGTGGCAACGCTGCCCAGATAGTTGGGATCGTGCACGTCGCTCTCCGCCACGCCCACCGCAGCCATACCTCCCTGGAAAGAGCCCACCGCGATCCATTTCGGCCCGATTTGCGGCACCGCCGCACGTGCCGCCGGAACCGAATAGATGACGTCCAGCGCGTTGGACTGCATGTCCAGCACCGGCTTGCCGGAATCGGCTCCCAACCCGGCATAATCGGTCGCAACCACCGCATAGCCGAGATTGGCGTACATCGCGAGGAGTGGCCCCACACCGAGATTCTTCATCAGTGAGGGAGCGCACTGTCGCGCCGCTCCCCTGAACTCGTGCGCGTAGGCAATCACGGGCCATCCGCTTGCTGGAGGCTTGCCATCCGGAACCAGCACCACAGCCGAGACGGGCAAGTCTTCTCCGTTCGGGGTCCGCGAGTGATAAAGGATCCGCAATGCGGACACTTCAAACGGAAGGTTGTATTCGTCAATCGGTTCTGAGCGTATCAGTTCTCCCGCTTTGCCCGGGGGCAGCGGATGTGGCGTGTCATAAAAGCTCGTCAGCGGAAGTGTACGGGGTGGCCGGGATCCTTTGGGTGGTGTTGTGGTCTGAGCTTGTACAAATTCCGAATTTCCAGGCAGTCCGGCCAAAATCAGAGAAACGGCAGTGACCGCCTTGAGAAGCATTTGGGCATTGCGACTTGATGACCGGAACAAGCTAGGCTTTGTCATGTCGTCAGCAGGGGATGGTACCACCTTAAGATTCCGACAGGCCACCACAGCCACGCCGCAGCCGCGCTTTTGTTGCTCGCCCTCGCCGTCCTCTCGCTGCCCGCCTGGAGCCAGAATTGTGCGCTTCGCTATACCCGGCCGTCGGCGCCGGTCTGCACGTGATTCAAGCTATTCGCTTTCATCGTCGCATTGTCTCAGGCGCGTTCACGCCTGTGCTTGCCAAACACTCAAAGTCGTTCTCGCTCGTCGACTGTATCTCGGTTGGCGTTGACCGAATGCAGCGAAACTTCGAGCCGATGCGAAAACAGGTAGAAGCATGGCAGAGAAGCGAATTGGCGGATGTCACCGCCAAGGTGGTCATCTATGAGGCGTTTGTTGAGGGCAAACTCGAAGCTCCGAAGCACCTTGCCCGCAGCGTGCATGACCTGTACTTCGAGCCGAAGTACGAGCAATTCCGGCCGCGAACCATCTGGAGTCTCTCGAATGCGTTTACCTCTGCGTTCAAAGAACTAGACCCCATTCCTCAATTCAAGGCTACGGCCAAGCTGGGCGAATTTCTGGAAGCCCGGTTCTCACCATCGTTCTAGCCTGAGGGGCGGCCTCGGCCGGCCCGCCCCTTCCTGACAAGTAATTCCAATTGGCTTTACAAAGAGCCCGATGCGGGTGAGGCTCGCCCGCATGGGCTGAAGATAGGAGTCACCGTCATGTTTCCATTGTTCCCGCTCGGGCAAGTTGTGGCCACGTGCACGCTGCTTACGATCGAACTAATCGGGACGACGATGCGAATAAAGTCGCGAGTTTAGCGCCCGCGCGTGTACCAGATCGAACCCGGCGAGCTGTAATTGCGGCCTTCGCCCCACACCACATGCGTGGTGCCGAGGTTATCGATGCCGATGGAAAACAAGTTGCCAAATGGGAAGAGGAAACCGTTGGGCAGGATGTAATCGTATCCGCGCACGGGGCCGGAGAGTTGCGATTCCGGCGACCAGGTCGCCCCGCCGTTGGTGGAAGCTCGGTAGAAGGTATTCCAAAGAAGATGGTTTTGCGTGTCCACTTTTCTCGTGTCCATCCATGCGATGCGGACGTCGCCCGCGGTGCCGGCGGTGATGGCCGGAAAGCAGTGCTCCACGCCAAACGGGGCGTTTGAGACGTCAACCTTCGCTGACCAGTTTTCCCCTTCGTTCGTGGAAGAGGAGAAGTAAATGCGTTCCGGTCCGCCTATGACCGAGCCGGAGTTCCACAAGGCATAGATGATTCCGGCATCATCGGAAGCCAGAGCCATCTGGGAGGCCAGAAAGCCAGCTGAACAGACCTGGGCCGAGCAACCCGGCGCCGCGCTGGAAACGTCCATCGGCGTCGTACTCCAGTTCCGGCCGCCGTCCGCCGATCGGCTTACAAACACCTCCACCGGTCGCGTGAGAATATTTGTTCGCGGGTAGGCCGTCCAGGAAAAATAGACGTTGCCGACGGGATCCACAGTAGCCCCTGCAGCCAGTGTCCAGCCCAGCCCGGCATCAGGATTCTCCACCGCAGAGGAAAAATTCTGCGCGTAATCATGCGACGCCGCTACCGCGAGCGTCTGATCGTGGTTAAAGCTCACGTAGACATTGGGGCCGCGAACGGCCAGCACCGGCTTGTCGATGACGACTTCCGGAGAATGTTCAGCGATGGCAAAATACCAGGAGCGGCCAAAATCCTGCGACCGCCCCACGATGACGTCGTGCTTGCCCTGCAACCACGATGCATAAAGAGTTTGCCGATCAACGGGGTCGACCTTGATCTGGGCGTCAAACTGTCCGGACGATGAGGTCAGCAGGGGCCGCGGCGGCTCCCGGGAAATGCCATTGTCATTGCTGGTCAGCAGGACCATGGTGGGCGCGGTGCACACTGGACATTGGGCCACCGGGCCGTACTGAGGAAAGAGAATGTAGATGTGACCGTGGGCGTCTGTCGCCAGCGCGGGCTCCCATTGATCTCCCGAGGTGTATCCGAGGCGACGTTGAGGGGTAAATCCAGAGGCGGCCAGAGCAGCCTTCGCGGTCAGGGTCAGAACAAAGCAGATTACAAGTTTCTGCACAGTCCCGAAGCGGCTGGTTCTGAAGACCACAGATTCTCCTAGCGGCAACCGGTCTTAGCGGCTTGGCCCAGACTACTGGCGGATGACGCTGCTCGGACCTTATCGCGATTCTTGAGTGTGCGTCAATTGCACAAGTGGGTCATTCCCACTAGGCGGGCGTGTTGCACTTTAATGACTAAGCGGCATTTGTGGCAGCGTTTTGTTATGCCCGCGCAATCACCACCTTATGTGTCTCGGAGAAGTTCGCGCTAGACAAAACACCCACATCAGTATCGCCAACTCGTCAAATCTGCTCCTTTGGGTGCGCTCTTCTGGATGCGGTCCAAGATCTTCGGCAAATATTGCGTGTTGTAGTGGAGGCGCGAGAGGTAATCCGGCTGGGTGGGATCTCCGTTCCAGCAGTGCTCGGCGCCCGGGCCGTATGTTACTTCGCCTCCGTAAGGAGGATTGGTCGTGGTCTTTAGAAAATCCTCCATGCGATAGACGGCATTGTTCAGGAAGTAGGTGTCATCGGAGCCCACATAAATGTGAATTTTTCCGGCCAGTTCTGGGCCTAATTTTGCCCAGCCACGTTCGAGAAATGCTTCGAGATCATAGTGCTGACGCCAGTACTCGGCTACGTTGTGGTCGATCTCTCCGGTTGCTTTGTCAAAGATAGGTTGGGGATATCCGTTTGCGCCCACTGGTCCGTAAACCGCCTGCCAGATGTCGAACTGTTCGCCGCTACGGCCGTGGTCGCCCAGCGCCAGTTCGTAGGCATTGAACTCCTGAGTGGTGATGAAGGTGTGGCCCAGGTAGTCGCGCATGGCTGGCTGCGCCACGAGTTTGTGTGCACCCTCGATGAAAAAAGCGTTTTGATCGTCGTAGAGATTGATGTTGGTGTAGGCGTGGAAGTCGATGGGGTCGGGACAGGCAGCGAATGCTCCATTGTAGTGGTCGGGATAGAAGACTTGCACGGCTAGCGCTTCCCAGCCACCGGTTGATCCGCCGTAGACGAAGCGCGCCCAGCCCTGGCCGATGCCGCGGAATTGCTTTTCGATGGCGGGCATCAGTTCGTTCTCGATGGCGTCTCCGTAGGGGCCTACGTTCGCTGAGTTCACGGCGTAGGAGTCGTCATAGAAAGGATTCGCGTGCTGGATTTTCACTATCAGCACGCGAGGGAAGTTGGGCGCGGTCCACTGCTGGTAGAACTTGTATGCCTCTTGCTGCTGGATTCGGTTGTATCCTTTGATGTGGAAGCGCTCGCTGTAGTCGGGCGTCAGGTCGGGGTCAGGCGGCGTGGTGCGGAAGTCGTCGAAGTCGTCCACAAAATGGTCGTGAAAGATCATCAGCGGGAAGCGGGCGTTGGGGTGCTCATCGAAACCTTCGGGCACCAGCACAATGGCGCTGAGTTCCATGGGCCGGCCCCAGAACTTCGTGAGTACCTGGCTCTGAATGCGGATGTGGCGGATGTATTTGGTATCGGCCTTTGGGAGGATTGGCGGAATCACCTCCGTCAGCGCTAGTTGGATAGTCGCGCCGCCTGGCTTTACTGTGATCTTCTGTGGCTTCGAGTAGAGGTTGCCGGGCGAGATGTTCCAGTGCTAGCCTTCGCCCTGATCCATATGCAGCTTCACGGTCTTTCCGTCCGCGCGGTGAAAGGTCTCGTACTTGTTGAGCACGGCCTGGACAATGTATTCCCCTGCCGGAACGTCCTTAAGGCTATGGATGGGGTAGCCCGCGGCTGTTGCGTCTACCAGCGCGGGCTGGCCTGGTTTCCAGGCCCTTGCCGGTCCAGGATTGCTCGCCCATGTACTTTACTTCAAAGTTTGTGGATCACTTGCCGTTGTATCGCCAGTCGGAGATCTACGCTCGCGAAGGCGTCGAGTTAGATCGCTCGACGTTGGCGAAGTGGGTCGGCGAGGCCAGCCACTTACTCGCACCCTTGGTCGAGGCGCTGCGCCGCTACGTGATGTCAGCCGATAAGTTACCCGCCGACGACACGCCGGTTCCAGTGCTGGCTCCGGGCAACGGCAAGACCAAGACGGGTCGCCTGTGGACCTACGTTCGCGACGACCGTCCGTCGGGCTCGAACGCCGCTCCCGCCGCCTGGTTTGCCTACTCGCCCGACCGCAAGGGCGAACATCCGCAGCGGCATCTGAGCAACTTCCGCGGCATTCTGCAGGCCGACGCTTACTCCGGTTTCAATCAACTCTACGCGGACGGGAGCATACAAGAAGCTCCGTGCCTGGCCCATATCCGCCGCAAGTTCTACGACCTGATGGAAGCGCACCGCTCGCCGATCGCCACCGAGGCGGTCGAGCGCATCGGTGCCTTGTATGCGATCGAGAAGGAAATCCGCGGGCGGCCTCCCGACGAGCGACGCGAAGTTCGCAACACGCGCTCGCGGCCCCTGCTCGACGCGATGCACGCGTTGCTGGAAACATCTTTATCGAAACTCTCGCGGAAGTCGGATACCTCGGCTGCGATCCACTATGCGCTCGCCCGTTGGGACGCCTTCGTGCGCTATTGCGATGACGGCCGCATCGAGATCGACAACTCCGCGGCCGAGAGAGCTCTGCGTGCGGTCGCAGTGGGTCGCAAGAATTACTTGTTTTGCAGTGCTTTCGCAATTCGATGCTGGAGGATCTCCATGCCGGCACATCTCCGTCTTCGGCATCTGGGGACTATGCGGATGTCACCGTCAGCAGTCCTTACGGTGTCATTCCGTGGCCCAAAGTGTCGCGTCTGAACGACGACGAAATGAAGCGCCTCATGATCGATGTCGTCGATCGAACCTACCACTTTATACACACGCTGTTCGATGAGAATACCGGCGGTCCAGTCCTGTTACGCCTGGCAGAACGTGATCCTCTACCGCACTGGAACGAACCTACACTTCGCGACGACAGCGCCAAGACTAAAGCGACTGCCGCGGAAAGCAGGTTGACACGGAAACTGCGCGAAGGCGACTAACCGCCCTCAGTTCTCACGGAAGTTTCACTGTAGAAAAGAGTTTACGTGTCCAAGTTTACTGCCTTGCGTCTGGCGGCGTGGCGCTGGGAAACCCTTTACACATCGGGAATTGGGCTGATCTCACAATCCGAGCTATCGTCAGCGCATTACTAGAGCACAATACAGAAGCCATGCTGCGGTCCTTGGCCTTGGAGCAAAGCTGGCGCTTTGCGATGGAAGTGTTGATCCGGAAGATGATCGAAGAATGAACCTGAAGTGGCAGGGGCGAGTCCCATCGGAAGAGCCGTCGCGCTTTCGTCGGTGTGCCAGGTGGGTCCGCCAGATGAAATCTATCCAAGTCTGATTGCCGAGAAACGGAACGTCGACTGCGGGTCTATGGCCTGGGAACCGAGGTGGTCGCTGGGTAATTAATGTCATTGAGCAGGGTTTGCATTACCTCGAATACGTCGCGCTGAAGTATCTCCCGCGACGCTGGGTCCTGTTCGTCTTTGAAATCAGCAACAGATGTGGGCCCCAGGCCTTTCGTAGAATCGAAGTACTTGCGCACATTTTGTATCGCTTCCCTGACCAATTTGTTCTTGGAGAATGGAATGAGGCTTTGCGCGAGCCACTTGGGACCGCCCTTGAAATGCTTGGCAAGCATGAAGATGTCGTAGTAATCCTTCGCCTTTGTCCGCTGTCCAATTGTGATTCCCTTCATGGCGAAAATCGCGACTTCGTTGGCCACGTTGATGCGGACACGCAGTTCTGCTCCGTTGGGCAGTTTGCCCGGGATCTCGTCCGTGTAGAAATTGTCGAATACGAGATCGGTCCCGCGCCCCTTGTGAGCGAGCATCTCCCGGACCTTCTGATGGCGGTGTGATTTCGCCGTTCCGCCGTATTCGCCGGCGAGGAAGTCTATCTGCATCGTGAAGGGTACGCCGCCGGTTTTAGTCGTCTTCTGAAAGCTGGCAGGAACGGGCTTTCCGGAGGCATTTGTTCGTTGTGCATAGCCAATTCTGGTTAGCGTCTCAACAATCGTCTCGTACTTCTCTTCGGGAATTCGCTTGAAGTTCAGGGCCAGATCGCCATCGAGGGAACCTACATGCTGTTCGTCGGTTTTTGAGCCGAATTTCTGCAGGAGCAGGTATGGAGCCCAGCCGCCAACGATGACCACGTCAGCACCATAGCCCTTCAGAGCGTCAACCACCTCGAGTAACATCGAAAGACTGATGTCGGTTTCGTCTTGGCGGTATTGGGCCATGTCAGTACCTCAGCAGTTGCTCTCGAATCGCCGTAGCCTGTTCTTCGCCTCTTCCCTGGTAATTGATAAGGTCGAGATAGAGTTGGACGTTCGAGACGACTAAGAGGGTCTCGATCGTTTGCTCTCCGTAGTACACCCCTTCGTCATAGGGGCGGAATACCCAAACGTTGGCGCCGCTCGCCGTAGGTTTCAGTTGGAGTTCCTGTTCAAGCTCGGGTGTTGAGCCAGAAAAATAGAAAGCTCCGAAGTTGGATCTGACAAACGGTGCGACGCGTGCTGCGCCGGAGAACATTGTCAGCCCGTACCGAACCCGGCGTGATCGGGCAAACTCGGGCAGCCGAGCTTCCACGTCTGACGGCGAACTCGGAGAGTAGTACTTGAGTATTCTATTCTTCTGGTAGCTGTATTCCTTGGCCCACAGGTCGAGCAAGTCACCCGGCTTCGCGAGGCTGACTCCGGCCTTCGTTTCACCTAGGAGTTCAAGATCGACCAGACGCTTTTTGAGTCTTGAGGCGAGTCCGATGCTAATGGCCGCCTCGGCGGCAAGGTCGCGCACGTACCACGTCTTCCCCGGGTTCGTAAGGAGGACACGGACAATGCGGGAAGTCTTTGCGGCGAACAACGACTTTAGTGCTTTTTGTGCGGGTTTGGGATTTGGTTTACCAGCCAGGCTGATGTAGAGCGGCCCGGCGTCGATCAAAGCATTGCCTGCAAGGTCGAAGTAGCCAACTTCTCGGCTTCGTAGCAACTCGGCGGTCTTACCGCTTATGTAGGGAGCGATGACGATGGGATAGGCGCCGGGGAACCGACCCATGAAGTCGCGTAGCTGATCGGCCGCTTGGCGAATGTAGCGAGGTTCGCCCTGCGCTTTCGCCTCTGCCACAAGTGTGATTGGCTTGCCTCTGATTACGGCATCGATGAGCAGGTCTGGGCCTGGGCGCGCTGGTTCCCTACGGAACGCTTTGAGGGTTCCACCGACATTGTTCAGAAAATCTCTGAACTGTGGCTCGAAGGCTTCAATGAGTTCTGCTTCTAGCATGTTGACGGTTTCGTTTCACTGTAATTAGTACTTGTACCGTACGGTGATTGTAGCATAACAGTGAAACATGAAGCCATCGTATGAATTGTTTTACCGGACGGTGAAACTATCTTAAATGATGAAACTCCGTGCAACAATGATTATTTTCAATGACATACATCGGTAGAAGCGTTGCCCATCGTCGCCTCGAAGCCAAGAATAGGGCTCCATTCCACTACCCCGGAGGGCCTTTTCAGGACCGCGACTAGTGGCGGGTACAACACTTAACCCACGGAGTACGGCATTGAGCCGCCAGACGTCCTAATGTGTTCTGATGCCAGTGCGAGATCAAATACCCTACGGCCTTAAAGGGCGCAGGACTGAACACCGCGATCGGCTGAACCGATAACTCTCACGCCGTTCCACGCAAGCGCAGATCCAGTCTGGAATGTTCCGGAAATCCGAGAGCCCAGGAACGTCAAAGTCAGCACCGAATACCCAACGAGTGAGTCGGTTGCGTGCCCGGCCAATTTGAGTAGACTCGACGCAGAAGACAGCAGAGTCAGAGCTGACAGTTACGAGCAGCTATTCTGTTCCCCGGAGATTGCGGTTGAAGAAGGCGAAACTTCCCCCGATGCGCAACACTGCCGTCCAACTCCAGCGCCTGGCCCGGCGGCGTGCAGACGATCAGGCCCGCCGCATCCCTTGGCGCCGCCTGCTGGATACCCGCAACCAGTACGTCGGCTGGCAGGAGTTTTACCTGTGGGCCCGCTCGATCTTGGAAGTCGAAGAACAAATCCCGGATTGGCTCGTTGATATTCTGAAGGAGCGTTGTCCGGGATTTCTCGAACGCGACAAGACGCTGACGGCGAAGGCCATGAAGGAGAAGCCACTAGCTCTCCGCCTGGAGGATTGGATTGATGAGCACATCTTTGGCTTTGCCAAGAACGAAGGCTGGTTCAACGCGATTACGTATTACGCTGTGCGAGATCCGCGTTACCAGCGAGCCGAAGTCTGCTGGTCGGAGTGCGTGGAGAAGTGGAGAAGGGCCAGACCGATCCCCTACCCCTCATTCGAGGAATGGAAAGGCATGGCGTCGCAATGTGACGACACGGCCCATCTTGTACCCAATGAGAGAAGAGCAAGAGTCGCCTCTAAGCGCGTGGACCCGGAGCGCTTGGCCGCGGCGGCCTCTCAATACATGGACTGGGAGGCTCTCGCGTGCTGGGCTCGCCCAGCACTGGAATGCCCATCCGAACTCCCCGCCGAAGTTCGAAACGAGTTAGGGTATCGTTGTCCGGGATTCCTCGGGCTAATCGATGTTGCACGTGGACAGCAATGCAGGGCTGCTGCGCAAGGCTGGCACCAACTCATGTGCTGGATCGCGGACCACGTTTTCGAGAACGCAAAGGCTGAAGGATGGTTCGATGCCATTCTTATCCAAGTACAAAACCACCCGCGAGCGATTCGCACCGTGGAATATGCAGATCATTGCGATGAGGTCTGGGGGGCGCACCTACCAATCCCCTACCCGTCATTTGAAGATTGGCGGCGAGATGCCGATTTGTACGTCGACATTTCAGACGATTAGCGTCTGGTTGTAGTCACCCTTCGCAAAGGCCGATCGCCTTTTCTATTAGCCGCCGCGATCTTTCTGATCGCGAGTTCACGGTTCCATGACTCCACCATGGAATCTTGGTTGCCCATTCTGCGGAGCAGCGACCTTAGGTGATCGGCCGCTGGTTTGTTGCGTTTGTGGATTCTCATCAGAAACGTCATGTTCATCGGAGGCGCATCAGCGACCCTCACTGGGTCGCCAACCCGCTGGGGGAAGCTAGATTTCGACAAAGCTCCACGTGACGCACTTGACGTATACAATCACAGTAAGCTGTTTTTAGCTTGGGATGGAGATCCATCGATTTTGCGAACCTGCCGTTTGTCCTGCTGGTCCGTCCGAACCCTCTCCGCACGTGATCAACAGCATGATGCAGAAACAAGGGGCTTACGCCCACGAAAAGCCACTCTTGGGCGAGCTGGATTCGCCCCAAGGAGGACTGTTCCTAAGCGGCTTCGGTGGATGATCCGGTTTTTCATCAGGCACCTTGAGAAAGCATCCGTATGTCACCTCGTGGTTTTTATCCCGGCACGTCGCACGTGCGCAACTTAAGGCTGCTCTTTAGCCTTTTCTCAAGCGACCTCGCCATCGATTTGGGAACCGCCAACACCCTGGTTTATGTTCGTGGCAAGGGCATCGTCGTGAACGAACCCTCCGTCGTGGCCATGAACAAAAACACCGGTGAAGTGGAAGCGGTGGGGAGAGAGGCCAAGGAAATGCTGGGCCGTACCCCGGGCCACATCGTTGCAATTCGGCCGTTGAAAAATGGGGTTATTGCCGATTTCAAAGTGACCGAGAAGATGCTGAATTACTTTATCCAGAAAGCTCACAATCGCAAGATGCTGGTGCACCCACGCATTGTGATTGGTGTACCCGCGGAGATCACACAGGTAGAACGGCGGGCTGTTATGGACTCGGCGTACCGTGCGAAAGCCAGCGAGGTATATCTAGTGGACCAGGCCATGGTGGCGGCGATTGGCGCCGGCCTTCCCACCAATGAACCCACCGGAAGCATGATCATCGACATTGGGGGAGGTACGACGGACATTGCGGTGATCTCGCTGAGTGGCATCGTCTATTCGCGTTCCTTGCGCATGGCGGGAAACCAAATGGACGAAGCCATCATGACTTACGTGAAGCGAAAATATAACTTGCTGATCGGTGAACGCAGCGCCGAGCAGATCAAGATTGAAATCGGTAGCGCTTTCCCGTTGGAGAAGCCGCTGACTATGGAGATCAAGGGACGCAACCTGATTGAAGGGATACCCAAGACCATCATTCTGAATGACAGCGAAGTCCGCGAGGCATTGAGTGAATGGGTTTCGACCCTCATGAACGCCATTCGTGTAGGCTTGGAACGTATACCGCCCGAGCTCTCAGCTGACATCAGCGACCGCGGCATCGTGCTCACCGGCGGGGGCGCGCTGTTGAAGAACCTGGACAGGCGTATCCGAGAAGAAACCGGACTTCCTGTTTCCATTGCCGATGACCCTCTGTGCTGCGTTGTTCTGGGGACTGGCAAGATGCTTGACGATTTCAGGCTACTACGGAAGCTCTCCATTGACTCCATGGCGGCCTGACGGAGCCGCGCAGCCCGTCGTCTAAGCACAACGGCAAAATGTGATATGGCTGGCCAACTCAATGGTGCCGACTTTACGCCAAGAGCCCTGGACGTATGGTCAGCAAACTCTTCCCCAATTCTCCAGTGCGCGCCGGTTGGTTCGGGCACAATCCCAAAGTGATACCTCTACAATCATCTCTAATGGACCACCATACGGTCGCAGCTATCAGTATTACGGGCACCTGTCTCGATGTGCTCGGGAGTCTTTACCTTGCCTATGACCTGTTGGGTGGCCGACACGGTCCACTGCGGCTGCTTACCAGGGCGGTAACTTACTCGATCGTCTTCGGTATCGGCTATGGTATTGGCCTTGGTCTGTTCTTTGGTTTAGCGTCTGGTATTGCAACCGGTATCACCACTTCGATTGAACTCAATCGCGCGGCTCGTGGCCTGGATCATTACTCCTCGCCTTGGGAAGCATTTTTCGCCGGAATACGCGGGTTTGCCTTCGGCGCTGGACTGTATAGGATTTTGGGCGTCGAATTTGCGATCGCCTTTGGCATTCTCATAGAAAAAGGTGTTTGAGAGTTCGAATTTCTCCGCTGGCACCAAGATTCTCGAAAAGCGGTTATCCCCACCAAACGGATGCACCGGAATGCACCTGCAGGAGTTCCGCCAAAGCCTCAGTGTGCGGTCCCCGGACTAGAACGCGATATCCCGGTGCTATCTCTGGAGGGAGCTTAATAACTGAGGCAAAGGTGCCCATCAAGCCGTTGCATGCGTCAATCGTTTGCAGAATGATGCTCGCAATCCATGGCAGTATGGAGGCAATGTTTTCGTTGAAATAATGGTCGGGACGCCAGCCATTGAACGAAGAAAATGGAGCTGCTTTTGGATCGATGCAAAATCCCCGCTCCGTGTCGAAGACATGACCAATGCTCCTCCTACCATGTACGACATCATCCCGCACGTTCCGCAACTGAGAGAAGAAAGGTTCGAGACTCGCGTATCGTGCTGCTAGTAGCTTCGGTATTCCATACTTGCTCTCTATTTCGGATGCACTTCGGGGTCGTTTCTTGTCCTGAAGGACGAGCCTAGAAAACGTCTCTGGTAATTTCGTCAAGCGCCGCCGCTTCTCTGCGGCTTCATCAAGCAGCTGAACCTTATTCTCCCAGACGATCGACATGATCTCTTGCAGCAGATCGAACACGCTGCGACAGAGCATTACCAGGTATTCGAGCTCCGTCTGCGCAAACCTCGAAGTGGCCCCTCGCGGCAGATTGCTCCGGGAATCAAAAAAGTGTCTGAGCTTCGCGACTGACGTACCCATATTGTGGAAATCATCAGAGATCGCACTGATGAGTGGGCAGATTTCTGGCCAACTGGCGCATTGCCACATCAAATGAATAAACGGAATAAAAAGGTCTGATTGTTTGGCAGCCGTCGTTCCCACATAACCCCCCTCCACCGTGTCCATAATCTTGCCCTCTATCAGACCTTCGGGCATATCGATCCACAAATGCCAGCATTGACCATCCCACAGCGGCATTAGCTTTACTGTTCTGCCGTCACCTAAGTGCTCGGTCCTCAGGTAAGGCACTACTTTTAGATTCTCGATCGTAACTGCCACAGGACCTTCTGATGCCAGCTATTTCGTAAAGCAGGCTCTGAAAATGTGAAGATCTGAGCCGGCTTCACGAAAGCGGGAATGACTCCTGGGCCCAAACCACAGTCGTTCTGTAGCTAAGTAGTCAAGTAGGTTGTTCTCAGTTTCGGATGACTAAGCTTGCCAGTGTCAATGTCGTGCATGACAGACTTGCAAGCTGTCGCAAAATCTCCGTACAGATCTTCTGCAATTAAGCACACACGCCCTTCCGTCGTGGGATGAAGGTGCCTCCATCCTCTGGAAGGAGCCTCTGTCCGTTTGCTTAGTTCTAATCTTGTGCCGGGACGAAATTGGTGCGCAAATCCGTTCCTCAAATGCTTGGCCAGCAGGTCCGCGTGTTGCTGATATGCTCCGGGATACAGTGCGCGGACTGCACTTCTAAAACGCAACGCTGATAGCCTCTGTTCTTCGAAGTCATAGTTATCCAAACAGGCGCCCAAGAACTCGGTCCCAAGGCCAATCAAAGAAAAAGAAATGTAATGATGCGTTATTGCGATTTGTTAAAACTCCGCCAAGAAAACCTGCTCTATGAACTGTCTCGGATTCATAAGACCCACGATACAATAGAGGAATGGAACTGGGAACGGGTGAGGGCGAGGCGCCCTCGGAACCGCTGGCAGGGTGCCAACGCTACGCTCCCATCCTATAATTCGCTGCGATCAATCCAGACAAGAAGGTGACTGCCTGAGGAGGTTCTTTTGACTTCACTACGCGCTTTTCTCGTACATCTCACAATCGTAATAATCGGCAGCGCTCACCTCACGTTTGGGCAATCGACGCAGACCTCGACTCCCGAGACTTCCCGTCTGGCTGGCTACTCCTCGCAATCCTCCAGGACAGAGCACGATTGGGAGAAGAAACTCCAGGTCGGCATCGTCCCGGAGAACTTGCGTCAGAACATGCAGCGTTTGAGCGCGCGTCCGCACCACGTGGGTTCTCCCTACGACAAAGACAATGCAGACTGGATCCTCTCCAAGTTCAAAGAATCGGGATTTGACGCCCACATTGAAACCTTCCAGGTGCTTTTCCCGACACCCAAAGAGCGCATCGTCGAAATGATCGAGCCCACCAGGTTCCGAGCCAAGCTGCAGGAACCGGCGGTTCCCGGCGATCCGACCTCCAATCAAGTCGCCGAGCAGTTGCCGACCTATAACGCCTACTCCATCGACGGAGATGTGACCGCCCCGCTGGTGTACGTGAACTACGGCAACCGTGAAGATTACGAGCAACTCGACCGTCTGGGAATCTCCGTCAAGGGCGCCATCGTGATCGCGCGCTACGGCGAAGGCTGGCGCGGCATCAAGCCTAAGGTTGCGGCCGAGCATCAGGCGATCGGTTGCATTATTTATTCCGATCCCAAGGACGACGGCTTCTTCAACGGCGATGATTATCCCAAGGGTGGATGGCGCCCGCGAGAAGGTGTGCAACGCGGCAGCGTCATGAATACCGACTATCCCGGTGATCCTCTAACCCCCGGAGTCGGTGCCACCGCCGACGCCAAGCGGCTCGATATCAAGGACGCGAAAACCATCACCAGGATTCCCGTGTTGCCGATTTCCTGGGGCGATGCGCTGCCGCTGCTTTCCGCTTTGCAGGGACAGGTTGCGCCGGACGCATGGCGAGGAGCCTTGCCCATCACCTATCACGTCGGCCCCGGTCCCGCGAAAGTTCATCTAAAGGTAGCTTCGAACTGGGACTTGAAGCCGGTCAACGACGTCATCGCCACCATGCGCGGATCGGATGCACCCGAGCAGTGGGTAATCCGTGGAAATCACTACGATGCCTGGGTCAATGGCGCCGACGACCCAATCTCGGGCATGGTAACGGTTTTAGAAGAAGCTCGCGTGCTCGGCGAGCTGCATAAACAAGGGTGGAATCCGAAGCGGACGATCATCCTCTGCGCGTGGGACGGTGAAGAGCCCGGGCTGCTGGGCTCGACCGAGTGGGTTGAAACCCATCGTGACGAACTTCAGAAGCGCGCCGTCGCTTACATTAACTCCGATAGCAATGGCAGGGGCTTCTTCCACGCCGGTGGTACGCACGACTTGCAACACCTGATTAACGATGTAACTCATGACATTCAAGATCCGGAGAAACACATCTCCGTCCAGCAACGAGCGCGTCTGCAGCGCATTGCCCGGGCACCCAATGCTGAGGAGCGAGCCGAGATCAGAAAAAGCGACGATGTGCGCATCGGTGCGCTCGGAGACGGTTCGGACTACACCGCGTTTATGGATCATGCCGGCATCTCCGCTCTGAACATCGGTTACGGCGGCGAGAACGATGCCGACGCCTACCATTCCATCTATGACGACTTCTACTGGTACACCAAGTTTGTGGATACCGATTTCTCTTATGGCCGAGCGCTGGCACAGACTGGGGGAACTGCGGTCATGCGGCTGGCGGATGCCGACGTGATTCCCTACGAGTACAACGCGGAGGCAGAGACCATCGGACGGTATGTGAAAGAGCTGGAGAAACTGCTCAAAGACAAGCAGGATGAAATCACCGAGCGCAACCTGGAGCTGAAGGAAGGCGTGTTCACGGCGACAGCTGATCCACGTAAAACGTCGGTCCCTCCTCCCGCGAAGTCGGTTCCGCCGTTCCTGAATTTTGCGCCGCTAAAGAACGGAGTTGAAGCAATCCAGAAGAGCGCGGAACGTTACCAGTCGGCGTTTGCCAAATGGCAGACTGGCGGAAGCGATTTGCCGGCCCAGACCGCCACCGCTCTGAACGCGGAACTAATACAGATTCAGAGAACGTTTCTAACCGAGAAAGGCTTACCGGAGCGCCCGTGGTTCAAGCATCAGGTTTATGCCCCCGGTGCCTACACCGGTTACGGCGCCAAGCCGATTGCGGCAGTTCGTGAATACATGGATCAGGAAAAATGGAAGGAAGCTGATGCCCAGGTTCCCGTAGTTGGCCAAGTGCTGGAAAACGTCGCGGTCGCGATTGGCAAAGCCGCAAATGATCTGGAGAAGGCGATGGAGCAGGGCAGTAAGGTGTTGGAGTTGCACTGATAGCGCTGCTGAAGTGCTTCCACCATTAGAAAACGCGGCAGCAGGTTGCCCTGCTTGCTGATGTGTCCCAGCCGTTGCCGACCACCGCTCGACTCTTCTCCTGGGACCAGCCCGAGATAGCTCGCTACTTGTTTGCCGCAGCGAAACCTTTCCGCTTGCCCTAGGATCAGCACAAACGGTAAGGCGGTCAGAGGACCGACTCCGGGATGGGTTGCGAGTCGCTGCGCCTCCGGACATTGGCAGGCTTCCTGCTCCACCGCTTGCGTCAACTCCGTGATCATGGGAGTGAGGCGGTCCAGCAGTTCCAACAGATCGCGCCGGTGTCGGCTGGGCCAGGGCGCCAGCGCGAAGGTTTCCAATTGCTTCCGTCCGGATTCTCGCCACAGCCCTTTCTTGCCTCGTACTCCTTCATTTAAGGCCACGGCTTGTAACCGGTTCATCAGTCGCGTGCGCGCCTGTACCATGCGGTGGCGATGCCAGAGCAGTTGTCGCAGATCGTGATTCTCCCAACTCGGTACCCAGATCCGCGGAAAACGATCCTCCAGCAGCAAGCGCAACGAAAGTTGCGCATCTCGACGATCGGTCTTCTGCTTACGAATGCGCTTGGTTCGAACCTCCACTGCATCCCCAATCCATAGCTCTGCAGACGGTGAATTAGTGTCAGGCATCTCCAGCAAGGGCAGCCGTCAGCCCTCAGTCATGTCATCCGTTCATTTCCTGACAGCAAGAATAATAAAGGGGCGGCCACCGGCCGCCCCTAAGCGAGTCTACAGAAGATCAGAAGGTCAAGCGCAATGCAAGTTGGATTTCGCGCGCGTCGTAAGTTTGGGTGATTTCGCCGAACAAACCACTGTCCGGGTTCGATACGTTCGGGTTATAGAACTGGGTGGAGTTGAGGATGTTGAAGAAGTCGGCATGGAACTCGAGCTTGGTACGCTCGTTCCACAGCGGAGTCGATTTTGCGAACGAGAAATCGACGTTGGTGCGTCCGGGCCCGCGGAAGAAGTCGCGCGGCAGGGTGCCATAGGTCTGCTGGCCGGCAGTAGGCACGATCCCTGATCCGTTCAGGTCTTGCAGGCTCTTCCACTCGAAGTTGGAGGGATTGAAGTAAATGGCGCCAAGGGTTTTGGGGTCGGTATGAGCGTAAGGGTCAAAGGTGGTGACGGAGTTGCCCACCAGGTTCACGCGAACCAGTTGCGAGTCTCCCGCGCCCGACGGACCCGGATACCTCCGGTTGTGCGGCAGGTTGGCGTAGATGTCGATTGGGAACCCATCACGCCAGGTGACGATGGGATACAAACTCCAGCCTTTGGTGAGCCGTTTGGGTGCTGACGGCCAGAAATCCGCAAAGGGCAGGTCCCAGCCGCCGCTCGCGGTGATCGAGTGACCAATGTTGCTATCCGAAAGGGCATAGAAGAGGTTCGTTTGATAGGACGGCACGCTGGCCGAGGACTGCCGATAGCCCGAGGCGTTGTCCAGGTTCTTCGCCCAGCTGTAGCCAATCGTAAAGTAGCTGGATCCGAAATACCTGTGCTCTGACGTTTGCTTCTTCAGGCTGGCTTGGAAGGCGTTGTAGTTCGCATGGCCGACATTGGCGAAGGTGGGCGTGTAGCTCCAGTCGCCGGAGCCAGCGCCGGGCTGGGTCCAAAGGACGCGGTTTGCCGTCCCCAGGATGAACGGGTTGGTATCGATTAGATCGCTGAGCTTGCGCGAGATGCTTCCCAGGTAGGAAACATCGGCCCTGAAACTGCTGCCAATCTCGCGCTGTATGCTGAGGTTGTACTGGTAACTGTAGGGCGTCTTCATGTGCGGATTGACAAAATAAACTCCGCCTCCCCCGAAGGGCAGGAAGCCGGCCGCGCCAAAATCAATGTTGGGCGCCGGGGGCTTCGACGGGAATGGATTGACGGTGAGGGTTGAACCGAAAGGATCGCCCAGGAAATTCGGTGCGCCGGTGTACCCCGCATTTATGCAAGGTGGAGTTGTAAGAGTGCCGCAAGGGTCAGGCACCGTTGTGGGCGAGTAGAAGTTGAAATCTGTGTAGCCGAAAAAGGGCGCCTGGCCATTGAACTGTAAATTGGCTTCGCCCTTCAGGATGTCGTAGAACATGCCAAAGCCGCCGCGGACACTGGTCTTGCCCGAACCGCTCGGGTCCCAGGCAAAGCCAAAGCGCGGCCCGAAGTTCTTCGTGTCAGGATAATTCGCTCCGCTCGGCGCGCCCGGGTCGCCGGGGAACAGCAATCCCACCGGCGCATTGACGAACCGAGTCGAATGTGCGTCCGGCACGATGCTGAACGAGCGCCCCTGGGTGTCATACATGGGTGAGCTGTATTCGTACCGCAGCCCATAGCTCAGCACCAGGTTCCGGGCGATGCGCCATTCATCCTGGGCGAAAGCCGCAAAGTACTTGCTGCGGATATTGGAGGGAGCTTTTGGCCACTGATAGTACTCGTCGGGCAGTCCCATCAGGAAATCGGCGAAATCCGAGCCGCTGCCGGAGGCGGTGCTCGTTCCATAAAAATCGAACTCGCCGTTGACGTAGTAGTCGTAAACCGTGTTGTTCTCAAAGGGCGAGAAGGCGCCGCCAAATTTCATGCTGTGCTTGCCCTTGACCCAGGAGATTGTGTCCGTCAACCCAAACGTATTGTTGATCTCCGTGGTCGGGCCGCGATAACTGAACCCCAGCCAGTCGCCTTCATTGTAGAAGTAGATCTCGGGCGGGCCGGTGGCCTGGTCGGGTGTGTTTCCGACTCCCAGAGCGGTGTTGTTGGGCAGGGTCTCTGCCGGCTTGCCCATCAGCATATTCAGCCGTTGTGCCGTAACCCGCACCTCGTTCAACAGGGTCGAAGAAAACGAACGGGTGTAGGCGAGGTTCAGAAAATACGCATTGCTGCCCCAGTTGTCCGGAAACGGGATGGTTGTCTGATTACTGGTGCAACCGTCCTGCGCGAAGGGGCAGAGTTCGGTGTCCCGTTTCATGCCCAGAGAAGCGGAAATCTTGTCCTTCTCGGTCAGATTAAAATCGAGCTTGCCCGTATATTCGTTGAAGTTATCTTTGAAAGTAGATTGTGGATTCAAAGTGCCGCTGGCGCTGTGTGGAACAATGCCGGCTGCGATGTAATTCTTCGCCACCGGATCGATCGTAGTGGGGTCGATGATGCCTTGCGCTGCCTTCGTAGGATCGGACTGGAAGTAGGGGTTGGCCTGCAGGAAGGTTGCCACGGTAGAAGCATCGGGCGAATTTGAGAAGTTCCCGTTCAGTTCATCGTCCGTGAACACGGTCTGTACGCCCGGAGTCATCCCCTGCGTGAGCCGCTGTCCCTGGTACGAGAAAAAGAAGAACGCCTTGTCTTTATAGACGGGGCCGCCGAGGGTGCCGCCGAACTGGTTGCGTTTGAGGATGCTCTTCGGCACGCCCTCACGGTTGTTAAAGAAAGTGTTGGCGGCCATCGCATCGTTGCGCAGGAATTCAAAGGCGGTGCCGTGCCAGTCATTGGTGCCTGACTTGGTGACCACGCTGACAATGCCACCGGCGTTGCGGCCGTATTCGGCGCTGTAGTTGTTCTCCAGGATGCGGAACTCGGCGATCGCGTCGGGGTTGGGGTTGTACACGACATTGTTATCCAGCAGGTTGTTGTTATCGCCGCCGTCCAGAAGGTAGGCGACCGAGTCAATGCGCCCCCCGGCTACGCTGAAGTTTTGGCCGGAGTAGTTCTTATCGCTCGTCTGGTTGACGTCGGTCACACCGGGTTCGAGGCGGGCGAGGTCGAACACGTTGCGCCCGTTCAGCGGCATATCGACAATTGGCCGGCTGGTGACCGAATCGCCGACCGTCGCGCTCTGGGTTTCAACGGCGAGACCGCTGGCGGTGACCTCGATGACTTCACTCACCGCGCCGACCCGCAGCGCGACGTCAATCTTTAGGTTCTGGTTGATCTCCAGTTGGCCGGTGTTGACCACCATCTTGCGAAAACCCGGCCGCTCGGCAGTGACCGTGTAGGCTCCGATCGGCAAGTTCAGAGCCTGATAGGCGCCGTCCTTGTCAGTAGTGGTCTTGTACTTGATGCCTGTCGCGATGTTCGTGACGGTCATGGCGACTCCCGGCACCATCGCGCCCTGTGGGTCGGTGACGACGCCGAGAATCCTGCCCGTTGGCTGCTGTGCATAGGTGAAGGGTCGCAGCAGCAGCAAGCAGGCCGCAACACCAGCCACAAGCAGTAGCGTTCTGAAGCGCTTGCACATATATCCTCCCATTTAGACACTATGTCTTTTACTAGTTTTGGCGAGACCGGCTCGCCTCGGGGGGTGTGCGTCTCAACTGGCGGGAACTGCTCTTCGGGGAGGCGGGACGAATTAATGCAAGCACAAATGCGCTCGTCCCGTCAGTGAGAAAGGTCACATCTTGATGTGCGGTGATGGCCAAGGACCGCAGCGCTAGGCAAGACTGTCAATTGGCGATAAATCGCCATTCCACTCATTGCCTGACTCTGGGAGTCAGACGAGCTTCAGCGTTGTGCTGACGCAGAGCCTGCAGTGATAAAAACGTGATAGTTTTATGCTCAAAACGGGTCATCTGGGATCAGAACGGGGCCAAACGCCATCCTGGAAAGTCGTTGAAGAATCATGTAAAGTAGAAAATTTTCCAAACCGTTCAGAACACACTGTATGATCTTCAAAACCAGGCGACTAAAATCATAACGAATCAGAACCAATCAGAACGGGTCTAAACAATATAGACACTCCCGGTTTTTCGCACCGGGAGAGGAATTGTTGTTTTCTTGCTCCCACCGTTTTGACACATTTCCGCAGTGGTAGACCTCTGCGGCTTACAGAATCCTCGAACAAGATTTCCTCAGCCTCGACGACATGAAACTCGTTTTACGGATTCACGCCGACCTGCTTTTCTCCAGTAAGCCGGGATTCCTGTGATCCTGTCCAAAGGCTTGGATTACGGGTGGAACTCCACTCCCTGCGCCAGGTGAATTTCACCGCCCCAATTGAGGGTATTGGTCTGGCGCCGCATGTAGGCTTTCCAGGAATCCGAACCGGACTCACGACCTCCGCCGGTCTCCTTTTCGCCGCCGAAGGCACCACCGATTTCCGCACCTGAGGTGCCCACATTCACGTTCGCGATGCCACAGTCGGATCCCTTGAAGCTGAGGAACTTTTCCGCCTCGGCCATGCTGTCCGTGAAGATACCTGACGACAGGCCTTGGGGAACCGCATTGTGCAATGCAATCGCCTCGTCGATGGTCCGGTATTTCATAACGTAAAGGATCGGAGCAAAGGTTTCGGTTTGCACAATCGCGGCGTCATTGCGGATTTCGACAATGGTCGGCAGAACGAAAGTCCGCCTGCCAAACGGCGGTGGATCGATGGCCTTGCCTCCGTAAAGCACGGTTCCGCCCTGCTGGCGGACAGCAACCAGCGCCTTCTCGTAGTCCGATACGGCCGCTTCATCGATCAGCGGCCCCATCAGGGTCTTAGGATCGAGGGGATCGCCAATTTTCACCTTTTCGTAATTAGCAATCATCTTGTGAACGAATGTGTCGTAAACGCTCTCGTGAATGATCAGCCTGCGCGTGGAGGTGCAGCGTTGCCCCACTGTGCCGACGGCGCCGAAAAATGCCGATGCCAGCGCCCCTGTCAAGTCGGCCTTGTCCGAAATGATCAGGGCATTGTTGCCCCCAAGCTCGAGAATTGTACGACCCAGGCGGGCACCGACAACTTGACCGATGCGCTTCCCCATCCGGGTCGATCCGGTGGCGCTGATCAGGGTGAGCCGGCTGTCGGCCAGAATCCGTTCGCCGACGGTCGACCCGCGTCCGACGACCACACAAGACACCCCGTCCGGAACACCGTTGGCCCGGAACACCTCGCGGATGATGTTCTGGCATGCAATGGCGCAAAGCGGTGTCTTGCTCGAAGGCTTCCACACCACCGGATCGCCGCAGACAAAAGCCAGCGCGCTGTTCCACGACCAGACCGCAACCGGGAAGTTGAAGGCAGTAATGACACCGATCGGCCCGAGCGGGTGCCATTGCTCCATCATGCGATGCATCGGCCTCTCGCTCTGGAGTGTGGGACCGGAAAGCGTCCGGCTGAGACCGACCGCATAGTCGCAGACGTCGATCATTTCCTGCACTTCCCCCAGGCCTTCGGTCAAGATCTTGCCCATTTCCAGCGAGACGAGTCGTCCCAGCACATCCTTCTTCTCGCGCAGGGCGACCGCAAACTGACGCACGATTTCGCCTCTTTTGGGAGCAGGCAGTGCGCGCCAGAACTCGAACGCCTTCATTGCTTGCCCGACAACAGTGTTGTAGTCGGCCTCGCTCGCCTGTTCGACTTTGGCCAGTAATTCCCCGGTGGTCGGGCTGTGGACTTCGATCCAGTCACCGCTGTTCGCAAACCAGCGGTCTCCGTAACTCGCACCCGAAAGAGTTGCCTGCAATCCCAACGAGTCAAGAACCCTGTCTTTTTCTGCCAAGCCAATAACCGCTTCTGCCATATGGATAACCTCTCGGAAATATGTAGAAATAGCGTATCAGAGCGGCATGGACGACCGGAAGGCCGCCCATGCTCTTAAAGCACCTTTTCAACCAGTCTAATCAAGGCGCAGGGACATCTAGAATGCCTCGGTCCGTTCTTTGCACGAAATATTGAGCTGCGCGAGTCCGTCCAGCACCGGATTGTATATGTTCGGGGTCACCGGACGCAGAACGCCGGTCGCATGAATCCGGCCACTGAGAATCATGTCCACCCCGATCGCAGCCGGCAGGGAGACCGTTCGTGCCATGGATGAATCGCCGTGCGGGATTCCGTAGTCGATGAGTTCGGAGACGATGCGTTCTTTTTTGCCATCGGGGAATTCGGCCCGGAAGTCGTGGAACAACACGATCATGTCGCGCTCGCCGGGGCGGAATGCCAGCTTTTCGTACATCAGATTGCCCATGGCATCCAGGGGGCTGATGTGCTCGGCACCCAGCTTCCGGCTGGAGAACATACCCAGCCACTCGAGATTGCGGATTGGATAAGACTCCTTCGGGATCCCAAGCTTCTTGGCGGTTGCGGCAGCCAAATCTTCACTCTGGGAAGCACCGGCCAGGTTCCGCATCATGTCGGCATAAGTCTTCCCGCGGCCATCGAATTCATCCAACCCGAGAAGGCCCAGCTTTCCGAAGTTATACAGGCAATCGCACCAGCCCATGTTGCGAAGAGTCCCGCGGTACATCGTCTGGATGCCTTGCAGCCCGTAAACATCGATGTAGCTAATCGAATCCCGATTCGGATAGGCTTCGTAGTCCCCTTGGCCCGGAACCGACATGATATGCATATCGCGGAAGAGGCGATGGGAGGGGACCTCGACCTTACGGCCGTCCATCAGGTACATAGCGCTGTTTCGGCCGGCCAGCAGGACGCCTCTGGGAGCCCAGGAGAATTTATAGCCAAACGGATTGTCGTTGGCTTCCGGCGCCGGCAGGCCACCGCAATAAGACCTGAAGGAAACGATGCGTCCGCCGCGGGTACGAACACTATCGATGATCCGCATCGCCGACATGTGATCAATGCCGGGGTCGACGCCGACTTCATTCAGAATTGTGACTCCTGCTTTCTGCGCAGCGCCGTTTTGTTCCTGCATCGCAGCCGAAACATAGGAGGTTGTCACCATGTGCTTTCTGTTGGCGATGCAGTACTTCGCCACCACCGGATGGAACGTATAGGGAAGGAGGCTGACCGCGAGGTCGCAATCCTTTATCAACTGCGCCAGCACGGTCTCATCCTGAACATTGAGAGCGAGCGCCTTCCCGTTTGGGTGACCTGCAATCATGGCTTCAGCCTTGCTTGCCGTCCGGCTTGCCATAGTGACCTGATAACCCTTTTCCAACAGATACCGTACCAACGGCCGGGCTACGAGTCCGGCTCCTAACACCAGAACACGTTTCATATTAGGCTCCTAAGATTGCGGGAAGGTGCTTAACTGATCCCTTCCACATAGTTTCGAGACCCATCCGCAGCTCACGGATGCGCCTCCAAATGTTCTTGAATGTACTGATAGTCGGGGGTCAGACGCCCCTTATGGACGATCACGGCCCGTTTTAAATAAGGCGGCAAGTCGAGCATTTCAAATGGAACCTGCCAGTCGGCTTTCACCAGAACAGCAACCATGTCCCGCAACACGGAACTGAAGTACTGGGACGATTCCCGGGGAATCTCGCACGGGAGATTGTCGACAGCCATGATCACCGGCCCGTTCCCCTCCACACCGTCTCGGGCAGAATCTTGTTCAGGGAGGTAAACGTAGCAGGGGCAGTCCGGCTCGGTGACTCTTACGGTGAGTTCGACGCTTCCTTCAATGTCGCAGCTTATGTCGCCGATTACCTTGAGGCGCGGGGCACGACCCTGGAGGTAGTTTCTTCTGGCCCACTCGCGCGTGACCAGACGGGGATATCGAGGCTCCCAATAAATGCAATTGACCAGCACATCAAGGTGCGGCAGGTGTTTTTCAAAACAGCCCTCGTATCGTTCCGGATGGGCATAATACTCTTGCAGGTTGAACGGGATGTTCTGTTCCTTGCGTTCGACCATGTCCTCCTCGCGGAACACGACTTTCACAGGCCGCGGGCCCGCGGCTGCGGACGCCGCGGCAGTCAGATCCGCAACGGCCACCTCCACGGGTTTAAGACAGTCGAACACTTCCTGCGCCCCCATCGATACATTGCCATACCCGGAAAAGCCGAAGATCAACGGGCGCGCCCCCGCCTGATGCACAATTTCGTCGCCCAGCGCGGTGATGTGAGCTTTTGCCTCAGTCAGGTTCCGATACTCGAAGGTTGGGTGCACCTGTGAAAGCGGTGTTGATACTCCAGACACAGCCAACCGTTGCCCAAGGCAGCGCAACGTCTCGATCATTCCGGCATAGCCGGCATGGCGGCCGAAGAAAATCAGTCTTCTCTTCTGATCATCTGTGATTTTTTCGTAGTCCACGAGGGAACAGCTCAGTTCCATCAAACGCCGAAGCATGGGCATGTTGTGCGATTGCCCCTTTGCCACGTGCGCGAAAAAAACGTAAATCTTTCCGGGCAATAGCAAGTGTGTCGGTATTTCCTTTATCGCAAGGATAACCGACGCAGAGCCAATATCCTCGTTCACCTCGACTCCGGCGGAACGGTACTCATCGTCCGTGCAGACACGCACACTGGAGGGCTGGACAAGAACCCGCACCCCTCGCTTCGTCTGCAGGTCGGATGTATCAGTGGGAACCAGAGGCACGCGGCGTTCCCACTTGTTCTTGTCTTCCCTTCGAATTCCAATGATCGAGCCCATAGTGAACGTTCCAGCAGCGAAGATACCCCGTGGACAGATTCCCAGAAAGGAAATCGCTCTGCGAGCTTCTCTCTCAGGGAATTCGCAGGCTCAGCCGAAACAACCCTTGCCGGATTAGCGGAGCCGGGCCTAATTCGGGAAGGTATTCAGTTTTAATTCCTCCGGCCCTCATTTCAACCTTCTCGACCGCTCCTGTCAGTGATCTTCAGCACAGAGCAGTGTAACGAACCGCTTCGCCCGCTCGATTACTGGTGAAACATCGCGATAGCACCCAAAAGGGTCAATGAGTGAAATGGCCTGATCTCTTCAGTTGAGGATGGAGCGTGGCGGATCATCCTATGACAGCCTGATTTCGTAGACCGCTCAGCGAAAGCGATCCGACGGACGCACGGCGCGACCGAGTGGAGCTTAACAGCCCCACTCGGCTTTACCAGGCTCGGCAAAGTACTTCCGTGATTTCGTTGATTCGTTCTTGGTCGAATCGAGTTCGAGAAGTATAAGGCGCGCTGCTGCCACTAAGCGATTCTTCTCAGGGTTTGCCATCTCCCTCCAAGAACCACTCTCGCTCCCCTTGCCAAATTCTTCCAGTGCCTGGTGATAGTGGCGGACAAATTCTGCCAACCGTTCCGGTGCTAGTTCTTCAATCCACATACTCGCTGTTGCCGCACTGCCCCACACAATTTCACATCCTGGGAGAGTAGTTTGTCAGTGATGACTGACACAACGATAGGTGACGAATGATTGATCGTTTCAAGGCTGTCGCAGATGCAGCTGTAGCTATCCTCACGATGCCGCGTAGCGGTAGCCTCCATATCCGGGGGCGACAGCGATCGTCAAAAACAATTCTTCCAACGCAAGGCGGTGCAATTTGTAGCTGGAATGGGCATGCGTTTGAGCTGCGGATATGGAGTCACGCAGTGATAAAAACGTGATAGTTCCATGCTCATAAGCGGGCAAATCGGATCAGAACGCGTCAGAACGTCGTCCTGGGAAGTGGTTGAAAAATGGAATAGAATAGAAAATTTTCCAAACGGATCAGAACACACTGTGTGATCTTCAAAACCGGGGGCATGAACATCACCTTTATGGTGTTGCTGGCGAATGACGGGCTACTCTGAACTTACATTTGCGCCACGACTTCGATTATTGACCGGCGACATGGAGGCCGCCGGTCATGAAGAAGAAGTCACGCTCAAAACCCAAACACAACACGACAAGATCCGTCCTGCGCCTGCCCGATCTCGAACACGCTAAAACCGCCGTTTTGAACAGTCTCACCAGCCCAGACGCCCAACGCGGCTATCGCCACGCCATCAACGAGTTCGTCGACTGGTATTGTTCAGAACCCAGACTAGCCTTGAACAGGACGGTAGACTTGGCAGCTGGTTTCCGCCGCGTGAAAGGAGTGAAAAAGCTGGGCGTACGGCTGGGGAACTGGCTGACGGCGGAACAAGCGCAATCGCTCTGGCGAGCCCCGGACTACCAGCGTCTCAGGGGCAAACGCGACCGAGCGCTGCTTGCCTTGTTGTTGGCGTGCGGATTGAGGAGACATGAAGCCGTCGCGCTCACCCTGGATCATTTGCAGCAGCGCGAAGAACATTGGGCCATCGTCGACTTGGTCGGCGAAGCAGGCCACGTCCGGACAGTTCCTGTGCCAGATTGGGTGAAACGGGAGTTGGATGAGTGGCTCGCCGCGGCCGCTGTTGATCGAGGAAAGGTGTTCCGCAGGGTCAACAAGGTTGGGAGGACATGGGGAGACGGCATGACAGAGAAATCCGTGTGGCACATCGTTAAAGAAGCGGCGAAAACCATTGGCATCGCCAAAATCTCGCCTCACGATCTTCGCCGGACCTGCGCTCGATTGTGCCACGCTTCGGGAGGCGAGTTGGAACAGATTCAATTCCTACTGGGGCATGTCTCGGTTCAGGCCACCGAACGTTACCTGGACTGTAAGCAGCGGATTCGATCAGCGGTTAATGATCGTATCGGTATCGAACCGAGTCCTTGAGGCCCTGGTGTTGTGGAAGGTTTGCCGACGATGGGGGAGTGAACTCTTCTATGATCAGTTGTTGATACCATGTGATTGCAAGATGGGTGCAAACATCAAATTGACTACCGCGCGGATGGGCACCAATTCGAGGCGTATGTGCTCACAGACGCAAAGCATAAAGAGCCTCAGAGTGGAGTTCAGCTCGGGCCTGGAAGGTGGGTTCAAGTTGGCGCTGTGAGTGCTGATCGGGGAAACCATGAGGCCGGTCACCAGACTGCTACGAGATGAATTGAGGGATAGAATAATCGCCGAAGCCAGGGAAGTACTATGCAAGCTGGGTGTGGAGATTCATAACGAGCCCGTGCTCCGCATGCTTTCCGACCATGGCGCCAAGGTGGACAAAGAGACCTGTTACGCCCGCTTTACTGAAGACATCATCGACAAAGCGCTGGCTACCGCACCCCACTCCTTCAAACTGTTTGATGTTCTGGGGAACGAAACCCACAACTTCCAGGGCGACAATGTCTACTTCACGCCCGGCTCGACGTCAATCAACATTCTGGATAACGAGAGCGGGGAGATGCGCCGGCCCATGACGGCGGACTATATCCGCTATGTCAAATTGACCGGTGGCCTGCAGCACATCGCTTCTCAAAGTACTGCCCTGATCCCCGCCGATGTTCACGAGAATATTGCCGACAGTTACCGGCTGTATTTAAGTCTCCTGTACGGTGAGAAGCCGGTCGTCACCGGCGCCTTCACGGTTGCATCGTTTGAGATCATGAAGGACCTGCAAATCGCCGTGCGGGGCACTGAATCGGCGCTCCGGGCCAAGCCGCTGACCATTTTCTCGTGTTGCCCCACGTCGCCCCTCAAATGGAGTGACGTGACCAGCCAGAACCTGGTCGATTGCGCTCGCTGGTCGATCCCGGTGGAATTTATTTCCATGCCGCTCTCTGGCTTCATGGCGCCCGTCACCCTGGTGGGGAGCCTGGTCCAGCAAACCGCCGAGACTCTGAGTGGCGTGGTGATCAGCCAACTGGTGAGCCCCGGCCATGCCATGCTCTATGGCGGCTCGCCCGCCGTCTTCGACATGCGTTTCCAAACCACTCCCATGGGCGCGGTGGAGACCATGATGCTTGACTGCGCCAACAGCGAGATCGGGAAGTACCTCGGGATGCCCACCCAGGGTTACACTGCCTTCAGCGACGCGAAGCAATTGGACGCGCAGGCGGGGCTGGAATCGTCCATGGGCGCCACCCTGGCTGCGCTCTCGGGAATCAACAGCATCTCGGGTCCAGGAATGCTGGATTTCGAAAGCTGCCAGAGCCTGGAGAAACTTGTGGTCGACAACGAGATTTGCGGCATGACCTACCGCCTGTTGCGTGGCATCGAGCCCCGGGAAGATTTCCCTGCGATCCGCCTGCAGGAGGAGTTGCGGCAAAAGAAGCATATGCTTACCTCGATCCACACCCGCCGCTACCTGCGCGAAGAGATTACCTTCCCGGGCCCGGCCATCGATCGCGCCGACAGCGAACGATGGCGCAAGGATGGCCAGTTGACGTTGAGGGAACGCGCGGCTCGGGAAGTGACGCGAATTGTTGCTGCCTACAAGCCCTCACGTCTGTCCGAGGACGCCAAGCGTGAACTGACGCGCCTGATGTGGCGCGAAGCCCAGCGCTACGGAATGGCGAACCTGCCAGCCCAAGACGAATGAGCATGGGCAAACGGCCTTGGGCTGGCTGGCCCGCCTTATCGCCTGCGCGGTTGACGGGCAAACCGGCAGTTATCGGCGCATGCGGTTCGGCGTGCGACTCATCGGCTGTTGAACAGCGACCCACACCGGAAGCTGGCTCCGGAAGTTGTCCCGAATCCGGTTCTGGGAAGTTGGTGCCATAACTCAGACATCTTACCGAAACTGGCTTTGGTTCATTCCTTCTTCTCGTCCTGTGGCGGATTGCGTTTCTTGCGCATGGACTCGCCGCGCATTTCGATGCGGTGGGCGTTGTGAACCAGACGGTCCAGGATGCCATCGGCGATGGTGGGATCGCCGATCTGCTCGTGCCAGCGCGAGACCGGCAGTTGGGAAGTAAGGACGGTGGAACGGGTCTGGTAGCGATCTTCGCAGATCTCCCAGACTTCGCGGCGCTCGTTTTCATTCAGCGGCGCCATGGCCCAGTCATCGATCACCAGAACATCAATGCGGCCTAGTCGTGCCAGGAAGTTACGCAAGCCGCCATCCGCTCGGGCTAAGGCCAACTCCCGAAGCAAGGCGGCAGCTCGCAGATAGAGAGCCGAGTGGCCGTCGCGACAGGCTTTTTGGGCCAGAGCCGAAGCGATAAAACTCTTGCCCACGCCGGTCGGACCCAACACGAAAATGTTTTCGTGATTGCGGACCCAGGCAGAGTCTTTTGCCAGAGCACGCACTACCGTCTGGTCCAGGCCACGCGCAGCCCGGTAATCGATGTCCTCCACGCAGGCCGGCCCCGCAGTTTGGCCGCTTTCAGTCTTCGCGCCAGCGCCTGGTTCTCGCGCCAGGTCCATTGCTGATCGACCAGCAGAGAGAGTCGTTCGAGGAAACTCAGTTCGTTGATCGCTCGGTCTTGCTCCTGCGCCTTCAGACCCTCGACCATGCCTTGCAGCCGCATGGCTAGCAGTTTTTCCATCATCGGTTGGTTCAGCATGAGGTCGGCCCCCCTTGGTCGAAGTACTCGGCACCGCGGACATTGTCATGGGTCAGAGGTGGAGAGCCGGGTTGTGGTGGAGATGGCGGAACAGTGCCGAGCGAGTTCTTCAAGATCGACTTCACGCTCTGATAGCGACAAGCCTGGGCGAGTAGTGCGCGTTCCGCCGCCGCCACGCGCTGCCGAGAGTACTGCTGCGCCAGGCGAATGATGCCAAGACAGGAGCGGTAGCCCATCTCCGGGTGCGGCTTCTCGTTCAGGATTCGCTCGAACAACTGGGCCTTCTTCTGCAATTCGGTTAGGCCGTAGAGTACAGCGCGCAAGACGGATTGGTGTAGCTCCGAGCCCTCGCTCATTTCGCCACGGCCAAACTCAAGGGCGCTCTTAAGACGCGCGTCATTGGCCCTGTGGCTCGCCATGAGTGGCTTGAAATCTCGTACTTTGAAGGCTTTCGCGAAATTCTGATAGTTGTCGAGCGTCTTTGTGAGCTTCCGCTACGGTCATTGCGAAGAGCTACCAACGTTCCTCGGGACGGAGGGCTGCCCACTTACTACATATAACGGGAAGCTGCTCGTCGGTTGCCGTCTCCGCGGCCCAAGCTAGCACGCAGAGCTCCTTGCCCAACAGACGATCAACGAGGTTTGTTCCCGTATGCCAACGGCTAGTTAGAATCTTGGCAGTCTTCAGCCTGTCGTTGAACTCCCGTCTAGCTATATCCGCAATGCCAGACCACACCTGGCGTCTGAGTACGATGCGTTCTTCTTCCCGTGGAATACCCGCTTCCTGACCACGATAGCCATAGTCCTCTACAATCACTACGGGTTCGTTGCGCGCAGCACCAATTTCAACTCGAAAGACGTGCGCACCGAATTTGTCCGATGCACCGAAATCAACGGTAGTGGGCTTATCGCTCATTGCTCCACGTCCCCTGCCTGCAGATCGATTCCCAGCTTCTCCGCAAATTCCTTTAGATCGTGTCCTGAGGCGAAGTGAGCCTTGCGGAACGTCATTGTAATTAGGGTGTCGGGCGCGAACTTTTCAAGCACTTTCGTGAGAAGTGACTGAACGAAATTGGCCTCCACGAGGATCTCGCCAACGGTGATAGCGATCACCTGGCTGCCCTGCCCTACCGTCAGATATATCCCTTCGAAAGTGACCGACCTCTTGGCTGCCTGGTCCAACCCCTCGAAGGTCTTGCTCCGCGAGTCAAGTTTGCGGCCTGATCGTGAAACGAGGCGCGCTTGCTTCAAATCATCGATTTGAACGCCCTTCTTTCCTTTGGCCGGGAAACGAAAGTCTTCCTTAGTTTCCAGTCCGTCGACAGGCGCAAATCCACGCAACACGATGTCGCCGTCACCAATCGCAATTGGGCCGCCGTAGGCGATTCCCTCGCGAGGCTCGCTGCCGTCGAGCGTGTAGCGGATTGCTCCCCGTGGCGCCACGACTAGCTCTACCTCGCGGTTTCCGTCCTTCTCGACCAGCCGGTTGCGCAGGACGAGCCTGTTGGACCAAGTCACTGGATCGCCAGTCTCGTATTGGCCTGATACGTCGTGAACGAGGAAATTCACGCGTAGTGCTGCGGTGGTGTATGGATTCTCCTTCAGCTGCGGGCTCGACACGGAAACGGGAGAGTCTTCAGCGTAGTGTATACGCGGTGCGGGACCGGCATTCTGCGCGTTAATCCGCAAACGCACCCTTCCCGCGTCATCGGGATCCGTCTCCGCGATAACCTGAACGGAGGTCTTCTTCTTGGGCTTTTTTGTGACATAACCGTTTCCTAGGCCTTCCCACAAACCCCGATTGCAAGCGACAATCTTGAGTGTGTCGAGCCCCTTTGGAGGCAGCCACGGCATTCCGGCTTGCTCCGCGTAACGGTCGACCACGTCTGACCAACGGGCCTCGTCCTGATTCTCGGGCCACAGCAAATCTTGCCCCTTATCGCGAATTGCATCGAATTCTTTCTCAACGTCGAGGTAAAGCTTTACCGGATTAGACGTCAACGTTTTTTCGACCTGCTCCTCGCCGTTGAATGGCTTTGCTGTGTCGCGCGCCATATCAAGCGCCTTCGATGCGAGTTGTGCGGTTTTTCCAGCACGCTGGATTGACGCCCAAGTAGGTGAGCGGCTTATGCAGGCTCTTGAAGACTCGATTTGTGCGGTGCTTCTGCCGTGGTTGCTCTGGCATACGTCCTCGTCTAAAAGTGGGTGGAGAGGTGGCCGGGAAACGCTCTATACGCCCCAGAGCCAACTCAGGACATTCACAGCGAGAACGGCAATGCCCGTTCCGGCGGCGACGCCGGCTAGCGCCTTTTTTGCGCCGGGTTCACCGTGGGCGAAGCCATAGCCGCCGATCACTATTGCAACCAGACTTGCAACCTTCGCAATGGTTCCGGTGAAGAGGGCTTGGATGGAGTTAAAGCCGGTGTCGAACGGTGAGCCCTGTGCCATCGCGGCCACAGGCAGGACAAGAAGCAGGGTAAGAAGGGCGGCGGTTGGACGTGCCCACTTCCACCGAAGAAGGGGCTGGATGGGGCGAACGAGGTGGAGTTGGAACCAACGTGATGACATTTGCGCCTCCGGGAGCAGCTGAAAGTTGCTGCTTGTGGCGCAAAACTAGCTTCACTCAATCAGGCTGTCTAATGAATTTTCACGCGACACCCATTCCTGCCAGGAATAGGTGACAGGACAAAGCCGATTCGTCACCTGAAATTCTCGTTGAGCGAGCCGCTTCGCAGGGGCGAGCTTGTTGAAAAAGGGGGGCTTACGGAATGGCAATATTTTGACAAAAACACGAAAGATCCTCGATGTGGCGGTGGCTCGGGCCATGTCGTGGTGCTATTTAAACCAGCGCTCCTGGGCGCCCAGACGGTGTATGGGCGATCGAAGTTTTAGTGAAACAACGATGGCTATGTCCTTTATCGCGAGTTGGATGGGATTTCTCGTGCTGACCTTGACAATAAGTTCACCCGCCGAATCACTCTAAATTGTTCCGAGCTATTCCTGTACGGAATAGGTGTCGCGTGAAAATTCATTGGACAGGCCAGCACCGTTGAATCAATTTGGTTAGCTAGCCAGCCGCCTCTAGCAGGGAACGTTCCGTGCGTGAGGCACAGAGGCCCGCTGCCGGGGCCTTGGAGAATGTTCGCCAGCCTTCACGCTCTCCGGGGCCCCGGCTATTTTGTGATGCTGGACTCACTGAATCCGGCCTAAACGACTGGAACGAATCAGCGAGATTCGATCCTTTGAGGAAATGTGGAAACTGTGGCATGGGCGACCTTGTTATAATTCGCGACAAGGCGAACATCGGCGCTCCGATATCTCCAAAGGAGATGGAGCGCATGGCAAAGAGGAGGTTTCAGGACCCCCGGCCGAAACGTCGTGGGGCTTGGTGGACAATCCGTGTTTGGCGCGATGAGTTCATCGGCGGCGAACACGTTCGTAAACAACAGCGGGTCCGTTTGGCGGCCGCCACGGTGCCAGAGCGGGAAGTCAAGAAGATCGCCACCGAATACTTGCGACCGCTCAACCAGGGTCTTGAAAGTCTTGGGTCGGCGACCAACTTTGAGCATTACATCGAAACGATCTACAAGCCAGTGGTGAAGCCGCTTATGGCGACAACCAGTTTTGATCGAACGCGAGGTGTGCTGGACAACTACCTGCTTCCTGCGTTCGGTAAATGCTGCCTACGCGACCTCACAGCCCTCACACTCCAAACCTATTTCTCGCAACTCACCGCCAGCACCACAAAGCAGGTGCTGTCGCACGAGTCGCGAGACAAAATTCGTGACGTGCTTTCCAGTGCTCTGCGCTTCGCTGTGCAGCACGATCTGCTGGTCAGAAATCCTGCGGAATCTCTGACCTCCAGACAAGCGGGGGAAGAAGCGCAACAAACCCTACCTCACACCCCAGCAGTTCGACCGGCTAGTAGAACTGATTCCCGAGCCTTACGCTTCGATGGTCTATGTGGCGATCTACACAGGTCTGAGAGTCAGCGAATTGGCAGGTCTACGCTGGAACGATATAGGGCTTAACTCCACCACGGTCGATGAAAGGTTCTGCCGCGGCGATTGGGGGGGCACCTAAGAGTGAAGCCTCCAATGCGACGATCGGCGTGAACTGCTGCGTCATCGACCGCATCCACCGGCTTAAGCGATTGACTGTCGAGGTCAAAGCCGGCAACGCGATACGCAAATACAAGGTTGTGAAGTCTGACGGCCCGGAAGATCTGGTCTTCCAGGGAGTTCGGTCCGGCGGGCCGCTTCGCGACAACAACATACTCTGCCGGTTCATCAAACCTGTGGCTCGCACGTTGGGACTGCCTTGGGTGAACTGGAGAAGTCTGCGAACATCTCACGCGACCTGGCTGAAGATGGCCGGTGCCGATGTGAAGGACGCGCAGGCGCAGATGCGGCACTCACGTTCGAGCACCACACTGGACATCTACCAGCAGTTCGTGCCCGAGAGCCAACAGAGAGCCGTAGATAAACTCAGCAGTTTGGTGCATTGAATTGTGACCGAGTGTGACCAAGTGGCCAGCAGCGAGGCTTCTAAGTGATTGAAAATATGGTGGCCAGGGACGGAGTTGAACCGCCGACGCCAGCCTTTTCAGAGTGTGGATAACGAGTGTTTTTAAGAACTTACAAGGACACGTGGGACTGCCAAGTACCTGTAAGTAGCTGCATGACACGTTGAGTGCGGACTGGAATTGCGGACCAGCAATCGATCTTGCACAAGAAAAAACCTTTAGCACGAGTGGTCGATAGTCAACTTTCTTCCGAAGGACAACGGGCATCGCAGCCGCCCCCTCCCAATCCCATTCCGTGGCAGTTCCGACTGCGCCGAACATTTTTTCGATGCTTTTTCCCCTGCGAGGGTTCCTTCATACATAGAGGGTAAATCTCGTGGCGGATCTGTAGGGGGTTTTGTGAGTGAGATGCACGAAGCAACACCAGTCAGACAGCCGTTCCCTCAGTTCGAGCGGTTCCTCGATTCGCGCGAGGCGGCAGCCTTGCTGCAGATCCACCCGAAAACACTTCAACGCCTCGCTCGCAAGGGCGGGATACGCGGTATGCGGATAGGAAAACTGTGGCGCTTCCGCATATGCGATCTCGACACGTTGGTGCACTTGCAGTTAAAGTGAACCAGCTATTCGTACCGGCCTAATCATGGAGAATCGTGGGACTCGAAACTGCCTGCAATGCACCTGCATGCGGAGCCTTCGGCTGAGACAGCGTTGTACTCGGCATAATCGCCGTATTCCCGTCTTTTGCGCGCCTGGAGCGTCGCTACAACATTAGAAATAAAATTTCAGCGCAAACTGAATCAAGCGGGGATCTCTGGCCGCTTGATAGTATCCCTCCTGAACCGGGCCGATCTCGACGGAAACAGGTTCGAGTTGCCCGTCCTGTCCTTGCCGACCGGTTAGGGGATTCACGTGATTTGCGACATTAAAAGCCTCGGCACGGAACTCGAAGCGCTTGTGCTCGCCGATCGGGAAACTCTTGAAAACGGAGAGGTCCCACTGCTGGTACCCCGGGCCGCGGACTACATTTCGCCCTTCGGTTCCAAGTGATCCCACAACCGTATTCGAGACAAATGCGCAGGTATTGAAAAAAGTGCCCGCGACACATGGCGTGCCATTCGGATTGGCAACTTGGTTCGGCCGGGCACAATTGTAGGTGACATTTCCGGCACAATCCACGCCTATATTGCTGGTGGCGTCGCTAACCGTGAAGTAGTTCCCGGTCGATGCCGAAACAATGCCGGCCATCTGCCAGTTTCCGATCAATTGGTTCAAAAAACCGGAAGCATTTCCTCCGAATGCATGGCCTTTCCCAAAAGGCAATTCATACATGAAGCTGGCGACAAAGTGCTGACGCGCATCAAAATCAGAATTGCCGTAATCCAATGCCGGATTAAGCTGATCGCGGAAATCACCATTGTTGAGCGATCCGAGGTCAGCACTGGAGGCGTCGTCGAGGGAGTGGCTGTAGGTATACGAAGCCTCAAGTTGCAATCCATGAGAAAACCGCTTTTCGATATGCGCTTGTAGAGAGTGATAGTTCGAATAGGCGTTGGAGCGGAATGTGGGAATCGATCCTACAATGACATTGGAACTGGCTGGAGGCGTAAACGGCCGCGGCCCATTTGTGGCGAACCCATGGGGATATTGATTGCCATTGTAGAACGCGAAGAGCCTGTCGCCCCGAGAACCCGCATAGGAAATTTCGACTACGGTCTCGCTAGGCAACTGATATTGGAACCCCAGGTGCCATTGTTGAGCATATGGCGTCTTGAGGTGGGGATCGATCGAGAAAAGAGTCGGACTATTCGGATCGCCGAGTGATGTTGACGGAAATCCACCTGTCCAGAAATTACTGATCAGCAGGTTCGGGAATCCGATCGCGCAGGTAGCAGGATCGGTTGGGTTAGCATTGGATGGAAAGAATCCCAACTGCGTCGTGTAGCAGGAATTCTGTGAAAGGAATGCCTCGCTGCTGAAAAATGGCGGGTTAAATCCCGGGCTGGGGTTCGAAAAGGGACCATTCTCCTGGCCGCCGTAGAAAATCCCGTAACCGCTCCTTAACGTCAGGTTGTCTGTGATCCTGTAGGCAAGGCCCACGCGCGGTGCGAAGTTGCGATAATCGGCGTCGATCAGGCCCGCCGGTGCATTCCGCTGAACCGGGATAGCTGAGGCGATGGTCTGCGTAAGAGCCGCATTTTGCCCGGCAGGCATGATGAGCGACTCCGATCTGAAGTCGAAAGTTGCCTGCTGGTTGTGTCGTTCCGTGATCGGCCGAAACAGCTCGTAACGCAAGCCGAGATTCAAGGTGAGGCGAGAAGTGGCTCTGATGTCGTCCTGGACGTAGCCAGCGTAGATTTGTCTGAAGTAATCCACGTTGTGGAGGCTTACAAGATTCGCGCTATCGGGGATGCCCAGCAGCCACGTGGCGATATCCGATCCGCCGGTCGGGGACCCGTCGGGGTTACTTGGTAGGGCCGGATTGGTCGTGAAATCAACTCCGAAGAACAGACTCCCGCGAGGATAGCTTGGCTGAAAAATCGTGAACTCTTCCCGGCGGATTTCCACCCCAAATTTTGCGGAGTGGCGGCCGTGAACCCATGTCAGGTTTTCGGTGAGCACGTAGCTGTTTTGCAACTCCTTGGAAGGCTGGAAGGGGGAAGCCCCGATACAGGTTCCAATAAAGCCTAAGCACATGGAAGGGAGCCCTCCGATGCCAGGCTGGTAGGGAACTCCTTTGACACCGAGCTGGCTGGATACGTCAGTATTCGCGTACGGCTCAATGCGGTGGGAGTTGACCCGGTTATAGCCGAGCCGGAATTCGTTACTCAGGTTCGGAGAGAACAGGTGTGTTTCGCTTAAGGCCACGCTGCGATAGGAATTCTCGATGTCTCCGCCCGTAAAGCCGCCGCCATCAAGGAAATTGTTGAAGGGGCCGGGAATTTGTTTGGGCTGGTCTTCATAACTGAAACGGGCGAAAAAGGCGTCATTCTGCGAGATGGTTTCGTCCACACGTACGTCGAAGTTGTTCTGGCTAACCTTGTTGGTCGGATCAACCAGATAGTTATTCCCATTTGCCAGGTTTGGGGCGTTTGGTTGAGGGAACAGCGCCACCAGATTGGCAGCCGTCTGATTGATGGAGCCAGGCGGAATAATATTGGTCGGGGCCCCAGTTCCGCTAACCGACACACCGCAAAGCCCAGTGGGGTAATTCCCGCTGGGGCTAATCTGTTGGGTGACTTGGGCATTGAAGATCTCGCCTTGGAAGGTCGGTTGCCCACTGCAGTCGAGCACGGGATAGACGGCATTCACCGCTCCGAACAGACCTGTTGTGTCTGTGAAGTCGACGGCGGTGGTCGTCAGCTGGTCTGCAAAGTTGCCAGCTAGCTGCGTCGGTGTCGGCAGCAGAAGGGTCTGCGGATTGGCGGTACGAATACGGCTGCCTTCGTAATCGACGAAAAAGAACATTCGATTCTTAATGATCGGTCCCCCGAGTGTGGCACCGAACTGGTTCTGCTTGTACGGTTGCCGCACCTGATCAAAGGCATTCCTTCCATCCAGTTTATCGTTCCGCAAGAACTCATAAACATCGCCATGAAGTTGGTTTGTGCCCGATTTGATCACCGCGTTCATGATCGCACCGTTCCCTCGCCCAAATTCCGCGCTGTAGGCGTTGGTCTGCACCTTGAATTCCGCAATTGCGTCGACAGAGGGCTGAATGACGTAGGTGCTGCCGTTCAGCAAGTCGCCCAGATTCGCGTTGTTGTCGACACCGTCGAGCAAGAAATTGTTTTGCAAGGACCGCGCTCCGTTTGAACTGAATCCGAAGCTGAGTTCAGCCCGGGAGCCTGGCTCAGTTGGAGCGACACCGGCAGTAAGCTGAGCGAGTTGGGCATAGTTGCGCCCATTAAGCGGGAGTCCGGTGATCGTATGACTGCCTACCACTTGGCCAAGTTCGGAAGTCTCGGTTTCCAACTGCGGGCCCTGAGTTGTGACCGTCAGCGTCTCGGCGATACTGCCGACTTGCAACGTAACCGCTACTTCGGGGCGCGCCTGAACGTCCACTGTGACCGGACCAACAATAGTTTTCTTAAATCCGCTCTTTTCGACGGTCACATTATATCGGCCGATTTTCAATGGGCTGGCTACGAATTCACCCTGCTCATTAGTGCTACTGGCGAATGTAGTACCGCGATCTGCGTCCGTGATCGTAACTTTAGCTCCGGCAACAACGGCGCCACTCGGATCCTTCACGAGGCCGGCAATTGCGCCAGTATCCTTCTGCGCGAACGCAGGGCAACACATCACCACGAGCACTGACAACAGGGAAATTACAGCCTTCCTGGCGGCTCGGATTACAGGGCGTGGGGCAGTGTGCAATTCAGAGAGTTTTCTCATGAGTCCTCCTGTGATCAGGCGCAAATTCCCGATCCAAGCATCAATGCCGACGCGGGGACGCGGTGACATGGTGTATCGTTTCACCTGAGACCTCCTCGATACTCCCCCTCCCGACGTTTGTCAAGAAAAACTTTCAATCGCGCGGCGTCTTGAACGAAAATAGGAACGTACTGCCCGCAAATTGTGTATGTTGTTTGAATAGCTGAAAGCAAGCCGCCAGATTTGGCTCTCCAGGCCGAAGTGGCATTCTGGATTTGACAGGAGTCCGATTTGGCTGTATCAAGTGCAACGTTACACTTCGCCGTCGGTTGGAGCTCATGTGTGATAGCACGCCTTGTCACCACATCTGCAGCACTTCCGTGTGTGCGAGATTGAGTGGTCGCAATCCGAGCAACATATGCAGGAACTAGAAACCACCTCCAATGTGCATCGCACTCCCCCTTTTCCATTTTGTAATCGCAATCGGTTTAAGGCCGTGATCTTCGACTGGGACGGGGTGCTGGTCGACTCAGCGGAGAACTATCGTCGGGCCTACGAGATGGTGCTTCGTGACGCAGGTGCTTGCGTGACGCCACGCGAGATCTACATACGAGAAGGACAGCCGACGCCCCAACTGCTCGCTGCATTGCTTGCTCTGCGGCAGATCTCTGCGACTGAAACCCAAATCCGAGAGATGGTCGAACGCCGGCGAAACTATGACGCAGCCCTTGGGCCGCGAGAATTCTTTCCCGGCATCTGCGACTTGCTCCCGGCGCTTCGCGCGTCCGGGCAAAAACTGGCAATGGTGACTGGTTCGTCGCGGAGATCTGTAGAACTAGTCCTGACGCCAGAGCGGGAGTGCTGGTTTGATATTGTAATCACGGCGGACGATGTAACTCGGCCCAAGCCAGATCCTCAGCCGTTTGCTCTCGCGGCAGAGCGACTCGGAGTTGATCCGGAGTGTTGCCTGGTCGTGGAGAACGCGCCATTCGGTATTCAGGCAGCACATCTGGCTGGCTGCCGAACGATCGGAATATGTACAACTCTGGGGACGGAGGACCTGCAAAGAGCAGACTGGATTGTGCAGGACCACGGTGAACTGGCGAGGCTGCTCGCGTCCTAAGGTTGCACGACGGTAAGCGACTCGCCGTTGCAGCTTGTGCAGCGATCGGCGCTCTCAACAAATTCGGCCGACAAGTTCCCAAACACTGTTCCGTTTTAACGTAGGAGGCGGAGGGAGAATGGATGAGTTGACGGACTTGCGAGAAGAGGTTTTCGAAGCGAATCTGGGCATTTATCGTGCGCGGTTGGTGACGATGCACAGTGGGAATGCCAGCGGAATTGATCGAGCAAGCGGGCGAATTGTTATTAAACCGAGTGGAATCGACTATGAGAAGCTGTCCCCGCAGCATCTGGTGGTCACTGATCTTGAGGGGAAGAAACTACAGACCGGGGAACCCGGAGACACTCTGAATCCCAGTGTTGATCTGCCGCACCATAGCTATCTTTATCGGCATTGTCCTGAGCTCGGCGGCGTGGTGCACACGCACTCGAACTATGCCACCAGCTTCGCGCTGCTCGGTCGGCCACTCCCGGCCTACTTAACGGCAATCGCGGACGAGTTCGGAGACGGAGTACCGTGTGCGCCTTATGTAGATAACCTAGGCAACCATATCGGAGAAGCGATCCTGAGGCACCGGACGCAAGCTCCAGCGATCCTGCTGGCGCACCACGGCGTATTCGCGTTCGGTCCGACCCCCAAAGCGGCGCTGAAGGCGGCAGTGATGCTGGAGGACGTCGCCAAGACCTGTCATCTGGCGCTCTCGTTGGGCTCTCCGAGTCCTCTGTCCAGAGACGAAGTGCATAAGTGGTACACACGTTATCACACCACATACGGACAACCGTCGGCACGCGAAACCGCACAGGGAAAGCCGCACATGGAGTGAGGCATGGGAGAAGCGAGGATCGATTCCACGTGTAACACAACCAGCACTTCCCATTTCACGATCTCAATCACACCAGGAGGACTGGCAAGGTGCAGACTGGATTCTCCACGATCATCAGAAGTTGGCGGCACTGCTGGTGTCCTAGGGTTACTGCGCCGCAAAGGCCAGTTGTCACACACAGGTGAGCGATGGTAACAATCAAAGACATTGCTGGGGAGAGCGGGGTTTCCGTTACGACAGTGTCGATGGTACTCAACGACGGGCCATCGGCCCAGCGTATCTCCGAGAAGACTCGCAAGCGGATCTGGAAAATTGCAAATGAACTCGGCTATCGTCCCAACCTGTTTGCCCGCTCCCTGCGCAGCAAGCGCAGCGATACCGTGGGAGTGCTCGTGTTTGATATCACCGACCCATACTGTACGCAGATCCTGCGCGGTATCGAGAACCATCTACGCCCCTCCGGTTATTTTCCGATTCTCTCGGACCTGCAGAATGACCGAGCACAATTCCGACCCAGTATAGATATGCTCCTGGGCCGTAGGGTAGATGGCATCGTCGTGATTGCCAACCCGGTCTACCTGGAGAGCGAGCTATTTAGGGAATTTTCAAGAAGGAATCTGCCAGCCGTTGTCATTGGCCGGGAATTGAAAGGGACCCCAATCAGTTCAGTCACCGTCGATAACGCGGCAGGTACGCGGCAGGTGATTCAACATCTTTACGAGCTGGGACATAGCAAGATCGCCGTCTTGAAGGGGCCGAAGGCGATGGCCGACAGCGTTCAGCGATGGCGTGGGCTGGAAAGGTTCGCCCATGAGGTTGGGCTGAAGCTGGATCCCAAGCTCGTACTCGAGATCCAAGGTCGGAACTCCACTTATGTGGAGGGCTACCAACTTACCGAGGAACTTCTAAAGCAGGGATTGGAGTTTACGGCGATCGTGGCCTTCGATGACTTGACAGCTTGTGCAGCGATCGGAGCTCTCAGCAAATTCGGCCGACAAGTTCCCAAACACTGTTCTGTGGCAGGCTTCGACGACATTCCGAGTTCCGCCTTCTATAATCCGCCGCTAACTACGGTGCACCAGCAACTCGAAATGCAGGGGTGGTTGGGAGCTGAGATCGTGGAGGAACAGATGCGGGCAGCCACGGAGAAGCGCACGATTACTCCCAGACACCGGGTTGTAGCGCCCGAACTGATCGTGCGAGGCTCCACTTGCCCGGCCCCCCGTTCCTAGAGTTATCGCTCGGCATTCACCACGTGTTCTTGACAGACACGGTAAGATTAAGACGTTGAGTGTAACGTTAAACCTCAGGAGTTGGTTGAATGAGCCCAGTTTCAAAACCCGACCTCTATCGCTGGTGCGCAATCCCGGATCGAGATCTGCCCTCCCACCCACAGTTGAAGGTGCGATTTCGCATGGTTCGGGATTCAGCGGAGATGGGACGGTTAATGGCCGAAGAGTTAGCTTCTTTGATTGAGAGCAACAACATCGCCGGGCGTTCCACGCGTGCGATCATTCCCTGCGGACCAAAATGCTGGTATGAGCCGTTCACGAATATCGTCAACTCCCGGCGTATTTCTCTGCGAAATTTCAGTGTATTTCATATGGATGAGTGTCTGGATTGGCAGGGGCAGCCCTTACCCGTCCATCACCCGTATAACTTCCGCACGTTTATGGAAAAGCATTTCTACGGGGGCATTGATCCCGAGCTGGCTGTGCCTGAAGCGCAGCGGTTCTGGCTGCTTCCCAGCACGGCGGAACGGGTGAAAGCTGCCATAGAAGAAGCGCCCGTGGATCTCACGCTCGGAGGCTGGGGGCAGGACGGACACATCGCCTATAACCAGGCTCGGCGCCACCCTTACAGTGCCATTACTCTCGAGGAACTTGCCGGCTCGACGATTCGGATCCAAGAGAACAACATCGATACCATCTTGACGCTGGCGCAGCGCACTTTCGGGGCGGCCTATCAGTTTGTTCCTCCCATGTCCATCACTCTTGGTGTTAAGGAATGCCTCTCCGCGAAACAAGTACGAGTTTTTAGCGATACAGGTTCCTGGAAGCAAACCGCATTGCGAGTTGCGCTTTTTTGCGAGCCGACGCCGGAATACCCTATGACTCTGCTGCAGCGACATCCCGATGCAGTCATCACTGCGACCGAGGAGACGGCCAGGCACCCGATCAGCGAAAACCCGGATTGGGAGCTGATCTGACGACAGCTATGAAGATTCTGCAGATTGACAGCCGTTTGCCGTACCGCAGCCTGATCGGTGTCGGTGGACTCGGCACGGGATTGTTCTTTGCGCTCGAGGGCGAGCACACGCTGGGACGGAATGAGAGCCGTCCAGCCCGGCTGCTGGATGTTCGCGATTATTGCAAGTTGCACATCGTGATTCACTATGTCGCAACGCTGTTGGGAGCTCAGCCGAGTGGATTTCCATTTCATGTGCTGCCCGTCGGCAAGGTGGGTGCTGACCCGGCCGGTCAGCACGTGCTGGAGGAGATGCAGAATGTGGGGATCAATACAGCACTCGTGCAAAAAGACGATGCGAAACCGACTCTTCTAAGCGTCTGTTTCCAATATCCGGACGGCAGCGGCGGAAACATCACCACGAGCAACTCGGCCGCTGCAGGGCTTTCCGACGGTGACCTCGATGAAGCTGCCAAATTTCTCAAGATGAACGGCGGCAGCACTATAGCACTCTCGGTTCCTGAGGTGCCTCTCGCTGTGCGCAGAGAATTTCTGAAGTTAGCGACTGATGCGGGAGCCTTCCGTGCCGCTTCGTTCGTGGATGCTGAAATCGGTCCAGCTAGAGAACTTGGAATGTTCGAAATGCTGGACCTGGTGGCCCTGAACGAATCTGAGGCAGAGGCTTTCACGGGCTGCCGTTTATCACCCCCCGCTTTCGACGAGTTCGTGAAGAAATGTCAGTCACTGACAAAAGGGGCTTATCCCGGACTGAGAATCGTAGTGACGGCCGGCAGACAGGGAGCATTCGCCTTTGCTGAAGGCCAATACAACTTCTGTCCCGCGCCGGAAGTGCCGGTGGTTTCGACGGCTGGAGCGGGCGACGCATTGCTGGGCGGGGTGCTGTCGGCTCTGGCAGCGGGAGTGCCCTTTCTCCGATCACGTCCAGTAGGACGAAGCCTGAACGAGGGTTTGCTCACGAGTGCGCTTGAGCTTGGCGTTCTGCTGGGCAGCTACAAAGTCTCTTCTCCCCATACGATCCACCCCTCGGCCTCTCTCGACAACTTGCTAAAATTCGGAGCGGATCGCGGCATCGAATTTTCCATCGAACTCACCACGCGGATGGTCGAATCGTCCCGTCCCGTCCTTGCGTCCCTCCCATAATCCCGCGCTGCGAGGGCTGATCTCTTTTTTTTCTTGACATCCCCCCAACCGCACGAGTAGTTTTTCCTCGTTAGTGAAACGTTTTACCGAACGTGAACGTCCTGCTGCCCACATGGCATTGGCGAGGCACCCGATGAACCCCAGCCTGAATTGCAGATTCCTCAGTACTTTGCCATCCCGACCGCTGGTTCTGCTGGCTCTGCTGGCCGTAACCACGATCACGCTCGTCGGGTGTAACCAAAAAGCGAAAACGAAGAGTGTCGTTGATACCTCCCACATTGGGGTAGTCTCGGATAACAGTTCGGTTGTGCTGACAACCTCGTCCGCGGAATTCCAATTTCTGCAAAACGGCTATTTGCGGGCCTCGCTGCTGCGGGACGGCGTGCGCTCAACGCTCGACGATTCTCAACCGGGCGCGGACAGCGAGTACCTGGAAAGTGGCGGGAAGCAGATCCGCGATTTTCAGTTTGATCTTTCGCGAATCGCGATCAGCGATGTTTCCGGCGGACCCTCGGCGCACGGCAAGCGCGTCGAGGTCGTTGGCAAGAGCAAGTCGGTCCCCTACCTGCAAAAAACAATTTCGCTTCAGGCCTATGACGAGTTGCCCACAGTTGTAGTTACTGGCGTCACCTACAAGAACACAGGGACAACTGTGGTTTCGCTGGACCAAGCAGTTTCTCAATCGCATGTTCTGAATGCCGCCAATAGCGAGCCAAACGCGGCCTCTTACTCCATGTGGTCGTTCCATGGATCGAGCGAGGCGTGGGGCAAAGACGACGTGATGCAGATCACGAAGAAATTTGATCGCAAGAACCCCATGCAAGCAGTGATGCACAATGATGAGAATCAGACCGGCGGTGGCCTTCCCATCGTTGCTTTTTGGACCCGTTCGGTAGGCGAAGCCGTGGGCAGCGCGGAGACAGTACCGTTACCGATGGCGATTCCTGTTCATACCGAAGACGACGGCCGAGTCCATGTATCGATCGTGAACGACGAGCACACGCAGCTGCAACCGGGACAGGTGTACGCCACTCCGCGCACTTTCCTCGCGGTATTTCGCGGAGACTTCTATGAGCCCTTAAGTCTGTACTCAAAGCTGCTGCAACAACGAGGTTGGAGTCTAGCCAAGCAGACCGACTCCGACTACCAGGCGAATTGGTGCGGGTGGGGATACGGGATGGATTTCACGCCCAAGCAGATGCTGGGCACCATTCCAAAGCTGAAAGAGCTTGGCATCAAGTGGGCCACCCTCGATGTGCGTTGGTTCAACGCGCGCGGTGACTGGCAGCCGCGTAAAGACACGTTACCGGGGGATGAAATCAAGCGCCTGGTCCGGGCCTATCACGATGCCGGTATCAAGCTTACTTTGTGGTGGATTCCAATTGTGGCGGAAGACGGGCGCGGGAAGGATATCCTCGACCATCGGCCATACACGCTGTCGAATGTCGTGCGGGATCATCCCGACTGGCTCATTCTCGATCGGCAGGGTAAGCCGGCGCGAGCCACGGCGGATCTCGCGGCGCTTTGTCCCGCGGTTCCCGAGGTGCAGGCCTACACGCGGGCCCTGACGAAACGCTTTATCCAGGACTGGGACTTCGACGGCAGCAAGCTGGATTTCTCCTACACCGTGCCTGCCTGCTACAACCCCAAGCATCACCACAAATCCCCAAACGACTCCATTGCCGCCGTGGCGGACGTGTACCGCATTGTGCTCGATACAACACGCTCCCTGAAGGCGGACAGCGTAACCCAGGCCTGCCCATGCGGAACTCCGCCGAGTTTGAGCTGGCTGCCATACATTGACCAGGCGGTGACGGCCGATCCAGTCGGCGCCCGGCAGGTGCGAGAACGAACGAAGATGTACAAGGCCCTTCTTGGCCCCAATGCCGCAATTTACGGCGATCATGTCGAGTTGACCGAGGTGAAGTTCCTAAACACTCTGCAGGAGATCGATAAGGGACAAGACTTCGCTTCTGAGGTAGGGGTGGGTGCCGTGCTCGGAACAAAATTCACGTGGCCTGGCTACGGTCCGAAGCTGAAAGAGGTAGAACTGACCCGGGAAAAGGAAGCGCACTGGAAGAAATGGGTCGGCATTTACAACGCGCAGATGCTGTCGAAAGGCACTTTTCTCAACCTGTACACCTATGGCTACGATTTTCCTGAAGCCTACGCTATCGAGAAAGACGGGAACATGTACTACGCCTTCTACACCGAGAAGGGAAAGCCCTGGTCCGGGCAGGTGGAATTGCGCGGTTTGAAGCCCGGACATTATCAGCTGACTGACTACGAAAATGGCAAGGCGATGGGGTCCGTGGACTCGCAGAGCCCGAAAATTCCAGTTTCGTTCTCCGAACACCTGTTGTTGGAGGCCAGGCCCCATTAGGCCGGATTTAGCACTCTTAACTTTGGCTCGCGGAGAGGGTTATGGCAGACATCCAGGCAGCCGGGAGCGGTCCCAAGCTACGTCGAGCGCTACGACTGTGGGACTTGATTCTCTACGGGATGATCGTAATCCAGCCCACGGCGCCGATGCCGGTGTACGGAGTGATGAGCCAGCGGGCGCATGGGCATGCCGTAACCACCGTGCTCATAGCGATGGTAGCGATGCTCTTCACCGCAGTCGCTTACGGCCGCATGGCGCGCGTCTATCCCAGCGCGGGTTCTGCATTCACGTACGTGGGCTGCGAGATTCATCCCGCCCTCGGTTACATAACGGGCTGGAGCATGGCGATGGACTACATGCTCAACCCGATTGTGTGCACGATTCTGTGCAGCAAGTTCGCCTTGAATTTTGTTCCAGAGATTCCCTACGCAGTCTGGGTACTGTGCTTTATCGTGCTGTTCACGGGGCTGAATCTTGTCGGCATCCGCACATCGGCGAGGATCAATGAAACCCTGGCGGCCGGGATGGGCGTGGTGATTGTCATCTTCCTCGTCGCAGCGGCTCGCTATGTGATGCATGTGCCGCATGAGGGACTGGCGTACCTCATCCGTCCTTTTTACGATCCGGCCACCTACTCCACGTCGGCGGTCTTGGGAGGAACGTCGCTTGCCGTGCTTACCTACATCGGGTTCGATGGCATTTCGACGCTCTCGGAAGAAGCAGAAAATCCCAAACGGAACATTCTTCTCGCCACGGTTCTGGTGTGCTTGATCACAGGTGCGCTTGCGTCCATCGAAGTATACGCGGCCCAACTCGTGTGGCCTGGCGCAGAGCGCTTCCCCGACGTTGACACTGCGTTCGTGAGCGTAGCGGGTCGTGCCGCAGGTCCGTGGTTGTTTGGGTTAATTAACGTGACTCTTCTGGTTGCGACCGTAGGCTCCGGCATGGGCTCTCAACTGGGCGCGGCGCGGCTGCTCTATGGCATGGGGAGAGGCAATGCGATTCCGAAGTCTTTCTTTGGCGCCATCGAACCCAAGCACAGAATTCCACGCAACAACGTCTTGTTCGTAGGAGCCTTGGCGCTGGCTGGAACTACGGTTCTAACTTTCGAGCGCGCTGCGGAACTGCTGAACTTCGGCGCCCTGCTCGCGTTCATGGGTGTTAATGCCGCCTCGTTCACTCATTATTTCTGGCGTGGACGAGAGAAGAAGTGGACCGATTTCGCTGTGCCGACGTTGGGCTTTGTCATTTGTCTGCTGCTCTGGCTGAATCTAAGCCGTCCGGCAAAGATTGCAGGTTCGATCTGGATGCTTCTCGGCATCGCTTATGGCGCGGTTCGCACTCGGGGTTTCCGGGCGGAACTGGTGTCATTCGAGGTTCCGGAGAACGGAGACGTTTCCGCAGAGGTGCATTCATAGCGAAACCAATGGCAAGAAGTGGCTGCCACGAAGCTTCGCTCGAGGAATTACTAAGGAGGTTGACTTGGCGATTTTCATGCGTATTGTGCAGCGATTTCAGGCCTCAAAAAGACAGGAATTCATTGAACTGGAGAAACAGTTCGCCCAACTGGAAGCGCACGGAGTCCTACCCAAAGGTGAGCGGTTGCTTCCACTGGCTAGCCGAGACCCAGGCAACACACTGATTTGGCAGAGCCGGTTTCCGAACCTCAGTGCTGCGAAGGACTGCCTGCAGCTGTTCGAAACTAGCCCTGAGCACACCGACTTGCTCCTCAAGCAGGCGCCGCTCTTTGAAGACACATGGGTCGAGTTCTACGAAATCCTGGATTGCTGAGGACGCGTGCTGGCGGCAACGGGCCGCAAGTTCACCTCTCGAAGGAGGTTCAGCCATCGCCCAGTTAAGCAGTGCAACGCAGTCAGACAGATATTTGGTTCACCAGGGGGAGGAAGCCATGAGAATTCGATGGAGTCAATCCACGAAGGTCCCGAGAAGTGCAACTCATAAGGGACCGTCTGTCCGGAGATCGCGAGTTATCGCCGGGTTTTGCTTCTTAATGCTGTTCGTTTGTTGCAGTGTGGCAGTCGGCCAACGGACAGCCGCGAGTATTTCGGGGACCTTGACTGATGCGAGTGGTGCCCTCGTTCCCAATGCGGGGGTGGTTGCGACTGCAGTGGCTACCGACAAGTCGATTTCGGTTGCGTCCAATTCACAAGGGTTCTATCTCATCTCCGATCTGGCCCCGGGCAGTTATCGGCTCCGCGTGGAAGCATCGGGCTTTGAAAAATATGAGCAGACGGGAATCATACTTCAAGTGGGACAAGCCGCCACCGTAAACGTGGCGCTGAAGGTAGGTGCTGAGACGCAGAAGATTACCGTATCGGGCGAACCTCCACTGGTCGATACCCGTAACCAGACTGTGAGCTTTGCCATCACGCCGCAGTTTACGGAGGGAATTCCGCTCAATGGACGCAACGTGCTGCAATTACTTTCGCTGGCGCCCGACACGAGCGAACATGATCCCGACGTCTACGCGTATTCCAATCAGGAAGCTACGCGTCCAGAAGCAGGCCAGGGGCTTGTCACTGCCGGCGGCGAAGCGCGCGAGAACTCAACGACCTTCTATCTAGACGGAGGGCTTAACGAAGACACCTACACGAACGTTGCGAACGTCTTTCCGAACCCCGATGCCGTGCAGGAATTCACGTTTGACACGAACTCGTATAGCGCCAAGTTCGGCGGGCGCGGCGGCGGGGTGGTGAATGCCATAACTCGTAGCGGGACCAATCAGTTTCACGGAACTGCTTTCGAATACCTGCGGAATGGCAGCGTCAACGCGAGCAATGCCTTCTCGACGAGCCCGGACACTCTCAAGCGTAACCAGTTCGGGTTCAGCTTCGGAGGCCCGATTCAGAAGGACAAGACGTTCGGCTTCCTCGCCTTTCAGCGGACCACTTTTCGATATGGGACGACTTCGAACGTAGTATACGGACCCACCACAGCCGAGCTAGCGGGTGATTGGTCCGACGTGCAGCAGCAGATTTACAATCCTTTCACCGGTGTACCATTCTCCGGCAACCAGATTGACCCGACTCTGTACGATCCGGTGTCCCTGAAGTTGCTGGAGTTGGTACCGCAAGCCTCGGGAACAGACGGACGCATCCCGTACTTAAGCCGTCAACTACAGAATGACAATCAGTGGGTGGGCCGGGTAGACCACAACTTCGGCCAGAAGCTCTCGGTCTATGGCAGTTACCTGTGGGATGGCTTGGACTTTCCGAATCTGGCGGATCCGACCAACATCCTGACCGGAGGACCTGACAAGAAGTGGCGAAGCCAGCACGCCGCGCTGAACGGAACCTACCGTCTGTCGAATAACCTACTGACCACGCTCACCGGTTCGTTCAGCCGTGCGCTAATCCGCTATCGCGGATCAAGCGTTTTCAAGAACCTGCAGGATCTCGGCGCCAATTATCCGGTATGGGATCCTGCCGGCGTAAAAGAGGCAGGCTTCTACATCGATGGTTGGTTCAGCGCGCAATGGCTGGGCGTGTACGACCTCACCCGCAATCAATACGACCTGGTCAATAACTGGACGTGGGTGCGAGGCAAACACACGTTTGACTTTGGCGGGGAACTGGCGCTATCGCAGAGCATTGTCGATCAGGCCTATTCCTCCTCCGGCTATGAGGGATGGTGGTGCGCGAATTCCGGTTATAGCCCCGTGGATTTCATCCTCGGCGAGAATTGTTATTTCGAGCAATACGCGCCTTCCTATGTTGCACCGCGTGGGAAGTCGCCGAGTCTGTATGCCAATGACGCATGGCGGGCGACGCGCCGGTTGACGTTGACGCTCGGCTTGCGCTGGGAGCCATGGCTGCCTTGGCCCGACAGCAGCGCACAGAAGATCGGAGTCGTCATCAGCCCAACGGCCTTTGCCAATGGGCAGCACGCGAACCGGTATCCCAATCTGCCGCCGGGGATGTTGTTGCGCGGCGATCCCGGAGTGCCCTCCGGTTTAGCCCCTGCGGATTGGAAGCTGTTCGATCCCCGGATTGGCCTCGCCTGGGATGTATTTGGCACGGGAAAAACAAGCGTGCGCGCGGGATTTGGTATTTATCACGATCAGCCCTTCGGGCGCATGTACAACGAGATGATGAGCACTGTGCCGTTCACGCAAGGCGCGGTGATTACCGATCCAACCGTTTCCGCTTACGATCCTTACGCGGCGTCGCCTTACAACGGACAAGTGCCCCCGCTGCTCTCTCCGTTGCCTTCGAACACAGTGTTTCCGCTACCACTGGACAATGCGGTAGGCTTCGCTCCCAATTTCAAACCGCCCACGACGCTGCAATGGAATCTGACGCTGGAACACCAACTAGGTTATGGAATTCTTTTGCGGGCTGGTTATGAGGCCTCAGAGAGTTACCACATGTTCGACTCGCGGGATATCAACGCCGCCGTCTATATTCCCGGGCAGTCGACCATCGATAACACCAGTCAGCGCCGGCCCTGGTATCCGGATTACGGCGGCACTGTGATCTGGAACGAGAGCAGTATCACCTCGAGCTACAACGCGCTGGTGATTTCCACCGAGAAGCGAATGACCGGGAACTTGTCGTTCCTGGGCGGGTACCGCTGGGCAAAATGCCTGGATACTGCCGGATCAACGGCAAGCTTTGCGTTCAATGAATTCACCGATGCCAAGAACATCCGGCTGGATCGCGGTCTGTGCGACTCCGATGTGGCTTCCCAATTCAAGCTGGCCGCGGTTTGGCACGTGCCCGCCGTTTCAGGGCTTGGCTTCGTGGGACGTAACGTGATCGGCGGCTGGAGTATGAGCGGCATTTGGAGCAGTCACGCTGGGTTCCCGTTCTCGGTACTGGCCAACACGGACGCCAATCTGGACGGAACCTACTACGATCGTGCCGATCTCATCGGCAACCCGCACCTGTCTGGGAACCGATCGCCTGCTGCGAAGGTGCAGGAATGGTTCAATACGGCCGCATTCCAGAATCCCGCTGATGGATCGGACGGAAGCTCCGGACGGAACTTCCTTCGCGGCCCAGGTTTCAGCAATCTGGATTTTTCTCTCATCAAGGCGTTCGCAATTCCCTATGGACAATTGCGCGAAACTCAGAAGATCGACTTTCGCGCGGAATTCTTCAATTTGTTGAATCACCCGAACTTCTGCAATCCCAATAATGGTTTCGGAGGTTTGCAGTTTGGCGCAATCAGTTGCGCGAGGGACCCGCGCATCTTGCAGTTCACGCTGAAGTTCAGCTTCTGACGTGAATGGCCGATGATGAGGGGTGCCGAGCGAACCTGCTTGACCCCCTCTCGTCGGGCAGATTAAGGACCTTGCCTCAGCAAGGAAACGAAAGCTGTTGTTAATTTAGCCATAAGACGGGGTATCCAATCATGACTTTCAAAAAGACAAGGGTTCTGTTCGTTGTGCTGCTGGCACTCCTTGCCGCCGCGCTCTCGTTCTGGTCGTGGCACCCGAGGACTGCGCAAGCAGCTCCGAAAAATACCAGTGAAGAGGAAGCCCTTAAGGCATTCGCCGCTCTTCATCCGATCGACGCGCATGTTCACGTTTTCAAGACTGCGCCGGAATTTCAAACCATGTTGGAGCAGGAACAACTCACGTTGCTCAACGTTCTGGTCGTGGACGACACGTGGGCTCCGCGTAACCAGCTTCAGCCCCAAATCGATGATGCCTGGAAGCTCGTGCATTCCAGCCATGGCCACGTGCTCCTTTGCACGACATTCGACGGATACAAGTTCAACGCACCTACCTTCACCCAGGACAGCGTCCAGCAGATCAATCGCGATTTCAAGGATGGCGCCATCGCCGTGAAAATCTGGAAGACCTTCGGCATGGAAATCAAGGACAGTAACGGCAAGTACGTTCTGCCGGACGATCCGAAACTGAAGCCGATCTACGAAGACATTGCCCAGCACGACAAGACTTTGCTTACTCACCTGGCGGAGCCGGACCTAGCATGGGAGCCGCTCGATGTTAAGAAGGACCCGTTGGCACAGTACTACCTTGAGAACCCGCAGTGGCACATGCTGAACAAGCCGGGTGTGCCCTCGAAGAAGGCAATCCTGGAAACCCGTGACCGTGTTCTCGAGCAGAACCCAAAGCTGCGGGTCGTCGGCGTACACCTCGCCAGCATGGAGAAAGATCTGGATGCCCTCGGCCAGCGCTTGGACAAGTACCCCAACTTCGCCGTGGATACGGCTGCGCGAATGGAGTACCTGATGTACGGCGACCCGGAGAAGGTGCGGGCTTTCCTCATGAAATACCAGGACCGCGTGATCTACGGGACCGATCTCGACGTGAATCCAGACGCAGATGTACAAAAGTCGGTGAAGGAATGGAAGGAGACCTACGCCAACGATTGGAGGTTCTTCGCGACGGATGAAACCTTCCAGGTCGAGGGACACACCGTTCATGGTGTGAAGTTGTCCAAGGACGTTTTGCAGAAAATCTATCGGACGAATGCCCAGCACTGGATCAGAGGTTTGCCATGAACATAACAATCACATCCATTCTTCTGTGCTCAGCTCTTGTCGTTGTTCTGTGTGGCGCCACCTATGCCCAGGTGGGCACCAGCACAAGTGGGATTTCTAACGGTTCTCTCACCGTCTCGCTTCGGAACCAAGGAGCGACGTATGAAGTGAGGGGAAAAGGACTTGAGAAGCCGGTGTTTTCCGCCCGGGTCGGCGCGCGAGTGGATCACCAATGGCTGTGGTCCACGGCGTATCCGCAATCGCATACTTCGGCATCAGAATTCCGTGACCAGTTGGGTCCTGGACATAGGTTGGAAGTAACCTTTACTGGTTCCGCAAGCAAACCTGATCTGAAGTATACGGTCGAACTCTATGACGAACTGCCGTTCGGCGATGTGCAAGTGCAACTGCAAAACCGAGGCAAGACCGCTGTGCAGGTGCAGTCCATGCGCGTGCTGGACGCGAGCACTACGCCAGTGGTCGACCTTGGTGGTTCGGAAGAGGCCGAACGAGTGCTGTCCGACAGCTTCAGCGAAGACCGGCCTCCGCTGCACATCTTCGATCTAGGCAAAGCTCGCGAATACAAAGGCGAGGATTCCTACTCTGATCAACTGACCCCTGTGCATTTTGCCGTTGGCAGCCAACTGATCTACAACCGCGCCAGCCAGTACAGTCTCTTCCTGGCTGCGCTTACATCTGACCGCTGGCTCACGCTCTATCACCTCGCAACCGAGGGAGGAGCGAACGGGCACCCGCGGACGACCTCGTACACCGCGGATTGCACGGGCGCCACCGAAGTGATGAAAAAGGAGTCAATCCGGGAAAGCCCCCCCGATCAGCAGATCGAACTCAGCCTTTCTGTGCAGCCCGGTGAAACGATTTCGTCCGAGAAGGTGATGTTCGCTGTCGGCAAAGACTACCATTCGCAGCTTGAGGCCTATGGAAGCGCAATCCGCGTGCTGCGAAATGCGCGCGTCTCCAAGCCTGCTCCGTGGGGGTGGTGGAGCTGGACGGCTTACTACTACGGTCTCACAGGGGGTGCGGCGCTCACCAACGCCCAGTGGCTTGCGCAGAATTTGAAGAGCTACGGCTACGACCTCTTCCACATCGACGAGGGTTATGCCTACGCGGATGGCGAATTCACTACTCCGAATGCAGCTCTGTATCCGGGCGGCGTTCGTGGCTTGGGATACCAGGCTACTGCGATGGGTTTGCGGCTCGGCATGTGGGTAGGAGCATTTCGCGTGTCGAAGCGGTCTTATGTGTTCGAGAAGCATCCGGAGTGGCTGGTCCACGATGCGAAAGGCCAGCCGATCCAGATCGGCTTTGTCCAGGACGGGCGTGATCCGCTCTATGTGCTCGATACCACGCACCCTGGAGCGCAAGAGTACATGCGCCAGACTTACCGCACCCTCGCGCGCGAATGGGGTGCACGCTATTTCAAAATGGATTTTATGGACGATACGGCTATCGAGGGCTATCACTACCGTCCGAACACCTCAGCGATTGAAGCGTTGCAGATCGGGCTGAAGGTGATTCGCGATGCTGTCGGCCCTGATGTCCTGCTCGACAAGGACGGTTGCCCGATGCTGGCCGCGGTGGGTTACACGGACCTGGGCAGAACGTCCACCGATACAGGCCATTCTTATAAGGGCACCAGAGAAGATGCCGTGGGAATTGCTGCGCGATATTACATGAACGGAAATTTCTACGGAGCCGATCCGGATGCATTCACTGTTTCCGAGCAACTGATCACTGATCAGTCGTGGCATACGCAGAAATCTCCGCTGTCGCTCAATGAGGCCGAGGTGTCGATTTCGCTGGCCGCAATTGCCGGTGGGATGTTCGAAATTGGGGACGACCTGCCGACCCTTGCGGCCCAGCCCGAGCGGCTGAAATTGGTCCAGAACCAGGATCTACTCAACATGGTTCGGTTGGGCCGGGCCGCGAAACCGATCGACCTCATGACCTATCGCGATGATGACGAGCAACCCAGCGTCTTCTTTCTGCGCGAAGATGACCGGCACTCTATTCTGGTGGTCTTCAACTGGACCGAATCACCTCGCAGCCACAGGTTGGCGTTAGCAGAGTCTGGGTTCGCGGCGAAAAGCGACGCGACGGCCGCAGACGTGTTGCATCCGGATCGGGTGCTGAATCTCGAGAATGGCGTGTTGAGCATTGACGAGCAGGCTCCCCGTTCAGTTCGTGTGATCAAACTGGTGAACAATGCCGTTGCTGCCAAGGCTCCGGGCGTAGAAGTGAAGGTCGGTGGCAACACGGATATTGGGCAGAGTGCAGAATTCCGGGCAGTTCTCGATCCGGCGGGAGTTCCTGCGCTTGCGTATCACTGGGACTTTGGCGACGGAACCACGGCAGAAGGTGTGTCTGTCGTTCAGCATGCATATACGCGCAAAGGTAATTTTGAGGTTTCGCTGAAAGTGGATGGTGTAGATGGAATGGCGGCGACTCGGAAAGTGCCCATTACGGTTGAAGGAACGTTGAAGACGACGTTCGAAGTTCAAGATAGCCGCCGCTACGAAGAACCATAGTCTGCTAACCCGTGAGCTCGCCGCCCGCGCGGTGGCTCCAAAATCATTGGAGGTAACAATGAGCGCCGATTCAACAAAACATACATTGAGCAGCTTATGGACCTTTCCTCTGAGAAGCGCTGCTATCTGGGTGCTGGTGCTTTTGTCGGCACAGTTCATATGCGCGATCAGAGCGGATTCCCAAACCAGTCCAGGGCCAGTGCCGGACGACAGTCGCTCGGCTCGTTGGCAGCCACCGCAGAATCTGCGTGCACAATTTCAACTCCAGGGAGTCGAATCCCACTGCACTACGGGTGGTTACAACACGAGAGTTCGAAACAAGGCCTTCGACGGCACTGTCGTGTCGCCCGACGTGTATGCGATTGATCTTTACGCCGACAACGGAGCGTGTCCCGACTACGCTCCCGGAACGCCCAACCGCGACGCCGTCGCGGCGATTCACGCGGACGGCAAGAAGGCGATCTGCTACGTGGATATCGGAACGGCTGAACCCTATCGATCGGACTATGAGAAGTTCGTTGCTTTTGACACGAAGTGTTCAGGGTGTCTGCTGGGAAAGCAGTATGACTCGGGCGATCCGTTTCTAAATCTCAATAACGACAAAGGCCAGCGCGAGTTTCTATTCGCGATGATGGACAAACGGCTTGCTAGCTGCCAGCACGCTGGCTTTGACGCAGCCTATTTCGACGTGACCTGGGAATGGCAAGTCGGCAAGAAAACCACGGGGTGGAATATTTCCGCTGAAGCACAGCTCCTCTACAACATCGGGATGCTGAATCTCGCTCACATGCGGAACTTAGCGGCCGGGATCAATTATGACCTTCTGCAAGTCAAGGATCTCGTGCGTCACGAAGATTTTCACATCGATGAGTCTTGCTTCTTATATAGCGAATGCGATTACCTGCTGCCGGTCGTCAAGGCTGGGAAGCCCGTGCTGCAGATTGAGTACTTTGCCAAACCTGAAGACGTCTGCACCCAGGAGCCATACCCGTACCGGTTCAATACTGAATTCAAGGACCAGAATCTGTACGACTACCCGTGGTCTTCGTGCCGCTGACCGCGGCATGGAGACGGGTAGGGAAACTTCTTCGGACTCTGGCCGAACCATCATTCCGCAAGGTCTGCACATAGTTTCACGAGCCTGCATCTTGGAGGAAATTTATGACAAAGAATTCGAAAGGCACGACCAGAACAATTACCACTCTCATTGCAGTCGGGCTCATGACCATCGTACCTCTGCGCCGGGCACACGCTGGACATGTGACCGAAACCATTGTTGCCCCGGTGACCATCACCAACCAAGTCGGTTCCTACTCAGGTTCAATCAACGCTCTTGCGACGAAGGACCAAATCGATACCCAGAATGATTCGACCAAATATGTCCAATTCGGAACGCCGCCGGGGTCGAGCTACCAGGGCTATTTCACTTACTCCTTGCCGCCCGCGGTGAACCCGGCGCAGATCACGACTTTGACCTTTCTCGCTAACGTTCTTGGGCCGTCCGCCAGCTCGGACGCGTTCACCTGGAGCCTTTACAACTGGACGACCAACAAGTATGAATCGCTTGGAAATCAGAACGTTTGTGGCGGCACAACCGGTACTCATCCTTGCAACAGCAGTACCAACGGCACTCTCGACTCCGCCAACTATGCGCGCTGGAAGTGGCTTCAACGCATGGCGCTGGGCCGTCCGCTGACACAATATGTGAACGCGTCAGGTCAGATCCAGGTCCAGCTTGTCTCCCAGAATTCCTCCGGCTACCTGAACGTGGACTACGCAGTCATGGATGTATTCACGAATGCCGGCGTTGCTGGAACGTTGTGGATTCCGCCCCAAGACTATCGTTGGCAGTACCAACTTCAGGTCAGTTCAACAGGTGCGTCAACGTACGCTTCGACGGACGGAATCAACGTGAACATCTGTGTGGCCCCATATACAGGTGGCGCCTGTGTAACTCCAAACGTCATCGACATGGACTTCGAGGTGGCAGCCATCGTTGCCGACCCGGCAGCTACAACCGACCAAATTGACCTTTACACGCCAGCAGTGCACGCTCTGGCCGCGCTGCACAACTCGGGACGCCACGCCATCGCGTATGGGACCGTGGGTGATGCCGAGGATTTTCGCGGGGACTACCAGCAAATGGTCGATTTCGACAATTCCTGCGGCGGCTGTTTTATCGGTAAAGCCTTCAGCAAAACGTTTCCGAACGAATATTACGTGAGTATTAACAACGACAAGGGCCAAGCCGACTTCATGAGGAAAATCTATCGGGGAAGAATGGACCGGGCGGCGGCGGCCGGCTTTGAGTCCTTCGAGCCCGATGTGATGTTCGCCGCCGGCAACAAGTCCGGGTTCACGATCAGTTGCGCCACACAATTGGCCTACAACCTGAATGTGGCTGCGGACGCTCATGCCGACAATATGTCCGTTGCGGCCAAGGACCTCGGGTATGCCTGCTCCGACGCAACGTATGAACTAAATAACCAGCAGGTCGTAAATGCATTCGATTACGTGGTTGATGAGCAGTGCTGGCAGTATAGTTTCTGCCAGGACTACAACACTGGAACCTACAACTTCTATGGAGCGGGCAAAGCAATCTTCAACGTGGAGTACCCGCTCAGCACCAGCAAGTTCTGCCCGCAGGCGAATGGTGATAACTTCAACTCCATAAAGAAAGCCAAGAACCAGAGCGTATTCGATGTTCCGTACACACCGTGCCGGTGAGCCATAGCAGTCTTAGGCCTCGGCCGTCTCATTGTTCTCTCAACGGGGCGGCCGAGGTCTCACCCCAGCAGTCACTTGGCAAACGCTCGGTAAACGCCTGGCGAACCCATTCTAGGGGGTGCCTGGGGGCCGGGGGCAGAAGAAAGGGTCGGTGAGCATCATAGCGGCGCCCGATGCGATCATCATCAGTCGCCCGCTCGTAGATCGACACTAACGCTGTGACATAGGCGTGCATGGCTGCTGTAGAAACTCGACCTCGCCTGATGTGGCGCTTCCGTTCCAGCATGATTGCCAGCTTCCCGCTGCTACGCTGGATCGAGTGAATGCGTCCCCTGTACTTCGATTCTGTGGCGTAGTAGTCCTGAAAGTATTTTTGCGGAGACTAGGAGAGGTTCTATAGGACGAATCAGAGACAAAATCACCGATGATTACGTCAAAGGATTCAAGCCACCACAGAGTGGACAGCACATCGAGTGGGACAATAAGATTCCCGGCTTCGGGGTGCGCATCAACGCAGGCGGCTCGAAATCATTCGTTCTGAACTACACGCTGAACGGCAGGCGGAGGCGCTACAAGATCGGACGCTTTCCCGCAATGAGCGCCACCGCTGCCCGAATCACAGCCAACCAGCTAGTAACCGGGATTAACGCGGGAGTTGGTCCGCCCGATCTTAAGATTTAGCGCGAGTCAGCGCCGACGTTTGCAGACCTCATCACGAAGTATCTGGAGTACGCACAGACGCACAAGCGGGCGGGCAGCGTGTGCAATGATCGCGGAAACATCAGGCGACTTCTTCCACAATTAGCGGAGCGTAAACTGACGGACCTCAGGCTGCATGACATCGAAAAGATTCACGGCTTGATGAAAGCAACTCCCTACCACGCCGATCGAGTGCTGGCTCTGATCTCCCACATGTTCACCAAAGCTGTGGAATGGGAACTGTGCGACGAAAGCCCCATAAAGAGGGGCACGGTGAAAAAGCTGAAATTCGGGGAAGACAAACACCCACGCCCGCTCAATGACGAGGAACAGGCTCACCCTTGGCAATTTGATACGTAATCAGGGGCCTAGGGTTCCCGCTTCCCCCGCCTTCTTCAGGAACTACCACCGAAAGGATGGGCACCAAACAACGGCGACGCTTCGCGTCGGGAGAATTGTTGACACGTCAGACCGTTCTCGATCATTGATTCCCGCTCCCACGTGCTCGCCAACCTTCTCCTCCCCTCCGTGCGATCTCCCGCCAAACTTCAACACCTCTCCTTCGCCGCATTCAATTTGCATAACGCCCGCGCCCGCCGCGCCAGCGGCTTCCTTCTGACGGCTTTTTCGAACGCGCGCCCCAACCTTCTGTTCCACCCCAGGCGCACACCGGGGCGCGCCTCCGAAAAAGCACTAGCGTTAAACGGGATTTATCGTCAATTGAAGGCGAAGTCAGACGTGGGGTCGCATTGCGCGTGGGGGCCGTTTCCGAATTGCCAGTCTGGCTCCGCCATTTTTCTTCGCCGCCGCAGTGGAAAAGTAGGATAATTTCTAAGAAGGCAGTCGTGCCTCCCCGAAGAGCAGTTCCCGCCCGTTGAGACGCACACCCCCTGAGGCGAATGACTCGAATTCTCTTATTGCTGCGGACGCATGGTCCAGCGATCTGCCACCGTCGCGCGAACAGCACGGAGGAATTATGGAACTCACGTTAACGGTAGAGGAGTGGGAGCTTTTGTCGGAGATTCTTGGTGAAAGGCATCTTGCACTGCTGAGGGAGATCTCACGTACGGACCATCGCGAATTCAAGCTTGCATTGCGTAAGAGGGAGAAGCTTCTCGAGTCGATTGTGAACCGTCTCAGTGTCATGCAACCAGCGTTGGAACCGATGGAGGAACTTCGCCGTTGACAAGCCTGGCGGTCAGTTCTCGAGGTCGCGATGAGAACCAACAACCCGGTCAGTGGTGAAATCGCGATTCTGCGAAAACTGATGCGCTCGTTCGGTTGTCAGCGCAGGCAGACTGAGATAGTTTCCGGATTGCCGGCCACTCGCTCGCGCTATCCGATGTGATGCAGGGCAAGAAACCCTAATACCGCGACAGGGCACCACGAATCGTATGTCGGATCGGTTGTGTATTAGACGCGATACCAGTCTTTCCGCGTCAGCGGCAAACCACTGTCGCCGTGTCGTGACTTAACGAGGAGCGTCTGGTACACGTTCAGGCGACCAGTGCGGAATCCGTGAGCAGAGCCGGCCATATAAAGGCGCCATATCCGGTAGGTTTTATCATCCGTGATCCTGCGCGCCTCTTCTGCATGGGCCTCCAGCCGCTGTACCCAATTGTGAAGGGTCAAGGCATAGTGCTCGCGCAGGTTTTCCAGATCCCGAACCTCCAACCCGCTGAGTTCAACTGCTCGAAGCGTGGTGCTGATCGGGACGAGCTCGCCATCCGGAAAGACATAGTGGTCACTAAAGGACGGGCCCTTCCGGTGGTAGGTGGTGGAATAGGCAATTCCATGGTTAAGAAATACCCCGCCCGACCGCAACAGCTCGTACGCTAGGTTGAAGTATTCCGGCAGGAGCGCTTCGCCGACGTGCTCAAACATGCCAACACTGACAATTTTGTCGTACTGTTGGCTATGGTCAATGTCGCGGTAGTCTGAAACCTCCACGCGGCATCGATCGTTCAGGCCTGCTTCGCGCAGGCGTTGTCGCGCCATCTCCGCCTGCGGCACACTGAGTGTGAGCCCTACAGCTTGCACGCCATAGTTAGCGGCTGCGTATATGATCAATCCGCCCCAACCGCAGCCAATATCCAGGAGACGGTCGCCACGACGGAGTCGCAGCTTCTTGCAGACGTAATCCAGCTTGTGCTGCTGTGCCGAATCCAGATCTTCTTCCGGGGTGGTGAAGTAAGCGCACGAGTAGACCATGCGCTGATCCAGCCAGAGCGCGTAGAACCCGGTTGGAAGATCGTAGTGATAGGTGACGGCTTGTTGGTCCCGATCCCTGGAATGAACTGAACCCCACAACTTGATGGGGCGGGGGCCTGCTCGTGGATGATCGTTCGCGGACAATTTCTGCAGCCGATCTCTAAGATCAAAACCTTCCCATAGGCTGCACTCCTGACCAAGCAGGTAGTCCGTTAAGTCGAAGGCGGCTTCGAGGTCTCCCTCAATGTCAAAGTCGTCGTAAATGTAGGCCTCCCCCAGCTTGAGTTCGCTGGGCGAGAGAAACATCGCGCGCAATGCCTCCGGACGCTTGAGAACCAGTACGAAGCGCGGCTGCTTTTTCATTCCCCAAGTCGTGCCGTCCCACAACCGAATCTGAAAATCGCGTCTCGGGTAATCCGCCAGGAGCGTCTCCAGCAACTCGACGCTGATTGGGGAATACTGTTCCCCGAATCGAGACTTCACCAATGGTCCCATGTCCTCCTCCATTGCGCCGCTGCCGTGCTCCGCGGGCCAAAGACAACTACATTGCCCAGGTATCGTCTCCGTAGCTTGCCCACACATACTTGTTCTGGCACTCGGCAGAGCAGAAATGCACGGCATTCCGTTCACTGGCACGCTGGTCATCCCACTTCCCGAGCAGGCTAATGGTGTATTTCATGACCCTCCCTGGCCTTCCTGAGCCCTCGAAGCCCAGCAGCCAGCCTTTGGCATCACCCTTGCGCTTGCCACAGGTTTTGCAGAAGAATTCCATCATGCGAGCTCTGCTTCCCAGGGGCCTTTTATCTTCCGGAAGACCCATACACGGCTATTAACCCTAGGACCTTTCTAACACTTAGTTAAAGAAACTCTACTTAAGCAGTTCGCCTCCGTTCCGCGTGCGCCCGTTCCAGGTAACGACCGGTCCGCAGGTCCATCCGCACATTCTCTCCCGGACCAATGAAGAGTGGAACGCGGATCACGAGACCATTGTCGAGCGTAGCTTCCTTCCAGGCGCTGTCTTGTTGCGAGTGAACAGGCGGGGTTGTCTGGACCACACGAGCTTCAACAATATCCGGCAATACGGCGCTGATTGGTTTGCCCTCGAAGAAGTCCAGCGGGACTGCTGTGCCTGACTGGAGGAACCTCTCGGCCGGTCCGAGGATTTCGCACGGGACCTCAACCTGTTCGAAGGTGTGAGGGTTCATGAACGTGCAGGTGTCCCCTGCACGATAGAGGAACTCCATGATGTGCCGCTCGACCTGGAGCTCTTCCAGCCGCTCCTGCGGCCGGAAGCGAGCTTCCCACAAGCGACCCGTCCTCATATTGCTCAACTCGGCCTTGATCACGCCGCCCAACTTCGCGATCGCAGCCCTGGATTCAACTTCGAGAACGCGGTAGACCTGCTCTTCGACCCGAACCACCATACCCGGTTTCAATTCGGAGGCGAGCACCATAAAGCTCTCCTGTGCTGGACATCAGTCCGTGTCTCAGACTATGCCAATCGCCTGCCCGGGCCCGACGTTGTCACGCGGCTGCGGGACGCGGCGTGTCTTCCGGAGGCGTTTCAATATCCTCCAATTTCTGCACGCGATGCAGGAACACGTACGCGGCGAGCAAACTAAGCATCAACAGCGACAGAATCATGACGAATAGCGCGAAAGCAGCCACATTTCGGATGGGGCCTGTGATCTCCCGCTCTTCCTGACTGGCCACGACGATCCAAGGAAGGTTGGGGAACGCGTCCTTCAATCCGACGTCGGCGAACCCCACGAGATATTTCTCGCCCTTGGAAAACGCGCTGAAAAGGTATCCGGTTTCGCGACCCCGCAGGTTCCCGAGAGAGTCGCGGATCGCGCTGTATTCTTCGGAATGGATCTTCATGGATGGGGTTACGCCGGGTGCCTGGATCACAGTTCCATCGTCGCGCACCAAGAACAGTCGTCCGGTATGTCCGATCTGCTGCCGGTTCAGTTGCGCAAACAGCGGCGAAACATCGACCAGAGCCGTGACCGCGCCGATGAACCTGCCCGTGCCTTCCTGCAGGATGGGGTAAGCGATACTTATGTAGTAAAGCCGGTTCTCGTCGTCGTAGCGCAGATCGGCGACCTGAATTGCACCCTGTCCTTGGGAATACAGCAACCCCCAGTACCGGCGATCCATCTGAAAGTAGTGCAAAGGCTTATCCGTGGCTGCGACGGTGGTGCCGCTGGCATCCGCAACCGTGACTTTCAGCAAGATCGGATTTAGCTCCCGCATGCGACGGAGTTGACGGGCTATATCGGAGCTGAGGATGTTTCTCGCCAAGGTATCGCCCTCCGAGTTGTTCCATTTCTTCTCGGCGGCTACGAGCTTGCTCATAACAGCGTCGTCGGAAAGGCGTTCGTATTGGTGGTTGGCGGAAAGAACTGCCTGAACGACACTGGGGTTGTTGGCGATCACGCTCACGTCCCGCACGCGCCCTGCTATGAATTCGGAGGTGAACTCAGCCGAGGTGCGTGTCACGGAGCGGATATTTTCGCCGGCCATCTGGCGAATCTGGCTGTCTCCCTGCAACGCTACATAGAAGCCGAATACGGTGAGCGGAACCAGAATCAAGATCAGACCGACAAGCACTCTTTGGAGAGAAGTACGTAGTTCCAGAGAATCGAGGGGCATGGGAACCTCCTCTACGGCGCTACGGCCGTCGTGCGGGATCGTACATTAATTGCACCTGCATCGCCTGAGAGAGCGGAAGAGACAAGTGCCAATTGCAACAGTAGATGGTTCAAAACACTCTGTCTGTGACTAAGCGCACACGTTGATGCGCCCACAGAGCAGCGCGCGTGGCGGGCTACAGCTTCTAAAACGCTGCCGAGGAACAAGCGTTTGAGCCCAAGGGCTTCTTGCTCGCATGAGGGGCTCTATTCCTCGAAGCAAGGACCACCATCGTGACCCTGCTTCTGGTGATCCCTTATTGTGCGGCTCAGCCGGGAATATGCTGCCTGCAGGGAGCGCCTTTCCTGCTCAGTGAGGTGCGGATTCTCGAGCGCGGTAAGAATGTCATCGAATTCTGCTTCCAGTTCCTCAAGCTCGGCACATAGCATACGACCTCTGTTTCCTCCTGAAACCGTCACGGAGCTGGCTTCCAGATAGACTTGGCAAGGTGCTGGGCTGCTCTCATCTTCCGCCGATTAGGCAACGGCTCTCGCCATGAGTTCCTTTCTTCCCAAACCTAAAATGCCGTGTTTCTTTCCTACTCTCTTGAACCCCTCGATGGCGGCGTCCAGATGGTGTTTATCGTGAGCCGCGGACAGTTGCGTCCGAATGCGGGCCTGCCCTTTGGGCACGACCGGAAAGAAGAACCCAATTGCGTAAACGCCCTCATCAAAGAGATCGCGGGCAAAGTCTTGTGCAAGTTTGGCGTCGTAGAGCATGACCGGCACGATCGGCGTATCGCCTTCCTTCAGGTCGAAACCAGCCTCTTTGAGCAAGCCGCGCCAGTACCTGGCGTTCTCCTCCAGTTTGTCGCGACGATCGGTGGAGGCGCTGATCAGGTCCAACACCTTGAGCGCACCTGCCACAATCACCGGCGCCACGGCGTTGGAAAACAGGTAAGGACGTGCCCGCTGACGGCACATCTCCACCAGTTCGCGGCGCCCGCTCACGCACCCTCCGGAAGCACCGCCCAACGCTTTTCCCAGCGTCGTGGTGATGACATCGATCTTGCCGAACACGCCGCAGTGCTCGTGCGTCCCACGTCCGGTCTTGCCCATGAAGCCCGTAGCATGTGAATCATCCACGAAGACCATGGCGTTGTACTTCTCCGCGAGCGCGACAATGTCGGCCAGCTTGGCGGTATCGCCATCCATTGAAAACACGCCATCCGTGATCACCATGCGCGACCGCTTGTCCTGGTGTTCTTGCAGTTTTTCTTCAAGGTGCCCCATGTCGGAGTGTTTGTAGGTATCCTGCATCGCCTTACAGAGGCGCATTCCGTCTACGATGGAGGCGTGAACGAGCCGGTCGGCAATCATTACGTCCTGCTCATTCAGGCAGGCTTCGAAAATTCCGGCATTCGCGTCCATGCAGGAGGGGAACAGCAGGGTATCTTCGGTGCCGAGGAACGCGGTCAGGCGATTCTCCAACTCCCGATGGATGTCCTGCGTACCACAGATGAAACGTACCGAGGACATGCCGTAGCCGCGTGCGTCCAATCCTGCGTGCGCCGCCGCGATAACGTCAGGATGGCTGGAGAGTCCGAGGTAGTTGTTGGCACAAACATTGATACACTTCCTGATTGCCGAGCCAACCGGGAACTCCACCTCAATTTCCGAGGACTGTGGCGAGTGGATGTACCTTTCCTCTTTGAACAGACCTGCGGTTTTGATTCCCTCGAGATCAGTCTGATAGCGGCGGCGAACTGTATCGGCAAAAGCCATGAAGCACCTCGCTGAATGAGATTTCTTGTTCAGTCGAGCTACCCAGCCGGACCGGGTCCGGCGGCGGGCACGCTCTAACCCCTGGTAACCTCAGCCTTCTGGAAACGTCGCACCAGTCCCACGATGCGTTCGACGGTATCGAAAGCTTCGGGGCTGGCGCATTCGTCGGGAATGTCAATCGCGTACTTTTTCTCCAGAAACCGAAGCAGCGACACCATGGAAAACGAATCCACAATGCCACCCGAAATCAGTGGCGTTGTTTCAGTGATGGTTCGCTCGTCTCCCTCTTCCAGATATTCCCGCGTGATGTAGTCGCGAACTACTTGGGTGATTTCGTCCATAGTTGGCCTCGGTTCAGTCGTCCATGATGGTGGAGAGGTCCCCCACCGGCTCATGGAATTCCTTGCATCGCAGGATACGGCGTACGATCTTGCCGCTGCGGGTTTTGGGCAGAGAATTTACAAACTCAATTTCCTGGGGCATGGCCAGCGGGGATAGCCGTTTGCGAATATGGTTCATGATTTCCAGTTCAAGGTCATCGGATGGTTGAAAACCTGGCTTGACAGTTACGTACGCTTTCACCACTTCCATGTTGACCAGGTCAGGTTTAGCGACGACCGCAGACTCGGCGACGCCTGGGCATTCCAGCAGAGCCGATTCAATTTCGAAAGGACCGACCAGGTGCCCGCCGGTGTTGATGACGTCGTCATCGCGCCCCATGAACCAGAAGTAACCATCCGCATCGATCGAGGCACGGTCTCCGCACAGGTACCATCCATTCCTGAATTTCGCCTGGTATCCGGCCGTGTTGTTCCAATAGCCGCGAATCTGCGAGGGCCAGCCTGGGCGCAACCCAATCAGACCTGCTCTGGCCGGTTCGTAGGTCTTCGGATCCAGCACGGTTGCGGTGATCCCGGGGAACGGCTTGCCCATCGAGCCGGGTTTGATTTCCATCCCAGGGAAGTTCGTGATCACGATACAGCCAGTTTCGGTCTGCCAGAACGTGTCGTGGAAAGGCTTCCCGAAGACTTCTCTGGACCAGATCACGGCCTCGGGATTCAGCGGTTCGCCCACGCTGGCCAGATGACGCAGGCTAGACAGATCATGTTTGCGGATGATTTCCGCTCCCTCTTTCATGAGCAGGCGGATAGCAGTCGGCGCCGAGTACCAGACAGTAACGCGGTACTTTTCGATGAACTCGTACCATTTATCGGCGTTGAACCCAGAATCCAGAACTGCTTGCGTAATCCCGTTCGCCCAGGGACCGATGATGCCGTAGGACGTGCCAGTTACCCAACCCGGGTCGGCATTGCACCAATAAATGTCGTCAGGCTGAAGATCGAGCACCCATTTCGCGGTGAGATATTGCGAGACGATCGAGTAGTGGACGTGCTGCGCGCCCTTGGGCTGACCCGTAGTGCCCGAAGTGTAGTGCAGAACCGACGGAGATTCGGCCTTCGTCGGGTAAATTGGGAAGTCCTCGACGGGCTGCGCCTGTTCCATCGCGAAGGCAGTCTCCCGGTCCTGTAAAGACGCCTGCGGCGCATCTACCACAAGGAAGTGCCGTAAGTTCGAGAGTTGTTCGCGGATCTTGCGGACCTTAAGAAGATGTTTCTTCTGCGTGATGATCGCCGAGGTTCCAGCGTCCTTGAGCCGCACACAAAGAGATTCGTCTCCAAATGCAGAGAACAGTGGCTGAGCCACCGCGCCCATTTTCAGAATGCCCAGGAATCCGATGTACAACTCGGGCACCCGGTCGAGAAACAGGCATACTCGCTCTCCGGGGAGAATTCCTAGGTCGGCAAGGAAATGGGCGATGGTGTTGGAGTAGACCCGAAGTTCGTTATACGTGAAGCGCTTCTGGTTGCCCTGATAGTCTTCCCAGAGCAGTGCCGGTTTCTGAGCCAGTCCCATGCGGCATAGGCGGTCGCTGCACATCCAACCGATGTTGATCACATCGCCCGGCCGATAGCCTAGCTCGCGCTCGGCGATCGCCCAATCGAAATTCGCGTTGAGTTCGTCGTAGGAGGGCAGGTTTCCCATGGGCTTGTCCCCTCCTGGTGTCCGTCCGGCAACGTTCAGGTTCACCACATGGCCACCCGCGCACTTGGAACCAGCAGCAACGGAGTAAACAAATCCCCACCTACCATACTCCCGTGATTGCCGGACCGCAGTGACCCTCGTCAATCACCGCTGTGACGCAGCGAACCTGGTACGGTGATGGATCACCGCGACGGAAATTGCATTCGGCGGTCTAGGAATTGGAAAAAATGTCAATTGGAGAAATCAGGCGTGGGTGTTGAAAAAGGGTCGCTCGGAAGCACTGTCGGTGGGGTGGGGTACCGTAGCGAGGAGGAGTTTCTTGCGAGGGTGGGAGACCTAAGTGGTTGCGGGGAGTGGAGGCCTTGGATCTTGGCTGAGGAAGCGGACTAGTCGCTTAATGTTTTGTGCCGCCGCTGCCAGGAAGAACTGCTCGCGAACGAACTTCATTCTACGCAAGCGCAAGCGACGCAGTCCGATCTGATTCTTGAGTTCCGCGAACAGCGCTTCCACCTTCTTTCTTTCCCGTTGTGCGTTCGCGAAGCCTGGCGTGTTGGCCAAGTCTCGCGCACGTTGCCGGGCCGGCTCATGCATGTGGATGGCAAGATACTTTAACGGCGAGGTGGTGCATTGCGCTTTTTGTGCGCACGCCCCACAACGTTTGCGGGTCCCGATATAGACGTGGGTGCGGTTCCGAGCATTGTGTCCGCCATAGTTGAGTTGCTGGCCTGCGGGACAGCGATAACTGTTGCTTTCAGGAAGAAAGGTGAAACGCTCGGGACCGTAGAGCGGACTGTTCTTCCGCAGAGCACTGTCCCGCGTGCGCATATACGGTGTGATCCCCCGCTCCATTAACCATTGCAGGAACTCGCCGTTCCCATACGTGGCATCGGCGGCCACGGACGCGGGCTCCCGTCCCTGCCATTCGGCGAAACGAGCGATCATGTCTTGAGCGGCTACCGTCTCCTGGCTCATGCGGGCGGCCGTCGCTTGTACACCTACGATCACGCAACTGCGATTGTCGACCAGATAATTGTCGTAGTAACCCAGCCGAGCCGGAGTTCCACCCTTGGTCGCATAGGTCGCATCCGGATCGGTGGTGGATACTAGTTCCTGCTCGTGCACTGGCTCTTCGGCTGGGTTCTGCTGCTCCAGTTCCACCAGGTATTGGCGCACGCTTTGGTTCACGTGCGCCGCTTCGGCTAACTGCTCGCGCGGAATGCGGCTTCCCTTGTTGGCGTTGGCCTCGACGAAACTGCCATCGACCGACAGGTTGTCGCCTTGCACCAGTCCGGCTTCCAGGCAGCGCGCCACGATCTCCTCAAACAACTGCTCGAACAGTTTCGATTCCTGAAAACGTCCGTGCCGATTCTTCGAGAACGTGGAGTGGTGCGGAATCTCCTGATCAAACCCGAGGCCGGTAAACCAACGCCAGGCCAGATGCATGCGCAGTTCCTCGACCAACTTGCGCTCGCTCGTGATGCCATACAAATAGCCAATCAACAGGATGCGCAGCAGAAGCTCAGGATCAATCGAAGGCCGCCCCGTGTCGCTGTAGCTGTCCTTCAATCGTTCGCGCACGAAAGCAAAGCTGATGTGCTCCTCGATCAACCGCAGCAGATGGTTCTCGGGAACTTGATCTTCCAGGCGGAAGTAGTAGAACAGTGCTTCAGAACGGTCGTGTTGCCCCATCATGATCAGCAGGCCTCCGAGGATCGAAATCAAACAGAGCATGGGCGGATGCTTTCTTCTACCATGCTTCTGCTGAATCTCATCCTGCTAATCGACGTGACTTTTTCAACACCCACAGGCGATAGCGCTCAGAACCCTCTAACCCTTACCTAGTGGCAATACTTGCATCGCCCAGACAGTCTGTGCCGTAGTTCCAATCCTGCGGCATGGGAGGCCGTCGCCATGGGCAAACAAAGAATCAAGCCGAATTACCGTCGCCGAGTGCTCCGCCTGCCAGACCTGGATCATTGTAAAACGGCAGTTCTCAATAGCCTCGGCTCGCCAGCTTCGCGCCGAGTCTACGAGTACGCCATCGACCAGTTCATCGCCTGGTACTGCTCCGAGCCTCGGCTGGCCTTCAACCGCATCGTCGTCGTGCGCTATCGCATGTACCTGGAATCGCGGCATCTGGCCGCCAACACCATCAACCAGCAGCTGGCCGCCGTGCGTCGCCTGGCTCACGAAGCCGCCGACGCTGGCTTGCTGAGTCCCGAGTTGGCCGCGGGGATTAGCCGCGTCAAGGGAGTCAAGCAGCTCGGATTCCGGTCCGGAAATTGGTTGAGCGCGGAGCAGAGTTCCGAAGTGCTGAAGCATGCAGGGGGAGACACTATGCGCGCCAAGCGCGACTATGCGATGTTGGCCATGCTGTTCGGTTGTGGCTTTCGCAGGTCGGAACTGGTCGGTTTGGAGTTGGACGACATCCAGATGCGCCAAGGACACTGGGCCGTTGTTGATCTGATTGGCAAAGGTGGCCACATCCGCACGGTGCCCATTCCGAACTGGGTGAAAGCCGCTCTCGATCAATGGACACGAGCCGCTGGGGTCTGTGAGGGCAAAATCTTTCGAGCGGTCGCCAGACGGGGAAAGGTGTGGGGCAGCGGCCTCTCGCAGAACGTTGTCTGGTACGTGGTGAGAACCTGCTGCCAGAGAGCAGGCTTGGAGCACATTGCACCGCACGACCTGCGGCGGACCTGCGCGAAGCTGTGCCACGACCGCGGCGGCGAACTAGAGCAGATTCAGTTCTTGCTCGGGCATGCATCAGTGCAGACCACGGAACGCTATCTCGGCTGCAAACAGAATCTCGGCCATCCAGTGAACGACCTTTTCGACCTCAGAACGGATGGGCAGCAGCAGGCGAAACGTGTGGAATCTGTCCCGGCGGACGGGGCCAGCGAAGCTGTAGAAAAGGCATCTCGGCAAGGGGTAGAATGCGGCCACGGAGGATCGGGAAATGAGCAGCCCATCGGCGACCCAAAACACATATCCATACCAGAACGAACCGATTTGGTCGAGGTCGGAAAAGATCATCGCCCGCAAAGCCTTCGACGCTGCCCTGGGGCGAGAGCTTCACGAGGTGATTCAGGAAGCAAAGAAGATGGCCAGCCAGATCCAGCAGTCGTCGGATCTATGGGACTTGGAACTTTACCTGACCGAACGCCGTAAAGAGATCGACCGCAAGTACGACTATCGGTATTCGCAACTGACGCAGGTGTTTGGGAGACTCTTGTACGAAAAGCGGCTCCGGGAGGAGGAAGACCTGCGCGGATTGCGGGAGGACAAGCTGAAGTCGATCCGTTCTTTCGCCAAATTCTTGGCAGAGGACACGGCCGCTTGAGACAGCCCGAAACCCGCATGGAAGTGTATGCCATCAAAGTGACCCTCCTCGGCACAAGCCCGCCGGTCTGGAGGCGCATTTTAGTTCCTCGCGAGATTACGCTTCGCAATCTGCACCGGACCTTGCAGACCGTGATGGGGTGGACGAATTCACACCTTCATCAATTTCTTTTGCCAAGGCAAAGGCGTGCTGATTCCAGGTATGTAGCCGGCACCAAGGTGGCAAATGAGAACCGGACCGAGCTCGGGGAGTTGATCTGGACGGTGGGGTCGAGGTTATTGTACGAGTACGATTTCGGGGACGGCTGGCAGCACGAGCTTGTTCTTGTAGAAGTTTTGCTGGGAGACGAATCGTTTCAGCAGATCTGCGTGGCGGGTCAACGATGTTGTCCACCCGAAGACTGTGGGGGACCGCAAGGATTTGCAGAACTTCTCCAAGCACTCCAGGACGCCACTCACCCGAATCACGATGAGGCCTGTGAGTGGCTTGGCGATTGTGTTCCTGAATCCTTCTCTGCAGATGACATTAACCGACGACTACCCCGCAGGAAACACTGACGCACACAAAAGCCCGGTCGATGAGCGCTATCGCCTGTGGCTGTTGAAAAACTCCTACCCGCGAAATTCGCAAAAATAAAATCGCGTCAGGAAGCCCCACAATCGATCTTCTCGGGTCGGGTAGACATTTTCTATCCCCAAATTTTGGCTGTTTGAGACGAAAAGGGAGTTTTTCAACACCCACGCCTGTTTTCGTCAACAATCGGTTAGTTGGTGTGCTTTTATTTCAGTCCGAAATCCTCTCTCAGCGTTTTATCGAACCACCTCCACAACAAGACCGTGAATCCTCCGGGTTTCTGTGACGGCTTCATGTTCACGCCGAGATACTGGAGTCGGTCATCAGGTCTTTCTTTGGCCCGCGTTCGTCCGATCAGGAACTGAGTGATGGGTCTGGCCCCACGGCTCTTGCGAATGTCAAAGGACTTGAATGACTTTGGTATTTCCTCGCCGCTCCAATCGAGAAGCTCACAGATTGGGCCTGTTCCGCCCTTATCGCGGTGGTGACCAATGGTCCGCAAGATGACGAAACGGCCGGACTGCATTCGGTAGGCAACGAGATCACCGATTCGCCATTCGTTCGAATCCCGGAATCGTTTTGGGATGTGCCTCTCGGGAAGTTGCGGAGAAGTGAGTTGAGCACGGAGTTTTTCAAGAACGGCCTTACGCTTCTTGAAATCCTTCGAACCGGACTCCCATCTAGCTAGGTCCGATCCGCTGTCGATGACGTTCAGTGCTTGTTGCAAGACGTGACCCTCAAGCCGCCCACATCTCCACTGGGTGGCGGCCAGTGCCAACCAAAGCACTGGGGACTCGTCAGGATCGTTCAGAGAAGCGGCCCACTCATGCAGAAGCGCCTTCGTCGCTTCAGGGCCGGTCAGACCATCGCCAACAAAATCGACGTAGGACTCGCGCACATCACATGCGGTATCGTCTGAGAAAAGTGCCGTTCCCCAAGCACCCATAACGTCACAAGGCTACCACTGTGGGCAGACAATTGACGTAACATCGCGATTGCACTCATTGACCTTGGGTCAACGAATTCTCAATGCGTGTAATCGTCTTGCTAAAAACAGTAATGTGATTCGTCTTGTCGAGCGAACGAGTCTGCATCCGCCATCTGACCAGAAGGATGCGTGCACCGCCTAACGAGACTTTCAAAGCGACTGGAGAAAAGCCAACAGAGCTTTTTTGTCCGCGAGCGTAAGCTTGGAAAAGCGTTCGGTTACTGTTTCAGCCTCTCCCTGGTGGCGAAGGATGGCATCGTCGAGTTGGACCGATGCTCCATCGTGCATCAGACGAGAGCGCAGTCGAAGTCCCCAGAGGGGAGCCGTCCTGATCTTGTTGCGTGCGCAGAGCGTATCCCGCAACAGGTCGGGGTGCTGTTCTCCTTCGAGCACGGCGGTCTGAAAACTCTCGCTGCACTCGTCCTCGATCGTCCCTTTTTGACGCTGCACGGGTTCGGCAGCTCGCGATCCCTCCAGTTCATGCATGCGCTTCTCGACTCGCTCGCGGCCAAAGTGCTCAACCAGGGCAATCGGAATGCCGTCTCCCGTACCGATGTTATGCAGCAGGAAATCGCTGTACGGGTGAATCGTTCTGTTTTCGAGCGCGTCGGGATGGAGGCCCGGTCCTCCCGGGGAAGCTGGACTCTTGCCGGTGACAACGGTCTCCACATGGCAACTTGCGCAGCCGATTTTTGTGAACAGTTGAGCGCCCAGCTTGACCTCGGGAGTTGCCGTCGCAGTCGCGTCTCTGGAGGGCGCCTTGAGCGAGCGCATGAAACTCGCAAAGTGGTCAATATCTTCCAGATTATTGTCGGTGGGATCGGGGAGGCTGTTGGGCTCGGTGATCTTGGTGGGGTCAGCGTTCGGAACCGTTGTCGCGAGCGGCGGATTGCAGATGGTTGTCACCTCGGTTTTTTGCAGAGTGTTTGTGATCCCCATCTCGTTTAGGTACGCGTCACCAGCAAACGCAAGCAGGCTGGCGTGCTGGTCTTTCCAACCAAAGCGGCCGATGCGGTCTTTGCCTTCGCTCTCGGGAACGAGAACTTTGACCGCCTGACCGCAGATCTTTCCGTGCGATGCTTTGCATTGTGCCTTGCGAATTTGAATCAGGGTCTCGTCGGCAATAGCTTCCACATATCCATCGCCGAGCGTGTTCGTGACCAGCCTGGTGGTGCGCACCGTCTCTGTGTCGGGTACGCGTTCTTGAATCTCAGGGCAAATGGCGCGGTCATTCACGAGGTTCCGGTCCTTGATGATCTGGGCGCCGTGATTGATGGGGATCTGCGGATTCTGAAACTGGCCGTGCGCGTCGGGATGTCCCACACGCAGTTCGGTGACTTGGCTTGCGGCTCCGGTCACGGGAGTCTGGTGACACTCGCGGCAGGACTGGGCGTTGTAAAGGGGCCCGAGTCCATCGGGAGCAATATGTTCGATCTCCTCAAAAACCTTTTGGTCGGCTAGGCGCCGGTTGAGGTCGGAAAACCCATTGCTCTGGTCGTCAAATCCGGTGATCGCCTCTGGGGGCTGGGTGGGGGATTGTCCGCGAGAGAGGACCGCCAGGCCGAGCAGGACACTGGCTGCAATCAAGATCAACAGCAACGTGGGCTTCATAGACACTCCTTTAGGGCCAGAGGTGTTGAGAGCGACGAAGCCGCGATCTGCCAAGTTTCTCTGCGAGGTTAGAGTGAGAATGGATGTTGCTAGGATTGTCGCGGTGAGTATCCCAGCAGTTCTCTCGATGATACCGGACTCTTCGTGATTGTTGTTGCAAAATTCCAATTACACTCACGACAGGGGTTTTGAGGTCGGGTGACCCCGTACTTCCCTTGCATTACTGGCGAACCGTCGTCCCTTCAGCCTTCACCGTGGTGGCGGGGTCGGTCGCCACAGCAACTACTGTCCAAAAATCTGACAGTATAAACATGCAGTGGTCACACTTGTAAACGGCCAATATACGCCACGTAACCACCGTTGCTAATAGACGCGTCTATAGAGTTGGATTATAAGTGACCGCAAGTCGCCTTTCCCTGGTGTGGCAGGCATGAGGCGTTCCACAATGGGGTTTCTCCAACCTGAAAACGAAGTGGCGAGGCTCGACGCACTCAAGAGCTTCAAGATTCTTGACACACCTCCTGAGCGATCCTTTGATGACCTGACCTCTTTAACAAGCTATATCTGTGGAACACCAATCGCGTTCATCGGATTCATGGACTCGGATCGGCTATGGTTCAAGTCGCGAACCGGCTGGGATGTTCCCGAAGTCCCGCGTGACATGTCGTTCTGCGCCCACACCATTCTCCAATCCGATGCGCTCGTCGTATCCGACACGCTCACGGACGACGGGAGATTGGCAATTTGTCCCCTGGCAACCCATGGGGGTGTACGCTTCTATGCTGGCGTTCCGCTCATGTCGTCAGAAGGCTACGCACTGGGAACTCTGTGTGCGATGGACTCTATTCCACGCGGGCTAACGCCCGGCCAGACTAACGCTTTACGAATCTTAGCGCGACAGGTTGTCAGTCTCGTCGAATCACGAACGCTAGCATCTACGGCTCTCCTCAGAGCCACTTCCATCCAACAGCGCAGTGGGTTGAGTGATGAAACGCGAAAAGTCCTGGGATTCTCCTTCTGGCGAGACATTTCAGAGCAAAAGCGGGCACACGATGCTCTACGACACAGTGAGCAGCGACTGCAAGGCATCATCGGCTCGGCAATGGACGCGATCATCACGATCGACAGAAATCAGCGCATCATCGTGTTTAATAAGGCTGCAGAGCAGATTTTCCGATGCACTGCGTCCGAGGCTTTAGGGCAACCCATCGATAAGTTCATTCCCGAAAAATTCCGCGCGATCCATGGGCAACACGTTCAGGGATTTGCAAGGACTGGTGTTACCGCCCGATCCATGTCCTCGCCGGGCAGACTGTTAGCCCTCCGGGCTAACGGGGAAGAGTTTCCGATCGAAGCGACAATCTCCCAAGTGGAGTCCGAGGATGAGAAGCTCTTCACTGTCATCTTGCGTGACATTGGCGCTCGGCTGCGAATGGAGACAGAACTACTTCAAGCACAGAAGATGGAAGCTATCGGCCATTTGGCCGGAGGCATTGCCCATGAATTTAACAACTTTCTGGGGGTAATTCTCGGCTTCAGCGAACTTCTGTCTGAAGAAGCCGGGGAAAACGATAAAGTAGGGCGGCTTGTGACAGAGATCAGGGCGGCGACGCAGCACGCTGCCTCGCTGACCCGCCAGCTCCTTGCTTTCAGCCGCAAGCAAGGATTGGAACCGCAGGTATTGGACATTAACCAGTCCATCTGGGAGGGCCATAAACTGCTTCGCCGATTGGTGCCAGCGAATATAGACGTAGTTCCTGTTCTGGCGCGCACAATCGGACGAGTAAGGGTTGATGCGGGCCAGCTTCAGCAGATCCTTGTCAACCTCGTTATAAATGCGCGTGATGCCATGCCGCAGGGCGGAAAAGTAGTCATTGAAACTGCTGACGCTGAACTCGACGAAACATACGCAAGCCAACACGTTGATCTCCAACCCGGCAGCTACGTGCTGCTCTCCGTCAGTGATAGCGGCTTGGGAATGAATGCCGAGACGCGCTCGCACCTGTTCGAGCCCTTTTACACCACGAAGGACCCCGGAAAGGGCACGGGACTAGGACTCTCAACCGTTTATGGCATCGTCAAGCAAAGTGGCGGCCACCTCAGGGTAGAAAGCATCGAAGGGAAAGGCACGACCTTCCGCATTTACCTGCCCCGGACTCAAGAAGCAACTGAAGAATCCGACATACGAACGTCCCGACTAATCGAGCGAAAGCACACCGGACCGGCAACCATACTCGTCGTGGAGGACGAGACTTCTCTCCGACGATTGGTCTGTTTCTCCTTGGAGAAACGGAAGCATAACGTTCTGGCGGCGAAGGATGGCGCAGAAGCGTTGGAAATCTTCCGCCAGCACGCCGCCGAGATTCAACTGATCGTAACCGATCTCATGATGCCTCGAATGGATGGCCTTGAGCTCAAACAGCATATTGCGGCCTTGAGGCCGGACGTGAAATTCCTGTTCATGTCCGGCTACGCAGAGCACCTTGTGGACCAACATCGTGGATCGTTGGAAGGCTGCGCATTCCTGGCTAAGCCGTTCCTTCCTGAGGAGCTTGCAAACAAAGTTAGCGGTCTGTTGTCCGGAGACGCTGCCGCATGAAGTACAAGAACGCCTGTAGCGGGGCATGATCCTTTTGTGCGCTAGTCACCCAGAGGTGTGACGCTGGCTGTGACCGGTACTACGCCTAGTTGTGATGTATCAGAAGGCTCCCAGCCTCGATCGTTGGCGTAATATCGCAATTTCACTCACAACCCGGCCCCGGTGGGGGTTCTGAGTGTAATCGCCTGATTTCGTCAAGTACTACTCCGATCAGTTAACCTACAATTACGCGGAAGGCGTGATTTGACCACGAACGAGGAACTGCTTTATGTGGAAGATGGATATGACCCCCGAAGAGGCAGCGCAGGTCATCGAGCGGTTCCTGGATGGGCCGCATGACTCGATAGAATGGTGTGATTTCGCGGAGACAGAGCAAGATGATGCGAGAGTTGAGCGTTACAGGAAGCGCTGCGACGAGCTAAGTCCGCTTGTAAACAGACCGGGGGGCATGGATGAGACAGCAGTTGCCGAGATGAGGTCGATTATCAGAGAGCTACGTTTCCTGAGCGACGCTGCGAGTCGTAAATCCCCATAGCATCAAAAATCCCTTCCTTGGGCTGGCTGGAGTCAATGAGTGAAATCGCCTGGTTACATCAACTATTCTCTGACTACCGGGAGCCGTTCAGATGGCGCGCCGCAGCGGACACCGCTTATGGTCGCGTTGTCTATATTGTGCATGGCGGGAATCGAGTTCAGACCGATGATCGCCCACATCCCCATTCAGCAGGGCATATATCGCCACCAAAACACTTGGGTAACGTTGACTGCTGTGGAACCTGCTGTAATCCTGTTTACAATGCCGCGGAAGATCGACAAGCCTGTCAAGCACAGCCGACCACCTCGAATCCGTGTCCCCAACCAAGAACGAGCACTCTTTACAGTCGAGAACCAAAAGTTCGTTGGTATCGTTCAGCGCCTCTCCTTGACAGGGGGATCGGCTCTGCTTGTTAAAGGGCCTATTCCCGAGGGAACGCTCGGTGAAATAGCTTTGAGTACAGTTTTTGGGAAGGTGAATGCGCACATTGAATTTCTGCACACCGGAGCTGATGGTGTACCGCTCGCGCAGGCATTTCGCTTTCTTGCGATGGATGCCGCAAGCACCAAACGCTTCAACGATGCGGCCGAACAAATGCAGAGTGCAGGCTTCGCGGACGTTGAACAGAAACAAACAACTATCAACGGGGCGTTCGAAAGCTGGAGTAAGTTGCGGGACAGCGTTCGCCAGCTTTCGGGAATGCTCACCTCGGGGCGACGGATGAGATCGAAATGACCGTCCACCAAGCAGTTTGGCGGTATACAATGGAGCCCTTCATCGGGGGTGTGAACATGGCTCATCTTCTCCGCAAGCTCTGGTCGCAGGAGGAAGGCCAAGACATTGCCGAGTACGCAGTGATGTTAGCTGTGATTCTGGTAGTGGTCATCGGTGCCATTCGTTTGATCGGAGGCAACGCCAACAACGTATTTTCCGCCGCTGCAAGCGATTTGAGTCAGTAGCAATTCACGGGAATATCTATAGAGCCTTCGATTGCCGAGAGAAAATGCCGGAGACACATATGTTGCTTTCAATGTCACGTCTCACAAAAGGAGGAATCATGCGCAAGCCAATTTTTGTCGTCTGTTCACTCTGCGTGTCCACCTCTGCGGCCATGGCACAGGGCAAAGTAGATTCTCAATGGAATTGCGGCAAAGCCACTGTTGCACACAGCATAGACGTGGGCGATAGGCCGGGTCATGAGCCAAACCCAGAGACTCCTGCTTAGAGGTGCTGCCGCGGTGCTTCTGCTGGTTGGCGTCGCAATCGGGCAGACGCCGGTTGTGGCATCGACTCCTATCCCAGCGAAGGAGTCTACCTTGCTGCATCCTGTCGTCAGCGGCAAGATCGGTTTTATCGATTCTTCCCTTAGATTGGTCATTCCATATCGCTTCGATTATGCTGGGGCGTTCAGCGAGGGGCTTGCATACGTCCAGGAAGAAGGCAGGTGCGGTTATGTGGACGTGAGTGGGAACGTTCTCTTCGCTGAAAAGCGCCTCTGCTCGCTGATTCACTTCGATTTCAGCGAGGGACTCGCCGCTTTCGAGTTCGCAACGAACCGGAAGGGCAAGAGCTATCTTCGCCACCGCTTACGGGGCTATCTTGACAGGACCGGCAAGATCGTAATTCCCCCTCGATTCTTCAATGCTGGGGACTTCCATGAAGGACTTGCGGCCGTAAACGAAAAGATTAATGACAAGTTCGGGTATATCGACAGAACCGGGAAGTACGTGATTCCGCCCACTTTCGACTATGCCTCAGATTTTTCGGAAGGACTGGCTGCGGTTTCTGTTGGTCAGCGATGCGGCTACATCGACCACGCCGGCAGATTCTCTATGCCAGCACTCATCGGAGACCGGCATGGGTGCGGGCCATTCCGAGGCGGTTTGGCACTCGCTGGCTCTGGCGACATGACGGGCGTCATAGATAGCTCTGGACACTACGTCATTCCTGCGCAACCCGCCACTGCCTGGGAAGCTAGTGAGGGGCTGATCGGGTTCTTCGGAAATTCGCAGCACGGGTTTTTCGACAACAGCGGCAAACTAATCATCGAAACCAGCTCTTACAACGAGGTACGTCCGTTCTCAGAAGGTCTGGCTGCTGTCGGCAAGGATTACAAGTGGGGATACATCAACCAGAGAGGAGAACTCGTAATTCCCCTCCAGTTCGACCGAGCATTTGATTTTATGGATGGATTGGCGATGGTGAGCACGGATAAGGGCTGGGTATACATAGACAAGTCGGGCAAAGTGGTGTGGAAGGGTGCGTACTATTAACCACCGCTTTGGGTGGCCGCATTCTCAAGTGGCGTAACATCACCATAGCGCTCATTGAGGGGTTACGCGGCCGATCCGTGCCGTGATCCCGATCCGATTCGCCGTCCTTTGCGCTCCCGATTCGTGGCCGGATCCCGATCCAATTGGCCGCCGTTTCCTACCCCAATTAGGCCGCCGATTGGCCGCGCTTTGCGATGCCTATTAGACCACCGATTCACTACCCGGAAGCGTGGCGAATGCTATGCGATGAGGGCGTGTGGAGGCCGATGCGGGGGCCGGGTGCGGCTCTGCGTGGAAAGGTTGAAAGTCAAAACCTGGCCATGCTTCGCATGGGGAGGAGGTGGACACGTCATCCCCAGTTGGGGAGCTGCACAGCTACCTTTGGGAGCTTATTGGTTACCACAGAAAACAAAGCAGTTGCGGGACGGCGGGAACTAATGGGTTCCCGCTGGGGCACTGGAGGCTCTGCGCGTAAACGTGTTGATCCATCGAGGGTTGCGCGAGGATGCGGCATCTGAGGCGTTGTCGCCGTACGCGCGGCATCCGGTGTGCGTCCGGGTTTTGTCCGGCGTCTGTCCGGTGGTTGTCCGAGTCACGAAGTGCTACCCTTGCGGCGAACTCCAAGCCAGGTGCGCGATGGAATACGACCAAGACAAAGTGGACGAGATGGTGCTGGCGCTGCTCTCCCTAACGATGTTCGAGGAAGACCAAGATGGGGCGAGAGCGTGGAAAGGGTACGACTGGGTCGCAATGGATCGGCTGCACGCGAAGGGCTATGTTTCCGATCCCAAGAGCAAGGCCAAGTCGGTCGTGGTGACCGTGAAAGGCGTGCAGCGATCCCGCGAGCTGTTCGAGAAACACTTTGGCAAGAAAGAACCGGACGCGCGTCAGCAGTAGGCTTCGCGGCGACAGGAACCGAGCCATTCCGAAGCGGGAAGAGGGTACGGGCGCGGATCACGGCCCGTCAAGCCCCGTTCCGCAAAAAGCGCGGAACGCCTTGCGGCTGCGCTGCGCTCCGGGGCGTTGACAGGCCGCGCCCACGCCCGTAAAAGCCTCCCGCTATGTTTGGAATGTCTCTCTCTGCCCCAGGGGTGCAATCTCTTTCAGGGCGGCGATCCGAGTCCTGCGAAGAACCAATTAGCACTCCGTGTGGCCCCTAACTACGCCTTGCCATTGCGCGCGAACAGGTAATGCATAAAGACTCCGCAAAATGCCAGCGTCTACAGAGTCGATCAAGGACCAGAAAGCCGGCGAATTCCTGGTGATATTGCGCGCCAGTTCCGGCGCTCATCCGCCAGCGAAAGACCCATGATTCCCTTGGCTTTCCTCGGCGTTCGAGGTGGAGAATTGTTGCCCCTATGGTCGTGCTCTTCAGCTTTTCGGCAATCATCGCTGTGAAATGGCTTGACTAGGAATTGCGACCGCTTCAGAAGTACGAATTGGCGGGCTCCAGATTGAGGCCCGTTCGCCACTCACAAGGGTGGGAATCGTCTTCGGATTACAAGCGGAATTGGAAGGCGGATCGGTACGGCATCTGGGAGCAATTGGACTCGCAAAATGGCTTCTTCAATTGCTATAGAAGCCCCTGCCCAAGATGGGCCAATTGGACTCGCGTACTCCAGCGCAATGTCGAAGCCAGCCACATCCTCTTACCAGGTGAAACCAGCCGCGATAATTCATCGTATTCGGCGACTATCGCGCCACTCCTGCGCCGCAGTTCAGCCGGTGGATTCGAGTCCGCAACCGGAGGCGAAGACACCACCTTCCAGCCTTCCGAAGAAGCCTGTCAAAAAGCAGACTATCTTTCCAGGAGCATCAAGGCAAGAGCTGGGAATGAGAAGGCGAAAGCTGGGACGAATCGCAGTGATCGACTGAGCTGATCGCCGCTCTAATCTCAAGAAATTCACTTTGACCAAACGGCACTTATGCGCTCATTTTGCATGACCCCAAATAGCGACTGTGAGATGAAATAGGCACATAAAGTGCAGGTTAACGTCCTTGATAACTCATCCTTCATCTCCACCTCTTTCTGGTCAGGTATTTCCTGCTTGTATACGACTACTTCGCCCCACAGATGACAGGTCTTTCCTGTTCTAAATAACCAGTCTCTAATGGACGTTTCTATCTGGCGAGTGGCCTTCTTATACGCTTTATAAACGCTGCTGTTGAGGGATGCTTCCAGACTCCAGATTCGGATGGCTATTGTAAGTCGAATCACTAACGCAAAGGCGACAGAAATACACAAAACTGAGTTTTCCACATGGAAACACCTTGAATAATACAGCAACAAATAATAAAACAGTGAGCATCTCTTGCGAGGCTTAGTTAGTCTAAGTCAGAAAACAGAAGTCGAGATATTACCGCACTCGTTGCAGAGCTGGATCCATGTTGACCATCTCCAAAGCATTATCGGCAGGGCAGGCACGGACATACCATGCGCGCGAGTTTGTGTCGGAGAAGCAGAATTACTGGAGCCGTGACGCGCAGGTGCGTAGCGAGTGGCAGGGTAGCCTTGCCCAGGAGTGGGGACTGCGCGGTTCCGTTGGTGCCGAAGAATTCGCCCGGCTAAGCGAAGGACAACATCCTGAAAGTGGCGTGGAACTAGTCAAGCACCAGCCTGCAAAGACCTACGACAACGAGTACGGCAAGGAAATCACCAGCGTCGACCATCGCGCCGGGTGGGATGCGACATTCTCTGCGCCAAAATCCGTCTCTCTGACGGCGCTTGTGGGCGGCGATGAGCGTGTGCGCCAAGCACACCGTGAAAGTGTCCGCGTCGCCCTTGGCGAATTGGAGCGGTATACGCAAGCGCGGATCGGCAATATCCACGCGCCAGAGACGACGGCCAAGTTCATTGCCGCCACCTTCGAGCATGACACTGCCCGCCCGGTCGACGGGTATGCTGCGCCGCAACTTCATACTCATGCCGTCATTTTCAATATGACCGTGCGCGAGAACGGCCAGACGCGGGCGCTTCAGGAGCGAAGCCTCTTCCAATCACAGCAGTATGCGACAAGCGTGTATCGTTCCGAACTTGCTATGCGGCTACAAGGGCTAGGCTATGTGATCGAACGCGGCAAGTACGGCCAACCGGAGATCAAGGACTACACGCAGGAATATCTGGACGCATCCAGCCCGAGGCGAGAACAAATCAAGAGTCACCTGCAGGAGATTGGAAGAAAAGGCGCGGGCGCGGCACAGGTTGCTGCCCATCGCACGCGCGACAAGAAGGAGATCCATTGCCCAGAAGAGGTATTGCAGCGGCACCGTGAACTGGCCGCCCAGCACGGCCATCAGGCGGATCGCGTGGTAGCCCAGGCACGCGACCATACACAGCTCCATGCACCCGGCTCGGACAAGATTGAACAGCAGGCCGTTACCTATGCCCGCAATCACGTCTTCGAGCGCTCTGCCGTGCAGGATGAGCGAAGCATCTTGCAGGCAGCGATCAGCCGTAGCATGGCGCAGGCAACCTCTGAACAAGTGCGACATGAATTTGCGCAACGAGTCCAGCGCGGAGAGTTTCTTGCCGTTGGCCCTGTTGAAGGACGTGCTGCGCCGCTCTATACCACTGCTGAGATGGTCCGCATGGAGCAGGAGATCATCGCTCGTGTGCAGAGCGGCAATCAGCGCACCTACAACGATCCGATGCTGGTTTCGCCTTCGCTGCGGATTGCAACAGAGGACCGTCATACAGAGTTGAGTCCGGCGCAGCGCGAAGTGGTTGATGACATTTTTGTGAGTCGCGAGAAAATCGTCGGCTTGGAGGGAATCGCTGGTACCGGCAAGACAACGACGTTGGCGGTGATCCGGGAAGGAGCGGAGGCCGAAGGCTACAAGGTCGAAGGTTTTGCTCCAACCTCACGCGCTGCCCAGAAGCTGGCCGAGGCGGGCATAGAGACTTCGACGCTGCAACGCCATCTTGTGCGGGGAGAGCAGCCGGACACAGGTGAGAAAAAGCTCTATGTGCTCGACGAGTCTTCGCTCGCCTCGACGCGCCAGATGCACGAGTTCATTGAACGGCTTCATGCGAGAGACCGGGTTTTGCTGGTCGGCGACACGCGGCAGCATGAGGCGGTCGAAGCGGGGCGTCCTTTCGCGCAGCTTCAGGAAGCCGGAATGCGGACGGCGAGACTTGAAGAGATTGTTCGACTGAAGGACCCGGAACTGAAGCAGGCTGTCGAGCAATTGGCGCGTGGGCAGGTTGGCGCGGCCATCGACAGTCTCGACCGGCAAGGCCGAGTGTGTGAAGTGAAAGGGTACGAGGAGCGCATCACGGCCATTGCGCGCGAGTATGCCAAGTCGCCGGAAAGTACGCTGGTGGTGTCGCCGGACAATCTGTCACGCACAGAGATCAATCAGCGCATTCATGCAGAGTTGCAATCGCGCGGCATCGTGAGCAAGGAAGAGCATTTCGTCCAAACGCTGGTGCCGCGCCAGGAGATGACTGGCGCAGATCGATCTTGGGCGCAGCAGTACCAGATGAACGACATTCTGCGCTACTCGCGCAGTTCGCGGGAGACGGGCATCGAGAAGGGCGAATACACACGCGTAACGGGCATCGACGCGCAAAACAATCAGCTCACGGTGGCGCGCGTGGATGGAAGTGAAACGACCTATGACGCTCGCCGTCAGATGGGCGTTTCGGTTTACCGTGAGCAGGAGAAGGCATTCTCGGTTGGTGACCGTATCCAGTTCACCGCGCCCAATCATGAGTTGAAGATTGCGAACCGCGAACTGGGTACCGTGGAAAACATCGCGCCGGACGACACGGTGCGATTGAAGCTCGATAGCGGGCGCAGCATGGACTACGAACCTCGGCGTCATCCGCATCTCGACCACGGCTACGCCGTTACCAGCCATTCGAGCCAGGGGCAGACCGCCGAGCGCGTGCTCATTCACGTGGATACGGAGCTTGCGGCGAAAGACTTGCTCAATAGCCGCATGGCATATGTCTCGGTTTCGCGTGGGCGGTGGGACGCGCAGATATTCACGAACGACCGCGAAAAACTGCCGCAAGCTCTTGGTCGCGATGTCTCGCACCAGAGTGCGCTTAAACCGGAGCTTTCAATTGCATCAATGCAGCATCAGGAGGCTGCCAGGTCACAGCAGCCTGAAAAGGATCTGGGTATGAGTATGGGTATGGGCATGGGCATAGGTCTTGGCTTCTGATGTTGACCAGCAGAATCGACGGTAGTTTCACGTGGGAAGGCAATGATGGGCGCCGAGTCACTTGGAAAGAAACCAATCCAGAACACGAGCCAAGCGGCACGATGAGGCACGCGAACCACATCCCGCGCATTCGGCATTTTCTTTCGCTTCCACAGGGAAAAAACCGGAACTGCGAAGAACCTGTCAAGGAGCAGGCCCGCTGGCGCGGCTCCCTCCGGCCGCCCTTGACCGAACCTTCGCAGTTCCAGTCCAACCCGCCACTATGGAAGCGAAAGAAGAAAACCGAAAGATCGGCTCTATCCCGCCATTCGGCGACACGGAGCCAGGTATGAGTCCCCAATCCCAGTCTCCCACTTCCGACCTGTCTTCCCATCAAAGCGGGTATCCATTCCCAGTCGGTGGCGAAATCGAGCCGTTGGTTGGCGCCGACACTGCGGCTGAATTTCTACAGGTGAGTCCGCGTCGCATCCTTGAGTTGGCACGGCGCGGTGCTCTTCCGGGCTATCCGCTTGGCACTGGCCCCCGCCACTTGTGGCGATTCCGCCTCTCAGAACTTGCCCGCCTCTGCTCGCAGGCAGGGTACAATGCCAGCGGCAGTCTCACGTGCCTAGAGGAGAAATCCGAAATGGCACAGGGACATCAACGTGGTTGGTTGAAGAAACAACGACGCAAGAACGGGGAAACTTGGATGCTGTTTTTCCGCACAACGCGGGAGTCCGACGGCAAGCGAGTCGAACAGAAGATTGCCGTGGGAACCGTGCACGACTTTCCGACGAAGGCTTCGGCTTGGGCGGAAGTCGAGCGGCAACAGATCCAGATCAATAAACCGGACTTTCGAAAACGCGTGACCTTCGCAGACTTGGCCGAGCACTACCAGCAGCACGAGCTAGGCGAGCGACGCAGTGCGATTGTCGACCCGAAAGCCCACACAACCATTGCAGGATACAAACGAGTGCTACGCAATCGTCTGCTGCCGCGATGGGGCAAGCGAATGGCGCTCAGCATTCAGCCGTTGGAAATCGAAGAGTGGCTTTCTGCGGTGAAGGAAGAGGAACTGCTGGAAAATCCAACTCTCGACAAGATGAGACGGGTCATGTCGTTGGTCTATAAACACGGCCAGCGCTATGGTCTCATTTCGCGTCGAGAGGAGTGCAACCCGCTACGGTTTGTCCGCTGCAAGACCATCAGCAACTACGAAGCGGTAATTCTGAGTCCGGAGCAGGCCTTCGCAGTTTTGGTTGATCTGCCGGAACCGGAAAGAACCCTGACGCTGCTCGCTGCCAGTACGGGCCTACGGATCTCCGAGTGCTTGGGCTTGCAATGGCTGGATGTAAACTTCGACGGATCGCTCATCCATGTGCGGCGTACCTGGACTTGGGGAAAGGTCGGACAACCTAAGAGCAAGGCGTCACAAGCTCCGGTTCCGATGCATCTTCTACTGGCAGAATTCATGCGGGCGTGGCAAATCAGCACGCCCTACCCACAACGCGAAGACTGGGTATTTCCCAGCTTCAGACTAGGCGGTAGGAAGCCGCGGGCGGCAAACATGCTGGTGGAAGACTATCTCCGGCCAGCAGCTGTAAAAGCGGGAGTGATCGCCGAGGGAGATTCATGCCGTTTCGGATTCCACAATTTACGGCATTCACTGGCATCGTTTCTGGTCCGCAGCAAGACCGACCCGAAGACGGTGCAAGCATTGCTGCGGCATTCGGACGTGAAGACTACGCTGCAACTGTACGCACACAGCGTAAGCGCGGACCGGATGACGGCCCAAGGGGAAGTACTTCAGGCCATTCTTGGCGGCGCTACTCCCGCCAACAGCGGACTGAATGCGGACTGAATGCGGACTGAAGCGATTTTGCTGATTGGACCTAACTGCTTTGAAATGTGGTGGCCAGGGACGGAGTTGAACCGCCGACGCCAGCCTTTTCAGTCTGTAGCTATCCTGTACATTAAACAACTTGCAGGTAACAGACGGCTGCGTAAGTCTTTCTAAGTACGTGCAAGTCGGGTCTAGCGTGGGTTGCATTGTGGGTCGCGAGCGAGGTGTTTGCCGCCGCAATTGAAACTCAAGGCCTGAACAAGAAATCGAGAATGCAGGCAGAGAAGAATCGCAGCTAATCACTCAGACATTGAGGACGGGGCTGCGAGCTGCCCTAGAACTCGAACCCATCGTTTGTGGCACTACAACGGCATCCTCTATCCCTAGCGCAGTTCAGTAGATTTCGGTAAACTCTTTGTCATGGCACACGGTTCGACCAACATCAAGGAGCACGCCCACGAACTGATCGACCGCATGGCTCCCGGCCAGATCGCCGCCGTCGTTGGCCTCTTGGAGATCATGCTCGATCCGGTGGCCCGCAGTGTCGCCAACGCTCCCCTTGAGGACGAACCGATCAGCGAAGAAGAGAACCGCGCTGTCGCCGCCTCCAAGGCATGGCTCAAGGACCACGAACCCATTCCCCATGAGGAGGTACTCGCCGAGTTCGGCCTCACCTCAGAAGACTTCGAGCGCATGGGCCGCACCCCGCTCGAACCTCACGGCAAGGGCCAGTAACGATGGGGAAGAAGATCGCCTGGACCGACCAGGCCAAGGCTGACCTCCGCGCTATCGATCAAGCTACCGCGCTTCGCATCCTGCATATCGTGGCTCGTTATCTCGCCACCGGCGAAGGCGATGTCAAGCGCCTTCAGGATGTTGAGCCGCCAGAGTTCCGCCTCCGCGTCGGCGACTATCGCGTGCGATTCCACGATCTCGGCGATTCCATCCTGGTTCTCGCCGTAAAACACCGCCGCGAAGCCTACCGCTAAACGTATCCGGCAACGCCGGACAAACAGCGAATGTGTCCCGGTTCGAGGAGTGGGTGGGATCTCCAAGAGAAAAATGTGATGAAAAAAGGCAGGGCGCTCCAATCCCACCCTTCAAAAAAAACGAAGGGTGGGGCACCCGCAAGCGTCGCGGGTGTGCGGGCTTGTCAGTCAACTGACATTAGTCCCCCGCCGTCGCGTCAGTGCATGGGGGGAAGGTTAAGGCGCAGAGTCTCATGCGTTCGCTAACGGCACGCAATAGTCTTTTTAGTCACATTCTGCGCGTTACTGCTGGCCGCCGTTTTCGCTCTCTGCTGACAGGCTTCAGGCTGCGCTGCTTCTAACCTGCGAAGGCTTGCCTTCCACGCAGTGAAGCACTCGCTGTCTTTCTTCAGTATCGGCCCCCAGATAGCGTCGGCTGAAGCGGACGTGGCCTTGCACGGCGACGAAGGCGTCGGCAGAGAGCAGGCTGCTTCGGTTTCCGCCTGAGCCAGTTCCGCGTACTGCGCTAAAACCGCTTGATGTAATATCGCAAACGATTTCAACTCGCTGATGACTTCTTCTTCGGCTTCGGTCGCGGCTTCGGCTTCGGCTTCGACCATCTTGTCATCTACGACCTTGCTGTCGCTGCCCGCCGTGCCCGCCGCGACAAGAGCCCTGATAGCTGCTTTCGAAAAAGCAGCGCTGATGTGTTTCTTTTTGGTTTGCGCCGTCGCCGTGCTCGTGAAAAAGATGAAGCCCATAACCGCTACTGCGATTGCTGCAAAGTACTTTTCCATTGCGTTTTCTCCGCCTTCAGATTCTTCGGTGACACTTCCTTCGTTGCCATGCACTGATTCTGACGACCCGACCATCACAGCGCCAGTTACGTCAGTGTCAAACGAAACTGCCGATTTTTTTGGCTGTTAACAAGCGGCGTTCTCGTCGTCGGTCACAAAGAAACCGCCGTCCCGCGCAAGGTCGCTAACGGCGCTCCATGGCGACGGGCTTTGTTCTCAGTTAACACTGCTCCACAATCCGCATAAAGTCGCGTTCGCCAAGGATGCGAATGCTTTGGCCCCTGGTCGTCAACTCTTCGGCTTTGCGGTGCTTGGAACTCTTTTCATGACCGGCGAGCCTGCGCAGGTCTTGATCGCCTACAACTAAGAGCGTTGTATGTCTTGTTACGTTTGCATCCACTTGACAGCCTGCAAGAGAGGCGGCGTCAGCCGCCTGACGACGTGAAAGGGACAATGTGCCTGTAAAAACCAAGACTTCGCCATAGAGTGGCCCGTCCGGATTTCCATTACGAGTGATCGGTGGCGCGGCAGCCGGATCGATTGGCTGCTTTACTCGCTCAAGCCACTGATCCACACTCAAACCGGTTTCGGTGATCGCCCGCAATAGGATCTCGCCTGCGCAGCGAGCGTCTTCCAGCGCATCATGTTGCCTGTATGCAATGCCAAACTCCGCTGCTACATTTCCAAGCCCATAGCCCGACCGCGAAAACTGCGGCCAGGCACGCCTTACCACCTTGGCGGAATCAAGCCAGCACCACTCGCAACACGTGAGATCGTTTTTCTCGCAAGCTCGAAGCAAGGCAAGGCGGTCAAAGGCTGTGTGACTGACGACTACGTTGCCTTGTAAGAAGAGGCTTACCTTGGAATAGATCGCGCGCCAGTCCGGGGCGAACCGAACTTCCTCTTCATCAATGCCGTGAATGGAAACATTAACAGGATCGAAATCATCTCGAGGATTTACGAGCGATTCCCAGGAGTCGTGGAGGACGCCGTCGCGAAAGGGTGCAATTCCGACTTGACAGATGCTGGACAGGTCAGGATTGGCCGTTTCCACGTCAATTACCACGAAGTTCATGGGTACACCTTTCTCTTTGAGAAAGTGTCCCATTAGGCAATCGTGCACACTAGCTGACTTTGGTAACCGGAGCGGTGCAGGGTCCGTTTCGTTTGCATGACACACTTGTCACGCCCCGGCCTGGTGGTGCGTCCATTCGTCAAGCTTGCAAATGACTCTCGGCTTACGAAGGTAATCTGATTCTGATGAAACCAGTTGGCGCGAGATCAGAACGCACTTTACATTTGAAGTTGTCATAGAGGCGAGGAAAGGAAGCACTCAATTATGCCTACAATACCAGGCAAGGTCGCAGACAGGCTCAGATCCAGCCTCAAGGAATTCCAAGCAATTGTGCAATCAGCCAAGTCACGAGACGTGAACGAGGCAGATACCGCCACCATCGTGACTGAAATGTTGTCAGCCGTCTTCGGATACGACAAGTTTTTAGAAGTCACATCTGAGTTGAATATTCGTGGAACGCGTTGCGATCTTGCGACAAAGAGGGACGGCAAAATCCAATCGCTGATCGAAGTCAAAGCGGTTGGAACCGAACTGAAGGATACTCATACGCATCAGGCCGTTGACTACTGTGCCAACTCAGGGATTGAGTGGGTCACGCTCACGAACTCCGCCAGATGGCAGATCTATCGGGTTATCTTCGGCAAACCAGTGGATCACGAATTGATCCTGGACTTCGATCTGCTCGGCCTCAATCCGAAAAAAGACGAAGATATAGAGAAAGTATTTTTGCTCGCGAAGGAAGGTTGGAACAAGTCAGCTCTCGAAGAATTCGACATCCAACGTCAAGCTCTGAGTCGTTTCTTGCTTGGCGCTGTGCTCATCAGCGACCCTATACTCAAGCTTGTGCGGCACCAGCTAAAGAACATGTCGCCTGATGCCAAGTTCGATTTGGAGCAGATCAAGACGGTGCTATCGCGGGAAGTGCTGAAGCGCGAGGTGATCGACGGAGAAAAAGCCGACGAAGCACTCAAGAAGGTCAAAAAAGCAAACCACAAGCCAAAGATAAAGCCTGTAGTGAAGGAAGTAGCACCTGCCGCCGCTAGTGCGTCGTCAGGTCAGTAAGGAGTCGCGAAATACAGCAGAAGGGGTACTTCTCATGACGCAACCGGTGCTCTGTACAGCTTGTGGGTCAATCGGATATACCAAACGCAGGATGAAGGGGTCGATCCTGACAGAGTTTATTCTGTGGTGTTTCTTTTTGATCCCTGGATTGATTTACTCGATCTGGCGACACAGCACAGTCGCACAGGTGTGCCCGAGTTGCGGAAGTTCGGCAGTAATTCCAACTGATTCCCCGGTAGCACAACAGACTCTCGCGAATCGCGGAATGACTGCTGGGCAAGTCCAAGCGCAATCGAACACGCGTAGTCCCTCGACGAGCAAGGCCGCAGTGGGCGTTGTCGTGGGCATTGTGCTTTTGGCCCTTATCGCTTGGGCGAGTATGGGTACAAATACGTCTACGAACGCAACGCATCAGGACTCACCAAGTCGCCCAGCGTCCAACGCAGGACAGAGCAAGACGCTTCCCGCAGCCGATCAAGGTTACGTCCGTGCTTCACTCGAATATTTGAGTTCAGCGAATACCGCCGGAACGCAATTGGCTACTATTTGGGCCGGCGCATCTGATGGCACCTCGACCCTTGACGATTGCCATAGCGCAGCACGCAAGGCATTCGCCGAAGAGAACGCGCGTTACTCCACCTATCGCGCAGCCCGCGGCACCGTCCCGCCCGCGTTCGCAGACGTTGACAGACACATCGGTGAGATTCACAAGAACTCCATAGCCGGTCTGTCGTCCATATTGAGTTACTGGACAAGCGGGAATCTTGATTCAATTTCTCAAGGCATGGAACAGTACAAGGCCGCGATTCTGGAGATGAATTCGACGATCACGGAGGGAACTGCGGTAACGAAAGAAGAAGCGAGGTGATCGCCTCGCCGGGCATGAGGTTTATTTCGGGCTCTTTCATCCACGCGAGGACACCACGAAGTGAACCAGTTTGAACTGAACAGATGGCTCAACAATGAAATTAGCGGCGATTTCGATCTCATGTCGGGCCGCTCGGTGTTTCGGGGCTTAGTTGCATGTGTGCCGTACAGCCATTGGAAGCCTATTTCGATGAAACCGGCACCCACGGAGGTGCTCCAGTGGTTTGTATCGCTGGTTATCTCTTTGACAGCGTTGCTGCCATCAAGTTCGAAGCACTCCATGCCGAACGAGTTAAGCCGCTGCTGCCGACGAGTGCGCGAGGAATATTCCATGCCGCTAGCTGCTTTAGTCGTTGTGACAAGTTCGATTCGCTCACCCAGACGCAAAGCAATGATATCTTCGACGCGATGATTGAGGTGCTTGATTCGACGTTGATCTATGGAATACTCACCGAAATAGAAACCGCCGTTTATGAAGCCGCAATCAAACGGCTTGGCCCGCAGGTTCGAAGGATGGTTGGAAGTGCATACTCAATTTGTGCGATCAGATGCGCCGAGAACGTCAGCGAATGGCTAGCGAAACGTGGCATCGCCGGGGATGTTCACTACTTTTTCGAGGCGGGCTGTCAATATGCCGGCGAGGTAGCGCATTTTTTCAAACAGATTGAAAGCACTCCAGAATTAAAATCACGTTTTCGGTTCGGCGGATGTTCCTTTGTGACAAAGCAAGATGCCCCGCAACTTCAGGCAGCCGATCTTCTCGCGTGGGAATGGCAACGAGAACGGGCCACGCTGACCGTTCCGGAGAATCGACACCGTCAGCGGCGGGCAACATTGAAACGACTAGCGGCCAATGGGCATCCGTATCAGTTGGAGCCCCTTTCCAATGTCGGTGCACTTGCAATTGTTAACTCGTTTTACAGCCTGACCTCGAATCGCAGCAAATGACAGGTCGAGAAACGAAGTTCGAACTCGGGCGACCCAGACAATGCAATGTGGCGACACTAACATGGACACACCGAAAGCGAATCGCCGGTTGGCATGTGCGGTGGGCAGTATTCATACAGTGCTGGATCGCCCCTGAACGACAAACGCCCCCAAGCCCATGGCGCTTTACGATTCGATCAAGGACGTTCCACGTTAGGAGGCGCGACGCTACATACCAATTCCCAAGCCCGGCCCCTGTTCCTGCCGTGGGCCGATCTCCCGTTGCGGCGCGATGGACTGCTCCTGCTTCACCTCCGGCGCATGGGCGCTGCGGTGGGAAACATCATGGCCGAGCGCCGCGCCCAGCTTCTCGCGGTCGTTGGTGAATAGCTGCGCATCCCACGCGCCGCACGAGACGGCGACATAGGCCATGCGGTTGTTGAGCAGATCCTTAGCGCCCGACTCCGTGTACACGTGAATCAGGACACCGTCGCCAGTCAGTGCCTTAAGTCGCTGGTCATTCCTTCTTTAGCGCCTGATAGAATCGCAAGGGCCGGGCCGATGTGGGGCGCGGTGCTTGGGGTTTTGCCGTGCCGATGTGTTGCCGAATGCGTGGGGAATGGGCCACCGATCCGCGCCGCGATCATGGTTCCTTTAGCCGCGCTTTCCGCCGCCGATTCGCGTTCCGATCCCGACCCGATTCGCTGCCCTTTGCGCTCCCGATTCGTGGCCTGATCGCGGTTCGATTGGCGGCGCTTTGCGGTGCCGATTGTGACGCCGATTGGCCGCCCGGAGGCGTGGCGAATCCGGCCCGGTGAAGGCGGCGGATTGGCGCTCCAGGAGGCGGGTTACCGGAAAGAAGGTTTCTTGCCATGCTTTGCATGGGGTTGACGCTTCGACACGTCATCCCCAAGTGGGGAGCTGGTTAGCTACCTTGGTATCTCGTTAGATACTTATTGAAAATAGGCGAGTTATTGAACGGCGGCAACTAATGGGTTCCCGCCGGGCGCTCCACGGCGCTCTGCGCGTAAACGTGTTGATCCATCGAGGGTTGCGCGAGAAAGCGGAATTAGGGCCGCTGACACCAATGCACGCGGCATCCGGTGTTTGTCCGGCGCACATCCGGTGTCTGTCCGGTGTTGCCGGATGCGTTCAGCAGTACGCTTCGCAGCGGCAGGAACCGAGCCATTCCGAAGCGGGAAGAGGGTACGGGCGCGGATCACGGCCCGTCAAGCCCCGTTCCGCCAAGAGCGCAGAACGCCTAGCGGCTGCGCTTCGCTCCGGGGCGTTGACAGGCCGCGCCCACGCCCGTAAAGGCCCTCCCGCTATGTTCGGAATGTCTCTCTTTGCCCCAGCGGGGCGAACCTTTCAAGGCGGCGATCAAGCACCTGAAAGCCGACGAATCCCTGGCCAAATCGCGTGCTAATTCCGGCGCTTATCAGCCAGAGAAAGAACCGTGATTCCCTTGGCTTTCCTCGACGTTCGAGGTGGTGGATTGTTGGCCCTATGGCCGTGCTCTTCAGCCTTCCGGCAATCATTGCTGTGACATGGTATGAGTGGGAATTCCGACCGCTTCATAGGTACGAATTGGCGAGCGTTAGATTGAGGTTCCTAGGCCACTCACAAGGGTTGGCATCGCCTTCGGATTCTCAGCGGCATTGGAAGGCGGATCGGTCCTGCATTCCGGGGCAATTAGACTCGCGAAATCGCCTCTTCCAGTTGGCCCCAAAGCTCCTACCAACCTGGGCCAATTGGACCCGCCGAGTCAATCGCAAGGTTGAAGCAAATCACATCCTTAATTAGCAGGTGAAACCAGCCGCGATAGTGCACCGCATACGGCGATTATCTCGCCACTTTCAGCCCCAGTCACAGCCAGCGCATTCGACTCCGCAACCAGGGGTGAAGACACCACCTCCCAGCCTTCCGAAGCAGGCCGCCAAAAGACGGACCAACAATCCCGGATCACCGAGGCAAATGAGTAGGGATGAGACATCGGAACAGCCCGGATAAGTCGCAGTGATCGACTGAGTTAATCGGCGCTCCAATCGCAAGCGATCCGATCCCAATTGACGGATCTTATGTGCTCCATTTGCACGACCCCAAACCACGACTTTGACAGCTGCCAAGCGCGCCCATGAAGCACGGGCCAGCGTGCCTGATAAGGTGGCGTAACTTGACCCCAATTCCAGCTATTTCCGGTAAGATATTGTCTCTCTATCTTCTTTTACTTAGCCTCGCGACTCACACGCTTTCCTGCTTCCAATGAGCAGCGGCAATATATGCCGATGTTCAGCGTCTTGGCCTTGCTTTTGCCCTCGATACATACTGCCGATGAGCGCACTTTCGCGTCGCGATTCGGATCGCCATTGTAAGCCGAATCAGTAACGTAAGGCTGAGATAAGTATAGAAGGATGGTCTGTCTATATGGACAACCGTAAGTAATGCGGCGATAAATAATGGACCAGCAAGCATCTTTTGCGACACTTAGTTAGTCTAAGTTGGAAGGCAAAAGCGAGATGCCGCCGCGCTCATTGTAGAACTGAATCGCATGTTGACCATCTCCAAAGCATTATCGGCAGAACAGGCACGGACTTACCATGCGCGCGAGTTTGTGTCGGAGAAGCAGAACTACTGGAGCCGTGACGCCCAGGTCCACAGCGAGTGGCAGGGCAGGCTTGCTCAGGAGTGGAGACTGCGCGGTTCCGTGGGAGCCGGAGGATTCGGCCGGTTGAGCGAAGGACAGCATCCTGAGACGGGCGCGCAACTCGTCAAGCACCAGCCTGCCAGAACCTACGAGAACGAGTACGGCAAGGAAATCACCAGCGTCGAACATCGCGCCGGGTGGGACGCGACATTCTCCGCGCCAAAATCCGTCTCTCTCACCGCGCTTGTCGGCGGCGATGAGCGTGTGCGCATGGCGCATCGCGAAAGTGTCCGCGTCGCGCTTGCCGAACTGGAGCGGTACACGCAAGCACGCATCGGCAATATCCACGCGCCCGAGACGACGGCCAAGTTCATTGCAGCGACCTTCGAGCACGACACGGCCCGCCCGGTGGATGGGTATGCCGCGCCGCAACTTCATACTCATGCCGTCGTCTTCAACATGACCGAGCGCGGGAACGGGCAGACGCGGGCGCTTCAGGAGCGCAGCCTTTTCCAATCGCAGCAGTATGCGACCAGCGTGTATCGTTCCGAGCTTGCTATGCGGCTGCAAGGGCTCGGCTATGAGATCGAACGCGGCAAGCACGGCCAGCCGGAGATCAAAGGCTACACGCAGGAATATCTGGACGCATCCAGTCCGCGGCGAGAGCAGATCAAGCGTCACTTGCAGGAGATTGGAAGGGAAGGTGCGGGCGCGGCGCAGGTCGCCGCCCATCGCACGCGCGACAGCAAGGAGATTCATTCCCCGGAAGAAGTATTGCAGCGGCACCGTGAACTGGCGGCACAGCACGGCCATCAGGCAGATCGCGTTGTAGCCCAAGCGCGCGAACATACACAGATCCATGTACCCCGCTCCGACGAAACTCAACAGCAGGCCGTTACCTATGCCCGCAATCACGTCTTCGAGCGCTCTGCCGTACAGGATGAGCGAAGCATCTTGCAGGCGGCGATAAGCCGCAGCATGGCGCAGGCAACTTACGAACAAGTGCGGCATGAATTTGCGCAGCGCGTCCAGCGTGGAGAGTTTCTCGCCGTCGGCCCGGTTGAAGGACGAGCCGCGCCGCTCTATACCACTGCCGAGATGGTCCGGATGGAGCGGGAGATCGTCGGATGGATGCAGAGCGGCAATCAGCGCACCTACAGCGATCCAATGCTGGTATCGCCTTCGCTGCGCATTGCAACCGAGGATCGCCATACCGAGTTGAGTCGGGCGCAGCGCGACGTGGTCGATGACATCTTTGTGAGCCGCGAGAAGATTGTCGGCTTGGATGGCCTCGCCGGTACGGGCAAGACAACGACATTAGCGGTGATCCGGGAAGGAGTGGAGGCCGAAGGCTACAAGGTCGAAGGTTTTGCTCCCACCTCACGCGCTGCGCAGAAACTAGCCGAGGCAGGCATAGAGACTTCGACTCTGCAACGGCATCTTGCGCGGGGAGTGCAGACGGACACTGGTGAGAAAAAGCTCTACGTGCTCGACGAATCCTCACTCGCCTCGACGCGCCAGATGCACGAGTTCATGGAACGGCTTCATCCAAAGGATCGAGTTCTCCTTGTCGGAGACATGCGGCAGCATGAGGCCGTCGAAGCGGGCCGTCCTTTCGCGCAGCTTCAGGAAGCTGGAATGCGAACGATGCGGCTCGAAGAGATCGTGCGACAGAAGGACCCGGAACTGAAGCAGGCTGTCGAGCAATTGGCGCGTGGCCAGGTTGGCGCGGCCATCGACAGCCTAGACCGGCAGGGCCGCGTGCATGAAGTGAAAGCGCACGAGGAGCGCATCGCGGCCATTGCGCGTGAGTATGCCAAGTCGCCAGAAAGCACGCTGGTGGTATCGCCGGACAATCTGTCACGCACAGAGATCAATCAGCGCATCCATGCAGAATTGCAAACGCGCGGCATCGTGAGCAACGAAGGTCACTCCGTCCAAACGCTGGTGCCGCGTCAGGAGATGACCGGAGCGGATCGCAGTTGGGCACAGCAATACCGAGTTGACGACATTCTGCGCTACTCGCGCAGTTCGCGGGAGACCGGCATTGCGAAGGGCGATTACACGCGCGTCAAAAGTATCGACGCGCAAAACAATCGGCTCACGGTGCTGCGCGTAGATGGAAGTGTAACGACCTATGACCCTCGCCGACAGATGGGCGTCTCGGTGTATCGCGAGCAGGAGAAGGCATTTTCGGTTGGAGACCGTATCCAATTCACCGCGCCCAATCATGAGCTGAAGATTGCGAACCGTGAACTGGGTACAGTGGAAAGCATCGCGCCGGACGGCGCGATGCGGTTGAAGCTTGATAACGGGCGCAGCATGGACTACGAACCTCAGCACCATCCGCACCTCGACCACGGCTATGCCATCACCAGTCATTCCAGTCAGGGACAGACCGCCGAGCGCGTACTCATTCACGTGGATACGGAGCTGGCGGCGAAAGACTTGCTCAATAGCCGGATGGCATACGTCTCTGTTTCGCGTGGACAGTGGGACGCACAGATTTTCACAAACGACCGTAAGAACCTGCCGCAGGCTCTTGGTCATGATATCTCGCACCAGAGCGCACTAAAACCGGAACAGGTGATCGCGCCATTGCAACATCACGAGATCGCCCGACCACAACAACCAGAAAAAGATCTGGGGATAGGCATGGGCTTCGGCTTAGGCCTCTGATCTTGACCAGCAGTATCAACGATAGTTTCACGCGAGAAGGCAATGATAGGCGCAGAGTCAATGGGCGAACAATCAATCCAGAACGCGAGCCCGGCGGCACAATGAGACGCGCGAACCACATTCCGCGCATCCGGCATTTTCTTTCGCTTCCACAGGAACGAAACCGGAACTGCGAAGAACCCGTCAAGGGGCAGGCCCGCTGGCGCGGCTCCCTCCGGTTGCCCTTGACCGAACATTCTCAGTTCCAGTCCAACCCGCCACTATGGAAGCGAAAGAAGAAAACCGAAACATCGGCCCTATCCCGCCATTTGGCGACACGGAGCCAGGTATGAGTCCCCAATCCCAGCCTCCCACTTCCGACCTGTCTTCCCATCAAGGCGGCCATCCAGTCCCAGTCGGCGGCGAAATCGAGCCGTTGGTTGGCGCCGACACTGCGGCTGAATTCTTACAAGTGAGTCCGCGTCGCATCCTTGAGTTAGCACGGCGCGGTGATCTTCCGGGCTATCCGCTTGGCACTGGCCCCCGCCACTTGTGGCGATTCCGTATTTCAGAACTCGCTTCAACCTTTGCTGAGCGCGGTGTAAACTGTGCCAACGCAGCCGTCTGTGCCAAGGAGAAGAGCTTGATGGCACGGACACGAAATCAACATGGAAGTCTACGCGTTTTGTCCCGCAAGTCCGGGGACGTGTTTGAGTATCGCTACTACAGGACTCGCGCCGATGGTAAGCGTGTACCCGCAAACTTCGTCGTGGGCAGTGTGGCGGAACTCAAAACAGAAACCGAAGCTTGGGCGAAGCTTCGCAAGACCGGCTTCGACCCCAACGTTAGAACCGGCAGGGGAAGGCCGATCATGTTTGGTGAACTAGCAGACCACTACGCACGGTTGGAGTTGTCGGAAGATCAAGCGGAAGCGGTGATCCCCAAGGCGCATTCCACAATAACGACGTACCGCCGGTATCTGGCAAAGCATGTTTTGCCAAGGTGGAAGGCGGTGCGGGCAAGTGAGATGGAACCGGTGGCGGTGCAAAACTGGCTTCGCGATTTGCGAAAACAGAACGGCCTATCCAACGGAACCCTTGTCAAACTGAGAAATGTGATGCTGGTGGTATTCAAGCACAGCCAGCGTTATGGGCTAATCCCCAGAACGCAGGAAGCTAATCCGATTGCGTTTGTCAGGCAATCGTGTGTTAGCGACTATGACCCAGTTGTGCTGACTTTGGCGCAATGCGTGGACATCCTGTCCAACTTGGATGACATGCACCGGGTTTTAGTTCTTGCCGACGCAGCTACGGGCCTTCGCGTGAGCGAACTTCTGGCACTGCGGTGGTCGGACATTGACTGGCGGAACTCCTGCATTCGCGTATCTCGGGCCTATGTGTACGGGAAATTCGGACCGCCAAAAAGTAAAGCATCGCAAAGGCCGGTGCCGTTGCATCCGCTGTTGGCTGCTTTGCTCGAAGCATGGCGGAAAGAAACACCGTACTTTCGTGACACAGATCTTGTCTTTCCGAGTTTTCGGTTGCATGGTGAGAAACCGCCACGGGCGAATATGCTTGTGGCGAACCATCTTCAGCCTGCGGCGAGGAAAGCTGGGATCGGCGGGCCGGTTGGTTTTCACACTCTTCGGCGCACGCTGGCAAGTGTGCTCGTAGCCAATGGGAGCGACCCGAAATTGGTGCAGGAATTGTTGCGGCACTCAAATGTAAAGACAACCTTGGACATCTACGCGAAGGCCACGACCTCGGCCAAGTTGGAAGCTCAGGGTTGGGTGCTGCAGCAGTTGCTTGCTCCAGGCGCGAAGTCTGCCGTGGTCTGAGCTTATCGTGGGTCGCAACCCACAACTGGTAGAGACGATCAGAATGGCTAAAGCCTTTGAAATATGGTGGCCAGGGACGGAGTTGAACCGCCGACGCCAGCCTTTTCAGAGTGTGTATAACGAGTGTTTTTAAGAACTTACAAGGACACGTGGGACTGCCAAGTACCTGTAAGTAGCCGCATGACAGGTTGAGTGCGGACTGGAATTGCGGACCAGCAATCGCGATCTTGCATAAAAAAAGCCTTTAGCAGAAGTGTTGATCGTCCAGTTTCTTCCGCAGGACAAAGGGATCGCACCTCCTCCTCCCAAGCCCATTCTTTGCAGTTCCGTCCGAACCGCGCCGAACATTTTTTCGATGCTTTTTTCCCAGGGCAGGTTCCTTCATACATTGAGGGGCAAATCTCGTGGCGGATCAATGATCTGTTCCCTTGGACTCCGTAAACGTACTCAAAAGTGATGTAGGGGGGTATGAGCGAGATGCACGAACCAACACCAGTCAGCCAGCCTTTCTCTCATTTCGAGAGATTCCTCAATTCGCGCGAGGCGGCAGCCTTGCTGCAGATCCATCCGAAAACGCTTCAACGTCTTGCTCGCAAGGGCGAGATACGCTCTATGCGGATCGGAAAACTGTGGCGCTTCCGTGCATCTGATCTCCACGCGTGGGTGGATTTGCGGTTAAAGTTAGCCGACTATCCAGACCGCCCTAACCAGGGAGAATCGTGAACGTCACGTAGTTGCTTCGTGTCCCGTTCTGCGTCACCCATGCATTCCCAGGGTTCGTCCCCGCCGCCACCGTCGCCACCACCTGCGTGTCGCTCCAACTCACCACCGTCCCTGCCGTGTTGTTGAAGCCCACACTCCCGCTGCCCTGCGTCGCTCCAAACCCCGACCCCGTGAACGTCACCTGCATCCCCGGCGCCAGCGCCGTCGGCGAGATGCTGGTCAGCGTCGGCGGTATCATCGTGAACGCCACGTAGTTGCTTCGCGTCCCGTTCTGCGTCACCCATGCATTCCCAGGGTTCGTCCCCGCCGCCACCGTCGCCACCACCTGCGTGTCGCTCCAACTCACCACCGTCCCTGCCGTGTTGTTGAAGCCCACACTCCCGCTGCCCTGCGTCGCTCCAAACCCCGACCCCGTGAACGTCACCTGCATCCCCGGCGCCAGCGCCGTCGGCGAGATGCTGGTCAGCGTCGGCGGTATCATCGTGAACGCCACGTAGTTGCTTCGCGTCCCGTTCTGCGTCACCCATGCATTCCCAGGGTTCGTCCCCGCCGCCACCGTCGCCACCACCTGCGTGTCGCTCCAACTCACCACCGTCCCTGCCGTGTTGTTGAAGCCCACACTCCCGCTGCCCTGCGTCGCTCCAAACCCCGACCCCGTGAACGTCACCTGCATCCCCGGCGCCAGCGCCGTCGGCGAGATGCTGGTCAGCGTCGGCGGTATCATCGTGAACGTCACGTAGTTGCTTCGCGTCCCGTTCTGCGTCACCCATGCATTCCCAGGGTTCGTCCCCGCCGCCACCGTCGCCACCACCTGCGTGTCGCTCCAACTCACCACCGTCCCTGCCGTGTTGTTGAAGCCCACACTCCCGCTGCCCTGCGTCGCTCCAAACCCCGACCCCGTGAACGTCACCTGCATCCCCGGCGCCAGCGCCGTCGGCGAGATGCTGGTCAGCGTCGGCGGTATCATCGTGAACGCCACGTAGTTGCTTCGCGTCCCGTTCTGCGTCACCCATGCATTCCCAGGGTTCGTCCCCGCCGCCACCGTCGCCACCACCTGCGTGTCGCTCCAACTCACCACCGTCCCTGCCGTGTTGTTGAAGCCCACACTCCCGCTGCCCTGCGTCGCTCCAAACCCCGACCCCGTGAACGTCACCTGCATCCCCGGCGCCAGCGCCGTCGGCGAGATGCTCGTCAGAACCAGTGGTGTCGTAACGGCAAAAGACATTCCGTTGCCGGTAACTCCGTTCACAGTGATCACTACTGGTCCAGTCAACGCTCCGGTTGGCACTGTCACTCCGATCATGCCCGAACTCCAAGTCGATGCCGTAGCCAGAACTCCATTGAATGTCACCGTGCTTGCGCCCTGGGTATTCCCGAAGTTGCTCCCGTTGATTGTCACTGCCGCACCTATTGCACCCTGCGGAGGCTGCAAACTCGTGATTGTGGGAGTCGCGGTGAAACCGACAGCGTTGCTGGGAGTGCCGTTTACGATCACAACTACATTGCCGGTCGTCGCACCTGCTGGAACTGGCGCGACAATGGTACCGTCCGCCCAACTGCTGGGAGTGGCTGCTGCGATATTAAAGATCACGCTGCTGCTGCCTTGACTTGCTCCGAAGTTGGCACCGCTGATTGTGATTGGCGTTCCCGTCGTGCCACTGGTGGCGCTAAGTCCTGTAATCGACGGAACGACCGTCGTAAACGGAATGTCATTGCTCGCCAAGCCGTTCTGCCCGACCTCGACCACGCCTGACATCGAGCCAAGCGGCACGGTCGCAACGATCTGGGTGGAAGTCCAAAGGCTGATCGTTGTGGCGCTCATGCTTCCCAACTCTACGTAGCCGCTGCCTTCGGTCGAACCAAAATTCGAGCCGTTGACCGTAACTTGCGTCACCCCCGGCGTACCCGTGGTGGTCGAAACACTCGTAATCACTGGAGCGGGGCCCGTCGGTGGTGGCGGCGTCACCGTGACAAAGATCGCAGCCGAGGCCATACAGCAAAGCTCTGGGCTATTCAGCCCTGTGGTCACGACAAGCACAGTCGACCCCACGCTCACGGCGGTAACAGTAAGAGGGCCGATTGGAGGGAGGGTTCCCTGGGCTGTCTGGGCTAGTTGACTGGTCGCCGTAGCGACAGTGGTGGGTTGATACGACCATTGATAAGACAACTCGGTGGAATTGGAGAGGACCAGTTTGGTCCCGTCCCCGTACGTACCCCAGACTGAAATGGGTGTCTGATCGCCAGCACCTCGAAGCTGGAGGGCCACCGGCTGAACGGTGAGCGATATCGGATAACCCGCCCTTTCAACGTCAATCAGGACAGGGGCTGCTTCCACATCGCCACTTGACGTAAAGCCGACAGCCCCGATGCTGTAAATGCCGGGGTCGATATTGGTGGGCAGGGTTAAAGTAAACTGCAGCGGGTTCGAAGTGGGCTGAGCTGCCGGTAAGGGCGACTGGGGCGTGACGAATATGTTAGAAACGGAGGGATCGGCCGAAAGCGTGATCGCGTAAGTCTGGCCCTCCGTGTAAAGAGGAAAGGAGGTTCCTTGTACGGGACTGGTGATTTGGAGCAGCGTCTGCGCAGACGCTGCGGGAACGAGGGGAAACAAAAACAAAACCATCAGTGCGTAAGAACAAACCGGCTTCCAAGAAATCACTTTTCCACCCCCAAATTTTTTCCTGTGGTCTTCCGTCTTATCAACAGCAAATATCCGCCCCAGAGGATTGCGAAACATACCACCGAGTTCACGACAATTGCTGTCAGGAAGTGCAAAACCAGAGTGACCCATGCACCGGTGAGACTATATACATCGAGCTTAAAGATCGCGTGCCGGACAAGTGTCCCCGGCGTTCGTATCCCGGGGAGAGAATCGGCCGCTCTCCCCAAGATGGCTGCAAGCACTGCGAGTCCGGCGACATGCCGCCAGCGTCCGGCAAATAAATCACGGGGTTCCATACGCACATCTCCCCGTGATTTCCGCCGAATCTCCTTCCACGAGAAATTTCCCACCCAGAGGACCGCAAGGAGTATGAGAGCAATCACAACTTCGAGCAATCCGACGGGTATCAGATGAGACCGGAAATCAGCCCAGGACCAAAAATCAGCCGATGACGTGCCCGTACGCAATAAGCGCTCAACGACAAGTGCCAAGACGACCAAGAGTCCGGCAACCGCAACGATATTCCGCCAATGCTTCATAAGCGGGGTCTCCGGCCCAGCGAGTTGTTATCTGTCGAAATCAGGACCATTCGTAGCCTCATTCAATAGGTTGACTACCGCGTCCGGAATGCCACTCTGCGGATCAACCTCCGACGGAGGGGCAAAATTCAGAGTTTCGATGCCCGGCGAGTGGATAACGCCCTGAAATGTGTTGGCGCCCGTACTTCCTGTAGTGTTCAGTTGGCTGCTCACAGGCACGACTCCGTCGTTAGCCTGGCCAGTGAACACACTATTCCATAAGGTTGGTGTCAGATCGTAAGCGAGCGGGCTTCCATTAATTGCAAGGGTCCAACAGCCTATCCTTAGGAACTCAGATTTTGAAAGTGTCGAATCGAGGTTTTGCAAGCTGGCGGCGTTCGTGCTTCCGGCTAGATACGCCATCGGGAAGGGCTCGGAGGGTGGCAGATTGGCTGGCGCGGCGGCAAGATCGCCAACCGCTCCGTCGACCGGATTGCCACCAATCCAGACGGTCTGGAACGAGGGCATGTGTTCTTCTTCCAACGTGTTTCTGAAGCACGAATTGGGATCCCCCGATCCATACGGCAGGAGGTCACCAGCCAATGGGCTCCCTTGGTGGGGCGTGCCAATCGTGATCAGCTTGTGGACCGGACCCAACCCATAGTTGCTTTGATCTACAAAGCCTACCCCGAAGGGCACTGTCACGCTGGGCATCACGCGGGCAATATCTCCTCCCATGCTGTGGGCGACCACGTCAGCTTGCACGGCCGCCACATTGTAGACTTTCTCGAAATCACCCACTGTTTTCTGCACCTTCTGCAGAACGGTCAGCGCGTTGTATGAAAAACCAAGCGCGTTTTGGTAGTACACAGGCGGGGGACTTTGGTACGAAGGACTGGTGGCCGTGACCCCATATACCGCACCACTGTAGTCGGCTGATTCTTGAAACAGGAGGTTCCACATATCCAGGTTGTTTTGGATGGTCGGGCTAAAATAGCCCCATGTTTCGGAAGGACTACTCCAGATGCCATGCACCAATACGACCGGCGGCCTAGTAGTCGATATTGTCTGAGAAACTGTGGCCGGCGAGCCGGCTGAGTTCGTGCATTGGGCTTGGAGCTTCAGGCTTCGCTCCACTGTCGCGGCATCCTGAGTACCGCGGTAATAGTTTGATGGTGCTAGCCAAACAGCATAAGCCGTAGGCGACGACGTACCCTGCACTGGGACGCTCAAAGTACTGGAGGCGCTGCCAGGGTCGCCGCCCAATGGAAATAGGCCACCATCGTTTACCACCGAGTCCTGTTGTCCATTCTCGTTAAGCAGCGTCAACTGAACCGTACCGCCCGCCTGTCCCGTCGGGACCTCGACGATCACTTGCGTAACGCCGTCCGCGGCAGCCCCCGACACGGTTGACGATGCCGCAGCAATTTGGCTGGTATCCTGCGTGACTGCGTTCCCACTGAGTAGACCGGACGCAACAGGGTCAATCAGGCTCAGAGATGAAATAGAACATGGGGTTGGAGGCCGGGGCGGCGGGGACGGCGTGACCACTATCGTCAAGCTTGCGACCCACGGGGTGTGAGGGTAGCTACCACAAGCCGTGATTGTCGCCGTGGCAACGTACACGCCGGGGCTGAGCACCGTGTTCGCCCAGAGAACCTCCTCGTTTAGCGTCGGCCGCTGACAGGGAAATGAAAGTTGCGAGTTTCCGACGGCTCCCGGTACACTAAGCGTTCCACTCACCTCATAGTCTAATAAAGCGTTGGAAAATGGGTTTACGTAGGCTGAGATCGTGCCCCCATCACCCCCCGCACCGGCTGTGCCAGCAATCGGGCAACCGTCGGGAGCGTAAGCCGTAGGAAGAGCCCCATACACGCACACAGCCTGCCCGAACAATAGCTGGCTGGAGAACAGAACAAACAAGGCGACGACAAAAAGGAGCTTTTTCATGTTCATTGAACCCTGCCACGAGAATAGAGTCATATCCGTTGTACCTATCTTGAACTGGACGAAACCCGAGGCCCAAAAACTAAAGGAGCACACGCATGCGCGACCGTGCTTTCGGGCACACAAGCGCCAACCACAATGACCCCGGGCACAGCGCGGTGAACGCCAGTTGCTAAAGGGAAGAATTCCGGCAAGAAAATTTCAGCAGAGTCCGAGATCAAATTCTCTCTTACCAGAATTGGTAGAAACTCTAAATACGACAACAATCCAGTGTCAACAAAAAAAACAATGTCATCACGCGGATGCGTGACGTTGATCACTTTGTAACTGCGCCTTGCCTGTAATCCGTTGCGCTTGTCGTGCAACTGCGGAACCATTCAAGGGCCTCGCCAGCGCTTGCCGATCCATCGGACGGGTGGCGGCATCTCGTACCGAATCAACGGGCGGAAGCCGCTTTGTCGGTTCTGGGGGTTCCCAGTTCGACAGTCAAGACAGGGAGTCTTTAGGGCGACAGCGAACCTGGATCAGCGCGCACCTGCCAATCAGGTTGCCAGTTTGGATGATTTTTATGAAACCCCCAAACCCCGGCATCCTGTCTTCAGGCGCATTGATGCGAACTGGTATCTTGGGGCGGATTGGTAGACGCTGGCAACGCGCCGGGGAGGGTGAGCACTTTTTGTGACCTCCAGCGCAAACCAGCGTGGCCCTTGCTGTCTTGCGCTGGCGATTCGCTCCTGATTCGAAGGCTTTGTCCCTTCCGATCCGCGCTGTGATCCTGTCCCGATTAGCTACCTGATGGGGCTCCGACTCCGGGGTCGATTGGGTGCTTGATCGGGTGTGGAAACGGTCCGCGAGGCGGGGCGTTTAGGTGCGTGGAGCCGGATTCGGGGTGTCCTGCCTGCCCCAGGTGCCGTGCTGGGGGAGGGTCAAAACCTGCGCTGCTGACGCAGCGGGCGGAATAGAATGACACGTCATCCCCGATTGGGAGCTGTAGGAAACCGGAAGCGGCGGGCGCGTTTACGTGCGTAAACTTGTTGTGTTGGAGCGACTTAGATTATTCCTGTGTCCGTCCCGTTTTCGTTCGTAAACGGAAGAACCGCTGCGGGCGTCGCGTCGCGTAAACACCGTTGATTTTACGGGGTCGGGGCCTTTCATCGAGGAACCGGGGCTAGGCGGTCGAAGCGTCCGGGCGCGGGATGGTTTCGAGGCCGCAGAGCGAACGGCAACAGCAGCACCGGCGAGCGGACTCCCATTTTTCCGCTGGAGATTGTACGTCGCGCGGGAGGCCAGTCAAGGCTCTGCGCTTCGCTCCGACCGCTGATGCGGCGCACAAAAGCGCGCGGCCTTGACTAACCTCTCTCTCCGCGCCGGTGTTGCTTCCAGCTAGGGAAAAAAGTAATTAAAAAATGGGGTTGGGTCAGCCAGCCAGACGCGCAGCGCCGCGCACGTAAGCAGGTGTCTGGAGTTTCTTGCGGGTCATGGGCCGCAGAGAGGCGAGGTAACCGGCGAGTTCATAGGGATGAAAAACTTCCCACACAGCAGCCTGAAATCTGGGCAGCTCGGCGGCAAACTCGGGATACTGCTCGGCGGCTTCGGCGAAGTTCAGCAGCTTCTCTCTCACCAGATAGTCCAGGGCATTCTTCAGGCCGAAGCGCCGCCGGATGGAGCGGGTAGCTTGGTACTGCTTTTTCCAAATCTTGTGGCCGCGCATGAGGGAAACTATAGCGCCGTCGGGCGTCGTTCGCCAATGTCTACCAACGGAATTGGAAGGCGGATCGGTATGGCATCTGGGGGCAATTGGACTCGCAAAACGGCTCCTTCAATTGGTATAGAAGCTCCTGCCAAACTGGAGCAATTGGACTCGCCAACTCCATCGCAACGTCAAGGCTAATAACACCCTTTTGGCAGATGAAACCAGTCGCGATAACACAACGCAATCGGCGGCTATTGCGGCACACCCCGCCGCAAGTTCATTCGGCGGACTCGAGTCCGCTACCAGGGGTGAAGACACCCCTTCCAGCCTTCCAAAGAAGCCCGTCAAAAGGCAGACTATCTTTCCATGAGCATCGGGGCAAAGGGCTGGGAACGAGAAGGCCGAAGGCTGGGACGAATCGCAGTGGATCGACTGGGCTAATGGCCGCCCTAATCGCAAGAGACTCAGCCCGAACAGACTGCACCTATGTGCTCTATTTGCAGGACCCCAAACCGCGACTTTACGGCTGCCAAGCGCGCCCATGAAGCGCGCGTCAGCGTGCTTAATAAGATGGCGTAACGTGCCTCCGGATGTCATTTCTTTCCGGTCAGACATTCTCTGTCTATCTGCCTCGACTTAGTCTTGCGAATGTCATGCTTCCCTGTTTCGAATGAGCAGCGCCAATCGATAGCAATGTCCAGCGTGTTAGCCTCACTTTTACCCTCGATCCGCAATGCCGATGAACGTGCTCTCGCATTGCCCGTTCGGACCGCTATTGTAAGTCGAATCAGTAACGCAAAAGAAAGATAAGTACAGAAAGATACGTTTTCCACATAGAACGACCTTGAATAATACAGCAACAAATAATACAACAGTGAGCATCTTTTGCGAGGCTTGGTTAGTCTAAGTCGACAAACAGGAGCGAGATATTACCGCGCTCGTTGCGGAGTTGAATCGCATGTTGACCATTTCCAAACCATTGTCGGCTGGGCAGGCACGGACTTACCATGCGCGCGAGTTTGTCTCGGAGAAGCAGAACTACTGGAGCCGTGACGCGCAGGTGCATAGCGAGTGGCAGGGAAGGCTTGCCCTGGAGTGGGGACTGCGCGGTTCCGTTGGAGCCGAAGAATTCGCTCGATTGAGCGAAGGCCAGCATCCTGAAAACGGCGCGCAACTCGTTAAGCACCAGCCGGCAAGGACCTACGAGAACGAGTACGGCAAGGAAATCACCAGCGTCGAACACCGCGCCGGGTGGGATGCGACCTTCTCAGCGCCGAAATCCGTCTCTCTCACGGCGCTGGTGGGCGGCGACGAGCGTGTTCGTGTGGCCCACCGTGAGAGCGTCCGCGTAGCACTTCGCGAATTGGAGGGGTACACGCAAGCGCGCATCGGCAATATCCACGCGCCCGAGACGACAGGCAAGTTCGTTGCTGCCACCTTCGAACATGACACTGCCCGTCCGGTGGATGGCTACGCTGCGCCGCAACTTCATACTCATGCCGTCATTTTCAATCTAACCGAGCGCGAGAACGGCCAGACGCGGGCGCTTCAGGAGCGAAGCCTTTTCCAATCGCAGCAGTATGCGACCAGTGTGTACCGTTCCGAGCTTGCCATGCGTCTGCAAGGGTTGGGCTATGAGGTCGAACGCGGCAAGCATGGCCAGCCGGAAATTAAGGGCTACACGCAGGAATATCTCGATGCATCCAGTCCAAGGCGAGAACAGATCAAGCGACACTTGCAGGAGATTGGACGAGAAGGCGCAGGCGCTGCGCAGGTTGCCGCCCATCGTACGCGGGACAGCAAGGAGATTCACTCCCCGGAAGAGGTATTGCAGCGGCACAGCGAACTGGCCGCACAGCACGGCCATCAGGCGGATCGCGTTGTAGCCCAGGCGCGCGAACATACACAGATCCACGCGCCCCGCTCGGACAAGACTGAACGACAGACGGAACGACAGGCCGTAACCTATGCGCGCAATCATGTTTTTGAGCGCTATGCCGTTCAGGATGAGCGAAGCATCTTGCAGGCGGCGATCAGCCGCAGCATGGCGCAAGCAACCTACGAACAAGTACGGCAGGAGTTTGCGCAGCGCGTCCAGCGCGGGGAATTCGTTGCCGTTGGCCCCATCGAAGGGCGCGCTGCGCCGATGTACACAACCGCTGAGATGATCCGCATGGAGCAGGATATCGTCGGACGGATGCAGAGCGGCAATCGGCGCACCTACAGCGATCCGATGCTGGTCTCGCCTCCGCTGCGGATTGCAATCGAGGACCGCCATTCGGAGCTGAGTCCGGCGCAGCGCGAGGTGGTGGATGACATTTTTGTGAGTCGCGAGAAGCTTATCGGCCTGGATGGGATCGCTGGTACGGGCAAGACAACGACCTTGGCGGTGATCCGGGAAGGAGCGGAAGCCGAAGGCTACAGGGTCGAGGGTTTTGCTCCGACGTCGCGCGCGGCGCAGAAGCTGGCCGAGGCCGGCATCGAGACCTCGACGCTGCAACGGCATCTTGCGCGGGGAGAGCAACCGGACACAGGTGAGAAGAAATTCTATGTGCTCGACGAGTCTTCGCTTGCTTCGACACGCCAGATGCACGAGTTCATGGAACGGCTTCATGCGAGAGATCGGGTTTTGCTGGTCGGCGACACGCGGCAGCATGAGGCCGTTGAAGCGGGCCGTCCCTTCGCGCAACTTCAGGAAGCCGGAATGCGGACGATGCGGCTCGAAGAGATCGTGCGCCAAAAGGACCCGGAACTGAAGCAGGCCGTCGAGCAATTGGCGCGTGGTCAGGTTGGCGTGGCCATCGAAAGTCTCGACCGGCAGGGCCGCGTGCATGAAGTGAAAGGGCATGAGGAGCGCATCGCCGCCATCGCGCGCGAGTATGCCAAATCGCCGGGAAGCACGCTCGTAGTTTCGCCGGACAATCTGTCACGCACGGAGATCAATCGGCGCATCCATGCAGAATTGCAAGCGCACGGTAAGGTGGGCGGAGACGAGCGCTCCGTACGAACGCTGGTGCCGCGCCAGGAAATGACCGGCGCAGATCGTTCCTGGGCGCAGCAATACCAAATCGACGACATTCTGCGCTACTCGCGCAGTTCGCGGGAGACTGGCATTGCGAAGGGCGAATACACACGCGTAAAGGGCATCGACGCGCAAAACAATCAGCTCACCGTGCTCCGCGTGGATGGAAGTGAAACGACCTATGACCCTCGCCGACAGATGGGCGTCTCGGTGTATCGCGAGCAGGAGAAGGCATTCTCCGTTGGCGACCGTATCCAGTTCACCGCGCCCCACCATGAGTTGAAGATTGCGAACCGTGAACTGGGTACAGTGGAAGACATCTCGCCCGACAGAGTGATGCGGCTGAAGCTCGATAACGGCCGCAGCATAAATTTCGAGCCGCAGCGCCATCCGCACCTCGACCACGGCTATGCCGTGACCAGCCATTCCAGCCAGGGACAGACCGCCGAGCGCGTCCTCATCCATGTGGATACGGAGCTGGCGGCGAAAAACCTGCTCAATAGCCGTATGGCGTATGTCTCGGTTTCGCGTGGACAGTGGGACGCCCAGATTTTCACAAACGACCGTGAAAAGCTGCCGCAGGCTCTTGGTCACGATGTCTCGCACCAGAGCGCACACAAGCCGGAGCAGACGATTGCGCCACTGCAGCAGGAAGCTGCCAAGTCACAGCAGCCAGCGCAGGATCTGGGCATGGGTATGGGCATGGGCATAGGTTTAGGCCTCTGATTTTGATCTGCAGAATCGACCACGGTTTCACGCAAGAAGGCAATGATGAGCGCAGAGTCACTTGGCAAGAAATCAATCCAGAACACGAGCCAAGCGGCACATGAGGCACGCGAACCACACCCCGCGCATCCGGCATTTTCTTTCGCTTCCACAGGAACGAAACCGGAACTGCGAAGAACCTGTCAAGGGGCAGGCCCGCTGGTGCGGCTCTCTCCGGTCGCCCTTGACCGAACCTTCGCAGTTCCAGTCCAACCCGCCACTATGGAAGCGAAAGAAGAAAACCGAAAGATCGGCTCTATCCCGCCATTCGGCGACACGGAGCCGGGTATGAGTCCCCAATCCCAGTCTCCCACTTCCAACCTGTCTTCCCATCAAAGCGGCCATCCATTCCCAGTCAGCGGCGAAATCGAGCCGTTGGTTGGCGCCGACAGTGCGGCTGAATTTCTACAGGTGAGTCCGCGTCGCATCCTTGAGTTGGCACGGCGCGGTGCTCTTCCGGGCTATCCGCTTGGCAGTGGCCTCCGTCATCTTTGGCGATTTCGCCTTTCAGAACTTGCTCGTCTCTGTTCGCAGGCAGGGTACAATGCGAGCGGCAGTCTCACGTGCCTAGAGGAGAAATCCAAAATGGCACAGAGACATCAACGTGGTTGGTTGAAGAAAGAACGACGCAAAGACGGCGAAACTTGGATGCTGTTTTTCCGCACAACGCGGGAGTCCGACGGCAAGCGAGTCGAACAAAAGATTGCCGTGGGAACCGTGCACGACTTTCCGACCAAGGCCTCGGCCTGGGCGGAAGTCGAGCGGCAACAGATCCAGATCAATAAACCGGACTTTCGAAAACGCGTGACCTTCGCTGACTTGGCCGAGCACTACCAGCAGCACGAACTGGGTGAGCGGCGGAGCGCGATTGTCGATCCGAAAGCCTACACAACCATTGCAGGGTACCAACGAGTGCTGCGCAATCGTCTGCTGCCACGGTGGGGCAAGCGACTCGCGCTCAGCATTCAGCCTCTTGAAGTCGAAGAGTGGCTCTCTGCTGTGAAGGAAGAGCAAGAACTGGAGAACCCGACGCTCGACAAGATGCGGAGGGTCATGTCGCTGGTCTACAAGCACGGACAGCGGTACGGACTCATTCCACGCCGGGATGAGTGCAACCCGCTACGCTTTGTTCGTTGTAAGACCATCAGCGGCTACGAAGCGGTGATTCTGAGTCCGGAGCAAGCCTTCGCGGTGTTGGTTGACTTGCCGGAGCCGGAAAGAACCCTGACACTGCTCGCTGCCAGCGCGGGCTTACGCATCTCCGAGTGCTTGGGCTTGCAATGGCAGGACGTAAACTTCGACGAATCCCTTATCCATGTCAGGCGCACTTGGACATGTGGAAGGATCGGAGCGCCCAAGAGCAAAGCGTCTCAGGCCCCGGTGCCGATGCACCCGCTGCTCGCGGAATTCATGCAGACGTGGCGAAAGCTGACGCTCTACCCGCAGCCGGAGAACTGGGTCTTTCCCAGTCTCAAGCTGGGAGGCAGAAAACCACGGGCGGCCAACATGCTGGTGGAAGATTACCTTCGACCAGCAGCCGTCAAAGCGGGAGTTATCGCCGAGAACGATCCGTGTCGTTTCGGCTTCCACAATCTGCGGCATTCGCTGGCGTCGTTTCTGGTTCGGAGCAAAACCGATCCAAAGACGGTGCAAGCGTTGCTACGACATTCGGACGTGAAGACGACGTTGCAGCTCTACGCACATAGCATTAGCGCGGATCGGATGACGGCGCAGGGAGAAGTGCTTCAGGCCATTTTAGGGCGCGCAAGTTTCGGCGAAAACGGACTGAATGCGGACTGAAGCGATTTTGCTGACTGAGGCTAAGTGCTTTGAAATGTGGTGGCCAGGGACGGAGTTGAACCGCCGACGCCAGCCTTTTCAGGGCTGCGCTCTACCACCTGAGCTACCTGGCCACTTCCCGCGCACATCTCTGTCCGCACAACTCTGTCCACAAAACGACTCGCGGCCGATGGGACCGTGCCGTTTTTGCTCATAGTACTTGCGCTCTCGCTGGGCGGGATGCCGCGAAGCAAAACAGCCGATGCGCTGGGACCGTGCGGAACTCTCGAATTATAACAACCCTATAGCTTTCGCTCAAAATGGTAACCGATGATTTGCGGCGCGCCCTTTTCTTTTCGCGTTCATCCTTACGAAGAGAGTTGGCCGCTGGCTACGCCATTCATGATCGTCAGCGCGCAGCGATTGGCGCCAAACCAGTACGGAATCTCCCGATGGTCGGTCACGTCAAACACCGCGAGATCGGCGTCTTTGCCGGGTTCCACCGTGCCTTTGCGGCCGGCTAGCCGAAGCGCCCAGGCTCCGTTGATGGTGGCCGCTGCAATCGCCTCCGCCGGTGACATCTTCATATGCGTGCAGGCCAGCGACATTGCCATCGGCATGCTGAGGGTTGGGGAAGAGCCCGGATTGTAGTCAGTGGCCAGCGCGATCGCCACGCCGGATGCAACGAAGCGCCGTGCATTCGGATATCTCGCTAACCCGAGAAAGTAATTTGCCCCCGGGACAAGGGTTGCGACCGTGTCACCCTGGGCAAGGGCGGGCAGATCGGCATCGTTCACGTAGTCCATGTGATCGAGAGATGCAGGCTGGAAGCGAAGCAGCGGCTCGAGCCGGGTTTCGCTGAGCTGTCCGACGTGTGCTCGGATGGCAAGATTGTGCATTTTCGCCGCCGTGAAAATCTGCGCAGTTTCTTCGGCGCTGAATGCTCCATGATCGCAGAAGACATCCACGAATTCGGCAAGTTTGCGCTTTGCAACTGCCGGCATCATTTCATTACAGACCAGGTCAACATATCCTTGCGAACGCCCGCAATATTCAGCCGGGACTGCGTGCGCGCCGAGAAAAGTGGGAACCACAGTTCCCGGCCACCGGCGCGCCGCCGCACGGATCGCTTCCAGCGACTTCAGCTCAGATTCCGGACTGAGGCCGTAACCAGACTTGGCCTCGACCGTTGTAGTTCCGTGACGGGCGAAATCTGCAAGCGCTGTTAAGAGTTTTTGTGTCAGGGCGCTTTTGCTGGCCTTCCGCACGCCGTCTGTGCTGGCGCGAATTCCTCCGCCCGCCTCGGCAATCTGTTCGTAGTTGGCGCCGGAAATCCGCTTTTCGAAATCCACCAGCCGCGGATGCGTGAATACCGGATGAGTGTGGGAATCAACGAAGCCGGGCAGGACCACGCGTCCGCGGCAATCGATCTCCGTGACCTGCTTGCGATTTTTCTTGAGCCACGGGTCGCGAAGGGCATCTTTCGTCGTGCCCACGGAGACGATCTTCCCGCCGAGGCAGAGCACAGCAGCGTCTTGAATGATGCCGAGTTCGGAAAGGGAAGCGCCGCGGCGCGGGCCGTTTGCCATCGCACGCAACGTCAGGAGTTGCCTGATGTTGACCAGCAAAAGAGCAGACGTCTTACGCATTCCTGCTCCGTGTCTCCGTGTCTCCGTGGTGGGTGTTCATGGTCGCGCCATTGGAATGCGAACGCCAGCCTTGTCTGCGAACTCCTTCGCCTCTTCATATCCCGCATCCACGTGCCGAATCACGCCCATGCCTGGATCGGTGGTCAGCACGCGCTCGATGCGCTTGGCCATCATGTCGGTGCCGTCGGCGACCGTGACCTGCCCAGCATGGAGCGAGTAGCCAATGCCCACGCCTCCGCCGTTGTGGATCGAAACCCACGACGCGCCCGCCGCCGTATTCAGCAGCGCATTCAGCAGCGGCCAGTCCGCTACGGCATCCGAGCCATCTTTCATGCTCTCGGTTTCGCGGAACGGAGAAGCCACCGAGCCGCAATCGAGGTGATCGCGCCCAATCACGATGGGAGCTTTGATCTTGCCTTTCTTCACCAGATCGTTGATCGCTAATCCGAAGACCGCGCGCTCACCGTAACCCAGCCAGCAGATGCGCGCTGGCAGTCCCTGAAACTTGATGCGCTTGCGGGCCAGTTCAATCCAGCGGCGCAGGCTGCGATTCTCGGAGAAGAGTTCGAGCACGAGATCGTCGGTGACGGCGATGTCCGAAGCTTCGCCCGAAAGCGCTGCCCAGCGAAACGGCCCTCGACCTTCGCAAAACAGCGGACGAATATACGCCGGAACAAATCCCGGAAAATCGTAAGCATTCTTCACGCCGCGCTGAAAAGCGAACGTACGAATGTTGTTGCCGTAGTCGAAGGTGACCGAGCCCATCTTCTGCAGCCGCAGCATGCCTTCCACGTGCTTTGCCATGGCATCGAGCGACCGCTCCTGATAAGTTTTCGGATCGCGCTGGCGCAGTTCGAGCGCCGCTTCGAACGACATGCCGTTGGGCACATATCCGTTCAGCGGATCGTGCGCCGAGGTCTGATCGGTGAGAATGTCGGGCACTACTCCGCGTTCGGCAAGTTCCGGAATAATGTCCGCGCAATTGCCTACCAATCCGACCGAAACATTTTCCTTCTTGCGGACGGCATTCTTCAGAATGCGCAGGGCCTCGTCCAGCGTGGTCACAAGAAAGTCGCAGTAGCCGGTCTTGAGGCGCTTTTTGATGCGTTCCGGATCGACGTCAATCCCAAGGAACGCGGCGCCCGTCATGGTAGCCGCCAGCGGCTGCGCTCCACCCATGCCGCCCATGCCGCCGGAGACGATCAGCTTCCCGCTTAGATCGCCGCCAAAATGCTTGTCGCCAGCGGAGTTGAACGTTTCGTAAGTGCCCTGAATGATTCCCTGCGAGCCGATGTAAATCCACGACCCGGCCGTCATCTGGCCGTACATCATCAGGCCGGCACGCTCCAGTTCGTTGAACTTCTCCCAGTTGGAAAAATGCCCGACCAGATTCGAGTTGGCAATGAGCACGCGCGGCGCGTACTCGTGCGTCTTGAACACGCCTACCGGCTTGCCCGACTGCACCAGCAGCGTCTCGTCGTTCGCAAGATTCTTCAGCGACTGGACGATGGCGTGATAGCAATCCCAATTGCGGGCTGCTTTGCCGGTTCCGCCGTAAACGACGAGGTCTTGAGGGCGCTCGGCAACTTCCTCGTCGAGATTGTTCATCAACATGCGCATGGCGGCTTCCTGCTGCCACCCCTTGCAGGAAAGCGTAGTGCCGCGCGGGGCGCGAATGCGGGTATAGGAGGATGTTTGAATTTCAGTGTCAACGGGCATGGGGATATGGTAGTTCGTTGGGCGTGGAATCATCAATCGGAAGGACGGCCGCAGTCACCTCGCGGAATTTTTCGCTCAGAATGACAATTTATGGAAGGTATCGCGCGACTTGGCACCTGAGACCCAAGGCCTGCAGTTTCACTCCCACTCAATCGTCCCCGGCGGCTTCGACGTGATGTCGTACACCACCCGATTCACGCCGCGGACTTCATTCACAATCCGGTTCGAAATCGTCTTCAGCACTTCATACGGCAGCGGGACCCAGTCGGCGGTCATGCCGTCTTCGGAATGCACGGCGCGGACAGCGCAGGTGTACGCGTAAGTCCGCTGGTCGCCCATCACGCCCACCGACATCACCGGCAAGAGTACCGCGAACGACTGCCAGATTTTCTGATACAGCCCAGCCTTTTTGATTTCACTAACAACGACCTCATCGCACTCGCGCAACAGGTCAGCGCGTTCTTTAGTTACTTCGCCCAAAATACGCACGGCCAGCCCCGGCCCAGGGAAAGGCTGCCGCTGCAAAATCTCTTCGGGCATGCCGAGATCGCGGCCGATGCGCCGCACCTCATCTTTAAATAAGTCTTTCAGCGGTTCGATCAACTTCAGCTTCATCTTCGCGGGCAGCCCACCCACGTTGTGATGCGACTTGATGACCTCCGACGGGCCACGCACCGAGCGCGATTCGATCACGTCAGGATAGAGCGTCCCCTGCACCAGCCACTTGACCTTGCCTTCCGTCTTTTCGATGCGGCGCGCTTCCTTGTCGAAGACGGCAATGAACTCTTTGCCGATGATCTTGCGCTTCTTTTCCGGATCGCTCACTCCCGCCAGTTTTTTCATGAAGCGATCGGTGGCATCGACCGCCACCAGGTGTAGGCCGAGATTGTCGCGCAGATTTTTCTGAACCTTCTCGAACTCGTTCTTGCGCAGCACGCCATTGTTGACGAAGACGCACGTGAGCCGTGATTTCCCAGACGCGTCGCGCATGGCGCGGTCCACCAGCACCGCAGCGACCGACGAATCCACTCCTCCGGAGAGCGCGCAGATCGCTCGCCCACTGCCCACTTGCTGCCTTACCTGGGCCACGGTGGCATCAATAAAATGTTGAGGCGTCCAGGAAGGTTTCGCACCGCAGATATTTAATGCAAAGTTGCGTAGGATGTCCGTGCCCAGAGGCGTATGGTGCACCTCGGGATGAAACTGCACCGCCCACATCTTTCTTTCAGCGTTTTCGATGGCAGCGACCGCGTTGGGAGTTTTCGCCGTCAACCGGAAACCCGCAGGCAGTTCTTCGGCCGAATCGCCGTGCGACATCCAGACGGCGAGCAGCTTGGGCAGTCCCTGAAAAAGTTGCGAGTCCGATTCCTGGATCTCCACTTTGGCGTGGCCATACTCGCGCTTCGCGGCGGGGCGCACCTTGCCGCCAAGCGCGTACACCATGAACTGCAATCCGTAGCAGATGCCGAGCACGGGGACGCCGAGTTCGAAGACTTTCTTGTCGGCCAGGGGCGCGTCTTTGTCGTACACCGACGACGGCCCGCCGGACAAGATGATCCCCACCGGAGAGTAGCTGCGAATTTCTTCCAGGCTGGCGTTGAAGGGCAGGACTACGGAAAAGACTTTCTGTTCGCGGATGCGGCGCGCAATCAACTGCGAATATTGCGCTCCGAAGTCGAGGACTACGATGGATTGGGTTTCCACGGATGAGTTTCTCAGATTGCTGCCCCGGTTGCAAACAAAAGCGAAACCTTAACCACAGGGGACACAGAGGGTCACAGAGAAGTGCAATGTTCCCTGTGTTCCTCTGTGCCCCCTGTGGTTATTGCACTTCATCGCACCACGATATTCACGAGCTTCCCCGGCACTACAATCTTCTTCACGATTTGCTTGCCCGCAATCGCCGCCTTCACTTTTGCGTTCGCAAGCGCGGCCTGCTCGACCTGATCGTCGGTCGCTCCCGCCGGCACCACGACCAGTCCGCGCAGCTTGCCGTTGACCTGCACCGGAATCTCGATCTCATCCTCGGCCGCCAGCGCCGGATCGTACTTCGGCCATGGAGCCTTCAGCAGATTGCTCTTCTCGCCGGTCATCTCCCACAATTCGTGCGCCAGATACGGCGCCATCGGAGCCAGCAGCAGCGCGATGTTGCGCTGCACGTCGGTAATCAGCGGAGCAGGAACGCGTCCGCCCGCAATCGCGTCCTCCGCGCCGTAAACTTCGTTCAGGAGTTCCATGATGGCCGCGATGCAGGTATTGAAATGCCAGCGGCCCTGGAAGTCGTCGCTGACCCGCTTGATGGTCTGGTGCAGCTTGCGCTGAATGGCGCGCGCTTGCGGTGACAACGACTCCGGCTCCGCAGCGGGAGACGCGGCAAGCCGCGTCTCTACCGGATTTCTGAGATAGAACCTGTACACCCGCCCCAGGAAACGCTGAATCCCTTCAATGCCCGTATCCTGCCAGTCCAGATCGCGATCCGGAGGCGCCGCGAACAGACTGTACAAGCGCGCCGCATCCGCTCCATAGCGGGCCACCATTTCATCTGGTGACACGACGTTCCCCAGGTTCTTCGACATCTTCGCGCCGTCTTTGATCACCATGCCCTGGGTGAACAAGCGCGCAACCGGCTCATCATTTTTTACCAGGCCCATATCGCGCATGAACTTGGTCCAGAAGCGCGAATAAATAAGGTGGAGAATGGCGTGCTCGACGCCGCCAATGTACTGGTCAATGCCGTTCTTTCCGAACCAGTAGGCGATGACCTCGCGGTTGAAGGGTTCCTGGTCATTCTGCGCGTCGGCGTAGCGGTAGAAGTACCATGACGAATCGACGAACGTATCCATGGTGTCGGTTTCGCGCCGGGCCGGGCCGCCACATTTCGGACACGTTGTGTTCAGGAACTCCGGCACATTCATCAACGGCGATCCGCCCGCTAGCGTGATGGGGACGTTGTCTGGCAAAATTACCGGCAAGTCTTTTTCCGCGACCGGTACCACGCCGTCTTGGTCGCAGTACACCATCGGAATCGGCGTGCCCCAATAGCGCTGCCGCGAAATGCCCCAATCCTTGATTCGGAAGGTGACGGTCGCTCTGCCAAAACCTTTTTCTTCAGCGCGCGCAGACATCTTAGTAATAGCGTCCGCGCAGCTCAGGCCGTTGAACTCGCCCGAGTTCACCACAATCCCTTCCATGGTGGTAAAGGGCAGCGGCGGTTCCACCATGGTTTCTTCGGGATCGCTTGACTGCGGCAGAATTACCAGGCGGATTTCCAGCTTGTACTTCTTGGCGAATTCATAATCGCGTTCATCGTGCGCCGGGACGCTCATGATGGCGCCGGTGCCGTAGTCCATCAGAATGTAGTTCGCTACCCACACCGGTACCGCTTCTCCGTTATACGGATTCTTGGCATAACGCCCGGTGAACACGCCGTGCTTCTCGATTTCGCCGATATCGCCCGCTTCTTTCGCGCGGCGTTGCTCGGCGATCAATTGGTCAACCTTGCTCCGCAGATCGAGGTTGCGCGCGGCGATGTCGACCACGATCGGATGCTCGGGCGCCAACTGCACCGAGGTCGCACCGTAGATCGTATCCACCCGGGTGGTGAACACCGTAATCGTGGAGCCCGCCGGCCCCACCGTTCCGCCGAGATCGAAATCCACCAGCGTGCCTTCGCTGCGGCCAATCCAGTTCTGCTGCATGATGCGAACTTTTTCCGGCCACCCCTGCAGCTTTTCCAGATCGCGCAGCAGTTCGTCCGCGTACTTCGTGATCCGCAAAAACCACTGCTCCAGTTCGCGCTGCTCGACAGGCTGATCCTCGTGCCGCCAGCACATCCCACCCACTACTTGCTCGTTGGCCAGCACCGTGGCGCACTGCGGACACCAGTTCACCTTGCTCTTCTTGCGATAGGCCAATCCCAGTTCATACAGCTTGAGGAAGAACCACTGATTCCAGCGGTAGTAATCCGGCAGGCAAGTCGTAACCTCGCGCGACCAGTCATAGGCGAAGCCGAGGCGCTTCATCTGCACCTTCATGGCCGCGATGTTCGCCAGCGTCCATTCCCTGGGAGGAGTGTTGTTCTTGATGGCAGCATTTTCCGCGGGCAGGCCAAACGAATCCCATCCCATCGGGTGCAACACGTTGTAGCCGTTCATCCACATGTAGCGAGCCAGGGCATCGCCGATGGAGTAATTGCGGACGTGTCCCATGTGGAGCGCGCCGGAAGGGTAGGGAAGCATCTCCAGAACGTAATACTTGGGTTTGGCGGAGTGGGGCTCGGCGGCGTAGAGCGAGGGATCGCTCTGCCAGCGCTCGGTCCATTTCTGCTCAATGCGCTGAGGGTCGTAGCGGTCGTTATTACGATCGGGGCTACGGTCGGGGTTACGCTCGGAGCGCGCGGTGGGGATCGGTTTGTCTTCCTGTGGCATAGATAAAGGAGCTCAGTAATGAATGATTCACGATTTTACAACGGCAGACTGAGATGTGGGGCGCGGGTGCGCTTGCCCGCGAACGCAGCCAGAAGCACGCGCACCGTTGCGGGATAGTTTTCTTCCTTGCGTTTTTCACGCTCACCAACGATAAATACAGGCAACGACAAATACAGGCAAGTTATTATGATCATTCGTTGGTGCGCCCTTTCTCTTACTGTTGTGCTAGCGGCATTACTGGTTGTACGGGCGCAGACTTCAGCGCCTCACGTTTCTGCTAAGGACGATTATTCGCAAGAGGCTGCGGTTATTGAAGAGATGTCAACCAAGCTTGTCTTCGCCAACGACGGCAACTCTACCCGTGAGCAAATCAGCCGCGTACGTGTGCAAACCGACGCGGGCGTGAAACAGTGGGGCCTGCTAACCTTTCCTTTTCAGTCCGCAACGCAGACGGTGGAGATCGATTACGTCCGGGTTCGCAAAGCCGACGGCAGCACCCTCATTACACCGCCCGACAACGTGCAGGACCTGGATTCGGAAATTACCCGCAGCGCTCCTTTTTACAGCGACCTGCGGGAAAAACATGTTGCGGTCAAGGGGCTAGGCAAAGGCGACATCCTGGAATACGAGGCCCACTGGCACACTACCAAGCCGTTGATTCCGGGGCAATTCTGGTTTCAATACAACTTTCACCACGACGGCATCGTGCTTGCCGAGCGCCTCGAAATCAAGGTGCCGTCCGAACGGGAAGTCAAAGTTAAGGGACCGCAAGCTACGCAGGCCGTCGCTACAGTGGCGGGTTCCCGCATCTATACATGGACTTACTCCAAGCTGCAAAGCGTCAAGGAGCCTGAGAGCGAGCAGAAAAAGGAAATCGAAACAGCACTCGGCCGTCTTCCCCCGCCCGACGTGCAAATCAGCAGCTTCCAAACCTGGGAAGATGTGGGCCGGTGGTACTGGAATCTGCAAAAGGACCGGATCGTACCCATCCCCGCGATCCGTGCCAAGGCGGCAGAACTCACCAAGGGTATGACGGATGATGCCGCCAAACTGCGCGCGCTTTACAGCTTCGTGAGCACGCAATACCGCTACATTGGAATCGCGTTTGGCATCGGACGATATCAGCCCCACGCTGCCGACGATATCCTCACCAACAACTACGGCGACTGCAAAGACAAGCACACGCTGCTGGCCTCTTTGCTTCAGGCTTCGGGCATTACGCTCTATCCGGCGCTCATCAATTCCAGCTTCAAACTCGATCCCGACGTTCCGTCGCCGTCGCAATTCGACCATGTCATTGGCTATCTGCCCCAGGGGAAAGAAGCTGTTTGGCTCGATACCACGATTGAGGTTGCGCCCTTTGGCTATCTGGTCCCGCGCCTGCGGGACAAACCGGCATTGGTAATGTCGGCAGAGAAGTCGATACAGCTGGTAACTACGCCCGCAGATTCACCTTTCCCCAGTAGCGAAGCTTTCAGAATCGATGGGACGCTCAGCGACGACGGCACACTCGAAGCAAAAATTGAGGATACGACTCGGGGAGATTCGGAAGTCGTGCTGCGCGCAGCTTTCCGCAAGACACCGCAGCCTCAGTGGAAAGACTTGATGCAGCGGATTTCCTACGCCATGGGCTACGCGGGCACCGTGAGCGACATCAGTGCGAGCCCGCCCGAAGCCATCAGTGAGCCTTTTCATCTTTCTTATTCCTACAACCGCAAAGATTATCCCGACTGGAAAACCGACCAGCGAATTACCGTTCCCGGGGTGCCGTTTTTCATGCCGCCAGTCAGGGATGATGCCAGTTATCCCGTCTGGCTTGGATCTCCCCAGGAAGCCGTGTCAGATTCCAGAGTGGAACTTCCGAAGGGTTATAAGCCGCAACTCCCCCCAAACGTGGACTTGAAATACGACTTCGCGGAATACCATGCCTCGTATTCCGAAGATCAGAGTGTGATCACTGCAAAACGCCGGTTGCTGGTTAAACTGCGCGAAGTTCCTGTCGCGGAGTTCGACGACTACCGGAACTTTCTCAAGAACATGAACAATGATGTGAACCGGTATGTGTACACGACGTCCTCCAGTGCAGCAGTTATTCCGGACGCTCCAATTCCAGCGGTAACTCCTTCTTTTGTGAGAATGATGATGGGATTCCACGAGAGCGATTCTCAAGATGCGAACCGACTGGAAGGGGAGGCGCGCGACAAGATGACAAAGCACGATCTGCAGGGAGCCGTGTCGTCTTTGCATCGCGCCGTGACAGTGGACCCGAAATTTACGCGGGCCTGGGCGTTCCTCGGAATGTTACTGCTCGCGCAGCAGGAATATTCGGAAGCGGCGGCGGCGTATGAGAGGGCTATGAAACTCACCGGGGATCAGGCAGACCTGCAAGCAAGCCTGGGCTCAGCCTACTTGCTTGCGGGAGAACGTGAGAAGGCAGCAGCGGCATTCACCAAACTTGCCGAAGTGGATCCCAAGGGAAACACTTTCAACGACGTGGCCTACCAGATGGCCAATGCGGATTTGCAGCTGCCCCTTGCCCTGGACTACGCGAAGAAAGCGGTACGCGCGGCGGAAGAGGAGTCCCAGAAAATCGCGCTGCCGGACATGAAGGTAGAGGACCTGGGAAGGATCTTCAAAGTGTCGGCGTACTGGGACACGCTGGGCTGGGTGGATGAACGGATGTCGAACCTGGAGGAGGCGGAACTTTACTTGCGGGCGTCGTGGAGATTAACGCAGGACGGAGTAGTGGCGGGCCACCTGTGCCATCTGTACAAGCGCGAGCATAAGGTCCAACCTGCTATCCAGATGTGTCGCATGGCGATATCTCGCATGCCGACAGGACGTTTGGATATGAGTCAATTTCAAACCGAGATGGCGGCGGCGCAGGAAAACCTGAATAGCTTGACTGGGAAGGCGGCGAAGTCGAGAAGTTCGGTCGATGCTTCCGATCTGATCATCCGCGAAAGGGAATTCAAACTGCCGCGATTTCTTCCAGGAACGGAAAGCGCGGAGTTCTTTGTGCTGCTGGCGTCGGACGAGAAGAGCAAGACGTTTAAGGTTGAGGATGTGAAGTTCATCAGCGGGTCGGACAAAATGAAACTTGAAGGAAAGCAACTAAAAACGATCGACTTCAAGGTTCCCGCGCCGGGTGACGTACCTACGCGTTTTGTATGGCGCGGGATCCTCGGATGCTACCAGTACAGCGGTTGCTCTTTCGTGCTGCTCGACCCGGCAACGGTGCGCTCGCTGAACTAAGGCCAACGATAACCCGCGAAAGTTTCCCTCGCCCCGTCGCGTCAACATGAAACGAACAGCCAGGGAAATACCGCAATTTGCGGCGCACAGGCGTAAGTGTATACACTGGACACGAAGATGCCACCCCCGAAGCGTTTTCGAGACCTTGTGCGACATCGAGGTTAAGAGATGCCCAAGTATCGCAATTCCGCGATCCTAGCGGCGGCAATTCTGATCGTTGCACACCTGCTTCTCCTCGTCTTCCGTTACGGCACCCCATTTGCCTCCTGGTGGAGTGACTGGATAGGGGCAGCGGCGGTTCTTCTGGCAGCCGTCGCCAGTTGGTCCGCCTCCCGCCGGTCAGGTTCCTTTGGCAAGCGGGTTTGGCGCCTGGTTTCCTTTTCTCTGGGCCTTTCTCTTCTGGCGCAGGTCGGCTTCACTTACTACTCCGACTATCTCCACGCTCCTACCGGCACGCTCTGGCCCAGCGACGTTCTGTTTTTTTTCTGGCCTGTGCCCGCCATGATGACGCTGTTTCTGAGTCCGCGGGACCCGGACAGTGGATTCCGGTGGTTACGGCTTTGCGATTTTGGGCAGGTCTGCGCTCTCGCCCTTGCCCTCGAGCTTTCTCAGCTCTACGTGCCCTCGCGATGGCAAATCTCGGGTCGGGCCATGGAATTCCGCGCTTTTTATGTCGGGCTCGCCTTCTTCGGGCTGTTGGCTCTGAGTTTTCTGGTTCGAGGGCTGCTTACTCAATATCACACGGCACGCGCATTCTTTTTTCGTCTCGCCGCGTTCTTTTTCGCCTTTACCATCACTTCCAGTACGACTCTATACACCTTTGCTACCGGGAGTCATCGGCCGGGGGCATGGACCGGCCTGATGTGGACCGTCACTTTCTGCCTTCTCATCGTGATTGCCGCGACTTGGGACGGCGCCGAGCAGAGCCCGCTGGAGACGATCGACTCCTTCGCCCCGGGCATGCAATTGCTCGCGCAGTTCTCTCCTTTGCTCATCCCGGCGATCGTCTTTCCGCTGGTCTTGCAGATTGCCCAGGAACAGTTTTTCTGGGCCGTGTTTCTGGTGACGGTCTCGTTCGCCGCCGCCAGCGGCCGCTTGTTCGTGACTCACCGCCAGTTGCTTTACAGTTCGCAGGAATTGCAGAAGAATCTGTCCCTTTTGCAGGGGATTACCGAAGGAACCACGGACGCGGTCTTCGTCAAAGACTCGCGGGGCCGGTACCTGATGATCAATTCGGCGGGCGCTCGTTTCCTGGGACGGAGCCTCGAAGAGATCGTTGGTAAGGATGATAGTGGGTTCTTCTCGGCAGAAAGCGGCCGTCAAATCATGGAGCGCGACCGCACTACCATCCAGTCAGGCGAGACTTCCACCTACGAGGAAGTTGGAGTCTCAGCTGGCGTAGCCAGGACGTACCTTACCACCAAAGGCCCATATCGCGATGCGACCGGCCGGGTAATTGGAGTGCTTGGAATCTCGCGTGACATCACGGATCGTAAACGTGCGGAAGAGGAGATTCACAAGTCCGAGCAGAGACTGCGGGTCCACGTCGAACATACGCCCCTGGCGGTGATTGAATGGGATCTCAATTTTCGAGTTGTGGCTTGGAATGCCGCGGCTGAACGCCTCTTCGGATTTCCCCGCGCGGAGGCCTTGGGGCAACACGGCAGTTTCATCGTTCCCCCAGCCTTCCGCCAACATGTGGACCAGATCTGGCAAGGACTCCTGGAGCAAAAGGGAGGAGCGCGCAGCACTAACGAGAATGTAACCAAGACCGGCCGGACTATTTCCTGCGAGTGGTACAACACGCCGCTGGTCGACGAATCCGGACGCGCCTTCGGTGTCGCCTCGCTGGTTCAGGATGTGACCGACCGCGTGGCGCTCGAGGAGAAGCTGCGCCATTCCCAGAAAATGGAAGCGGTCGGCCGTCTGGCGGGAGGTGTCGCCCACGACTTCAACAACATCCTGACGGTCATCATGGGCTACAGCCAGATCCTGACCAACGGGGTGCCCGCAGTCGGCCGGTTGATGGACGCCACGGTTCAAATCCGGACCGCCGCCGAGCGCGCTGAAGAAATCACCCGCCAACTGCTGGCCTTCAGCCGAAAGAGCATGCTCTCGCCGCGGGTGATTGATTTGAACAACATCATGCTGAACCTCGACACCATGCTGCGGCGGCTAATCGGCGATGACGTCGAAATCATGACTGTACCCGGCCACGACCTGGGCGCGGTCAAAGCTGATCCCGGGCAAATCGAGCAGGTCATCATGAACCTGGCGGTGAATGCGCGTGACGCGATGCCCAGGGGAGGAACGTTGACCTTGGAAACCGGAAACACGGAACTGGACGACGCGTATGCCCGCGAACATCCGCCCGTGCAGCCCGGACGCTACGTCATGCTGGCCGTGAGCGACACCGGAATCGGCATGACCGCGGACACGCAGGCGCATATCTTCGAACCTTTCTTCACCACCAAGGAAGTCGGCAAGGGCACGGGCCTGGGACTCTCCACCGTCTACGGAATCGTCAAAATGAGTGGAGGCTACATCTGGGTTTACAGCGAGCCGGATCGGGGGACGACCTTCAAGATCTATTTCCCCCGGGTCGATCAACCGGCGGAAGAAGCCCGAGCCGAGAGACGACCGGCAGGCATGCAGCGCGGTAGCGAGACCCTGCTCTTGGTTGAGGACAACGAGCAGGTCCGTCAATTGACATCCGAAGTGCTGGCGGACAGCGGTTACAAGGTGTTGCTCGCCGCCAGTCCGGAGGAAGCCCTCGCTCTATGCCGCGGAAATCACCCTGACATTCAACTGCTGGTCACGGACGTGATCCTGCCCGGAATGAACGGTCCCCAGCTCGCCGCGCAAGTGAAACAGATTTCCCCGCGTACCCGGGTCCTGTACGTCTCCGGCTACACCAGCAACGCCATCGTCCACTATGGCGTGCTCGATTCTGGGCTGTGGTTCCTGGCCAAACCCTTTTCCTTGTCGGAACTTGTCGCCAAGGTGAGACAGGTTTTGGATGCCGAGTCTGCAGAGCCGGGGCCGGGGACGGTGCAGTAGGGCTGCGGGAGAGCGTTGCATTAGGTTAGGGACCGCCCGTTGGCAAGCTCATAGCCCATAACGAAACTCTGCTTTTGACGGGTGGAACCCCCGTGGTTCCGGACAAACGCTCGACGATCCAGGAATGGTTCTGTCCTGTCCCGAATCGCTATGTCGGGTGGGTCCACTCCACAGATACTCACTGACAAAGGCAAGTGTGCGGAGGTGAGCGAACGCGTCAGCCGTGATTCGTTGACGGGTGGATGCCGCATCCGTAAGATGAATCGACCCGAGGCCAGACGTCTTCCATTGATCGGCCAAACCATCTCGCACTACCGCATCGTCGAGAAGCTCGGCGGTGGCGGGATGGGGATTGTCTACAAGGCGGAGGACGTCAAACTCGGCCGCTTTATCGCCCTCAAATTCCTGCCAGATGAAGTAGCCATGGATCCGCAATCTCGCAGCCGCTTCGAGCGCGAAGCTAAGGCCGCTTCTGCCCTGAACCATCCCAACATCTGCACCATCCACGAGATTGATGATCAACATGGACAAACCTTCATCGCCATGGAGTTTCTGGATGGACTGACGCTGAAGCACCGCATTGCGGGGCGGTCGCTGGAAATCGAGACGGCGTTGTCCCTCGCCATCGAGATCGCCGATGCGCTCGATGCTGCCCACGCCGAGGGGATCGTCCACCGCGACATCAAGCCAGCGAACCTTTTTGTGACCAAGCGTGGGCACGCCAAGATTCTGGACTTCGGTTTGGCCAAGGTGACTCTGCGCAGCAGTCGGGTTGCGGAGGGGGCGACCGCGACTATTCAAGAGACGCCCCTGAACGAACAGCATTTGACCAGTCCGGGCGCTACGCTCGGCACGGTCGGCTACATGTCGCCGGAGCAGGTGCGAGGCAAGGAATTGGATGTGCGCACGGATCTGTTCTCATTCGGGGCTGTTCTTTATGAGATGGTGACGGGAGCAGTGCCATTTCGGGGCGAAGGCTCAGGTGACATCTTTGACGCGATCCTGCACAAGGCCCCGACGGCTCCAGTGCGCCTGAATCCGGAAGTTCCCGTTGAACTCGAGCGGATCATTCACAAGGCGTTGGAGAAGGATCGCGACTTGCGTTATCAGCACGCGTCTGAGATGCGGGCCGACTTGAAGCGGTTGAAGCGGGAGACGGAATCGGGCAGGGTGGTTACAGAGGCCCCACCGGCCAGCACGTCTGCTTCGATTCAGCCAGCCGCTTCGGTGTCCGGGTCGGCGGGCGCAGCGATTTCATCGTCCGCATCTGCATCGTCCACTTCGGTGCTGATGGCCGAGGCGCGGCGGCACAAGGGCGTACTCCTCGGTACCGGGGCGATTGTGGTTTTGCTGGTGCTCGCAGCAGGCTTCGGGGTGTATAAGCTGGTGGCCCGAAACGGCCCAGCCATCGACACTCGCAACACCAGCATCCGTCCGCTTACCGACCACGGACAAGTCACAAATTTTGCCAGCATCTCGCCTGATGGCAGATTGGTGGCTTATGGCAGGCGGGAAGGAGAACGCAGCCTGCGGGTGAAGCAGGTGGCCACGGGCAGTGAGGTCACGGTCGTGCCACCGCAGAGCGGGCTCTTTACCTATGGCGCTACTTTTACCCCCGACGGGAATTATCTGTACTACACGCACACCGATCCTGCCAACCCGAACAGCGTCAATCTGTATAGCGTGCCCTCCCTGGGCGGCGCATCGCGGCAAATCGTCAGCGACGTGACCAGCGCGGCGGCTTTTTCGCCCGATGGCAAACGCATCGTGTACCGCCGCACAATTCAGGACAAAGGCGAAGATCAGGTTCTGATTGCGAATGCCGACGGCACCGGCGAGCAAGTCATCTTCCGGCGTTCGGCGGGAAGCAACAGTTTGTTCACCGATCCTTCCTGGTCGGCTGCGGGCAACCTCATCGCGGTCAGTGCTTTTGACACGGGGAAGGACAAGATTACATCCATTCTGGTGCTCACGCCCGAAGGCGTACTGGTCAAGAGCTTTCCTCTTCCCGCGATAGTCACGGCGGTGGCATGGCTGCCCGATGCCTCCGGGTTGTTCTTCGTAGCCGGTGAAAAGTCGGCGGGCCTGCGGTGGCAGATCTGGTTCCAACCCTATCCTGTCGGAACCGCTGTCAGGGTCAGCAACGACTTGAGTAGTTATCTCTCGCTGAGCGTGACCGCGGACGGCAGGGTGTTCGTTACCACCGAGCAGCGGCCGGCAGCCACGATTTATGTAGGTGAGTCGCCGCCCCTGCTGACTGACAAGATCGATTGGAAGCTCGCTCCTATCTCCCCCGAACAAGCGACCGGGTTCGAGCTATCGTGGACCGCCACCGGTAAGCTCCTGCAAAAGGATGCCGCTTGGCACATCTATGAGACTGCCGCCGATGGCAGCAACCGGGTTGGTCTGCTGGAGAATGATGACTTGGTTTTTGATGCAAACGCCTGTGGCTCAGGGGACGTAGTCGTGGTTGCCAGAGTTCTCGAGGACAATAAGCCCAACCTCTGGCGCCTGAATGTGGCCAGCGGCGAGCTGAAGCAGCTTACTTTTGGGAACGACGTGGAGAAAGGATCTTGTACGCCGGATGGCAGATGGGTGGTGTACACGGAAGAGCAAGAGAGCGATGGCGTGGGGCACATTTTCAAGATTTCGATCGACGGCGGCACACCCGCGGAATTGGCCCGCGGAACCAAGTTCTCGCCTCCCGTTTCCCCAGACGGCAGATTGATCGCCTATGGAAAGACAGTGGGGCAGGGAGCCAGCGCAAAGTCGAAGATTGTGGTGCAAAGGCTGGAAAACGGAGCCATCGTAAAGGAGATTGAGATGCCCCCGACGTATGACTGGCAGGAGCTCGGCTGGACGCCGGATGGGCAGGCGCTCACGTTCGTGCACAATACGACGAGTGGTACGCAGAATGTGTACATGCAGCCGCTAGCCGGGGGCAGGCCTGTGCAGTTGACCCACTTCGATGCTGAGCCAGCGCTTGTGCCCGCTTATGCCTGGTCACGGGATGGCAAGAAATTCGCAGTCACGCGTGCTCGCTATAACGATACAGACGTCGTCATGTTTAGCGGGTTCAGGTAACTATGCGCCGTAGCTTCGCTGTCCGCGCAAGAAACTCGGATTCCAGCGATTTCGGATAGGCATGGCCTCGCGATCTCGGTGACCCTGGGGTTGCGCCCGGTCACGGAGCACTCGGAACTAGCCTACTGCCATCCCCGCTTACCGTTTGCCCTGTCCTACACCCGGACGCTAAACTGAATCGTTCGGGGTGTTCCCTATGCTGGTTGTCATGCAAGCGCAGGCCACGGAAGAGCAGGTTCGCGCGGTCTGCCAAAAGATCGAAGCGCTTGGATACCGCGCCCACTCCATGCCTGGAGCGCAGCGCACCGCCGTTGGCATCACCGGCAACAAAGGCGAAGTCGAATCGGGCACGCTCGAAGAAATGCCGGGCGTGCAGGAAGTCATCCGCGTCACCAAGCCCTACAAGCTGGTCAGCCGTGATACCAAGCCCGACAACACGGTGATCAAGTTTCCCGGCTTTCACTCGGAAAGTTCGGCCGTCACCATCGGAGGGCCCAGCCTGGCCATCATCGCCGGGCCCTGCGGCATCGAGAGCCGCGATCAGGCCTTCACCATTGCTGAGCGCGTGGCCCGCGCCGGGGCCCAGTTCTTCCGCGGCGGCGCCTACAAGCCGCGGACTTCTCCTTATTCCTTTCAGGGACTCGGCGAAGAAGGACTGAAGATCATGGCCGAGGTCCGCGAGCGCTTCGGCTTGCTCATCGTCACCGAAGCCGTGGATTACGAATCGCTCGACCTGGTCGACCAATACGCCGATGTCATCCAGATCGGCGCCCGCAACATGCAGAACTTCTCTCTGCTCAAGCGCGCCGGACGCGCCCACAAGCCCGTCCTGCTGAAGCGCGGCATCTCGGCCACACTCGAGGAATTTCTCATGGCCGCCGAGTACATCATGAGCGAGGGCAACTACAACATCGTCCTGTGCGAGCGCGGAGTGCGCACGTTCGCCGACCACACCCGCAACACGCTCGATCTCAGCATTGTGCCCGCCGTCCAGCGCCTCAGTCACCTGCCCATCATCGTTGACCCCAGCCACGGCACCGGCAAGCGCAACAAAGTAACGCCACTCTCGCGCGCCGCTGTAGCCGTGGGAGCCGATGGCCTGATCGTCGAAGTCCACCACGATCCCGACCGCGCGTTGTCCGACGGCATGCAGTCGCTGTTCCCCGATCAGTTCGACGCGCTGATGGTGCAGGTCCGGCAGATCGCGGCGGTGCTGGGGCGGACAGTTCAAAACGCTAACATTGGCGAGCGGTCGGCGGCAGGCAGGTAGTGAGGAAGGACAGCATGAGACGAGGCATAGTCGCGCTGGCCCTTATGTTCGCTACGGGGGCCGTCATTGCGCAAAGCCAGCCGCCTGCGACGCCAAACACAAAGACGTCAGATGCGCCCGATAACGTTTCCCAAGAGCACATCTATGGTCCTAAAGAGGGGGCGAAACCGCCGCGCGCCACTTACACTCCGGATCCTGACTATCCGACGAAAGGGCGCAATGGCCTAACCGGGGGGACGGTTGTGCTTGGAGTGGTCGTCGGTCGCGAGGGCCTGCCACGGGACGTGGAAGTTGTCCGCAGCCTAAGTCCGGGGTTCGACCAGGCGGCCATCAATGGCGTGAAAAAGTGGAGGTTTGCGCCTGCAACAAAAGACGGAAACCCGGTCGCGGTCCGAATGAACGTCGAAGTCCGCTTCGTTCTGAGTGCGGCGCAGCATTTCTGATAATCTCTTGCCTGCAGCGAGGCCAGTTCGTCCTTGAGAAAATTTCTACTACTTGCCGTCGTCGTCCCGCTGGTTCTAGCCGCGGGCTGGTACTACTTTCACGAGCGCACTCTCCCCGGCTACGGGCCGCTCTATCGCGAGTACGCTTACATAACGAACGGCAAGAGCAACACGGTTACGGTCATTGACCTGCGCAGCTTTCGCCCGGTGCGCACCTTGCAGGTTGGCGTTGAACCTACCGGGGTCACGGCGAATCCGAAGCGTAACGAAGTTTACGTCGTCAACACGGGCTCTTCGAACGTCAGCGTGATTGACGCGGAGCAGAATAAAGTTGTCGCCACCATCGGCGTTTACGGACGTCCTTACTTCATCGACGTTTCTCCTGACGGACGCCGCGGCTATGTCGCTAACTCCGGGTCTGACAACGTTTCTATTCTGGATCTCGACCGCCGGACGGTCGCGGCTACGCTCCGGGTTGGTGGAAATCCCGGCCTGGCCCGTGTTTCGCCCGATGGCGCGACCGTGGTGGTCAGCAATCGCGGCGACAACTCGGTCTCCATTATTGACACCGCGCGCCTGGCCGTGCGCGCAGCCATCAACATCTGCATCAATCCTGAAGACATCGCCATCCTCCCCGATTCCAGCAAAGCCTTCGTTTCCTGTTCGGGGTCAGGGCAGGTTGCCAGCATCGCTCTTAAGAACGAGACCCAGAACGACAAGCTGCTGGCGCTGCTCGATGTCGGAAAATCCCCGGTCAGTCTGGCGTTGAAACCTGACGGCGGAGAACTGGCGGCCTTCAACTTCGAGGCCGGCAGTATTTCCATCATTGAGACTACGGCGAACGAAGTATCGGGCAGTTATCTCATCGGCACCCAGCCTACGTGCGGCGTGGTTTCGCTGGATAACTCGCGCTTATACATCTCTAACTTCGGATCGAATAACATTGCGGTTTATGACATCGACCTCGGCCGGATCATCGCCTATCTGCCCGTCGGCACGCATCCCGATGCGCTGGCGCTCTCGCAGAATCAGAACTATCTGCTGGTGCTCGACTCCGGCTCGGGAGATCTGGTTGTAATTCAGAAACGCACTCCGAAGAAAAAATTCGAGCCTTCCGAGTATTCCTTGCTGACCATCATCCCCGTCGGCATGCAACCGAATCAGATCGTGGTGAAGTCGTTTCGGGCTACGAAACTGGTGGAGGGGCGCTAGCCCGAAGCAGGTCCTTCGCTTCGCTCCGGATGACAAAGATTCCGGGAATCGGAGCACGGAAAACCTGCCAACATCGCCACGTAGCACGATTTGACTATTCCCAGCCTGAGGTTTCGCTAAACTCTGCGCCTAACTCTTCTTCCCAGTCACCGCATAAAACGCGGTCACCTCTTGCTCCACGTGCTGGCTGCCGCACTTGGGGCATTTCACCTCTACATCGTGTTCCTTCAGGGTGAGAATTACTTCGAAGGCTTTGTGACAATCGTTGCAGACGTAGTCGTACACGGGCATGGGGACCTCCCGCTCGATCGCGATCGCGAGCTACGACTGGAATTGTACGCCGACAGCGGACGGTGCGCACACAGCGGTTAAGAGGCCAAAAGCAGGTCCTTCGCTCAGAATGACAAAGTCGGTGGGAACTCAGAGCTGACAGCCGAGAGCTAAGAGCTAAGAGCTAAGAGCTGCTTTTCTGAAATGCTCGAGGATGGCTTCGGCTTGAGATTTGGTCACAACCGCTGACAAGGCGGCTACGTCGGCTTGCTTTACAGCTTGCAAGCTGCCGAAATGTTCCAGCAGACGGCGGGTGGTGGATTCTCCTACGCCGGGGATTTCTCTTAGCTCGGTGGCGCGGTCACGAATCTGGCGGCGCTTGCGATGGAAGGTTACGGCGAAGCGATGGGCTTCATCGCGGATCATCTGTACCAGATGCAACACGGGAGAATGATGGTCGAGAACGACGGGGTCATCTTCCTGTCCGTACACATAAATGATCTCTTCGCGCTTGGCTATGGCGGCTAGCGGCTGGTTGATGATTTCGAGAGCCTCCAGCGCCTGGGCGGCGGCGTGGAGTTGTCCCAGGCCGCCGTCGATCAGCACCAGGCTGGGCATGGATTGCTTTTCTTTTTGCATGCGCTGGTAACGGCGCGTCACCACTTCGCGCATGGAGGCGAAATCGTCGACGCCTTCGACGGTCTTGATAATGAACTTGCGGTAGTCGGAGTTTTTCATCTTGCCGTCTTCCCACACCACCATCGAGGCCACCGTTTCCGCTCCCTGAATATGCGATATATCGAAACACTCTATGCGCTTGGGCGGCTCGGGCAGGGCCAGGGCTTCTTGCAGGGCCTCCTGGATGGCTCTGGCGTTGGGCTTCAGGACCCGGAAACGCTGGTCGTAGGATTGCTTGGCGTTGGTGCCGGCTAGATCGATGAGCTCGCGCTTGTCTCCGCGCTGGGGGACGGTGATGTGGACTCTTGTGGCTCGTCCTCCTTCTCCGGCTAGTTGCTCGCTGAGGGCTTCTTCCAGTTCTTCGCGGTCTTCGAAGTCTACGGGGAGGTAAATGTTTCTTGGGACGTAGGGCTGGGCCAGGTAGAGTTGCTTGACCAGGGCTGAGAAGAATTCGCCCGGGTGGAATTCTTGTGTGGTGGCGGGGCGGAGCCTGTCCTGAGCGGGGTCGAAGGACCCCGCCGTGCCCGGGTCAGAGACCCGGGGCCACACGAACTCGGGGAGGTCTTCCCAGAAAAATTCCCGCCGGTCCAAGACTTTTCCGCCGCGCATGTGGAAGAGGTTGACGGCCAGCATCTGGTTCTCGTAATGGAAGCCGAAGACGTCGGCGTCGTCGCCTTCGGCGGCGGCTATGCGTTGCTTTTCTTGCAACTGCTCTACGGTGGAGACAAGGTCGCGATAGCGGGCGGCGCGCTCGAACTCCTGCGCTTCGGCGGCTTCGGACATGCGCTCACGCAGAGATTTGACGAGGTCAGTCTGCCGGCCTTCGAGAAAAAGCTTCACGTCGCGCACGGCTTCACTGTAGATCTCGGGCGTGGTCAGATCCTTCACGCACGGACCCAGGCAACGCTTGATGTAGTACTGCAGGCAGGGACGCGGATGGTAGCGGGTTAAATCCACTGTGCACGACGGGACCAGGAAGTGGCGGTGAATCAGGTCCACGATGCGGTAGGCGAGATTGGCAGGGAAGTAGGGGCCGTAATAGGCGCTGCCGTCCTTGCGCAGGCGGCGGGTCACGTACACGCGGGGGAAGCGCTCGGCTAGCGTCAACTTCACGTAGGGGTACGTCTTGTCGTCGCGCAGCAGGATGTTGAAGCGCGGCTTCTTCTGCTTGATCAGGTGGTTCTCGAGAGCTAACGCCTCTTTATTATTGGCTACTACGATGTAGTCGACGTCGACGGCCTCACGGACCAGCGTGCCGGTTTTCGCGTCTTCCCAGCGGCCTTCGTGGAAGTAGGAGGAAACACGCGAGCGCAGGTTCTTGGCCTTGCCTACGTAGATGACTTCTCCTTCGGCGTTCTTATAGAGGTAAACGCCGGGAGACGTGGGCAGGGTGCGGATTTTCTCGGGGAGATCCATGGTTGCTTCATTCAGTGTAATGTAAAACGACTGTACAGAAGTGTGTTACAATAGTGCTCATGGGTAATACAATCACAATTCGGCTTCCAGAGGACTTGGCAGACTGGCTTAAGAGCACCGCTCGTAAGACGGGAGTCCCGGTTGGCCGGTTGGTTCGTGACGAACTGGAGCGCGCGAAACGGGAGAATGGGAATAAGCCCTTCATGCGTCATTGTGGTTCGATCCATGGGCCCGCCGACCTTTCGTCGCGAAAGGGATTTTCAAGGAAATGAGGGCCATCGCGGATACCGGTTTCATCGTGGCGTTTCTGAACTACGACGACCGGCATCACGACTGGGCGAGAGAGATTGGACGCGCAGTTTCAGACCCGTTCCTGACCTGTGAAGCGGTCTTAGCGGAGACCGCCTTCCAGGTTGAATCGGTGAGTGGAGTGTTAGCGCTATTGCAGGACGGGTTTCTGAGGGTTGCCTTTGACTTGGCGGAGAATATTGAGGAAGTTCAGGCGCTAGCTGAGCGCTACCAGGACCGCACACCGGACCTGGCGGACTTGTGCCTCATTCGCATGAGTGAACTGTATGAAAATCTGCCCGTGCTCACGGTCGATGAAAACGATTTCCGGGTCTATCGGAAGAACCGGAGAGACGTAATTCCAATTGTGTGTCCGCCACGAAGCTGATTTCTACGCACTCCACCCTTTCACAAACTCCACCAGACTGCGCAGGGCGATTCCCGACGGCCCTTTGGCGATCCAGGGCTTGTTCTCTTCCATCCAGGCGGTGCCGGCTATGTCGAGGTGAATCCAGGGCGTGTCTTCGGCAAATTCCTTGAGGAACATGGCGGCGGAAATCGCTCCGCCCCAGCGTCCGCCGGAATTCACCATGTCGGCGATGTTCGACTTGATGATCTCTTTGTATTCGTCGTCGAGCGGCAGCCGCCACATCTTCTCGCCGGCTTGCTGGAGGGCGTTGGCGAAGCGCTCGTACATCTGGTCGTTGCTGGCGAAGATGCCGGCGTTCACATAGCCGAGGGCTACCACGACCGCGCCGGTCAGGGTGGCAGCGTCGACTAAGTGGGTACAGCCGAGTTGGCGGGCGTAGCAGAGGCCGTCAGCCAGGATCAGGCGTCCTTCGGCGTCGGTGTTGATAATTTCGATGGACTTGCCGGACATGGCGATCTGCACGTCTCCCGGCTTTTGCGCTTTGCCGGAGGGCATATTTTCGGTGGCGCAGACGATGGCGGTGACTTTGACTTTGGGCTTGAGCAGGGCGATGGCGCGCATGACGCCGATCATGGTGGCGGCTCCGGCCATGTCGTACTTCATTTTTTCCATGCCGTCGGCGGGCTTGATGGAGATGCCGCCGGTGTCGAAGGTGACGCCTTTACCGACTAAGCCGAGGTGAATGTCTTTTGCCGCGTCCGCAGGTTCATAGCGCAACACGATCAGCGCCGGAGGTTCGTCCGATCCCTGGGCCACTCCCCAGAAAGCGCCCATCTTCAATTGTCTGATCTTGTCGCCATTGTGGACTTCACACTTCAGGCCGACTTCGGCGGCCATCTTCTTGGCGCGCTCGGCAAGGATGGTTGGGGTCATGCGATTGGAGGGTTCGTTGACCAGGTCGCGGGTGAAGTTCTGCGACTCGGCGACGATGCGTGCGGCTTGCAGGGAGCTTTCCAGGGGTTCGATATCGCCGCGCACGACGATGGTGACGTCGTCGATCTTCTGGTCGTTGTCCTTGCGATCGCTCTTGTAGTAGCCGGGTTCGAAGTTGCCGACAAACGCGCCTTCGACGATGGCTCGTACGCCTTCGGCCGGGGCGATACCGTTCTCCGGGAGTGCGAAGGCAAAGCTGCGGACGCTTTTCCCTTTCAGTGTGCGCACGGCCGCGCCGGCGAGCTTGCGCAATTCCGCGGCCGAGAAATTCCTGGCGTTGCCGCCGCCGACCAGGAGCAGGCGTTTGGCCTTCAATCCCGCGGGGCGATGCAGCAGCGTGGTCTCGAAGGACTTGGCGGTGACTTCGCCGCTGGCGATCACTTCCTGGGCCGCATCGCGCACGGCCGCATCGGCGCATTCGACGACTGCAACGGGCTTATCTTTTTCGCCCTTGTCGAGCGTTACCACGACCAGACATTCGGTTTCCAGTTGAGACGGGGCGGAGGAAGAGAGATTTGTATTCATCATGGAATATCTTCAGTATCCACGGTGGAAGGGGGGATGCGCAACTCAGCGAGGAAAATCCTTAGCGGGATACGACCGTGGAATCCCATCCTTGCGCACAGAACGCGCAAGGATGGGGCGCCCCGGCAGCAGAGGTCCTATACATGCTTGGGCCGCGTCTAATTCCTCATCATCGTGAAAGTCCCCGTACCCTGGCAACCGCTTCCGCCAGTGAGAGACCAGTTACCACCAATCGTACCCCCAGTCACTGTTCCGGTCAGCGTCAGGGTGTTGCCACTCGGCGATCCAGACATCACTTTGTAATCAAACTGGCCCGTCACGTTGCCATTAAAGTCTCCAGTGAAGGCGAACGACCCGCTCTCCGTCTCTCCCGACACAAAGCATGGCCCGTTCGTCGAGAAACTGAATTGGTCGATGCTCAGGGTCCCGTCGCCATTTACCACGACTGATGTTCCGAAACTGAAAGCCGAATCGCTGAGGATCGCCGTCCAGGTTCCATTAATGTTTCCGTGCCCGTGGTCATGCCAGCCACAGCCGACAAGCGTCATGACCACTACCACTAACCCTGCCACTACAAGCTTTTTCATAAATGAGGGTCCTCTTTGGTGATTTTGGAAGTCGGCGCTAGCAGAGATGCCAACTTGTCCGTCGTGTGCTCGGCACCCGCGACGACAGCGGCAAGCAGCAATCAAGAGAGAATGCCTTCTAAAGAGTGGCGATCATGACAAGGTGCTTCTTGTTGTTTTGTCTCTCGTTATTGCTGGCATTGATATCGACCCGGCGCTTGGTCGTCCGGGTTCTGAGCGCTGACGGCGACTGAAATCGCGATCAGCAATCCTGGGAGTGCTGCTAATTACCTTACGAGTGCAGGCAGAGTGCCAATGTCGAGCGCGAGGCGGCGAATTTCTTTAATTGCATTGTGTCTAGCAAGTTAAGTCGGGACAGAGCAGGTTGGACAAGCAGTGATTTGCGGGGCTGCGGTGGCCCAGTTCCACCAAGGTGGTGGTTTTCGGCCAGGGGCTGGCGCTTATTAAGTCCGCGAGTGAAGATTCGCCCTGTGCTTAATTGCGGACTCGAAAATGTTGTGGTTGATAAAGTGCCAGATCAGTGATTGGCCGGTCTGAGTGAAATTACCTTTTCGTCAACGTGCTTCAAAGGGGAGGACAATACGTATCGCGCTTGGCTTCTGCATAGAAACTTCGGGGAAGCAAGACTTGGCGATCCACGTAAACGATCGGGACTTTAGTCCGTTTTTCGGGCGATCCGTTCCATATGTACCCCTTCCATCGCCTGCGCCCGTTAGAGACCAATACGCTTTGATGAAGTGGCTCTTTGCCTACACATGGGAGAAACACGTCCTCAAACAACACGGCTCCTTTTTCATCCGTAAGTTTGCATCGATCAACATTCGCGTGCTCGTCGAACCAACAGTCCACCCAATAGCCCGTCTTGTGCAATGTGAACGGAACGTTGTCGGGTAAGACGTAAAGGGCGTCGGACGAGACAGTAGGCGGTCGTCGAGGTTTCCGTCCTTCCCAGAAGAGCACGACCGCAACGAGGATGATCACCGCTCCCAGCACCACGCGACGGAACTTCTTAGGAGTGAAGCGACGCAGCAGTGCGACAACCACGCCGAGCGTAATGGCCCCGAGCACGAACCATGTTGCGATGGGCATACTCACGAAACCCATCACAAGAAAGCCGACAGCTACAAGTAGACCAGCAATCTCCGAATCCACTTGCATAATGCGAAATGGGCCGGGATGCCTGCTGGCGTCGCGATCCTTCATGGTCTTGATTGTCCCACTGCTCCATCTTAAAAGCAGTGACTTTCGCGTAACTGTTGTAACATCCCAATTGCACGAATTGACGGATTGTGAAGACTTTTCCCGGCGTCGAATCACCGGGCTATGCTAGTTCGCACTTTGAAGCCGGATTCTGGCTCCAGAGCCAGCGACGAAATCGTTTTTCCCTTCGCGGACGGGCGAGGGCGCCCGTCTCTCCACTAGCCCTAGGCGTGTTTTCTTCCTCCGGACATGGCTTCGCGGGCTTCCTTGTCGGCGGTGCGGCGACGCTCGGTTTCGCGCTTGTCCCATTGCTGCTTGCCCTTGGCGAGAGCCAGTTCGACCTTGATTCTTCCGTTCTTGAAATACACGCGGGTGGGGATCAGGGTGAGTCCCTTTTGCTGGGTCTTGCCGATAAGCTTGCGAATTTCTTCTTTGTGAACCAGAAGTTTGCGGGTGCGCAGGGAGGCATGATTGGCCGAGTTGCCGTGGTCATAGGGTCCGATATGGCAGTTGAGGAGCCAGAGTTCGCCGTCCTTGATGAGGCCGTAAGCATCCTTGAGATTGGTCTCGCCGCTGCGAATGGACTTGACCTCGGTCCCGGTGAGCGCGACTCCCGCCTCGAATTTTTCTAGCAAGAAGTAGTTGTGGCCGGCGTTCCTGTTGACAGCGGCGTCTTTTTCGCCGGAAGCGGTGGGCTGGCGGCGAGGATTCTTCTCCGGATTAGACTGGGTCTGGTGGCTGGTCTGCTTGGCCATGGTGCTGAAAAGAAAGTAACACGGCAGGTCTCAGGTGTCAGGTGTCAGGTCTTAGGAAAAGCACAACCACAGCTGCGCTTTGAGATCGAGGCTTGTCCTGAGACCTAAGACCTGAGACCTGACGCCTGAAGGTGCCTGTACTAATGAGTGTAAACACCGACGTACCAATCACTTCGGGTGCAAGTTGAGGCGATGCTATAATCCGATTTTCCGGTACTTTTGCGCGTTACGACACCTCGGACGTCCCGCCCGTTCGCTTTTCGGGTGGGACGAGTGCAGTTGGACGAGGTGGCTGGACGGGCTTGGTCCGGTGCCGCCGCCGGCGAGAGAGATTTTCATGAGGACTGCTTGATGAGACGCCTAATCCGTCCGGCTCTGTTTGTTCTAGTGATGGGCTGCTTGAGCCTGCCTGCTTTCGCCAAGAAGATTGACTCTGCCAAGGCGCTCTACGAAAAAGGTCAAGATGCCGAAGCGCGGCAGAACTACGAGCAGGCTTTCGACTATTTCAAGCAAGCCTACAACCTGAAACCGAAAGACCTGAGATACCGAACCGCGTTCGAGCGGAACCGCTTTCTGGCGGCTTCGTCCGAGGTCCATCGCGGGCAGATTCTGCGCGATGCGGGCAAGCTGGATGAGGCGCTGCTGCAATTCCAGAAGGCCCTGGAGACCGACGGTTCTTCGTTCATCGCGCAACAGGAACTGAAGCGCACCGAGCAGATGATCAAGGAGGCGCAGAATCCGCAACCGCAGGCTTCGGGGCCGGGTGCGACCGCGCTGCGCCGGCGCCTGGAATCGGCGCAGGGCCCGGTGGAACTGGCTCCCATCTCGAACATTCCCATTACGCTGAAGGCGACGGACAAGGCCAACGTGGTTTACGAGACGGTGGGCAAGCTGGCGGGCATGAACGTGCTTTTCGATCCCGATTACACGCCGAAACAGGTGCACATCGAACTGAACAACGTGACGCTGGAAGATGCGCTGGGGATTATTTCATTTGAGACGAAAACCTTCTGGCGTCCGGTGACGCCGAACACGATTTTCGTCGCGCAAGACAATCCTGCGAAGCGGAAAGAGCTGGAACAAAACGTCATCAAGACTTTTTATCTTTCCAATCTTTCCCAGCCTACCGAATTGCAGGATGTGGTGAACGCGATGCGCACCATCCTGGAAGTAAGCCGGATTCAGCAGTTGCCCTCGCAGGGAGCGATTGTGGTGCGGGGCACGCCGGACCAGATGGCGCTGGCGCAGAAGCTGGTGGACGATCTCGACAAGGCGAGACCCGAAGTGCTGATCGAAGTGGCGGTGATGCAGGTGAGCCGCGACAAGGCGCACAAGCTTGGAATCAGCCCTCCGACCAGCGCCTCGGTCACGCTGCAGCCCAACGTCAACACTTCGACTTCGACCACTACCACTACGACCACGACTACTCCGACCTCGAACGGCATTAGCCTGAATACGCTGGCCAGCCTGAATGCCACCGACTTCCAGGTGACGATTCCGCAGGCCACGGCCACGGCGCTATTGAGCGACACCAACACCAAGATCATCCAGAATCCGCAGATCCGCGCGCTGGACGGGCAGAAGGCTACCTTGAAGATCGGCGATCGCGTGCCGGTGGCCACGGGATCGTTCCAGCCAGGTATTGGCGGAGTCGGCATCAACCCTTTGGTTAACACTCAATTTCAATACCTCGATGTGGGCGTGAACATCGACATCACGCCGCGGGTGCATGCGGGGCGGGAAATTTCGTTGAAGCTGTCGCTGGACGTTTCGGCGGTGACCTCGTATGTCAGCATTGGCGGCATCAGCCAGCCGGTGATTGGACAGCGCAAGATTGAACACGAAATCCGTCTGAAGGATGGGGAAGTCAACCTGCTGGGCGGCATGATGGAGGACACGCAGACCAGGGCGCTGACCGGGATTCCGGGTCTGGCGCAGATTCCGATCCTGAAATACCTTTTTGGCGAGACGGACACCGACCACGCGGAGAACGAAATCGTGTTCGTGCTGGTACCGCACATTATCCGCGGGCCGGACCTTTCACACGGCGATGTCGACATGATCGACGTGGGTACGGCCAACGCGCTGGAACTGAGACGGAGCAGCAGCAAGCCGGCACCGGCGCCACCGGCAGCGAGCGCGAACGCAGCCGCTGCTGCGGTGCAGACGCCAGTGGCTCAGGGCCAGGCGGCACCGGGCATGACTCCACAGAATCAGGCTCCGCAAAATCAGGCGGGCAACGGCTCGGGGACGTTCCTGTTTGATCCGGCTACCGTAAGCCAGGCGAAGGGGTCGACCTTCACGGTAAATGTCCTGCTTACGGGCGGGCAGAACGTGTACTCGGTTCCGGTGCAACTCAGCTATGACCCGAACCAGTTGCAGGTGGTCAATGTCTCGAACGGCGGCTTTCTGTCGCAGGATGGACAAGCGGTAGCGCTGGTGCATCGCGACGATCCAGTGGCGGGCACGCTGCAAATCACGGCCACACGGCCTCCGGGCGCCGGCGGCGTTTCGGGACAGGGGGCGGTGGTGACGCTGACCTTTATGGCCAAGGGGCAAGGGCAGTCGGCGCTGACCATCACCCGGGGCGGAGCACGAGATCCGGCAATGCAGCCGATTGCGATGAGCGGAGCGCAGGCGGCGATTACGATTCAGTAGCCAGTGTGGTGTTCGCAAGTTCGCGACATAAATACGCACTGTCATCCTGAGCGAAGCGAAGGACCCATGCATTGGGCCGCCAAGTACATAGGTCCTTCCCCTTCGACAAGCTCAGGGCAGGATGACAACTTATATTTGACCTTATGACCCAGTCGTCAAACATGGCGAAGCGCCGGCAGCGCGGGTTTACGCTGCTCGAGTTGATTGTGGCTACTGCCATTCTGATCATTCTGGTGGGGGCGGCATTTCCGCTGGTAAAAATCACGATTTATCGCGAGCGCGAGCACGAACTGCGCGAAGACCTGTGGATGATCCGCGACGGGATCGATCGCTACAAAGCCGCCGCCGACCTGGGCGCATTCCAGATCAAGGTGGGGAGCGAAGGCTATCCTCCGGATCTGGAGACGCTGGTCACGGGAGTGGATGCTGCGGGCAAAAAGCTGAAGTTTCTCCGCCGGATTCCGGTTGATCCCATGACCAAGAAGGCGGAGTGGGGAATGCGTTCCATGCAGGATGACAAAGACTCGGATTCCTGGGGTGGGCAGAACGTATTCGATGTCTACACGAAATCGGACCAAACCGCTTTGGACGGCACGAAGTACAAGGATTGGTAGATGAGATTCAGGCCCAAAGCCCGCACGTCAAAATTCCGCAATCCCAGATTCCGTAATCCCAGATTCCGTAATTCGGGGTTCACGCTGATCGAGATGGTGGTTGTGCTCAGCCTGATCCTGATTCTGCTGTCGATTGCACTGCCGATGTACAACCAGAGCATCATCCGGGCGCGCGAAACCACGCTGCGACAGAATCTGGCGACGCTCAACAAAGTCATCGATCAGTACACACTGGACAAACAAAAAGCGCCGCAGTCGCTGGAAGACTTGGTCTCGGCGGGATATCTGAAGGTGATCCCGAACGACATTACCGGCGCCAAGGACACCTGGGTGGTGGAACAGGAAGACTCGCTCAAGGCGATTGACCAGACCGAGCCTGGAATTGTCGGTGTCCACAGCGGCTCCAACCAGACGGGTACCGACGGGACGGCGTACTCGACCTGGTAAAAGCAGGTCTCAGGTCTTAGGTCTTAGGAAAATCGCTCTATAAACTTGTTGACATCATGGGCAGGTGGAATTTGGATTTCCTAAGACCTAAGACCTAAGACCTAAGACCTAAGACCTAAGACCGGAGGGGACGTGAATTTTCTCAATCGGCTGCAGCCCTTGGCGCTGCTGGTGCTGCGACTGGTGCTGGGAGCGATCATGATTGCGCATGGTTATCCCAAGGTGTTTGGCGGATTCCATCACCACATGGAGTTCGTGGGTTCGCTCGGGCTTCCGCGCTGGATGGCGTATCTTTCTACGGGGACGGAATTCTTCGGCGGAATCGGGATCGTGCTGGGACTTTTTACGCGCTACTGCTCGCTCGCATTCTTGATCGAGATGGGGGTCGTGATCTGGAAGATCCATTTCAAGAACGGGATGATGGGTCCTGGCGGGTATGAATTTCCAATGGCGGCGGCAGCGATTGCATTTGCGTTGCTTTGTTTTGGCGGGGGGCCGTGGGGATTTAATTTCGGGAAGAGCGGGAAGTGAGGGAAGAGTAATCTCGGCCGTCCCTCCGGGGTTGGTGTGACAGCCAAGCGTGCCGTCCCTTGCGTGACTCGGGCTCTCCCACTCTCACCTACCCGGCACTTACGTGCCGGGCTTTCCTGTTCCGCCGCTTCGCGGCTGGATCGCCGCGGTTCCCCTTACTTTCAGAATTCCGCCAGCTCTTTCATGGCGCGAAACAGGTCGGCGGCTTGGGGCAGGATGGCATTCTCCAGGATCGGCTGATAGGCGACGAAGGTATCGGTAGCGGCGATCCGCTTCACCGGGGCATCGAGGTGATGGAACAGTTTGTCAGCGATGCGAGCGGCAATTTCGGCGCCGTATCCCCAGCTCAGCGAGTCTTCGTAGGCAATCAGTGCACGGTTGGTTTTCTTGACCGATGCGGCAATCGCATCCCAGTCAAACGGATTCAACGAGCGCAGGTCGATCAACTCGACACTGACGCGATGCTCGCGCTCCAGTTTTTGCGCGGCTTGCAGCGCGCGCGGAACCACCGCGCCGTAGGTGATGACGGTGAGGTCGGTTCCGGCCTGTACAACTTTCGCCTTTCCGAACGGAACCATATAGTCGGGGCCGGGATAGGGGGCGCGTCCGTAGGTTTCGCGGTAGAGGCGCTTGTGTTCCAGGAACAGGACCGGGTCGTCGCAGCGGATCGCGGTGCGCAGCAGGCCCGCGGCATCGAGCGCGTTGGAAGGGAACACGACGCGCAAGCCGGGAGTATGCGTGAAGATGCTTTCGCCGCACTGCGAGTGATAAATCGCGCCGCCCGTCAGATAGCCGCCAATCGCGACGCGGATGACCACCGGCGCCGAAAAGGCGTTGTTCGAACGCCAGCGGATGATGGGAAGTTCGTCGCGCAACTGCATCATCGCCGGCCAGATGTAATCGAAAAACTGGATCTCAACCACGGGCTTCAAGCCGCGGATGGCCATGCCGGTGGCGCGGCCGATGATGGCGGCTTCGGCCAGCGGAGAATTGAATACGCGGTCGGAGCCGAATTCGATTTGCAAGCCCGCCGTCAGTTTGAAAACCCCGCCCTTTCCTTTGATCAACTTCTGCTTCAAATACTCCTCGCGGCTGGCGTCGGCCACATCCTCTCCGAAGATGAGGACGCGCTCATCGCGGCGCATCTCGTCGCGCAGCGTCGCGTTGATGAGGTCCGCCATGGTTTTATTCGGCGATGCCTTCGCCTGCGACGTTTTGTTCGGGGAAGCGGCTGCGGGCTTGGCCTCGACGGCCGCCTCGGGCGCGGCCAGGGCAGGACGTGTATCGAAGGCCGCCGAGGCGGGATCAAGATCGGGCGAGTACACGTAGTGGTAAATGGTTTCGGGCTGCGGCACCGGAGCATCGAGCGCGCGGTCGGCATCGGCCTGAACCTGCTCTTCGACTTCCTTCTCGATTTGGTTGATCCCTTTTTCGTCGAGAAGGCCTTCGCGCAGCAGGAACATCTGCAGGCGCGGCACCGGGTCGCGCGCGGCATCGGCCTGGCGTTCGGAGTCAGGGCGGTAAAGGCGCTCGTCGTCGGAGAGCGAGTGGGAATAAGGACGGATGACATGGGCATGGACAAAAGCCGGCCCATGACCTGCGCGGCAGTAGTCGGCGGCGCGTTTGAAGGCGGCATAGGCGACGACCGGATTGGTGCCGTCGATTTCTTCGAAATGGAAGTTGGGGAAGCCGGAGACGAGGCGCGAAATGTTGCCGCCCGAAGTTTGCACCTCGACCGGGACAGAAATCGCGTATTCGTTGTCTTGCACGCAAAAAATTACCGGGAGGCGGCGGTTGGAGGCGGCGTTCAGCGCCTCCCAGAATTCGCCTTCGCTGGTGGTGCCGTCGCCGAGCGAGACGTATGTGATTTCATCGCCCTGGAATCGGACGTCTTTGAACTGGCGGTAATCGCCCTCGGCCTTTTGCGAGGCCTTGGGATGCCTGGCTAGATAGCGGCCGGCTTCGGCGCACCCCACGGCTTGCAGGATCTGGGTGCCGGTGGCGGACGATTGGGTGACGACGTTGAGCCGCTTGTAGGCCCAGTGCGAAGGCATCTGGCGGCCACCGGAACAAGGGTCGTCGGCGGCGCCCACGGCGCCCAGCAGCATTTCGTACGGAGTCGCGCCCAGGGCGAGACACAGCGCACGGTCGCGGTAATAAGGATAGAACCAGTCGTAGCCAGTCTTCAACGCCAGAGCGGCAGCGGCGCCCAGGGCCTCGTGGCCGGCGCCTGAAATCTGAAAAAAGACTTTCTGCTGGCGCTTGAGCAGGATTTCGCGGTCGTCCAGGCGGCGCGAGGTGAACATGATGCGATACGCATCAATGAGCTGCTGACTCGTCAGGCCCTGACATGCCTTTTTCGCGATGTTGGTTTCGTTGAGCTTGGGATCGACTTTGGTCGTGGCCATCGTGTGCCGTTCACCCCACAGAGTTGCAGCCCCGGAACATTGTAAATGAGGTCTTAGGTGTTAGGTCTTAGGTCTTAGGAAAATCTTTTCGGTGCCGGTATCAGAAATCTCTTCATTGGCAGCCTTTCCTAAGACCTAAGACCTAACACCTGGTTTATCCTGAACTCTCATGATTCGTTTCCTCCGCCCGCTTGATCCGCATCGCGTACGCCTGCTGGTGTTTGACCTGGATGGCACGCTGATTGACTCCCGGCTGGATCTGATTCACTCGGTGAATGCGATGTTGCGGCATCTTGAGCGTCCGGAACTGCCGGGCGAGGTTATTGCCAGCTATGTGGGAGACGGCGCTCCCGTGCTGGTGCGGCGGGCGCTGGGGGATCCGGACGACGAAACGTTCTTCCGCGGCGCCCTGGAATATTTTCTGGGCTACTATCGGCTGCATAAGCTCGACCACACCAAGGTCTATGAGGGGATTCCGGAGGTGCTGGCGGGACTAGCTGATTCGTCGAATGGAGTGCAGCGGGCGATGGCCGTGCTCTCGAACAAGCCGGTCAATCCTTCGCGCGATATTGTGCGGGCTCTTGGGCTGGGCGATTTTTTCGTGTGCGTGTACGGCGGCAACAGCTTTACGACCAAGAAGCCCGATCCGCTGGGGGTGCGGACCATCCTGCAGGAAACTGGCGTGGCGGCGGATGAGGCGCTGATTATAGGAGATTCGTCGGTTGATGTTTTGACCGGGCGTAATGCCGGGCTGTGGACTTGCGGTGTGAGGTACGGGTTCGCTCCGCACACGCTGGAGGAGGTGGCTCCGGATGTACTGGTGGAGACGCCTCGGGAACTGGGAGAATTGTTGCGCTAGCCGCCCAGGGGGCTGCTTACGAGAAGTGATCAATTTTGAACAGACAGTCTTTCGGCGGCTGCTTAAATTTTGTAACGATGGCTGCGCCGTAGCGGAGTACTGTTTCAACTCGGATGGGTCATCAGGTCGTGGTGGGTTGCAGTGTCTTGCGGGTGCGGTAGGGTTTTGCAGAGGAGGTTCAAGAATATGAACATTTTCGGACGTGCCGCAGGGTTCTCAAGGCGTCGATTGGGCAAGCCAGGTTCGGTTTCCCTGTTGTCGTTGGCTCTGTTGTTCGCGACCTGGCCGCTGAGTTTGTCGGCCCAAGATGCACAAGCCCCGCCGCCGGACAACCAAGCCCCGGGGCAGGATGCGCAGGCTCCGCCATATGCCCAACAAGGTCCTGAGCAGTTGCAGCGGTTGGTTGCGCCGATTGCGCTGTATCCCGATTCGCTGGTGGCGCAGATCCTGGCGGCGTCCACGTTTCCCGAGGAAGTCGTCGAGGCCGACCGATGGGTGCAGGACCACCCCGATTTGAAGGGCGACGCTTTGGGGCAAGCGGTGGACCAACAACCCTGGGACCCGAGCGTCAAGGCGCTCGCGGCATTTCCATCCGTCCTGGGAAATATGGACAAGAACCTCTCCTGGACGTCATCTCTGGGCGACGCTTATTACAACCAGCAGCCAGATGTGATGGACGCGGTGCAGGTAATGCGCCATAAAGCGGAGCAATCCGGCAACCTCAAGACCACGCCGCAGGAAGTCGTGAGGGAGGATGGCCCGGATGTCGACATTGAGCCGGCTGATCCCAATGTGGTCTACGTCCCGGCGTATAACCCGTGGGGGGTCTACGGATATCCCATCGTGGCGTGGCCGGGATGGTACCCGTATCCCGGAATCTGGTTTGGCGGCCCGTACCTCCAGTTCGGAGCCGGCTTTGGAATCGGCTTCTACGGAGGTTATGGGTGGGGCTGGCCTCATTGGGGATTCGATTGGCATAACCGATACGCAATGTACAACCATGGCAGGTACTACTCCGGGAGCAGGACGTTTTATAACCGGAACAATTTCTACCGGGGAGGAGGCGGGCCCGGCGGAGTTAACCACGACCGCCGCCGAGCTTACCCCGGCGCCAACGCAGGGAATAGGCCCGGGAATATCGGCACACGCGCGGGAGTGAACAACCGTCCCGGCGCGCCTGCCAGGCCTTTCAACGGAAACCGTCAGGCGGCCCGAGGCTACGCTGAACCCCGCGGTCAAAGTGGCGTCCGCTCCGGCGCCTTCAGCGGCTACGGCCAGGGTGGGCAGGCCAAGAGCTACTCGTCAAGGGGAAGCGCCAGCGTCGGTAGCAAAGCAGCGCATGGCGGCGGAGGAACCCGTGGCGGAGGAGCAGCGCATGGTGGCGGAGGAGCTCACGGCGGGCATCATTAATCGAGTGTGGTTGTATTCCGGGTAGGTTGAAAATTTGGAAATGGAGAGAAGCCATATGCGGCGAACCAAGCTGAACATCGACAAATTTCATCGTGCCAATCTTCTGGAATTAGCCGTGGTCGCACTTCTTTTGACGGTGTGTTTCCCCACCCGCTCCATGGCGCAGCAACCGGGCCAGAAGACGTTTTCATCGGCGGAAGGCGCGAGCAACGCTCTGGTCACAGCAGCGCAGAGTAATGACGAAAAGATGATGCTCGATATCCTCGGACCAGACGGAAAACAAATCGTCTCGTCGGGAGATGAAACCGAGGACGCCCAGAGCCGCGCTAACTTCGTGCAGCGATATCAGGAAATGCACCGTCTGGTGAAAGAGCCGGATGGAACCACGATTTTGTATATCGGCGCGCATAATTGGCCCTACCCCATACCGCTGATGCACAAAGGTAATTCGTGGTATTTCGACACCGAGGCGGGCAAAAAAGAAATTTTATACCGTCGCATTGGCCGGAATGAACTGTCGGCCATTCGTGTATGCCAGGAACTGGTGGCGGCGCAAAGGGAATACTCCGCACAGCACAGCGAGTACGCGCAGAAGATCTTCAGCGATGAAGGGCAGCATGACGGCCTTTATTGGAAAGCTGCCAACGGCGACCCCCAGAGTCCCATCGGCCCGCTGGTAGCGTCGGCCGCGCCGCGGAGTTATGCCCAGAGCCAACAAGGCACTCCGACTCCTTACCGCGGCTACTATTTCCACATCCTGACGCGTCAGGGCAAGAACGCCAGCGGCGGTCCGAAAAGTTATCTGGCAAACGGCAAGATGAGCGAGGGCTTCGCTTTCGTGGCCTATCCGGCGGAGTACAGGTCGTCGGGCGTGATGACATTTGTTGTTGGCGAGAATGGAGCCGTATTCGAGAAGGATCTCGGCAAGAAGACCGAGGTTCTCGCCAAAGACATGACGGAATACAACCCCGGTTCCGGTTGGCAAAAGGCTGAAGAGCAGCAAGAGGAGACTGCTGGCGCAACAACCAAGTAAAGGACGTCGCACCGTGCAGACGGGGCACTGAGTTAGTGTCGCGATACAGGCGGCTCCCGGTTTGACGTTCGCTCAGGCACGAACCCGCTCCTTTATTCCCAATCCTTTCCCGATCCTGCTACCTTGAAATGACTCTGCAATCCGCGGGAGACGCGGCGAGCCGCGTCTCTACGGTGAAATGTGGAATGACGAACGCCTCCAATTCCTGGGGCTTGACCCCTGCCGAACTTCGCAAGCTGCGTGGCCTGAAGACTCCGCATGGGATTCAGCGCTTGCTGGACGACATGCCTTATCACCTGGCGGACAGTGCCTGGTCTCCGCGACTGGTGCTGCGGGAGAATACCTCACATTGCTACGAGGGAGCGCTGTTTGCGGCGGCGGCTTTGCGGGTTATCGGATATCCTCCACTGATTCTTGATCTCGAAGCCGAGCACGATACCGACCACGTGATTGCCGTTTACCGCAACGGTGGACATTGGGGGGCGGTGGCTAAATCGAACTACACCGGATGCCGCTATCGCGAGCCGGTGTACCGGTCACTGCGCGAACTGGCTTTGAGTTACTTTGACGTTTATTTCAATCTGCGCGGAGAGCGGACGCTGCGAACCTTTTCGCGTCCGGTGCACATGAAGCGCTTCGATCCTCTGGACTGGATGACGACCGAGAAGCCGGTGTGGTTTGTGGCGGAATATCTGCTGACGATTTCGCATACTTCGCTGCTCACGCGCGCCCAGGCCCGGCGTTTGCATCGGCTGGATGGGCGGTCGTTTCGGGCGGGGTGTTTAGAGCGGGCGGAGAAGAAGCTTTAACCACGGGGGCACAGGGTGCACAGAGGAGAGCTGCCTTCTTGGAGGAACTGTTTAGTGGGCGGTTTCGTAGGTCTGTCATGCGTTCTTACGTCGTAGTTCTCTTTGTTCTCTCTGCGGTTGGTCTGCTGGCGGGCTGCGCTTTCGGCCAGGATTCACCTTCGGTCGCAGCTTCAACTCCCAGTTCAACACCCGCTGCTCCGGTTTCGGTGCCCGTTGATCTCAAGCCCGATGCCACGGGTACGGTGCCTCCAGAGCAGATGCGGGAGTTTCTGCTCCGCGCCGAAGAGAAAGACCTGGAAAACGAGAAGCGGCAGCGCGATTACACCTACATTGAGCGCCAGGAAGAGCAGAAACTCGATGGGCACGGCGGAGTGAAAAAGACCGAATTGCGGACCTTGGAGATACTGGAAATTTATGGAGAGTTGGTCGAACGACTGACCGCTAAGGACGACAAACCGCTGTCGGCCGGCGAGGCGAAGAAGGAAGACGAGAAGATTCAGAAGATCATCGACAAACGCAAGAACGAATCGGATGAGGATCGTCGCAAGCGACTGGCGAAGGAAGAAAAAGACCGCGAAGAGGACCGCAAGTTTGTGCTGGAGATCGCCGACGCCTTCAACTTCCGGCTGACCGGCTCCGAAATGATCGACGGACGCGACACCTGGGTGCTGGAGGGTGAACCTCGTCCCGGCTATGAACCCAGACAGCGTGGCTCCAAGATGCTCCGCAAGTTCCAAGGGCGCGTCTGGATCGACAAGGCGGAAGCGCAATGGGTGAAACTCGACATCACGGCGATCGATACTTTATCGGTTGGGTTCGTTCTGGCAAGGATCCATAAAGGCACGCATATCCTGGTGGAGCTGACCAAGGTAAACGATGAAGTTTGGCTGCCCAAATATGTTCAGCTCCACCTCGACGCGCGGATAGCGCTGCTCAAGAGCTACGACCTTAATGTCGAACAGACGTACCGGGAGTACAGGAAATTCCGGACGGATACGAAGGTCACGGTGGTGGGCGAGGAGAGCCGCCAGTGATAGCGGGCGAGGTCTGTTTCATCGGAGCATCCCCCAGCGGATTGTTAGTGCGATGGCTGATATTACGACAACAACCGAAGTCGTAATAGATATTCCCGTGAATTGCTACTGACTCAAATCGCTTGCAGCGGCGGAAAATACGTTGTTGGCGTTGCCTCCGATCAAACGAATGGCACCGATGACCACTATCAGAATCACGGCCAACATCACTGCGTACTCAGCAATGTCTTGGCCTTCCTCCTGCGACCAGAGCTTGCGGAGAAAATGAGCCATATTGACACCCTTAGTGAAGGGCTCCATTGTATATCTCCAGGCTGTTTAGTGGACGGTCATTTCGCTCTGACACGAAGAGGGATCGATTGAACAACGGCAGCCGTTTGTCGAGACCAAAAAAGAGATCCCGGATAAACAACAGATTGACGTTCGCGTTGATTTGGGGGACGGTGTACGTCTGCGTTCTCAACGCTCCCATGCTGGATATCCATTCGCCAAGCGACCTGGGGAATGCGTTCATGTCATGGATGCTGACGTGCCTGTCATTCCTGATTGCCTGCTACAGCGCCGTGTTCTTTGTTGCCCTGGTTCCTCTCGCTTTTCTCGCGGGCACCCTGGCGGAATATTCGGAACGCGTTCTCAGCGTCCGTCTTTCCGAGCCTATCATCGCCTCCCTGTTTGAAATGGATATGGCGGCCATGGGACAAGGCATCATTGCATGGCAAGCTTTGCCGTGGGTAGCCGCGGGATTATGCCTGACCGCCTTATGCCTGTTTCATCGCACCCGTTTTGAGGTCTTCCTGCCCCTCAAGAGACGATTGTTGATCGTTACCGGTTTTTTGAGTCTCGTCTTCTTCCTCGTCTTCTTGCTGCCTCCGGGATTAATAGTCCAATTCCGCCATCCTTATGACATCTTCGCCGAAGTGGGAGACTATTGGAACAGCAGGATGCAGGTTACATTCGCACATGCCAGAAAATTCGATATTGCGTCCCTTCCCGCAACCTATGAGAACCCTGTTTCCGCGCAGTCGTTGCAGGTGATTCTGATCATCGGGGAAGCCGCGCGGGCGGACCATTTCTCCATTAATGGCTATGTCAGGGAGACCACGCCACTGCTGCAAAAAGAAAACCATCTTATTTCGTTCTATAACGTTTCGTCCTGCGGCACCACTTCTCACATCTCTGTGCCATGCCTCATGACGCGCGCGACAAGAGAGAATCTGGCGCCAGCCACGTCGGAAACGAGCTTCATATCCTTATTCAGGAAAGAAGGATTCTATACGTTGTGGGTGTCCGAGCAGGGCAAGTATGGATGGGGAGCGCAGCGCACGCAGATATCCAGCATATCGGGCGAATCCGAAGTGGAGGTATTCAACGATAAGAATTTTTCACTCGCCGCCAGCAGAGGAAATCTGAATTCTCACGATTCGTCTCTTTACGTGAATGAACTGGAAGCCTATTTTCAATCACAGACGCGGTCTTCAAGCCGGAAGATGCTGGCGGTGTTCCATATGGCCGGAAGTCATTTTCCTTACCATTGGCGATATACCCCAGCTTTCAGGAAATATGCGCCGACATGCCCCGACGTTCTGCCGCAGCTATGTCCACGCGAAGCGCTTATCAACTCTTACGACAATTCCATAGTCTATGCGGATTTCTTCATTGCCGGTGTCATTGACACGTTAAAAGACAAGAACGCCATACTCTTCTATCTATCCGATCATGGCGAGTATCTGGGAGAGCATGGCAGGTTTTTGCACGGGCAGGAAACCGGCGATGCTGAACTGCGCCACGTGCCGATGTTTGTTTGGACATCCGATACGTTCAATCGCCTGTACCCTGGCAAGGTGCGCCATATGCGGGAGAAACAGGGGCTGAGATTAAGGCAGGAATTCCTCTTTCACAGCATACTCGATTGTTCCGACATAGAGTCGCCGGTGATAAATCAGAAGTCGAGCGTGTGCGCCCAGTGGGGCGAATAGCGGGGGTTGTGTGCATCACGCAATAGCTTTTCGCCAATGCCTTCCGCTTTGGGATGGAGTAGCGAACCGAGGACAGACTTAATTACGGTGAGCCGCCCGAACATGGAAGGCGGTTATCTTGATTCCCCGACGTTCGATTTCTTAGAAGAAGGCCGCTTCAGTGCACTCCCCGGGTGTTGAAGAAGCTGCTGTATTCTTTGTCGGTTTTGAGGATGTGATCCTGCAGCTAGGCTTGCAGGAAAACCAGAAGGGCAGCGGGAACGTCGGGCCCGCCCGCCAGGTTCGACAGGTTAAACGCGGTGAGTTTCTGAGAGAGTTCCTGGTGGTCGCGGCGATGGGCGTCCAAGCCAGGGAATCCGCACTCCTCCATGATGCGTTCCTCGGTGGCGAAGTGGTGGATGGTGTGCTCGATCACCTTCTCCAGCAGTTGATTGATGACGGCGTCGGCGCGGCCGGTGCGGAGCGCATGTTCCAGTTCGGCAACCGTGCGAAAGAGTTGTTGATGTTGCTGGTCGAGCTCAGCGACATTGACGCTGCAGCTCGGATCCCAGCGAATCGGTTCATTCATGCACGTAGCTCCAGATGCGCGCAAATCGACGTGGCCCACATAGGCTAGCTGCTGTGCTTAACAGGTGAAAGTGCGCTCGGTCACTTGCCAAAGTGACAGCGATCACAGGGGTTTTGAATACGCTTCGCGAGTCTGCTAACGAGGATTGTGCAGCGCATCGGGGGTAGCAACGCGCCACCCCCGACTCTTTACTCCATCCGATAGTCGATTTTGATTCCCCGATGCGCGACTTCTTCGAGGAAGGCCTCGGCGGGGACGTCTCGCTCCTGCAACACGGCGCCGTGCTTGCTGACCGCGCCCGTGCACATCATCTGCAGGACGATGGATGCGGGGAACGCGGTGGTGCGCATCATGGCGCTCATGTCGCTTTTGGGATCGTAGTGGTCGACCATGGTGAAGCAGGCCACTCGGCCTTTGAGTTTCCCGCCGAGCAGGCCGCGGACTCCAGGAGTTTTAATGGATTCGTGAGCCTCGAGACGCATGATGCAGACGTCGGGGCCTTTGCTGGCGAATTTGCCTTCGAAGACCTTTGACATGACGGCTCGCGGGGCGACTTCCACATTGCCAACCCGCATTTTCTCGCTGGAAAACAGGCCCAATTCCTTCAATTCGCAAAGCAGGTCGTAGTGGCCGGGATAGCGCAAGGTTTTCTCGAAGCACTCGCCCACTTTTCCCTCGAAGGTTTCGGGCAAGGTGGAAGTTCCGCCGGAGGTTTGAAAGGCGACCAGCGGGGAGAATCCTTCCATGTGAAATTCTTCGGGCTCGGTGAGCGCTTCGATGGTGATCAGTTTGCCTTTGCGCAGGATGCGGGCGGGCTCTACGTATTCGTTGATCAGTCCCTCGACGGAGAACACCAGTTGATAGTGAAATGGAGGCACCGGTCTTTCGGGCAGGCCGCCGACATAAAGCTTGAGCGCGTCGGCGCCTCCGCCTAGGCGGCGAACCAGTTCTCCACCGAGAATCGAGGCCATGCCGGGAGAGAGGCCGCAATCGGGAGCCAATCCGACTCCTTTGTTCTCCGCTTGCTTGGCGAGCGCGAGTTCCTGGCGGACAACTGTGTTGTTGCCGCCGAGATCGGCGAAATGGCATCCGGCGCTGATGGCCGCTTTGGCTAGGCCGAGGTTCAGACGGTAGGGAACCGCGGAGAGTGCGCCGTCATGACCTTTCATCAGGCGAGCGGCTTCTTTTTCTTTCGCGGCGTCGAGCCCTACGGCCCGGACTTTCTTGTCGTGGGTGATGCGGTTGACGCGGGCAGCGACGTCTTTCGCGCGCTTGAGGTCGCTGTCGGCGAGAGTGACGGAATCGACGTGGCCCTGGCGGGCCATATCGTAGGCAGCGGCTGATCCCATCATGCCGGAACCGATTACGAGTAGTTTCATGAGTGCTCCTTAAGAAGTGTTGCGATCGGAAGACAGATCAGGCTACAGGAATTTGTCCGAACGAAAAGTGACGTTGCTCACACGCAGTGCGGGCGATCTGAACACGGTCAAGGGCTCGGAAGTCAAGCGGGCAGGGCACGAAAATCACCCAGATTGATCAAACCGGGGAGGGAGCGACTTGCCCTGTTTTCAGTGAGTTGCGCGCCCGTTCAGGTACTTCCGTACCGTCTCTAGTACCTTGGTTACCGCAATTCGGGTGACCGATGCCCAAGTTGTGAAATAGCTACTACCTGTTGTGGTATAGCCATAGAGACATACAACCTGCAGAGATTGACTGCAAGTCCACTTTTCGCAGAATCCAGAAAACCCCCATAAAACCCAGCAAAACCGGGAGATATGCGTGGAGAGGCCCGCGCTTCCGGTTGAGATATGCTCAGCACACCAAAATACACTCGAACGCGTTTGGATCGAGTGCTTGGTTCTCCCGATTTCCGCAGCGCGCCGGGAAGAAAAAGGCGAGGCTGGAAATTGCGGGAGAAGGAAAAGGTTATGGCCGACTCGCGAGAAGTGATGAATATTCGCCAAGCTTCGCAGTATCTGGGAGTGAGTCCGGACACGCTCTACAAGTACGTGAACGAACAGCAAATTCCGGCGTTCAAGTTGGGCAATCGCTGGCGCTTCAAGAAATCGAAGCTGGATCAGTGGATGGAAGAGAAGTCAATGGCAACGGAAGCGCAGGGCAAAAAGAAAATCAAGGCAGCGGGGAAAGCTGCCGGAACTCCGTAGACGAAGTTTGTCAGCAAAGGCGGGCACATGTTTGGAATGGGATCGAAAACGATAGTGGGTCTGGATGTGGGCTCTTCGAGCATCAAGGCCGTCGAGCTCAGGAAGACACGCACGGGAATCGAAGTGGCACACATGGGGTTGGAGGCGATCGCGCCCGACATCGTGGTCGATTCCATGATCGTAGACTCGGGCACGGTTTCGAGCGCCATTGCCAAGTTGTTCACGGATACGCAGATCAAGTCGAAAGCGGTGGCGACGGCGGTGAGCGGACACTCGGTGATCGTGAAGAAAATTTCGCTGCCCTCGATGAGCGATCAGGAACTGGCCGAGACCATCCAAAAGGAAGCCGCGCAGCACATTCCGTTCGACCTGGCGGATGTGAACCTCGACTACCAGATTCTCTCCGACGACGCGACCAGCCCGCAGATGGATGTCCTGCTGGTGGCTGTCAAGAAAGACAAGATTCTGAACTACACCAACGTACTCTCGATGGCGGGCAAGACTCCGGCTATTGTGGACATTGATGCGCTGGCGCTGCAGAACTGCTACGAGTTCAACTACGAGCCGGCGCCGACGCAAGTGGTGGCTCTGTTGAACCTGGGTGCGAGCGTGATGAACATCAACATCGTCAAGGGCACGACGCCGCTGTTCCCGCGCGACGTTTCGGTGGGCGGACACCAGTACACCGATTCGTTGCAGAAGGAACTGGATCTCAGCTTCGACGATGCCGAATCGCTCAAGCTGGGGCACAAGGTGGGCACGGTGCACGACGACGCGAAGACGCCGATCCTGCAGCAGGTGACGGAAATTATCGTGCTGGAAATTCAGAAGACGTTCGACTTCTTCCGGGCCAGCGCGGCGGGCGAGCACATCGAGAAGATTTATCTGGCCGGGGGTTCGGCCAAGGTTCCGGGGCTGGTGGAAGCGCTGCGCCAGGAATTCTCGATGCCGGTCGAGTTGTTCAATCCGTTTCAGAAGGTACTGGCTCCGGCAGAAGGCGCCGGGGCGGAGCTGGTCGAACAGAACGCCGGCCAGTTGGCAGTGGCTGTGGGTTTGGCCCTGAGGAGCTTTGAAAAGCTATGATCCGAATCAATCTGCTGGGTGGTGCAAAACCGAAAGGCAAAAAAGGTCCTGCCATCAGCATGCCGAGCTTCGAGTTCGGCAATCTGGGCGGACCCCTGGTCCAGGTGGCTGCAGTGCTTCTGATCGCCGGCGCCCTCAATTTCGGGTACTGGTACCAGCTCGACAAGGAAAAGAAATCGATCGAAGTGAAAATGCGGGTGGCGGAGCAGAAGAATCGCGAACTGGCCGACATCAAGGCGCGGTATCTGGAGCGGCAGAAGCAAGCCGACGCTTACAAGCGGCGCGTGGATGTGATTGACCAGCTGCGCACCAACCAAACCGGCCCGGTCAGCCTGCTGTCCATGATCGGCGATACGATCAACAGCACCGAGGCGGTCTGGTTGATCAGCATGCAGGACCAGGGCGCGAGCGTGGCCATTGACGGGACGGCTCTGTCGAGCGATGCGGTGGCCAACCTGATCTCCAACCTGCAGAAGACGGGTTATTTCCGCAACATCGAGATCAAAGAGACGCAGCAGGACGAAAGCGTTAAAGACATGCAGGCGTTTCAGTTCACGTTGACCTGCGAAAAGGCGAAGTCGTAAAGGCGGAACCGACTATGAATCTTGGCGAATTAACGGGTGTGAAGCTGTTGGGAGTTCTGCTGCTGGTAGCGGTGCTGGCCACGGGCGGCCTGTACTACACGGTCTACAAGTCGCAGAACGATCAGAATGACGCGGCGAAGGCCAAGCTGCAGGCCAAACTTCGCGAGAACGCGGAACTGGAAGCTTACCGGCCGAAACTGGCTGACATCGAGCGCCAGCTGACCAGCTTGAAACAACAGATGGAAATCGAGCGGCGCATCGTGCCCGATGAAAAGGAAGTGGACAACTTCATGCGCCTGGTCAGCGGAGAAGCACGTAAGGCGGGAGTGGAGGTCCGGCGCTATACGGCCCGTCCGTATGTAACCAAAGACTTCTACACGGAAGTGCCGTTCGAACTGGAGTTCGACGGTCCGTACTACTCGATGCTGGGATTCTTCGACCGGCTGGGGAAAGTGGAGCGCATCGTCAACGTCTCGAACCTGCTGGTGGCATCGACGCACGTTCCAGCCGCCGCGAAGGCGAAGAAAATCTACCAGTACGCACCCAGTGAGAGTGTGGTGGCGACTTGCCTGACCACCACGTATTTCAGTCATGACCTGGAGCCGGGACCGGCGGAGAGCAAGTCCGGACCAGCGGTGAAGAAATAGGAGGGACAGGATGAAGACGAAGCCGACGGTGACAATTTTGATTTGTGTACTGGCCGCGGGCTTGGCCTCGGCCCAGAGTCCCAGCATTATTCAGAACACGCGCAACAAGGTGAACGCGGCGAGCGGGAAGGCTGCGGTTGCTTCGAATGGAGCTCTGGGAAGCAAACCAACTCCAGCGGCAGCCAGCACCCAGCACGCGCCGGCCAAGCCGGCCGGAACCGCGGCCGCCGTGCCGCCAAAAACTCCTGCACCCTCAGCGCCGGCGCCTAAGCATTCGGCGGACGCAAGAAGAGAGCACCACGCGAGACGGGGCGGAGCAATCTTAGTTGGACAAACCCCGGCGCCAGCGCCCACTCCGGCTCCTGAAGAAGCGCCGGTGGCCGCTAATCTGGCCGCGGCTCCGGAAGGCGAGGCCGCTCCGACCGAAGAGCAGGCCGTGCAGACGAGCAAGAACAGCGCCAACGGCAGACGGGATCCTTTCATCAGTCCGGTGGTGAGCCACGCCGGAGGATCGGGTTGCAGCACCGGCAAAAAGTGTCTGGAAATCGGGGCAATCAACCTGCGGGGTGTGGTCCATGCGGAAAGCGGTTTCATCGCGGTGGTCAGTAACAACATGAATAAAGCGTACTTTTTGCGGGAAAACGATCCCGTGTTCAACGGCTATGTGGTGAAGATCACGGGCGACTCCATTGTGTTCCAGGAGACCGTGCAGGACCGCTTAGGCAAGACGTTTACTCGGGAAGTAGTGAAGAAGATTACGACTCCGGCCGTGTAGGCCTGGAGCGAAAAGACTTTGAAGAAACACATGGGGGCGAAACGGCTCCGCATGGGGAGATAGGGAAATGCGAAAGCAACTGCTGGGCATCTTGGTTCCGCTGCTGGCGTTCGTAGTGATCATGAACGCAGCCGCGGCTGACATGACGGGCAAGGGAGTGGCCAAAGAAACGACCGCTGCATTGCAGAGGCTCGGGGTCACTCACAGCCAGGACGGATTGCGGGTCGAGTTTAAAGCGAGGGGTGCAGTGGCGCCCAAGCTGACGACCCTCGACTCTCCGGCACGCATCGTCGTCGACTTTCCCAACACCGTGATGGCCACGGCGCAGAGCCGCATCAGCGTTGGCAGCGACGGCGTGAAAGACGTCCGCGTCGGCATGGACGGGCAAGCTCCGCCCACGACGCGCGTGGTCATTGATCTTGCCAGCAATGATCTGGCTGGGCGTGATCTCGCCAGTAGCCGCCGGCATGAACTGGTGGCGGGCCCGGACGGCAGCTTCATTCTCCAGATCCACCACGGCGCGTTGGCCCAACGCCAACCGGCGGCTGAGAAATCGGTGACCCCGAGCGCTGCGCCGAAACTGGTGCTGGCGTCGGCTCCGGTAGCGGCGGCGCCGATCACGACGGTTGTGCCCCCTCCGGTCGCGGCCGAGAAGCCGGCGGACTTCGCTTTTGTCGAGCCGAAGTATTCGGTGAAGGACGACAAAGCTGCTGAGCCAGCCGCGAAGGCCGAGGAAGCTGCAAGTCGCTTTGCCGACAAGACGGCGGCGGAACTGGTTGCCAGCAAGGCTAATGCGGCCATGGGGCAAGCAGCGAGCAACGCACCAGTGATCCAGCCCGCCGTGAACCTGGCGGCGCAGCAAAAGGAACAGCTGGAACAGAAGCCGGCGGAGAAAGGTCCCAAGTATACGGGCGAGCCGATCTCGGTCAACCTGAAGGATGTGGATCTGAAAGATTTCTTCCGCCTGATTCACGAGATCAGCGGCCTCAACGTAGTACTCGATCCGCAAGTTCACGGCACCCTGACCATCGTTCTGGATGACGTGCCGTGGGATCAGGCACTGGATATCGTGCTCAAGAACAACGATCTGTCGCGCCAACTGGATGGCAATGTACTTCGTATTGCCACCACAGAAACCTTGAAGCATGAAGCCGACAACCGGCGCGCCCAGATCGAAGCCGAGGCGGCAGCAGTCGAGAAAGTCACCATCACCCGCTTCCTCAGCTACGCTCATGCCAAGGACGTATTACTGCCATTGAAGAAGTTCATCAGTCAGCGTGGCGATATCGTTGCCGACGAACGCACCAACTCGATCATCGTCTCCGACATCCCGTCGGTTTTGCCGCACATCGACCGCCTCATCCAGCAGATGGACCGCAAGACGCAGGAAGTCGAAATTGAGGCTCGCGTGGTGGCAGCCACCCGCAGCTTCGCTCGTGACATCGGCACCCAGTTCGGCTTTGGCTGGGCCAACGGCCCAAGCTCGGTGGGCGGCGCGCCAGCTGTTGGTACCGTCGGTCCCACCTCGACCGGGAGTCTGATTCCGTTGTTCTCGAACCTGGCCGCAACGGGACCGACCAGCGGCATACAACTTATGAACGCCAGCAAGAACGCGCAGATCGACCTGGTGCTCACGGCGGCCGAGTCGCGCGGGTTGCTGAAAGTTCTTTCCCGTCCGCGGGTGGTTACACAGAACAACATTCAGGCGGTGGTGAAACAGGGTATACGCGTACCGATCGTGACCCTGGCGCAGTTGGGAGGTCCGCCGACCGTTACCTACGTGGATGCTTTCCTGCGACTGACGGTGACGCCGCAGATCACTGCGGAAGGAACCATCTTCCTCAACGTGGATGTGGAAAACACCTTGCCTGACTTTGGCCGCGAAGTGAATGGCAACCCGACCCTGATCACGCAGCAGGCCACCACGCAAGTTCTGGTGACTGACGGCGGCACGGTGGTGATTGGCGGCGTGATCCAGACCCAGAACTCGCTGAGCGTGTCGCAGGTGCCTCTGCTCGGGGATATTCCGTACCTGGGCAACCTGTTCAAGCACACTTCGGTGACCACCTCCAACCAGGAGCTGATTTTCTTCATTACTCCGCGCATCATTCAGACCTAAGCGCGAAGTTAAGACGAGCCACAGCCGCCGGTTTTTCGGAGAACCTGCCGAGAACCGGCGGCTTTGTTTTTCAGGTGTCAGGTCTTAGGTCTTAGGAAAATCGGTTGACCTCGCATCGAGTGGAGATTTTGCTTTCCTAAGACCTAAGACCTAAGACCTAAGACCTGCCGCCTGCTTCTTGCTACACTCCTCCCATGGATCACGCTGGCCGTCTGCGTCGTCTTCGAACTGGGATCGAAGAGAACGATCTGGACTTTCTGCTGGTAACGCACCTTCCGAATATCCGCTATCTGTGCGGTTTTACTGGCAGTGCGGCTGCTTTGGTGGTCAGCGATGGCGGTTCCATCCTGTTTACTGACGGAAGATACCGCACCCAGGCAAAAGCAGAAGTAAAGGATGCGAACGTCAAGCAGGTGAAGATTGTCATCGAGCGGAAGTCTCCGCTGGTGGCGGCAGCGGAGTGGCTGGCCGGGCAGCGGAGAAGTTCGACGCCCAAATCGGTGGGTATCGAAGCGGAGGCGATTACTGCCGCCATGCGCGACCGGTTGGCGTCAGCGCTGAGAGGGAAGGTGCGATTGCGCTCCGCGCCGCCGTTGGTTGAGCGTGCCCGCATGGTCAAGGACGCTGACGAGATTCTGCGCATCCGGCGAGCGGTGGAACTCGGCGCCAGTCTGTTCCAGATCGCATGCCAGAAAATTCGGCCCGGCGTTAGGGAAGTCGAAGTCGCTGCCGCCATGGAATACGAGGCCCGTTGTGCCGGAGCCGAAGGCATGTCATTTCCGACGATACTGGCTTCCGGAAAGCGCTCGGCAATCGTGCACGGCCGGGCCTCGGAGGCGCGCGTACCGCGCCAGGGATTCGTGGTCTGCGATTTTGGTGTTATACTCACCGGTTATTGCTCGGACCGCACACGAACTGTGCACGTCGGACGGCCCTCAAGAGAAGCTCGAGAGCTGTACGAGGCGGTGCTGGAGGCGCAGCAAGCCGCGATCTCGGCGGTTGGTCCGGGCGTGACTGCCGCCGAAGTCGATGGCGCCGCGCGTCGAGTGCTCCGGAAGCGGAAATTAGCCCGTTACTTCACCCATTCGACCGGGCATGGTTTAGGATTGGAAATCCACGAGTTGCCCAGGCTGGCGGCGGGGCAAACCCAGAAACTGGAGCCGGGCATGGTCATTACGATCGAGCCCGGGGCGTACATTGCTGGGAAGTGGGGCGTGCGGGTCGAAGATGTGGCGGTGGTTACTTCCTCAGGCTGCGAAGTGCTGACGCCCACAGACAAAGAACTGGTTATCATTTAGCGGACCTGATTTCCAGTAGAGACGCGGCTTGCCGCGTCTCCTGCCGCAGAGTGAGACGGGGCAAGCCCCGTCTCTACAGACGACGAGGTAAAGAAAGACCAAAGCGGAACCTGCCCTTAATCCATGAATCAAAAAGAGCTAAAAGATCTGATCGAGTTCTTAATCGAAAAGGACATTGCCGAATTCGAGTTCGAGCGCGGCGATGTCAAGGTGAAGATCAAGCGCGCCGCCGAACCGTTGCCGGATTCGCGGTACATCGCGGTTCATCCGGTGCCGGGTGCGGCGGGCGTTCACATTCCCCCTTCCGCGCCGGCCATGGTCGACCTCGCCGCAGCGACTGCGGCCGTCCCTGAGCCGGAAGAAGATCTGCACATTGTGCGGTCGCCGATCGTGGGCACGTTTTACGAATCGCCTTCGCCCGGGTCCCCACCGTTTGTCAAGGTCGGCGATAAGTTGGAAGTGGGCCAGGTATTGTGCATTGTCGAAGCGATGAAGCTGATGAACGAAATCGAATGCGATGTGGCGGGAGAGTTGGTCAAGAAACTCGTCGCCAACGGCCAGCCCATCGAGTACGGCCAGGAAATGTTCGCCGTCCGGCCGGAAAAATAAGCTCTCAGTTCCCAGCTCTCAGCTCTCAGGAAAATCACAAGACTGAACAGCGCTGGATTTCCCTGAGAACTGAAAGCTGGCAGCTGAGAGCTTTCACATCATGTTCAAGAAAATTCTGGTAGCGAATCGTGGCGAGATTGCGTTGCGCGTCATTTGCGCATGCAAGGAACTCGGCATCCGTTCGGTCGCAATCTACAGCGAGGCGGACCGGAATTCGCTGCACGTGCGCTTTGCCGATGAGGCGATCTGCATCGGCCCGCCGCAACTGGCGCAGAGTTATCTCAACATTCCCGCGGTGATCAGCGCGGCCGAAATCGCGAACGCGGACGCCATCCATCCCGGCTACGGACTGCTTTCGGAAAACGCCAACTTTGCGGAAGTCTGCGAGGCCTGCCACATCAAATTCATCGGGCCGACTCCCGATGTCATCCGGCTGATGGGCGAAAAGGAAAAGGCCCGCGCCGCCATGAAACAACACGGAGTGCCGATCCTCCCCGGCTCAGACGGCGTGGTTGCCTCCGATGGAGAAGCGATCGAGTGGGGGCGGAAGATTGGTTTCCCCGTCATCCTCAAGGCGACGGCGGGCGGCGGCGGGCGGGGCATGCGCATTGTGCGTAACGAAGACGAATTGCCCGCACTCTACCGGCAGGCGCAGTCGGAGGCCTCGGCCGCATTCGGCAACGGCGATCTCTACCTGGAACGCTACATCGAAAACCCGCGCCACATCGAATTCCAGGTGCTGGGCGACGAGCACGGTAACGTCGTCAGTCTGGGAGAACGCGAGTGCTCGATTCAGCGGCGCCACCAGAAACTGATCGAAGAGTCGCCGGCTGTGCGGATGACGCCAGAGCTGCGCCAGGAAATCGGAGACGTTATCAGCAAAACGCTCAGCCAGGTCGGCTACCGCAATGCGGGCACGATAGAGTTTCTTATGGACAAAGACCGGCGGCTCTACTTTATCGAGATGAACACGCGCATCCAGGTGGAGCATCCGGTCACCGAAATGGTCACCGACGTGGACCTGGTCAAGAGCCAGATCATGATTGCGGCAGGCGAAAAGCTGGCCGATGTGTTGCACGGCCCCATCGTCCATCGCGGACATGCCATCGAATGCCGCATCAATGCCGAGCATCCGGAAAAGTTCACGCCCTCGGCGGGCAAGATCACCACGTTCCATCCTCCGGGAGGGACGGGCGTGCGCATCGACACCGCCGCCTACGCCGAAGGCACGATTCCTCCATACTATGATTCGCTGATTGCCAAGCTTATCGTCCGCGGCAAGGATCGCAGCGAAGCCATCTCGCGCATGAGCCGCGCCCTGGGGATGTTTATCGTGGAGGGAATCTACACTACGATTCCGCTGCACCGGCGAATTCTGGCGGACCCGGATTTTCGCGCGGGGGATTTCGATACAGGGTTTATTGAGAGATTCCTGGCGAAGAAAGAAACTGTTTAGTAGAGACGCGGCTTGCCGCGTCTATGACCGCAGCGGAGACGCGGCAAGCCGCGTCTCTACGGTTGAGCCTATGTTGAACCTTCCGCGACTCTACCCGATTCTCGACGCTGGGTGTTTCCGCGACGCGGCGGGGATGTTCGCCGCCGCCGAAGAACTCGCTGCCGCTGGCTGCACGCTGCTGCAGTACCGCAACAAGTCTGGAAGCGCCCGGCAAATGCTCGACGAGGCTCGTGAACTCAGGACGCGGCTGGGATCGGTCGTCAAGCTCATCATGAACGACCGCGCCGACCTCTGCCTGGCCGCTGGGTTCGATGGACTCCATGTGGGGCAGGATGATCTGTCTCCCGAGGCGGCTCGGCGAATCCTTGGTCCTGAGCGCTGGCTGGGAGTATCCACGCACAATCCGGAGCAACTGGCGGAGGCCGATAAGACTTCCGCCAACTACCTTGCGATTGGTCCCGTGTTTGCGACCGGCAGCAAGGCTAATCCTGATCCGGTCGTGGGACTCGCCGGGGTTCGCCGGGCCAGGGAACTGACGCGCAAGCCGCTGGTCGCGATCGGTGGCATTACCCGTGCCAACGCCCGTTCCGTCATCGATGCGGGAGCCGATGCCGTGGCGGTGATATCCGACTTGTTAACGGAGCCGCGCAAATCAGCAGAGGAATTTCTACGTCTTCTGGGGTAAAGTTGAAAAGCTGGAGTTGAGGCCCTTGCGGCGGATTCAATTTCCAGTAGAGACGCGGCTTGCCGCGTCTCCGGCAGCGCCCGAGACGCTGCCAGCGGAGACGGGGCAGGCCCCGTCTCTACAGCGGATGCTTTCTAGCAGCCTTTTAGGAGGTACGTGAGCACGAAGGTTCAGCCCCCCGCTTCCAGCGCCGAAGATTGGGCGCGCCACAGCCATCAGGACAAAGAACTCGTCAAAGCTCTCGGCCTGACCAGCGCGACCATGCTGGTGATGGGCTCGATGATCGGTTCGGGAATTTTTATTGTTTCCGCCGAGATTTCTCGCGAAGTGCAATCGCCCGCGCTGCTGATTGGAGCCTGGCTGGTTACCGGCTTTCTCACTATTGTCGGCGCGCTGTCCTATGGAGAGTTAGCGGCTATGATGCCGCGGGCGGGCGGGCAGTATGTCTATCTGCGCGAATCGCTGGGACCACTCTGGGGATTCCTCTACGGGTGGACTCTGTTTCTCGTGATTCAGACTGGCACGATTGCGGCCGTGGGGGTTGCGTTTGGAAAATTCCTCGGCATCTTCTGGCCGGCCATCTCTTCCAGCCATTGGATTATCCATCTGTGGAAAGTGCCGAAGTTTGCCGTCGGCCCCATGATGCTGGGCGGCATGGATGTGGGACTGAACACGCAGAACCTCATAGCCATCCTGGTCGTGGTTACGCTCTCGATCATCAATATTTTCGGCGTCAAGACGGGCGCTTTCATCCAGAACATCTTCACCACGGCGAAAGTTTCGGCGCTGCTCGGACTGGCTCTGTTCGGGGTTTTTCTTGGGCGGAACGCTCAGGCAGTGGCCGCAAATTTTGGCGCAAACTTCTGGAAGAATTCTTCCCTGGGCACGCTTCATGATGTCGGCGGGGGCGTGCTGGTCTCGACCCTCACGGTACTGGCGATTGCGCAGGTGGGATCGCTGTTTTCTGCCGACGCCTGGAACAACGTAACCTTCACCGCCGGCGAGGTCAAAAATCCCAACCGGAATCTCCCGTTGTCGCTGGCGCTCGGAACCGGCGTGGTGATCGCGCTCTATATCGCATGCAATTTTATTTATCTGGCAGCCCTGCCGCTGTGGGGCAGCCCTACGGGTTCAACGTTGGTCGAGCGCGGAATTCAGTATGCCAGTGAAGACCGCGTCGCTACCGCCGTCATTACACAGATGTTCGGTTCCATCGGCGGAGCACTGATGGCGGTTGCTATCATGATTTCCGGCTTCGGCTGCTGCAATGGCCTGATTCTCTCCGGAGCCCGCGTCTACTACGCCATGGCGAAGGACCGTCTGTTCTTTCGCAGTGTTGCCCGGCTGCATCCCGGCTACAAGACGCCCGCGGTTTCCCTGATGGTGCAGATGGTCTGGACGTGCGTGCTCTGCATCTCCGGCAGTTACGGCCAACTCCTGGACTACATTATTTTTGCGGTGCTGGTGTTCTACATTCTGACCATCTTCGGATTGTTCGTCTTGCGCCGCACTCACGCCGAGGCCGAGCGTCCGTACAAAGCCATCGGATACCCCGTTCTGCCTGCCGTCTATATTGTGATGGCTTTGTTTATTGATGTGGTGCTGTTACGCTACAAACCGCAATACACCTGGCCGGGACTGATCATCGTTCTGCTCGGCATTCCCGTGTACTACATCTGGCGGCCGCGAAATGCGAACGCTTAGGTCAAGGAGAGGTCCCCGAAATGTTTAATCTGTTGGCTACCAAGCCACTCGACATGATCCTGGATGAATCCGCCGAAGGTGGAGAACATTCTCTGAAGCGGGCGCTGGGCGCGACGAATCTGATTACGCTCGGCATCGGCGCCATCATCGGGGCGGGCATTTTTGTCCTGACCGGAGCGGCGGCCGCGCAGTATGCGGGACCCGCCATCGTGCTTTCCTTTATTCTTGCGGGTATCGCGTGCGCGTTTGCGGGTCTGTGCTATTCGGAATTCGCCGCGCTGATTCCGATCGCCGGGTCCGCCTACACGTATGGCTACGCGACCCTGGGCGAGATTTTCGCCTGGATCATCGGATGGGACCTGATCCTCGAATACGCTTTTGGAGCCGCCACCGTCGCTTCCGGTTGGAGCGGCTACGTCAACAGCTTTCTTCAGGACTATGGCATTCATTTACCGCCGTCGCTGACGGCAACTCCCGGCACCGACATGGTGATGTACAACAACCGATGGGAGAGGCTGAACACGATCCTGCCGACACTGAAGGCCCACGGAGTCGATCCGGCCACACTGGCGCATGCTCATGGTTCGTTCAACCTGGTCGCCTTTATTGGCATTGTTGCCGTGACCACGATTCTGGTCATCGGCATTCAAGAATCGGCGAACTTCAACTCCGCCATCGTCATCGTTAAGGTTGCGATCGTGCTCACGTTTATTGCGATTGCGGGTGCTTTCATTCTGAAGCACCCGGACATTGCTGCCCGAAACTGGCATCCGTTCATTCCACCGAATACCGGAGCATTCGGACATTACGGTTGGTCCGGAATCGCGCGAGGGGCAGGAGTCATTTTCTTTGCCTACATCGGCTTTGACGCCGTCTCCACCGCGGCCCAGGAAGCGAAGCATCCGCAGCGGGATATGCCGATTGGCATTCTCGGTTCGCTGGTGATTTGCACGATCCTCTATATTCTCGTTTCTGGACTGCTTACAGGAGTTGTTTCCTACACCACCTTGAACGTTCCTGATCCGGTTGCGGTTGGCATTGATCACACCGGTGTGCGCTGGGGCAGCGTGCTCGTGAAGTTGGGGGCGATTGCCGGCCTGGGCAGCGTGATGTTGGTGATGCTGCTGGGGCAGTCTCGCGTGTTCTACTCCATGTCGCGCGACGGCCTTCTGCCACAGTGGGCCGGCGCGGTGCATCCCCGCTTCCGGACGCCGTGGATCTCAAGCATCACGGTGGGAATCTTCGTGGCAATTTTTGCGTCGCTGATTCCGATCGGCATTTTGGGCGAACTGGTCAGCATCGGCACGCTGCTGGCGTTTGTGATTGTGTGCGCGGGAGTGTGGATTCTGCGCGTGCGCCGGCCGGAGTTGGCTCGTCCGTTTAAGACGCCGTGGGTGCCGTTCGTGCCCATTATGGGGATTCTGGTGGCTGGGCTCATGATGGTGAGTCTGCCGCGTGACACCTGGCTACGGCTGATCATCTGGCTTGCAATCGGCATGGCGATTTACTTTGGCTACGGACGCCATCACAGCCGCGTACAGGCAGCGGTTGCTGGGCGCAAGGCAAAGTAAGAACTAACGCCCTGTAGAGACGCGGCTTGCCGCGTCTCCCGGCGATATGGCTACTGCTCCTGCATTTTCCGGGTAATCGCAGTGACCAGTCGGCGTGGGGAGAAGCGCACTGACTGCGCCAACAGCCAATTCTTGAATCCCGAAATCACCACGGGCTTTCCGGCCATCAACGCGCGATAGCCGTCTTCGGCGACGGTGCGCGCATCCATCGAACCGAACTTCAGAAAGCGCTGGCCGGTTGCGTTCGCGCGCTTGTGGAACTCGGTTGCCGTCGCACCCGGGCACAGGCAGGTTACGGTGACACCCGTCCCGCTGAGTTCATTCGCCAGCGCTTCTGAAAAATGCAGGACGTATGCCTTGGTCGCGAAATATACAGCCATCAGCGGACCCGGCTGAAACGCGGCGGTGGAGGCCACGTTTAAGATGCGCCCGTTCTTTCTCTCGATCATTGCCGGCAGATACAGGCGGGTGAGGTGAGTGAGCGTAGTCACGTTGAGCTGGATCTGGCGCAGACATTCTTCCAGATCGTTTTCGGCAAACAAACCGTACTGTCCGAATCCGGCGTTGTTGACCAGCACGTCAACTTGAATGTCCGCGCGCGAGGTCTGATCCAGTACATAGGCGGGAGCTCCAGGCTCGGTCAGGTCGGTCGCGAGAATCAGCGAGCGCGTGCCGTGCGCCTTTTCCAGTTCGGATGCGAGTTGCCGGAGTTTGTCGGCGCTGCGGGCGACGAGCACCAGGTTGTAGCCTTCGCGGGCAAAGATGCGGGCAAGTTCCAGTCCGATGCCGAACGAGGCGCCGGTGATCAGAGCGGTTTTGCGGTCAGCAGCCTGCATTTATTGACTCGTAAATTCGCGACATAAATCAATACTGTCATCCTGAGCGAAGCGAAGGACCTCTGTACTTGGCCGCTGAAATGGATAGGTCCTTCGCTTCGCTCAGGATGACAACGCGAATTTATGCCACAAATCTTGTGGCACACTGCACATTCTGGCAACAAACAAAGGCGGGTCCGAAGACCCGCCTCTACCGTGTGAAGCGGTTTCATTTACACGTGCGCCAGCGCCGGTTCCACCCCGTAGATCGAGTGCCACGAAGTTGCGGCCTTCAGGCGGTCGTTCACGTTATTGATGTTCTTCACGCCTTCATCTTCCAGCCACTTCCGGAAAGCACCGGCGCCCTCTTTCCCGTAGACCGGGATGCCTTCTTTCCAGGTGGCGCGTCCGCAGAGCACGCCGTTGAATTTCACACCCGACTCGGCTGCGAGCTCCAGCGATTCGGTGAACTCGGAATTGCTCACGCCTGCCGACAGATAGATGAACGGCTTGGTGGCAACCGCCGCGGCTTCATGGAAGAATTTCATCGCTTCGTGCTTCGAGTAAGCCTTTTCACCCTTGTAGGACTTGGCCCCTTCCACAAACTTCATGTTGATGGGGACTTCGACCTTCATGACGTCGACGCCATAGCGATCCTTGGTGAATTCACGCATGGCCTCGATGACTGCCTTCGGTTTCTTCTTCGCGAAGTCGAAACCTTTTTCGTCCACGCCTTCTTCGTAAGTGACAAACTCGAGGAAAAACGGAATGTCATTGGCGCGGCATTCATCGCCCAGCCGCTCGACCCAGGCATGCTTTTTGTCGTTAATTTCTTTGGGATCAAACGGCGTGTAGTACAGCAGAATCTTGACGCAATCCGCGCCCGCTTCTTTCAGACGGCGTGCCGACCAGTGATCGAGCAGATCGCCCAGGCGTCCCGGCCCGGTCTTGTCGTAGCCAGTCTTTTCATAAGCCAGCAGCAGGCCAGCGTTCTTAGCGCGCCGCTTCGAAGCCGGCAACCCCCACTCGGGATCGAGCAGGATGGCGCTGGCATGCGGCGTCAGGACCTCGCTCACCAGAATCTTGAATTCCTCCATCATCGCGTCCGAAACCGCCGAGCCTTTTTCCTTGGCGAGAGACTTCTGCAGTGAGCCGCGCTGGTCCATGGCGGCAGCGGCGATTACGCCGCGTTCATTCGATACAGCCTTCATTCCGGCGAGTTTGCCGGGGGTAAGTTTCATAATTCCTCCTATCAGTGCAATACGATTCCTTCATTCTAAACTACTGCCCGCGCCCTGAGGATAAGCAGTTTCTAACTACGCAAGATTCGATTCCGGAATCAACGATTCGGAAACTGATAGCGCAGGCCGATGCGGGCGAGGATGGGAGCGCCAAGGCTAGGGACTGTCGGAAGGTTCGGCACAGGGGTGAGAGCCGTGTAGTAGCGCTGATTGAACATGTTTTCGGCAGCGGCAAAGACTTCCACACCATGACCGAGCGGGTGGCCAAGGTACAGGTCGACGGTGAAGAATCGTTTCAACAAGAAGCTGTTCAGGTCGTCATCGAATTGCTGGCCGACGAAGGTTCCTTGCACGGTGGCAGTGAGAATCTTGGGATTGACGTACCGGGCCTGCAGTGTGAACTGCTGGTGCGGGACCTCGGGGATCCAATTCCCCACGAGCGACGGGTTCAGGACGATGACGGAAGGATCTGGCGTGTAGCTGGATACCACGGCGTGGGCGAACTGGTAGCCTCCGGCGATCTGGAGCATATTGCTGATGCGGAATTCGCCGTCGAGATTCACGCCGGTGGAGAGCGTGCGGGCGACATTTTCCTTTTTGCGCGTAATGAGTGTCGGCGTTGCGGGTGGCGGGGGCGTCTGGCTGAGGGTGACATTCACGATAGCGTTGGTGATGTCGTTCCAGAAGAATGTTGTCCGCAAACTGAGGCGGTCGGAAAGCAGACTTTGCCGGATGCCTGCTTCCACTCCCGTCAATCGTTCCGCGTGCAGGGTAGGATTGCCGTTGGTCACGGCGATGCCTTGACGAAAATTGCGATAGAGTTCGTTCAATGTCGGTGCGCGGAAGGCGCGGTATCCGGAAGCGGTGAGTGAAGTTCCATGGCCGAGGTGGTAGAGCAGCGAGGCGCGCGGGTTGAGAGCGTCAGAGGTGCGGTCGGGATACGGTGTGAGCGTGCCGACGCCAGAGCTGATTTTGAGGAGCCGCGCATTGAGGTCGCTCCAGTGGTCATAGCCGAGTGACAGGTTCGCAATCAGGTGCGAGCCGAGTTGGAGAATGTCTTCTCCGAAGACGCGCGCCGTGCGTTCTTGCCCGCCGCTGAGGCTGCTGCCATTCGGTGCGCCAAGCTTGAAGAGGTCCTCGTTACTGGAACCGTCGACCGCGCGCATCTCGAAACCGGCGACCAGAGTGTGGACGCGGCCGATCGGACGGGACCACTGCGCGCTGCCTCCCAGAGCTTGCGACGGTACATATTGGTCGTCAGTCAGCGATTCGGAATTGCGGTCCGATGCCACTGATGAAAAAGTCTGGTGATACGCCTCGAACAGTCCGAATAGGCGCGCTGAGACCGCTCCTACGCTTTTCGTTTCGTAGTTCCAGCCAGTCGCGAAATCGCCCAATTGAGTGGTGTTCAGCTGGATGACGGTGCCGTTGTGGCGGGCTTCGTCGAAGTACGACCCGCGCGCAAAAAAACGGCTGAAGTCGCCAAAATGGCGGCCGAGTTCGACCGTGGTCAGGGCGTGGCGGGAGTTGGCGGGCGAATCGACGGTGCCGCGCTGGGACTCAGGGACAGGAATATAAGCGTTCGTACGGAAGAGATCGGTGGATGCGGAGCCGTACCATGGTCCCAGGCGAGTTCCGGCCCATAGCGATAACTCGGGCGTGTTTTCACTTCCCCAGGAGCCTTCGGCGGAGATGGCCGTCTGTTCGGGCTGGCGGGTGCGGAACTGAATCACGCCGCCCATGGCCGTCGAACCGTAGAGGCTGGCGTCGGCGCCTCCGCGAACGACTTCGACGTCGCTGATGGATTCGCGGACGACGCGGTCCCAATACACCCAGCCGCCGAAGGGATCGTTGAGGGGAACGTCATCCACCAGGACGAGGGCGCGGCTGGCGCCGCTGGCGCCGACTCCGCGCATGGAAACGCCCTGGGTGCCGGGATTCGCGGTGCGGCTGCTGGAACGGCGAAAGAGGGTGAAGCCGGGAACTTCGCGAAGTACATCGTCGAGTGCAAGCGCGGGCGTGGAGGCGAGTTGGTCCGAGTCCAGCGCGACGACATCGGCGGGGGAGTCATCCAGAGCGACGCCGGTTCTGGTTGCGGTTACGACGATGACCGATGCCGGGACAATGCAGAAGCAGGTTTCACAACATGGACCGGAAGCTCCGATATGGAGCACGAGTTCTAATACCCCTTCGCCATTCCACGGGCGTTGGAGACCCTTGGTGTAGTTCGAGGTAGCGGTGATGGTACCGGATCCCGCAGGCACGGCGGGGAATACAAACCTCCCGTTCGAATCGGTGGTAGTGGTCTGCTCTGAGTTTCCGGTACTGAGCTTTACCCGAGCTCCGACGACCAGCTTGCCGGCAGAGTCGCGTACGACTCCTTCGACTCGCTGCGTCTGGGCACCGGCGGGTGCGGACAACGCAAGCACGGACACCAGAAGCGCCACGGCGATGGCTTTGGAACGCATGAAGAATAGTGTAGCTGCCGGGAACAGCTGCTCGCCATGACCGAACTCACTGCCGCAGAGCCAGTGTTCCGAGCAAGGTCTGTTGCTTGGCAATCAGCGACTGGATGCCTTGGCGGGCGAGCGACATCATCTTCGCAAGCTGCGCGTCGTCGAAAACCTGATGTTCCGCGGTGGCCTGCAGTTCAACAATTTTGTTGCCTGCGGTCATGACGAAGTTCATGTCCACGTCGGCGCGCGAATCTTCTTCGTAGTTCAGATCGAGCAGAACTTCGCCGTCCACGATGCCGACGCTGATGGCCGCCACAAAATCCTTGATCGGCGCCGCGGTTAACGTTCCTGCTTCGATCAGGCGCTGCAGAGCCAAGCCCAGCGCGACGAACGCCCCGGTGATCGAAGCTGTGCGCGTGCCTCCGTCCGCCTGGATCACGTCGCAATCGATCCAGATGGTGCGCTCACCCAGACGCTTCAAATCGGCTACCGCACGCAGCGAGCGTCCGATGAGGCGCTGAATCTCCTGGGTGCGTCCGCTTTGCTTTCCCTTGGCCGATTCGCGCGCGGTGCGCGTCAGCGTCGAGCGCGGCAGCATTCCGTACTCGCCGGATATCCATCCCTTGCCCGAGTTGCGCAAGAACAGAGGCACCGATTCTTCAACCGATGCGGTGCAGATGACGCGGGTGTTGCCCATCTCAATCAGCGCCGATCCTTCCGCCGTCGAGATGAAGTCGGGAATGATGTTGACGGGACGAATCTGCTCGGGAGCGCGGTTATCGCTGCGGAAGATCATCGACGGAATTCTAACAGCCGGATCAGCTCTCGGCTCTCAGCCAACCTATTCGCTTCGCACAGCGCCTTCACTGCAAGCTCTCCGCGTCCGGCGGTTGCTGACGATCGCTTGGTTCGCTCAGATCGTCTTCTTCGGTCAGATCGTCGTACTCACGGCCCTCAACCCTTGACCAGGCCGAGGCGCCAATCGGACGCTTGGCCACCGACTCGCGATCAATCACTACTTGCGTGGGCAGGTCCGGTTCCAGCGAGGTTCGCTTCAGGTTCATGGACGCCGTCTGCAATGCATACAGCATCAGCGCTGCCGTCTTGTGATCGATTTCCTGCATTACCAGACGTTCCATGACGTTGGCCAGCGACACCTGTATGGAGTTTGCATCCTCAAGCGTCGGTAATGGTTTGCGCCATTCATTGTTGTCTGGCAGGGCCTCCAACTCGGGCCAATGGTACCGGATGTGGTAGTAGCAATGCTTGCTGTCGCGCAGGGCGGGGGAACCGCATTGCGTGCCGTTGACCTTAATGTGCTGACATCGCTTAACAGTTTTCGGATATAGGGACATTTTTAGCTCCAGGAAATGTATGAAAATGCGGAGGTGTTTACCAGTTAGTACCGGTACCCCCCTCCCCCCCTGCCTCCTAGAATCATGGGGTTAGCAGGAATTTTTGGACTCGGTCTTTGAATCAAAAGGACTTATATCAAAGTATTCCGGAATAAGGAGTTAGGAGATCGTGCGCTCCGCTCAGGATTTCGGCAGCGCAGACGCCCGCCAAACCCCTCAAATTGTCAAAGAGCGCTGAAGTTGGCTTTCGGGCAGCCTCGAGGGCCACCTCCATAAGAGCGCACCCTGCAGCCGGTTCAACTCTGGGGCGACATTGTCGCAATCGACGGGACGGATGTCTGTGATGGCGCACACCGGCGGTTTGTGATGAATCCGAAATGAGGGGCTGGTTCAACGACAGAATCTACGACGCGGGACAAGGGTTGTTTCCGAGTGAGGGTTGTTGGTGTAATTGGGAGTGGGTGTTGAAAAAGGGTCGCTCGGAAGCACTGTCGGTGGGGTGGGGTACCGTAGCGAGGAGGAGTTTCTTGCGAGGGTGGGAGACCTAAGTGGTTGCGGGGAGTGGAGGCCTTGGATCTTGGCTGAGGAAGCGGACTAGTCGCTTAATGTTTTGTGCCGCCGCTGCCAGGAAGAACTGCTCGCGAACGAACTTCATTCTACGCAAGCGCAAGCGACGCAGTCCGATCTGATTCTTGAGTTCCGCGAACAGCGCTTCCACCTTCTTTCTTTCCCGTTGTGCGTTCGCGAAGCCTGGCGTGTTGGCCAAGTCTCGCGCACGTTGCCGGGCCGGCTCATGCATGTGGATGGCAAGATACTTTAACGGCGAGGTGGTGCATTGCGCTTTTTGTGCGCACGCCCCACAACGTTTGCGGGTCCCGATATAGACGTGGGTGCGGTTCCGAGCATTGTGTCCGCCATAGTTGAGTTGCTGGCCTGCGGGACAGCGATAACTGTTGCTTTCAGGAAGAAAGGTGAAACGCTCGGGACCGTAGAGCGGACTGTTCTTCCGCAGAGCACTGTCCCGCGTGCGCATATACGGTGTGATCCCCCGCTCCATTAACCATTGCAGGAACTCGCCGTTCCCATACGTGGCATCGGCGGCCACGGACGCGGGCTCCCGTCCCTGCCATTCGGCGAAACGAGCGATCATGTCTTGAGCGGCTACCGTCTCCTGGCTCATGCGGGCGGCCGTCGCTTGTACACCTACGATCACGCAACTGCGATTGTCGACCAGATAATTGTCGTAGTAACCCAGCCGAGCCGGAGTTCCACCCTTGGTCGCATAGGTCGCATCCGGATCGGTGGTGGATACTAGTTCCTGCTCGTGCACTGGCTCTTCGGCTGGGTTCTGCTGCTCCAGTTCCACCAGGTATTGGCGCACGCTTTGGTTCACGTGCGCCGCTTCGGCTAACTGCTCGCGCGGAATGCGGCTTCCCTTGTTGGCGTTGGCCTCGACGAAACTGCCATCGACCGACAGGTTGTCGCCTTGCACCAGTCCGGCTTCCAGGCAGCGCGCCACGATCTCCTCAAACAACTGCTCGAACAGTTTCGATTCCTGAAAACGTCCGTGCCGATTCTTCGAGAACGTGGAGTGGTGCGGAATCTCCTGATCAAACCCGAGGCCGGTAAACCAACGCCAGGCCAGATGCATGCGCAGTTCCTCGACCAACTTGCGCTCGCTCGTGATGCCATACAAATAGCCAATCAACAGGATGCGCAGCAGAAGCTCAGGATCAATCGAAGGCCGCCCCGTGTCGCTGTAGCTGTCCTTCAATCGTTCGCGCACGAAAGCAAAGCTGATGTGCTCCTCGATCAACCGCAGCAGATGGTTCTCGGGAACTTGATCTTCCAGGCGGAAGTAGTAGAACAGTGCTTCAGAACGGTCGTGTTGCCCCATCATGATCAGCAGGCCTCCGAGGATCGAAATCAAACAGAGCATGGGCGGATGCTTTCTTCTACCATGCTTCTGCTGAATCTCATCCTGCTAATCGACGTGACTTTTTCAACACCCACAGGCGATAGCGCTCATTGACACGCACGTGCCTTGGTGTGCGGGGTGGAGAAACCTGCGCTCTAAGCTGCCTTTTGCAGCTTCGTGACTACCCCTGTGGCATAACGCTCAAGCGCCGGCCAATGCTGGAGCAGCCAGTTGCTGGCGCTCCAGGGGGCGGCACTGTCCGAGGGCAGGATGCGGGACATTAGCGGGACGAAGGGCAGCCGGAAATAGCGCGTCCCCTGGACCTTGAAAGGCTGGATCATGGTGGCGAATTCTTCCCGGGTCAGGGGGTGCTCGTACTCGGAAATGTCTCCCGATGCGGGCAGCAAACTGCGCAGCCAGGCATAGCCCCTGGAAAATCGGACAGGTTCCCGGAGGATAATGGCGCCGTCTTTACGGAGAACCCTGGACATTTCGTCGCGCACAAGTTTTATGTCGAGATGGTGGATGAGGGCCATGCAGAAAATTGTATCGACCGACTCATCGGGCAGCCCGGTCTCGTAGGCGGAGCCGACCATGACGGAGGCTTCGAGATGGGCGTCTTGCAAGCGCTTTTGAGCTATGGCAATCAGGTCGGGAGAGAGATCGATGGCAATGACGCGAGCGCCTCGCTCCAGCAATGGGACAATGTTTTCCCCAGTGCCACAGCCGAGGTCGAGTACGGTCTTGCCCCGAACGTCGCCCACCAAGTGAAACGCATACTCGAGCCCGTAAGGTGTATCGGCGGGAGGATTCAGGTAGCGGTCAATCTGAGCTCGATCGAGGGGCTTCAGAACCACCTTCGCGGCCTCGGCCGCACTGCGTTCAATCTCGGCTTGATCGCGTTCTGCTAATCGAGAATCCGTCATAGTTGCGGGCCCGCGTCATGATAGGTTGGCCGAAGCGGCATGGTCAAGTCCAAAAATGGAATTGTCAAAGAAGTGTTACAAAGGTAACCCATGCTTTTTCAAGGTTATCCGTAAACCAACTTAATCAGAGGCTCCCAGGTAAATGCAGGTCCAATGATCGCTCCCTCTAACTTACTGGCTGCCCGCCTGCTCAACCATAGTTACATCGAACGACTCGGTCAGGTCGGCGTGTCCTGCGAGCGTTTCCCGAGTTTTGCCTTCGACCACGATGTTGACCCGATGGATCCCGGGGACATTCACGGCCAGCGTTTCCACCAGTGAATTGACGGTAAGTTGCTCGCAGAGAATGCCGGAGCGGTGCTGGTCGGCAAAGGCGGCATTCAGATCGATGACAGCCGCTCCCGGATCGACCAGGAAGATGCTGCGGATGTCCGCAGCCGGAGCGAGCGGATGCGCTGCGCCCGGTTGCTGGTAGATGCGGAGCAGCGCGCGCAGCAATTCCTCGGCTCGCTGCTGGCGTCCTCCGGGAAGAGGAATCTGCGCCGATTGCGCGTGGAGCATGGCGGCCGCGTCATCGGCGACATATAGAGTCACCGTCTCCGTCGGACCGGAGGCAGGAGGAGCAACCGGGGAGTCAATCGCATACTGAAATTCTCCCGCCCGTCGCCGCATGTGGCGAGCGTAGATACCCATTGACACAACCAGCACCAGGAGCGCAGCGACGGCGATCAGGAGATGGCGGGGAATCATGGTTGTACTCCTAGGGAGACTCTGAATAAGCACGCTTCTAACGTCGAGTGACCTCAAAACTCAGGAAAGTATTATTTCCCGTGCGACCGTCGAACTCTAGAACGTTGTTTCTAGCGCCCTTCTGGTCGCCTTTGCCATGCCAAGAAGGACAGCGGTTACGCCGCCAGCAGCAGTTTCTTGCGACTTAGAAATAGATTGACCAGAGCGCAGGTGACAAACAAACGATGCGCGTTTTTCTTCAGCCCGCGGTACCGCACTTTCACGAATCCAAACTTCAGCTTCATCACCTGAAAGACGTGCTCGACCTTGGACCGCACCTTTGACTTTGTCCGGTTCTTCATCCATGCCACTTTGTCCACAATCTGACCTTTGTAGCGACAGCGTCGTTGGGTGCAGTCTTGCGCCCGCGGCGCGCCCTGCCGGATCACTTCCGTTTGTCCCTGATAGGCCCCATCGCCCCACACCCGCGTCTCTTCTCCGTGCAGGAGATCGAGCAAGATCTCCACATCGGAAACGTTCGCCGCCGTCGCCACCGCCGTGTGAATCAGTTTCGTCTTGCTGTCCACCCCCACGTGCGCCTTCATCCCGAAATACCACTGATTTCCTTTTCTGGTCTGATGCATCTCCGGGTCGCGCTTTTGCTCGCGGTTCTTGGTCGAGGAGGGCGCGTGAATAATCGTCGCGTCCACGATCGTGCCGGTCGTAATCCGCACTCCCTTGGCTTGCAAATGTAGGTTCACTGTCCCCAGGATCTCTTCCCCCAGGTTGTGCTCTTCCAACAGGTGCCGGAAATTGCACACCGTGGTCTCATCCGGTACCGGTTCCCCTCCCAAATCTATGCCCGCAAACTGCCGCAGCGTCGCCGAGTCGTACAAGGCCTCTTCCACCGCCGGGTCCGCCAGATTGAACCACTGCTGCAGAAAATAAATCCGTAGCATCTTTTCCAGTTCTTTCGGCCGGCGCCCGTTTCCTGGCTTCGGATAGTGCGGCTCAATCAGGGCGCACAATTTTGCCCACGGCACCACCTGCTCCATCTCTTCCAAAAAGACTGCCCGCCGCGTCTTCTTCGTATACCGCTCGAATCCCGTCATCATCGCCAGTGTCCTCTGTTGGCTTGGAGATTTCATCTGGCGCTAATTTATCTTTACTCGTTGTGGAAAAGGAGCACTTATTCAGAGTCTCCCTAGGCGGTCGCGGACAGAGACCAGCGCCTCTGCTATCGCGGAGGCGGCCCGTTGTTGATAGTTGGCATTGGTCAAGTCGGCGATGCCATCCGCTCCAGGCGCCAGTTCCACGGCGACCGCGGGCATGAACACATTGTTGAGTGGCCGCAGCGAAGCGGTCGATGCTCGAGCGGGAAACTCGCTTTTCTGCAGTTCGGCAACGATGGCCGCGGACACGATCCGGCTGACGGGCAAGGCTGGCGCTTGCGCCGCATTCCAGGCATGAAATGCTCCTTTGCTCGATCCTTCCACCGGCAGGAGCGCGGTGTAGACGCGCGCGCCGCTGCCCTGGGAAGTTGCATGCAGGCTGATGTAGATAGCAGCGTGGGCAACGTTGCAAGCCGCGGCACGCTGATCCAACGTGGAAGTGCTGTCCCCGTCGCGCAGCAACATAACCCCAAAACCTCGAATCTCCAGTTCATGGCGCAACAGCCGCGCCAATCCGAGGGTGACGTCTTTCTCGGCGAGCGTTTCGGTCAAGGCTGCGCCGCGTTCGTTGCCGCCGTGCGCCGGGTCAACCATGGCCAGAACGCGCCGCGCGGCGATGTTGGCAGTCGATGGTGAGGGCTGTGTGGCGTTCGTGGCCGCTGGCATTCCAGTCGCTGGCGTTGCTGGCGGGACAGCCGAAACGACTATGGTCCTCCGATTGTTGGTGAAGCTTGCCATCAGCGGCTGGGTGGCACCTACATCCAATTCAGCGTCGCCGTTGGACTCGGAGTAACTGGCCTGGGTGATGACCTTGTTGTCAAAAGTAACCGACTGGCTTCCGGGAGACACGACCGGGTCCCGCTTGAAGACCATCCGCAGCTTGCCCGGTTCGGTGGAGATGGCGGGGTTCACGGGCGCGCTGAAATTCAGTGCCAGACGGGGCGGGTTGCTGGCGTCCAGTTGGAAACTGATTTGGATGCCGACCTCGCCGACGAACAACCGGCGCGCGCTTTCATGAAAATCAACGGGCGTACCCAGAAAGCGCGGCAGCAGTTGGCTTAGCGAACTCAGGGGAACCAGTCCGCGCGAGTTTTCAATCAGGAACGGGGCGGCAAAATCGAAATTGCGGCCATGAACTTTGGCCCGCGTCTTTCCCGCAACGAACTCGGCGTCGAGCGCGTTATAGCGGAGAGTCCAAATGCGGCCATTCGTCCGGGTGCTTACGCGGCCGAGCGGTTCCAGGAGTTCGAGCAGGCCGACATACTCACGGTCGGCACGATCGAGGACGGGAAGGGTGTAGATCGCGACCGGAGAGTAGACGGAGATATGCTTTTCGTCGGCAGCGGGGGCTGCGGACAGAAACGCCAGGCTGGCCAAGAGGATGGCCAGGGTGATCTCTTTCGTTAAATTCTTTTTCGTCGCGATGGTGGGCACTTCAGTTAAACCCTATCCGGTTTGGAGGCGCTTGCGCCAGAGCTTTTGGTAAAGATGGATGGACATAAGCTCTCCCCAGCGCTCGGCCGCCCCTCCGGGGCTGGATTGACTTCGTCCTTTGCTAGTCCAGCGCATAGATCGTTAGACCGCTTAGCAACTTGGGGTAGAAATCGGTGGACTTCTGGGGCAGCACCTCGCCGGCAAAGGCGATATTGCGCACCTGCTCGATGCGCACCGGATTCATCAGGAACGCAGCCTGCACTTTTCCACTTTGCACCTGCGAGAGCGCTTCCGCGGCCTCGCGACAATAGGAAACGTTTTCCTGATTACGAATGGATTCCTCCGAAATCTTCAGAACGGCTTCCAGCAGGCATTTGTGCAATTGCACGACGTCGAGCGCCTGCTGGCGCAGGGAAAGCTTGCCGAACAAGCTCGTGCCAATGGCCTTGGGTGTGTGCAACAGGAACGCGCGCTCGGCGGTGACCGCTAGCAGCGCTGTTCCAGCGTGCCCTGCCTGCCGCAGAATGGCGGTGGCGTGGGCGGCATCGATGCCGGCGTCGACCTCTTCGAGGTTGAAGAATTTCCGTGCCTCCTTCTGAAAATTTGCGGCGGAAAAAGACGGCAGGCCGAATACGAGGCGGTGCGTCGGCAGAATCACGAGGCCAGGCCGATTTTTATCAGGGCGATCCTTATCAGGCTGATCTTTAACAGGCTGATCCATGTCGACGAAGGTCATCATCACCGAGTCGTAGGGAGCGGGCACGCCTGTCCCCGTATCGGCTGCGGATAGACGTTCCTTGCGATAAGCGAGGGCAGTTTCATAGCGATGATGGCCGTCGGCTATGATCAGCTTCCGATCCCGCATCTGATGCTGCACGGCGGCAATGACTTCGGCATCGGAAATCTTCCAGACACGGTGCACTACGGCGTACTCGTCGGTGACCTCAATGTCTGCGTCTCGAGCGGCTGACGGATCGAGCAGGGAATCGACCTTGCCGGCTCCGCTGTAGAGCATGAAGATCTGCCCGAAGTGGGCTCGATTCGCACGCAGCAGGTCGAGGCGGTCGGCTTTGGGTTTGGCCAGCGTCTGCTCGTGGCGGAACACGACCCCGGCGGAATAGTCTTCGAGCCCGCCGAGGGCGATGAAACCCCGGCGCTCGGCTTGCGCGTCGGTTCCGGGAACCTTAAACGCCTGGGAATAGCGGTAGAGGGAAGGCTCCGGATCCCGCCGCACAATGCCGGTCTGGCGCCAGGTCTGGAAGGACGCGGCCGCCCGGGTATAGACGTTCTCGGTCTCCCCGTCCCCGGGCAGGCGTTTCCCAAGAATAATCCGCACCAGGTTGTAGGGACTGGCCTGGTAGTAGCGTTCCTGCATGGCAGGGGTAATTTTGTCGTAGGGCTGGGTCACAACCTGTTGGAGGGGTACGCGCTTAGGGTCGTAGCGCCAGGCTCGAAATGGGGAGACAATTGCCATAAGGGGAACGCAGAATTGTAGCAGGGCCGATCTGGCGCGACTCAAAGTCCGGGCCAAAATTCCAAAAATGGAAAAAAGATGCGCAGAGTTGGAAACCGGCTGCGGCCGGTCGGCCCAATCTAAAGGTCGTATACGAAAAGGTGACAACACTTTTTCAAGATTGTGCTACTATCCGGCTCAGTAGAGATGTTTGCAGCCCGCTTTGTGGGATGCGGGTCGCCTCCCTCCAAGGCGCGAATTTTGCGCTGATTGAGTAGGGCCTATGTGGCAGGGTAAACCGTTCTCGCCTCGGGTTTCCTTCGCAGTCCTTCTGGTGTTTGCTGCGTGTTGTGCGCAACCTCTTTTCGCCCAGAATTCAACCGAGGACGTGCACATCCAACCGCGCGTCCAGCCACCGGCGCAGAAAGAGCCCGAGATTGATCCAGCGTTCAAGACCCACACCAAACCCTACAAAGTAGACGTGGACATGGTGCTGGTTCCGGTCACCATTACCGATCCCTTGAACCGGCTGGTAACTGGTCTGGACCGCGAAAATTTCAACCTTTTCGAAGGGAAGGATCAGCAGGAGATCAAGACATTCTCCAGCGAGGACGCTCCGGTTTCAATCGGCGTGATCTTCGACATGAGCGGCAGCATGAGCAGCAAGATCGAGCGTGCCCGCGAGGCGGTGGTTGAGTTCTTCAAGACGGCGAACCCGCAGGATGAGTTCTTCATGATCGCCTTCTCCGATAAGCCGGAGGAGATTGCCGATTTCACCAGTTTGGTGGATGACATTCAGGGCCGGCTCCTGTACACGGTGCCGAGGGGCCGCACGGCGCTGCTGGACGCTATTTACCTCGGCGTCACGAAAATGCGGCAGGCGAAGTATCCGAAGAAGGCGTTGCTGATTATCTCCGACGGCGGCGACAACCACAGCCGTTATACGGAAGGCGAGATCCGTTCCATGGTCAAGGAAGCCGACATTCTGATCTATGCCATCGGCATCTACGATCATTATTTTCCGACCGATGAAGAGCGGCTCGGGCCTACCCTGCTCAGCGATGTGACGGAACTGACTGGTGGCCGGGCTTTTACCATTGATAACCCGAACGACCTGGCGGACGTTTCCACAAAAATTGGCATCGAGTTGCGCAACCAATATGTGATCGGATACCGTCCAAAGAATCCAGTGCGCGATGGCAAATGGCGTAAAATAAAAGTGAAGCTGTTACCGCCAAAAGGATTGCCGCCGCTCAAGGTCTACGCCAAGACGGGTTACTATGCGCCGACGGAATAACGCTGCTCTACTGCTTTTCCTCCTGCTGACGGCGCTAATCCTGGCTAGCTCTCAAACCAAGGCGGGAGACGCGGGCCAGTCCGCTCCAGCTGTGAGTTCCCAATCGCCAGCGGCCAGCGCGGCGCAGAACCCGGAAGCCACCGACAGCGGCGTCTTTGTTTTCCGCAAGCAGGTCGAAGAAGTGGTGCTGCATGCCACGGTCGTGGACGATAAGCAACACATCGTTACCACTCTCGACAAGGGCGATTTCAACGTTTATGAGGATGGGCATCCCCAAACCATCACCTCGTTCCGCCACGAAGACATCCCGGTTTCCATGGGCATCGTGGTCGACAACTCCGGCTCCATGCGGGAGAAGCGGCAAAAGGTGAACGCGGCGGCCCTGAATCTGGTGCGGTCGTCCAACCCAAATGATGAAGTCTTCATCGTGAACTTCAACGATGAATACTACCTCGACCAGGATTTCACGTCGAACATCAACAAGCTGAAAGCGGGGCTGGAACAAATCGTGGCGCGTGGCGGCACGGCGCTCTACGATGCGGTCGTAGCTTCCGCCGACCACTTGAAAAAAGAAGGCAAACTCGAAAAGAAAGTCATTTTTGTAGTGACGGACGGAGAGGACAACGAGAGCGCCGAAACTCTGGAGCAGGCAGTGCGGCGTCTGCAGGGCGACGGCGGACCGACGGTTTATGCCATTGGCATCCTGGAGAGCGAAGAACATCCGAAGCACGCCCGGCGGGCGCTGCAAATCATGTCGGCGAGAACTGGCGGCCTCGCGTTCTTCCCCAAGACGCTGGACGAAGTTGACGCCATCAGCCGCACCGTGGCTCACGATATTCGCACCCAGTACACCATCGGATACAAACCGACGACACCGAAAAACCAGGGTGGCTATCGTCAGGTGAAAGTGGATGCCCGTTCCCGGAGCTACGGCAAACTCACTGTGCGCACGAAAAGCGGATATTACGCTGGGAGCGAGCCTGCTTCGGGGGGACAGTAGAGGGCGTATTTCGAATTGTCATCCCGAGCGAAGCGAGGGATCTGCATTTTGCGGCGAACTGCAGATCCCTCGCTTCGCTCGGGATGACAAGGTCCGTTTTACGGATTCCCCGCATTGACGCTTTCCCTTCCTGTTCCTTACTCTGTAGAGTGCCTTTAATGACCTCCAACTCACGCCTGCGTGTTAGCGACGATATCTCCAAACTGGTCGGCGAGACGCCGATGCTGCACATGAAGAGACTGGCTCCTCCGGGAGCGGCCGATATCTTCGCCAAACTCGAATACTTGAACCCGGGTGGCAGCGTGAAAGACCGCGCCGCGATTGGCCTGATCGAGCGCGCCGAGCGCGAAGGCAAACTGAAGCGGGGCGGCACCGTCATTGAAGCTACTGCCGGAAATACCGGCATCGGCCTGGCTCTGATCGGGGTGAGCCGCGGCTACAAAGTCCGGTTGTTCGTCCCGGAAAAATTCTCGGAGGAGAAGGTCATCATCATGCGGGCCCTCGGCGCCGAGGTGACCCGCACTCCGGAGGCCGAGGGCATGCAAGGCGCCATTAATCGCGCCAATGATTTGCTGGCAACCGACCCTTCGGCATTCATGGCTGCGCAGTTTGAGAATCCCGCCAATCCCAACTACCACTACGAAACTACCGCCCGCGAAATCTTTGAACAAATGGAAGGACGCATCGACGCTATCACCGTAGGCAGCGGCACGGCCGGAACTTTCACTGGGATTGCACGGTTTCTGAGAGAGCGCCTTCCGAACGTGTACACGGTTGTGGTGGAAACGGAAGGGTCGGTGCTCGGCGGAGGCAAACCCGGTCCACATAAGGTGGAAGGGATCGGATCGAGCTTCATCCCCAAGAATTTCGATAGCTCGGTTTGCAGCGAGGTCATGATGGTGACGGACGTTCAAGCTTTCGGCATGGTGAAAGAGTTGGCTGCACGTGAAGGCGTGCTTGGAGGCTCGAGCGCTGGCGCCAATGTGTATGCGGCGGTGCAGATTGCAAAACGAATCGGGGCAGGGAAGCGCGTCGTCACACTGATTCCTGATTCGGCGGAGCGATATTTGTCGAAGAAAATTTTTGAAGGCGGGATCTAGTGTCGTGTCCTACAAATTTCTGCCATAAGTTAAGCTTGTCATCCTGAGCGAAGCGAAGGACCTATGCATCTTGTTTGCAGCGTAAAAACGCTTACGCGATGCATAAGAAACGCCAGCAGACTATGCCGCGTATTTCCCGGACACGAAACTAGCTCATCCGTGTCGGGACGTGCGCCCTCGCCCGTCCAACCGAGCCGACAACACCAAAAAATCCCGAGCTGATTGCAGGGGTGATGAGTGAAATTGGGATTTTTCACCAACCATCCTACTGGTACTGGCGTAACGTGTCCTCGCCATGTCTTGCAGGTGTCCTCCGTTAACGTTAGGCTTCGGTATGGACAAAACTTTTTCTGCACGAATTTTAGTTTGCGTTGCCTTTTTCGGGATCGCTCTTTGCGCCCAGACCCCTTCGGACGAGAAGATTTACGTTGGCGTTCTCGATGATGCCCGCGAGGAAATGGTCAATTGGAAACCAGGCGTTGCTCAGGAACGCATTGTCCGACCAGCCTTCGAGAAGACGGTCACGGGATGGAAGCAGGTGGATGCCTCTTCCTTGCCTGCTCGCATGAATTGGACGGTCGCATTTGATGGCAAGAATCTCGGCTCAGTGGAAACTCAGGCAGGTTCGGAAGAAGGCTTCACAGCCGTTCAGAAAATCTTGACTCCTGCATCCGCTATTCCCATCATTGGATCACCGTCGCAGCAATTTGCTGGACTAATGGCGGTTGGTCCAACGAGGGTTCGTCGTCCGTTGATAGTCATCTCGAAGCCATATTTTCACGATACGGATGGCTGGAAAAGGACGAAACTATCGGATGAGATTGCTGCCTTAGTCCGCACAGCATTTCGTCGGGAGTACCCGCACGTTGACCGCTGCAAGGACGAGGAAATCGTGGAACGCAATTGGAAGTTTCCAAACTCGACGTTGGCGTTCCCCATCGCATACGGCTCCAACAAGAACTCTTTCTTGGTTGAAGCCAGCTTGAACGCGGGCGACTGCGGATACGTCAACGATCCTAACGATCCGATGTCTGCACCTTGGTTCTTTGTGTCTCCAGACGGAACCGTCCGACGAATCGGTTCCTTCATGTCGCTACTTGACGCAGGCGATTATGACAACGATGGCAAATCGGAGGTCGTTTTCCTTCTGAGCCAAGGTGAAAACACGGACGGCTTCGTGCTCTATGATGCCAGCTTCGAAAAACAGACATCACTCCTCTGGCACTATCACTGAACCCTTGTCAGTTGACGATAGCAAGGTTTTGCGCTCAAAACCTCGAAACCACGTGAAACGGAGATCTTCGGACTGCCGGCCCTCGTCCGATGGTCGAGAAACCCGAACCGCCTTCTTGACATCGCCTGCTAGAATAGAAGTTAGAGCGGTTGAAGATTTGCTTTGTCGTACCGGTCCCCTACTGGCTGGACCGGAAAGTAGTAAAGTGCAACAAGAATGCTCTAAGTTGTTGATTTAGAAATACTTTACCCGTAAGTCCTTATTCCTCAAAGACCCAGCGCCCCGCGGCCTCTAAGTCTTTGAGTTTATTAGACCGGGGGAGGGGGGGTAGGGTAACTAAGTAGTAATATCTCTCCCGTTTTTGGAAAAAAATCTCTTCGTCAAACTCTCCATTTCCGAGGACTCATTCCATTGACCGCCAAACAACTGACCACCAAACAACCGACCACCAAGCAATCTTCCGTAGAACCAGGTTTCGCCACTCGCGCCATTCACGCCGGACAAGAACCCGAACCAGCGACAGGCGCGGTCAACGTCCCCATCTACGCTTCCTCCACTTACGTTCAGGAAGAGATCGGGAAACACAAAGGCTACGAATACTCGCGCGTCTCCAATCCCACCCGCGATCGCCTCGAAACCAATCTCTCCGCGCTCGAAGCAGGAATCGCCGCGAAAGTCTTCGCCAGCGGGATGGCCGCCATCAACGCCGTTGCGACCATGCTCAAGGCTGGAGACCACATCGTCGCCGGACACAATCTTTACGGTGGAACGCCGCGGCTGTTCAACCAGGTGCTCGCGAACTTCGGATTGACGTTCACCTATGTCAACACTTCCGATCTCGAAGCGGTCGAGCGCGCCTTCCAGAAGAACACGCGCCTGGTTTTCCTCGAGACGCCGACGAACCCGCTGATGGAACTCTGCGACCTGCGCGCGATCAGCGAACTGAGCCACCAGCACGCCGCGGAAGTCGTTGTGGACAACACGTTCATGTCACCGTATTTCCAGCGTCCGATCGAGTTCGGCGCCGATATGGTTGTCCACTCCACCACGAAATTTCTCAACGGTCACAGCGATGGATTAGGTGGTGTCGTGGTGTGTACGAAACGCGAACAGGCCGAGAAACTTGCGTTTCTTCAGAAAGCCGCGGGAGCGATCCTGTCGCCGTTTGAGTGCTGGCTGATTCTACGCGGGGTTAAGACGCTGGCGGTGCGCATGTTGCAGCACGACTGCAACGGCCGCAAAGTCGCCGACTATCTTTCGAAACACAAAAAAGTACAGAAGGTGTTTTATCCCGGATTGCTCGATCATCCGCAGCACGAGCTAGCCAAGCGCCAGATGTCGGGCTTTGGATCAATGATCGCCTTCGAAACCGGATCGCTCGCGAACGCCAACCGGATGCTGCGCAAGGTGCGCGTCTGTTCGCTGGCCGAGTCTCTGGGCGGAGTCGAGACCCTGATTTCGCATCCCGCAACCATGACGCATGCTGCTGTCGGAGAAGAAGGCCGCCGCAAAATCGGTATCACCGACGGCTTGGTTCGCATCTCCGTGGGTATCGAAGACGTGGACGATATTCTTGCTGACCTGGACCAGGCGCTGGCTGCAATCTAGGGCATATCTTATTTCACCGGTGGACTGCTCAATTTTCTTTGCCGCCATCCCGGATAGTAGTTGCCAATCGAGTACGTGACGCCGGCGAAGACATGCCGATGCGGACCGCCGGAAGTGAGTCCGCCCTCAAAGCCGCCGTCAATCACGAGCCGCGGATTGATGGCGTAAGTTAGCGCCCAAAGGGAAGAGACGAAGCTGGGTGTATCTCGGTTGAGCTGCGTATCCCCGTAGAATTCGCCCGTGAACCCCAGTCCGCCGCGAATCGTGCGGGAGAACGCCAGATTGAACTGATCGTTCTGATCGAAACCCGACGTGTTCTGGCGGCCGATCCAAAGATGCGTGGCGTTGAAATCGAAATGAAAACCTGCAATGTCTTTACTTGCCAGGAAAGTGAAGGAGTGGTCCACGCGGCCGGTTCCCAGTCCATCGTCAGTGCTAGCGGAGGGGATTTTTGCGGCGTAGGCGAATGCGAGAGTGGGCACTCGCTTGGTCTGCCGGTACACCCGAACCTGTGGGCCGAGCCAATTGTCGCCGAAAGTGCGGTGCGCGCCGGTAGTGTCAGTCTGAGAAAGAAACGAGGTCGTATTCCAACGTAACTCAACATCGCAGAGCATCCCGAATTTCAGAAGGCCGCCAAGGGAGGTCTGGCGAACATCTTCTTCGGGCCACGTCTGATCCCAACCGTACTCAAGTTCCAGCACGCCGTACTGCGTGATGTCGGCGGGATTGGCGACGGTGGGCCGGTTTGGATTGGCAACGATGGAATCGGCATAGCAGCCCGTTTGTTTGCCGATCCACTGGGCCCAGGCAGGAGAACTCGCGATTAGAAGAACTACGAGCAGCGCCATCCGTTGTCGCAATGAAGCAGCACGGTGGTTCCTGATTGCTTCGGCGGCGCGGGTTGTGGATGGCTCGGGCAGCGGCATCAACATTATCCTGTAAGACGAGTCTTTCTGAGGAAGGAGGGTGGTGGGTTTAGCGCTTAGCGTACGGATTCTCCAATCCAATCCAGGTACGCGGCGCTGCCATCTTCAATAGCAATCGCAATGCATTCTGGAAGCTCGTAGGAATGCAGCTCAGCCAAAGCGTCGCGCAGGCGATCGAAGGCGTCGGCCGTGGTCTTGATCACGAGCAGCCACTCGGTTGCCGTCTCAACCTCGCCGTGCCAGCGAAATACGGATTCGACCTGGGGAGCGATGTTGACGCAAGCTGCCAGTTGCCGCTCTACTAGCGTCTGTGCGATGCTGCGGGCTTCTTCGAGGGAACCGCAAGTGGTAAGAACTAGCCTTTTGTCGGTCATATAAAATCGAAAGTTAGAAGTTTCACTGGAAGCATACGAGGCAGGCCGATGGCAACGCAAATCAAGTTTGGGACGTCGGGATGGCGGGCGGTAATGGCCGAAGAGTTCACGTTTGCCAACGTCCACCGCGCGGTGCACGGCATCGCGCGCTATGTTGCGTCGCGGAAGGCGAATCGGGCTAAGGTCATTGTTGGCCGCGATCCGCGCTTTCTCGGCGAAAGCTTCTGCGCCACGGCTGCCGAAATTTTGTCCAGCTACGGCATTACGCCGCTGGTCATCGCGGAGCCTGCGCCCACGCCCGCCATTTCCTACGCCGTGATCCAGTCGAAAGCCGACGGCGCCATCAACTTCACTGCCTCGCACAATCCTCCGGAATACAACGGCATCAAGTTCTCGACGCCCGATGGCGCACCCGCGCTCCCTGAGGCTACGCAAGCCATCGAGGCCGCGATTGCCGCCTTTGACGCGAATCCGCGAGCGTCGAGTGGAGAAAAAGCTGAGTCTCAATCGCAATCTCAGAGCATCGACCCGCGCCGGATGTATCTCTCGCGGCTGCGTGAAATCATTGATCTCGACGTCATCAAGAAGTCCGGCATCAAGATTGCTTTCGATCCCATGTGGGGCGCTGCCCGTAGTTATTCAGACACGTTCCTGCGCGAAGCGGGCGTGACCGTGGGTACGGTCCATGACGTCCGCGATGTGCTCTTCGGAGGGCACGCTCCGGAACCCGACGATCATCTGCTCGAAGACCTGCGCGGCAAGATGCGCGAAATCGGCGCGGGCATTGGCATTGCGACCGATGGCGACGCTGACCGCTTTGGGATTGTGGACGAGGACGGCACGTTCCTGCAGCCGAACTACATCATCGCGCTGCTCTTTGACTACCTGGTTGAAAGCCGGGGCTGGAAGAACGGAGTCGGCAAATCGGTGGCCACCACCAACCTGATTAACGCGTTGGCGGAAAAACACGGAATCGAACTTTACGAAACCCCGGTCGGTTTCAAATACATTGGCGAACTGATCAAGCAAGACAAGATTCTCATCGGCGGTGAGGAAAGCGCCGGCCTCTCCATCCGCAAGCACGTTCCGGAGAAAGACGGAGTGCTTGCCGGATTGCTGTGCTGCGAGATGGTGGCTCGCCGGGGAGCGTCGCTGGGAACCCAATTGGAGCAAGTATTTGCCAAAGTTGGTTCCTACTATCCTTTAAGGGAGAACTTCCGCTTGACGCCGGAGGTGAAACAGAAGTTTACTGAGAAGTTACGTAGAGATCCGAGCGAATTTCATGGCATCAAAGTTGCCCGGGTGGTGAGGACCGACGGACTCAAGCTTGTTTTTGCCGACGGATCGTGGGTATGCTACCGGCTCTCGGGCACGGAGCCGGTGGTGCGCGTCTACAGCGAAGCACGCAGCAGGGAAGGCCTGGCAAAGTTGAGCGCGGCAGCGAAAGCATGGATCTTCGACTAGGACCAACGTCGAGAATGCGGATCCTTCCAAGTGGGGAGGATGGGCTGCGCGCGGTGATTGATCAGGTCAAGGATCAGGTCAAGGATCAGGCTCCCAGGGCGGAGGCCGTGGCGGCACGCTGGGTGGAAGACACGCGTCCGGCCTGGTCGTGGCTTGTCCTGGAGTGGCGCCGGCTGGGGACCGCAGCGGCTACTCTTGTTATCGGAGGGCTGTTGTTGCACGCCATGTTCGGAGCGAACGGCCTGGTTGTGTATCGCCAGAAGCACGCCGAGATGCAGTCGCTCGAGAGCGAGGTCGAGCGCCTGCAGAAGGAAAATGATCAATTCGTCGAGCAGATCAAATCGCTCAAGTCAGATCCGGCCGCCATCGAGAAGGAAGCTCGCGAACAACTGCACTACACCCGGCCGGGAGAAGTCGTTTACGTCGCTCCCGATTCTGCGCCGAAGCCACCCAGCGGCCGCGCCAAGAATGAGAATAAGTGACGGCATGTAGATGCTGGCCCTAAAGGGTTTTTCGCCGCCCCCGCCTCTGCTCTTTCTGTGATAGAGTTCGAAGATCGCATCACGTGTGGGAAAAATCTAAGGAGGGTGACATGCGGAAATTTCTCTTGTTGTTACTTGCCGGAGCTTTCATCGTATCGATGGCGACGGTGTCATTTGCCGGCGACGCCCAAACCGTGAATGGCTGGATCGCCGACTCGAAATGTGGCGTTAAGGGAGCCAACGCGGGCGCGGAGGCATGCACCAAGAAGTGCATCGCAGCCGGTGCCAGCCCAGTGGTCGTGACTGACACGGACCAGAAGGTTCTGACCGTGGACAATCCCGATGCCCTCAAAGAGCACTATGGACATCATGTTGCCGTGACCGGGCACATCGACGGCGACAAGATCCATGTGGATAGCGTTAAGATGCTCTGAGGTTGGGTCCCGGAAGTACGCGGCTTAAGTCAACTCTGTCATCCTGAGCGAAGCGAAGGATCTGCTGCCTTCACAGGGAGAAAAAAGCAGGTCCTTCGCTTCGCTCAGGATGACAAAACTTTTTGTGGGGTTGCTGCCCGCTTTTATCTCACAACGCCTTCCACGGGTGAACTGGCGGTCGCGTAGAGTTTTCGCGGCATTCTCCCCGCCATGTAGGCTTGTCGTCCCGCCAGTACGGCATGCTTCATGGCTTCCGCCATCAGCACTGGTTCTTGCGCGCCGGCAATGCCGGTGTTCATCAGCACCGCATCGTAGCCGAGCTCCATGGCAATGGCCGCGTCGGAAGCTGTGCCCACGCCAGCGTCCACAATCAAGGGGACTCCGGTGATCATCTCGCGGAGGATTCGCAGGTTGGCGGTGTTCTGAATGCCCAGCCCGCTGCCGATCGGCGCGCCCAAAGGCATAACTGCCGAAGCGCCTGCGTCCACCAACCGTTTGGCAAATACGATGTCGTCTGAGGTGTAGGCGAGCACGGTGAATCCCTCTTTCGCCAGCACGCCCGTGGCTTCAAGCGTTGCTTGCACATCGGGATAGAGAGTTGCCTGGTCGCCAATGACTTCCAGCTTGATCCAGTCGGAGAGTCCAACCTCTCGGGCCAGACGGGCGGTGCGGATAGTGTCGTCGGCGGTGTAGCAGCCGGCGGTGTTCGGCAGAAGGAAGTATTTCTTGGGATCGATGTAATCGAGCAGAGATTCCTTGCTGCGGTCGAGATTCACCCGGCGCACGGCCACCGTCACCATGTCAGCGCCGCTCGCCTCAAGGGCGCGGGCGGTTTCCTGGAAGGATTTGTATTTGCCGGTTCCGACGATCAAACGGGAACGGAATTGCCTGCCAGCGATAATGAACGAATCGGTCATTTTTCTATTGTACGGCTGCGAGAGCTGCGGAAAAACTCGATCTCACGCCTGATTTCGGGCGCTGCCAGAGTGCATGAGAGCTCGGCCGTCCCTACGGGACTTGAATCATCTTCCCGACTTTTCCCAGCGCTGAAGCGCTGGGCTAAGATCGTTCGCCCCTCCGGGGCTGGGGTTGGGTTTAGCTGCCAGACGTCTCCGCCTTCGCGTACATCTCGTCAATCATCGTCCGGTAGCGCTCCTCGATCCCGCGTCGCCGCACCTTGAAGGTATGTGTCATGGTTCCATCCGCGGCCGAGAATTCGTCGGGTACCACCAGCACACGTTTCAGTTTCTCGAAACGCGCCAGGTTCTGGTTCAGGTCTTCGACGATGCCTTCATAGAGCGCTTGTACCTTGGGGTGCGCTACCAGGGTTGGTCGCGACTGGAAGTCAACCTGGTTTGCCCGCGCCCAATCTTCCAGAACGGGGAAGTGCGGCGAGATCAGCACTGCGGGAAATTTCCGCCGGTCACCGAGCACCACAGCTGTCCCAATGAGCGGGTTCAGCTTCAGCGAACTTTCGATCGGTTGTGGCGCGATGAACTTTCCGCCGGAAGTCTTGATCAGATCCTTCTTTCGATCGGTGATCGAAAGGAATCCCTCACTGTCGAGGTGTCCGATGTCGCCCGTCTTGAACCAGCCGTCCATGAATGCATCGCGCGTTTCCGCCGGACGATTCCAATAGCCCTTGAATATCGAGGGCCCGCGCACCAGTACCTCGCCATCGTCGGCAATCCGGACTTCGACGTTGGCCAGCGGCTTGCCGACCGTCCCCAACTTGTGCGCTGCGGGCGTGTTCACCGCGATCACCGGTGAAGTCTCGGTCAGGCCGTAGCCTTCGTGGATCTGAATGCCAATATCGGCATACCACTCGGCCAATTCCCGGCCGAGGGGCGCGCCTCCGGAAATGAACTCCTCCGCCTTTCCCCCGAGCCCCGTGCGCACCTTGGAAAAGACGAGGCGGTCGGCGACTTTCATTTTCCAGGAGCGCGCGGCAGGCCGAGTTCCGGCCAGAGTTTCGGTGCGGTGAGCGCGGCCCACCGCCAGTGCCCACCGATAAATTGCGCTGCGCGGGAAGCCCGTGGCCTTGAGGATCACCTGCTGGCGAATCTTCTCGTACACGCGGGGCACACCAATAAAGATGTCGGGTTGCACTTCCAGCAAAACCTGCGCCAGTTGCGCCAAGTCAGAACAGTACGCCAGCACGACACCGCGGTGGAGCAGCGCGAAGTCCACGTGCCTTGCCGTCACGTGGGAGAGTGGCAGAAACGATACGCTCACCTCTTCCCTGGTCCCGAAGCCGAAGGCGTCCATTGCGCACGCGATATTCGACGCCATGTTTCCGTGGGTCAGCATCGCTCCCTTCGGAGTTCCCGTGGTTCCTGAGGTGTAGATAATTGTTGCCAGGTCGTCGGGCGTGATAAAGCGTGCGCGGGCATCGAATTCCGGATCGGAGTCGGCTGGTCCGCGCAGCATCAGTCCCTGCATCTGAACCGCGTGCGCGGTTTCGACCGGGTCCATCACCACGATCCGTTCCACCGGCGTGTGCCGCTGGATGGTCAGCACTTTTTCCAGTTGGTGTTTCGAAGACAGTGCGATGACGCGCGCCCCGGAATCATTGAGGATGAACGAAGTCTGCTCCGCTGTCTGCGTGGGATAAATTGGAACCGTGACCGCGCCCAGAGCAAGCGCCGCGAAATCAGTGATGGTCCACTCCGGTCGATTTTCGCTGAGGATAGCGACGCGATCGCCTTTGAGGATGCCCCAGGATTCAAAGGTACGAGCCACACCCACGACACCGCGGTAAATTTCCGAAGAAGAGATGGGCGCCCAGCCCAGGACTTGCCTTTGCAACATGACGCGATCGCGGCGGTTCTTGCAGACCGCCAACAAAATGTCGTTTAGAGTGTGGAGGCTCATCCAATCCGATTCAGGTTTCCGCAACCATTGTACGCAGTCCATGCGCAAAGCAGGCAGGTGCGCCTGGGCAAGGTTGCGCGCGGGAGCATTTTGGCGCTTTGACCGGGCTCCCAGCGGGAGTGTAACCTTTCTACAGATTCCTTCCGAAGGAGTGTCCATGAAACGAAGGGGCGTTTCGGCAGTCTTGGGGGTCTGGTTGCTCACCGCTGCGATGGTTTGCCCGCAAGTACGAGCTCAGGGCAAGCCCGCGCCGGCACCCATGAAACTAAAAGTCGGCGACGTTGCTCCCGACTTCAAACTGCAATACTTCGATGGCAGCGACGACAAGGACGTCACCTTGAGCCAGTATCGCGGCAAGAGCAACGTGGTTCTGGCGTTTTACATCTTTGCTTTTACCGGCGGTTGAACCGCGCAAATGAAGGCCTTCCAGCAGAATCTTAAAAAGCTGGAAGCCGCCGACACCCAGGTTCTGGGTGTGAGCATGGACAGCCCCTATGCCAATAAGGCGTTCGCCGACCAGATCGGCGTCACCTTCCCGCTGCTGAGCGATTGGGGAGGAGACGTCACTCGCCAGTACGGCATCTACGTCGACAAATACAAGGCTCCGCGGCGCGTGAACTTCCTGATCGGCAAAGACGGGAAAATTCTGGAAGAACAGATTGACCGGGATGCCATTGATCCCAAGAATATTGTAGATGCCTGCGAGCGCAAGAAACTGAGCCGCTGAAAACGAGTGTGCCAGCAACGGTGACAAACGCCAGGAGCGGGTCAGGGTGGAATTCAAGAGGTGAGTGAGGCCTCAAGAATTCAAGCAGACCCGTGAAGGAAGAAGCGTCACCGGATGGTGCGCGCAACATTCATCTTGTGATCGGCTTACAACCGATCTACCAACAGCCCGAGCGTCGGCCGGTTTAACCCTGCTTCACCGCACTGTGATATGATTTTTCTGCGGGGTGGAGCAGTCTGGTAGCTCGTTGGGCTCATAACCCAAAGGTCGGTGGTTCAAATCCACCCCCCGCAACCAAACTTTCAAGCACTTAGCCATTCCCGCCTCGTAAGTGAGTCCAACTTGGGTCCACAATCACGCGTTTCCCGCCGGCATCATGAGCCGCAGGTTCGCGTGCGGTTCCAGTAGGTGTCCCAGTTTCGCCGCGAACAGCCGGCCGTCTTCGGACGCCACGTGGTTGTAGTTGGCGACCATGCGCAGATCGCTGTGTCCCAGTCGATCTTGGCGCACAGCCAGGGGCACTTTCTCCAGGTCCATCACCGTCTCGTTGCCGTGACGGAAAGCATGGAAGCCGCAGCGCTCGATCCCCAGCTTGTCGAGCAGGGGATAGAGTTTGCGTTTGCGCATGACGTCGATGTCCCATGGCGTTCCCCGTTTGCTGGCAAAAAGCAGCCCGGCACCGTTCGGGTGCCAGGTGCGCAGAAACTGGCGAAGATGGCTGACCAGCTCCGGCGAGATTTCGCAGGTCCGGTTGCCCTTCCTCGATTTCACGGTTTGGATCTTCCCATGCCAGGCACTCTGGGTGACCTTGATCGCGCCCTGATCGAGCAGCAGATTGCGAACCGGTAGGCCTCCGATCTCGCCGGCACGCAAGCCCGTTTCCGCCAGTATCCAGTAGAACGTGCGGGACGGTTCGGGCGCGGTTTCGATGATGTTCTGCATTTCGGAAAGCGACAGGAAGCGCTCCTCCTGGCGCAGATCGTTTTTGGGAATCTGGAGACTGTGTTTGTCGAAATCGAGAACCGCGGCCGCGGGAAGATGTTTCCAGACCTTCGCCGAATGCCACATTTCGCGCAACGTCATCACCAGGTTTCGGACCGACTTCGGCGACAATCCTTCCGAGCGTTTCTTCGCGATCAGGCTTTGCACCTTGCTGGTGGTGATGTCCTGCATGGGAAATTTTCCCAGCTCGGGCAGCAGGTGCTTGCGAATGCGCGATCGGTCGGCCGATCGCGTCGAGGGTTTGTGTTGACTGAGTATGTCCTTCTCCCACTTCACGACAAACTGCGCGAAAGTGGCTGTTGGACGTGGGGTGTAGGCGAGTGAATTCACTTCTGATTCTGATAAACGCCGGTCGAGCTCGCGCTTGGCCAGGCGCTGCGTCCTGAATTGCTTCAGCGTGCCGATGACCTCGCACTTCCTTACGCGATGGATGGATCCGTCGGTGCGGAGCGTGTCCTCGCGCCATCTGGCTATCCATACTTTTTCTTTCTGGCCGCGCAGTTTGAGCGACCCCTTCTGAAATCTCCGTCTCGCCATCTGGTCAACGTCCTCCCGATGGCTTGTCGAGAGAGTTACCTCGGATCGGATCGTACTCCGAGTGATCCCGGTTTCACACGCTCCAAATTGGCGAGGCGTTGACACTCTATGCAACCCTCCGCGGCGGTTTCCGAGGATTTTCTTTGTTACAGTCGGGGCAGGGAATCAGGCGAGGGCCGGGCGTATGAGCGGCCTGGTGAACTTTTCCCTGGCCGCCGCATCTTGCGCAAAGGGGGCCAGGGGGATTCAGATCTGGGTCTGGGTTTAGGTTTTCTTTCCTTATTGCGGTGACAGAAATGTCCCCTTTACGCCCTCTTTGTGTCCCGTTTCCGTCCGCTAATTCGAGGAACCGAAACTGTGAAAAATTCCCGCTGCCGAGGCCGGGCGTGTAATCGAGCAGGTGATCGAGGCCCTTGAATACCCGACGCAGGTGACGTTTCGTGCGGAACACCTCCGCGGCGAGCTCCTCGAGCGGCAGGTTGGCCGTCCCATGCCGTTCGGTGACGTGGTGCGCGATCGCCAGCAGCACGTGCTTCTCGGCGCGACTCACCCGATCGCTGCCGAGGTCGGAAACGTAGTCAATCGCACGGTCGCTCATCGACCGCCATTTTGCACCCGTGCCCTGCGAGGAGAGAACCGCCAGTGCCGACTTATCGGGTGTGGAAAAGCGCAGGAAGTTGTGGATAGTGCCGACTTATTAGCTAAAGGCCGCTATGGGAGCGGGTTTCGTAAAATGTGAGTGCCGACTTTTCGGTGCAAAAAAACCACCTGGAATGGAGGCCAGTTCTATTGACGGTGAAAAGCGCCGGAAGGCGCCCGCCGCTGTGTCTTAACTTTTGGCCTTCCCACTGGCGATGGAACCCCGCTCAGCGTGCGGAGTTCCGTCATGTACCTGGCGGACAGAGCCGTTTCCGTAGCAGCGAGCGCGTCCGCATTCGAAGCGTCGCGATGTTGCAGCAGGTAAAGTACGATTCTTCCCGCGGCCTCTGACTTCGTCACGGCCTTTCCGATGTTCGCGTCTTTTCGCTTTTTCCGGCCGTATATTTTCGCGCGTGCGTTCCGGCCATCATAGAGGCCGAGTGGGATCTGCAGGCACTTAGGGAACCGCTCGCGATACTGGGCGGAAGTGAGCCCGTGCCACGCTTTCAAATGTGAATGCAGGTCGGTTTGGCTTTTCATGCCGCATAGGCGGCAGACGATAAACTCCGTGATGTGATGGTGTTCTTCCCACTCAGGGTCTCGGCGATACTTCCTCAGGTCCTCGGGCCTCAGGTACCGTGCGGCGAATTCATCCATCAGCTCGTGGACGGTCTTCGTACGTCCTTGCCTGGAGTTCTGTTTGGCCGATCTGGCGTGACTCACGAGACGGGCGCCCGGATATTTGCTCTTGTATTCATCGGCCGTCATGCGATGTTTCCGCAGATGGCTGTGCAGCCCGTGGGCGTTGATCTCTGATTTCCGTTCCCCACACACGCGGCAGACAACGCGGTTGGCTGGCACGACGCCGTGGTTTTCTTGACGGGCCTCCCATGCCGGATCCAGGCGGACCTCTTTGAGTTGTGTGGCGCTCACCTTTACCGCGGGCCGCACCTTGCCAGCTTTCCTCAGCCGATTTCCGACTGCGCAGGGGCCCATCCGGAGCAGCTTGCCGATCTTACGGTGAGACTGGCCCTGGTCATGGAGTTCGACGATCTCCGCCGTTGTGATATCTCGGTAGCGATCAGCAGTGGCTGGCATGGCTTCGCAGATTCCTCCGGCGCCGTCCGCCTTCGAGGCTCGCGACCCCGGCCATTAACCAGTTGGCCGCGAACGTTTCGAGAGTCGCGCCGGTCGATCGAACCGCGGCCTCAAGCCGGCGCCGCTGCGCTGGTGTGAGCTGAATTGTGAGATTTCGAACCGGCGGGGATGCTAATTTGGGTGAAGCCATGTTTGCCTCCACAAAGGCGAATTTGGCGAGCGTCCCGCACCCGGTTGGATCCTCCGGGTGCGGACGCGAAAACTATACCATGTTCAACCGCGAATATCAGAAGCGCGCGACTCGCCAGGGCATCAAGAGCTTTCTGGCGCAGGAGTTCTATCGGCCGCCGCGGCCCGCGGCGCCCCTGGGCCCGTCGAAGCTCCCGGACGCGCAGCCGCGCGCGGACCACCGATGCATGAAGTCGGCCAAGGCGCCGGCGCAGGCCTCCGAGCAGCTCACGCTGCGTTTCGACCCGTAAGGATTTTACAAAGTAGTGAGATTGTTCAATTTTTGCAGCACTAGCGCGGGCCCCAGGAAACGGCGAGGCCCTGGCCAGCGAGCGGAACCAACTCCATCACCGAAAGGTCGCTGAAAACCATCTTCACCACCTGGTTGTTTGCGAGAGCGTCGGCCGCCTCCTCAATGCCGCCGCTCATCTTGCCGTCGATGAAAATCCCCGCTGCCGCATCAAGCGCATCCACCAATGCCTCTTCATCCTGTGCGGCGTGGCGGTTGTAGAAGGTCTCTGCTTTGGTCATCGGTCGCAACCCCGCGAACGCTTACTTACTGCGATCGTCTCGTGAACCGGAGCGAGTTCGAGGCATTCAGCGTCAATTGCCGGTTGTGCACTTTTTGGTTGATCGTCTTCACGACCTTGTTCAGGTTATCGGCCGAGATTAGCCCTTTTACGTGCACGTGAATTATGGTGTCGCCGCCACCTCCTCCACCGGCGCTGCCGTCCGGACTGAAGTGGGCGCCGCGGGATCCGCCGGCGCGCAACGTCGGGGTCGAGAGCAGCGCGCTCGAAATGCGATTCATCGCCTCGGGGTCGGTCAGCGGAAGAATGGCTTCCGCATCTTCGCCAGCCAGGAACATCGTCGGGCGCATCACCACTCCGCCAGCGGCCAGGTGTGGAGTGCTCACTGTCTGCTGGCCGCCGCCGCCCGCGGGAGTAGGCTGGCCGGCGCCTGAAGGGTTGGCCGAGCTGGTAATGGTGTTGCCCCCGGGGCCGCCGCCCGAACCGCCGCCGCCCATGGCCATGGCGCCGCCGCCGGCCAGCCCGGCAACCACCGCAAACTCGGCCGAAGCCGCAAAGTAGCCCGCGGCCATGCCCTGCATTCCCGGAGTGACGGAAGCGGCAATGCCTTCGGCCAGGTAGTAGAGCGATTTCGCCAGAGCCTGTTCGCCCAATTGAAGGAGAATGGCCTTGGTTGCCTGCGCCAGCGCCGCGCCGATCGACTGGCCGCTGGTAATCGCGCCCATGATCGCCGAGGCGTAGGCCTGCGACGTCTGCTTCTCGAAATCATCGATGGCTTTCGCCAGGTCCTTGGCGTCTTTCTCCCCCTGTTTGTGCCGGTTGTGAAATAGGGAGAAGAATGTCGTCAGCAGCTTCGAGCCCTTGGCGCCATAGGCATCATCGAATGCCTTTTTTAATTTGTCGAGTTGCTGCTCTTCGGCCTTCACCAGGGCGGGGGATTTTCCCAGTTCCTTGTCGTATTCGATTTGCGCCTGCAGGGCCTTCATCTCGGCCGACTGATAGTCGCGCTGCGAGATGATGCCCGCCTTGTATTCCTGGTCGAGAAGCTTGAGCGCTTCCTGCGCCTCTTTCGCCGTTTTCGCCAGGTCCTTGGAGAGCGTGATGCCCAGCCGCTCCGCGGCCTGCGACATGGAAAGCAGGTCGCGCGTGTCTTCGGGAAGGTTGGGGAAAATTCCTTTGGCGAGGGTCTGCGCTGCCACCGCCAGATCCGCCTGCAGCTTCAAAATATCCTGGTCGGATTTCGTGGCCATCTCTTTCTGCTTTGCGTAGTGCTCGGCGGTGAGCGCCTCGATCTTGGCGTCGGTCTGCTGCTGCTGCTGCACTTCCTTGTTGTATTTCTCGGTGTCGCCCGCGCCCTTATAGCCGCGCGACGCCTGCTCTTCGGCCATGCGTTCTTTTTGAAGTGTGAGCAGCCGGAGCTGATATTCCTTTTCGGCCTGCTCCTCTTCGATTTTCAGGATCAGGTCGGCGGCGTCGCGGGAGAACGCGGCCTGATATTTGGCGTCGGCCTCCCAGCGCTTGATCTTCGACATGCCCACGGATTCGTCAATGCTGATTTCGGTTTTAGCGGCCTGTTCCTGCAGGGCAACGGCTTTCGCGGCCGCGGCTTCCGCCTCGTCGCGCATTTCGTTCTTGAGCACCTGGATGGAGAGCGCTAGTTCCTCGTTTTTCAGGGTCAGCAGGGCCGATGCGTTCTTCAGGTCCTGGATGGCTTGGGTGTTTCCTTTCACACCTTCCGTGTGGATGGCCATGCCGTGCACAATGGTGGTGGTCCCGCTCGCGGCCACTTCCTGCTCTTTCGTGAGCTCGGCGATCTTTGCCCGGTTTGCTTCCATGATCGCCGTGTTGGCGGCAATCTTCTGGTTTTCGTCATCGATCGACTTTTGCGTTTTCTGGACCGCCGTCAGACCGTATTCTTCGAGCGCGGTTTTGGCCTTCTCGATCGCCTCGGCGTTAGCCAGGTACTGCTTATTCAGCGTGAGCTGGACCTCGGCATTGTCGCGCATCGCTTGGGTGTTGATGAATGTCTGGCCGATCCAGTTGGAAAGCTTTTCGGTGCCTTGCACCAGGGCCTCGGCCAGGAAGTAGACAACGCCTGCGCTGAAGGCCGTCGTCATAGCCGACTGAACGCCGGGCAGCTCGGCCAGAAAACGGTTAACGCCGCGGGGCAGCCGCACTCCCAGCATCTCTTCGACTACGCGCGCCTGCTCGCCTACGCCGCGGACCGAGCCCGTGGCTTCGGTCATGGCATCGCGGATTTCCCCGCCGGCATAGGCGGCATTCGTCGCCGTGGCATCGAGCTCGAAGCTTACGTCCTGCAGGGCATCGCCCACCTGGCCCACGCTGCCGGCGGCGGCCGACATGGCAGCATCGGTCTGGCCCGGAATCCGGGCAAAGGCCTGGTCGAGGTTGGTGGTATCGCCCAGGAAACTGAGAACCGCATCGCCTACGTTGAGAGGCATAGATCCCGCGCTTTCAGAACTTACTAACCACAGTTACTAACCACTTTCAAAAGTTGGGGAGCGCTCAGAGAGTGAAGCGCCCCCAACTTTTTCTCGCGACCTTCGGCCGGTGAAAACCATAGCCGGCCGGCGGGCGTCAGGATTGCGCCAGCGCTCCTGCCGCCCGGTCCGCGAAACTCCGAGTTAACTGCGTTTTGCGAGCGTCACGGCCCAGGAGAGCGTCTGGCCGTTGACAGGTTGAATTGGCGATTTCCACAAACCCTGGCCATCGCATCGAATTACAGCTCTGAACCATGTGGAATCGTTGGTGAAGCCGGCGTGCGTGGAAGCCTGGAGCTGCAGGCCTAATCTCAAGCCCACGCAATAATTTTCGAAGCTCGCCAGCAAAATATCTTGGTTCCCCAGCGCGCCCATTTTTTCCGAGAACAGAACCGGGATCGTCAAGAGTTCGAATTGTCCATCCGGACCCCTCGTAAGTACAGGCGTGGCCGATCCGCCAACCGTCTCAGTATTGGCGCGGTTAGAAACGGTCAGTTGCATCGAGAGCAGCGCCGGCGCCAAATCACTGTTTACCACCCAGACCGCGCGCCCTGGCTTTCGGCACGCCGGAGCGAGTCGCGCGAACATCTTGCATACATTGGCGTACGTCAAAGGACTCGCTGCGAGGGTCTGGCCCGTCTCGCAGGGCACAGTGATAAGCGCGGGATCGTTGAATACGCCGAGCGGCATTCCTGCACCGGTCCCAAACAAGAATGCCTCATCCAGGAAGAAGCCTGTCGCCTCGACCAATTTTCTGTTCAGGAAATTCCCGAAATTGGGCTGCCCGTCATCGATCAGCTCGTTGCTGCTATTGAGCAAAATCGCGAGCTTGTTTGTGTTCAACTCGATTAGGCGCAGCTTGATCTTCTGCAGGGCCAGCGTGTCGAATTCATTTTTCCACGTTCCGAGCAAGCCGCCTTCTAATATCCCGCTCGTGTGAACGAATCCATCCACTGCTGGAATTTTCAAACTCGATGACCGCATCGGTTGTATGGTCGCGCGTTGCATCACAACGGAATCTTCGAGAGCCTGGTCATAAATGCTCGCAGCGTACTGGGTGGGAACTGCGAAGCCGCCGTCCGAGGGGACCGCCTCACGTTGACCGGGCGAATCGGCACGGAAGCCGGAAGATACGAGCAGCCGCGGATCCGCGATCTCGCGAGAGCGAAAAACCGCAGAGTAGAACTCCTCCGCCGAGTTGAATCCGCCAGTGGACAAGGCCTGCAATCCAAAGAGCTCGCGATAGCTGGTCTTGCCAGCCCTCGGTCGCAACGACCCTGCGCCGATCAGATCTCCGAAGGTGCCATCGCCCCGAATTTCAATACCCGCCATGTTTCGCTCTGTTTCCATGCGGGCCTCGACCTCCGCTATCGCTACATCGGTTTTCGTTTTAAGGACGTTGGTGGCCTCGAACTGCTGCGCCTCCTCCGCGTTTAGGTCCCGCTTTTCCCTGGCCGCGGTGTCGAGCAGCTTTTGGTTTTGATTGATCAGTCCGATACGTTTCTGGCGAAGTGCGTCGATAGAGACGGTATTCATGTGCAGCTCCTTGTTTTTTTTGGGTGTGGCTGGGGCCGCACGAAATGGAGATCGCAGCTTGAGGCCACACGTCTGGTTGTTCATCAAGGCCGCGGGTCGAAGCCGATCCGCGCGTCGGCGCGGAACAAGGATTGGGCCGGCAGGTCTGTGTTGCAGGTGCCCGTTCGCGAAAAGAGCACCTCTTCCTGCGCCGGAAGGAACCCAATCGTTGGATTGGAGAAGCTGCCGGCTTACGGCGGTTACTGCGGTACTGCATTACTGCACCCGCGTTGGCGGGCCGAAAATCGGTGAAGCGGTTTCGCCGTTCGTCGGAACGGCGCCCTTACAAAATTTCGGGAAGGCGCGCCCGCATTCTCGGAAATGCGAAGGCCGCGATTTTGGAAGTCGCGGGAGCTACCTCCGGGGCGGCTCCCGCGTCATTCCAGTTTCACCAATTGAAGCTTCCCTGTTCCCCATCATGCGCCGGGGCTGCATCGCTTGGCAATGACACGAAAGTACACGAGGCCGCGCTTTTGATCCCAAAAACTCTGCGATTCCCGAAAAAAATCTTTTGCTGCGAAAGTCTGCGAGTGAGGCCGGGCGGTCGCCGGCGAGCCATTCCTGCAAATGCGACCCCCTACCCCCTGCGCGAGGGTTCTGAAAAAAGGTACTCCTGTCGCGGAGTCGCCGGCGTCAGGGCGCCGCCGCTGGCGCCGCGGCGCAACTACAACAATGGCGTGCGCCCCTCGGCGATTTGAGTGTGGGCTCTGAGGTCCTCGAACCGCTTCTTCAGGCGAAGCTGGTATCTCTTCTTTGCAGCAGCCGTATGCTGCTTGGAACGCCCCCGCGCCGCGCGTTCCAGGCCCGTGGGCAGCTCGGCGGATGGTTCGATGAGCTTCCAGTCGACTTCCATGCGCTGAAGTTCGGCCTCAGCGAGCATCTGAAGTTCAGGGCGCCCTAAAAGCTGGATTCCACTGATTAGGAGGCCTATCTGGATTCCTTCGATCACCGTCGTGCCATCAGGAAACCGCACCTGCAGGTCTCGCAGGGATGCGTCCTTGAAATTCACGACCTGGTTCATTCTCATGAAGGCGGGGTTTCGTATAACGCTCAGTTTAAACCCACGCGCAAGGTCGCTCGGCTAATCGGTCTTGCCATCCTCGGTGATGGTGACCCTTAGCGGCGCTCCGCAGAGTGGGCATGTTTTTCGAATCATCGAAACTATCCAATCCGCCTGCTTCTCGACTGACCAGGTCCGGCGTAGCGTCGCTGTTGTGGCCGTTGTCGCAGCAGAATGTGAATCTATAGCGCGGCATTCAGGTTTTCCGAGTTCTCCGAGGGTGCAGGCGTGCAAATAGTTTCCTCACGTTCTCGTACGGGCGCGCGCTCTTTGCCGGCGCCGGTTCTTTCTGGTGGTCATCGATGGATGCTCGCTTTCTGCATTCCACGGTGCGGGCGCGCGCGGGCGCGCGCGTCACGCAGCCGCGGGATGCAAGCCGGAAAAACTGTTGAGGCAAACTCTCCCGGCAAACCTGAATTTGAGTCCAACTTAGGTCCAGAACTCGCGTGGTTACGAGCTTTTGAGGGGCAGGCGAGCGGGTAAGTGCCTTGAAATCACTAGGAGTTAGGGGTGTCCTGTTGGGCTCATAACCCAAAGGTCGGTGGTTCAAATCCACCCCCCGCAACCAACCTTAAGTATTTGATTCTGAGAGTCTTTCCTTCCCGGCATTAGCCAAGTGTAAAAAATTTGTATAAAAGATTTGCCTGTTTAGGCGCTTCTCGCCTTTCTAGACGGGCCATTTGTGCGAATTCGAAGCCGATGCTAGATTGCGCAAAACTCGCGGAAGGGATTTCAGAACAACATGGTTGAACTCGAAAACACCAGTGAGTGTGAAGACGCCAGCCAGGCTGGCCCTGTGGGAGCGCTTGTCAGCCGCACCGTCGAGACCGTCAAGGTCTATACCCGCCACAAGCGTACTTGCCCAAAGCTGGACAGGCCGGATTGGGCCCGGTGCAATTGCGTGAAGTGGCTGTACGTGTACCGCGACGGCAAGTCCAAGCTGACAAGCGCGAAGACACGAAGTTGGGAAAGGGCTGAACAAAAAGCGCGGGAGCTCCGGGATTCCTTCGACCCCACCAAGCGGTTGCAGCGTCAGCTTGAGGCAAAAATCAGCGCACGCAACGGGCAGGTGGAGATCGCTCTCGCAGTCGATCAATTTCTCAAGGAAGTTGCACGCCTGAATCGCGAGGAGGCTACTCGCGCCAAGTACAACCTCACCCTGAGCCGCTTATTGACCTGGTGTGCTGCCCAAGAGCCTGCCATTTTGCTCCTGTCTCAGCTCGATGTTCCGACATTACGGTCCTGGATCCAGTGTTGGCGAGGTGCTCCCACGACCCGCCACAACCAGCATCAGCGTCTACGTACGTTTTTTCGGTTCTGCATGGAGCAAGGGTGGATCATGGAGAATCCCGCCAAGAGAATTAAGAACGTTACGCCCCAGCAGGAAGAAACGCTGCCGTTCAGCCGGCAACAGTACGACGCTCCCATTGAAGCGACGTACTACTATGACAGCCGGGGCAAGGAAAAGAACGGCAACACTACGAATTCCCGGCGCGTGCGCGCCTACCTCAAACTCCTGCGCTGGAGCGGTCTTCGTGCGGGTGATGCAGCTTGTCTCCCCAAGAGCAACCTCCGAGATGATGACTCGTTGTTCCTCTACCAAGCGAAGGTCAAAAGCAAGGCCAGCGCTCCCGTGCAAGTGCTGCTTCCGCACAGTGTAGCGGATGAATTGCGCAAGGTTCCTCCAGGTAGCTACACAGATCCCAACTATTCCTTCTGGAGCGGTCGCAGTAAGCGCAAGAGCGAAGTATCAAACTGGCAGAAGATTTTTTCCAAGATCTTGTATAAGGCAGTTGAGATGCTCCCAAAGTTGTTTTTGGATGCGAACGGTCGACAGGAACCGGCTCATCTCCACATGATGCGGGATACGTTCGCCGTTGAATACCTGCTGGCCGGCATGCCGCTTGAAGAGGTATCTCGGCTCCTTGGACATTCGAGCGTGACCATTACCCAGAAGCACTATGCTCCCTGGGTACTGGAAAGGCAGCAACGTCTGGCTGCCCGTCAGCGCGAAGCGTGGGCGAATATGGGCGTTGAAGAGAACCGCCATGGCGCTAGGGCCCAAAGGAGACATCGCTCACGCAATACCCGCCGACATACCTCTTTTCAGGGCCGTACATCCGGAAGCGCGGCGCCTCGTCGATGACCTCGGCTTGTTGTGAGCGAATGAAATGCGCAGCTCAAGAACTGGCAGGTTCTTCGATATATGTTGAGACGATTTAGCTCGCTTTTCTCAATCTCCGGTGTACCCGTCGCGCAACGCTTTCCGGGATGCGGAGGGTTTTGTAGGCCCTTTTCATCCGGCGTTCGCACGCTCCCCACTCAACCACACTGGGTTCTCCCACAAACATTCGACGGATTGTTCTATCGCTCAAATTCCACAGGTTGGCGAGCTCTCTTACGGAATAATGCTTCTCGAAAACCGGTGTCGGTTCCAGCCCGTGGGGAGATCGAGTGTTGGTTGAAAGCTGCATGCTGTCTCCATACCTCATAGAAAGATAGTTTGGAGCCTTCGCCAGAATTCAAGGCGTCCTGGCTCAACTCCGGCCGTTCGATTATCTCTTCTCGGCCCATCAACTGGTGCATCTCAAAATCCGATTCCTTCCTTGTTCGTGTTTTCACAATCAACTCCTGCCAACTTGGCACAGTTGTAGCCGAGAATGATTTTTTGGTCAAAACAGTCTGCCGAATGAGCCGATTTGACCGAAATTTGGTTCCGTATTAGCTTCGTGACGCTTAGGGCCGAAAGCGCAGCTCGGGCGCAGGAGGAAACCGGTTTTTCATCGCTTGAAGAGGTCAGCGCGGGCCTGCGAGCTACCGGCTACATCGCTGATTCGGTAGCTAGCACAACGGTGTACTTGGCGGCGAAACTCCACAAGCCCTTGTTATTGGAAGGACCTGCCGGTAGTGGAAAGACTCAACTGGCGTACGCAGTTGCGGATGCAGCCGACACAACGGTCGAGCGCCTGCAGTGCTACGAGGGCATCAACGAAGAGAAGGCCATCGGGAAGTTTGATGAGCCGCTGCAAAGGCTTTGCGTCGAATTGAAGTCCAAGTCCGCCAATGTTGATTGGGAATCCCTGCGGACGGAGTTGCACAGCCAGCAGTTCTTCGGTGCCGGGCCGCTTCTGCGCGCGTTGCAGTGTGAAAGGCCTTGTGCCCTGCTGATCGACGAACTGGACAAGGTGGACCACGCTTTTGAGGCCTTGTTACTGGAATTGCTTAGCGTGTGGCAGTTGAGCATTCCGAAGCTGGGCACCATAAAAGCCAGGAGCATTCCCTTCGTTGTGTTGACATCGAGTGAAGAGAGGCGCATCGGCGATCCCCTGCGTCGGCGCAGCTTCTATCTCCGTGTTGAACACCCCACCGCGGAGCGAGAAGCAGAGATTGTGGCACTGAGAACGCCGGATTCAAGCCACGAATTCCATGCCGGTATGGCGGGACTCGCCAAGGCTTTGCGCGACTGGAGCATGGAGAAACCTCCCTCGGTCTCGGAAATTCTGGACCTGGCTCAGGCACTCAAAGTTCTCGGCACTGAGCAAATTACGGCGGAGATGAGAGACATTCTCCTGCCGTTGCTGGCCAAAACCGAGGCCGATCGACGCAAGTTGCTCTTGCGGGATGGGTTTGCCAGCTTGATCTTTGACACGCAGCAGTACAGCGCCGAGGCTCTGCGAGGTAAAGCGGCATGAAGCTGGTACTCATTTTGGCCCAAGCGCTCTGTGCAATCTCGATCTGCTGGGCGCAATCGCCCAAACCACAGGCACGGCTTGAAGCCGAATACTACGTCGTAGCCTACGCCCAACATTATCGGGTGCCCGTCGCCTTGGTACGCGCCATTGTCGAACGTGAGTCGCACTGGCAAGCATGCGCGGTCTCTCCCAAAGGCGCTGCAGGACTAATGCAGTTAATGCCCCTAACCGCTCAGCGACTCGGAGTAAGGGACCGGTGCAGTGTCGATCAAAACGTTTCCGGGGGCGTGCGCTACCTCGCATGGCTAATGCAACAATTTCATAACGATCTCAGGCTAGTGCCTGCCGCTTACTACGCTGGCGAAGACGTAATCGGCAGACGAGACCTCGGCTATCGAAATCCCGACGTAATTGCCTACGTGGCAAGAATTAGAACAACTTACCTCCGCCAAGCCGGAATTAAACCAAGAACTACGAACACCAGTTCGGAAAGAGATGTGAGATGAAAATTTGTTTGAGTTTGGTGCATCTGACAACGGCCGGTCTCCTGCTGCTGCATATAGCTTCAGCGCAGCCCGATCTTCCACAGGCGCGAATCGTGAGCTTGAATGCTGACCCGGAACAGGTTGTGGTCTTGCACTTGCGGCCAGGATACGTCAGTTCGGTGCGGGTGCTGGAGGAGGTGAGCTCGGTCGTACTGGGCGATCCGGGGGCTTTTAAGGCCGACCACTCCGAAGCCGAGCCGCAGTTGGTGTTTTTCAAAGCAACCAGCGCAAAACCTGCGCAAACGAACGCCCTGATTACCACCAGAGGAGGCCATGGGATCTCGCTGAGCCTGGTGAGCCAAGGCAAGTCAGACCGTAGTGAACCCGTGGACTATGTCCTCAACTGTGAGCGCCCGCGCAGCTTTCTGATTGCGTCGACTCATTCCGTGTTTGTGGTTGGCGAAACAAAAAACGTTGCTACAGAAAATCAGCCAACCAGCACTGCCCCAGAGAAGCCTGGCAGACCAGAGCAGGATTTGCTCAGGGCAGAACGGATTGAGAATCCACATTGGGAAGGCAAGCAACTGCAGGTTGCGGTAGGGCAGGCGATAGAGAAAGAGCAACAGATGGCCGTGCCGTTCGCCGTTCTGAATTCTTCTGCACGGACCATTGAAGTACTGCCGCCGCAAATACAGCTTGCGGGGACATCGAAAGACAAGCATCGAAAAGCGATTAAGGCCGAGCCGGTCGCGATCAAGGACTACTGGATCACCTCGCGTAGACTCGCGCCCGGCGCTAGGGCCGACGGCATCGTGGTGTTTGAGCGTCCTACCTTCAAGGAATCCCGGGAACGGCTCTTGCTCGCGGTTGCCCAAGCGGAAGAGGTCGACCGTCCTGTCCTGGCACCGATTGCGTTTGTGGCTCCGGTCTCGGGAGGTGCAAAGTGATTCATCCAAACGGACACAGCGACAACGGCAACACCGGAGTGATTCAGGAACCAAACGGAGAAGAAACCCTCAGTAACGTGCCACTTCCTCCGGACGCAACCGCCCCACTGCCTGGGCTCGCAACCAGAGCAAAACAGAGAGCCAGGCAGCAGATCCAACAGAACCGCTTTGTAATCATCGGGGCTGGAGCGATTGTCATCGCGCTGCTGATTTTCGTTGCTACGTCTATGCCCCATCGGGGCGTGCCGCAGAAAGTGAAGAGTCGCGGTGCCACTGCTACTGAAGACCTGGCCTTGGAGAGCGGCACCGCGAGCAACGACAAGAGCCTATTTCCGATCACCGATTCTGGCCGGCCTGTCACCAAAGAATCTCACGAAGGCTTCTTAAACGAACGAGATCTACAGCGAACTGCGACTAAGCCGGCGGGGACGACGGTGGCGGGCGGAGCGGGAACTTTGGGATCGATACCGCCTTTCGGAGACCAGCAGCCCTGGCAAGCGCCGCCGTATCAGCCAGGGTCGGGCACCGGCGCCGAGACTCCAGACTTGGGTAAAGGAGAGCGCGAGGCCATGGAGAAGTCTTCGCTAATCTACGTACGAAACGTCTCTGCCAACTCGGGTAGTGCTCAGGCCCGCGAAATCAATGATCCAGCACCGGAACTGGGATTGGGTCTGGCCACGGGTACGCGATTGCGTGCACGCCTGGAATCAGCGGCCAGCACGGCAGTGCGAACTCCGGTCCTGGCGGTGATCGAATACAACTATGAGCGGGACGGAGAAATTATTGTCCCTGCCGGAGCCAAAGCGGTTGGGCATATCCGGAATGGAGATCGTTCAGGTTACGTTGATATCCAGTTCGATTCTCTGCTGATGCCGGATGGTGCAGTCGTTCCCATCGAGGCCGCCGCCACGGGTTTGGACTTGCGGCCGCTCAAAGGAAAAGTTGAGGGTAAGAACACGGGAAAGAACGTCCTGGTCAGGTCGCTGTCAGGAATCGGCCAAGCTGGCGCGATGTTGGTGGGACAAGGCAGTCTGAACCAGCCGCTGAGCGAGTCGGACCTAATGCGGGAGCGCGTCAGCAACAATGTCGGCGAGGCTGGAGATGAGGAGGTTTCCCGATTAGCGATCACCCAGCACATCGTGGTGACGATTTCGGCGGATACTCCGATCTACGTGGTCCTCGAGCAGGCCCCCAAGACCAATCAGGGTTCTCAGCAACCAAGTGGGCGGGGCGTTCCAACATCCAACTCCGCCAATGCTGAGCAACTCCGTCAACTATTGCAGCTCCAGCAAGAGCTGAATCAAACGTCCACGAGCAACCAACCAGCGCAGTAGACGAGTGGTTCTCAGCTATGAAGATTCGGCGGGAGCGTGTGTCGGCTGCGCCTGCCCAGGCGTGCTCCCCGCAACGTAGCTCACGAGTCGACCGTGACTCGCCCCCCAGTCGGCGCCCAGCGCCAACGCAATTTCCAACTTCCCGGAAGCCGACTTCTGGCCCCCGGAATAATTTCTGGTTTGCACCGTGATCCGTGAACAAACGCCAGCTTACGAGGCAGAGCAGACCTCTGAGCGTCCGGCCGCGTGGGTGCGAGTAAGCGATAGTTTCGACTTGCTCCAGAAGTCTGGTTCGATGGGGAGCTTGGCCGACACAGCTCTGATGATTCGTGCGCGCCCGGGACCGGTTTTGGAGAGTGGCGACTTCCGCTTGACCAACAACAGCGTACAGCGGCGTTACGACCTCCGCCTTCGCCAGGGCGACAAAAAAGGGCGAAGCACCCGCACAATACCTGTAAGGAGCATGCTCGGAGTTGGAGGACAACCAGGAATATACCCATCTACAGGAATTACTGCGTCTACAGGACCGACTACGGCGTGGCTGCCCCCGAAGATTCCGCCGCTGCAACCACATGCTCCAACTGCAACGACCAGTTTCGGGGAAGGCACCGCATCATAAGCGTTTTTCACCGCCGCTGCCATGTTTCGGGTAACTGGGCCGGTGACCAGCAGCATATCTGCATGCTTCGGGGATGCGACGAAGTGAATTCCAAATCGCTCCAAGTCGTAGTAGGGGTTTGTGAGAGCGACGATTTCTGCCTCGCAGCCGTTGCACGAACCCGCATCAACTTGCCGGATGTTCAGCGCCTGCCCGACCAGCGCACGAATCTGCTCTGCTGCCTGAGATAGGGCAGGCTCGTCCTGGACAACTTCGGCCCGACTCTGGATGTCCCAGCGCCGCACCAGAGATTGCTTGCTGACACCGCAACAGGCGACCTTTTCCGCGTATCGGAACGCCCCATCGCCTGCTGCGACGCACCGGGAGCACCCAATACACTCACCGTAGTTAAGAATCAGATGTGCGCGCCCGGCGGCCTCGTCAATTCTCAATGCCGATGTCGGACAGGCGGCCACTACACGACGTGCAACCTCATCCGTCAGCAAGCCCGGCTGAACATCCGGCATGCGGCTTCCGGCGGCGTTCGATAACAATTCGCTGACCGAAATCAGCACCTGGGGGCTTCTGAGACTGCGCTCGACGGCGTCGCCGATCATCGATCACATCCGGAGTACGAGAGATTGAAGCTCTTGTTGATGAGGGGGAAGTCCGCAATAATGTTGCCGGGCAAAGCCAACGGCAGCGCCGGCCAGTTCTGGAACGAAGGCGACTTGATGTGGCAACGGGCGATTTTGCCGTCGCTAATTCGCACCCAGTAAAGCAGCTCTCCGCGCGGCGATTCGACGGCCGATAAAGCCTCGGCGTACCCCGATGGTGGCACGGGCACGAGAATCGATCCCGCCGGAAGATCCTTCAGCGTTTCCTGGATCAGGCCCGTGGATATGGCGGTCTCGTCGATGCGGATGCGGGCGCGGGCCAGCACATCTCCATATTTGTACTGTGGGACGTCGAGGTTGAGGTTACGATAGCGGCCGCTCGGATGATCGCGACGGACGTCAATTCTGATTCCGCTGGCGCGGGCCGCTGGCCCAACCACCGCCAGTTGCCGGGCAATTTCAGCGGTCAGAATTCCCGTCGATTCGAAACGGTTCTGAACCGACGAAGTGTGCAGAATAAGGCGTGCCATGCGCGCAAAATCGCGGGCGGCTGAGGTGACGATCGCTCCGAACTCAGTTGTTTCCGCAGAGGACAAGTCTCGGGTCACGCCTCCCGGCACGGCCATGCCACGCCAGAAGCGCGTACCCAAAAAGCGGGTGGAAGCCTGGAGGAGACTCTCCTTAATGCGCGCGGTGTAGGCGGCCGGCACGCTGAATCCGACATCTCCGCACAAGGCCCCGACGTCGGCAATGTGGGCGATCATGCGCTCCAGTTCGAGTCCGATCAGGCGGATGGCCTGCGCCCGCGGCGGCACCGAGATCGCCAATGCATTTTCGATTGCCTGGCAGTAGGCCACGGCGTGCGCGAAGCAGTTGTCGCCGGAAACCGATTCGGCAAGCATCACCCCGTCCATCAGCGGTGCGTTCTCAAAGAGCTTCTCCGTGCCCTTGTGGGTATAGAAGTGCCGCAATTCGAGATGGAGGACGGTATCGCCGACAACACTGAAACGAAAATGCCCGGGCTCAATGATGCCGGCGTGTATGGGACCGACCGGCACTTCGCAAACCCCGTCCCCTTGCACTCTAAGAAAGTGGTACTGTCCTTCTGCCCAGGGCACATGCGAAACGTCGTCAATCATGGGATGGACGTTTCCCGGCCAATTCTCGTGCAACAACAGAGGACGCCGGTCGGGATGTCCATCGCATTCGATGCCGTACTGGTCATGGAGTTCGCGTTCGTACCAGGCTGCCGCGGGCGTGACCTCGGTGGCCGACGGAATGGGTCCGGTGACGGGCGCACTGATCATGCGGTATTCGCGGCCATTTACGTCGATGAGGTAGTGAACGCGGCATACGCGGTTTTCGTTGTTGCTGCCACGATCGCTGCTGCCAAAATCGGTGCTGCCAAAAATGGAGACCAGCCGCGTGTTCGCCGAGCGCAGCAGATCCAGCGCTCGCGACACGCTCGATTCGCTATTGGAAACGGTCTCGGTCATGGTTGCAATACCGCCGGTTGCAATACCGCCATCGCGCCACGTAAAACAGCGGTAAAAGCCGCCGGGACATGGATGCCCAACACCAGCAGGCACAGAGCGCAGACGCCCATGACGACGAACCAGGAAGCCTGCAACGCCGGCTGCTGCAGGGGAACATCCTCCGGCTTGCCCATGAGCATGTACTGGAAATGGTGGAGAAGCGCGCCAAACACAACGGAAATCGCGGCCAGCATCAACACGGCAATGAAATAGTGTGCCGTCGAGAAAGCCGCTGTGAGAATCAACAGTTCGCTGACGAACAACCCAAAGGGTGGCATCCCAGTGATGGCGAGCGCGCCCAGGATGAGGGCGCTGCCAGTCCAGGGAAGGGAACGAGCCATGCCGCGGATGCGCTCCATGCGCAGTGTGCCGAAGTTTTCTCGAACATTGCCCGCGGTGAAAAACAGAAATGTCTTGGCAATCGAGTGATTGAAGGTGTGCAGCAAAGCACCGAAGAGTCCCAGTGCGCCGCCCAGACCGATGCCGATGGCCACAATGCCCATGTGCTCAATGCTGCTGTAAGCGAGCAGGCGTTTCAGATCGCGTTGCACAATCATCAGCAGGCTGGCCACGGCGAGCGAGACTCCGCCAAAGATCAACAGCAGAGTATGGCTGAAGCCGCTGCCGATGGCTCGCGAAGTGATCGCGTCAAAACGCAACAGTGCGTACATCGCGCAATTCAGCAGGACCGCGGACAAGAGCGCGCTGATGGGCGAGGGGGCCTCGGCGTGGGCATCCGGCAGCCAGCTATGCATGGGCACGAAGCCCACCTTGGTCCCATATCCCACCGCGACAAAAACAAATGCCAGTTTCAGCAGTTCGCGTCCTCCTACCAGGCCGGGAGCGGCCGCCATCAGCGTGCCCCAATCGAGCGCGGACTCGGGGCTAACTCCGCCCTTCACCGCCGCCAGATAGAGGGCGATGGTGCCGAACAGCGCGAAGGCGATGCCCACAGTGCAGACGATCAAGTATTTCCAGCCGGCCTCGACCGCGCCTTCGGTGTTGTAGAAGCCCACCAGCAGGGCGGATGCGAGCGTGGTGGCTTCCACAAAAATCCACATCATTCCGAGATTGGCCGACAGGTACACCGCCACCATGGTGAACAGGAACAAGAACACCAGCCCATAAAACCAGCGCAAAGAAGAGAACCTTCCTTCGGGAACATGCCGCAGGTATCCCGACGAATAGACGAGCACAAGCGCGGAAATGAGTCCCAGGCTGATGAGGAAGAACGAGGTGAGGCCATCGGCGCGCAGATAACGTCCTGCCGTCAGAACGCCCTGGGAATGAATCTTGTACACCGTAAGACCGATCGCGGCCAGTTGCAGCGCACCGGTGGTAAGCGCGGCGCGCACCACCACGCGCGGTTGCCGGCACAGGAACACACACAGCGCGCCAGCCAGCGGTATGAACAATGGAAGAAGCAGGACCATGCATCAGCCTCTTAACCGCCGCAACTTGGAAACGTCCAAGTGGTCGAAGGTGTCGCGAATACGAAAGACAAACAATCCCATCAAGAAGACTCCCATCAGCAGGTCGAACACAATCCCGATCTCGATGACCAGCGGCATGCCAAAGGTGGTGGTCAGAGCGGCGAGGAAGATGCCGTTATCCAGTACCAGGAGGCCGACCACCTGCATTAATGCCTTCTTACGGCTCACCATTAGGAACCCGCCGGTCAGCACCAAGGCCACAGCGGCGGCGAGCATGGCCTGATCGCCGCCCAGGCCCCCGACATAGGGCCGCACCGCAAAGAAAGAAAGCAGAATGAGTCCGGCGGCAATGAACACAGATTGGGAAGACGAGGTTGAGGAGGAGACGTCGCGCGGTGCTTGCAATTCTTCGACGATGCGATACAGCACGTAGGGAATCGCGACCACCTTGACGATTAACACCATGGCGGCGACGATGAAGCCCGCCGTCGAGTGGTGCATGCGCGATACGGCGATGATCTGTGCGGTGATGACCAGCGATTGCACGCTGTACAAGCCGATGCAGGTGGAAATCCGCTTGGCGGCCGCGATCAGCAGCACGGTCATGAACAAGAACACCCCAGATGACGCCAGAGCTTTGGCCGCAGCCGTCTCAAATAATCCCATCGTTAACCTCTAGACCCATCGTTCACCGCATCAGCGCCGTAAAAACCACAGCGAGGATCGCCAGCGCCGACGCCACGCCGAGAAAATCGGGAACCAGGTACATTCGCAATTTTGCGACACTGCTTTCCATCAACCCCAGGACCAGCACGAGCGCGGCCATTTTCAGCAGCAGTACCAGCGCTGCGATGGCGAGTGCCAGCACGGAAAGGCTGCTCGCTATTCCCCAAGGGACAAACAGCGCGATCAGCAGCGCCATGACCACGGTGAGCTTGATGGCGCTGGCCCATTCGATCAAAGCGAGGCTCGGTCCCGAGTACTCCAGCACCATCGCCTCGTGAATCATGGTCAGTTCCAGATGCGTGGTGGGATTATCCACCGGAATGCGACCCGTTTCAGCGATCGCTACCAAGGCCAAGGCCACAAACGCCAACGCGTGAACCGCCGAGAACTCAAAGAAGTTCTGGCCCAAAGTCCACTGCACCATTCCCGCGATCGTTGCGGTATGCGCCGCGATGGCCACTGACATGAAAGCCAGCAAGAATGGAGCTTCCGCCAAAGTCGAAACCAGAGCCTCGCGGCTGGCCCCCATGCCTCCAAAGGAACTGCCGCCATCCATCGCTCCCAGCATCAGGAAGAAGCGCCCCAGCGCCAGCAGGTAAACCAGAAGGATGAAATCGCCGCGCGCCCCCAGAAGTGCCGAGCCGTGCAGCAGCGGAACAAACGCCGCAACCACCAGGGTGGTAGCGAACAGGACAATGGGGGCGAGGCGAAAAACGAAGGAAGCCGAAGCCGGGACGAGGTCTTCTTTGCGAAGGAGCTTGAACAGATCGGCGTACGGCCTCCACACGCTCGAGCCGCGCCGATTCTGAATTCTGGCTTTGAGCTGGGCAATCACGCCGCGCACCAGCGGTGCCAGCAAAATAAGCAGCAAAACCTGGATCGCATTCATCGCCAGTGTCATACCCACCTCATGAACATCAGCAGCGCGATCAGGGCGGCGAAGATATAGAGCAGGTAAATCTGAATATTGCCGGTCTGGAGCCGTCGCAAACGGAGCGCCGCTGCGACGATGGCGTCCACGCCGGGCCGGTACAAATACTTTTCAAACGAGGTGGTGCGAACCGAGCGGTACGAGATCGAAACCGGGAAATATGGCTGGTCCGCAGGGACCACGTCGAGCGTTCGATCCGCCTTGTACACCTGCGAGAATACTTTTCGCAGCGGCTTGGAGAACGCCGTGGATGTGTACTGCATGCGCTCGTCCAGGCCAGGAAGGCCGCAGGCCCAGGTCGCTGTCAGCTTCTTCGCTCGCTTGATTGCGGCAATGCCGACGGCCAACACCAGAACGGACAGCGCGATCCAGGGAAGCACACTGGAGAGGGATGTTGCCACCGGCGGCAAGATGGCGCCGGGAAGCAGTTCCTCCGTCAGTGCGCCCAGGCTGCGCAACACCAGTCCGGGGAAAATTCCGACCACGACGCACGCCGTTGCCAGCGCTAGCATTCCTGCCTGCATGGGCCCGGAAACTTCCTGCGCACTTCCCGCCTCGTGACTGCGGGGACGCCCCAGGAAGGCGACGCCATACACCTTGGCGAAGCACGCGGCAGCTAATCCGCCGATCAACGCCAGGACGCCCGCAGCCAATGGCAAGATGATGGCGGCGGAGAGATTTGTCATTTCCGAACCTGCCAGAAAACTGCGGAAGGTGAGCCATTCGCTGACGAACCCATTGAACAGCGGCAAGCCAACAATCGAGCAACAGGCAATCAGGAACACGGCGCCGGTCAGAGGCATTCGTTTCTGCAATCCGCCGAGTTCTTCTAGATCGAGCGTGTGAGCCGCGTCAGAAATTGCGCCTGCCCCAAGAAACAGTAGGCTCTTGAAAATGGCGTGGTTCAGGCAGTGGAGCAGAGCCGCGGTGAGCGCGAGCGCTGCCCAGAGCGGGGCATGGTTCGCCATCAACACCAGCGCCGCCCCCAGGCCCAGATAGATGATGCCAATGTTTTCGACGCTGTGGTAGGCGAGCAAACGTTTCAGATCATGTTCCGAGATCGCATATAACACGCCCAGCAGTCCTGACACGCCGCCTGCCAACAGCACCAGATATCCCCACCAACTGGGGCCGCCGCCGAGAAAATCAAAAGCGAAGCGGACCAATCCGTAAACCGCGGTCTTGAGCATGATGCCCGACATCAAGGCCGACACTGGACTGGGTGCAATCGGATGCGCTCGGGGCAGCCATAAATGCAGCGGAACAATTCCCGTTTTCGTTCCGAAACCTACAAAGGCGAGCAAGAACACCGCCGTGCGCAACGCCGGCGTCATCAGAGCTGCGCTCGCCCGCATCTCGGCGAAGTTGCCAGCGTGCGGCAGGAATAACAGGAACGCACCGATGACGGCGGCGGCGCCGGCATGCATCATCAGAAGATAGATAAAAATGTTGTGGCGCCGCTGTTCTGAGTCGCCGTCGATCACGATCAGGCCGGCCGAGAACAGCGTCATCAGTTCCCACCCGAAGAGGAATGCAAATGCGGTGGAAGCGGTTACGACCAGAACCATCGACATCAAGAACAGAGGCAACAGCACCCACAGCCAATCGCGGCGCGCGCCCGAATAGTGGCGGGGAATGTAGGAGCTCGAAAACAGGATGACGGGCAGTGAGACCGAACAAATCAGCAACAGAAAGAACGCGCCGAGACGGTCCATACTGAGTGCAAACGAGAACGATGCCACCCGAGAAACATCAACCGTGAACCTCTGCCCACCCCAGAACCCGGCCCACGCAACAGTCATTCCGATTGCTAACGATGTCATGAGCAGTAATGCAGGCAGGGCACGCGCCTTCGTCCACCGGTGGGAGATCAGGGTAACTACGGGTACCGAGAGCGTTGTCACGAGGAACAAACTGAAGGGAACTTGCGTCATTGGAACGTCTATCCGTCCACCCGGCCACTGAATCGGCACAGGGCCAAGGTGAATTCCAAACGCGAGGAAATCGCGCGGCGTGCCCCAACGTCGACTGTGCCGCTCACTTTTCCCCCGTTGGGCTGAGTTGAGAAAGGAGGTCCCTGATGTCCACCAAATGGTTGTTAAAAACCTGTCGGGCTTCGTCGAGCAGACGAAAGATTGCTTGGTCTGGCACTGAGTAGCGAACGTTCTGGCCTTCCTTGCGCCCAACTACAATGCTGCTCTTTCGCAAGACCGCAAGCTGTTGAGAAAGCGTACTTTGCTCGACTTTCAGACGGGCGCTGAGCTCGTTAACGCTAACTTCCCCGAGGCGCAAGGCGTCCAGTATTCTGACCCGCATCGGATGCGCCAAAGCCTTGAAGAACTCGGCGGTGAATCGCGATATTTCCGGCATTTCTATGTTATAACATTATCATATTTGAATATACATGATCAAGGACATTTGCTGCCAAGCAGGAAACACAATCCATGTCAGTTAAGACCATCGAAGGCTGGTTGTTCGCAGGGGCGGGCCGTCCTTATTGTGTGACGGGATTCAAATTCGATGGCCGAAACGTGCGTGTGACTCTTCGTTCAGTTCGCCGAGACTTAGTCGATACCGAATGCCTTCTTGTAGCAACATTTCCTAACGCGGTGATACGGAGAATTGACGAGAGCGAGGCGATCCGGGATGAATGGCCGCTGGATCTCGTGGCTTTCAGCTGCGAACCCAAGTCAAGGCGGTGGGAGTTTGTCCTGAACTGCGAAACAGTAGGCTGGATTTGGGAATCAGACCTGCCGACAGTCGTGAGGCGCACGGACGTCGGCATCGAAAGCGAGGAATCCGAAGCGGAATTGTTCCGACTCTCTTCTCGGCACTCGTCCGGAGATCGTTAGCACTGAGCGAGGCAGCTGGGATACCGAGACCTACCACCTGTTTGTCAGTAGACTCAGGGGAACGCGAAGAAGAGCCCGAGTAAGTGGTCATCGAAATCGAGGAAGCCGTGCTAGGCGTCGAGAGAACCATCTTTCAATTTACTGCCCTCTGTAAGACTGCGCGCCAGGGATGGTCCGGATGTCCACGCCTTCTTGCAATCTTCTGTTGAGTTCGGCGGATGCTCTACGTCATGCCCCCGTGGACAGGGGGAGGATCAGCACCGAGGAATCCTCTAGAAGCCACAAGTCAGGCAGAGACGGATTACAGGAAACTTCGGAGTGAACTCTCGCTGCATCGCGAGTGAATAGTCGCTCGCAGACAAGGCACCTGCTCGTGCCGTGAACAAACATGATGAACACCTTTCCAATCCGATCTGTGCGGAAGGCCACAGTGCAATTTTCCTGAGCGTTCATAATTTTCCTCCGATGCGGGATCCCTGACCCGATCAAGCCAGATCTTTAGAGGTGGAGTACCACGTCGATCCCCTACGGTTACGATATCGACACCGTTGTCTCCGGCATGTTTGGCTCAACGATCGAACATGACTTAGTAGTACCGACTCTTTCTGCTCTCGGCGGAAATACGGCAACACGCATTTCCTGTGCCCACTTCGACTACTTCAAAAACCCTGCCGTTCAGGATTACATCGCATCGTTGATATAGGGTTTCGATTCTGTCGGGATGACCCATATCGCGATCCAGGAAAGCTCAACGGAAGGGTGGGCGAGTGGCTGGAGCACGTCACCGAAAAGGAATGTCGGCGGGATTGCGCGCGGCCCTAAGATGCTGCTTCTGCCAGTAAGCGCTCTGCATACGGACGAGGAGAGCTCGTCGATGAGCTGATATTTGCTAGTTCAACCATCGAGCCAAGATTTGACCTTTCTCGTCCATCAACTCTCCGGGACCAGAGTGTTCGGCTGGAACAAGGACCGAGACGAAGCCAGTGCCGAGATGCACCTCGCGCATGCCCTCGGGCCGTGAAACCATCGCTCACACCGAACCCATCCACCACAAACCGCCACGAAGAACTTTTCCTAACTACCACCCCGCAAAATCCGAGACCCAAACCTCACGAGAAAGTCGCGACGCGACCAAGCAGAATCCGCGACCCAGCCCCATGTTGAACCCGCTCCACCCAGGGGCCTACAATTCTGTCACTACCCTTCACAACCACGCGGAGGTTCCAATGCCTCACTACGAGTTCTTCTGCCACGCCTGCAAGAAACTCTTCTCGAAGATCCTATCTCTCGTCGAGTACGAGAAGGGCGGGGTCGTGTGCCCGCATTGCGGCAGCAAGAACGTCGAGCAGCGCTGGTCTGCCTTTACCGTCATCACGTCGAAAAAGAGCGCGTGAATGTGCGGGGGGTGCACCTATGCGCTTCGACAAGTTTTCCTTCGGTTCCATCCGGATCGATGGCGTCACCCGCGACTACGACGTGGTGATTGACGGCGGCGAGATTCGCAAGCGCACGAAAAAGGCGTCCAAGAAATTCCGGGACGAGTTTGGACATACTCCTCTATCCATCGAGGAGGACATACCCTGGAAATGCCGGCGGCTGGTAGTCGGCACCGGAGCGTATGGAAGGCTGCCGATGATGAAAGAAGTGAAGCGCGAAGCGAAGCGCCGCAAAGTCGAATTGCTCGTTCTCCCGACGACCCAAGCCATTGAAGCGTTGGAGCAGGGCGCCGAGGAGACGAACGCGATCCTCCACGTGACGTGCTGAGTTTACCCTGATTCGTTATGGGCGTGACTGTCGAGATGCACAACAATTGGTTACGAGGGTTACGCCAACGGAATAGACCGCGGAGAGTACAGTAAGAAGTGGCTTTACTTAGTGCTCCGCAAACATATCTCAGCTGTTATCAGAGAGAGATTGACACAGGCTTCACTCGCGTGAGCTTCGGATCTACATGATCTCTGCTTCCTACAAACCGAAAAAGAAGTTCATGCAGCTGGCCATCGCGGAGGCTAAGCGCGCCCGTGACCGAGGCGACTATCCCATTGGCGCGGTCATCACCCGCCTCATGGGCAGGCGCGAAGTGGTCATTGCCAGCGCCGGTAACCGAGTAAAAACTTCGGGGTCAAGCATCAAGCACGTGGAGTTGGAAACGCTCAAATACGTATCAAGCGGCTATGGCCGCTACCTGCCGACTTCGTGCTCTACTCCACGCACGAGCCCTGCGCCATGTGCGCCGGCGCCTGCGTGTGGGCTAGACTTGGCGCGGTCGTCTACGGCGTCTCCCAAGAAGACATTGCCGCTTATGGCCGCAAGCGCGGTACGGAAGACTACAAGTGGCGAGCTTGCCTCATCCCCTGCCGGCTCGTCTTCGAGAAGGGCAATCACCGCATCCCCGTCACCGGCGGTTTTCTCCGACAAGAATGCTAAAGACTGTTCAGTTACAGGCCTTCATAGTGGCCGCTGCTTTTATGTATATAAATCGGAAGTAGAGTCGGACGCGGTTGTAACCGCCGATGCAGTAGAAGTCTCGGGTTCAACTAATTCTTTACCCTACAGCATCATGATTTTTACGGATGGCAGCGCAACGATGTCCATCAAGGGTGGGTCAACCAAGAAGTTCAAGTCGGGAAGCGTCGATGCGAAGACATTAAAAACCCTCTTACAGAATGTCGACGATGTGAGCCAGCTGACCAGCCAGCCTTGCGCAAAACCTGTCTCATTCGCCACGATTACTTTGATTACCTATAACGGGAAAACTAGCCAAGATATTTCCTGCGCAGGGACGCATTGGCCTCAGGCCGGATATGACTTGCGTGATTTTATAGACCGCATCAAGTTATCTCTACCTGGGCCCAGGCCGGGGATGCGCTCGCCACAATAGTCTTGGATCTCAAGCGCTTCCCCCAACGAAAAAGCCCCGAAGCGTTCCGGGGCTCTCCTTCACTTACGTGCGTTGGGAATTAGGCTGCGACGGTTCTTACGCCGGTGCCGGTGATCTCCGCTTCGGCGCGGAGCCAGTCTTCCATGTCATGGCCATCTTCCCGGCCACGCTCCTCATACAGTTCGTGCGCGCGGCGGCGGATTTCTTCTTCGACGTTTGGGTGCGATTCAGTAGCTATGTTTGTGGTTGGCTTTTCGCTCCGATCTTTTGGCATGGGGAACTCCTTTCTGACGTTCCGCGGGCGAGGCAGAGAAGACTCACCTGGAGGACGATAGACCTTAGCTTTTATAAAGCGAAAGCTACGCCTGCTTCAGAGCAGGGTCAAGTGCTCAAAAGTGGTGCAGTTTACTGACGGGAAAAATGACCTCGCATTGCACGAAGGCGGGCTGGCGTACACCCTGCGTATGGCAGTTCCAGTAGAGATGCATCACACCGGTGGTCCTGAGCTGCAGCGGGATGTGGTCGCGATCATCGAGCACGTGCTTTCGGATCGGCCTGGGGACTAGCGGGCGGCGCTTCAGCCAGCGACCACTGCGTGCGCCTACCGAGGTATGATCTCGATCAACGCCCACTCAATTCGATCCACTTCTTCACGAATCACCCGGATCGCTTGCTGATTGCTCGGACATGGCACGGGTGTGATTGCTTGTACCGCCTGACGAATCTTGCAGTTGCGATCCCGAATCAAGTTGATTCTCGCGGAGGCCTCCATTCGGTATTGGTAAATCCTTCTAGCCAGTTTCGTAGTCATCCAGGCGAACGCTAGCCCGAAGAACATCTCGATTGGAAGACGATCGGTTGCTCCATCGAAATCGAGGAACGCGAATCGATACACGGCTTCGCCAAGACCTAGTGAAGCGAATATCACTCCCATCCCAATCAATCCAAGCGTCAAGCGGTCACTGGGTCGAAGTGCCACAGACGATTGCTCACTGCCACAGTTTTGCGCGAACGCCATTGCCCCCCAATGTGATGTGAGACTTTTACTATTTTATGCCGAATCGTTTTTTGTGAACAACTTGTGAGCCGGGACTTCCATTGAAATCCGCCTCGTCTCGGAACCTTTTTGATGCTTGAGCAGCGAAAATTGGTGATACCGGCTGCTCACCCAGTTCTGACTCGCAAACGCGGAAATCCCAATTGGGGGCGTCCCATTCCGCCGGCTCCCGCTCTCGCAACTGAATTCGAACTACAGGTCGGGCAACTGCAGCTCACGGCACGGATGTAGGGGGCAGCCGCCGCGCGTAGCCCGAACCGAATGGCAAGCCCCAAAAAGCCCCGAGGACATGTTGAAAATGGAGTACGATAGCGCCGTTCGCCAATATGGCTTCATCCTATCTTCGCCACAGGAAGGAGGAGCCATGCGTCGTTCAGGTGAGACCAACCCGTCAGGGGATTTCCGGAAGCTGATCTTTCCGGCCATCGTCCTTCTCTGTACTCTGCCCCTCGTTGCGCAAAAAGCTCAGGAGACAAGCCCGCCCAAATACGACGTCCACACCGAGACCAAGATGAAAGGCACCGTGGAGAATGTGAAACTGCCTCCAAAAGGTAGTGAGAAAGAGATTGCCCACCTGCTGGTGAAGACTGGGACGGACACCGCTGACGTGTATCTCTGTCCCAAGTCCTTTCTCGACGACATGGGCGTGAGTTTCAGCAAAGGGGACGAAATCACCGTCACCGGCTCAAAAGTTAAGCAGGGCGAAGCCGACCTCATCCTCGCCCGCGAAGTCGTGAAGGGTACCGACACCCTCGTCCTGCGAGACGATAGAGGCAATCCCGTCTGGAGTTGGCACCGCTGACGGCGGTCTCTAAAAATCGCGGATTAGTCAAATACGATTACGTCTGCGTCTCTTGGTCGGTATCACTTCAAGAGCAGTGACCACATACCAACCGCAACTACGCCGAGAGTACGATCCGGGCTTATCTAGGAGCCCTGAAAGAGTTTCGACTTTAGGCCCAGAAACGGCTCGATCATCTGGGACCGAATGATCTCCGCCGCTACCAGGCACACTTACTGGAAGACAAGAAGCTCTACAAGTCTCCCCTTTTTCGCCCTGGCGGGCATCGCTGCTTATGACCAAATCCGCCGCCAGCAGGCTGCTCAAGAATCACTCCTCCAATCACGATGTGAGGTACAATGATTTTGCCAGGTGAAACGGCAGCAGGCTCTGCAGGGATGCAACCATGCCGAAGGATAGCTTGGTGTGCTCATCGAGACGATCACTGCATCTGCGCGAACATCCTTCCCGCGCTCCTGCCAACCCGCATCGGATCGGTAGACCCGCATGGTTTGAAAACCCCCGCCCGAAGGGCGGAATCTACACTCCCGGAGAACGCTCCTTCCCACTTCGCGCTGAGACGGCACATGTGCAGTCAGCGGGCGGACTCGTGTGCATAGCAGTGCGGGGCGCGAGGAATAAAAGACTGCCGCATGAAAGAAGATTCCAAAGTTCGCAGGATCGCGTTTGTCGGCAACCACTTGCCGCGCAAGTGCGGCATTGCGACGTTCACGTCTGACCTGCTTGCCGCCGTGGCAGCTGCGTATCCCCAAAGCCAGTGTTTCTCAGTGTCGGTGAATGACATTAGAAGTGGCTACGAGTACCCGGAAGTGGTTCACTTCGAGATTGAGGAACAGGATTTGTCGTCTTATCTACGTGCTGCGGACTTCCTCAACATCAGCGACGTGGACATCGTCTGCTTGCAGCACGAGTTCGGCATTTTCGGCGGGCCGGCCGGCGGCCATATCCTGGCACTCCTGCGCGAATTGAGAATGCCCGTTGTCACTACGCTTCATACCCTTTTGCGTGAGCCGAAAGCCGAACAACGGCGGGTAATGCAAGAGTTAGTCGCGCTCTCGACCCGGCTCGTGGTCATGGCTGAGCGGGGGCGACAGATGTTGCAGGAGATTTACCAGGCACCGCCGGCCAAGATCGATCTCATCCCGCATGGCATTCCCGACGTAGGTTTTGTCGATCCGACCGATTTCAAGGACCAGTTCGGCGTGGAAGGCAGGGTGGTGCTGCTCACGTTCGGGCTGCTTTCGCCGAACAAGGGGATCGAATATGTGCTCAACGCCCTGCCGCACATTCTAGCGGAGTTCTCCAATGTTGTTTATATTGTGCTGGGCGCCACCCATCCCAACGAACTACGCGAGCATGGCGAAGCCTACCGGCTCAGCCTCGAAATCCTTGCCAAAAAGAACAAACTCGAGAAGAACGTCATTTTCTACAACCGGTTCGTAGAACTGGAACATCTGAAGGAGTTCATCGGCGCCGCAGACTTTTACATCACGCCTTATCTCAACGAAGCGCAGATCACGTCGGGCCCGCTAGCCTATACGTTTGGTGCGGGCAAAGTGGTAATTTCGACACCGTACTGGCACGCTGCAGAATTGTTGACGGAAGACTGCGGCGTGCTGGTGCCGTTCGGCGACGCCCCGGCCATAGCCCGCGAGGTGATTGATTTGCTGCGCGACGACACCCGCCGGCATGCCATTCGCAAGAATGCTTACAAGCTGGGCCGTGAGATGGTCTGGAGCAACGTGGCGCGGCTCTATATGCGCTCGTTCGAGTTATCACAAATCGAGGGGACGGCGCGATCTCGAAAATCTCTCTCCACGAAGACGCTCGACCAAAAGCCGCGGGAACTGCCGGAGTTGAAGTTGAGTCATCTCTCGCGGATGACCGATTCGACCGGAATTTTCCAACATGCCATTCTTAGCATCCCGAATTTTTCGGAAGGCTACTGTACGGATGACAACGCTCGCGCATTCATCCTCGCGGTACTGCTCAGTGAATTGGGAGAAGAGCCAGAGCGCGTGCGGACGCTGGCCACAACCTACGCGGCGTTCTTGCATCACGCGTTCGATCTCAGAGTGAAACGCTTCCACAACCACCTGAGTTTCGACCGCCGCTGGCTCGACGAACAAGGGTCAGAGGATTGTCAAGGGCGAGCGCTCTGGGCGCTGGGCGTAGGCGTGGGGCGTTCGCCCTATCGGAGCTTCCAGATCATGGCTGGACAACTCTTCGCGCTGGCGTTGCCAGCTCTGACGGAGTTCACTTCGCCGCGGGCGTGGGCGTTCGGCCTTATCGGCATTCATGAATACCTGCGCCGGTTGAGCGGTGACAGCCTGGTCGACCAAACCCGTGAGACACTCACTTCCCGGCTCATGGAACTTTTCGAAAGGACCGCCCAGCCGGACTGGCGCTGGTTTCAAGAGGATCTGACTTACGACAACGCGAAGCTCCCACACGCCTTGATTCTGACCGGACGTACAACCGGACAACAAGCGGTGCTTGAGCGAGGTCTGCAGGCCCTGCGCTGGCTGACGGAATTGCAAATCTCCGAGAAGGGTCACTTTCGACCCATTGGCACCAACGGATTTTATCGCCGCGGCGGCATGCGCGCCAACTTTGACCAGCAGCCCATCGAGGCGCAAGCAATGGTCTCAGCCTGTCTTGAAGCCTATCGCGCCACATCGGACCTCTGGTGGTACGAGCAGGCGCAACGCGCGTTCGACTGGTTCATCGGCTGGAACGATCTCGGATTGGAACTCTGCTCTCCTAAAACAGGCGGCTGCCGCGATGGGTTGCACGTGGATCGGGTCAACCGGAACCAGGGAGCGGAATCAACCCTGGCCTTTTTGCTTTCGTTGGCGGAGATGCGCTTGGCGCAAAATATGCTGACGAGTTTTAGGGAACCGATCGCCGCCTAAGAGTAATCGCGGCCTCCGGTCTCGTTTCTCTGGAATAACCAGTCCATGAACGACAACTCGATTCACGTCAAACGCACGGCCACGGTCCTCAGGCCTGACCAGTCACGCGTTCTTCTCCGGCCATTCAGTCCGGAGGATCCCCAGCGGGCCGGCAGGATTATCGCCAGGATCATGTCGCTCCCGGAAAACCGAGTCGGCCCTCTCCTCGACGAAGTATCCGCCGAGTTCTCCCAGCGACACCAACAGATCCACAGGTCCTTTCTGGAACGGTTCGAACAGGTCCGCGACCTCCTATTGACCGATGAGGAAATTTCCGAACAGAGACAGCTGTTGATCGGTTCCTATTTCGTTTGCGAATACTCCTTAGAGTCTGCAGCCCTGTTCAATCCGTCCATTGTCCCGCACCCTGACCAGTCTGACCTGCCTCCCGGCGCTCTGCGTTTTATCCTCAGCTTGCGCGCCACGGGGGAGGGACATATTTCCTCCATAACTTTTCGGACGGGTATCATCCACGTCGACCATCGGATCGAGGTCCTACCCCCAACCGGCTTCCTCACCGAGCCGCGTCAAATCCCGAACCCCCGTTACGAGAAGGCGCTCTTCGAGCGGAAACTCTTTGAGCTGGGATTGACCAGCGGATTCACACGCCGGGTTATGGACAAGTTTGGGGAGTCGTTTGCATTGGAAGAACTGCGCGCCAATCTCGAAGCCGAAATGAAGCAGTCCCGCGTGTCGGATCGGAACGCGATCCGTGGAATTTTGGCGTTGGCCCGGTCCAACTATGAGGTTCAGTTTCAGCTCCAACAGCGTCTGTGTGAACGCGTCATTTTCCCGGCCACGCCGTCGCAACGCAACGGCATCGAAGACGCTCGTTTCGTCTGTTTCCAGAACGATGACGGCACCCGCGTTTACTATGCCACCTTCACGGCCTTCGATGGCAAGGTGGTCTTGCCAGAGCTGGTGGAGACTTCTGACTTCCTCCTCTTTCGGTTCATCACCCTGAACGGTCCGGCCGCGGAAAACAAAGGCATGGCCATCTTCCCCCGGAAAATCAACGGCCTCTATGCCATGCTCTCCCGCCAGGACAACGAGAACATCTACCTCATGTTTTCCGACAACGTCCACTTCTGGTATGAACGCAAGGTGCTCCTTAAACCGATGTTTCCGTGGGAACTGGTCCAGCTTGGGAACTGCGGGTCCCCCATTGAGACCGAAGCGGGCTGGCTGGTCCTCAGCCACGGTGTCGGCCCCCTGCGAACGTACTGCATCGGCGCGTTCCTCCTCGATCACGATAATCCCGGCAAAGTGATCGGCCGCCTCCGCGAACCCTTGCTCAAACCGGACCAAAGGGAGCGTAAAGGGTACGTGCCGAACGTCGTTTATACTTGTGGCGCCCTCCTCCACAACGGCGAACTGATCATTCCCTATGGCATGGCCGACCACGCCACCGGTTTCGCTACCGTTCCGCTCGATGAAGTGCTGGCTGCCATGCACTAGGAAATATCGTCGAACAGCATGACAAAGCGCGACAAAAGAGTGGCTGTCCTGTCGCCGATAGCCTGGCGAACGCCTCCTCGGCAATACGGCGCCTGGGAAACGGTGGCTAGCAACATCACCGAAGGGCTCGTCGCCCGTGGCTGGGATGTGACGTTGTTCGCCAGCAGGGATTCTGTGACCCGCGCTCACCTGCATGCCGTGGTGGACAAGGGGTATGAAGAGGATTCCGCCGTCGATCCCAAAGTAGCCGAATACCTTCACATCTCCGAAGCGTTCGAGCGCGCTGCTGAGTTTGACCTCATCCACAGCCACTACGACTTCATGGCTCTGACCTACACCCGGCTGGTCAAGACACCGGTCCTGACTACCATCCACGGATTCTCGTCAGCCAAAATCATGCCCGTCTATCAGAAGTATCGTGACGGATATTTTGTCTCCATCAGCGACTCCGATCGAGCCGCAGGACTGAATTACCTAGCGACCGTCTACAACGGCATCGATCTCTCGTTGTACCCGCTTCAGGAACCCGGCGGTGATGACCTGATTTTCCTCGGTCGGATCCACCCGGATAAAGGTGTTCATCTGGCCATCGAGGTTGCTCGTCTGAGCGGAATGCGTTTGATCATCGCTGGTATTATCCAGGATGAGGCCTATTTCCGGGAGCAGGTCAAACCCCATCTCGACGATCAAAACATCCTTTATATTGGACCGGTGGGCGTGCCGGGCAAGAACGAACTGTTTGCCCGAGCCCGAGCTCTACTGCACCTGAACACCATCCCGGAGCGATTCGGACTTGTCCTGGTCGAAGCCAATGCCGCTGGCGTGCCCGTCATCGCGATGAACCTGGGCTCTTGCCGTGAGGTGATCAAGGACGGGCAGACCGGTTTTCTGGTTGACAACGTCACGGAAGCAGTTCGGGCCCTTGGACGAATTTCTGAAATCGATCGTCGTGCCTGCCGCAGCCGTGTCCAGCAGTACTTTTCGATCGATGCCATGGTGGAGGGATACGAACGGGTTTACTCGACGATTTTTGATCTGGAAGCGAAGAGACGACCATGAAGCTAGACATTGTCAGACGGTACCGCCACAACCCCATCCTCACCAAGGCCGAAATCCCCTATCCCGTGGAAACCGTTCACAACGCGGCGGTCGTGAAGCGTGAGAACGAATACATCATGCTTTTCCGCTCCCATCTCCGCACCGGACGGTCCATCATTGGTTTGGCACGCAGTCCCGACGGATTCCGCTTCACCGCCGATCCACAGCCCTTTCTGATTCCTGCGCAGGACAGCCCTTTTGCCGCCTATGAAGAGTTCGGCGTGGAGGACCCACGCGTGACCCGGCTGGAAGGGGAGTACATCATCACGTACAGCGCCTACTCGCGAAATGGAGTGCGGATCGCCCTGGCCAAGACGAAGGACTTCAGTCAGGTGGAAAGGGTCTCCCTCATCACGGAGGCGGATTATCGGAATGTGGTGATCTTTCCCGAGAAGTTTGATGGGCTTTATGCCCGGCTTGACCGTCCTCATTCGGAAATCGCCCCCTGGTCAATCTGGATTTCCTATTCTCCGGATCTACGCTATTGGGGCCAATCTCAGCTCATCATGAGGCCTGAACCATATCACTGGGACGAAATGAAGATCGGTCCCGGCGCGCCGCCGATCAAAACGGACCAGGGATGGCTTTCCATCTATCACGGAGTTTTCCAAACTATGGATGGATCGGTCTATCGTTTGGGGGTTGCTCTTCATGACCTCAAGAACCCGGCAAAGGTCATCGGTGTGGGCGACTCGTGGATTTTGCAACCGGAAGATCCTTGGGAAATAACTGGATACGTCCACAACGTGGTCTTCACCTGTGGTGCCGTTCCAGAGTCCGATGGAACCGTGAAAATCTATTGGGGGGGCGCAGACACGGTCATGTGCGTGGGCGAAGCGAACGTCTCGGATCTGGTCGCACTATG
>CAVWAN010000013.1:0-373075 GCA_963752985.1 uncultured Acidobacteriaceae bacterium
AATCTCGACGCCCATCTCAGGATTCTGGCGCAGGCCCTGCACCAGGCGCAACGCGCGCTCGCCGGTACCCAGGATGTAAACGCGCTCGACCAGAATCGGCAACTGGACCAGCCAGGTAAAGCCCAACCGCCATCCGAACAGAGCGTCGGTGAGGATGATACGCCGATCTCCGCCGAATTTCTCCCCAGCAAGTAATTCGGCCGTACGTAGGCAATGCCTGCCAGAATGAAGGCGAGCACGCCCGGAACCATGAGCAGGCGGAAATAAAGTTCCCCTTTGGTATTGAGGCGCGCGGTATCGTACAGGTCGAGCCAGTGCGAACACAACAAGACCAGCACCGTGACTCCGAGAATCTTCACATAGCCGCCCTCGAAGTTGAGCACCAGGTAGCTGTCATCGCGAAGCACCAGCACGGCCCCAAGCAGGAACGAGGTCCAGACGATCAGGGCCTCTCCGATCAGCAGGACCAGAGTACGGATTGGGTAATAGACGTTAAAGAGCCGGATCACCTGGGCCTCGGTTCGTCTTCCTCGTAAGATCTCAGGCTGGGCTGCTCACGGCCTCGCCATAGTGGTACTTCGAGCGTGCAAGCTTTCCGGATGGGGCTCCATTCAACACCACTCCCAGCAGCAACTTGTCGGGGAACTCTTCGCGGGCACGCCGAGCCAAATCAGAAGGCGTCACATTGGAGCGCACGACCATGAGGATGCCGTCGCAAACCCGCGACCAGGGTGGCATCCGACACCGGAATAACGGGCGACGTATCCATAATGATCCAGTCAAACAAAGGCTCGACGCGCTGCAGGAACAGCTTCAGGCGTCCGTTGGCGAGCAATTCGGGAGCGCTGCTCACGATCCGGCCGGCGGGCATGAAGAACAGGTTTTCCATGGGCCCGCGTTGCAGGGCGGCAAACTCATCGCATTCGCCCAACAGGTAGTCAGCTAATCCGGGCGACTGGGGCGCTCCCAGATGGCGGTGCATGCCAGGGTTGCGCAGATCGCCGTCGATCACCAGTGCGCGGCGGCCGTGCTGCCGCACTATGACCTGGGCCAGATTGGCAGCCACGAACGACTTCCCTTCCTTGGGAAGCGCGCTGGTTACCATCAGACGTTTGAGCGGCATCTTCTCGCGGATCTGGTAGAGGCGGTTGCGCAAAGTGCGGAACTCTTCGGCCCCGACGCGGCTGTCGTCTTCCTCGAAGAAGAGCATGGTGCGCGGATCCGGAGTCCATGCAGTCTGGGGGCAGCGGGCGAGCAGCGACTCGTAATTCAACCCGGAGGCCATGGTGGGGACCAGGGTGGCTCCCGAGGGTCACAAGGAAGGCAGGTTTTCGCGTTGGCCTTCGTTTCGTAATTCGTTTTGTAATTGGGGTTGATCGAAAGCGGGCTCGACATGCGTCCCCGTGGAGGTTGCTCGTTCCTGCTCGGCGCGTTTCAAAGCGTCATGGATGCGGCTCATAGTTTCCTTTCCTTGGGGAGATCCTGTTGTTCAGATTGGCGCAGCCGGTCGGCCAGGGTTGCCAGGGTGCGCAAGGCTTCGACCAGATCAAACTTTTCGGAGGGCGGAACCGGCGCGGTCATGGCTGCGGCGGCGTTGCCATCGCTGAGATCGAAATCGCGGGCGACGGCATCGACGACTTCGGCCGAGACTGTCTTCTTCTGATCGACGAAGGCGCTGACCAGGCAGTGCTCGCAGAGCAGATTGATGATGCGTGGAATGCCCAGCGAGTATCGAAAAATGGCGACGGCCGCCTCCGGTTCGAAAATCGGGTCGCCGTTGGACCCGGCGATGCGGAGGCGCTGGGTTATATAGGACTTGGTTTCCTCAAGATTAAAAGGATGGGTCTTGGCGCGCAGGGTCAAGCGCTGACGCAACTGGCGCAACTGGGGCTGCTTCAATCGCTGTTCGAGTTCCGGCTGCCCGACCAGAACGATCTGCAGGAGCTTTTCGGTGAAGGTCTCGAGGTTCGTCATCATGCGGATCTCTTCGAGCACTTCGTCGGACAGGTTCTGGGCCTCATCGATGACCAGCACTGCCGTCTCCCCGGCGCGATAACGGTCGAGCAGCCAGTTATACAGGCGCTGCAGGAGTTGGCTCTTCGACATGCCATCGCAGGGAACACCGAAATCGGCCATCATGAAATCGAGAAGCTGAGGCACGTCCATGCGCGAGTTGAAGATGAAGGCGGTCGCGACCTGCTGCAAGCGGAGCCATTCCATCAATTTGTTGATCAGCGTCGTTTTGCCGGTACCCACCTCGCCGGTCAGCAACACGAAGCCTTTGCGGCTTTGTATGCCGTAGGTAAGGCAGGCAAGCGCCTCTTCGGTGTGCCGCGTGAGGAACAGGTAACGCGGGTCCGGATTGACGTTGAACGGGTTGGCTCGGAGTCCAAAGAATTCTTTGTACATAGGCTGCGTTATACCTCGACGTTCTCGCGATCTTTATCCTTATCCTGGGGCGAGCCGGGATCCCCCCGGCCCCAGAAGGGGCGCCTGGCGTTGCCATCGCCGGAGCTATCGGCATCATTCTCGTCCTCACCCAGCCAGGGCACGGAAATCAGGAGGGGCAGATCCATGACGGCGGCAGCATCTCTTTCGGTGCGGATCGACTGATCACTAAACTCCAGAAAGATGGCAATGAGGAACCCGAGTGCCAGACCGGCGCCCAGGCCACCTGCGGCAAGCAGCGGGCGGTTGGGAAAGCTGGGAGCATCGGGCAGGCCAGCCGCCGCCAGAATATGCATCTGCTCGCCCTGCTGCTGGCTCTCCATGCTGGTGCCCAGTTCGGCTTTGCTTTTCTTGTCGAGCATATCCTTGTAGAAGGCCTGGGCGTTGTCGTTGTCGCGAGTGAGCAGTTTGTATTGCTCCTCCACGTTCGGGCTCATGGCGGTGCGATTCTGGTACACACCGATCTGGCTTTGCAGCCTCTTCTGGTCGAGTGTGGCTTGCTCGATCACGCCCTGGTACTGGTGAATCTGCAGACGCAGTTGGCGAATTTCAGGCGGTTCGGCGGCGCTGGCCTTGTCGCTGGTGTCGGGGGCGTTGGCAGCCGCGGCGTTGACCTCTTTCAGCTTCTTCTCGACCTCGGCGATGTCAGCCTTGGTTTTGATCACGTCGGGGTGATCGCCGGTATAGCGCGCCTGCAGGGACAACAACTGCGCCTGCAGTTGGTTCAATTGGGTTTCGAGCGTCTGCGGATTGGTACTGGACTGCGAACTCTTCCAGGCGGCGGTCTGCTGCGCCAGCATGCTTTCGGTGTAGGCCTTATCCTGTTGGGCACGGCTCAGGGTCTGGGTGGTGGCATCGAGTTGCGAGTTCAGCGACATCAGCATGCGCATGTTGTTGTCGGAGTCGCCGGGCAACTGACCCATGTATTGCTTCTTGAAGGCGGCGAGCTTGGCATCCTGCTCGTCAATCGCGCGCTTGGCATCTTCGACCTGGCGGCTGAGAAACTCAGTCGTGCCCTGGGCAACTTCGGCGCGGGAACGCAGGTTTTCATCCAGGATCAGCGAGGTCATGGCACTGCAGATTTTTTGTGCGCGGGCTGCGTTGCTGTCGGTGTAACTGACATTGAAGCCGGGCATAGGCGCGCTGTTAGCAGAGGGTTTCTTCTTGGCACCAGCCATCCCCGGCGTGGTCATGGAGGTGATCACCGGCTCCACCAACATATTCTGCTGGATGTCGGAGATGAAACTAGCCTCTTCGTCAGGTTTCCCGAGGCCAAGGGTTTGAATGACAGGACGCAAGCGGGCCGGACTCTTTACCTGCTGTTCGAGGGCCAGGAGGCGCTGGGTGAAATCGGCGGTGATGACCGACTGCACCAGGGTATCGGGCACCTTCTGGACGTCCACCCCTACGGTGGACTGGGAGGTATATTTCGGTGAGAAGACATACGAGACCAGGAAGCCCCCCAGCGCGGCGAGCAGCGTCGGGATCAAAATGACTTTAAGGCGCCGCCGCAGCATCGCCAGATAATCGTCCATCGTCAGTTCGCGATTTTCACTCATAACAGTTCACCAATCCGGACGCCCGAGGCGGCCCAAAAACTATTCGATACGAGTCGGCGCGGGGTGCCATTCCACCCCAATGCTGCCGGTGTGCCGATGAGAAATCCTGCCATTGCCGGAGATGCCGGCCAGTTCAGGCGGAGCATCGAAGGCTAGTTCGCTGAAGCGATAAGCGCCAAAAAAGTCGTAGGAACGTCCCATGTGCTTGCGGAAGACGGCTCCAGCCGAGCCTTCGTTGTAGCTGGAAGCACCCACCGCACCAAACGGTGCAGCCTGCAGTTTCTTGTTATGGGAGTAGCCCATATCGGCATAGAGAGTCCAAGTACGTCCCAGGGGGCGGGTATAGCCGAGCCGTACAGCCTGGGTGTTGGAACCGGCGAAGAAGCCCGATCCTGGCGAAGTGAACTTTTCGTAGGTCGCAAATATCGAGGAATGGGCAAACTTATAGCGCAGCTGAGCCCGCCCGCTCACCGACCAATGCGGGAAGGAGCCACCTAGTTCCAATTCGGTATACTGCGGACCGACTCCGCCAACGAAGCTCAATCTACCCGTCAGGGAATGGCTCCAACGCACATTGATGATGTGGTTATAAACCTCACCGCCAGTAACTTGCGGAAATTGAAACAGCTCAAAGCCGTAAACGACGCCGATCTGATCGTGTCGGGAAAGCAGATGGCTGTATCCACCCTGAACGATGTACTGGTCGCCGTTGAGGTAGGTATTGGTGGGGTCATAGAAATGAGAGTTGACGAAGCCGCCCGCCACCGTGAAGGCGGAGACCGGAGTGATCGCCTGTACCGCGTCGAGAGTCGCCGAGTTCGCGAGCCGGGGAACATTTCCGACCGCGCCGAACTGACCACCGAGGTGAAAGCCGGGCAAACCAGCACCCACCCCAGCGCTGCCGCCGCTGCTGGCGAAACCCAAACCTGGGTTGCCGCCATAGCCGATCTGGAAGGAACCGTCGGGCAGGTAGCTGAAGGAGTCGCGCAGCGTCGCCTGGCCGGTCCGCCAGCGCGTAACGGCTTCCAGGCCAGCGGCGTGCATCTGTTTCGCTTCATAAGGACTGCTGTAAAATGCTCCGCCGCCGAGATACTCAAGAAATAAATCGCTCTTGGGCCAGAATTGCTGGAGGTCAAGAGCTCCGAGCACGTGGGTGATCGATTCCAGGCCGTTAGCGCCGATCTGGTTGCCCCCGTTGGTGTCCGCCGATTCGCTCACCTGCAAAGCGGGCGAGATGAAGCTGCGGCTGGCGATATGCAGGTCGAGCGTGGGTTCGTCGAGGCCAGTTACGGGTGGATTCTCCGGGTTCAGCACCGGCGCGGTCTGGCCGAAGGCCGGCGCCGGAGCCGGAGCGGGCTGAGATTGAGAACTACTCTGGGCGGCCGCGCAGACGCTCATGCCGAAAACCAGCAGTGCCAACCGGATTGTTCGCATTTTTGCCATGCCTTTCACCCGTAGATCTCCTTACCAAACCGCCTGTCCTTACGGGACAACAATCGTGTCCCCTGGTTGCAAGAGATAATTCTGTTCGATCTCCTCCCCTTTGACCAGCTTGCGATAGTTCACCGGCAGTTTCTGCTGTTTACCGTTTTCGGTACGCAGAACGTAAATCCGCTTGGTGTTGGCAAACTGGCTTAATCCGGCGCTGGACAATGCTTGCAGAACGGTCATGTTGGGCAGCATCGCCGTCGCCCCGGGGTGCATGACCTCGCCGACCAGGAAGATCCGCTTGCTGTTGATCGAGGTCACGACCACGGTGACGCGGGGGTCGGCGATGAATTTTTTCAGTTTTTCGGTCACCGACACAGCCAACTGCTTGGGTGTCAGGCCTGCGGCCTGCACATCGTCGAGCAAGGGAAGAGAGATTTTGCCATCGGGACGCACCGGCAAGGTGGCGGTAAGATCATTTTCCCTCCACACGGCGACGTGGAGCACGTCCTCGGGACCGATGACATACTCGGGTCCGCCAGGACTGGCGGAAGCGGCGGCCGCTGGTTTGTCAGAAGTGGTTTTGTCAGAAGCGGCTTTGTCGGAAGCGGTCTGGTCGGAAGCGGTCTGGTCGGAAGCGGTTTTGTCGGGAGCGGGGCTCGGGGCGGGCGCATCCTGCGCCCACGCCAGGCTAGCGATCAAAACGAGTGCCGCGGCCACCGCATTCCATGTCGATTTCATATCTTCTCCTCGAAACTCTTTTGCTCCGCTCAGCTCCTGATCGCTGCGCTCAAGACCCGTACTGCTCATACCCGATCTGTTTCAGCTTGTAGAGAAGCGCTTTGTAGCTGATCTGCAACTCCTGCGCGGCCCGGCGCCGGTTCCAGCGGGTTCGAGTCAGGACCTGGAGGATGATTTCCCTCTCGGCTTCGCGGGAAGCGGCGCGGGCTGCATCTTTCAAAGAAATTTTCTCGCCGTTGCCGCCCTTATCGACGCGCCGCAAGAGCGAGCGCAATCCTCCCATGGCCAGCGTCTCATCGCCGAGCGCGACGATAGCTCGAGCGGCGTCTTTCAGTTCGCGAATGTTTCCTGGCCAGTTGTATTCCAGAAAGAAGCTTTGGGTCACGGGACTCAGTACTGGTACGGCCCGGCAAAAATCACGGGCAGCGGCCGCGAGAAACCAGTCGCGCAGAATGGGAATATCTTCCTTCCGCTGGCGCAAAGGAGGCATCCGCAAACAAACTCCGCTGATTCCATAATAGAGGTCTTCGCGGAACTTGCCGGCCTTGACCTCGGGCTCCAGGTCCCGCGAGGTTCCACAGATGTATCGAGGCACGCGGCGCTGGTCCTCTCCATTGCCTTGGCCACTCAAGCCGATCTGGCGAACCAGTTCTTTCTGGGCCGCCGCCGTGAGGTCTCCCACTTCCTGAAGATAGACGGTTCCGCTTTGACCGTCGCCTGCCGCGAGAATCTGTTCGCTGGCCTCGGAACTCTGATAAGCCCGGAACGGCTCCGCGGCCCGGATGGAAAGATGATGAATGCGCTCCGCCGCTGCCGCCTTGCCGGACCCGTGCTCTGCCACCACCAGCACGGGAACGTCATTCTGCGATAGTTCCCGGATAACCGCTTCCACGGTGCGCATGCCGGCGCTGACGCTTTCCAGCCAGATGCGAGCATCACCGTTCCGCGGTGTTCCTGCGGCTGCCAGTATTTCGGTTCGGTCCAGGTCCATACTTTTCCGCTTTACTATTGGGCGGGCGCAAGACAGTGGGGAGACGTCTCGGGCAGATGCCTACACAGTCTAGAGCACCCCCGCTGCCAATCCGGCCAACTTGGTTTCCCGTCGCCGGAAGAGTATATGCTTATGTTTTCAATGGTTTGCGATTGCGACCTGGGATCGCAACACGATTCATACGTTACCACATTGCGGACAAATGGGAAATTTATTGCCCACATTGCCAGGTAGTATATAGGGCATTACTTCCCACGTGCCTTGGGGATTAAGTCCTATCTCTCTGCAAGCACTGGCAAACTGGCGCTAACGGGAACGGAAGAAGACTGCCGCGATGTGGCTGGGGCGGATGGGAAATGGTTTTCCGTTCTTTTGGGGGCCTTCGACGCTCTCGGTTCGAGAGCTTGAGCTTTTCCGGTCCGAAGGTAACTTCAGCTTGCCCCTGAGATGCACCTTCATTTGCGGGTTTTACTTGGCGCGAGGATGCGCTTTCGCATATTCTCAAGTGCAAGCACGCGCCATATGGGCAACTCAATCGAGGTAGTTCCGGTCCTCTCGACGAGGGAGGGTCGCCGGTCGTCCAGTTTGCCCCGTTGGCAGGGAGTGGTGCTGCTGCTGCTGACTGCCTGGCTTTACGCCTCCATCCTCGCCCGCCTGGTCCTGCAGTGGGTCGGGCCCCATAGCGATCCGAATTTCCAGCACGGAATCTTCGTCCCCTTGTTTGCTTTGTTTGTTCTCTGGCAAGACCGCAAGAAGCTCGAACCCATCGTGTCGGCCCCATCTTGGGCTGGTCTTCCTCTGGTGGTGCTGAGCCTGCTGATGCTGGGTCTGGGAGTCATGGGCGCGGAATTATTTTTCTCGCGGGTGTCGTTGCTGATCCTGCTGGCGGGCCTGATCATTCTGTTTCAGGGATGGACCTTCTTTCGTGCGGTCCTGTTCCCCTGGGCATTCCTGATTCTGATGATCCCGATCCCCGCGCTTCTCATAAACCGGATCACCTTTCCCCTGCAGTTGCTGGCCTCGAAGCTGGCTTCTGTACTGCTGGAAATAGTTGGAGTTCCCGTGCTGCGGCAGGGGAATGTGATCGTGCTTGCTTCCATGCCTCTGGACATCGCCGAAGCCTGCAGCGGAATCCGGTCCCTTCTCACCCTGGTAACGCTGGCCATCATTTACGGGTGCCTGATGGAGACTCGGAGGTGGGTACGGGTGGTGCTGGCTCTCTCCGCAGTGCCGATCGCAGTGGCGGCGAACAGCTTTCGCATTTTTGGCACAGGGCTGCTCGTGCAGTACTGGGATCCGGATAAAGCGGAGGGGTTTTACCACGCTCTGGGGGGATGGCTGATCTTCGTGGTGGCGCTGCTCCTGCTGTTCGCGGTGCACCGCGTGATCACGCAAATCTGGGGTAGCCCGGAGAAGACGAGCCCGGAGGCAAAATCCGCATGAAGGCAGGATCACTCCGTTTCGGGATTGTGGCGCTGCTGATGCTGGCGACAGCGCTCGTGCTCCAGGCCCATTCGCGCAACGAGTTCTTTGCGCCGCGAACACCTTTGAGTTCCCTGCCCTCGCAGTTGGATGGCTGGAAGGGAACCGACAGCGTTCTCGACCAGGAAACCCTGGACATCCTGGGGCCGGGCGAGTTTCTGGTGCGCACCTACGAAGACGTGGGCCAACTGCAACCGTGGATCAATCTCTACATCGCATATTTTCCGACGCAAAAGGCCGGCGATACGATCCATTCGCCAAACCACTGTCTGCCCGGCGCGGGATGGGTTCCGACTTCGCGCGAGGTGGTTCAGATTGCGCGTCCCGACGGCTCGTCGTTTCCGGTCAACCGTTACGTGGTGGCAAAGGCGGGTGAACGGCAACTGGTGTTGTACTGGTTTCAGGCGCATGGCCGGGTCGTGGCCAGCGAGTGGTGGGCCAAGTACTATCTGGTGTCGGATTCGATTCGCATGAATCGCAGCGACGGCGGACTGGTGCGCCTGATGACTCCGATGCTGAACAACGAGTCTCCCGCTGCCGCCCAGGCACGCATGATGAAACTTGGGTCGCAGTTCCTGCCGCTGCTCGACAGCTACATACCACGGTAGTTGCTATAGCACCCTTTATAGATTGTCATCCCGAACGAAGTGAGGGATCTGCATTTTGCCGCGAACTGCAGATCCTCACTTCGTTCGGGATGACAATTCCAATCGGGGGTCGAGCCGCGGAGCCCCACCTTCGCTAACGAGCGCTTAGGCGTGAATACGGATTTCCTCCGGCTTCTGCTTCCGCATCTCTGCGAACGCTTGCGGCAGGAAGCGCACCAGGTCCGTCGCCACCAGAGAATTTTCGCCGACGGATTCGCTCGCTACGTCTCCCGCCAGTCCATGAAGATAGACAGCGAGAGCGGTGGCTTCGAGCGCATGTTGCGGATGTTGGGCGATCAGGCCGGCGACCATTCCGGTGAGGACGTCTCCCGTGCCTCCGGTGGCCATGCCGGGATTGCCGGTGGGATTCACCCAGACGGTGCCATCGGGCGCGGCGATCAGGGTGCGATGTCCCTTGAGCACGACGATCAACTCATGCTCGCGGGCGAAGTTACGCGCAACGTCCAGGCGGTTCGTTTGAATTTCGGCAATACTCAAGCCGGTCATGCGCATCATTTCTCCCGGGTGCGGCGTGATCACCACGGTTCGTCCGTGGCCGTTAAGCTTGTCGGCTGCTCCTTCGAAAGCGTTCAGCCCATCCGCATCGACCACTATCGATTTGTCGCCGCGGGTGACGACCGTGCGCACGAATTCGACGGTTTCGGAATTACGCGAAATGCCTGGGCCAATCGCCAGCGTCTTATGTTCGAGCAGCGCATCGAGGCCTAGTCCGACCGCTCGCAATGAGATGGTGCCGCGCTCGGTTTCCGCCAGCGGCTCGGTCATGAGCTCAGGATGAAAGCCTGCAACCGTGGCGAGCACGGATTTTGGCGTGGCGACTGTGGCCAGGCCGGCGCCGGCTCGGAGCGCCGCAAATCCCGCCATCGCCGCCGCGCCCGCTTTGCCGAGCGATCCGCCGAGGATCAGAACGTGTCCGTACTTTCCCTTGTTACCTTCGCGCACTCGCGGTGCGAGCAACGGAGCGAAATCGCGGGGAGCGCTCAAATGCAGTCCGAGTTCGGAAACGATGGCCGCGGGCGGTGAACCAATGGGTGCAATCACGGTGGCCCCGCCGGTTAACCCGGCGAAAACGTGCGCCGGACGCGGCGCAGTGAAAGTCACGATGGCATTGGCACGCGCTTTGTCATTGGAGGCAGCCGCGCCTGTTGACTGCATGGCATCGGCATCCGCGCCTGAAGGGATGTCAACCGCAACAATCGGAGCCGCCGCTCGGTTCATCCTGGCGATCGCCGCGGCATAGAGCGGACTGACCGGCGGACGAAAACCTGTGCCGAGGATTGCGTCCACGATCACATCAGCGGCGAAAACCTCCTCCGCATCCGGTGATTCGAGCCCACTCGCCTCGCGCACAATCAAGGGCGCAATTTTCAGTGGCTGGAGCTGCATCTTCTGAAACATCGCCGCCGCATCTCCGCGCAGATCCGTGGGATCCGACAACAGCAAAACGCGCACGGCGCGACCCGCTTCGACCAGCTTGCGGGCTACCACGAATCCGTCGCCGCCATTGTTGCCTTTGCCACAGAGAATGCCGACGCGCTCCGCTTGCGGGTAATCGGAGAGGACGAAACGGGCTACGGCCGAGCCGGCGTTCTCCATCAAAGTGAGGGACGGTACTCCGAAGCGCTCCGAAGTGGCGTGATCGATCTCGCGCATTTCCGCCGCGCTCACGATTTTCATGCTTCCGACCCGGCCGTCTGTTCGAGTTCACGCAGTTGTTGCGGCTCGCCCATGGCAATCAGAAAATCACCGGCTTCGATGCGATCGTCAGGCGCGGGGTTGAAGCGCATGCCCGCCTCGCGCTTGATGGCGAGGATAATGACGCCGCTGTCCTGGCGAATGCGCGAGTTTTCGATGGTCTTGCCGGCAAACGGACTGCGTGGAGTGACCGGCACTTCGCCGATTTCGAGATCCATGCCGAGATGGGTGGTGGCGGTGTCGAGAAAGCTGACCACGTGCGGACTCAGGAATGAATGGGCGATACGCTGTCCGGCAAAGACGTAGGGGCAGACGACCGCATCGGCGCCGGCGCTGCGCAGATGCTTCTCGGCCATGTCTTCACTGGCGCGGGCGATGATGCGCAACTTTGGATTCAGACTGCGGGCAGTCAGCACGATATAAAGGTTGGTGGCGTCGGTGGTGGTGGCGGCAACCAGGCCGCCGGCGCGGTCGATCTGGGCGTCGCGCAGGGTCTGTTCCTGGGTGGCGTCACCGATGAGCATGAGCCAGTTCTCGCTGGCGAATTTCTGCGCCTTGGACTCGTTGCTTTCGATGATCACAAACTGAGCGGGCCGGCGGGCCAGTTCGCGGGCGGCGCTGCGGCCGACGCGTCCGGCGCCGCAGATGATGTAGTGACCGGTGAGACGGCCTATGTCACGCTCCATGCGTCGCCTTCCAAAGAAGCTCTGCAACTCGAATTCTAACAAAGCCTGGGTAAGAGATCCGATGGCCAGAAACACGAGCGAAACTCCACCCAGAATGATGATGACGTTGAACACCCGCCCGGCATGCGACAGGGGATGTACTTCCTGATATCCGATGGTGGTCAGCGTGGTAATGACCATATAGAAACCATCGAACCAAGGCCATCCTTCAATGTAGTGAAAGCCCACCGTGCCGAGGCCAACCACGAAGGCCAGCGCGGCCGCGATGAATCTAAGATTGCGGAAAGTCCTCATTAGTCTGTGCCAACGGGATGAGTGATCCATTTTCCCGTGCGACAAGTGAGTATAGCTCTGGCCGTAGTTGAGTACAGTGACGCGGTCAGGTTGGAGCATCAACAACGCAGCGGCTTATGGCGTCATCATAGTCCGCGCAGCGGTTGTGGGCGCAATCGCGAGATTACGGTTTCTTGTCGATTCCGTTATGCCAACGGCCTAGAATGTTCGGTTAAGGTAAGGCGACGGGAGCTTCTTCCCTATGGCCAGCCGAGGGTTAGGCCAAGACTCGCGCATCGGCCTGGAACTGGGCCACTACCGCATCGTCGAGAAGCTGGGCGATGGCGGTATGGGCGTCGTCTACAAGGCTGAGGACTCGGAGCTTGGCCGCTTTGTGGCCCTGAAGTTCCTTCCCGATAAACTGTCGCGAGACCCGCGGGCTCTCGAGCGCTTCCACCGAGAGGGACGGGCGGCGTCCGCTCTCAACCATCCCAACATCTGCACCATCCACGAGATCAGCAAATACGGTGAACAGTCCTTCATCGTCATGGAGTTTCTGGACGGGCAGACGCTGAAGCAACGCATCGCAGGACGTCCGCTGGAAATGGAGACCCTGGTGTCGCTCGGGATCGAGATCGCGGACGCGCTCGACGCCGCCCACGCCAAGGGAATCGTTCATCGCGACATCAAGCCTGCCAATATTTTTGTCACCGACCGCGGGCATGCCAAGGTTCTGGATTTCGGATTGGCCAAGATCAACGCCAGTTCAAAGACCGAGGCTGGTGACGCCTCGGCGCCGACGACTTCGCTCAGCACGGACTTGACCAGCAAGGGGACGACGCTGGGAACGGTGACGTATATGTCGCCGGAGCAGGTACGGGCTAAGGAATTAGATGCACGCACGGATTTGTTCTCGTTTGGAGCAGTTCTCTACGAGATGGCCACTGGGCAGTTGCCCTTTCGTGGGGACAGTACAGCGACGATCTTCGAGGCGATCCTGAACCGTGCTCCGGTCGCTCTGGTACGGCTGAATCCCGACGTGCCGGCCGAACTGGAACGGATCATCAACAAGGCTCTGGAGAAAGACCGCACGCTGCGCTACCAGCACGCAGCCGACATGCGCACGGATCTGCAACGGCTGAAGCGGGACTCCGAGAGCGGCACGGCGGCCGTGCGAGAAGCTCCTGCGACTCGGGTCGCGAAGGTTTGGAAGATTGCGGTTTCCGTCCTGCTTGTCGCCTTGTTGATCGCGAGCGGACTGTACTATCGGTCGCAGCAGCAAAGCAATCGGCTAACTGACAAGGACACGATTGTTCTTTCAGATTTCGACAACAAGACGGGCGATTCCGTCTTCGACGACACGCTGAAGCAGGGACTCTCGGTACAGCTTGAGCAATCACCCTTTCTCGGCCTGCTTTCCGAGCATAGGGTGAATGAGACCTTGAAGCTGATGGGCCGTCCCGCCGGTGACCGACTGACGCCGGAGGTCACGCATGAGGTCTGCCAGCGCACCGGCAGCAAGGCCATACTGACGGGTTCGATTGCCGTCCTCGGTAGCCAGTACGTGATTGGCCTGAAGGCAGAGAACTGCAACACGGGGGATGTGCTGGCCGAAGCGCAGGAGCAGGCGGTGGACAAGGAAGCGGTACTCAAGGCGCTGGACAACGCGACAGTCAGCTTGCGGAGCAAGCTGGGCGAGTCGCTCAGTTCGGTGGAGAAGTACGCTACGCCGTTGGAGGAGGCGACCACGCCATCGCTGGAGGCGCTGAAAGCCTACAGCGTGGGAGTGAAAATGTACTATGCGAGCGAGCAATCCGCGGCGCTGCCCTTCTACAAGCGGGCGGTGGAACTTGACCCGAATTTCGCCATGGCCTACGCCCGGATGGCGATCACCTACTCCAACCTCAGCGAAGATGCGCGCTCGGACGAGAATTGTCGCAAAGCTTACGCACTACGGGAGAAGGTGAGCGAGCGAGAGCGGTTCTTCATTGAAGGACTCTACTTAATGCAAACCGGAGAACTAGAGAAGGCGGAGCCGACTTACGAACTCTGGGAGCGGACCTACCCAAGGGACGACCACCCACACAGACTGCTGGCATTTATTTATGGACAGCTCGGAAACTTGGAAAAGGAATTGGAGGAGGACCGTGAGGCGCTGCGCCTGGAGCCAAATAATGTAAATAACTATGTCAACGTCGGCGGCGGCTACGTGTACGTCAACCAGTTGGATGAAGCGGAGGCGGTGTTCAAGCAAGCAGAGGAGCGCAAGCTGGAGAGCGGGGGCGTGTTCATGTTCCGCTACTACTTGGCCTTCCTGAAGGGCAATGGGGCACAGATGGCGCAGCTATTCTCTGCAGCCATGGGAAAACGAGACACGAAGGACCTGCTGCTGGCCACACAAGCGGACACGGAAGGTTGGTACGGCAAGCTGAAGAACGCGCGCGAACTGACCGGCCGGGCGATGGAAGCAGCCCAGCATAACGACGACAACGAAAGGGCCGCTTTATATCAGGTGGTGGCAGCCCTGCGCGAGGTGGAATCGGGAAACCGGAAGCAAGCGCGTGCCGAGGTCAATGCGGCCTTGAAGCTGGCCCCGAACCGCGATGTGCGGGCGGCAGCGGCACTGGCTCTGGCATCGGCAGGTGATACGGCAAGGGCGGAGAAGCTGGCGGCCGATCTCGACAAGACGTTCCCGCTGGACACAGTAGTTCAGAGGTATTGGCTGCCAACGATCCAGGCGGGGGTTGCGCTCCAACGCAAAGACCCGAACCGGGCGATCAAACTATTGAAGGCGACGAGCACGATCGAACTTAGCACACCAACGCTCTTCCTGATATACCTATGCCCAGCTTACTTGCGTGGGGAAGCCTATCTCATGCTCCACGACGGCAACCGCGCGGCAGCGGAGTTTCAGAAGTTCGTTGACCACCGAGGTTTGGTAGCGAACTTTCCCTGGGGCGCGCTGGCCCGCCTCGGTCTCGCTCGCGCTTACGCCATGCAGGGTGACACGGCAAAAGCCAAGGCGGCCTATCATGATTTCCTCACCCTCTGGAAGGACGCCGACCCCGACATCCCTATCCTGAAGGAAGCCAAGGCGGAGTACGCAAAGCTGCAGTAACGGGAGAAAGTCCTGCCTAGTTCTTACTGTTTACCGATCGTCGCTGAAATCAGATGGTCTTTTCGAGCCCTGGTAAGAGTCTTTCCGCTGAGTTCTATTTTTGACGGTCTTTCTGGCGGAGGCGCCCCTTGTAGGGGTTTGTCCCCTGGCTGGCCATTCCCGCGCTCTTGCCGCCGCCCGATCCATTGAAGTTGATTGGGGGATTGGACTGGGTTTTGGCCGATTTCAGCGCGGGCGCCTTTGCCGGCGTCCTCCGTCCGGTAGATCGAATGGGCGCGGAGGCCTGGGCGGTTTGATGTTCCAGGCTCTTCAAATCCTTGTTGGCGGAGGCGGACGTCGATGCCGGACCCATTCCCGTCTGGTTGATGGGCACGCTGCTTCTCGGGGCCTTTTCGGTGTGCGAAGGCTTAACCTTGAAGGTGTTGTTTTGCTGCGCCAGTCCGCTCACGCTGAGACCCGCCAGTGCAACCGCAACCGCCAATGAAAATCTCATCTTTGATCCTCTGCTCCTGAACTTCGGGCTGCTTAATCTGTTAGGTGCACGCACCCTGCCATTCAGCGCTTACATCGCTATCTATGTTAAACCCGCCTTTGCGGGAAAGCACTGGCAAGAATTGCAAGCGGGCGAATGGGTTAGTCAGGGCTACGGTTTTAAGCAAGACGTGCGGTAATGAGCAGGATTTGGACAATATGCAAACTTCTGCACATTGACATAGCCGACAAGGCTCTTTTCGCGGGACATTTTCACGAGGCAAGGGCAGACGCGGCAAGCCGCGTCTCTACTTATTATAGCTGGCTATAACGCCGGCAATGCGTTCGCCCGCGTGCCCATCCCACAGAGGAGGTCTGGTTCTCTTCTCGGCGAGATGCGGCCGTTCTCAGTCGGCGGTCAGTTGCTCGTTTGACAAGGTTCCCTGCCTCCACGTAATTTCGAATTTTGGTCGTGGGTCGTGGAGGCAGGATGAAAGTCCGCTTAACTTCTATACAAACACTGGTCGTCGGTTTCGTGCTGTGCTCGATCGCTGTCGGGCAGGATCTGGCTTCTTTCGAGAAGCGCACCACGGTGAAGAAGCTCGCCAACGGGCTCACCATCATCCTTTGCGAGCGGCCGGAGGCGCCGGTGTTTTCGTTTTTCACCCACGTCGATGTGGGCTCGGTGCAGGACCCCATGGGCAAAACGGGCCTGGCGCACATGTTCGAGCACATGGCCTTCAAGGGAACGGACACGATTGGGACGCGCGACTATGCCGGCGAAAAAGTGGCGCTGGCAAAAGTCGAAGAGGTTTATGCCGCCTACATTGCCGAGCGCGACAAGCCGGTGGACCGCGACGAAAAGAAGCTTCAGCAGCTGGAACAGAACTGGAAGGACGCGATTGCGGCGGCTGACAAGTTTTCCGCGCCCTATAACAATGAGTTCGGGAAGATCGTCGAAGGCGAAGGCGGCGAGAACATGAACGCCTTCACTAGTTTCGATGAAACCGCCTACTTCTACTCGTTTCCCATCAACCGGCTGGAGTTGTGGGCCTATCTGGAATCGGAACGCTTCCTGCATCCGGTGATGCGGCAGTTTTACAAGGAGCGCAATGTCGTGATCGAAGAGCGGCGGATGCGAATCGACAGCGATCCCCAGGGGCGACTCTTCGAGCAATTCACGGAAGAGGCATTTTCAGCCCATCCTTATCACCGGCCGACGGTCGGGTGGATCTCGGACTTGAATTCTTTTTCGGCGACCGACGCCCAGGCTTTCTTCGATAAGTATTACGTGCCCTCGAACATGGTGGTCACGGTGGTGGGAGACTTGAAAGCTTCGGAAGCGATGCCGATTGTGGAGAAGTATTTCTCGCGAATTCCGGCGCATCCGAAGCCGGACACGGCAACGACCGTCGAGCCGCCGCAGAATTCCGAGCGGACGGTGGTGCTGCACGAGCAGTCGCAGCCGCTTTATCTTGAAGGCTATCATCGCCCCGATTACCGCAGCCCGGACGACCAGGTCTACGATGCGATCACCGACCTGATGTCGAATGGACGCACCTCACGCCTCTACCGGGCCCTGGTCCGCGACAAGCAGATCGCGTCTGATGCGGAGGGATTTACCGGATATCCGGGAAACAAGTATGCGCAGTTGTTCGCGTTTTACGCCTCCCCGATACCAGGCCACAAGCCACAAGAGATAGCCGATGCAATTCATGCAGAGATTGAGCGGCTGAAGAAAGAAGATATTTCGGATGAAGAGCTGAAGATGATCAAGACGCGAGCCAAGGCAAATCTAATCCGCTCGCTCGGGTCAAACGAGGGGCTGGCATTCGCACTCGGCTTGAATCAATCGCGTTATGACGACTGGCGGGAACTGTTCCGCTCGGTGGACCGGATTGAAAAGGTTACCAAGGCGGACATACGGCGGGTCGCGAATCGTACGTTTACGCCCGATAACCGGACGGTGGGGATTATCGAGTTTGCCGGCGGGCCGCCGCCAACTGCTGCAGCGCCGCAGGGAGGTGGACAGTGAAGCGCACGTGCATAGCCCCTAAAGGGGCACCGGATTTCGAGAGTCTTACGGTATCGCTAAAGCGATACCCTGATACAAAGCTCTTGGTGTTCGTGATCGTCCTGTGTTTCTGTTTCGCCGGCGGTGTGCAATTGTGGGCGCAGGCGCAGCAAACCTCTCAGCAACCCTGGCAGCAAATAACAGTTCCGAAGTTGCCGGCGTTCCATCCGCAACAGCCGAAACGCATCGAGTTGCCGAATGGCATGGTGGTGTTTCTCCAGGAAGACCACGAGTTGCCGATGATTGACGGCACGGCTCGCATTCGCGGCGGCGAACGTTCGGCTCCGGCGAACAAAATCGGGCTGATGGATGTTTACGGAGAAGTATGGCGCACCGGCGGCACCAAGTCGCAGACCGGCGACCAGCTCGACGACTATCTGGAACAGCGTGCCGTCAAGGTCGAGACCGGCGGAGGCATGGACTCGACAACAGTGAGCTGGTCGTGCCTGAAAGAAGATTTCGACGATGTATTTCGCGTGTTCGTGGACGTGCTGAGAAACCCGGAGTTCCGCGCCGAGAAAATCGAAATTGCGCAGAAGGGGATGTACGACAACATTTCACGGCGCAACGACGATCCCTCGCAGATTGCGGGACGCGAAGCGGCGAAGCTGGTGTACGGGGCAACGAATCCGTATGCGCGCGTCGCCGAGTATCGAACCGTGGCGGCGATCACGCGTCAGGACTTGGTCGAGTGGCACGGCGAGTATGTGCACCCGAACAACATCATCCTCGGCGTAGTCGGCGACTTTGACGGGGCGAAGATGGAAGCTCGTCTACGCGAGGCCTTTGCATCCTGGCCCAGGGGGCAGGCGGCAGGCAATCCGGAGATCAAGCCGGAGCCCGCGAAACCGGGATATTACCAGGTCGACAAAACCGACGTAAATCAAAGCAACATTCAAATGGTAGCGCCAGGCATTACGCGCAAGAATCCCGATTATTTCGCGGTTTCGGTATTTAACGAAGCTTTCGGCGGAGGATTTTCGTCGCGCCTGTTTGGCGACATTCGAACCACCAAAGGACTCGCCTATGGGGTTGGCGGTGGAGTGGGGGCGAGTTGGGATCATCCCGGGATACTGCGACTGATGGTGAGCACGAAGAGTAAGACGACGATCGAAACCATTCAGGCGATCGACGAGGAGATCGCCGACCTTCCCAAACATCCCATCAACGATGAAGAAATCAAGCGCGCCAAGGACGCGATTCTGAATTCTTTTGTTTTTCGCTTCGATTCACCGGAGAAAGTATTGCAGGAAAAAATGGCTTACGAGTTTTACGGCTATCCGCTGGATTTTCTGGAAAACTTTCAGAAAGGGATCGAAGGAGTTACGAAAGAAGATGTAGCACGGGTGGCGGCGAAGTATATCCACCGCGAGCAGATGGCGGTGCTGGTGGTGGGCAACGTCGCCGAATTCGACAAGCCACTGTCATCGCTCGGGACGGTAAACAAGCTGGATATTGCGATTCCGGCGCCACCGCCGGGGCTGATGCCGGAACAGGGCGATCATCCGTAAGGTACGCGAACGAAACGATTGAGCTTGCGACCGGCTGCTAAATGCGATCGCCTTGTTCAAGGCCGTGCGAGTACGCGATGTGGAGTAGTAGTCGCGAATGGCTCAAGTGGTGACTATGGCGATTTTTCGCCAACTACGAGCTGAAATCACAGCTCTTTTATCGAGGCATTCTATGCTCAGACGGTTTGGCTCTGGATCTATGTCGTCACAGGACTCCTGGGCCTTCTCGTCCAACCCAGCCGCAATCTGATCGAACGATAAGCAGGAGATAATTGCGATGCAGCGTAGAGATTTTTTAAGAAGCACTGTCGCTGTTGCCCTAGCTGCAGAACTTGGAATGGGTAAGGCGCAGGCGAAGGTTCCCGCCCACAACTGGGGGAACTACGACTTCGGTTCCGGTCCCCAGGTGAACGATCGCCTCAATCAGGGGCCATTCCCGCAATACCCACCTGATGCCGTCATTCCCACTGACGACGTGGTGATGACCACGACTTCTTCGGAAGACGTCGTGCCGAACTATGGCAAGGGACTCGTCACCTACATCACAGCCGACAGTGGCACTGAGGAAATCAAGTCAGACAATATTCCTCAGGCGATCGAAGACCTGGTTCGATTTCCCTTGGGCCAGCAGCTCTATATCCGCCCGACCTGGAGGGAAATGCAGCGGCGGCCAGGGCGCCTGGAGATGCCCGATTACATCAAGCTCGTTTTCGAACTGGCGAAGAAGAACAACAAGCGGGTCGGATTGCGAGTTCAGATGTGCGCTCCAGACTATACCCATGAAGCGGCCCTCCCGGACTTTGTCCTCGACAAAGTGCCGAAAGTTGATCTGGTCCTGAGCGATCAGGAGAGCAGTGCATCGGCACAAAGATACTTGCAGAACCCGCATTCGCGTTATCAGCCCCGGTTTGACCATCCTTTTTTTCAGCAGGCATTCCAGGAACTGGTTGGCCTATTGGCAGCGGAATTCGATGGCAATCCGCTCATCGAGTTTATCGATACCTTCATGTATGGCTTTTGGGGTGAAGGGCACACTTGGCCATTCGGCAACAATCCTTTCCCCGATTACCAGACAGCAGAGCGCACCTGGACCAATATGCTCGAAGTCCAGCTCGAACACTTTAAGAAGACTCCTCTCCTGACCAATACTCAACCGGACTATAGCCGGGTTGGTAATTCAGAACTGGTAGATCGCACGGTCCGCAGTAACAATTGGATCCGGAGCGATACCATCTTTATTGAGAACGAGCAGATTGAAGCGCTCAGCAATCGCCCACCCTGGACCGCGGCATTGCTCGAGCAGGGGCTTCCGGGTAAACCTCCCGATCCACGCCTCGCATATGAAGGGATATCCCCGGCAGAGAACATGATCGTTCATGTGATGGATGTCGGGGCCAACTACTGGTCGCTCTGGAACTTTCACCAGATCAGCGCCAAGAATCTGATGAGCTACTACCAGGCTTATCCGGCAGCCTTCGACCAGATCAATCGCCGAATCGGCTATCGGGTGAGGCCGTCTTTCATCTGGAGCTATAAGGGCGATGGTTATCTGGGGCTGATTGTCGGCTTCGCAAATGACGGAATCGCGGGTGTGCCGGGCGTATTGAGGGTGAGCGTGGGGAGCCAGGACGGAAAAGTGCTCAAGAGCGGATGTCTGGATGCCGGTTACCCGTTACCGGGCAAGATTCGGCAGGCACAGTTCGTGCTTCCGAACGTCACCGATTGGAAAGGACTGAAACTTAAAGCTGAGATCGAGGTAAAGGGAATGCGCTATCCCGTGTGGTGGGCTTGTCACCAGAAGCTGAACGATGACGGCTCGCTCACACTGCGTCCCAACCTCCGTCAGCAGGTCTAGGCTGCGGCTGTTGGCTCCATCGAGAAGGAGTTGCCGGTAATTGTGAACCGGATGGGATGAGAAGGCGATTTCACCCACTAAGAATTGATGTCGCGGCCGCACTCCCCCACCCCATTGACAAGATTCCCGGCTGGAGATATTGTAGGCGAACAAATGGCGAATATCACCACGCCTACGGCTTCCCTTCCGCTGCTCCCTGATTTCGAGTCCCGGCCGCAGTTGGTCGGCATCGCTCGCCTTGCGGCCGCGGGGGAGTCGCTTCGCGAGGGGCACAACGTCGAGTACTTCACGCTCGGGACACGATCTCTGCTCAATCGGGTGGTGACCCGGCGCAATCTTCCTTTCACTTGGGCCATCAATCCTTATCGCGGATGCGAGTTTGCCTGCAAGTACTGCTATGCGCGCTATACCCATGAGTTCATGGAACTGCGCGACAGCGTGGAATTTGAACGAAAGATTTTCATCAAGCAGCGCGCAGCCGCCCTTCTGCGATCGGAATTGAAAAAGGTTAAACGTGGGGAAGAGATTGCAATCGGTACGGCGACGGATCCGTATCAGCCGGCGGAGCGCCGGTTTGAGGTGACGCGCGCCATTCTGGAAGAACTGGCAAAACATTCGGGTTTGGAAATTGGAATTGTGACCAAGTCGAACCTGGTCACGCGCGACGCGGAGATCCTGCGGCGGGTCGGCGAACACAACCGGATCTTTGTGAATGTGACCGTGACCACGGTGGATGTGGAACTGGCGCGCAAGTTGGAACCGCGGGCGCCGCGTCCCGATCTGCGCCTCGAGGCGGTTCGTCAGCTGAATCTTGCGGGCGTGGATGCGGGAGTGATCTGTGCGCCGGTGCTGCCCGAAATTACCGACCGGCCGCGCGATCTCGAGGCCCTGGTAAAAGCCGCCAGTGAAGCGGGCGCGAAGTATATCTTCGCCAATCCGCTTTTCCTCAAGCCCTGCTCGGCGGCGGTGTTCGTGCCGTTTCTGGCGGAGCACTTCCCTGCGCTAGTCGACAACTATAAGAAACGCTATGAGAGCCGCGCATTTCTGCCGCCTGGATACGCGCAGCGGTTGTCGCTACAGATGGCGCGACTGCGTGAAAAGTACGGAATTGGCAGGCAGCATGCGAGGCGAAGCCACCGGGCCCACGCCGTGGAAGAGGCGTATCGGCAGTTGGATCTATTCTGAAGAATAATCCCTCAGGGGCTAAAGGCCGCATTTCTAGCGGTCATTAGCGGCACGGCTGAAGAGGCTGCGGAAAAAGTCGTTCCCGACCAGACAGTGTCACCTCAGCGGCTAAAGCCGGACTCAGAACAAAGCAGTTACCGCAGCGCTGAAGCGCTGCGCACCTAAAATCAAGCCCAAGATTGAGTTTTTCCGCAGCCTGTGAAGCCGTACCCTTCCCATGACCTTTGCGAAGGAAAGGCGATGCGAGCCATCCGAGTCGCGGTCGCAGTCCATGCCCTCCAACACCCGCGAGGCTGCAGACCGACTGCCCTATAATGATTGCTCCGCCATGGCCGCCCCTCAGCAGACTCTTCCGCGCTCCAAGAACAACGTGCGGCAGTTTTGGCATCGGGTGACCGAGGGGCTGGCGGCGAACCAGCTCTGGTCGCAGTTTGCCAAGGACGCGCGATCGAGTTACCGGCTCTACTCGGCGGGTCTGGACAATCTGCCGGCGGAGTCACGCAGAGTGCGCCGGGTCTGGCAGACGGCGAAAGCGCTGTTCTGGGCGGTCCTGGAAAAGCTAACCCCGGCACGACGCGTGCTACTGCTGCTGGCTCTGATTCTGCTGTTCTTTCCTGGCGGCGGGCTTTCTTACACCAACGACAACAATCATGTCGAGGTCAATGGACTGGACTTGCGTTTCTGGGGCGGGCTGCTGATGTTCGTCGTCCTGCTGCTGGAGCTGGCCGATCGAGTGGTGATGAAGCGCGACCTGGAGATCGCTAAAGACATTCAGGCATGGTTGTTGCCGGGCGCACCGCTGCAGATTCCGGGATACCAGATTGCTTATGCTACGCGTCCGGCAAACACGGTGGCGGGCGACTACTACGACGTGATCCTACGGCCCGGCAGGAAGTCGGGCGAAAACCAGAGCGAAGGCCGCATTCTGTTTGTAGTAGCCGATGTGGCCGGGAAAAGTATTCCGGCGGCGATGCTGATGGCGACCTTCCAGGCTAGTCTGCGCACGTTGTCGTCAAACGGCGAGCCTCTCGCGGAATTGGTGGCCGGCGTGAATCGCTATTCCTGCTCGAACACCATGGGCGGGGTTCGCTTCACCACCGCTTTTCTTGCCGAACTGGATCCAGCCACCGGAGACGTAGCCTACGTCAACGCGGGGCACAACGTTCCGATTCTGCGCAAGGCTTCGGGCGCGCTGGAACGGCTGGAGGCGGGAGGCATTCCGGTAGGAATATTTGAGAACGCGGCTTACCAGGTGGGGATGGCTCGCCTGGAACGCGGCGACTGGCTGGTGATTTTTACCGATGGAGTGGTGGAAGCGGTCAATACGAAGAATGTGGAATACGGCGAACCGGAATTGATACGGCTGGTCGATCGCGAGTCCGGATCGGCTCCGGCGGAATTGCTCCGCAGCCTGATGGCAGGATTGGACCAGTTCGTAGGCAACACTCCGCAGCACGATGACATCACGTGTTTGCTGCTGAAGCGAAGCTGAGAAGGCGGGTCTTAGGTCTTAGGTCTTAGGTCTTAGGTCTTAGCGTTTCAGTTTTCGAGTCTTTCGGATTTTGGGCAAGGAGAGATCGAGATCTCAATGGCCGAGTGATTCTTCTCCGCGTCATGAGGGCAGGACCTAAGACCTAAGACCTGACACCTGCTCTTACGGCATCAGCTCGCGATACATCTGATGGAAGGCGTGGACGCCTTTTTCCTGCTTCACGCTGTAGCGGCCGCTGTGATAGCTGCGGGAGTGCAGATTTTTCTGGACGATCTCGCAGATTTTGGCGTCCTCGGCCTGAATCTCGTCGCTGAAGGCTAGCGCTTTGCTGGCCGCCTCGCTGCCCAGATCCTTCTCCGGCAAGTACCATTCAAAAATTGCTCGTGTGCGCTCGGGGCCGAGCGGCAGGACGATGTTGAGCTGGACGTTATCGGGATAGCAGTTGAGCATCCAGTTAGGAAAGATCCAGAAATAATCGGCGGTGAGGTCATGGCCGGCCTGCTGGTACTGGCGCGGGGCGGAGTCTCCGGGCTGCGAGCCGCGGATCGGGGTCCACTGGCGGACATGCTGAGAATACGGCTCGACCGTGTAGGCGCCGTAGTTGATCTCGCGATTGAGCGCCGGGTGGATGCTGGGCACGTGGTAGCCCTCGAGATAGTTGTCGATGTAGGTCTTCCAGTTGCAGTTCATTTCGTAGGTGCGGCGCTCGGAAAACTTCATGCTGGTGAAAGCGAACTTGCCGGCCTGGGCAGGCAATTCTCCCAGGCACTCGCGCAGCGGGGGAGCCTCAGCATCGAGATTGACGAAGATGAGGTTGAACCACTCCTCGAGGCGAACGGGGACGAGGCCGAAGTCTTTGGGATCGAAATCTTGCACGCCATCGAATTCTGGGGTGAGGAGAAGAGCGCCGTCGAGGCGGTACGTCCAACCGTGGTAGCCGCAGCGAAAGAGTTTGCGGTTTCCACAGCCGGAGGCGGGGTTGCCGGCGCGATGGCGGCAGACGTTATGAAAGCATCGAAGCAAGCCGTCATCGCCACGGGCAATGAGCAGCGGCTCTCCGATGAGGTCTAAGGTAAAGTAGTCGCCGGGGCTCGCAGCCTGGCGAACATGCCCGACGACCTGCCAGGTGGAAGCGAAGAGCCTGGTCTTTTCGTCCTCAAAGGTCTCAGTACTGAAATAGAGGGATGCGGGCAGAGTAGAGGCGCGAGCGATGTCGCGATCGGCATTTAATGGAAGGTTCGGCATGGGCGCGTTCCGGCGAGCGCCTATTCTACCGCCCGCCGATGCCGCCGAGAAATAACGATTGAGTTTCTCCCGGAGTCTCGGCGGTGGAAATTTCTGCGAGCGCAAGAGAGCGGAGGCGAGCGTCCCAAAATGTGGGTTGCGGTATCTGGCGGGCCGTTTGAAAGGAAGATGAAGATAGACGATGAAGACCAGGGGCGATTGGCAAAATTTGTCAATCTGGGTCCCGGAAAGTGTCATACTGGGAGAGTTAAGAGGTAACCAGGGGATGACCCTCGGGCGGAACTGCGCTGAAAATGCTGAGTTTACCCCAGCAAGACGCATGACTTCCGTTACTTGGAACTCTGGCCATCGGAGTGCGATAGTGCAAGCGAGTTGGGATATCCAACCACGAAAATCAAATTTGGAGACGAGGACAATCTACAATGAGGAAACAAAAAGGCTTCTCACTGATCGAACTGCTGATTGTGGTGGCGATCATCCTGATCATCGCCGCGATTGCTATTCCGAACCTGCTGCGCGCGCGCATTGCGGCCAATGAATCATCTGCCGCCAGCGGCATTCGCACCATCAACACCGCCGAAGTGTCGTTCGTGTCCAGTTACCCGCTGGTTGGGTATTCCCAAGCGTTGCTGGATCTGGGCGACAACGCCAATACTTGCGCCGCCGCAGCCCCCACCACAACCAATGCCTGTCTTATTGACAACTCGCTGGCTAAGGCCACGGCAGCGCCGGCCAAGTCTGGCTATCTCTACACGTACGCTCCGGTCACGAACGGCATAAACACCGGCTACCAGGTGGAAACCAATCCGCTCATGTTCAATTCAACTGGTGTCAAGAGCTTTTGCTCTTTTGAAGATGCGGTCGTGCGGACCCCAGCCGTCCAAACCGCGGCTGGCCTAGCAGCCTGCACCGGCGCCGTTCCCGCTATGCAGTAACCACAACGTTAGCAAAGTACCTGAGGGTACAAGCCGGGAGCACCGGATGGCAACATCCGATGCTCCTTTGTTATTTGCGAGACGTTATAGCTCCGGGCGGCCACAGCTTGCCCTGGACGTCGCAGACGCGATATGAACCTAAAGTCTTGCCGCCGAGACGCCGAGGCTGCCGAGAAAAGAGAATGCGGATTTCTCGGCGTACTCGGCCTCTCGGCGGTGGAAATTTGTGCGGGCACAAGAAGAGCTGGGGCCGCCGTTCCCAACATATGAGTTGTGCCATCGGACGGGCGGTTTGAAAAGAAGATGAAGATGGACCAAGATGGAAACCAGGGCAATTGTCAAAATTTGTCAATGTAGGTCTCGAAAAGTGTCATACTGGGAACTGCAAGAGGAATTATAGGGTGACCCTCCCGCAGAACTCCGCTGAAAACACTGAGTTTACACCCAGAAGGACGCTTATTTTCTCTCATTGCGGCCTCTGGCCTTCAGAATGCGATAGTCCAAGCGAGTTGGTCATCCGACCAAGCCAATCAAAATCGGAGACGAGGACAATTTAAATGCGGAAACAAAAAGGTTTCTCACTGATCGAACTGCTGATCGTGGTGGCGATCATCCTGATCATCGCTGCTATTGCTATTCCGAACCTGCTGCGCGCGCGCATTGCGGCCAATGAATCATCTGCCGCCAGCGGCATTCGCACCATCAACACCGCCGAAGTGTCGTTCGTGTCCAGTTACCCGGTGGTTGGGTATTCCCAAGCGTTGCTAGATCTGGGCGACAACGCCAATACTTGCGCCGCCGCAGCCCCCACCACAACCAATGCCTGTCTTATTGACAACTCGCTGGCTAAAGCCACGGCAGCGCCGGCCAAGTCTGGCTATCTCTACAAGTACGCTCCGGTCCCGAACGGCGGCATGAACACCGGCTACCAGGTGGAAGCCAATCCGCTCATGTTCAATTCAACTGGTGTCAAGAGCTTTTGCTCTTTTGAAGATGCGGTCGTGCGGACCCCAGCCGTCCAAACCGCGGCTGGCCTAGCAGCCTGCACCGGCGCCGTTCCCGCTATGCAGTAACCACAACGTTAGCAAAGTACCTGAGGGTACAAGCCGGGAGCATCGGATGGCAACATCCGATGCTCCTTCTGTTGTTTGGGTAGCCCGGGGCGCCGACAGACAGCTTGCCTCAGCGAAACCTCAGGGCCGGGAAGCAGGCGTAGAGGCCACCCGGCAAGAGATACCTCACAACAGATACCTCACAACACTTCAGTAATCACACGAGTAATCGCAGGCGCGATATGCTTAGGCATGTGAAATGCAACAGAAATGGTAAGGAGTGAGTCAGATGCGCCATCAGATTCGTCAACGGGGCTTCTCATTGATTGAGTTGCTGATCGTCGTAGCCATCATTCTGATTATTGCCGCGATTGCCATTCCCAACCTGCTGCGCGCGCGAATAGCGGCGAACCAGTCATCGGCGGCAGCTGGGGTGCGGAGCATCACGACGGCTGAGATTTCGTACTTCAGCAACTTCCCGACTGTCGGATACGCGGTCCAAATCCAGGACCTGGGCAAAACCGCGCCTTGCACGCCTGCTCCAACGACCGCATGCCTGCTGGACAACGCTATCGCAAATGCGGTACCAGGCACGGCGGGGCACAGCGGATACCAGTTCCTGGCAACAGGAATCAGTTCCGGAGGCGGATACAACAGCGACTTTGTAGCCGGCGGCACGCCTTTAAAGGCCGGACAAACTGGGGACGAGGATTTCTGCACGGTGACGGACGGGGCATTGCGGAGCCAGCCCAGCGCGGGTGGAACGCCACCCATCGATCTTCCAACTTGTCAGACCTACCCGGTGACTCGATAAAGGTAAGACACTTCCGTAATTGTTGTTACCCAGCGCTCGAATTACTTTTGCGATCCCTTCGAATATAATTTTTCTGGTAAGTTCTCACTTCCATGTCGGCCATTGAAATCCTTGGTCTGGAAAAAACGTACAGTGTCGGCTTCTGGCGCAAGCGGCCGAAGTGCGCGCTGCGGCCTCTGAACCTCGCGGTCGAGAATGGCGAGATATTTGGCTTTCTTGGACCCAATGGGGCGGGAAAGACCACCACTTTAAAGATGCTGATGGGCCTGGTCTTTCCCACTGGTGGAAGCGCGCGAATTCTGGGCATGGAACTCGATGATCCGCGCATGAAGGCGCAAATTGGGTTTCTTCCCGAGCAGCCTTACTTCTACGACTATCTGACCGCGCGCGAACTGCTGAAATATTACGGGCAGTTGTCGGGGGTCGAAGCAAAGCAGCTTGCGGGAAAGGTGGAGGCAGCGCTCGAACGCGTGAGTTTGCGCGATACCGCTGACCTCCAGTTGCGAAAATTTTCCAAGGGCATGCTGCAGCGAGCAGGCATTGCGCAGGCCATCCTGCACGATCCGAAAGTGGTTTTTCTGGATGAGCCCATGTCGGGACTGGATCCGGTGGGCCGCCGCGAGGTTCGTGACCTGATCGAGGAACTCAAGCAGCAAGGCAAAACCGTTTTTTTCTCGACCCATATCCTCTCTGACGCCGAGGCGTTATGTGACCGGGTTGCGGTCATCCATCAGGGTGAACTGCGGGGCGTGGGCCACGTAGCCGAACTGTCCTCGTCGATCGCAGGCAAGGTGGAGCTGATCTGGAACGGAAGGACCGTTCCCGCCGGACTCACCGGTCTGGGAGCCGAGTGCCACGTGATTGGGGAAACGATCCGTGCGGTCCTGCCCGAAGGCCAGCAGGAGGCGGCACTGGAAATCCTGCGGCGGGAGCGCCTGCGGCTGATCTCGCTGATACCGGTGCGTTCCTCACTGGAAGAGTATTACTTGCAAAAAGTGAGTCCGGAAGCCATGCCGGCGGTGGGGGCACAATGAATCGAGTGACCCACATCGCCGCCAACACCTTCCGCGAAGCGGTGCGCGACCGCATTCTTTACAACCTCATCGCGTTCGCCCTGCTGCTGTCCGGGGCCGCAATCCTAGTGGGACAAATCTCGATCGCCATCGAACGCCTGGTGGTGGTGAACCTGGGACTGACGGCAGTGTCGCTGTTCGGCGTGGTCATCGCCATCTTCATCGGCATCGGCCTGGTCTCGAAAGAGATGGAGAAGCGCACGCTCTACACCGTTTTGTCGCGCCCGGTGCGGCGTTGGGAATTTATCGTCGGCAAGTTCTTCGGACTTACCGGGACGCTGGTGGTGAATACGTTCTGCATGGCCGTCGGAGTATTCGCGGCCCTGCTCTATGTGTCGCACAAGTTCCAGTCCTCCGACGCCTGGATCCTGGTCGCGTTGTTCTTTATTGTGCTGCAGTTCCTGATTCTGTGTTCGCTGGCGCTGCTGTTCTCGTCCTTCTCTTCCCCGCTGCTGTCGGCCGTGTTTACCTTCTCCCTGTTTGTGATCGGCAGCTTTGCCGAGGATCTGCGCGGGTTCGCCGGAATGTCGCATGGGCTTACGCGGTGGCTGGCGACGGCCGCGGCCTATCTTGTGCCGAACTTCTCGACGCTGAACGTGATCGCGCAGGTGGCCCATGAACAACCGATTCCTGCACATCTGATTGCCTACAATACGGCCTACGCGCTGACCTACTCGGCGATGGCAATCTGCGGCGCGGTGCTGATCTTCGAGCGCAGGAACCTGAAATGAGCGGCTCGCGCAAAGTCACGGCAGTTGCCAGCCTCCTGCTGTTGCTTTCGCTCGCCGGATCCATTCTGCTTTTGCGGCGGCTCGACCAGATGCGACCTCACGCCACCCTGGAAGACGTCCTCTATTTCAACTCGCCGAAATGGATCAAACGCCTGAGCTTGGGTTATGACGGGTTGCTGGCCGACATCTACTGGACGCGCACGGTGCAGTATTTTGGCATTCGGCATGCAATGCGAGCCACGGACTACAATCTGCTGGCCCCGCTGTTGGAGATCACTACAGCGCTCGACCCCAAGTTGATTGTGGCCTACGAGTTCGGAGCGAACTTTCTGGGATCGAAGCCGCCCTTGGGTGCGGGCCAACCCGACAAGGCGATCGCTCTCCTCGAGGGCGGCATCCGGAACAACCCCGACAACTGGAAACTGTATTACAACCTTGGATTCTTTTACTACATAGACCTGAAGGACTACGCGCACGCCGCCGAGGCATTCGAGCGGGGCACCAAAGTGCCGAAAGCGCATCCGTTCCTGCGTGTGATGGCCGCCCAGATGGCGCAGCATGCGGGCGAAATCCAGACGGCACGCATGCTCTGGCAGGCTACCTATGCCACCGCGACGGAAGATTTGATCCGGCAAAACGCCATCGCGCACCTGCGGGCGTTAGAGGTCGATGAGGGCGTAACGGACCTCGAGAAGATCGTTGCCTCGTACACCGAGAAAACGGGGCGGCTGCCGTCGAGCTTCAACCAGCTGATCGGCGCGGGGATGCTGGCAGGGGTGCCGCGAGATCCCGATGGCAAGCCCTACAAACTCATGGCCGACGGCCGCATCGAGTTGCGCAACCCGGAGGACTTCTCGTTCGTGGAGAAGGGGCTGCCCCCCGGATACAAACCGGGCCCGCCAAAGTTCCACTAGTGCTGAGAGTTAACAGCAGTTTCTCGATTTTGCTAGCATCCTTGTGTGTCCTCAAGTTTCCCCCGACAACTTCGGACCGCGTTCGCTCGCTGGTGGCGCGAACAGGCAAGAGAGAAGGGCGCTGCCAGCGCAATTTCCCCGCTGGCCCGCATTCTGTGGAAGTTTACGCGCGAGTCGACGCCCGAGTGCCGGCGGCAGCGCTACGGTGATATGGAGTACGACTGGGAACATCGCGTCAACACGACCAGCGGCACGGTGGGCTGGCGGGAGCGGCTGCTGGGATTGTTTCATTCTCCTTATCAGCCGACCGAACCGGCTCTGTTTCGGGAGATGATGGCAAGCCTGCCCATCGCGTTTGATAGATTCACTTTCGTCGATCTCGGATCCGGCAAGGGGCGGACGTTGCTGATGGCCTCGGAGTATCCGTTCCGGAAGATTGTGGGCGTGGAGTTGATTGCGGAGCTGCATCGCGCGGCGGCGCAAAACATTCGCGAATATCGGAGCCCGACGCAGCGTTGCGCGCAGATGGAAGCGGTCTGCACGGATGCCTGCGAATTTGTCTTTCCTGACTCGCCGCTGGTTTTGTACTTGTTCAATCCGCTACCTGAGGTGGGATTACAGCGGGTATTGCGAAATCTTGAGCAGTCGTTGGAGCAATCGGCGCGGCCGGTGTGGATCGTTTATCACAACCCTCTACTAGACGGGGCACTCGCAGGATCGCCCTGCCTGGAAAGGGCAAGCGTAACGCCGCAGTATTCGGTGTATCGGACGAAAATGCCCCCGAAGGTCGCGGAACTGGTTCCGTCGCCGCAAACAGCGCGCCCCCACGGGTCACGCCGCTGAGCGCTTCGCCGCCTCCGCCAGAGAGCGTTGGTAGGATTTCCAACCCGGGCACCAACCCGTGTGCCAACGCCACAAGCGAGCGATCAACGATTGCGGCTTCTTCTCCGCTAGCGCACGCAGACGGCAGGTTTCACAGCTATGCTGCTTCGGTTCCATGAGCGGCCTCCCTAGAAACCGCATTTTAGCCGTGGAAGGGCGGCTTGGTCTGTGACGTCGAACGACAGTGTTGCACGTTGTGCCCAATTAAAAGGATGGGTCACGGGAACCATTCATTTCCGCTTAATATGAACAGGAGAAAGCAGGGGTAAGATCAAGCGGAGGTTCCGAATTGAAAGTAGGTCGTAGTTTCCGGCTGTGCTTCTGGCAGGCCGGATGGGTGCTCGTGGGGGTAATTGCTGCTGCCCAGAACAGCCCCCGGCAAAACATCGATCCGGGGGAGGTCCGTCAGTTGGCGCGGGCGGTGGATGAGCATTACAACCACCTGCGCAGCCTGCAATCGGACTTTACCGAGATCTACCGGGGCGAGGGCTCGGAGCGTATGGAATCGGGCACCTTGTGGCTGAAAAAGCCGCGCAAGATGCGCTGGGAATACCGTTCTCCGAAAGAGAAGCTGTTCATCAGCGACGGCCAGGCGGTGTGGTTCTACCTGCCGGCGGAACGGCAACTCAGAAAGACGGAGTTTCGGAAACTGGACGACCTGCGGTCTCCATTGGCATTCTTACTAGGTAAAACAAAGCTGGAGAATGAATTACGGGGACTTTCGAAAGTTGTTGATCAAGCACCTCTGGGCGCGGGTAATACGCTGTTGCGAGGGGTTCCGCAGCGCGTCGCTACCCAGAGCACGGCGGGCCAGGTTAACGAGGTGCAACTGGAGATCACTCCCTCTGACCAGATTGTCCGCATCGTATTACTGGAGGCGGACGGGGCGACCACCGAGTTCCGCTTTGCCGGCTGGAAGGAAAATCCGGATTTGAACGACAGCCAATTTCAATTTATCCCTCCCCCGGGAGTGGAGACGGTGGAAGGAGAATTGGGACCGTAGCATCAACAGCCAGTCCCTAAAGGGGCTTTTCCTCGAAGTTCTTGCGGCATCGCTAAAGCGATGCCCTGATACAAAACGATTGGGTTACTTGCGTACCGCGCCGCCGGACTACCGCGGTAACCTCTTTGGGAACAGAATGTTAGACTTGGTCTGAGAAGCGAGACAGCAGGCGCTCGAAACCAGACCGGCAGCATCAGACGAGATCGAATGGCACAATTCCTGGTCAAAGTCGCCGACGAACAGGGCCATCTGCGGCAGCAGGTGGAGCACGGGTATTCCGAGGCCGAGGTCCATGACCGGTTCACACAGCAGGGATACCTGGTGTATTGGGTCAAGCCCCGGACCATCCTCAACCGGGGTGGGGGACAACGCGGCAACCTGCGGCAGTCCGCATTCCTGATCTTCAACCAGCAGTTTCTGACACTGATCAAGGCTGGACTGCCGATCCTGACGGCGCTTGATCTTCTGATCAAGCGGCAGCGCGACAAATTCCTGCTACGGCTGCTCGAAGACGTGCGCGAACGGGTCAAGGGAGGCGAGTTGCTGTCCGATGCGTTTGCCGCCCAGCAGGTTTTTCCGAAGATGTACACCACCACGCTGATGGCCGGAGAGAAGAGCGGCAGCATGGAAGAGGTTCTGGGCCGCTACATCACGTATCAGCGGATGGTGCAGACTTTCCGTAAGAAGCTGCTGGTGTCGCTGGTGTATCCGGCGCTGCTGGTCTCGATGGTCACGGTGATGCTCATTTTTCTGATCACCTACGTGGTGCCAAAGTTTGCCGACCTGTTTGACAACCTGGGAGCACAACTGCCGGCGATCACTGTGTTCATGCTGACGGTCGGCCTGAACGCGCAAAAATATGCGTGGATCGTGCTGCTGGCCGGTGCGGTAGCGGTGGTTTTGCTGTTGCGGTGGAAGCAGAGCGATCGGGGGGCGGAACGCATTGACCGGTTCCTGCTGTCGCTGCCGCTGATCGGGGAAATCCGGCTGAAGTACCAGGTAGCGAACTTCTCGCGCATTCTGGCGACGCTGCTGCAGGGCGGCCTGCCTTTGGTGCCGGCGATGGAAACGGCGGGCGAATCGATGAGCAGCCGGCAGATGGTAAACGGCGTCACCGCTGCGGCGGAGCGAGTGAAAGAAGGGCAGAGCCTGGCGCATAGCCTGGAGGCACAAAAGTTGTTTCCCGACCTGGCGGTGGAAATGCTCGAGGTCGGCGAATCGACCGGAGCGCTGCCGGCGATGCTCAGTTCGGTGGCGGAATTTTACGAAGAAGATGTGCAGACGGCTCTGGGCGCAGCCATGGCGCTGATTGAGCCGATTATCCTGATCATCATGGCGGTCTTTGTCGGCGGCATCCTGATCTCCCTGTATATGCCGATCTTCACCCTGGGAGCGGGCGTGCATTAGAAGCTGTAGACTGGAATGGGCATGGCGGACAAAAAAGCAGCACTGGTCAACGGCGGGAATGGCGGAAAACTGGTGCCGGAACCGGCGGCGGTGACCGACGAACTCGTGCACGCGCGCGATATCGCGCGGCGCTACCGTTGTGAATTCATCGATCTCAGCGACTTTCAGTTGCACCACGATCTGTTTGAGAAGATTCCGGTGCACCTGATGTTCCGCTATAACTTCGTACCCCTGGATGAGACGGCGGACGGGCGACTGGCAATTGCGATTGCCGATCCCAGCCAGTTGATGATGATTGACGAAATCAGCCTGCTGCTGGGCAAGCGGATCGTCACCAAGGTTTCGACCCTCAAGCAAATCTCCGACATTCTGAAGAAGACCGAACAGTCCAAGCGCGTGCTGGAGGACGCGAGCGAAGGATTCACGCTCGACGTGATCCGCGAGGACGAAGCCGGGAACGACGAGACCATCTCCATCGACAAACTGACGGCGAGCGCGGGCACCGACATGAGCCCGATCATCCGTCTGGTTGACACCACGATCTTCACAGCGTTGCAGCGGCGGGCAAGTGACATCCACATCGAAACGCGTGACGACTCGGTGGTCATCAAGTTTCGTATTGACGGCGTGCTCACCAACGCCATGCCGCCCATCGGCAAGGAACACCACTCGACTATCATTTCGCGCATCAAGGTCATGAGCGAACTCGATATTTCCGAGCGCCGCGTGCCGCAGGACGGCCGCTTCCGCGTGAAATACAACGGGCGTGCCATCGATTTCCGTGTTTCGATCATGCCTTCGATTCACGGCGAGGATGCCGTGCTCCGCGTGCTCGACAAGGAGTCGATGAGCGAGAAGTTCAAGAAGCTCACGCTCGACGTGGTCGGTTTCGACGAAGACGACCTGCGCCGCTTTCGCCGCTATATCAAAGAGCCGTACGGCATGGTGCTGGTCACCGGACCGACGGGCAGCGGCAAAACCACGACGCTTTACGCCGCGGTCAACGAGATCAAGACCGACGAAGACAAGATCATCACCATCGAAGACCCGGTCGAGTATCAGATTCGCGGCATCACCCAGATCCCGGTCAACGAGAAAAAGGGGCTGACCTTCGCCCGCGGTTTGCGGTCGATTCTGCGTCACGACCCGGACAAGATCATGGTGGGCGAAATCCGCGACAACGAAACGGCGCAGATCGCCATCCAATCGGCACTGACCGGCCACCTCGTATTCACCACGGTCCACGCCAATAACGTGGTCGACGTGCTGGGCCGGTTCCTGAACATGGGCGTCGAGCCTTACAACTTCGTGTCGGCCCTGAATTGCATTCTGGCGCAGCGGCTGGTGCGGGTTATCTGCGATTCCTGCCGGACGGCCGTGCATTATCCCAACGACGTGCTCGAAGCCAGCGGCTTGGACCCGCTGCAGTGGTCGCAGGTTGCTTTGTATGAGGGGCAGGGCTGCATCGAGTGCGCGGGCACGGGGTTCCGGGGGCGGACGGCAATTCATGAGCTTCTGGATTTGACCGACCGCATCCGCGAGATGATTCTTGAGAAGAGGCCGACCTCGGAGATCCGGAAAGCGGCCCGCGAAGAGGGCATGCGCTTCCTGCGCGAGTCGGCTCTGGACAAGGTACGCGGCGGATTTACCACTCTGAAAGAGATCAACAAGGTCACGTTTATCGAGACCATGCGCTGAGGCTGGTTACCGTCTGCAAGGGCCGAAAGTCCAGTCCCGGCATCCGCAGAGGTAACTGTTCTCGCTATTAAAACAGGGGATATCATCAGTTTTGGAGTCGAGGGAGGGACGGGCGAGGGTGCCCGTCGCTCCACCGTCCGAAGTAATTACGATCAGGCAACAACAATGATCAGCTCATCCAAACACGTTCGCCGCCCGATGCTCGCCTGCGAAATTGCAGCCGACCGCGTTCTGGCGGGCCGCGCCGCCGACACAGGACGGATGGTGGCCATGGCATCGGCGCGCGAGTTGGCGCCGGGCACGGTGGTACCGGATTTAATGGAAGCGAATCTGCGCGACGGGACGGCGGTCCGGCACGCGATTGAAAGCGCGCTCGGCGGCGTCGGCGGACGTTCCCGCGACGTGATCGCGATTCTTCCCGACACCTCGGTGCGGGTCGTTCTGCTGGATTTCGAAACCCTTCCGCCGAAGCGGCACGAGGCCGAAGCGGTGGTCCGTTTCCGGCTGAAGAAGTCGCTGCCTTTTGATCCCAACGATGCCCGCATCTCGTATCACGCGCAGTCAACGGGTAAAGGGATGCGGGCGGTGGCAGCCGTGGTGCTGAACACGGTGCTCGAGGAGTATGAGTCGGCGTTTCGCGACGCGGGCTACAACCCCGGGATGGTGATGCCGTCGATGCTGGCCGCGCTCGGGGCCGCGGACGCGGAACGGGCAACCCTGGTGGTCAAGGTGGACGCACGCACCATCAGCATCGCAATTCTCGATCAGGAGCAACTGCTGTTGTTCCGCACGCTCGAAAATGTGCGCGGCGTGACCATCACCGGCGATCAACTGGCCGAAGAAGTCTATCCCTCGGTGGTGTTTTTCCAGGACACGTACAACTTGAACATTGAGCGTGTGTATGTGGCGGGACTGCCGGAAATGGGTGGCGCGGCGGCAGCGTTGAAGAACCAGTCCGGCGCGCACGTTGAGGAACTGGTGGCGTCGTCGCAGATTGACTCCACCACTGGGACGATTCCGCGCTGGCGCATGGCGGGAGTAGTGGGAGCTTTGATTTCGTAAATCGCTGCTCGCTGTTCGCTTTTCGCTAAAGGCCAAAGGCGAACAGCGAACAGCGGCTTAGCTTTTCTGGATTTCATAACTATGCGTTTGGATATCAATCTCGCGACCCGGCCGTATGAAGATGCCCGTGAATTCTGGGCGCGCTGGGGATTGGGCGTGGGGCTGCTGGCCGCGCTGACGCTGGCTCTGCTGCTCTTCGCGGTGCGCGGCTGGACCAACGCCGGAAGAGATCGCCACAACATTGTGCAACTGCAGCAACAGATCGCAGAGCTCAACAAGGAGCGGACCGAGGATCAGGCCGTACTCGACATGCCCGTCAACCGCAGCACCCGGGACCAGTCACAGTTCTTGAACGGACTGATTCAGCGCAAAGCATTTTCCTGGACGCGCGGGTTCGAGGATCTGGAACGGGTCATCCCCCCGAACCTGCATGTGGTCTCGCTGCGCCCGGAATTGAATGAGCAGAATCAGATGCAACTGGATATGAAGGTGGCGTGCGACACGCGTGCTGCCGCCGTGGAATTGGTTCATCGCATGGAAGGCTCCAAGCGTTTCCAGGGGACGGAACTGGTCTCGGAGGGACAGGGTTCGGAGGCGGGATCGGGCGTGGCCGCTTCGGTGGTCTCGATTTATGTTCCGGGCTCGGCGGACAGGAGCGCAAAGTAATGCCGGACTTGGGAAACTCGCGGCGCAAGCTGAAGATTGCGATTGGGGTGATGCTGGCGGCCGATGTGGTTGCGATGGCAGTCCTGTTCTCGCCGCTGGTAGGTTCGGCGGATTCGCGGACGCTGCAATTGAACGAACTGCGACTCGAACTGCAAAATAAGACCCGCGAAGTGGAACCGCTGCGCGGCATGGACAAGAAGATCGTGCTGGCCAAGGATCAGATCAGCGGGTTTTACAAGGACCGTTTTGCCGCGAAAGACTCCGATCTGGTCAACGAACTGGGAAAGCTGGCGTCGGAGAATGGGGTTCGGATCCAGCAGGCGAAATACATGAAAGAGGAAGCTGAAAGCTCCGGCGTAATTCCGGTGGCCATCGAAGGAAGTTTTTCCGGAGACTACCTCCAACTGGTGCGGTTCATCAATACGCTGGAGAGGTCGAAGCTGTTTTTTATGGTGGATAGCGTGGAACTGGCGGGCGAAGGCGCGGGACCGGTCAAGCTGCAAATCAAGTTGCACAGTTTTCTGCGTTCGGGTGCGTGAGTGAAGCTGGGAATCGAAAATCGGAAGCAACTCATCTGGCTGGCGGGGTTGGGCGGGATCGCACTGCTGATGCTGGGCCGGGTACTCTGGCCCTCGTTGCCGGCAACGGCGCCGGTAGCAGAGCCAACGACTGCTACCGCGGCCCGGACCAGCGTGCGGCGCACGGCTTCAGGAAAGATAGTGCCCGCGGCGGAACCGCGGCTGGATCCTACCCTGGACTTCAACTTGCTCAGCCAAAGCGAGGAAATGAAGTACGCGGGCAACGGACGAAATATCTTTGTTGCGGGATCGATGCCCATCGAGCCGGCAAAGAAGAACGGCACTACAGATGCCAAGGATGCTGTGTCGGCGACGCTGCGCCAGCCTCCACCAATTCCGCCACCGCCGCCCATCACGCTCGAGTTTTTTGGCTTTGCTAACCGGCCTGGGGAGACGAAGAAAGTGTTCTTGTCGCAGGGTGACGACATTTTTATCGCAGCCGAGGGCGACATTGTCGACCGGCGCTATCGCGTCCTGCACATTTCACCGACCGCGGTGGACGTGGAAGATGTGATCAATAACAACCGACAGAGCCTGCCCTTAACCCGCGGATGAGGACAATCGCTGATTTGCAATTGGTGATTTGTAATTTGTAATTTGAAGGCGAGTGAGCATTATGCGGCATCGTGGTTTGAGATCGACCAAATTACAAATTGCAAATCACAAATTACAGAATCGTCAGCGCGGCTACCTGATGATCACGCTGATGCTGGCCATGGCGATGATCATGATTGCGCTGCTTACCGTGTTGCCCGAGATGAAGCAACAGATCCGCCGCGACCGCGAAGACGAGTTGCGACATCGGGGTACGGAGTACATGCGCGCGATTCAACACTTCTACAAGAAGTTTCAACGGTATCCATCCCGCGTCGAGGAGTTGGAAGACACCAACCACCTCCGTTTCCTGCGCAAGCGATATACCGACCCGATGAACCGCGACCCGGCCACGGGCAAAGAAAGAGACTTCAAATTTCTGCATCAGCAAGACATCTCTTTGAACAACGGGCCGGTACTGGGACCAACGCCTGGACAGCCAGGCGCCGCCACGCCGCCGACCGCGACCGTTGATCCTAACAATCCTTCTCCTTCTCCTGGCAACTCTCCGGATGCGGGAGGAAATCCGAATTCGCCGGGATCGCCTTCTGCTTCCAATCCAGGTTCGAATTCCAGCTCCGGCTTCAACGGGCCGACGTTCGGGGGCGGGCCGATCCTCGGGGTTGCCAGCACGAACAAGAAAGACAAGACCATTCACGTGTTCTACAACAAGAACCATTACAACGACTGGCTCTTCATCTACGTGCCACTGGCCGACCGAGGCGGCCTGCTGATGGGGCCGGTGAATCCTGGCATGCCCACTGGAAACCTGAACGGACCCGTCAATCCGGCGCCAGGCAGCAATCTTCCGGGCCCCACGCCGAACCCCAGCCAACCTCAAAGCCCTCCGGCGCAACTTCCTCAAGCCCCGACGCAGATGCCGCCCGACCAGTAGAGCTTCGCCAGAGTATCCCACCAATAGAAAAGCCCCGCATCGAAAGCGGGGCTTGACGGAAACCGAAAACACTTCAACGCAAAAGCTTAAACATTGAACGAGGAACCGCAACCGCAGGTGCTCTTCACGTTCGGGTTTTCGAACTTGAATCCCGCGCCTTCCAATGTCTCGACGTAATCGACGTGCGCTCCGCCAAGATACATCAGGGAAGTAGCGTCCACGTAAACCTTCAACCCGTTAAAGTCGAAAACCTTGTCCATCATGCCAGCGCCATTCTCGAACGCCATGGAGTATTGAAAGCCGGAGCAACCGCCGCCGACTACGGACAGCCGCAATCCCGACGGAACCGGGGTCTGCGCAGCCATGATCTCTTTGACCTTGGCAATGGCGGCGGGGGTCAGGACTGGCGCCGAGGTTTTGGGTTGTACACCGGGTGCGGTGGTAGTCGCCATCTGTTTTATCTCCTTGTACTTAGCTATTATAACAAAGGTCTTGGCCGGCTCGGCAAGGCTTTTCGCGGCCCCGCCCTATTTTTTGGCGGAGTCTTCAAGTTAGATGCTTCGTCCACACAAGAAGTCGCACCCCCCCTTGCCAACGGGTCTATAATCGTGCGCAGTAGGAGCTGGTTCCCGAAGTCCGGCCATGCCAAGGCTGTTTTCGCTGGGGCTTAAGGCAGGTTCGGGGATTGGCTCGATCTCAGCTCCGAGGTGGCGTATGTCTCCTATGTTCGGGCTGCTTGTCGCGTGGGGTGTTCTGACCGGGATCCTCATTATCCTCCTGATCTATCGCAGCACCCTCACCATGCACGAGGATGATTCCATCTTCCTGCATGAAACCGAATCCCAGATGCACAAAGATCAAACGGAAGTTATCTCCAAGATGCAAAAGCTCACGCCGATCGTCAAGGTGCTTGGCGCCGTGTCGGGAGTCATGATCCTGGTCATCGCGGGATTGTTCATCTATCAGGGGTTGAACGGCGCCACCACGCTGCAGTAGCCGGGAAGCGCGCGATTCTCGGAGAATCCTTGTCCAACCCGGCTCGGGGAGAACTTCGTAAACGTCGCGCCGGAGCGTTTCTGCTCGCTGGCGAGCGAGCTTTCTCCTGCGCTAACACCTCCAGTGGTAGAGATGCGCCTTGCCGCTTGACTATTTGTCATCCTGAGCGAAGCGAAGGACCTGCTGTCTCTTGCACCGACAAAAAACAGGTCCTTCCCCTTCGGCTAGCTCAGGGTCAGGATGACAAGCTTTTCTGGCCTTCCTGTTAGGCCGCCTTCGCTTTCATTCCTTCGATGTCGGCCAGCAACACTCTCTCATGGCCTTCAGGGTTTACTTTCTCGTACACCTTGCGGATCACGCCCTTTGGATCAACCACGAAGCTGGTGCGCTCCCAGAACTTCATCCCTTTCCATTCTGCCTGGCCAATGCCGAGCGCCTTCATCAGGCTGGCATCAGTATCGGCGAGCAAGTCGATGGTAAAGGCGAACTTGTTGCAGAAGTTCTTGTGCGAGGCTACGTCGTCGGAGCTGACGCCAATGACGCTGATTCCGGCGGCGTCGAAATCAGCCTTGGTCGCGGTAAACGACTTGCCCTGGATGGTGCAGCCGGGCGTATCGTCTTTCGGGTAGAAGTAAACGACCAACCAGTGCCCGGCGAAATCGGAAAGTTTGGTGGTCTTGCCGTCCTGATTGGGAAGGGAAAAAATCGGAAAGGGATTGCCTGCAGAGAGCATGGGTAGAGTTCCTTTCTAGCGTTGTGAACTGCAATTTTCCCTGTGTACCTCTGTGTCGCCTGTGGTTGAAAATCAGAAGCTTGAACCACAGGCGACACAGAGGTACACAGGGAAAACCTTCTGTCTTCGGCCCAGCCACTAGCCAAAAACTGCCGCTAAGCCGCCTGCATCGCTTTCCTGGCGCGTTCGTCCATCTCTTTCGGGGACAGATCTTCCTTGTGAGTCGCGATGCCCCAAAGATGTCCGAATGGGTCCTGGATGAATCCGGAGCGATCCCCGTAGAACTGATCCGCGACCGGCCTTTGGATTTTCGCTCCCTCCGCGACCGCTTTGGCGACGACTTTGTCGCAATCAGGGAGGTACACATACAGGCTCACCGGAGACGCTCCGATGGTCTCGGCGCTGCGGTGGCCCATTTGAGGATTTTCATCGGCCAGCATAATGCGCGAGTCGCCGATCTGGAGCTCGGCGTGGCCTACCCGGCCTTCAGGACCATCCATGCGCACGACTACGGTGGCTCCGAAGACGCTCTTGTAGAAATCGATCGCTTTCGCTGCGCCTTTGATGACGAGGTAGGGCGTAACGGTGTTGTATCCCTTGGGAATGTAATGGACTTTTTTCATGATTCTTCTCCTCGTGGTGTTCCGCTCATGTTTCGCTCAAATTCCGTTAAAGGAAGATGAGGTTGAGGGTTGAGGTTAAGGCGCGCATGCGGGCCCCCACGGGCCGCGCTATTTGTTAGTGAGAACACAAGTTCGCAGGCCGCTCAAGCCGAACTTCAGGGGCGCGAATTGTCATCAGCGTCCAAAAATCCCAAACGGGACGCGACCGTGGAATCCCACCCCTTCCGCTGCGCTCAGGGCAGGCTCTTGCGCACAGAACGCGCAAGGAGGGGCACCGGCTATGTCTATCCCCGTTTCCGAAAGAATCGAACTGCCACGTAGATCACGATCACTACTATTACGATCTCAACCAAAAGCCGAACCGTCATTTCACAACCTCCCTGACGCCGCCCAATTGTCCCACCGATCCCTCCAGCGGCCAATAGGCCCGCCGTAAGGAGAAGATTGAGGGTTGTCAGTGAAAACGCGATTTAACAACAATTACCCAAAGAGCACGACTAGCAAGTGATTCACATCGAGTGGCTTAGATAGAGAATCTGACCGCCCATTTTGTCGATCTGTACGATGACAGTTCCCCCCTCGCCTTTGCCGTGGAATGTTCCGAGGACAGTCCATTTTCCACTTTCGAGTTCGGCACGAAACGGCTTCTCCGCATCTAGGGTTTCTCTGCCATAAACGGGGAGCGCCACCGCGTAAGCAATCGCCACGGCAGTCTCTTTGTCGGGCACGTAGCCGTTCTTCGGAATGAATGAATGTGTTTCCTTGATCTGGCGCCTCACGAAGACGAACTCTTCATGGTCAGTCGAGTTTTGCGCCACCGATACTAGGCAAGATAGCAGGAAGATGATTGCGTAGGTGACTTTCATCTGGTTCCCTCCAAGATCTCAAGAGGGAATGATAACTGTTGCAAACAGCGACTTCACTAACTATGGCAAACGGCTATTCCTGCGCTCTCGCTTACTAAATCCCCAACTCCTTCGCCAGCGCCTTCCACTTGCCATCCACCAGCGCGCGCGTCTTCGCGTCCATCACGATCTCATCCGGCCAGGGACGACTGAAGCCCTCGGTTGACCACTTGCGCGTGGCGTCGATGCCCATTTTCGATCCGTAGTTTGCGAGGCGCGCGGCGTGATCTAGCGAATCTACTGGGCCGAGCGTGAACTGGATGTCGCGTTCGGGATCGATATTGTTCAGCACTTTCAGGGTGACGTCGGCTATATCCTGCACGTCCACATCTTCGTCGACCACGATGATGCACTTGGTGAACATCGCCTGCCCCAGCGACCAGATGGCGTTCATCACTTTGCGCGCTTGTCCGGGATAAGACTTGCGAATGGAAACCAGCATCAGGTTGTGGAACACGCCTTCGATGGGCAGGTTGATGTCCACCAGTTCGGGGATGGTCAGCTTCATCAGCGGCAGGAAGATGCGCTCGATGGCTTTACCCATCCAGGCATCTTCTTGCGGCGGCTTGCCGACTACCGTCGTCGCATAGATTGGGTCTTTGCGGTGGGTCACGCAAGTAACGTGGAAGACGGGATACTCGTCTTCGAGCGAGTAGAAGGCCGTGTGATCGCCGAAGGGGCCTTCGGTGCGGAGTTCGTCGAGATTGACGTAGCCTTCGAGGATGATCTCGGCGTTGGCGGGGACTTCGAGATCGACGGTCTCACACTTCACCAGCTCTACAGGTTTTTGGCGCAGAAATCCGGCGATGATGTACTCTTCGACGTCGGGCGGGGCGGGCACTATGGCGGAGAAGGTGAGCGCGGGGTCGGTGCCGATAGCTACGGCTACTTCCATTTTGCCGGTGGGACGATCGCCTGGAGCTAACATTGAGCCTCCTGATGACCTGGCCATTATGTCTACTGCTGCCGCCGGACTTTGTCCGGCCGGACGGACGAATGCGTCCGTCCCTACGTGGGCTGTAGCGACTGCGGCATTCCGCATGTGGTCGCGGTAGTGCTCGGCTGCTACCTTCTGCCTTTGCCAGTGCATCCCGGTGGTGCGCTCATCGTAGATCTGCATGCGATACATGCCTACGTTACGCTTTCCGGTTTTTGGATCGCGCGTGATCACGCAGGGTAGGGTGATAAAGCGTCCGGCATCTTTTGGCCAGCATTGCAGGATGGGGAAATCCAACAACGAGAACGTGTCGCGCTTGATCACTTCCTTACATGGACCGGTGGCTACGGTTTTGGGGAAGAACTTGCCCATCTCGGCTAGCATGGGCAGCATCTTTACTTTATCGAGGAAGCCTTGCGGCGACTTCACGTCCATGAAGCCGCGGATGCGTTCGGCGACTTCGTCGAGGGCATTGACTTCTAGCGCCAGCCGCATGCGACGAGCCGATCCGAACTGGTTGATGAGAAGTCGTGCGCCGGGATAGCCTTTGAGGTTCTCGAACAGTAACGCCTTCCCGCCGACAGTTCCCTGCTGGTCTCTACTCTTCGAAACCCGATCGGCGATTTCCGTAATTTCTAAAATTGGATCCGCTTCGGTGCGGACACGTTTCAGTTCGCCGGCTTGGTCGAGCGCTTGGATCCAGTCGCGCAGATCGTCGTAGGCCAAAATCCCTCCCGGAATGACAACCGATTATATGACGGCACCGCCGGAAACCTTCACCACAGGGGGCACGGGGGATCACAGGGGGAATCTCTTGGCGCTCTTCCACATTTCGCGCTCTGCGACTAGGATATGGAAATCAATTTTGCAGCATCCATAATTCACCGAGGAAGTTCACCGAGGGACCAATGATCCGCTTTAAAGTGAACGGGAAAGAGAAGACGTTTGACGGCGATCCTGACATGCCGCTGCTTTGGTATTTGCGCGACGTGGCGGAGCTGACGGGAACGAAGTTCGGCTGCGGGATGGCGTTGTGCGGCGCCTGCACCGTGCACCAGAATGGCGCGGCCATACGCTCCTGCACGACTCCCATGAAAGAGGTCAGCGGCGCCGAGATCACTACGATTGAAGGCATCGCACCCATGCATCCCGTGCAGAAGGCATGGATGGAGATTCGGGTGCCGCAATGCGGCTACTGCCAGACCGGCCAGATTATGCAGGCGATCGCACTCCTGAAGGACAACAAGAATCCGAGCGACCAGGATATTGACACGGCTATGGCCGGCAATCTCTGCCGTTGCGGGACTTATCAGCGGATTCGGGCGGCGATTCACCAAGCCGCGAAGGAGATGGCATGAAGCTAATTGAGAATGTCAGCCATAACGATAGCCGACGCCGATTCCTGCAAGGCGCATTGGCGGGCGGCGTGTTTGTGCTGAGCGCGCGCTTTGTTCCCGAGCCGCTGTGGGCCGCGGAAGGCGACGCGGACGCTCCTCCATTTGAACCTAGCCTGTGGATGTCGATTGCTTCCGATGGCACGGTTACCGTCGTCGCCCATCGTTCGGAGATGGGATGCGGCAGCCGCACGGCCTTGCCGCTCGTGGTCGCCGACGAACTGGATGCCGACTGGTCGAAAGTTAAAATTGAGCAGGCAATCGGCGATCCGAAATATGGTGATCAGGATACGGACGGGTCGCACTCGGTCCGCAGCAGCTTCGACCTGATGCGGCAGGTGGGAGCCACCGGACGGGTGATGCTGATCACGGCCGCCGCCGCACAGTGGGGCGTTTCTCCGAAGGATTGCACGACCGAGGTTCACTTCGTTGTGCATCGCGCCAGCGGCCGCAAGCTGGGCTATGGCGAAGTTGCCGCAGCGGCAGCCAAGCTGCCGGTTCCCAAAAAAGAAGATGTCCCGCTCAAGGAACGCTCACAGTGGCGCTACATCGGCAAAGAGAGCAATTCCCTATTCGACCTTCCCGAGATCGTCACTGGCAAAGCAATTTTTGGCATGGACGCGACTATGCCGGGCATGGTTTATGCATCGGTTGAGCATCCGCCTGTGCTTGGACAGAAGATCAAATCATACGACGACAAAGCCGCGCTCAAAGTGCCTGGAGTTCAGAAGACGCTGACCATCGAGACCTTTAAGCCGCCGCACCAGTTCCAGCCTTTGGGCGGCGTCGCCGTGATTGCCGACAATACGTATGCGGCATTCAAGGGGCGCAAGAGCTTGAAGATCGAATGGGATAGTAGTCCGCATTCGGTGTACAACTCGGCGCCGTTCCGCAAGACGCTGGAAGCCACATCGCGGCAGCCGGGCAAAGTGGCTCGCAACGTCGGCGACGTGGATGCCGCGTTTGTCCAAAGTGCGAAGACCGGTGGAAAGATAATTGAAGCCGAGTACTACGCTCCGCATCTGGCGCACGTTTCCATGGAACCTCCAGTCGCGGTTGCCGAGTATCGCGACGGAAAAGTGCTGGCCTGGGCTCCGACGCAGAATCCGCAAGCGGTGCAAGAGACGATTGCCGGCGTGCTGGGCATCAGGAAAGAAGATGTGATTTGCCATGTCACGCTGCTGGGCGGTGGCTTCGGGCGTAAATCGAAACCTGACCAGGTTGCGGAAGCTGCCGTTCTGTCCAAACAACTGGGCAAGCCGGTCAAGGTTGTCTGGAGCCGTGAGGATGATATTCACTGCGATTTTTTCCACTCCGTCGCCGCCATGTACATGAAGGCCGCGGTTGGGCCGGATGGCAAGCCGACGGCGTGGCTGCAGCGTAGCGCCTTTCCGCCCATCAACTCAACCTTTGACGCGTCCGCCACCTATGGCGAAGACGAAATGGGTATGGGATGGAACAACCTTCCTTTCGACATTCCCAACCAACGCGCCGAAAATGGTCCCGCCGACTTCCACGTACGGATTGGATGGCTGCGCAGCGTGGCCAACATCTACCACGCGTTCGCGATTCATTCCTTTGCCGACGAACTGGCGAAGGCGGCCAATAAAGATTCGGTGCAGTATCTGCTGGATCTGATCGGACCGCCGCGTATCGTCAGCCTTGACGTTAAGGGGGACGAACCGGAAGAGGCCAAGAATTATCCGCTCGACACCGCCCGGTTGCGGCGCGTGGTCGAGATCGCAGCTGAGAAATCCGGCTGGGGCAAAAAGCCCATGGGTAAAGGGCACGGTATGGGCATCGCCGCTCACCGTAGTTTCCTGACTTACGTTGCGGCCGTGGTTGAAGTCGAGGTCGACAGCCGGGGACAAGTGCATATTCCGAAGGTTTGGACTGCGGTCGATGCGGGCACGATCGTCAGCCCCGACAACATCCGCAACCAGTTCGAGGGAGCGGCGGTGTTCGGGACGAGCCTGGCTTTGTTCGGCGAGATTACTGCTACCAACGGAACCATCGACCAAAGCAATTTCCACAATTATCAGATCGCGCGCATGAGCCGCGCTCCGCGGAACGTCGAGGTGCACATTGTGGAGAGCGAAGCGCCGCCGGCCGGAGTGGGCGAACCCGGTGTGCCGCCTTTTGCGCCCGCTCTGTACAACGCGGTGTTTGCGGCCACGGGCAAGCGGGTGCGGGAGCTTCCGCTGTCGAAGACGAAACTGGTGTAAGTGGAGAGCCGGGCGTCCCCGCCCGGCTGGACGGGCGAGACGCCCGTCCCTCCACCGGATTGACTCCAGCGCGAGGCTACGGAAGATTTAAATGAGAAAGTTGCTGGTGCTCCTTCTCCTGCTCGCAGGAACATTCGCTGCCGCCCAGGAGATCATCGTAGCCGCGGCGGCGGATATGAGTTCCGCTCTTCCGCAACTTGCCGCTACCTACACGAAGAAGACGGGGCTGACTGTGAAGCTCTCGTTCGGTTCTTCCGGCAACCTTGCCAACCAGATACGCAACGGCGCGCCCTTCGATATCTTCTTTTCCGCCGATGAGGAATATCCTCAGCAATTGATCGTCGAGGGACTGGCGGCCAAAGACACGCTTTACCGTTACGCGGTTGGCCGGTTAGTGCTGTGGGTCCCGAGCGACTCGCCGCTGGACTTGTCGAAGCTCGGCATTCAAGTTTTGCTCGACCCTTCGGTCAAGAAGATTTCGATTGCGAATCCGGCGACCGCGCCTTACGGGCGCGCCGCTGCCGCTGCGCTGCGGCACTTCGGGATTTACGATCAGGTTTCCAGCCGGCTTGTTCTGGGAGAAAACGTGTCGCAGGCTGCACAATTCGTCGAATCGGGCAATGCGCAGGTAGGGCTGATCGCGCTATCGCATGCGCTCGCTCCCGCGCTCAAAGACAAGGGCCGCTATTGGACGATCCCCCTCGATACGTACCCCACGCTGAACCAGGCGGCGGTTGTGCTTTCAAAATCTAAACAGCCGGACGCGGCGCGCAAGTTCCTGGAGTTTCTGCGCAGCCCCGAGGCAAATTCCATGCTCAGCAGTTACGGGTTCAGCGTTCCAGTGGAGACGCATTGAAACGGAAAACCAATCGAAACATAGCTGAGATTATGTGCCAGGACTCGGCCGTCCCTCCGGGACTTGAATCTTTTGTTCCATTTTTCCCAGCGCTGAAGCGCTGGGCTAAGTTCGGTCGCCCCTACGGGGCTGGGCTCTTGCGCAGTTCTGGAGAAGAACTGAAATGAACTGGGAGGCGTTCTGGTTGACGGTGCGTCTGGCAGTCATCGTCTCGACGCTGCTGATCGCCATCGGAATCCCCATCGCCTACTGGCTGACTTACTCGCGCTGGCGCTGGAAATTCCTGGTGGAGGCGGCGGTCGCGCTTCCCATCGTCCTGCCGCCGACCGTGCTTGGATTTTATGTCCTGCTGGCACTCGGTTCGCGGAGCCCGCTCGGCCGCTGGTGGGAGTCGCTCACCGGCCACACCTTGGCCTTCACCTTCGAGGGTCTGGTGATCGGGTCTTTGTTATACAGCCTGCCCTTCGCTGTGCAACCGTTCGCGGCGTCCTTCGGCGCAGTTGACCCTAGTCTGCTTCGTGCCTCGGCATCGCTAGGCCATTCGCCGCTGCAGACCTTTCGCCGTATCGTGCTTCCTCTCTCCAAAGCTGGGCTGGTCACGGGATTTGCGCTCAGCTTCGCGCACACGCTGGGCGAGTTTGGAGTGGTGCTGATGGTGGGAGGCAACATTCCAGGGGTGACGCGCACCATCTCGATTGATATTTACGATCAGGTGCAGACCGCGAATTATTCCAGCGCGAACCAGACGGCGATCGTGCTGTTGGTTGTTTCGTTCGTCGTGTTGTCGATTGTATATGGCTTGAGCCGGCGTCCATGGGCGGTGGGTCCATGGCGGTGAATGCTGCTCCGGCGCCACAAACGTCGTCACAAACTATCTCTTCCGAGCTCGAAGTCCGCATCCGCAAACGTTTCCCTAATCCCGAGGGCAGCTTCAACCTGAATGTCCATTTCCGCGCGCTGGCTGGATTCACCATTCTGTTCGGCGCATCGGGCGCGGGAAAAACCACACTGCTCGATTGCATTGCAGGACTGACCAATCCCGACGACGGGCGTATTGCGGTTGGCGGCGAAGACCTTTATGACTCGGAGAAAAAGCGGAACGTCGCCGCCTGGAAACGGCGGATCGGGTACGTACAGCAGGATCTGGCGCTGTTTCCGCACCTGACTGCCGGGGAGAACGTCGCATATGGTCTCCGCACGTTCAGCGCGCCCGAGCGAACAACGCGCAGCCGCGAGATCCTTGAGGCGTTCCGCATTGCTCACTTGCGCGACCGGCGGCCGGCGCAAATCTCCGGAGGCGAGCGCCAGCGCGTCGCCCTGGCGCGGGCGCTGGTAACTGAACCGCGCGCTTTACTGCTCGATGAGCCACTGGCAGCGCTCGACCGTCCGACGAAATCGTCTTTGGTTGGCGATCTGCGCCGGTGGAACCAGCAGCACCGCGTCCCGATTCTTTTTGTCACCCACAACAGCGAGGAAGTATTTGCCCTCGGCGACGAGGTCATTGTGCTGGACGGCGGAATCATTGTGGCGCAAGGGCGGCCGCATGAAGTTATGCGCGTCCCGCGATTGGAAACTGTTGCCAACTTGTCAGGATTCGAAAACATTTTCAACGCCACGGTGCTGGCACTGCACGAAGACCGCGGGACCATGACCTGCCAACTGGGTAGCGGCAAAGTGGAGTTGGAAACGCCGCTGGTTCGGGCTGATGTGGGCTCGCGCCTGCGGGTGGGCGTTCGCGGCGGCGATCTGTTGCTGGCAACGGAAAAACCACATGGGCTGAGTGCTCGTAATGTACTGCAGGGAACCATTCAGCAACTGGAGCAGCGAGACGTGATTATCGCAGCGACGGTAGATTGCGGCGGCACGGAATTCGAGGTGCACCTAACGCTGGCGGCGCGCGACGCGCTCCAACTGGGCCCAGGGAAAGGCGTCTGGGTCGTGGCTAAGACGCATTCATGTCATTTGATGGGGATGTGAGCACGATGGTTACAAAGGTGGAATCCCGGCTTTGCACGAGTTCTGAGTGAAATCGCCTCGTTTCGCCAACTGACTGCACAATGGAGCTTCGGGAGTATTATTTCTGCCATGGTCGGCTGGTTCCGAGCGCTTCTGTTACTAGTTGTCGCGATGGCGGCTCAAGAAATTCAAGGGCCGAAGATAAAAATCTCCTTCCCGGAAGGCCACTGCGAGAAGGCCTCCATGACATATGCGATGCATGTGTGTAGCGGTGGCTATAACTATCACTTTGGTATGTCGATGCCTTTCGGCGATTCGTTCTTTGAGATTCCGGCTGCAACAGATCGCTTTAAGGCATTGGTTTGGGCACCCGGATGCAAGATGCAGGAGTTCGACGTTCCTGTCGAGAAGGTGGACATTGAGTTGAAGTTCGTTTGTGACCCTCTGAAGACTGTTGCATTCTTCGGGCGAGTGAAGTCAGTAAACATCGGGGGATCGACGACAATTTCAGCCAACTACATGGCATTGGGGACATGTGTGAGGATGGATACCTCAAAGGAATCGGACCTTCACTGTGGTGGACCCCAAATCGTCGGCATCGCGACAGCTAAGGTCGCCACTGACGGCAGTTTCAAGATCGAACTGCCCGATTTTAGTGCTGATCCAATTGCTTCGGGCGACCCAACTGCTGAAATTGAATTTCGCCTGGACCCGTCAACACTGCCGACGAGATTGCTGAGACCTGAATCCTCCAGCAGTCCCCAATTTGCAGTTGCACCGTCCTACCCAGTAGAAGTCAGTTTCGTACCGGTAGAGTGGCAGAGTTTTCCCGGCAAGTTGCAGTAAGCCCTAGTCGGTGTCCCCCGTCCGTAATTGTTGAAAAATCGAGATTTCACTCATCGACCCTGCCAGTCCCCCGGAAATCGGGGGCAATGAGGGTAGCCGCCTGAGTACGCCAGTGAGAGGAGCGGCCGGTCATTCCCGAGATAAAACAAACGCGTATCGCGTGGCATACAATGCATGGCTGTAGCCGACGAAGTGGAACACCATGAAGGATAGTGCGATGCGCATCGCAAGCGTGGGCCACGCGGTCTTTGCGGCGGCCCTGATGGCCCTCGGAATCCTGGGCTTGGTCAAAGGCGATTTCGTCGCGGTATGGCAGCCGGTACCGAAGGGTGTGCCCGCACGCGAGGTATTGGTCTATCTCTGCGCCTTCATCTGCCTGGCATCTGGCATCGGCCTGCTCTGGCAGCGCTCGGCCGCCGCCGCTGTCCGCGTGCTGCTCGCCTTTCTCCTGCTCTGGTTGCTGCTGGTAAGAGTGCCCGGCATCTTCCACGCGCCGGCTGTGGAAGGTTCCTGGTTTAGCGGCGGCGAGACCGCGGTGATGTTGGCGGGCGCCTGGGTACTGTATGCCTGGTTTGCCGCTGGCTGGGACAGGCAGCGCCTCGGTTTCGCCACCGGCGACAAGGGTGTGCGCATCGCGAGGGTGTTCTACGGCCTGGCCTTGATCCCCTTCGGCGTGGGGCATTTCGTCTATCTCAAGGACACCGCCGCGCTGGTGCCGGGCTGGCTGCCATGGCATGTGGCCTGGGCGTATTTCTTCGGCTGTACCTTCATCGCGGCGGGCGCGGCGGTGCTCATCGGCCTGTATGCACGGCTGGCAGCTGCGCTTTCGACGTTGCAGATGGGCATGTTCACGCTGCTGGTGTGGGTACCCATCGTGGTGGCAGTCAGCAAAGACACCTTCCAATGGAGCGAGACCATCGACTCTTTGGCGCTGACGGCGGGCACCTGGGTAGTGGCGGATTCCTACCGCGGCGTGCCCTGGCTCTCCGTAAACAAGCGCTAGCCCCGGCGCCGCGGCGGAATGGGGCCGTGGGCGGACCTGGTCCATGCCGTAACACAGCATCGATATCGGCCAGCTTACAGTTGGCGCAAAATCGCCATGGCACTCACAACCCAGGCTCACCGCTCCACCGCAATGACCGCAACCCACTGCCCGTTCCGTTCTTTGTGATAGACAATCGTCCCGCCAATACGTTGGGCAATGTCTTCAGGCAGCAAGTCGCGATGATAGCCGAAGAACTTTTCCTTGACGCGCTGCCACGCCTCCCAATGTTCGAATAGCGGATGAGGTGGCTGGTACTTGGTGGAAAAGACCAGAGCAACGTCGAAGCGGTCGCGAGCCCTGGCGGCCAAGTCGATCTGGGAAACGGAAAAGTCTTCGACGCGCGCCACTCGGACAGGCTGATTAACATAGCCTAGCCACGGCCGAGTGAGTTCGTCGGACGCGGGCCAGGCGGTGAGAACGCGCTGGCCGGGATATCGCATCGCCAGGAAACGGCTGGCCTCCGCATGCATCACGATGTAGTCGCGATAGGCCAGATTGTCTTCGAGAGTGAATCCATACGGCGGATTGCTGAACAGACCCGCGACAAATGCAATCGCAACCGCTCCCACAATCAATTTCCAATAGCGTGCGCGCCGCCACAGAGTCGAGACCAGCGCCAAGATTACCAGCGGGACTACCGGCAACATGTAACGAGCCAGCACCGCTCCGCCCACTGCCGACATAAAGGCCAGGTAGGCGAGCAGCACGGAAAGAAATGCGGCTTGAATCCAGAACGGAATTCGCGGACGAGCCCCCGCATTCGTTTCTTGTGGCGGACGAAACAGGGCCAGCAATCCCGCAAGGGTGAGCAGATAGAGGCCGAAATATCCGAAGAGCTGCCAAAGCCGCATTCCGAGAGCCAGGGGGATGCGCAGGGGATTAAGGGTGGCGGCAACGTTGTAACGAAAGAATTCGGGGTTGCCCAGCAGGAAGCCCGTCTTCGCGTAGTGGTAGGCGTACCAACAGGCCAGCGGCAAGACGGGAAGCAAAAGAAAAAACCAGCGCGTGCGCCTGCCTACAGGTGGCAGAATTTCCTGCCAACGCGGGCGAATCAGATAAGCGAGCACCTCCCAGGCAAACAGCGCCAGGGGAGCCAGGATCGCGGTCTCCTTCGCCAGCGCCGCCAGCGAGAACCAGAGTACTTGCTTCCACGAACGGTCCTCCAGGTATGCGGCCAGCGCCCAGAACGTAAATCCAGCAGCGGGCCAGTCCACCTGCGCCAGGGAACTCTGCGTGAAGCCCACCGGATACAACGCCAGCAGCGCAGTTGTCGTCCACGCCACCGGCAGATTGGCGGCGATTCGCGAAAGTCGAAACAACCCCAGTAGGGAAAATGCTGACAACGCCAGCATGGCTGTGCGCGTGACCAGCGTGGAGTATCCGGCAACGCGCCAGGCCAGCGCCAGCCACGCCATGACCAGCGGAGGATGCGCATTCGAAGGCGTGGATTGCGGAATCAGCGTGCCGGTCAGAAACAGATCACGCGCAGCCGGAACGTAGTAGCCGGCTTCATCCCAGAAATAAGGAAGGCGCAGAAGGGGTGCATGCAGGAGCATCAATCCGGCAAAGAACAGAGCGAAGAGAAGAAACTGCTGCGCCCAAGCGGAATATGCCGGTTGAGATTTCGTCTTCAGATCGGAGGTTGCCGCCGGGCGCGCAGCCTTTGTTGCATGGTCCATCAGTGAACGGGCCCGCCTGGGGCGCGTGGATCAAGCTTGATCTCGCCGAACGCAACCTCGTAGTTCGACACGTTCTGCTGCAAGAGCGCCATCAGCGCCTTGGCCTGTTGCGGGCTCAGATAAATCCCCTGAAAGTTTCGCAATTCCACCTGCGTCTCCGAGCTTTGCTGCATGGTCCCAAACACCAGGAAGAAATCCCACACATTAACGCGGATCTGCACGCTGTTGGAGTAAGTCTCGCGGTAATCGGGAGTTTGCACGAACTTCACATTCGGTTGGTTCGGCGTATTCATATCCCGCAGTGTAACGCCTCGGCGGAGCAGAGAGCAAAACACAGAGCAAAGCTGGAGGTCAGCCGGCAAGAAGTATTGGTGCGAAAGGGGGGACTCGAACCCCCATGGGTTTCCCCGCCAGATCCTAAGTCTGGTGCGTCTGCCAATTCCGCCACTTTCGCAGGAGCTGAATTTCCATAAGTCTAGATGCGAAGCCGCACTGATTGCAACGGCGGCCGCACCACCCTCACCATGTCGAACACTTCCTCAAACTGGTTTGCGAAGCCTTAAAGCGAGTGAGATCATCTACTACAAAAGCGCGTGGGACATGCCTCGACTGACGCCCATCTCGACGCGGCCCTTCGGGCACAACGGCGCCTCGCTTCCGCCTCGTAGCGGTGGCGGGGACGATGGCCGCGGGCGCGACGACGACGGCCTGCCCGACTCTATCCCGGACTCTATTCCGAATTATGGCGAGCGCTTGCGTCGTGCCCGGATGGGACTGGCCGTCGCCCTGGCGCCCGTCTTCATGCTCTTCATTTCCTTCACGGCGGTCTATCTCGTCCGGCGCGGATTCCTGAGTCTCGATCTGAGCGGCACGGCTTACGTCCGAGCCTGGGCTCCCGTCGAATTGCCCTGGATGCTGTTGTTGGCCAACACCGCCGTCCTGATCGCCAGCAGCGTCACGATCGACTTGGCGCGGCGCGACATCACGCGCCGAGCCGCGCTCGCCCCGGTGCAATCGATTCCCGGGATCTCGTTGGGCGACGAACGCCATTTCCCGTGGCTCGGCGTGACTACCGTTCTTGGTTTCCTGTTTCTTGGCGGGCAACTCCTTGTTTGGAGCAGGCTTTCCGCCGCTGGCTTTCACCTTGCCGGCGGCACCAGCAGTTCCTTCGTTTACATTCTTACCGCCATGCACGGGCTGCATCTTGCCGGCGGCGTACTGGTGCTTCTTTGCGCCCATGTCGCGGCGGTTCTACATCGTCCTATCGAATCACGCCGCATCGTCGTCGACATTACCTCGTGGTACTGGCATTGCATGACGGGACTGTGGATTTACATTCTGGTGCTGTTCTCGTTCGCGGCGCTGTAGGACAAGTCGTTGGTCGTTGGTCGTTCGCGTTGTGCCCCTGTTCTTGTTCTAATCTGTTTCCTGAGCATCCGGTTGTTCAGTGGGCAGTTTCTCCCATCCGCAGCTTTGACAAACGGCACCGTCAACTTGGAGTTCTGGCCTATAGAGCACGATCAGCTTCAGTGATCCACAGCGTCCGCAGCGCTCGGGGCTCTGTCGCTCATGACGAAGCAATGCTGCACCAAAGGCCTCCAGGGTGGCGTGTGTCGCATTTAGGGCTATCATTCCATCGTCCCGAGTCGCGTTCGCGGCATGAGTGAGCCAACTGACCAACTGCCACGACTCCTTGGCCAAAGCCTTTAGGTAGCCACGAATGCGCTCGTTCTTGCTTCCTTGAGCTACCCCTTCAGCAATCAGTTCCGACCAGCGTGTAAAGTTCGATGCTTGAGGGCTTTCTTCCCCGCTCGGGAGCATTCGCGGGCTACTGGCCGATCGAATGAAGGCCAGCAGAGCTTCACGACAGCGCATGCCAACAGCTTGGACTTCTTCAGACTCCTTGCTTTGGTCTAGTGCCTCTGCAGCCTGTTCCCAACGCCGAAACGCTGCTGCCATGCGATCCGCTAAGCGATCATCCTCCGTGCCCGTATGTGCGGCACTGACTCGTGCCATCAACCCAATATGAAAGGAGAGTGTGTAGTCCAAACTCGGGAATAATGCCTGCGAATAGAGGTTCGTCGGACCTGTAATAACCCACCACTGCGACTTGTTCGTGTGAACGTTCCAACAGTCGTGTGCCTGGCCAAAAACGAACTCTGTCTGGATTTTCTCAAGAAACGTAACGTGCTCTTTATCCTTGCGGGATTGCCATTCGACATAATCAGCTATCTGCTGTGCTTCCTCGTCATTCCTTTTAAACGCAAACTGATTTAGTGCCTCGTCCGGCACACGAGGTGGGATGACGCACTTTCCAACAATCTTCCGTTTGGTTGTTTTTGTCGGGGCACTGCGTTTTTGAGTGGGCCTAGTTTTTGACATCACGTGAAAGATACGCCAACCGTATACGGAGCGGAAAGCCCTTCCCTAGCCAGTCGCTCCAAACAGCAGGTCCTTCGCTTCGCTCAGGATGACAAATTTCAATCCACTTCTAGGGGAATCTACTTCGCGGATGTAGGTTGCAGCGCGGCTTGCAAATCGGCAATCAAGTCCCCAGTGTCCTCAATGCCAACCGAGTATCGGATGAGCGCTTCGGGGATGCCGCTGGCCTTGCGCTCCTCGGGCGTGGACTCTACATGGCTGGTGGTCGCTGGAGGGCCGGCCACGGTTTCGACCGCTCCGAGGTTGGCGGCAAGATGGGCGTAGCGCAGGCGGGGAAGCAGTTTCTTGACGGCCGCGAAACCGCCCTTCAGAACGAAGCTGAGGACGCCACCAAACCCGCTCATCTGGCGGCGGGCGATGGCATGATTTTCGTGCGACTCCAGGCCGGGATAAAAGACAGTTTCGACCTGAGAATGAGCTTGCAGGAATCGGGCGATCGTCAGCGCGCTTTGGTTCTGCTGGCGGATGCGGAGGTGCAAGGTTTTCATCCCTCTCAGCAGCAGGTAGGCGGCCATGGGGTCGAGGCAGGCTCCCGTAATTTCGCGGAAGTGGTAAATGCGGCTCACCAAATCGCGCCGGCCGCAGGCGACTCCACCGAGAGCATCGGCGTGTCCGCCTAGAAATTTGGTGGCGCTGTGAATGACGAGGTCGGCGCCGAGTTTCAGCGGCTGCTGATTGATCGGTGTGGCAAAAGTGTTATCGACGACGACCAGAGCACCGTGGCGATGTGCTGCGGCGGTCAGGCGAGCGAGGTCGATGACTTTGTTGGTCGGATTGGTCGGGCTCTCCAGATACAGGACCTTGCAGCCGCGGGCGATGGCGGACTCAATCGCCTGATGATCGGTGGTATCGCAGAGCGTGACGCCGATCTGGAACCTTGGCAGAAATTCGATGAAGAGTTTGTTGGTGCCTCCGTAGGTGTCGTTTACCGATACCAGGCGGTCACCCGGCGAGAGCAGCGTGAACAGCGTATTGCTGATCGCCGCCATACCGCTGGCAAAGCTGGTGGCGGCTTTCGCGCCTTCCAGTATTCTTACCTTCTCCTCGAACGCGGCCACGGTGGGATTCGTATTGCGGCCGTAAATGTGGCCGGGTTTCTTGCCTTGCGCAACTTTCAGCCATTCGTCAACATCCTTGTAGCCAAACGAAACGCTATGCGCCACGGGGACCTGGGTTGCGCCCATCCAGTGAACGTTTTGCTCTCCTGCCCAGACCGAAAGCGTTCCTAGCCCTGGTGCGGCGTTGTGAGTTTTTCGGAGTGAGAATTGAGTCTTCTTTTTCATGTCGCGCGGCGCCTGGGGCGGTTCGTCCCAAGTGTCTCACAAACCTGCTGGCGCGGCGGTTGTTCAGCAGGCTGAGACGGGGCAAGCCCCGTCTCTACTTGAGTGTCCCGTAGGCGCGATAAATCCGCTCCGGGATCACAGATTTCGGAGGGTGCCGGCAAACAGCGGGTCCTTCGCTTCGCTCAGGATGACAATATTAATCTCAGGATGACAACTCTGGCACATGACAGGTCTTAATCTGAATCCCCGAGCAAGGATTTATAATAGAAAGATTCGGTTGCGCGTTTTGATCCGTCTGTAGTGCCAGGGGACGATGTCGACAGAAAGCATTGTGGTTCGCGGGGCCCGGGTTCATAACCTCAAGAACATTGATTTTGAGATTGAGCACAACACTCTGACGGTCGTCACTGGCGTCTCCGGTTCGGGCAAGTCGTCGCTTGCTTTCGACACGATCTACGCCGAGGGGCAGCGGCGTTACGTCGAGTCTCTATCCGCATATGCTCGGCAGTTTCTGGAGCGGATTGAAAAGCCTGACGTTGATCTGATCGACGGCATCGCGCCCGCGGTTGCCATCAAACAGAAAAATTCCACTCGCAATCCTCGCTCCACCGTTGCCACCGCTACCGAGATCTTCGATTACCTGCGGCTGCTCTTTGCCCGCATCGGACACACTTACTGCCTGCTCTGCGGGCAGGAAGTGAAAAAAGACACGGTGGACGAAGTCGCCGACCGCCTGCTCGTTTTGGGCGAGGGCACTCGGCTGAATGTGTTCTTTCCGATTCAGGCACACGTGCCGGCTGCCGAAGAAAAGAGCGCCAAGAAAGTTCGCGCGAAGAAAAAGGCGGCCAAGCCTGATCTGCCTTCCGACGAGAACTTTAACTCGATTTCGGACGCGATGAAGGCGCGGTTGTTTGATCTCCGCAAACGGGGCTTCAACCGGCTTTTTCAGAACGGCCGGATCTTCGAGTTCTCCACTCCGGAATCTCTGCTTGACGTCAACTTTGCCGAACCTGTTTTTGGGCTGGTCGATCGGTTGGTTATCTCCGCCGACCAGCGCTCGCGCATCGTCGATGCCGTTGAGATTGGCTATCGTGAAGCGGGCGAAGTCATTTTTGAGACTGCCCCGGTCGAGGGCGAGACTCCCGAGCGTCTGCGTTTTTCCCAGCGCTTCGAGTGCAAGAACGACGGCAGCCGCTATGACGAGCCAGAGCCGCGCCTGTTTTCATTCAACAACCCTTATGGGGCTTGCCCGCGTTGCCAGGGCTTCGGCAACACCATCGACATCGATCTTGACCTGGTCATCCCCAACAAAGGCAAGAGCCTGAATGAAGGTGCGATTGAGCCCTGGACTAAGCCGAAATACCGGCCGCTGTTCACGGACTTGAAGCGCTTCGCGCGGCAAGCGGATATTCCGCTGGACGTACCCTGGTATGAACTCAACGCCGAGCAGCAGAAGATGATTGTGGATGGTGTCCGCGGGTTCGGCGGCATTCGCGGCTTCTTCCAGTATCTGGAACGCAAGAAGTACAAGCTGCACGTCCGCGTATTTCTCAGCCGCTATCGCGGATACTCGCTGTGCTCCACTTGCGGCGGAACTCGCTTGCGCGCGGAGGCTCGTCAGGTAAGGATCGACGGCAAGAACATCTGCCAGGTGTGCAGCATGACGGTCGCAGGGGCAGCCCGCTTCTTCGATCAACTCACTCTCTCGACCGAGCAGGCTGCAATTGCCGACAGGCTTCTGATCGAGCTTCGGGAACGGCTGCGTTTCCTCAACGAAGTCGGACTGGAGTATCTGACGCTCGACCGTCTCGCCTCGACGCTCTCGGGCGGCGAAGCGCAGCGCATTCAGCTTGCGACTTCTCTAGGGTCTCGCCTGGTGGGCACGCTGTACGTGCTTGACGAGCCCTCCATTGGCCTGCACAGCCGCGATACCCACCGGCTCATCAAAATCCTGCACGACCTGCGCGACCTGGGAAATACGATCCTCGTGGTCGAGCACGATCCCGACATCATGCGCGCCGCCGACCGCATTCTCGACCTGGGTCCGGGCGCCGGGGAGAATGGCGGAAGAGTCGTCGGGGCTGGCACTTACAACGAGATTCTGAAGATGCCACACTCGCTCACCGGACGTTACCTGGCCGACGAACTTCGCATCCAGATTCCAGCGCGACGCCGCCAACCGGGGTCACACAAACTCCGCATCACTGGCGCCCGCGCGCACAACCTGAAGCACATCGATCTGGAAATTCCGCTGGGCATGCTGGTGGCGATTACCGGCGTCTCGGGCTCGGGAAAATCTTCGCTGCTGCATGACGTCCTCTACCAGGCGCTGGCCGCCGCCAAGGGGCAGAGCAATGGCGCCTCCGGCACGATTTTGTGGGATAACATCGAAGGCGACGAGTTTCTCGACGAGGTCGTGCTGGTCGATCAATCGCCCATCGGCCGCACTCCGCGGTCGAATCCGGTCACGTATATCAAGGCGTTTGACATCATCCGCGAACTATTTGCTTCGCTGCCGGAAGCGCAGAAACGCGGCTTCCCTGCCGGAAACTTCTCGTTTAACGTGCCCGGCGGCCGCTGCGACAACTGCCAGGGCGACGGCACGGTCACCGTCGAGATGCAATTCCTGGCCGATGTGGAGCTGATCTGCGACGAGTGCAAGGGCACGCGCTACAAGCCGCAGGTGCTTGAAGTCCACTACAAAGGCAAGAGCATCCACGAAGTGCTGAACCTCACCATCCGGGAAGCGCTCAAGTTTTTTGCCGAGGTTCCACGGCTTACGGAAAAATTGCGCGTGCTCGACGAAGTGGGACTCGGATACCTGCGGCTGGGTCAGTCGGCCACTACGCTTTCCGGAGGTGAGGCGCAGCGCATGAAGCTGGCGGCGCATCTTCAGCCGGGAACTCGCCCGACCAGCCGCGCTGGAGAAGGCGGTGACACACCCAAACGCAAGCGCCACATGCTTTACATCTTCGATGAGCCTACGACCGGATTGCACTTCGACGATGTCAGCAAACTACTTTCCGCGTTTCGCCGTCTAATTGATGCGGGAGGGTCCATTGTCGTCATCGAACACAATCTCGAAGTGATCAAGACGGCGGACTGGGTTATCGACCTTGGTCCGGAAGGGGGAGATGGAGGCGGGAACGTCGTCGGCTTCGGCCCGCCGGAAGCGATTGCGGAGTTGAAAGACTCTTACACCGGACGGTATCTGAAGCAGGTGTTGAATGGAAATGGCGTGCGCAACGGTGACCGGTAGAATGGGGCAGATGTCACAATTGTTCAGGGAGGAAATGAAGGTCCGTCCGTGCGTAAGAACTCGGTCGTCCCTCCGGGACTCGAATCGTTTGGTGCGCTTTTCCCAGCGCTGAAGCGCTGGGCTAAGTTAGTTCGCCCCTCCGGGGCTGGATTTTCCTACTTATGAACCGGCCGGTCCGCAACGCGATCCTGTTCATCGTCCTGAGCGCCTGCACTCTCGACCTTGCACAGACTCATACCACCGTCCGCCATTACAAAGAGCGCATCGATGACACGCCGCCGGAAATCGCGCAGGCGGAAGATGCCATCCAGAAAAGAGATTTCACCGGCGCGGAAACGTTGCTGAAAAAGGCGATCGATAAGGATCCCGACAATTACCAGGCATGGTTCGATCTCGGATTCGTACTGAACCGCCTCGGTCGCGCCGATGAATCCATTGCGGCGTATCGCAAATCGGTCGCTGCCAAACCCGACGTTTTTGAATCGAACCTCAATCTGGGCTTGATGCTCGTCCGCGCCAATAATTCCGACGCCGAGCAATTTCTGCGTGCCGCCACCAGCCTCAACCCGACTGCTCACGTCGAAGAAGGACAGGCTCGTGCCTGGCTCGCCCTGGCGCATCTGCTCGAGAGTAAGAAGCCCGACGATGCCCTTCAGGCCTACCGCAAAGCCTCCGAGCTTACGCCTAAGGATCCCGAGCCTCATCTTTCTGCGGGCCTGCTGCACGAGCGGCAAAAGGAATTCTCGGACGCCGAGGCGGAATACAAACAAGTGCTGACGCTCGATCCGAAGTCCACGGAAGCCGCAATCGGCCTCACGAACCTGTACATGAAGTCCAACCGACTTGGGGAAGCCGAACCTCTGCTGCGCCGGCTGGCCGCCGAGCGCTCCGATGACGCGGGCATTCATCTGCAACTGGGGCGCGTCCTTGTCGCCGAGGGCAAGAAAGACGACGCCATCGCGGAGTTCCAGACCGCGCTGAAACTCGCGCCCTCAGATAGCGATGCCCAGCGTGAACTTGCCGACCTGTATTCGAGTGCTGGGAAGAATGATCTCGCGGAGACCGCATATCGCGCTCTGGTTGCCGCCCAGCCGAAAGACCCGGAATTACATCGCGGACTGGGGAGGGCTCTGCTGCTGCAGAAGAAATTCCCGGAAGCCGAACAGGAATTCTTGATTGCTGTCCGACTGAAGCGCGATTGGCCGGACGTCTACGTCGATCTGGCCTTTGCAGCTAGCGAGAACAAGAACTACGAACTCGCGATCCGAGCCCTGAATGGGCGCACCATGTTAAATGCGGAGATGCCTCCGATCTGTTTTTTTCTTCGTGCCTCCGCCTATGACCACTTGCGGGACTACAAACAGGCCGCAGTCGATTATCATCACTTTCTAGGGGTTGCTAACGGGAAGTATCCTGATCAGGAGTGGCAGGCCAAGCACCGCCTGATCGCCATTGAACCGAAGAAGCGTTGACTGTTATGCGCCGACTTGCCTTGTATGCGCTGCTTCTCGCGCTTGCCTCCGCCTACGGCGCGGCCAAGGACGAGCCTGTAGACGAACTTAAGGCGCGCTTCGAGAGCGCGCGCCCAGAAGACCGTCCCGACCTCGCCATTGAGATCGCACGGCATCAGCTTCGCAATGCGGACAAGCTCTACACCGAGGGCAAGGTCGACCAGGCCCGGGCTGCCGTTGACGACATCGTCGCCTATTCCGAGAAAGCGCGCGACGCCGCACTGCAAACCAAGAAGCACCTCAAGAATGTCGAGATCGAGGCGCGAAAAATGGCGGAGAAGCTGCGCGACATCAAGCGAACTCTTGCCTTTGAAGACCAGCCTCCGGTCGAAAAGGCCGTTCGCCGCCTCGAAGATATCCGCACCGCACTGCTCAATGAAATGTTCTCCAAGGAAAAGAAGGAGAAGAAATGACTCGGGGTAAGCGCTGGCGCAGCGCGCTCGGACTGGCCCTGTTGCTTGCGCTTCCGCTCTGCTCGCCGCTTTTGGCGCAGCGCCGCCGCGACCCGCTCAATCCGCTGGAGATCGATCAGCTCCGCGACGCCATGCTCGACCCCGATCAGCGCTTGAAGCTCTACGTGCAGTTTTCCCGAGACCGCATGACCAAGCTCGAGCAAATGCGCAGCGATCCCAAGACCACCGATCGTGCCCGCCAGACCCATGACATGCTGGAAGATTTCCTCGCCGTCTATGACGAACTGAACGACAACATTGACATGTATGTTGGCCGCAAGGACGATATTCGCAAGCCGCTGAAAATCGTCATTGAAGCCGACACCGAATTTCAGTCCAAGCTGCGCGCCCTCAAGAACTCCGCAAACACCAGTGCCGCCGAAGCCAGCCAATACGAATTCATGCTGACCGACGCCCTCGATACGGTGGATTCCAGCGCCGACGACCACCGCAAAACCGTCACCGAAGTCGAGGAGTACATGAAGCGCAAGAAGAAGAAATAGGGCGACACCGCCCGCGGCAAACTTCTTCACCACAGGGTTCACAGAGGAACACAGGGGAAACCCCTGGCCCTTCTGTGGTTAGCTCTTGCCGATCCCGGTAAGATGGTGCGGCATGCAACTTTGGTTCGCCCGCGGAGGCGAAGTTACCATCCGCGAACAGCTCGTAACGCAGGTCATCCTGGGAATCCTCAGTGACGACCTGGCTCCGGGGCAGCGCTTGCCGAGCACGCGAGAACTGGCGCGGCGCTTCCGACTTCATCCCAACACGGTCAGCGCCGGATACCGTCAGCTTGAACGGGAACGGTGGGTTGAGTTTCGCCATGGCAGCGGCGTGTACGTGCGAGAGAGCAAACCGGAGTTGGCGACATCATCGGCGCTGGCGCTCGATCAGTTGATTGCGAAACTCTTCCGTTCGGCGCGCGAACTGGGAGCTCCTCTCAGCACCGTGCGTTCCCGCCTGCGGCAATGGCTGGAATTGCAGCCGCCCGACCATTTCCTGATGATCGAGCCCGACGAAGAGCTGAGACGAATACTGGCGGCAGAGATCGGGCAGGCCGTGGCCTTTCCCGTCCAGGGTTGCGATCTGCGCGACTGCCCGAAGACTCCTGACGGCGCCATTCCTGTTGTGCTTCCGAATCGCGCCGCGGCTGTGCGGCAGGCGCTGCCCGAAGGCACCGACGTGCTCACGCTGCAGGTTCGGTCAGTCCCAACTTCGCTTGCGGGATGGCTACCCGCTCCTTCGGGCACGCTGATCGGGATTGCGTCCGCCTACCCGACTTTTCTGACCCTGGCGCGCACCATCTTGCAGGCTGCCGGTTTCCATCCGGATGCGCTCGTATTTCGCGACGCGCGCAAAGCGAACTGGCAACGCGGCCTGCAGCAAACCGCGGCCGTGGTTTGCGACACCGTCACGGCAACCTTGCTTCCAGCCGGCTGCCGGGCAATTCCCTTCCCGCTCCTGTCCGAGTCTTCGATCGCGGAACTTCGGCGCTACGTTGAGTTCATCACCCATCCGATTGAATCGTTGTGACACTCTGAAAAGTGTCTGTACCGTGCACTTTCCGGCACTGATCGAGGGCTACGATCCGCTCATGAAACACCTCAATCAAACTCGCGCCGTGCTTCTGAGCCTCTGCCTTCTGCTTCTACCGTGCTGGAGTGCGGCCCAGAATCCTCTTCTCACAGACACGGACCGCACCGCTGGAACCAACGCGGAGGTCATAACCATTCCCAGCGGCACGCATCTGCTCATGAAATTGATCAGCCCGTTGCACACCACCTCCGCGACGCCAGGGTCCGGTGTCTATCTCGAAACTGCGTTTCCGGTTCTCGATAACGGTCACGTGGTGATTCCTGAACATACCCGCGTGATGGGGACGGTGGAAGACGAGCGCAGGCCAGGCCGTGTTCAGGGTCGGGCCCAGATGCGTCTCACATTCACACAGCTCATTCTGCCCGACAATCGCGAACTTTCAATTGTTGGGAACCTGCAAAGTCTGCCCGGATCGAGGACGAACCGGACTGTTAACCACGAAGGCACGATTGAGCCGGTGGACCAAATCGATGCCGACATCTACACCGTTGCCAAGACTACGGGGTTAGGCGTTCTTGTCGGATCGGTGCACCATGTCGGCATTGGCGTCGGGAACGGTGCTCTGATTGGCGCCGGACTTGGACTCGCCAAGGTGCTGTTCACGCGCGGCAATGAAATCTCGCTGCCAGCGGGTTCACGGGTCGAGATGGTGCTCCAACATCCCTTAACCGTGCAGGCGTCGTCTCGATCCACACTTGCCGATTCCGCAGAGGCCGCAAACCTGCTGCCTTCCGGCACCCAAGGACAGAACACAAATCGTCTGAGGGACAACATCCCGTGTCTTCGCAACGGCGTGACTCTGCAGTGCGTCGACCCATAACTTGTCGTGCACAACTCAATTCTGTCTAACTGACGGCTGAGTGCTGACGGCTGCCCCGTGCTAATCTTCCCTCAACGTGTCTCCAAAGCTCACCGAAATTTTTCACGAGGCGTACGGCGAACTTCGTCCCCGCACGCCCGCGCCGCCTCTGCACGTTCGCTTCTATCCGTTTGTTTCCATCAACAACACCATACGGCTGCGCCAGGGAGAACTCTACATCCGGCTCTCCGATCTGCTGGAAGGCGCACCCGAAACCGTTCTGCACTCAATCGCTCACATCCTGCTTGCCAAGCTTTATCGCAAGCCGGTCGATCGCAGCCACAGCGCCCGTTATCGCCGCTATGTCGCCGGACACGACGTTGCCGCCAAAGCCCGGCTGGTGCGCCAGATGCGCGGACGCAAGCACATCCACTCCGCCCGTGGCCATCACTACCATCTGGAAGAGATTTTCGACGACCTCAACCGCCGCTTCTTTCACGGACTTATGGGACGTCCGCAACTTACCTGGAGCCAGAACCACGCCCGCAGCAGCCTCGGCCACTACGACCCGGCGCACAACGCTATCGTCATCAGCCGCGTCTTTGACGAACCGCGCGTACCCCGCTACGCCGTCGAATACATCTTGTTCCACGAAATGCTGCACCTGAAGCACCCGGTCAAGCTGCGCGGGAGTCGGCGATGTGTGCACTCGCGGGAGTTTCTTGCGGAAGAAAAGTCGTTTCCGGAACTGGAGCAGGCGCGCAAGTTTTTGCGCATCGTTTAGGCAACGAGGAATAGTGGTTGGAAACAAAATGGCAGAGCCAATAAAGGTTGGGCCTCAAATAAGGACAAGAAATGTACACGCACATTATGCAACTGGAACGCTTGGACCTGTATTTGGAAATCCGCAATTGGGCTTTTGAAAAGATGAAGGCTTGTCCCCGGGGTTCTCCTGTCCTCGACATGGAGATATACCATTATTTGTATTTTTCAAACGGTCTCGCGGCCGTTGACCTCGTGGGCGAAGTGTTTTATGGCAGAGATTTCAGAAGGCCAGCTTACGGAACAGACTACGAACGGAGTCTAAGCGCCGCTTTTGACTTCGGTTTAGCCAGAGTGCCGAAACATAAAGGGAAGGCAGGCACGGAGGCATACGCGTATGTAAGGGAACTGCGGAACTCGATCGTTCATAGAGGTCTTGATTCAGCCGCCGCTGGGCACGCCACCGACGATCTTGTGTTCGCCTTGTGTCCTGCTGAGGTGCGTGATTTCGCGGGAAATAACGCCTACAGTAGCCCGTGTACGTACATGGTGGAGCTTGCTGAGCTTGCAAACGTCGCTTTCGACAAAGTCGTTGACGAGGAGTTGTGCAAGTATCGGGTTTTTGAGTCTGGTCCACCTCAGGTCACCGCACAGGACCTCATTGACTTTCTCAAGTCGTCCGATGCCATGCCTGATTGGGCCAAGACGATGGCCAGTCAAGCGTTCACGAGCATGGATTGTCAAAAGATCGTTGCGGAGTCTTCGGCGGCAACGATGCGGAAACTGAAAGCGCTGCTAGGTCGAAGCCAGTAGCTCCATTCGTGAAAAAGAAACCCGAACCGCGCGGGTCCGGGTCTCGGGAACTATTAGCCTGTCCAGCTGTAACGATTATCGCCAGTACATATCTGAGTGTCAATATTACTAAGGGGCTCCCTGTCCTGAGCCCCCAGATCAGCCCCCCTACCAGACTGAGAGACTGTGGACCCGACGGGATTCGAACCCGCACTTTCTAGCTGGACAGGCTAATGTGCTCCCATTACACCACGGGCCCTGCGCCGAGCATCGTGGGTCTTACCGTTGAGCGCAAGTTCCCTCGTCACACAAGATTTGTGACGAATCCAAGAACTCCTGCGAAAGGCCGTTCAATGCCCCATTTCCCCGTGTGATGCAAATCACGTCCATCGGTGACAGACTGCGTTGACCGCCCCCGCTCCGAACCGTATCCTATTGATATTGAAATTGAATTTCATTTTCAGTTAGAAAGCGATCTCTTTTCCCATGCTTCAGGCATTCATCATTACGCTCCGCGAAGGCGTCGAAGCGGCGCTCATCGTAGGCATTACTCTCGCCTATCTGGCCAAGATCGGCCGTAACGATCTGCGCAAGTCGGTTTACGCCGCGCTGGCCGCCGCCTTCGTCGGATCGATCGGCGTGGCCGTGGTGCTCTCACGTTTCAAGTTGAACGAAGACGTTTTTGAAGGCTGGGTCATGCTGGTGGCTGCCGTCTTCGTCGTCACCATGATCATTTTCATGATGAAGACCGGACGCAAGCTCAAAGGCCAGATCGAAACCAAGATAGGTTTGTTCGCTCGTGGCGATGCCTGGATCGGGCTCTTCGTCTTCGTGTTTCTCATGGTGCTGCGCGAGGGCGCTGAGACCGTTCTGATCCTCTCCGCCGTAACGCTGAACTCAAGCGAGCTGATGAGCTTCATCGGCACGGTCACGGGAATCGCGGTCGCCATCCTGTTCGGCGTGATGTTCGTCAAGGGCAGCGTCAAGATCAATCTGCAGAAGTTCTTTAAGGTCACGACCGCGATTCTTTTCCTGGTTGCCGGGCAACTTGTGATTTCCGGTCTGCACGAGCTTTCCGAAAACGGGGTCCTTCCCTCTTCCCGGCAGGAGATGGCGATCATCGGCCCCATCGTGCGCAACGATTTTTTCTTTTTCATTACCATTTTCGCACTGGCCGCGCTGATGGTGCTGTTTGAAATGAAGAGCCGCCAGCCGGTCGAACTGCCGGCGGCCGGAGCCGCCCGCCGCAAAGCGCTCTGGACGGTTCGCCGCGAACGTTTCTGGATGGCCTCGGTTTATGTCTTCTCGTTCGCCTTCATCGTGATGATCACCGCCAGTTTCATCTACGAGAAGAGCGCCAGCGCGCTCTCGCCCGCCGAGGAAGTCACCTTTATCGATGGCAAAGTATCCATCCCGCTGAAGCAGGTTTACGACGGCGAACTCCACCGCTTCGAAGCCAAAGAAGGTGGCATCGAAGTGCGTTTCTGGCTTTATCAAAAGCCGGACGGAAAAATCGCTACCCTGTTTGACGCCTGCGAAATCTGCGGCGCCGTCGGCTTCTACAAGGGAGCGCAGGGAGTGGTCTGCAAAAACTGCGCCGCTCCCATCAACCCGCAATCGGTCGGCATGGCCGGCGGCTGCAATCCGATCCCGCTGAAAGCGCAGGTCACCGACGACGCGGTCATCGTCTCCGACGCCGACGTGGCGGCCGGCAGACACTACTTCGAGCAGAAATAATGTTCCCTCGCATCGTCTACGAATCGTTTCGCCGCCAAGCTCGCCGCAAGGTTTTAGCGGGGATCGCGATCACGCTCGGGGTCGCGGTGGCCACCGCCATGATCGCCGTCGCCACCGACATCGGAGACAAAATCAACCGCGAACTGCGCAGCTACGGGGCCAATCTTGTCGTCACTCCGCAGGAAGACACACTCGATGTGGAAGTCGGCGGCGTCAACCTGAAGCCTCCTAGCGATGGCGCGTTCCTCAACGAAGCGGACCTGCCGAAAATTCGCGGGACGTTCTGGCACCACAACATCGTCGGATTCTCGCCCATGCTGCCCGTCACGGTGAAAGTTGGCAAGGGCAGCGACGCGAAAGATTTCACTTTGCTGGGCACTTACTTCAACAAGGCGCTTAGCTTTGGGAAGGACGACTTCACTACCGGGGTGCGGATCACCCATCCGTGGTGGAAAGTGTTGTGCGGGAATCCGGGAGAATTTCCGGGTTGCGGCTGGCCTGATGACAGCTCTCAGAATATTCTCGTCGGCGAACGCCTGGCGTCGAAGCTAGACAAGCAAGTCGGCAGCACCCTCGATGTCGCCGGCCGGCATCTGACCATCTCTGGCATTCTTTCGACTGGCGGCGCCGAAGACGACCAGATCGTTGCGCCTCTCGCCCTCGCGCAGCAGATCCTCGGCAAACCTGGCGCCGTACGCCGCGTCTATGTCAGCGCTATGACCAAGCCCCCGGATGCGCTTTCCGTCCGCGATCCGAAGACGATGACTCCCGAGGTCTACGATCGCTGGTACTGTTCGCCTTACGTGGAGTCGATCGCTTATCAGTTGCAGGAAGTCATTCCACATTCGCATGCGGAGCAGATCCGCCAGGTCGCGCAAAACGAAGGCACCGTGCTCTCGCGCATCAAGGGACTCATGCTGCTGGTCACGCTCGCAGCCCTTTTCGCATCCGCGCTCGCCGTTTCGGCGGCGATGGCCACGGCCATCTACGAGCGCCGCGTCGAAGTCGGCCTGATGAAAGCCCTTGGCGCGGGCAATCTTGCGGTCTCGGCGATCTTCTTTGCCGAGGCGCTGCTGCTGGCGCTGGCCGGCGGCATTGCCGGATTTTCCACCGGAGCGCTGCTGGCCCGCCAGATCGGACGGTCGATTTTCAACTCGCAGATTTCGATTGAGCCCGTGCTCTTCCCGATCATCATGACCATCGCCGTTGTTGTGACCTTCGCCGGAAGCGCCGCCGCCATTCGCCGCGCCGTAAAATTCGATCCAGTCTTCGCCTTGCGAGGTGAGGGATGAGCACGATTCCTGGCACGCTGCACACGCCAAAGCAAGTCGCCGATCGCCGGGCTGGGTCGCCGCATACTTCGATGTTTGTGCGCATGCTAATCCGCGCCGCTGTCCTCCGTCGCGGGCGCGCCGCCTCTGCTTTGCTGGCAATGATCGTTGCCGCGGCCGTTGCCACCGCGATGATGAACCTCTACGTCGACGTGCAGGCCAAGCTGCGCACCGAGTTTCGGAATTACGGCGCCAACGTAGTCATCGTGGCAAAAGAGGGCCAGTTTCTGCCCGCCGACGCACTGACCAAAGTCGAATCTATTCTTGGCGCAAAAACGCTGGCTGTCCCCTTCTCCTACGCTGTCGCCCGCACCCATGACGGACAATCTGTGGTCGTCGTCGGCACCGATTTTGCCCGCGCCCGCCGGTTGAATCACTGGTGGAAGGTGAGCCGTTGGCCGGGCGCGCCAAACGAGGCCCTCATCGGCATGCGCGCCGCTACTGTGGTCAGCCCCAATCACCAGCCTTTCGAACTTTCGTTCCAGGGCAAAACGATCCAACTCGCTCCGGCCGGCATGCTCCAGACCGGGGCGGGAGAAGACAGCCGTATTTATCTCGATCAAGCTGAATTCCAGAACTGGACCGGCGTTGCACCCTCCACGATCGAAGTCGCTGCCAATGGGACCGCCGTGGAAGTTGCAGCATCAATTCGCCAGCTCGCGCAACTCCTGCCCACCGCCGAGATTCGCCCCGTCCGCCAGATCATGGAGGGCGAAGCGAACGTGCTGAATAAGACGCGCGCGACTCTCTACGCCTCCGCCACACTGGTCGTGCTGACTTCCGCTCTCTGCGTGCTGGCCACGCTCATCGGATGGGTCTTCGATCGCCGTCGCGACTTTGCCATTATGAAGGCGCTGGGCGCTTCCGAAGGTCTGATCAACGGATTCTTCGCGACCGAAGCGGCGGCTCTGGGCGTAGTCGGAGCAATTGTCGGCTTCTTTATCGGCATCGGCGTCGCTGTCTGGATCGGACGCGCCAATTTTCATGCGCCCGTTGTCCCGCGCTTCAGTGTCTTTCCGTATGTGCTCGCAGGCAGCGTGGCCGTGGCGCTCATCTCGGCTATCCTGCCCATCGGGCTGCTGCGCCGCGTGCAACCCGCTATGATTCTGAGGGGAGAGTAAAAGGGGAAAGCAAGGATGATCCAACTCAAAAACGTCACCAAGAGTTATCCGGCCAGGGCGGAAGAAAATAATGGCGGCCGCAGTCTTATTAAAGCGCTCGACGATATCTCCCTGTCCATCGCGCCCGGCGAGTGGGTCGCCATGATGGGGCCCTCCGGCTCCGGCAAGAGCACCATGGTCAACCTCATCGGATGCCTCGACCGCCCCACCAGCGGCGAAATCTGGCTTGACGGACAAAACGTCGCCAGCCTCAGTGCCTCTGACCTCAACCATGTCCGGGCCGAAACCGTCGGCTTCGTCTTCCAGCAATTTCACATGATTCCGTATCTCACCGCGGTCGAGAACGTCATGCTCGCGCAGTACTTCCACAGCATGACCGACGAACAGGAAGCTCTCGAAGCGCTCGATCGTGTCGGTCTGAGAGACCGTGCCGGGCACCTGCCTTCGCAGCTTTCCGGAGGCGAGCAGCAGCGCGTTTGCATCGCTCGCGCCTTGATCAACGATCCTAAAATTGTGCTTGCCGACGAGCCCACCGGTAACCTCGACGCCGTCAACGAAGAAATTGTTCTGCGCCTGCTGCGCGAGCTTCATCAGCAAGGACGCACCATCGTTATGGTGACACATGATCCCGTGGTGGCGCGTTTAGCCGACCGTCGCGTTGAATTGCATCATGGCAAAATCGCCGCCCAGGAACTTTTTGCCATGGCCGACGAGGAGCAGTTCGACGAAGTGCTGGAAGAACTATTTGCCCTGGAAGAAAACGGCCAAATCGCTGAGATCGGCCGGATGGAAGTTCACGGCGCGTTGCCTGTATCCATCGCCGTGGAAAAAATGTCGGCCATGGGACTGGTAACGACGCGGCCGCACCCGCCTGAAACGCACGACCATAAGGCTTTCGTGAACCCTTGCCATGACGCGCTGAAGCCGGCTGGCTTTTCGACGGGCGACGGCTCCGAGATCGTCGCACTCACCCCGCGCGGACACCAGCGCGCCGCCGACATCATCCGCCGCCACCGCCTGGCCGAGCGCCTGTTCACCGATTCGCTCGCCATGGATAGCGAAACCGAAATCGAGCAACAGGCCTGCAAGTTCGAGCACATCCTCTCCCCAGAAGCCACCGACAAAATCTGCACTTTCCTCAACCATCCGCTGACGTGTCCCCATGGCGCGCCAATTCCGCCAGGACCGTGCTGCGGGCGGCGCGCTGAACCGCGGCAGACCGCGGCCGCGTTATCTCAGCGGCGGTAGTTTTTGATTTTCTGGTTGTGTGGGGACTGGGCTTTGCCCCGTCCAAGCGGGGCGGAGCCCCGCTTCCGCTACTTCTTCCCGAAGAACTTCCCAAACCCTAAGCGTACCTGTACGGTGTTCACTCCCGGGTTCGGCGTGGTCAGCCCGGCATTCGAAATATGCATGTAGCGGACGTCGACCGACCACGCATGCTCCCCCAGAAAATGCAGCCCGAAGGCCGCGCCCGAGGTGAAATTTATCGTCGAAGTTCCAGCCGGAACTTCGTGAGTCGTAAACAGCGTTCCTCCATTCAACTCGAGGTATGGCGCAACATGTCCGCGGGTGGCGAAAATCCATTTCAGGCCCACCGGATCCACTCCTGCCCCGTACGCGGTGTTTGCCGGCTGGAAGACAACAAACGCCGGCACTGCGTCCACCGCATACTCGAAGCGTCCGTTAAGGAACCCGGGCCCGTGCGGAGCCGTCAAGATCCATCCATAGCGGACTCCTGCGTTCCAGACGCTGGTGTCCTTGGTCCCGCCCGGAACCGAGCGCCCGCCGCCCGTCCACACTTGGAATTCATGACCGCCCTCCTCCGGACGATCCTGCGCGATGGCGAGAGATGGCGCCAGAAATAGAGTCAGAAAGAATGTCAGAAGAAAAAAGACCGCATCCCGAATGGATCGTGTCATAGGTATGGTTAAGGCCGAAACAGAACGATACGCGAAATCGAACGATACGCGAACCCGCGCCCGGAAACAACTCCAGTCCCTATAGCCCCAGCCCGCCATCCACCGCCAGCACCTGTCCGGTAATAAACTGCGGAGCTGCGGCAAAAAACATCACCGCCGCCGCGATTTCCGCAGCCGTCCCGTTACGCTGCATGGGCGTCTGTTTTGCCATCTTTCTCATGAATGAGGCGGCCGATTTCTCTCCCAAATCAATCATCCCCGGAGCCACCGCATTCACCGCAATCTCCGGAGCCAGCGCCTTCGCCATCACTTTGGTCAGCATGTGCACGGCCGCCTTCGACGAGCAGTAGTGCGCATGCTCCGCCCACGGCCGCAGCCCGCCGAGCGAGCCCATATTGATGATGCGGCCTCGGCGTCTTCTCAAATGCGGCAGCGCCTCGCGCGACACCAAAAACGGCCCGCGCGCGTTCGAAGCAAAGATTGCATCCCACTGCGCGACTGTGAGCTTCTCAAATTCGACGGTCTCGTAATTGGCGGCATTATTCACCAGCACGTCGATTCCGCCCAGCTCTGCCGCCACTTCCTTCACCATCTCGCGGACGCTCTTCTCGTCGGTGACATCGCAGCGCACCGCCAGCGCTTCCACGCCGTGCCGCGCCAGTTCTCCCACCACCGCCCGCGCCTCGCGCGCCGACTCGTGATACGTAATCGCGACGTCGGCGCCGTTTTCGGCTGCGGCCAAAGCAATGGCGCGGCCCAGCCGTTTCGCCGCGCCCGTCACCAGAACCGTTTTGCCAGCAAGTACCCGTCCGTCCGTCATCATTCCGAGATTCTATAGCGAATCCAGAGTTGCTGTGGCTGCAAGCCGCTGCCGAGCTCCGCTCGGCCTGGACCCTTCGACTGCGCTCAGGGCAGGCTCGCGGGGGCGCCCGTCCCCACACAACCTTGGAAACAGCGCACCCGAACTGCTACACTCCCTCGAATGACGCAGCCTCGCGAGGTCGTAGTTTATTCCCGCAAGGGATGTCATCTCTGCGAAATCGTCAAAGAGAGCCTCGAAAAACTGCACAAGCGGGGTGGCTTCACCTGGCGTGAAATCGATGTCGACTCCGACGCCGAAATCCGGCGCCTCTACAACGACGAAGTCCCCGTAGTCTTCATCAACGGCCGCAAAGTTTTTAAATATCGCATGGATGAGCGGGAATTCCTTCGCAAACTGCGGGTTTGACTGGGTTGTCCGCCCTCAGCCTGTCCGGGATAGGACAACCTGAAGCAGCGAAAAGGGGATTGGGCTGTGAGCAGCCTCGCGCCAACTCTCGAATCAAAGCCTATACGCTGTGATCCATTGTCCAATGCTTTTGCTGACGAAGATGATCACCACGGCAACCGCGACATGCTTCACTACTTCGGAAAGCTTACTGACGTTTCTCTGCCGGGCAAGCATATAGCTCAACCCACTTAGCAGAGACAGTCCCCATACGATTCCGCCTACCGCGGCAGTGCGCCTATCGAACAGCAGCACCATCAGCACGAAGCTGAGACACACGACCAGCCTGGTTGCGAAATTGGCGAGTGTCCCCACAAAGGCTTCCCGTCGCTCTAGTCCTTCGGATTCCTGGTACAGGTGAACGCTCAACGAGTCGGTAAGATTGTCGGCGACCGCCGCAATCAGAAGCGCGGCCACCTCCGCGGCCTTGGCGGCATTCGCCGCTTCCAGACCGGCCATGAGAGCCATGCTGGTCACGATCGCGGCTGTCCCGCCGAAGCTGATTCTCGCTGTCTTGAGCATTTTTGAACCCTTCGCCAAACCGATTAGGATAGACGTCTCATATTCCATTCACAGTGACATTCGTCACCGTTGAACACCGGGACGAGCACAATCCAGCAGTTCCCGGCCACCTATACGATCGACTCGCTTCCGATACAATTTCTCCGATGCTTCGCACCCAGCTCTACGCCGATCCCGCCGGCCGCTTCGTCCACGATATTGTTCTCGAGAGCTGCCGCCAGAACAACGGCAAAACAGCACTGGTCGATACCTCCTGCGATCGCCGTTTCACTTTCGCAGAATATGGCAGCCTGGTCGAATCGCTCGCGCGCGGCTTCATCTCCGCCGGACTTGCTCCCGGAGAAGTGGTTGCGATCTTTCTGCCCAACTCCTGGGAATTCGCCATTACCTATCACGCGGCGACGCTCGCGGGAGGCATTCCCACACTGCTCAATCCCTCCTATCGGGAGCGCGAGATCCGGTTTCAACTGGACAATTCCGGTGCGGCTTTCCTGATCACCGATGGTCCGCTTCTGGAAAACGTGAACCTCGCGGGACTTCCTGCCCTGCGCCGCGTCTTCACCACCCGCCACGAAAGGGCAGGCTGCGAAGATTTCGCGAGCTTGCTGCGACCCACGTCCGCCAAGTTTCCGGAACCACTCCAGAACTCGCAAGAAGCTATTGCCGCCCTTCCCTACTCCAGCGGCACCACCGGACTGCCCAAGGGCGTCATGCTGTCGCACTACAACCTGGTCGCGAATGTCTATCAGATCCTAGGCCCGGAGGCAGCGATGCTCACGCCTGATGACGTCATGCTTTGCTTCCTGCCCCTCTACCATATCTATGGACTCACCGTGGCGTTAACTCTGTCGCTCGCCCTCGGCTCCACGCTGGTTCTGATGCCGCGCTTCGACGTGCAAAAATTGTGCGCTCTTCTGATTCAAGAAGGCGTCACCATGATGCCCGTGGTCCCACCCGCCATTAACGCCATGTGCCAGGCTGCCGAAGCCGGCATCTTTCCCAGGAACCATAAAGTCCGCTGGATCAAGTCAGGCGCTGCCCCGCTGGCGCCCGAACTTGCCCGTCGCCTGACCAGTCTCACCGGCATCAGCGTCGTTCAGGGATACGGAATGACCGAAGCTTCTCCGGTCACCCATGTCGGCTACATCGCTCCGCTTGAGATGAACCGCCCTGCCTCCATCGGACAACCGCTGGCCCTCACCGACTGCCGCATCGTAGACATTGACGGGAAGGATGTCGCTCTGGGCACGGCCGGTGAACTCGTCATGCGCGGGCCGCAGATGATGCTGGGATATTGGAAAGAACCGCAAGCCACCGCCGCCGTTCTGCGCGATGGCTGGTACTTTTCCGGCGATATTGTGCGCGCGGACGCCGACGGCTTCTACTACGTCCTCGACCGCAGCAAAGAGATGATCAAGTACAAAGGATTCCCCATCGCCCCGGCCGAAGTCGAATCGCTGCTGCTCGAACATCCCGCCGTGCGCGACTGCGGCGTCGTCGCTAGACCCGACCTCGACGCCGGAGAAATTCCCTGCGCCTTTGTCGTCCTCCGCGAAGGCTTTACGCCCTCGGACGCTCTGGACAAAGAACTCCGCGATTTCGTCGCCGACCGCCTCGCCCACCACAAACAGCCGCGCGAGATTCGCTTTGTGGACGCCGTGCCGCGGACGCCATCGGGCAAGATTCTGCGGCGGGAACTGCGCAAGGTTCTTTCCTGAACCTGGTTTGCTTCGCCTTCGCCCCGCGCTATGTACTTTGGTAATTTGCCGATCTCCCTGGGGACAGCCAGAATCATCGAATTCCAATGGGGCGGCACCCCCTCAGTTTCTCCGCTCCCAGCGGGTCACTACGCGTCGTGGGGACGCGCCAAACAGGAGAAAACCTTGAACAATAAGATTCTGATCGCCGCTTTCGCCGGTCTATCGCTGTTCGCCGCTGCACAGTCGCAGAGCGACAAACAGAAACCCAAGCCGTCCACCAGTCAGACTCAGAGCCCACGCGACGCCGCTTCCGGCCAGGCCACCGGACATTTGGAACAGAAGAATATCGTTCACAGGGACCTGGCGGCCCGCGATGTTGCCACCGGTCAAGCCTCGGGCAACAAGACGGCGCAGGACGACTGGCAGCAGACCGTCGCAAAACCAGCCTCCTCCAGCTCCAACCCGAAGCCAACGCACGTGGCCACAGGCGATGTGAATGGGGACGGCGCTCCTGATGCGGTGGCAAGCAAAAACTCAGGCCACGCCTCCGAAGCCGCGGTCAGCACAACCGCCGCTTCTTCGAAAGACGACGCCGCCAGAGGACAGACCACTGGCAAGCGCCAGCACCAACCCATAACGATCACGAAGGAAACGGACCAGGCTTCGACACGCGTGGCCACCGGCGATGTCAATGGAGACGGTACCCCTGACGTGGCGGCAAGCAAGAATTCCGGCCATGCCACCGAAGCCGCAGCCAGCACAACCACCGCTTCTTCGAAGGACCATGCTCCGCGCGACGCCGCCAGCGGACAGTCGTCCGGCAAGCGCATGCATAAGCCGCTAACGATCGTGAAGGAAGTTGACAAGACTTCACCGCAGTAACGGAGGCGGCTTCGATCGCATCACAAACCAAGCAGGCCCGGACGCTCTCGTCCGGGCCTGCGTTTTTGTCGCAGACTCCACCTTTCACCCCATCTCGCAACCCCCCAGGTGCTAAACTCGCATCGCATGCGGACGGACCTCCTTCCCCTTTGCGACCAGCACTACCGCACCATGGAGCCCGCATTAGCTCCCTACACCGCCGACTTTTCCATTGAGTTTTTCCGTTGCACCGACAGGTTTTGCCATCGCACCTTCGGCGAGCGTGTCGGCTACAGCACACCGCGACGCGGAGACACGCCGGTCCTCACCCCCAACCAGCCCATCTGCGAGCGCCACGGACGTCCCATGTTCATCATCAGCCTCGACCGCCAGCGCAACCACATTACCTACGCCTGCCCCGAATCCGATTGCGGCGAACGGGTAGTGCGGACGTAAATGGGCGATGGAATCCGTTCCCGCTTGCGAGATACGCTATGAAGACCTAATAATGAGGTGAGAATTCCAATGAATCTTTCTATCAAGAACAACTATGTCGTTTTCGCCGCCCTGGTACTGGCTCTGATATCGGTTTCCGCTGTTCTTGCATTTCAGGCGAGCTCGATACCCGCTTCAAGGCTGATGAACCCGGAAGAGTTGGTCAAAATCCTTCAAGCCCCCACGGGCGAAAAGCCACTCATGATTCAGGTGGGGTCCCACATTCTTTACGAGCAGGCCCATATTCCCGGCTCCGAGTACATCGGCCCTGCTTCCTACGAGAGCGGCTTACAGCAGCTGCGTGAGCGTGTGCAGCCGCTGCCGCGAAAGAAGTTCATCGTCATCTATTGCGGGTGTTGCCCATGGGGCCATTGTCCCAACGTCAAGCCAGCCGACGATGCCTTGCGAGCGCTGGGTTTTACGAACGTGAAGGTGCTCTATATTCCTGAAAATTTTGGCGCGAACTGGGTGGCCAAGGGCTATCCCGTTGCCAAGGGAGAATAGGACCGGCTGTGGTTCTTCGACCGAGAACGATCCGTTGGGGAGAGAAGTTGCTGATCGGCATCGCGACGATCGCCGTCGTGACGACGCTCTATTTCCTGAACGGGCATCGTGTTGTACCCACTGGTGGTAGTGTTACGAATATCGCCCAGCATCCGCTCGCTCCGGAATTATCGCTTCCCGCGTTGGCCGGACAAGCGACCGGACAAACGCTCAATCTTTCCGCCTACCGCGGCAAAGTGGTTCTCCTCGACTTCTGGGCAACCTGGTGCGACCCGTGCCGGGAGGAAATTCCGCATTTCGTCGAATTGCAAAACAAATATGGGGATCAGGGCTTGCAGATCATTGGTATTTCCATGGATGACGGACCTGCCCCTGTCCGCGAGTTCTACCAAAGTTTTCACATGAACTATCCGGTTGCCATGGGCAATGCAAAGACTGGAGAGCTTTACGGGGGAGTGCTCGGCTTGCCGATTGCTTTCCTCATCGGCCGCGATGGCCGGATCGAAGCTGAACACTTTGGCGCGACGGATATATCGGTTCTTGAACGAGAGATCAAAGCTCTTCTGCAACGTCAATCATCGTCCCGATGACCCCGCAGCCGCGACCCTGACTATCGCCGTTAGCATGTCCTCGCGAAAAGTTACGGTTGCGGCATCGCGTCCAACGTCAAGACTTGAAAAGGATCGAGAGTAAAGTTGTGTGGGCGCCCGGCGGCCAGTGAAATCGCGGACTGCGCAGCGTCTTTTTGCCACGGGCTGTGGGCCGTGTAAGTGCGTGGCGCTCCCGTGGGCAGTTCGAATGCGCCCTGAAGATCGATCACGATGGTTTGCGGCTTGTCACTCGGGTTGCGCAACACAAGAATCCCCTTGCGTGGAGACCACGAGGCCCAGCCGTATACCTCCAGCAGAGCCGGGTCCCCGCCAATCCAGTGCGTGTCCACCAAAACCTCGGCGTTGGTGCGTGACCATTTAGCGCACTCGGCGATCACATCCCAATCCGTGTCTTTGAGCAAGGCGGGCGTCACATACATTTCCTGTAGTTGCGTTCCAGTGCCGAAGTAATCGCGAACCTCGTCCGCGAAATTACCTCCGGGATCGGTATCGAGATTTTTGGCGTGCCGGGCATAGATCAGGCCATGCAACATAAGCGAATTTAGCGGGTAGAGTGGACCAGCCTGCACCACGCCCGCAAAGGTATCGGCGTCGCGGTAGGTAATCCATTTCTGGCGGTTCGAACCGACGCCCATGAAACTGTGGTCTTCGCCACCGCGCCAGATGGAATCGGCATATTGCAGCCAGAAAGGGGAGGGATAGGTTCCGGTGGTCAAGTTGACATAGATGTCGGGCTTCACCCGCCGCCACTCGCGGATCAGACTGATGGCGGCATGGAAGTCGGAGTCAAATTCGCTGCCCGGAATGGCGCTGTTCACATTTCCCGTGCCGTCGATCTTGAACTGATTGACGCCGTACCGATTGATGAAGTCGAGAGTAATCTCGCGGAAGCGCGCAAAGTACTTTGGTCCCGAGAGCGCGAACCCACCTTCATTGGTTTCGAAACCCTGCTGCTTGCCGAATTTCACCCGCTCGTCGCGTTGGTCCCCATAGCCTCCCCAGGGTGAAAGCCACACGCCGGGCGCGGCCCCATACTGCGCCGCCGCCTCTTTCAGAGGCGTAAATCCATGCGGAAAGCCGGCATGGAAGTGCCAAAGCGTCGCGTTGTCATCCCAGCCGTCGTCGAAGAGAAAGGAATCGAGTTTGACGCCACGTTTCTGCACAAGTTCCACGCCGTAGGAGTGAATCACCGCCAGCGCTGAGGCTTCATCGAACTTGTTGGAATAACCGATGTCGTACCAGGAGTTGTAGTGCAGGAAAGGGCGATAGGGGTGAGCGCGCTCACGTTCCAGGTAGTTGAGGAACCCGCGGCGCAACTGTCCCGTGGGAGTCACACCCGCGACCGAGGAATAGGTCACGTTTTGTCCGGCCTTCAGCGGGAGTTCGCGGCTGACGCTCGCGAGGACCCGCCCGTTCGTGATGCGGCTGTCGGAAATCGGGTGCTCGAAACCGAAGAAGGTGTCGCCGACAACCACCGGCGAGCCCTTGACCACGCCGGAAATCGACGCTCCGGGAATCTCCATGTCGAGCAGACGGACCGACGAAAGTCTTAAGTCCGTACCCTTCGGCGTGAGCGTGAGCTCCTGGCGGAAGTAATTGGAGCCATCGCGCAAAATAATCCGCCAGGTTGCATGCAAGGCAGGAAGCGCGCTCTCGAGTTCCACCGTGACTTGCTCGCCATCGTAGCGTTCGGCCAAGCGCGATGCTTCCGCATTGCCGTTGAGTTTCTCGACGTTCGGGCCAGATACGACTTTCATCCCTTCACTGGTAATGGGAGCATTGTTCTCGACCGCCAGCGCAAACAGTCGCTTCGGCACCGGCATGGTTCTTCCGTCCAACCGATTCGTCATGCTCACGGCTTGCAGTCTGCCGCCGGAGACTTCCCAAACGCCTTCGATCGCGCCATTCCACAATTTGAACGTGGTGCCGAGGGATGAGACCTGTGTTGATGAAACCTGGGCTTTGCCCGGATCGGGAATCAACGACGGGGGATTGGCACATCGAGCCGTGGAGGGTACAAGAAAGACGATGAGCGCGCAGACCAACACTCGGACAAACGCTCGAATGAACGAACTGGCACAAAACTGTGGCGACCGCAGTTCCCTGGCGTAGCTATGCATAACGCTCTGATTTGATGCTAAGATGCTGGCTAAATCAACTAGAGGTGTCGCCGTCGTTTTCCAGGTCTCCAACAGGGTATGAGTGATCCCAAAGTTCCGAACACATCGGATTCGGAGAGCCCCACTCTAGTCCCCCAGGGGAGCACAAAATTGGAGTCTGCCCCTCCGTCGCCGGACTCATCCGAGGCGCAAACCCTGGTGGGGGGCAAAGGCCTGCCGAGTGCCTCCGATGCCGCCACCATTCCACCGGCTAGCAAGCCGGCTGCCTCCGATGCTCCAACGCTGCTCGACGGTCGCAAGCCGAGCGGCCCGCCGCCACCCAGACCCTCCGGTTCGGGCTGGCAGCTTCCGGCGTTGCTTCCTGGGATGATGCTGGCTGGACGTTACGAGATCCTACAAACCATCGGTGAAGGCGGCATGGGCGCGGTTTACAAGGCCAAGGACCGCGAACTCGATCGCTTCGTCGCCTTGAAAGTCATCCGGCCTGAACTGGCTTCGGACCCCTCCATTCTCGCCCGGTTTAAGAAAGAGTTGCTGCTGGCTCACCAGGTCACGCACCGCAACGTGATCCGCATTTACGACCTCGGCGAAGGCGAGGGCGTGAAGTTCATCACCATGGAGTTCATCGAGGGCAAAGATCTACGGTCCCTCATCCGTGAGAAAAAGAAATTTACTCCAGAGGAAGCGGTAGATGTCATTCAGCAGGTGTGCCAGGCCCTGCATGCGGCGCACAGCGTCGGGGTGATTCACCGCGACCTCAAACCGCAGAACATCATGCAGGACGCCTCGGGCCGAATCCTGGTGATGGATTTTGGCTTGGCTCGCACCCTGGAAGGCGACGGGATGACCCAAACCGGTGCGCTCGTCGGCACCATGGAGTACATGTCGCCGGAGCAGGCTCTGGGCAAGGATCTCGATCAGCGTTCCGACATCTTCGCTCTGGGTCTGATCTTGTACGAAATGTTGACGGGCAAAACGCCCTTTCAAGCCGAGAGTGCTCTTGCCAGCCTCATCAAACGGACGCAGGAGCGTGCGGTTCCCGTGTCGGATATTGACGCTCAGATTCCCGGGGCGTTGAGCGGGGTCGTGAGCAAGTGTCTGGAACGCGATTTGAACCAGAGATATGAGAGTGCATCGGCGATTCTGGCGGACCTGAACACCTGGCAAGACAAGAGAGCCGCAGGCACAATCAAGCTCGACGCTAGCGTTAAACCCTGGGGCCAGACTCTTCCATGGCCGCTCATTACTGGTATTGTGACCGTCCTGGCGCTGGCGATCACCGGTTTCCTGCTGCGAGGGAAGTTGTTGGGCCCGAGCACGAAGACGCCAACCGCGCCGGCGGTCTCGCTGGCCATTCTGCCTTTCCGGAATGCATCGGGCGATCCGAACCTGGATTGGATTGGTCCCAGCCTCGCCGATATGTTGAGCACGGATGTGGGCCAGTCCGCACGTTTGCGCACCGTGAGCCCGAATAGTCTGCACCAGATATTCACCGACCTGCGCATTTCCTCCGCCACTGTGCTCGATCCGGCGACGATCAGCCGGGTAGCTGATTTCGCCAAAGCCGACCGCGTGCTTTGGGGGCAGTACGCCAAGTTCGGAGACCAGATCCGCATTGATGCCACACTGCAAGACATCAAGAACGACCGCACCGTTCCGCTGAAAATCGATGTGCCCAGTGAAAAAGAGATTCCGGGAGCGATCGATCGCCTGGCGGAGTCCATCCGCCAGAAACTTGCGCTCCCGCAGGATGTACTGAAGGAGCTCAAGTCCAGCTCCTTCCAGCCCACTTCACGATCGGTGGCGGCGTTGCGGGACTACAACCAGGGCGTCGGGTTGCAGCGGGACGGGAGGAGTCTGGACGCGCAGAAGCAATTCGAGGCGGCGACCAAGGAGGACCCCGCCTTCGCGCTGGCATTTTCCAGGCTGGCACAGGTCTACAGCAGTTTGGGCTATGACAGCGAAGCGGAACAGTCCGCTAAAAAAGCCGTGGAACTGAGCCAGGACCTCCCTGAGGCGGAGAAGTACTTGATTTCTGCCATTCGTTTCGAGGCAACCAAGAACTATCCGGAAGCCATCAAGGCCTACGAAGCCCTAGCCAAGGTCTCGCCCGATAACTCTGACGTGCAATCGGCACTCGCTGGCCTATACCAGGATTCTGGCGATCTGGTGAAAGCCCGCGAATATTACCAGAAGCTCTTGTCCTCCAACCCCAAGGACGTATCCGCAACTCTTAACCTCGGCCGCATCGACATCAAGAGCGGCGATCCCCAAAGCAGTTTCGATCCCCTGAACCGCGCCTATAGCCTGGCTGCTCAAGTGGACAACCAGGAACAAAAGGCCACCAGTCTGCACCTTTTGGCGGTAGCTTACAGGAATTCAAGCAAGCCTCAGGAAGTTCTGCGCAACGAGCAGGAGGCGATCACAATCTGGCGCCGCATCGGTCAGAAGCGTGGCTTGGCTTTCAGCCTGAACGAAATAGCGAGGGCCCAGGTTGCGCTCGGCCAGACAAAAGACGCGATGAGCAATTTCCAGGAGGCCCTGCAGATCCGCCGTGACATTGGGGACAAACGCGGCCTGGGCGACACTCTAATCGATATGGGCAATTTTTCCAACGGGCGCGGCGACCATGATCAGGCGCTCAAGATGTACAAGGAAGCCCTGCAGTTAGAGCGCGAGATCGGCAATGAAAGTCTGCAGGCTATCTGTCTGAACAACATCGGAGCTGTGTACTCCGAAAAAAGTCAATACGATGACGCTCTTACCTACTTCCAGCAGGTACTGCAGCTCCGCGAAAAATCGAAAGTCCCACAGGATATCGTCGAGGCCGTTTACAACCTGGGCCAAGTTCTGGCCAATATGGGTCAGTACGATCAGGCGATTTCTTATTACATGCGGGCGCTCGATTTGCGACGCAGCATGAACGACCCGCATGGCACCGCTCTCGCGTCCTACGGCTTGGGCGCTTTGTTCGATTATCAGGGACGGTTCGGCGCCGCCGTCAACTCCAAGCAGGACGCTCTCAAGATCCTCAGGGATCTTAAGGACGGGACCTCCTGGATGCCCGAAATTCTCGGGAGCTACAGCGAATCGCTCATCCTCGCCGGGCGCGGGGACGAAGCCAAGGATTCTTTGAACGAAGCGCTCAGCCTTTCTCACGCGTTGAAAAACGACGGCTTGGTTGGGCAGACGTTAGGGATCCAGGGGGATGCGTTCTTCTATCAGGGGAATTTCAAGGCTGCTCATTCCCTATACGATCAGGCGCTGCAGGCCGCTACCCGCAGTAAGGACGAGGACGCAATCCTGTCCGCGAAAATAGACCTGGCCAAAGTCGAAGTCCGTGAAAAGAGCGGATGGCAGGTGATTCCGAACCTCAGGACGCTGATCCAGAAGGCGAATGATTCGAGCCTGAGATACTCTTCGGTGGAGTGCTCCGTTTTCATGGCCGAAGCTATGATGCAAAGCCATGACAATACTCATGCCCGGCAGGAGTTGCAGCGCGCTTTGCTGCTTGCGGACAAACTTGGACAGCAACCGCTGAGCGCACACGCACATTACCTGCTGGCGACGATCGCACGAGAATCCAACGACAACACAGAGGCCCAGGACCATTACCGCGCCGTTGTCCGCACCCTGGATACGATGAAGAAAGAGGCCGGTGCGGAGAAGTTGCTGCAGCGCTCCGACCTGAAGCTCATGTACGAAGAATCCGCGCACTTCATGCAAACCGGCAAGAGCTAAGCACGAGATATACGGAAGAGGGACGGGCGTCTCGCCGGTTCAGGCCAGCGGGACGCCCGGCTCGCAGCAACAAAAAAGAGTATCGGCATTCACCGGCACTCGTCTCTCTCAGTTTCCTTCTGATCTTACCTTCTGACGCGTTCTCACGAGAGCTGCCATCCAACATGCGCCACAACCTCCTGATGCTCACGCATCAGCAGGAGACCGTTGCCGCCTTGTGAGAACTCCGCTCTATTCTATGCCTGCCTACGCCTTTCCGTCCCTCATCGTTGTCCTGACAGCAAGACGGTTTGTGTGCCGTTCGCCGCATTGCTCGGAATCGTCACCTTGCCATTCACGGTCCCGCTCCCTGAGGGTGGGGTGAAGGTTACGTTGATAACGCAGCTGGTGTTGGGGGCGAGCATCTGACCCCTGGTGCAACTTCCGGCGGCCAGCGCGAAGTTGCTGTTGCCATAGCTGATTGACGGATTTCCAAGAATCAGCATCGTCGGTCCTGAGTTACTCACCGTCGCCACAGTCTGCGTGACTTTCGACGTCGACGTGAAGGAATAGGTATTGTTATTACCATTCACCGCCACGGTCACCGTCGGATCAATGGCCGTTCCCGTCATCGTTGCATAGGCAAGGACTGTGTTCCTGCTCTTGGTAACTTGCAAGTAGGCCAAGCTGCCATTGTGGGACCCGAGATTGTCGCTGTCGGGAATCCAAGTCACCGTGACGTTGCAAGATTGCCCTCCGGCGAGCGAGACGTTCCTGCAACCATTGGAGGTAATCACAAAGTCGTCCGCGTCAACCTCGCCTGGTGTCGAGCCGCCCTCATTGCCCGATCCGGGGACATTAACGCTAATCGCGGTAGTAGCACCGCCAGCGGGATTGGTCACAGTGAAGGTATACGAGGGAGTCTGCCCTACAGACGATGTGGGGAAGGCATAGTTCGCCGGCGTGACCGTCCAAGCGGGCGGGGCGATCACCGGGAAGCTCTGCTGCACCTGCGTTGCCGCATTGTAGCTGTTGTTCCCAGCCTGGTTGGCATCAATGATGCACGTGCCACCCGCGGTCGTGCCGGTTACAATACCTCCGCTCAACGAGCATCCCGTCGAGGATCCGTCAAGGGAGATGACCACCGGAAGCCCGGATGCTCCACCCGTCGCGGTCGGTGTGTAGGTAGCTCCTCCCACCGTCAGCGAGGCCGGAGCTGTGCTTGTAAATTTAACGGTTTGGTTCGCCTTGTTGATGGGGAAGCTCTGCTGCACCTGCGGTGCCGCGTTGTAGCTGACATTCCCCGCCTGGTTGGCATCTACGATGCATGTGCCAGACTGGGTGGCCGTTACCACCCCTCCACTCAATGAGCATCCCGTCGAGAATGCGTCAAGGGAGATGACCACCGGAACGCCGGACGCTCCACCGGTCGCAGTCGGTGTGTAGGTCGGTCCTCCCACGGTCAGCGAGCCGGGATTAGCAGTTGTAAACGTAATGCTCTGGCTGGCCGGGTTGACCAATTGGCCGCCGGGTAGCGTCCCCGGGCTGATGCTGTTGGAGTTGTCGCCCGAGTACGACGTCGTAACCGGGTAGGGAGTACCGCTTGCTGCCAGGTTGGAGGTCGTGCACGTCGCTACGCCCGAGGCGTTCAGCGGGGCCGCTGCGACGCAGTCCGGGATCCCGGTCCACGTCACTTGCCCCGTCGGAGTCCCCACGCCCGTCACGGTCGCAGTGAACGTAACGAGTTGGCCGTAGCTCGAAGGATTCGGGCTGGAACTGACCACCGTGCTCGAACTCCCTTGCACGTTGTAAGTCATCGTCGAAGTAGAAATGGTGTTTCCAGCGGAGTCCATGACAGTCGCAACTAAGGTATGGGGACCCGGGTTGGTCGTGTCAATCGCGCCGGAACCGTTGGCCGATGCGGACCCTGCTGTGGCTGAAATGACCGCAGGGCTTCCGGCTCCGGTATAAGTGTCGGTCAGGGTGCACGAATTCACCGTCAAGTACGGTCCGACGGCACCGACAGGCTGACCGCCGACGCTTACGTTGGAGTTGTTGACCGCATTGCAGGTGAAGGTCGCGTTCAACGGTGTGTTGAGGGGGATGTCCTGATTATTCGAAGGCCCGTCAGTGATGCTGACGGTAGGCGCTTCATTCGGCATATTGTAGGTGATGAGCCAGCACGAACCCGTGCCGCTGGCGCCGCCTGTAGCCGGCTTAGCTTTCGGATTCCCATCGACGAAATTGAAGGAGATAACCTGGTTGGTCGGGGACGGCACCACTCCATCCGTCAGTAAGTAGCAAGGGTGATACGGATCTGGACCGTCGAATTTCACAACGCCAATATACGGGTTGCCTCCGCCGTACTCTAGAGTTTGGCTCCCTTCAGCTCCGGGCGTCGTGAGACCAGGGTTCTCGGTGGTGCTGAAAGTAAAATCGGAGCTTAGCGTTGCAAAGAAATTTGCGGCTTGGACCGAACCGCACGTCCCGCCCGGAAGTGCGGGGCATGTGAGTTCGAACATCTGCGCCGAGTCCGGCGGATTGGCAGGAGTAGAACCGAGCTGGTACACAAAGCAATAAGCGCCAGGGAAGGCCGTGCCAATGATGGTGTTACATGTTCCTGGATCCATGGATACTGCATTGACCACGCCCGTCGTGGGTGCCCCCTGCGTCAGTTGCCCAACGAAATCGAAGCCGCCGGTGTCCTGGAAGCCGCCGTCGAAAGGAAACGTGGTCGGCGTACCCGTCGTAAGGGTCTCTGCGGCAGCTTGACCCTGCACCACAAAAGCCGCGGTAACGCTTTCCGCCGAGTTCATCGTCAAGTTGCACACCAACGGATTCGACTTTATGGGCGAGCACGCGCCGCCCCAACCCGGGATCGCTAAGACTTGGCCGCTCGCCGGCGCCCCGAAGGTGGACGTGGGCGTGGTCGCAGACGGCACGTTCGGTGCCGCTGTCAATGTCAACGCGGTTCCGACCGGATAGGTGGCCGTACACGTTCCTGAGGTCTGTACATCTCCGTTTTGGTATACGATTCCGGCTGCTTCGTAGCAATTTGAGGCTGTCAGGGTTCCCACATTGTCGGTCACCGTGCCCGTCCCGCCGTCGAGCAGGGCCAGAGTCAGCGTTTGGGTTCCCACCGGAGTTCCACCCGCGACATAGACAACGACATTGCTTCCGGCAATTCCGGGCAACTGGGTGTCGGAGAAGTTACAAGTAAGGCCGGCGCCATTGGTGCTGCAAAAGCTGTTCTCGAGCACGTAAAAACTGATCTGGTAATTGTGCCCCGCGGCGGTGTTAATCGTCTGGTTGATGGTGTCATAGCCCTGTTGAGAGCCGTCAAACCAGCAGAAGGGTTCGGTGTAGCAATCGGAGCCTTGTGCGACAACCCCCTCGTAGGCTTGAGCGGACACGTTGGCATAAGTCCAATTGGTCGGCGTCGAGCCCACTACACCTTGAGAAAAGTCGTTATTGGCCAACGGGACGGAACCGCCAGCCGTCAGGTCAAGCACCGCTACGTTGGCGAACGAGATGTTCGCCGGATCGTCACGAAAGGCAAACGTAATGGTTGCGCTGGTTTGTGTGGCGGTGAAATCCGCCGTGTACTGCACGTAGGTTTCCCCATTACCACCGCCCGGGAGCGGCTGTCCGCTCAGGTCCAGAATTTGAACGGAAGGCGGAGTCAGACTTGCACCCGCAGGCGGAGGATTGTTCTGTGAAAACGCAGTTGCTGGCGCGAACAGAACCATCAGGAAAACCGCCACTAGAACCGGGGTCAAGGCAGCGACTGGCATCAGAAGTCTTCTCATGGGAAACTCTCTCTTTTCTCTCGTCAAAGTCAAATCTCTCGTGCGTGTCAAACGATCAAACCATGTTTACGTTTTGGTCCGCCTGCGACACTTGGGCGACCGCGAAGGAACAGCATGTGCAGACCAACACGCACAGAATCCCAGCTACGACGACGAAGCGCATAGCATCTCCGGCAGCGTGATTCGTACCTCTAAAGTCTTTGTAAAACCCCAAGAAAAAAAGAGGGCGCGACAAGGGGAGGGTCGTGACGCGCCAAACCTGGTGACACATCTTACTCCACAAACAACCAGACCCGACAAATAATTTTTTTGTCCCCGATGGGCGGCTTGCCCGGAAGGGCAAGCGGGATGGGCGGTTTCTAGCCTGCTTGCCCCGACGTCATACCCGATGTGAAAAAGTTTTCCTGTTTGAGGAGCTATCCCCGGAGGAGCGAGGGCACCCTCCCGGCACGTGCCTAGAAGCGGTGGACGACGCCCAGCCCCACGTAGTAGTTGTGCTGCCGGCTTTTCCCGGTGTCAACGTTCAGGGCGGGAGCTCCCGAGTAGAAATCGCGTGCTTCGAAGCGTGCGCCCCAACGGTGCCACACCCACACGTCCAGTCCGGCTCCGAACTGGACGACGCCGGTATTGGTGCCGGAGCCGGGGTTGGGAGTTTCGTAGAGTGTAACGGGGGCTACCCGGAAACGACCGTATCCGCCGCCCGCGCTAACCCATGGGGTAACGGATTCGCCGGAAAAAATGTTTACCCGCAACGATGGAGTCACGAACAGCGCTCCGATGTCCTTGGGAGTAAGTGTGCCGAAGTGATAGTTCACGTCCATCCTGGGATAGATGGCTACCGGCAACTCTGCAACGAATCCGAAAACTCGACGGGTCGTGAGCAGGCGCCCGTAATTGAACTCGATCGTTTCCTCGTTGCCGAAATGAACGGGCAAGCTTGTACTCGAAACCGTCTGGGTGCTGACGAAAGTTCGGCCCGCCGTGATGGACAGCTCATTGACTTGTGCCCCAGCGCTGGAAACAAAGAATAAAACTGGCACGACCAAAACTGCGAGACGTTTAGCCAACATCTCTCCTCCGGAGTCTTGAGGAACGTAAGTTTATTTGAACAAGATTAGCACGGGCCGCACCGAATGGCCGAAATCACAAGGGTACCATCGCTGGTGCCCGGGTTCCGGCGGCCGTCGGGGGCAGCACTCGCCGCCTCGAGGAATTCGACGCGTCATGGCATTCACTGATTCTGGTCACAGATCAAGAATCTTGGGTGTTCGACTTTCCAGTCTGACTTGGGTTATTTTACTGGCCCCAGTGTGGGAGAAGGCCCATTCGAGACGTCCGCGGCGTCTGATCTGTTTCGCAATCGCTCCAGATCTTTCCACCAACCCTTGCCAATCCAACCACTTACGGATACGATGAAAATTTCCACACTGCCCACAAGGGCGGCGATTCTCGTGCACCAGTACCAATCGGAGAATTTCGTGAGCAGCCTTCCCCCGTTCGTGAAACAAGCCCAGAAACAGAGCCTGAAACTGCCCGGAAGTCATCGGTTATGGGCTACCATGGCTCCGCGCACCGTGCTGGCGCTGAGCTTCGCCGCGATCTGTATATCTCGCGCCTTCGGTGCGGTTCACCCCGTACCACTCGATCCGAAGACCGACAGCGCCAAGTGCATCGAGTGCCACGACGACAAGTCGAAAGGCAAGGCGGTCCACTCCGCCATCGCGATGGGCTGCCTGAGCTGTCACGAGGTCCGGGTCAACCGAGACGTCACCCGCGTCAAGCTGATCACCACCACCACCCATGCTCTTTGTCTGACCTGCCACGCCGACAAAGACTCTGCCAAACTGAAAGGGACTGTACATCCGCCAGCGGTGCGCGACTGCGTTAAGTGCCACGACCCGCATACCTCCGACAACAAGTTTCAGTTGCTGAAGGCGACCTCCGGGGAGAAAAAAGACAATCTCTGCCTCACCTGCCACACCCAGGGCCTGAATGTTCCGGAAAAGGGCAGCCGTCACGCAGCACTCGATATGGGCTGTGAAACCTGCCATGTCACGCACAAGACGGGCGCGGAACCGACGGCTGAAAACCACTTTCACCTGACGAAGGCTGCCCCCGCGCTATGCGTTGACTGCCACGACCCGAAAGACGCTGCGCTACAGAAAGCTCATCAGAACCAGCCGTTCGGTACAGCGAACTGTCTGCAGTGCCACGACCCACACCAGTCCGCAGCGCCTAAGCTGATGGCCAAGTTCCAGCATCCGCCGTTTGCCGAAAAGAGCTGTGACACGTGCCATGCCGCAGCCAAGGACGGCAAGGTAGTTCTGACGCAAGCCAACGTGAAAGATCTTTGCGTCACCTGCCACTCCGACAAGGCAGAGCAGATCGAAAAGGCGAAAGTGCAGCATCCGGGCGCGGCCGGCGACTGCACCGATTGCCACAGTCCGCATGCCAGCGCACAGCCGGGACTGCCGAAAACCAATGCGGTGAGCATCTGCCTCGGCTGCCACACCGACATCGACGAGCTGGCCAAGAAGCAAGTTCATCATCAGCCGGTTTTCGTGCAGGGCTGCTATACCTGCCACGAGGCGCACGGCGGCGACAACGAGCACCTGCTGCGCGCCAAGACGCCCAACACGCTGTGCCTGGAGTGTCACGGTCCGGACTCGAAACCGACGAAGCTTCCGAGCGAACACCTGGTCGCGATTTTCGACGGCAAGGTGAAATTGCCGGAAGACTACTTTGCCATGGTCCCCGTTCTTCCTTTGCTCTATGGAGTTGGACACCCGGTAGCGCTTCACCCCGTGTCAGACGTGCGCGATTTTAAGGATCCCACTAAAGTCATCATGCCGATGACCTGCCTGACGTGTCACCAGCCGCATGCGTCGGCCAAACCCGACCTGCTGGTCCACGACGAACAGAACAACCAGGCTTTCTGCGCGACCTGCCATCACGGGGACATTGGCAACCAGATTCCGAAGACTGGGGGAAAGAATTAGATGTTGGAACTTTGTATGAAGACGAAGACGATGACGATGGTGAAGCGCGTCGCACCGGCAGTGCTGCTGTTGACGTTGCTTGGGCTGGCGCCGCTGTCTCTCCATGCGGACAAGAAGAAGAAGGAACCGCCGGTCGCGCAGGCTCCGGCACAAAAAGAAGAGATCCCCGACTTCACGAAAATCGTGTTCCCGTACGAGCCCGCGGTCCCCCGGGTGCGCTACATGGACTACTTCGCCACCTCGCTGCCCGACTTCGGCGAGGGCAGGCAGGACCAGAAGAAGCAGCGCTGGATGGACCGTCTCGCAGGCGTGGATCCGAACGCTGCCAGCAAGAAGCAGCCCAAGGTGCGCTTCGCGCTCTACACTCCCTATGGCGTAGCCGTCGATTCCAAAGGACAGCTCTATGTCGCCGACACCCGCGTCGGAGCGGTGTTCGTCTTCAATACCGAAAATGACGATGTCCAGCTCATCCGGAACGGCGCGGAAGCTCATTTCAAGTCGGTCCTCGGAGTAGCCATCGACGACGCCGACCATCTCTTTGTCAGCGACAACGGACTGCATGTAGTAGAGGAGTTCGACGCCAACCACAAGTACGTCGGCAGCTTCGGCAATGACGTGCTCCGCGGCCCTTGCGGCATCGCGATCGATCTGGAGAACCGGTACCTGTACGTGGTGGATACCGACCTTGACCAGGTGATTGTGTTCGACGCTGACACGCGCAACGTCATACGCAAGATTGGGACCACGGGCAAGAACCACACCCTGACCGATCCCGGCGAGTTTTCCAAGCCGACCAACGCTGCCGTCGATAAGGACGGAAACCTCTACGTCACCGACACTCTGAATGACCGCGTCGAAGTCTTCGATGCTGACGGGAACTTCATCCGCACCTGGGGCAAAAACGGAGACGGCCCCGGCAACTTCGCCCGTCCCAAGGGAATCGCGATTGACGCTGACGGCCACGTCTGGGTGGCGGATGCCATGCTCAACCGCCTGCAGATCTTTACCCCCGAAGGCCAGTTGCTGCTCGCTTTTGGCAACTTTGGCAATATGCCCGGCCAGTTCCAGTCGCTCACCGGCCTGACGATTGACAAGAACAACCGCGTTTTCGCCGCCGAGCAACTACTGGGGCGGGTCCAGATGTTCCGTTATTACACCGACGCGGAAGCGAAAGTGGAATTACAGAAGCGCAAGGCGGCGGGGGGCGCAAACAAGCAGTCCCCCAACGCGCAAAAAGGCGGTCCGAGCAGTTCAACCCTGCCGGCAACCCCCGCTGCAGAGAACGCACAGACGAAACCACAGAACTAGAGAAAACCGTAGCGTATAATGACCTCAGGTCACGTTAGTCGAGACACGCTCTAGCAGGCTGCGGAAAAAGTCGCCGTTCGACGCCCAGCCCCTAAAGGGGTCTCTGATTTTGAAGAACTTACGGTATCGCTAAAGCGATACCCTGATACGAACCTGAGTTTTTCCGCAGCCTGCTGGGGGTAACTTCGTGGCCCCACGAGCCCTCAACCATGCGTTTCTGCCAGGAGTGCCACTTCTCGATGTCGAGCGAATACTACGGCTTCTGCTTGGGTCATTTCACCCAGACTCACTGTGGGAGAAACCTCATTTCCCTACGAAAACGTCGATTTTGAGTTTGGACTGTCCCCTCCTTTCCACACTAAGCAACTTGTTTGCAATAACATACAGCCACTGCCAATAAATTGCCACTTTACGAGACTAAGGTCAGGGTCGTGCACTTGCATGGGTGGTTGATATTAATTTCGCACCAATCATGAAGAGCTCTTTGGAGGCTATAGAGATTATGAAGAAGTCGATGATAATTTTAGCAACAGTACTGTTCCTCGCGGCGTTCGCGATGGCGCAGAACCCGACGATCACGCAGCCGGGCATCACCACGAACCAAACCGCGCCGGGCTACTACAACGGTAACTCCGCGTCGGGCGGTCCGCTGGCTAACGGTGGCGGCACGGTCGGCGCCCAGGGCAACAGCGCTCCGGCGGCTGGCGCCGGGCTAACCCCGGCTTACACCGGCAACGTAATTGGAGTCCTGAACTACATCCCGAACTACGACGTCATGGGCGCGCACGAAAACGGCGGCCGTGGCTGCGCGGGATGCCATGCTCCGCACAACCAGGCACGCGGCAACGGCGGCAGCCTTCAAGTTGGTTATGGCGCCTATGCTGACGCGCAGGGCGGCCTGTGGGGCGAGGATACATCCGCCATCCTGACCAGCTATGCGGGCGGGATCCTCTTCAACGGCGGCAACAGCCATCACTCCGGCCAGTTGTATTGGGGCGCGTCGACCAACGCGACCGGCAACATCCCAACGGTAGCGAACGCCTGGGGCGATGAGACTTACACCGGCGTCGCGACCTGCTTGAGTTGCCACGACGGCAACGTTTCGACGGGCGCCATGATGTCCGGCGTTTCGTACGAACAGGCCTTCGGTCTGTTAAACGGGGTTGGCATCGGCATCAACAGCGCCCGCAACGTGGGCGGCAGTAATAACGCCACTGTCCAACTCTACGGCAGCAATCCGATTCCGACCTTCCTCGGCGTCACCACCAACACCCCGAACGGCTATGCCAGCACGCACCCCGTGGGCCAGTCTGCCAACGCGAGCGCTGCTCTTGGCAAAGTCCTGACCACCGCCAGCTATGGTCTGGCGCCGATGGTCGCCACCGGGAGCTACAACGCAAATGCCGTTGTTCCCAATACACCGTGGGGCAACTTCGTGGCCAGCTACACTCCTGCAGCTTTGGCTGGCATGGCTGCCCGCACCGCCAGCTTCGGCGACAACTTTGTGGTTTGCACGACCTGCCACAACCAGCACAACATGGCGGTCTTCGCCGGAAGCCGTGGCGGTCCGCCACTTCCCGCTGGCGTCACCCAGGTTCGCACCATCTTCTTCGTGAACGGTGGCTACAACCCGGGCGCTCCCTATGACCCGACGCATGAGCCTTCGACGATGCGTTTCTGCCAGCAGTGCCACTTCTCGTTCTCGAGCGAATACTACGGCGCGACGAACGTTGGAACGGCTTACTAAGGCTGTTGTTTTCCGGGGGAGAGAGCAATCTCTCCCCTTTTTCTTTTGGCTTTTCTTTTCTTTAGCTTCTCTGGGAGGCTGCGGAAAAAGTCGATTCCCTAACGTCAGCCCCTAAAGGGGCGGTTAAAGAGAAGCGGGTTACGGCATCGCTAAAGCGATGCCCTGATACAAACCTGAGTTTTTCCGCAGGCTGCTAGTGCAGCCGCCACCTTCCCCTAAAGACTGGAGCTCTGGAGCTGAAGACCGCGCGCGCCTTTACTTTGCTTGTGTTTGGGTCATTTCACCATCCTCAGTGTGGGAGAAGCCTCATTTTCTGTGCCAATGCCGACTTTGAGCTGGAACGACCCCGCCATCCACATCCTAACTAACTTGTTTGCAACAATATACAGCCGCCATGAAAATTGCCGCTTGGCCAGACTAAGGTCAGTTTCGTGCACTTGATGGGTGACGGAAGTTTATTGGGGGCGAATCATGAAGTTCTCATTTCTTGCTGCCGGGCTGGGCGCGGCCCTGTCTCCGGTGCTGGTGTTGGCGCAAGTGGCATCGCACACCCCGGCTTTGAAAGCATCAGCCCCGGCTCCAACGGGCTCGGTCGCCAGCATGCAGGTAACGGGCAAGCCGGTAGCGCGGGTGAATGGCGCGGTGCTCACCGACCACGACCTGTTGCGCGAAATGATGACCATCTTCCCCTACGCCCGCACCCATAACGGTTTCCCCAAAGAGATGGAACCAAGCATTCGCAACGGCGCACTGAAGATGATCGAGTTTGAGGAACTCGCGTACCAGGAGGCGGAGCGGCGCAAGATGACGGTGCCGGCGGCGCGCGTCAACAAGGCGGCAGCAGCGTTTCGCAACCAGTTCCAGGATGACCAGGAGTTCGAGCAGTACGTGAAGGCGGAGATGGGTGGATCGAAGGAGCAGTTTCGCCAGTCGGTGCGGCGCTCGCTGCTGATCGAAGCCTTTCTGCAGTCGGAGCTGGAGGTGCCCTCGCGCGTGACTTTGGCCGAGGCGCGGCAATATTACGCCAAGAATCCCGGGCCCTTCACGCATCCGGAAATGATCCAGTTCCAGACCATCTCCATCATGCCTCCGGAAAACGCGAGCGCCGAGGTCAAGGAGCAGGCACGCAAGCAGGCCGACGAGTTATGGCAAAAAGCAAAGGCCACGCATAACTACGAGGAGTTTGGCCTGTTGGCGGAGAAGCACTCGCAGGATGATTTCAGGGTGGATATGGGGAACCATAAGGCGGCGGCGCGCACGGCGTTGCCCCCGGAGGCACTGAAAATTCTTGATCCTATGAAGCCGGGTGCGGTGAGCGGGATTTGCCAGTTTGGTCCCTACTACACCATCTTCCGGCTGGAGGCTCGCAAGCCGGCCGGCAAGACACCCTTTGAGCAAGTTCGAACCCAGCTGCAGGATGACCTGCATAAGGAACGCTACAACACTCTTCGCGGAACCCTGGATAAGAAGCTCAGGGCGCAAGCGAAGGTCGAGGAGTTGTAGAAGAAGGTTTGAGCGCCACTATGCAGTTTGTCGCGACAAGTCGCTTTCGATTCGGACTCTTCCTCTGGGCCTGGGTCTGCGTCTTCCTGCTGAGCCAGGCGGCGATCGCACAAGTTGATCTGGGCGGGTTCCAATTCCAAAACCTCAACGGGAACCTTGGGTACGGCTACGGCGCCCAAACGGGTGTGAACGCGCAGTCCAGCCACAGTACGGGCCTGAGCGGGAACCTCAACTCGAATGGCTACTACTACAACCCCAGCTTCCTTTCGTTCCAGGCGAATACATACTACGCGCGTGCGGGTAGCACTGCAGACAGCGTCAGCTTGTCGGATTCCGAAGGGTATAACCTGGGCGCGGGAATCTTCGGTGGCACCGAGTTTCCCGGATACGTCAGCTTCGGCCAGAGCCTGGGTCAGAGCGGAAATTTCGGGCTGCCGGGAGTCAGCGGCCTGAACAGCACCAACAATGATCGCCAATTTGGCGTGAGCTGGATGTTCAGAAATCTGCCGGTAAAGAATTTGTCGGTGTACTTCTCCGATAACGCAAACAGCACCGATGTTCCCGGGATTGGGCTCAACAGTGATTCAGCGACCAAAGGCTTTGGAGTGGCTACGGGCGGCTACAACGTCGCGGGGTTCTCGCTGGACGGAGGCTACCAGCATTCCCTGAGCGACGTAACCTCCAATCTCACGGGCGCCGATGCAGCGAGCTTTACATCCCACTCCTCCAGCGATGTGTTCCATGTGATGACCGCGCGAGCCTTGCCCTGGAACAGCAACATGCACTTGTCAGTCTATCGAATCATGACGCGTGCCTCAGGGGAAGGCGAGGCGTCCAATAGCGATTCGAACGAGCTCGATCTCTCGGTTTCATCGCACCTCTGGCACCTGCCGCTCTCAGGAACGGTCAGCTACAACGATAACGTCTGGGGGTCGGTGCTGCAGCAATTGAATGGATCGGGACAGTTGACAGATATTTCGATCAACGGACCCAAGATCGGCGAATTGAACTCGAGCCTCTCCAGTTCGTACACTCTGCCGCATCATATCTTCCTGACCGGCTTCTTCAGCCATCAAGAGGAGTTCGTGATGGGCCAAAGCGTAGGCGCGACGGCATATGGCGGCAACGTCTCCACCGGCTTCGGAAAGTATCTGAAGGGGCTGACCGTAACCGTTGGTATGCACGACACCGCCTCTCAAATAGGCAACGTCGGGGCGGGCCTGGTGGCAAGCGCCAATTATGCGAGGAACATGGGAGGCTGGCATCTTAACGCCAACGCCAATTACAGCCAGGGTATCCAAACCCTGCTGGCGGCAACCACACAGTCGGGGGGGTCGGTCGGGGTGTCAGTCCGCAGGAATTTGCTGGGCAAACTCAGCTTTGGCGCTAGTGCGGGAATGGGCCGGAGCCTTTTCACGAGCGTGGAAGGGCAGTCCACGGAGTCGAAAACTGCCGGTGTTAACCTGGGCTGGATGAAGCAGACGTTGAGCGTGTTTTACGCAGATTCCAGTGGGACCGCCATCCTTACCAGCCAGGGCCCGGTTGGGGTGCCGGTGCCCGGCCTCGTCTCCAGCGAGATAATGCCTTATTCCGGAAAAAGCTACAGTGCCGGCTATGGTAATTCACTAATCAAGCACACGAGCCTGAACCTTACCTGGGCCAAATTCGAGAGCACCGGAACGGGCACGGGGTTGTTCTCTAATGTCTCGTCGCAGACGTACTCGGGTTCGATGACTTATACTTACCGCAAGATCAACTTCGTCTCGAGTTTCGCACGCAGTAAGCAGGGTGCAAGCGCAACAACCGCTCTGCCCAGTGACGTCACGGTCTTTTATTTCGGGCTCTCGCGATGGTTCAACTTCTTCTAGGGTTGCGATCTATCACCCGGCGCGCAACGGCGCTGGCCGCCTGCATGTTGCTCATGGCGGGAGTGATCCACGGGCTGGGGAAGAAAGATAAGCCCACCCCGGTTCCAGAGCCTCCGGATCTATTGCTGGAAGGTAACCGCAAACTGAGCTTTGTGCAGAGTTTCAGCTCGGAACACGAGACCCGTGGTAAACCAGGCTTCTTCAGCAAACTGCTGGATGTGGTGGCGGGCGAGCCTTCTTATCACCGAATGGTGCGCCCCTACGGCGTAGCCGTGGATTCGCGGGGCCGCATCATTGTGACCGATCCCGGCGCCGAAGGCATTCATATCTTCGACTTCGGCCAGCATAAGTATAAGTTCGTGGAGCGGCGCGACAAGAAGAACCCTATGCGTCAACCGCAGTGCGTGGCCGTAGACGCGAGCGACAACATTTATGTGACGGATTCGGAATCGGGGTACATCTTTGTCTTCGATTCCCATGGTGGATTCCGGCGCACGATCGGCGCCCTGAAGGGCGGAGAAGGATACTTCAAGCGTCCCACAGGCATTGCAGTTGATTCCGAAGCGGGGCGAATCTATGTCACCGACACCCTGCGCGATAAAATCTTCGTGCTCGACATGGAAGGGTCCGTGCTGCGGACCATCGGCGATCACGGCACCAAGCTAGGCGATCTGTACTATCCGACCGAACTCCGGCTGACCAAGAGCGGTCTTATCGCCGTTGACTCCATGAACTTCCGGGTGCAGTTGTTCTCCCTGGATGGAGTGGCGCAGAGTACGATCGGCCGGATTGGGGATGGAATCGGCAGCATGTTCCGCCCCAAGGGCGTCAGCGTGGATTCCGAGGACCACATTTATGTGATCGACGGACTTTGGGGTGTGGTGCAGATATTCGACCGGCAAGGAGAACTGCTCTATTACTTCGGTCAGCGCGGGGCGCAACTGGGCGAATTTCAACTGCCCTCCGGGTTATTTATTGACAAGAACGATCGTATCTACATTGCTGATTCCTATAACGGGCGAGTGCAAGTCTTTCAGTACTACGGCGTACCGCGTGCAGGGGAAGTGAGGAAGTAAAGAAGTGAGGAGAACGGTATCTCTGGGGATACTTTGGTTTTGCGCGCTGGCCGCCAGCGCGCAGATAACCACCAGTGTTCTCGGATCTCACGATATGGGACCTGGCGGGACCTCCCCGATTGTTGGAGGTCTGCCCCCCTGTTATTTTTGTCATGCGCCTCACGGCGGCATGGCTGGAACCCAGGTAGGCCTCTGGTCTCAGAAACTTTCCACGGTCGGGAACTACACGCTCTACCCGCAAACCCAGATCACGAACGTGGTACAGCAACCGGTTCTCGGGGATCAAAGTAATGCTTGTTTGAGCTGCCATGATGGCACCGTTGCTCCAGGGCAGACAACACCGTGGGGTTCGATCCAAATGATCGGATCGATGCAGTCACAGGACGTTTTCGGCCCAGATCTGTCCTCGGTTCACCCGTTCAATTTCAAGCTACCGCTGCAAATGCCGCCAGATCAGAACCTGATCTCCTCGGTTGTGAGTTCCGGCGTTACGGGGAATCCGGCAGTTCAAATGCCTGGCGGGAATGTGCAGTGCACAAGTTGTCATAACCCTCACGTCCAAAGTCTTGACGCCTCGAGCGATTTTCTGGTGACAGACAACACCAGCTCTGCACTTTGTTTGGCCTGTCATGTCTCGAGTCCGGCCACGGCGGGCATGATGGCGACCAAACATGCGTCCTCAGCAGGTCCCAGTGAAACGCAACGCGGGGGGAGCAGCCAACCCAGATCCCCTAAGAAGAACTATAACGGGTTGATCGAGTGGACGAGCAGCGCCCACGCCCAGGCTGGTCAACAAGCGGCGAGAGCGGCCAATGTGGGTCCACACGGCACGGTTCGCAAGAACGGCTGCGTGTCCTGCCATAGTACGCACAAGGCCCAGGCGGGAGCGGCTCTTCTGTCTCCGGCAAAGCAGGTTATGCCCACGGTTGACGCAACCGCTCAGAACTGTTTGAACTGCCATAATGGCGGATCGACCATCGCTCCCTCAATTGCCGACATCTACCAGGAGTTCGCGAAGAAGGGTCATCCTTTCCCATCCGGCAGTAATACGCACACAATGACCGAGAGTACGCTGTTGAACAGGAATCGCCACGCCACATGTGCTGATTGCCACGAACCGCATGCTTCCCAGAAAACATCATCGTTTCTCTCTGCCACGATTCGTCTCTCCCAGAACGGTGCAAGTGGCATTAGCGCCGCGGATGGTGTCACGCTAGTCAGCCCCGCAGTCAATCAGTACGAGGTCTGTTTCCGCTGCCACGCGACCAGCACGGGAAAGCAAACGCTGGCAATGTATGGCTATTCCCCCGCGCGCTTAGACACAACAGGAGACCCTCTCAATCTTGTCCCCCGGCTAAGCAGCAATTCGATGTCCAGCCATCCTGTGACGCATGACCGGCAGAGCAAGTTTCCTCAGCCGAGCCTGTTGAAATTCATGTGGAACCTGGACGGTCACACACAGGGTCGACCAATGGGCTCCCGCATCCTTTGTACGGACTGCCACAACAGCGATGACAATCGGGAGTTTGGAGGCCAGGGACCGAACGGACCTCATGGCTCGCAGTACGCTCACATCCTCGAACGGCGCTACGAATACAGTGAGGTTTCTCCTGCTGCAGGTCCGGGAAGTGCAATCCAAAACCTTTTGCCGGCCGTTCTGGATCCGGCAGCCACTGGGCCCTACTCACTCTGCGCGAAGTGTCACGATCTTTCGAACATCCTTTCCAATGCCAGCTTCCACCAGCACTCGGTTCACATCAACGCCGGTTTTTCCTGTTCGGTATGCCATACCGCCCATGGAGTGGCTCATGCTTCCGGGGGGCTGTCTGGTGAGCGATTGGTCAGCTTTGATCTGAACGTGGTTGCCCGGAATGATGCCAGCCAAGCTCCCATCTCTTACGCTCGAAGCACTGGCACGTGTGCACTCAAGTGCCACAACTACGACCATAACCAGAATGGCACGGTAACCGTCTCGAGAGGCGGGCAGGGGGGGCTGGTTAGGCATTGATTCGCGGAGAGACCAGGATCATAACCCCGCCCCGAGCCACCATCCGTGAATCCTCAATTATGAGCGGTAGCGCTAAAGTATCTGGCCTGCTCCGTGTTACGCAAGCACCCGCAACCCGTCTGCTGGTTCTGGTATTGCTCCTGACCATGGCGGCTTTACGGGAAGCGAAGCAGATCTCGGCGTTTTCGAGTGATGAGATCTGGTGTCACCTGCGCACGGGGACATGGATTCTCCAGAATCATGCGATTCCCCGCACTGGATTGTTTTCGCAGTTCTCAAGTTCTTCCTGGATCGACTTCAGCTGGCTTTACGATGCATTCTGCGGTGCTGTTTACGCCTTACTGGGCTTGAGAGCCGTTCCCCTGTTGCTGATGATGTCCAAGGTGGCTCTGGCTGGGATTACTTTCCTGCTTGCTGGAGGGCGCCGTAACTTCTGGTGGGCGGCAGTTCTCTCCGCATCGGCCCAGATTACCTTCCCTTACCTGCAGCCGCTTCCAAATGTGTTTTCGATCTGTTTTTTCGGATTAGCGCTGCACTGGATCGTCGAGGCTCGCCGTAGGAGTGCCTTAACACCCTTGCTGTGGCTGCCACCTTTGTTCTTGCTGTGGGCAAATCTCGATGCTCAGTTTGTTCTCGGATTGCTGCTGCTCTCCATGCTCCTGCTGGCAGAGATGACAGATAGGACGCTTCGTTTCACGGGGATTTGGAATGCCGATTCGCGCCGAATTCCTTTCGTTCATCTTGTCGCGATCGCCGCGGCGTGTGCTATTGCGATAATGATTACGCCTTACTCCATTCGTCTCATTCCTGCTGCATGGCAGTCCGCGTATAGCCCCACGCTCTTCAAGAACTTCGCCTTCATGGCCGCGATGAGCTTTCGGCAGCCTGGACACTTTGTTCTTATCTTACTGCTTTTTTCTGCCTGTCTCCGACTGGGACGGCAGCGCTCGCATGACATCTTCAAAATCCTTCTGCTTGTCCTCTGGGCGGCTTTGGCGTTCCGGGTTCAACGCGACAACTGGACAATTGTTCTATGCTCGATCGCTATTCTCGGCGAGGCCGTCGGAATTGATGGCGATGAGTTTGGCGTTTCTGGCCGAGGAAGTGCGAACAAGAAATATCTTTATGTTGCCGCAGGCGTCGCAATCCTACTGGCGCTCTCTTTCTTTTTCCTGCCCAGCAATCGAACTCTCGAAACTCGGCTCGAGGGTGTCCTTCCGGCCAAGGCCTGCGACTACATACAAGAGAATCATCTCTCCGGTCCCATCTTCAACGAGTATCGATGGGGTGGATATCTGATGTGGAGACTTCCCGAGTATCCCGTCTCAATGGATGAACGCTTGAATCTATACGGAGATGAGTTCAGCGGCGCGTACTTTGAAGTGGCCATGGGCAAACGGAGAATGGAGACTCTGCCAGGCTTCACTGGTGAGCAGATTATCCTCCTGCCGGTCAACGTTTCCATGGCCAAGGCATTGACTACAATCCCAGTATTGCAACAGCAGTTCCGCGAAGTTTACCGGGACAAAATTGCCATCGTTCTGGTGCGGCGATGAATACCTACCCCAAGTCGGCCAAAGTCGATTCGAGAATAGTCGTGGAATTGGAACAACTGTCACACAAGCCGATTGTGAGGTTGGCTGCACTCGGAGCTTTGTTCACTTTGTTTTCGGCAACCATTTTGTTGAGCAAGGGCTACCTCACTGACCCGGATATCTGGTGGCACTTGAAGGTTGGGGATTGGATCGTGCAACATCGGTCAGTCCCGCTGGTGGGCATCCTTTCACGTACCGCCGCCACTCGACCGTGGATGGCGTACAGCTGGGGGTTTGAGGTAATCCTTTCGCGCGTCTACGCATGGTTCGGATTGATGGGCTTTGCGTACTTCGGCATTCTGTTATCGCTGCTGGTCTCGATTGTGCTATTTGTCACCTGCTTTGCACTTTCCCGCCGGTTCTGGCGATCGTGGCTGTTGACGCTCCTGGGAACATTTGCTTTCGTCTACTCCCTCTATCCCCGTCCTGTTTTCCTCAGCATGATGCTGTTCAACGTCATGTTGTACTTGCTCTTGAAGGCGCAACGCAGCGGTCAGATCCAGGAACTTTACTGGTTTCCACTGCTTTTCCTGGTGTGGGCGAATCTCCATATCCAATTCATTTACGGGCTGGCAACCCTGGGGCTTTATATTGTTGTTACTGCCGCTGTTCGGCTTGCTTCACGCTTGTCCCTCAATGTAAGCGCCTTACGGACGTCCTCACTGTCATTGTCTCGGCTGTCGGTAATCTTGGCCGCTAGTGCTGCGGCTTCTTGCATAGGTCCATATTCTTATCGACTCTTCGGCGTAGTCATTGGATACTCCCGCGCAACTCAGACTTACTCTGTCATTCAGGAGCTGCTGTCTCCGTCATTTCACGACTTCACTGCCTTCATTTTCCTTTTTGTTATCATGGCTGCCTTCTATGCGGTGGCCTCGCGAGAACAGATCGACCTGTTTCAGCTCTCCCTGATGGTCATAGCTTCCCTTTGTGCTTTCCGCACGGTGCGAGACGCTTGGTTTGCGGCAATTCCAGCCATTCTGCTGCTCACTGATGTTTCTGTGGAACCGACCGACCAGGATGCGGCTTTCACTCCCTGGCAACTTTTGTCTCTTACCGGTGCAACGGCAGTACTGGTTTTCTTGCTGGCCACCAACACGGGGTTCACCGCTCGTGGCGTCGATTACTGCGTCAGCCTCGAATTTCCGGTGGATGCCGCCAATTTCCTGCGCAGGATGGAGCCTCCAGGGCCAATTTACAACGACTTCGATTGGGGCGGATTCCTTACCTGGTATCTTCCTCAGTATCCGGTTTCCATCGACGGCCGTAATGATCTTTACGGAGACAAGTTCGTGGCGGACTATCTTATTTTCAACGCCGGCGATCGAACGGATGGGGATCCCAAGCTTGATGAGGCAGGCATTGTGTTGCTCAAGAAAGATGCGCAGCTTGCCAAATTGCTCAAACACGACTCACGTTTCCGCTTTGTTTACGAGGACCGGCTTGCCGATGTTTTCCTGCGCAACTGACAGACTTACATCTTGAAACAAGAAGACATGGGAGCCGTTCTGGAATGACTAAGCAGAAATCCTTGGTCCAAGAGAGATTCTGTCTTCCGTGGCCAATCAGCCTTCGTTATTTATCCGATTTCTCGGACTTTTCAATCTTCTTGCGCAGGCGAGACACTAGCCATCTGTGAGCGCTCGGGAAATGATGGCGCGTGCACGCAACGGTCAGCAGTTGGCGATCGGAGGCCCGATCCACCACGACTAAAGTCAACATGTCGACCTCTATCGCAGTAGGCCAGTGATAATAGGCAATCGACTCGAATATGGGCATGGGATCTTGCATCCACATGATTTCTCTTTTTTCCGATAAAACCAACAGAAGGTCGGCTTTCTCGCGCTGTCCCACAATTTTCCAGCGGCCCCACTCCTGTACTCCAGCGCGCACGTTGTCGAAAACACCCCCGTCAGCATTGGCGTTGATAAGGAAGACCGTTTGGAAATCGCCGACTTGCCTGGAAGTGGAGGACGCTTGCGGGACACCTTGCGCTACCGCCATTGCGGCCAGCAGCACAGATGCAATAACGCCCGACACGAGGTGGAACCTGCGGAACATAAGAGTTCCAACGCCAATTTTGACGATAGCCACAGAACACCTGTCTGTCAAGGTTACGCAGCACAGGACCTAGGAATTGCAGCAACTGCTTGTTTAACAATTGCTTGCAATGAACTCCGGCACCGTACCTGCTGCCCCAAGTCAGTTATGTCGCTCTGAAGCTGAGATCAGATAATAGCGTTTGCCTTCTCTCAGGGTTCCCGATCTGCTGGTAGTAGCAGCCCATGTTGTAATACCTATCGGCATACCCTGGATATATTTCATCCCTAGAAATGCGACCGCCGATGGGGCGTATCACGCTCCAGGGGTGTCAAATTTCGCTTTGGAAGTCACGAGATTTCGATTCCTGCCTGAACCCCCGATTGTAAGTTGTTGAACCTTCAGCCCTGCAGCAAAAGGCTTGGATGGATGTTTTGGTACCCTGACTGCTCTGGAACAGCGTGCCTTGTCCGGAACACTTAACGCCGCCGCTGCTCGCGCCGGCGGAATTTCCGGTTTTCCGATTCGTGGCATTGCCAGCCACGAGCTCTTCTGCCTGATGTGCCAGGCGAGGAAACGAATCAGATCAGCGCTTGGCGGAATTAGGTGTCTGATGACGAAGCTCTCCCTGCTGTTTCTGTTGTTCGGCTCTCTGTCCGCTGCCAGGCAAAACCCGCCTAGTCTCAATCTTTACACAAGCGCGACGTACCACTTCAGCTTCGTGTATCCCGATACATATGACCTTCTCGAAGGGGAGGTCATTCTTAAACGTACGCAAGGTAAGCACGTGGGCATTCCGGTTTGTGATTTGCTGACGGCAGTCGCGTGCGTTATTTATCCAGCCGACAATCTGCAAGACTCCAGCTTCGAAGCAGCGGCGTTTTCAGTAAACAACATTTCCAGAGGAGCTACGGAACAGGATTGTTTGGGGTTTGCAGACCAGTTCCCGCGCCCAGGTGGTGAACAACTGGCCATAGAACCGGTTCGTCTTAACGGACAGCTTTTCCGATATGCTTCTACGACAACGACGCTGGCCGGCCACGCGCAGTTTGCGCAGCGCTACAGAAGCTTCCACAATGGTCGATGTTACGAGTTGCGCATCGCCATTTCGTTCCCGGATGTTGCCCCAGCTCTATCTCCGTCTGAGAAGGTTCTCGATCATGAAGATGCAAAAAAGGCCCGCCGGTCGCTCGAGCTGATTCTCAGCTCCTTTGTTGTCGCGAATTGATTCCGCACTGGCAACCAAACGCTTCGTTGGTTATGAATGTAGTTTCTGGATTCGTCCCTCGCGCAGTCGTCGCCCAATTGCGCGACCACACCGCCGTAGCAGGCTACTGCAGAGGCTTTGCCGGCGTCCCCGGCTTGACGCCTGAGTGCTTTTTCGCCTGTGCCATCAGGTCCAGAACCTTGTCTTTGCCTGGGTAGTTTGGATTCGTATCCAACAACTTTTGCCAGGTGGCGACAGCCTTGTCGATGTCCATCTTGCCCTGCCATTCGACGATCCCGAGGTTGAACAATGTGTTGGGCTTGGTCGGCTCGTACGAAAGAGATTTCTGAAACTCCACGATGGCCGTATCGGCATTACCCATATACCAATACGCCGTTGCCATGTCTGTCCGGACACCAGTGTTAGTTGGCTGTATCTTCAAGGTGCGCTGGTAATACTCGATAGCCGCAGGGAACTGCTGTGCGTCGTAGTAAACGTTGCCAACGCTCGCCAGCAGATCAGCATCGTTGGGATCGGACTTAAGCTTTTCGATCAACGGGGCAGCCTGCGTGTCCGCCATTTGCTTTAGTTGCGCGGGTGTCGGCGCCTGCGAGGCGCTATTTCCCTGCATTCCGCCAGTTGGAGGTGCACTGGCCGTCTCGGGCGAAGTGGCAGCCGGCGACTGGGAACCCCGAATGAGCCAGCCGCCGGCAATGCCCACCAACAGGCAGATCACGGCGAGGACATAGGCTTGCACGCTTGTCCACTGCTCGTTCGACGTTGTTCGATTCGTATCCGTCATTTTTCTTGGCTCCTTCAGATTCCTTGTTGCCCTGGCGAACATACAGCTGTCGAGGCTAGCTCTTGCCTTGCATCTGAGCGTCCGCAATTAGTTTTTGTACCTGCGCCCTGCGGTCCGCGCTAAGTTGGGGGTTGGATTTCAGTAGTTCTTGCCAGGCGGCGAGTGCACCCTTGGTGTCCTGCTTCCCTTGCCACTTGATCATGCCGAGATTGAACAGCGAATTGGCGTCCTTGGGACTGTAGTGCAGCGCTTGCTGAAGTTGTCCGATGGCGCCGTCGACATCGCCAATGTAGTACATGCAGGACGCCATCTCGACGCGGAGGGGGACATTCTTCGGATCGATCTTCAACGCCTGGCCGTAATAACCGATCGCGTCCTTGAACTGATGCGTGGATTTGTAAACGCCGCCGACCTGAATGAGAAGCGTAGGATTCGCTGGGTCACTTTTTAACTGCTCGAGCAGAGGCGCGGCCGTCTTATCGGCCATCTGCTTCATCTCTTCGAGGCTGGGCATGTGTCCGCCCACACCCGCCGCTGGCGCGCCCGTCTGAGCAGGGGTCATCGCTTGTGCGGCTGCGGCGGGCGGCTTCGATCCGCGAAAGAGATAACCGATAACAAGCCCCACTAGCAAACAGATTACTGCCATCACGTAAACATGTGTGGCCTGCCAGGTTGATCCCGAAGTCGGTTGCTCATTTGTTTCATTCGACATGTTTGCTTGCTCCCTGAATCAGTCACGGTGGCGGCCCCGCGCGCATCGGCGCGCGCAGGTCAAAATCTGGAAAAGCGCCTGCTGCCATTCCCAACTCATTGAACCGTGGAATTGTTCTTCCCGATAGCCGATCTTTACCTTAGAGGGAAAAGCACAATCGGGCAGCACTCCTCATCACAAGACAGTGTGACGTACATCACGCACCGTTCCTGCCAGTGACTAACCCACGGAGCAACGTTAGAGACGCCTACAACTCGACGCGGGATGCTCACCGCCAGCTATGCTCCAGACATCTACGTGCTGGTTTCGGTTAACGGTGAATGCCAGTCGCCGTGCCACAGCGAAACGCCCTGACATAATCGTTGGCGACTATGGGGTGCTGGCTCCAAATCCAGGATGATGGCTCCCGCCACACGTCGTCTGAATTTTCCACTACGACTGCATCGATGCCATACTCCCGGCACGTAGCGTCTAAATTGCTGCCATCCGGAAGATCGAATAATCCGGCGAGCTTTTGCACGCGCAGAGCACAGATGTCAGGGTCGCCGCCAAAGGCCGACCCACATTCGGGACCACCAGCGGCGAAGTCATGACCGGAATATAGCATGTGCAGAATCTGATACTCCTGAGCTGGATTGTTCTGCAGGACGGCCGAAGAAGGCAGTTGCGCATCGAGAGCCTCGTATGCTGACCGCATTGCATAAGCCCGTTTGCCGAACTGCTGGTCCTGAGTTGTCCAGCTTTCCCCTCTAATCGCCCCGCGATCGGAGAGTACCGGGAACATGCGCAACATGAACACTTCGTAGGCGGTTCCGAGTATGCCTAGAATCAACAGTGTCGCGAGCATCCCGTGAGTCCAAGGGCGCGGCGCGGACTGTGGCGCGACACCGCGAAACCACCAATCGTGAACCATCGTTGCCCCCCATAGCAGCAGGACCAATTGCGCCGGAAGGAAGCATCGCCATCCCAGGTCGTTACTGCCGATGGTACTTGAACGCAGAAATGTGCCGATCAAGAAACTGGTCACGACCAGAGTCCAAGCCGCCAGTTCGTTGGCGCTGGCCTCAGCTCGGCCACTAACAACCTGCTGCAGGCGCAGAGCGCCGACGGCGAGAAAGAATCCGAGTTCAAGCACATAGTTGATGGGCAGAAGGATCAAGTTGGCAACGGTCACTGCGGATTGCGTCCGGAGGTTGAAGCCGAACTGTTGGGCAAAATCAAGCCCCAGTGTGAACGTGCGCACCTCGAATTCCACAAATGCAGCACCGCCGCCGGGACCGCGAAGGCCCAAAAGGTAGGATAGTGCCCAGAGCAGCGCCACCGCACCCGCGGCCACGAACATCGCGACCTCCAGCCAGTCCTTCCGCGTGATCAACGCCAGCAGCCAAAGGGCGACCGCAACTACAAAAGTGAATGTGACGTAAACGGACATTCCCGCGGCACTGGCAAAGGCCATCCCCGCCACGATTACTGGCGCGGTGGCCCACCTGCGATGGAGATCGGCCTGGTGACGCAGCAGCAAAAATGCAACAAGACATGCGATCAACGCGGCGACGTGGTGCGGCACCCACAGCACGGAGGCGACCCAAGACGTAATCTGCTCGTCGTTCCACCACTCCATATCACTTAGCCACGAGTGTGTGGCAAACCTTATGTAGAGGGTTGGCAAAATGTCCAGGCCGGTGACACAGAGCAGGCCAACTGCGAATAAAGTCTTTCGTTCGATCCCCGTTTGGACTCGCCCTAAGAACTTGAGGCCCAGCGCGATCATGCAAATCAGGCCCAGTCCGCACCATACGACGCCGGAAAACACCACGCATCGCGGCGACAAATGGAACACCTTCATGGGCAGGCTGCAAAACAGCAACCACAAGTAGTGATAGCGCAAGGGCACGCCTGCATTGGCAAAGAAAGGATTGTTCGGGGGGACATGGCGCGCGATTGCGACCGTCAGGGCGGTGCGTACGGAATGGTCATACGCGACAATTGGCGGATAGAGTTTGTCCCCGATTTGCAGATCTACCATCGATCCAATGGCCGCCACGGCCCAGAGTGCCATCAGGCCCAGAGCGACCCAGATATGTTTTGAAATTGACCACAGCTGCACTCGCCGAGCCTCCTTTGCCAAGAGCAGCACGGAGGCGGCAAACATAACGATATAGAACACCCAGAGCCCCGGCTCCAGGAACCGCACCAGCAGATACGAAAGCATTGGGCAGACGGCGATTGTGAGTGGGACCGCGAGAATTAGCCGCAGAATCGGACGCCGCTGCCGGAACTCAAAGAGGTTGAGTGCCCATCCCGCGACATACCCTGGGGCAAACATGAACGGGAGAAGAGCGAGACTTGCCTTGAGTGTCCCGAGGGTGTCCACCACCGTGAAATTTTGCATGCAGTTCGGAAAAGTTCTGAGCTTGTTCTTCCCCGCTAACGATCTTCCGCTACCGCGCCGGCTTGCCGGTCTCTATACCGGTAGGGACGTTTAAGGGCGACAGCCCCGTCGCCGTGCCGGCCCTGATTGGAACGCGGGTTTCTACATCCGTCGCTTTCTCTCCCGCCGCGCCTGACTCGTGGTATTCGGCGTCCTGGTTCACGGCCCAGACATCGTACTTGCGCTCGCCCGCCAGGATGTTTCTTGCGGTGAGCAGCGCGGTCATCATGGCGTGGTCCTGATTGTTGTATTTATGCATGCCATTGCGGCCAACCAGGTGAAGCGTGGGATAGTTTTCGTCGAGGGCCTGTCGAATTGTGTTCACATGCTGCTGGTAAGCGTCGTCATAAACCGGATACGCTTTGGGCTGGCGGATGACGCAGCCATCGACCACATCCGCACTGGCTGCGAGTTTTACTTCTTGGATTTCCCGCTTGGCCAGTTCGATCAAGCCACGGTCACTCCTGGTCCACAATCCATCACCCTCGAAGCAGAAATATTCAAGGCCATAAGAGCAGAAGCCGGCCTCGGGAACCATCTCGGGCGACCACGACTTGTAATTCTGCACCCGGCCTACCTGCACACTGGGATCGTGGATGTAAATCCAGTTGTCGGAGAAACGGCCGCGGTCATGCACGATTAGTCCGACAGTCAGGAAATCGCGATAGCGCAAGGAGCGGGCAGCCTCGAGGGTGGGTTCGGGAAGCTGCGGTTCGATCTGTGCCACCAGTTCGCGGATCGGCATGGACGAAACCAGGTGTTCGGCACGATATTCCTCCGACTCGCCATTGGCAGTGCGGGCGGTCACTATCCAGAGATTGCTAGTCGAATCGAAGCGGCAGCCAACAACTCGGCGACCCAGCTTTACTTCGCCGCCGAGCTGGCGAACTTTTTCTGTACACGCCTCCCACATCATTCCCGGTCCCAGTCGCGGGTACCGGAACGTGTCGATCAGAGTCTTCACAACCTTTTTGCGGTCCTTGGATTTACCTGTGCCGAAAAGGGCGTGCTTGATGGTCGAACCGAGCGATAGCCCCTTAATCCGTTGCGCCGCCCAGTCCGCGGAGATCTCGTCACAGCCCATCCCCCACACCTTCTCGGTGTAGGTCTTGAAAAAGATACGGAACAAGCGCTTGCCGAACTGGTTGGAAACCCAATCCTCAAAGGTCTTCGGGTTGCGCGTCGGGTGGAGGCGGGCGGCCGCAAACGAGAGCATGCAGCGCACCGATTCGACGAGCCCGAGCTTCGACAGAGCCTCGAATGGTTTTAGAGGATAGGTGAAGAACTGGCCACGGTAGTAAATGCGCGACGACCGGGGACGATCGAGCATGTCGCCACCGGCAATCTCGGTCCAAAGTTCTTCGACCTCGCGAGACTTGGAAAAGAACCGATGCCCGCCAATATCGAACCGGAAGTCCTTATAGTTGACGGTACGAGAGATTCCGCCTACGTAGCGGGGGTCGCTCTCGAGGACGATGACTGGGGCGTGCTGCTTCGACAATTCGTAAGCGGCAGTCAGGCCCGCCGGTCCAGCACCGACAATCACTGCCTTAAAAATCGTTGGTTCCATGTATTCGCTGAGTTCGACACGCGTGAATTATGATTTCAACCCAGCATAGGGTCTAAGCGCAATATTGGCAAGGACTTGCGCCATCAAACCGGCGGGCATGACATGCAGGCAAAGGGGTAAAACGCGCCCTTCGGTGAGCAGAAAGCCCCGAATCGAAACCGCTATCCATAAGAAAACCGTTTCCGGTTATAGTCGTAACTGAATGAAATCAAGGCTGCAAGCGGCGAAGCCCAGGCGCGCTGCAGTTTTGGCAGTTCTGATGCACGTCAAGTGGATTATTCTTGGTGCAGTCTGCCCGGAGCCATGCCCCCGGGAAGCTAGCACTAACATCTGCCAGGAGAATCTCGTGAAAGTAGTTATGTTGTGCGGAGGACTCGGTACCCGCTTGCGCGAGGAAACCGAATTCCGGCCGAAACCGATGGTAGAAATTGGCGGTCGACCCATCCTTTGGCACATCATGAAGCTCTATGCCCACAGTGGCTTCCGCGAGTTTGTCTTGTGCCTGGGATATCGCGGCAACATGATCAAAGAGTACTTCCTGAACTACGAGGCCATGAACAATGACTTCACCATCTGCCTCGGGCGCCAGTCGCAGATCCAATTCAACAACGTACACGGCGAACAGGATTTCCAAGTCACGCTGGCCGACACCGGCCTGTCCACCATGACCGGTGGGCGCGTGAAACGAATCGAGAAATATATCGATGACGACACGTTCCTTTTGACTTACGGCGATGGCGTTGCCGACGTAAACATCGCCCGGCTGGTAGAGTTTCATCAGAGTCATGGAAAACTAGCTACCGTCACTGCGGTCACGCCCAGTTCCCGTTTCGGTGTCCTGGAGATGAACAAGAACCGCGTCATGAGTTTCCTGGAAAAGCCGCGTACCGAGGGGATTGCCAGCGCGGGCTTCTTCGTATTCAACCGGAAAGTCTTCGACTATCTCGGCGGTGACGACTGTATTCTCGAGCATGAGCCCCTTGAACGGTTGGCAAGGGAGGGGGAACTCATGGCTTACACACATGAAGGCTTCTTCTTCGCGATGGATACCTACCGCGAATACGAGTACCTAAATCAACTTTGGAACAACGGACAAGCCCCTTGGAAAGTGTGGTAATGGAGAATAACTTTTGGCGAGATCGGTCGGTTCTGGTCACTGGTGCCACGGGTCTGCTTGGCGGCTGGCTCACGCGCCGACTTATCAATCGTGGCGCAAACGTGGTTTGCCTGGTACGCGACTGGGTTCCCCAGCGCGAGCTTGTACGGCAAGGGCTTTTGGAACAGGTCAATGTCGTGCGCGGTGACGTTACCGACCGTGGCGTGCTGGAGCGCACTCTCGGCGAATATGAGGTGGAAACGGTACTTCATCTCGCGGCTCAGGCCATCGTCGGTATCGCGAATCGTAATCCTATCTCCACCTTCGAAAGCAATATTCAAGGCACCTGGAATATGCTGGAGGCCTGCCGTCGGTCTCCGCTGGTCAGCGCGATTGTCGTGGCCTCTTCGGACAAAGCATACGGTCCCCACACCGTGTTGCCCTACGGCGAAGACATGGCTTTGCAGGGAAGATACCCATATGACGTCAGCAAATCTTGTGCGGACCTGATCGCACAGGCGTATGCGGCCACCTACGATCTGCCGGTCGGGATCACTCGCTGTGGCAATTTTTATGGTGGCGGCGATCTGAACTGGAACCGTGTCGTCCCTGGTACGATCCGCTCGATCGTGAACGGTGAGCCTCCTGTGATCCGCTCGGACGGTCAATACATTCGTGATTATTTTTACGTTGAAGATGGCGCCGCGGCCTACATGTTATTGGCCGAGCGCCTCACCGCAGATCGGGCGCTTCGCGGCAAGGCGTTTAACTTTTCCAATGAGATTCAGATCACCGTTCTGCAACTTGTATCGAGAATTCTTGCGAAGATGGGATCAAAGCTGACCCCTGACGTACAGAATCAGGCCTCCAATGAGGTGCGTTATCAGTACCTCAGTGCTGAGCGCGCGCGCACCCTCCTGAACTGGGCGCCTGAGTTTACTCTGGATGAGGGCTTGGACCGCACCATTGCCTGGTATCGTGAATTCTTCAGGCACCCAGAGGTTCGAGCCGCGGCCATTTCATGAACAAGACTGATCAGCTGCGCGAACGCATACGAGAACTCCTGAAGGAGTATTTCGAACAAGCGTTCCCGGCAAAGACGTTCACTCCCGGCGAATCCCCGGTTCCGGTCTCCGGCAAAGTCTTCGATTCCGAGGAGCTTGAGCTGCTGGTTGACTCGTCTCTGGATCTCTGGCTGACCACCGGACGTTATGCAGCACAATTTGAAAGCGAGTTCGCGCGCTTCATCGGAGTGCGGTCGGCATCGCTCGTCAATTCGGGCTCCTCGGCAAATCTGATTGCGCTCGCGGCGCTCACGTCGCCCAAGCTGGGCGAACGGAAATTACGGCCCGGCGACGAAGTCATCACCGTGGCGGCCGGGTTCCCCACCACGTTAAACCCCATTCTGCAGTGCGGCCTGGTGCCGGTCTTCGTCGATGTCCATATTCCGACTTACAACGTTGATGTGACTCAATTGGAGGCGGCGCTTTCGCCGCGCACTCGCGCCGTAGTGTTGGCCCACACCCTGGGAAACCCGTTCAACCTCGCAGCGGTTGTGGAGCTGGTGAAGTCTCGGGACCTGTGGCTCATTGAAGACTGCTGTGACGCGGTCGGCGCAACGTACGCGGGCCGCACCGTCGGAACGTTCGGCCACATGGCGACGGCCAGCTTTTATCCAGCACACCACATCACCATGGGCGAAGGTGGATGTGTCCTGACCGATACACCACTTCTCAAGACGCTCGTTGAATCTTTCCGCGACTGGGGACGGGATTGCTGGTGCGATCCTGGAGCCGATAACACCTGCGGGAAGCGTTTCGGTTGGACCCTGGGTTCCCTGCCCCCCGGATACGATCACAAATACACCTACTCGCACATCGGCTATAACCTGAAAGCGACCGACTTGCAGGCGGCTGTAGGCGTGGCGCAATTGAAGAAGCTTCCCTCGTTCATTGAAGCACGGAAGCGGAACTTCGCACGTCTACGCGCAGGCTTGAAGCCACTCGAGGAACTCTTCGTTCTTCCCGAGGCCACACCGAAATCGGACCCCAGCTGGTTCGGCTTCCCTCTGATGGTTCGTGAGGACGCGCCGTTTAGCCGGGCAGAACTGACTTCTTTCCTCGAAGAGCGCAAGATCGCGACACGTCCGATGTTTGGCGGAAACCTAGTCCGCCAGCCCGCTTACGAAAACGTCGAATTTCGCAAAGTTGGCGATCTCCATAACAGCGACCGCGTGATGAACCAGTTGTTTTGGATCGGAGTATACCCGGGGCTCACAGCGGAGATGCTCGACTACGTGGTGGAGACGGTTCGCGATTTTTCTCGCGCGCAGATGCGAAAAGCTGGCGTTACGAGCCGAGGCTGAGTCCGATGCCGAATGTTCTCCATGACGAGCTCGATCGCGTACTGGCGGATACCAGCGACCTCTGGAAGGAATTGCGCGAGCAGAGGATATTCATCACCGGCGGAACTGGCTTCTTCGGCTGCTGGCTTCTGGAGACTTTCTTGTGGGCAAATGACCGGCTCGGATTGAAGGCAGGGGTAACGGTTCTGACCCGAAATTCGCTCGCTTTCGAGCACAAGGCGCCGCACTTAGCAAAACACCCTGCGGTGACTTTGCTGGATGGCGAGGTGAGGAGCTTTCATTTTCCAGAAGGACATTTTTCGCACGTGATTCATGCCGCCACCCAGTCGAGCGCGGCGCTGAATCGCGAACAGCCCGAGGTGATGTTCGACACAACGCTCGAAGGTACGCGGCGCTGTCTTGAATTCGCGGCTGTCTGTGGCGCTCGCAAGTTTCTTCTGACCAGTTCCGGCGCAGTTTATGGCACGCAACCACCGCAACTAACTCACCTGCCGGAGACCTTTTCAGGCGGCCCTGATCCCCTCGACCCGAATTCTGCATACGCAGAGGGCAAGCGTGCCGCGGAGATGCTCTGCATGCTCGCTGCGCGCGACTCAGCCCTTCAGACAAAAATCGCGCGCGGCTTTGCCTTCGTTGGCCCGTACATGGCATTCGACGCCCACTTCGCCATCGGGAATTTCATCCGCGAGCAGCTCCATGGTGGACCAATACGCGTCCAGGGCGACGGCACGCCTTACCGTTCCTATATGTATGCGAGCGATCTCATGACCTGGCTGTGGACGATTCTGTTCCGCGGGACGTCCGGACGCGCCTACAACGTAGGTTCAGAAGAAGCGGTCAGCATCAGGGAGTTGGCGCATGCCGTCGCCGAATCCTTCTCCCCGCGTGTAAAAGTGGAAATTTTCGGAACGCCAACTCCCAGCGCTCCAGCCCAGCGCTACGTTCCATCGACCGCGAGAGCACGGCAGGAACTCGGGCTTACGTCACAAGTCTCGCTGCAGCAGGCGATCCAGCGCACTCAAGGGTGGTTTCAGAAGTCGCAGATGGCCACAACCCAAGAGGCGACCCGATGATCAAGCTCTCCGATTACGTCGTTCAGACCCTTGCCGACTGGGGGGTACGCCACATCTTCATGGTGTCTGGCGGCGGCGCGATGCACCTGAACGACAGTATCGGGAAAGAGGGGCGCGTTACCTACATCTGCAACCATCACGAGCAGGCGGCTGCCATGGCTGGCGAGTGCTACGCCCGAATCGCACAGGTCCCGGGCGTGGTGAATGTCACCTCGGGACCGGGGGGCATCAACGCGTTGAACGGCGTATTTGGCGCCTGGACCGATTCCATCCCGATGCTCGTGCTCTCCGGCCAGGTGAAGCGCGAGACCTGTATGGCCACGGCGCACGGGCGCGGGTTGCGGCAGTTAGGCGACCAAGAAGCCGACATTCTCGCCATGGTTAAAGGGATCACGAAATATGCGGTGCTGGTGGATGATCCAGCCTCGATCCGCTATCACCTGGAACGCGCGTGGCACATCGCACAGTCTGGGCGGCCGGGTCCCTGCTGGCTCGACATTCCAGTCGATGTGCAGTCGGCCATGATCGATGAATCAAAGCTGCGCGCGTACGAACTCTCCGAAGACGCACTGGCCTGCGACCCATCTCAGCTTCAGCAGCATTGCCGGGCGGTCCGAGAGCGCATGGCTCGGGCAAAGCGGCCCGTAATTCTGGCGGGTACCGGTGTGAGGCTGGCCGGTGCACTAGGCGAATTTGAACGGCTCATCCGCAAGCTGCGCATTCCCGTCACCACTGCGTGGACACACGATCTGATCGCCAGCGACGACGAGTTGTTCTGTGGCCGCCCGGGCACCATCGGCGATCGCGCCGGCAACTTCGCCGTACAGAACGCCGACCTCGTGCTGATCCTCGGTTCGCGGTTGAATGTCCGCCAGGTAAGCTACAACTGGAAAACCTTCGCGCCCAAGGCATTCAAGATCCAGGTGGATGTGGATGCCGCGGAACTCGATAAGCCGCTGGTCAAGCCGGACCTGGGCATCGCATCCGACCTGAAGGCCTTTCTCGCGGAACTGCAGGCCCAGCTTGACACCCAGTCCAGCCCGCCTGATCACGAGTCATGGCTAGCTTGGTGCCGCGAGCGCGTGGCGCGCTATCCAGTTGTGCAAGACCGGCAGAGGCAGCCGGGGCCCCCTCTGAACCCTTATCACTTCATGGAAGAACTGTCGGCCATGCTGGCCGAAGACGACGCCGTGATTTGCGGCAACGCCAGCGCCTGCATCGTACCGTTCCAGGTAATGAAAATCCGGAAGGGCCAGCGATTGATTTCGAACTCCGGTTCAGCCTCAATGGGATATGATTTGCCGGCGGCGATTGGCGCGGCGATTGCGCGAGGTGGGAAGCGGGTGATCTGCCTTGCCGGCGACGGCAGCCTGCAAATGAACATACAGGAACTGCAAACGGTTGTGCACCACCGCCTCCCCATCAAGATTTTCGTTTTGAACAACGGCGGCTATTTGTCCATCCGCAGCACGCAGAAAAACTTCTTCGGCCGCCTGACAGGTGAAAGCGCCGCCAGCGGAGTCACGTTCCCAGATTTTGTGAAAGTCGCGCGCGCCTATGGGATTCCCAGCGTGCGGGTGGACCGCGTCGCCGACCTGCCGCGAGTGCGCGAAGCGCTGGCGCAGCCGGGGCCGGCGCTGGTGGACGTCGTTCTGGACCCGGAGCAGGAGTTTGAGCCCCGGTCGCGCGCGAAGCAATTGCCGGATGGGAGGATTGTTTCCCCGCCTCTGGAAGACATGTATCCCTTTCTGGGCGCGGCGGAACTCGCAGCCAACACGATTGAGGTTGAGCAGTGCGACAATGAGCTTGAGGCAAGAAAATAGATGCCTTGAATAGATAATCGCTGGTGAATGCTGATCGAGATGGAACGCTTATGACGGGTGCAGACATTTTTCACGAGCTGTTTGTTCTGGAGATCGCGAATAACCATTTGGGAAGCGTCGAACGCGGTCTGAAGATTGTCACCGCGTACGGCCAGGTCGTGCGCTTCAACAACGTCCGGGCAGCCATGAAGCTGCAAATCCGCGACGTGGGCAACTTCATCCACAAAGACTTTCGTGGGAGGAGCGACATCCGCTACATCAAGAAGACGCTCGACACGCAGCTCGATCTCGACGAATACGCCGCACTGGTGAAAGCCATCCGCGAGGCCAGTTGCATGACCATGGCTACGCCCTTCGACGAGCGCTCGGTTGACGTCTGCTGCGAACTCGGCATCCAGATCCTCAAGATCGCCAGTTCCGACCTGAACGACTGGATGCTGATCGAAAAAATCGCCAAGGCCAAGAAGCCGGTCATTGTTTCGACTGGCGGATCATCCCTTAAGGACATTGATGACCTGGTGCGGTTTTTCGACAACCGGCACATTCCGCTGGCGATCAATCATTGCGTTTCGCTCTATCCCTCGGAAGATCACGAATTAGAGATGAACCAGATCGACTTCCTGCGCAACCGCTATCCCGACCACGTGATCGGCTTCTCCACGCACGAGCGCAGCGACTGGATGTCCTCGATGCTGATCGCCTACGCCAAGGGCGCGCGCACCTTCGAGCGTCACGTGGATATCGATAGCGACGGCGTGAAGGTCTCGCCCTATTGCTCGTTGCCCGAACAGATTGATGCGTGGTTCAAGACTTTTCATCATGCCAAGGCCATGTGCGGAGCGCCCGGCACGCAGAGGCGTCTTCTACCCCGGCAGGAACTCGAATACCTGGACGGACTGGTGCGCGGGGTCTATGCCAAGCAGGACCTGCCGGAAGGACACATCCTGAGTGACGAAGATGTGTACCTTGCCATTCCCCTGCTGAAAGGCCAGATCTCCTGCCGCGAATTGATGCGCGGCGAAGTGCTGCTGAAGCCGGTAGCGCAAGACCAGGCCATCAAAATCGACGACATCGACAGCCCGTATGCCAGCATCCCGTCGCTCAAGGCGGCGATCTACGCGCGCGGCTTGGAGAGCACAGCCCCGGAAAAAGCGCCGGCCAAGAGCGCCAGCGGCTTAGCAGACGTACGAGAAGGCCGCGTGGTGACACCGATTACGCGGTGACAGCGGGGAAAAGCATAGGTGCAATGGCAGGAACAACTCGAATCGATCCTGGCGGAAAGTACCGTCAGTGCGTGTGCACGCGAGCGCCAGGCTTTTGATCAACTCGCCGGTCCCAGGGCGCAGTCCGTGGTTCTCTACGGCGCCGGCAATCTGGGCCGGAAGGTACTGAGCGGTCTCCGCAACCACGATGTTGACCCCATTGCTTTTGCTGACGCCAATCCGTCCTTGGAGGGCAAACGCATTCATGGTGTTCCGGTCCTCCCTCCTGAAGCGGCAGCCCGCAGGTTTGGGAAAGAGGCAGTCTTCGTCGTCTGCGTCTGGCATCCCGACCGGGAGCACGGCGTGCAGGATATCATTGACCGTCTCTCCGCGCTGGGCGTCGAACGCGTGACTTCGTTTGTCCCCCTGTTCTGGAAGTTCGCAGACGACTTTCTGCCGTATTTTTTCTGGGAATTACCCAGCAAGCTTCTTGCGGGCGCAGGGCGGATACGGCTATCCTGCGGAGTCCTCGACGACGACTCGCGCAATCTGTTTCTCAGCCAGTTGCGCATGCGAACGAGTGCTAACTTCGCAGATGCGGGACCGTTATCGCGGTTGCCGGCATACTTCCCGACAGACCTATTTCGGCTGCATGCCGACGAGTGCTTCGTTGACTGTGGCGCCTTTGACGGTGACACGATTCGCGAATTCCTAAGTCAAAGCGGCGCGGTTTTTCGGCACATCGTTGCCTTCGAGCCCGACCCGTACAATTTCGACAGGCTGCAGAACACCCTGCATGCGGAGGAACACCTAAGAGGGCGAGCCACTGTGCACAAAGCCGCAGTCGGCGAACATGGGGGAACTGTGCGCTTCGCCGCCACTGGAGGCGATGACGCGGCTGTAAAGACAGACGGGGAGGTGGAAATCGAGTGCCAGACGCTGGATGAAGCAGTAGGGGACAAGAAGCCCACATTCATCAAAATGGACATCGAGGGTTCCGAGCGTGCGGCCTTATCGGGCGGCCGGCGAACGATCGTCAGCGGGAAACCCGTGCTGGCCGTCTCCATATACCATCAACCGCACGACCTTTGGGATTTGCCGCTTTTCATGCAGGAGCTTGAACCCGACTCGCGCCTCAGCTTGCGGATGTACTGGCGGGATGGCTTCGATCTGGTTTGTTTCGCCGTGCCGCCTGGGCGCAACGTGAATGGGAGGAGCTGAGTGCGATGAACACCCTCCGCGCTGCGACATCTTGCTGCAAGAATCCACGATTCCTGAAAAGACGGACCGAGTGATTGAGGCTCCCAAGTGTGTGATCTGTGACGGCGAGATCCGTCGCCTCCGAAAGGCTCTGGTCGCTCCCTTCCTGGCCCAGCGGATATGGAACCGGACCCCATTCTACGTCGACCTGGTCCGATGTCGGGCATGCGGATTCATGTTCTACAACCCACGCCTGGAGCCCGCCGAAGAGGCCCGGCTTTATCAAGGCTACCGCTCGGAGGAGTACCAGCGGATGCGCCACAGCTCCGAGCCTTGGTATACCGCCAGCTTCAACGTGAGTCTGGCCTCGCCAGCTTCTTACGAACCCCGCCGCCGCACCCTTGGCGCAATCCTTCGCCAGCATGTTGGCGAGCGAGCGATCAAGCGCGTCCTGGATTACGGCGGTGATCGCGGCGACCTTGTGCGCGGATTAGTCGAGGGTGCGGAAGCTTTTGTCTACGACATTTCCGGCATACTTCCTGTTGACGGTGTGGCTTCAACCACGGATCCCGCCGGATGTAAGGCCGACCTCGTCATCAACAGTAACGTCCTGGAGCATGTCGGGTTCCCACGCCGTGTCGTGGCTGAGATGCTGAAGGAGACGCCGCCGGGGAGCCTGGTTTTTGTCGAGGTACCCTGCGAAGCACCTCTAGCGGCGACGAGGATTTTGAGGCGGGTCGCACAGATCGGTATCATGGCTTTGATACGACCCGGTCTGGCACGATCTGTCCTCCGTCCCGCCAGCCTTTTCATGATGCATGAACACGTAAACTACTTCACTGAGCAATCGCTGACCCTTCTGATGCGATCCTGCGGATGCGCGGTGAAGGCGGCGGGCAGCTACACTCTTGATGGCTCAACAGCAGGCGGAACGCTTGTATGGAGCCTGGGCATGACTGTGGAATGCTAGCGTTGCGCATTCTGATACTGACAGCCGGGGCCTGGGAGCGGCATGAAGACGATCAGCGTAATTACTCCGTGCTATAACGAAGAAGGTAACGTGCGCGAAGTGTACGAGCGCGTGCGCTCAACCATGCTGCGGCTGGGCAACTACCGCTACGAGCATATCTTCATTGACAATGCATCACGTGACAACACCTTCGCCATCCTCGAACAGATCGCGGCGGCCGACCGCAATGTTAAACTCATCCGCAATACGCGCAATTTCGGCCATCTGCGCTCTCCGTTTCATGCTCTGCTCCAGGCGCGTGGCGAAGCCGTGATTGGTTTGATGTGCGACCTGCAGGACCCACCGGAATTGCTGGCCGAGATGATTGCCGAATGGGAAAAAGGCGTCCCCATCGTGATCGGGGTCAAGACCAGCAGCCACGAGAGCGGATTGATGTACTGGATTCGCACCCAGTATTACAAGGCCGTCCACCGACTGTCGGGCATCGAAACCTACCAGCACTTCACCGGCTTCGGTCTCTATGACCGCAAGGTCATGGACATGGTCAAGAAATTCCGCGATCCCTATCCCTATTTCCGGGGCATGATTGCCGAAATCGGGCTACCGCATGTGGAGTTGCCCTACGAGCAGCAGCGCCGCAAGCGCGGCAAGAGCAAGAACAACCTCTATACCCTGTGGGACCTAGCCATGCTGGGCATCACCACGCTCTCCAAGGTGCCGCTGCGCGCAGTGACCTTCTGCGGATTTGCCGGCGCGGTGCTCTCGGTCCTCGTCGGAATTGGCTATCTGGGGTACAAACTGTTGTTCTGGCAACGGTTCACGGCGGGCATTGCGCCGCTGGTGATCGGCTTCTTCTTCCTCGGTTCGATGCAACTGCTGTTCATGGGAATCATCGGCGAGTACATCGGCAACATCCAGACCCAGGTGCAGAACCGGCCGCTGGTGTTCGAGCGCGACCGGATCAACTTTGAATACGAACCGGGCGAACCGCTGCGGGAATCGTCCGCCCTCAAAGAGCCGAGTTCGGCGTTATGACTTTGGCCGCGAATCCGCCGCAAGTTCCCCCAGGCGAGCGCGCCAGCATGGCCGCGATCGCCAGGCACTTTCCTCCCAGGCAATTTGGGCGATATCTGCTGGTGGGCGTTGGTAACACTCTCTTCGGCTATGGTACCTTCGCGCTCCTTGTCGCAATCCTGGATCGCGTGGTTCCGCACGGCTACATTCTTGCCAGCGCCATCTCCAGCGTGCTGAACATCACGGTGTCGTACCTGAACTACAAGTGGTTTGTGTTCAAGACGAAGGGCAATTACCTGCGGGAATGGGTGCGCTGCGTGGTTGTGTACAGCAGCGCCATCGTCATCAACGTGCTGCTGTTGCCTGTACTCGTGTTCGCGATCCGGCGCTGGACTAGCTATTACGCCGGTGCCCCGTACATCGCTGGGGCCGTGTTGATCGGCTGCACAACGATCTACAGCTTCGTGGGCCACAGGAGATTTTCCTTTCGATCTCCGCCCTTAGAGGCGTCGGACCCCAGAGTCGCAGGCTCGCAAGAACAATAAAAGGGATTCTCGGCAGCATTCGGAATGACTTCCAGTTCCGCCCGCCGGCCTTAGCGGCGATGCACTCTGGCGTGGCATGTCGTGCACAGCGTGATCAGGTTCTCTTCTGAATCGGCCCCCGAATGGCTGCGGAATTCCCTGTGGTGCACCTCAAGATTCGAGATCGTGCCACAGGATTGACACCGCCAACCTTCGAGACGCAGGATTTGCTGGCGCAAGCTTTCGTACGACAAGGGGTCCAAGCGCAACGGCCATCGTCGGCCGGCGCGCTAGAAATGAGTGCAGGCCGGGTTGGGACTCCTCCCGACGGTTTCTCTTAGTGCAGAGCCCGTTGGACCTCGGCCAGCAATTCCGGCGATCCGGTGAACATCTCGTCCCGAAATTTATAGTTGCCAGTTGCATCAACTGGAACCAGACCACTTCATAAATCAGCGCGGCACAGCCGCTGCCGACAAAAAGCAACAACAGAACAGGAAGATAAGGGCGTGAACCCGTGACCGCGGAAGAATTGGCGGCGTCCTCAGACGCTGCTTGAGTGCGGATCAGGGGATGGAGCTCGACTTGGTTCATTGCGGGAAAATCTCCGGGGCCGGTTCTTATGATAGCGTAGGCGATTCTGGCTCGTTGTCATTGGCCATAAGTAGATCGTCAGGCGCGAACGGACGATGTTTGACGTGGAAGGAAGTCGGCTCACTCCCGAATGAGAGGTTCTTCGCAAAGATCGATCGACATGGAGTAATGCTGATACTCGAACCGCCAAATTGGGCCGAGACGTGGACCTTGCCCGGTTGTGATGTGCAAATCCCGCGAAAGAGGCAACCAGTGCTGGGCATCTTCTCAATCAGGAGGACTGCCCTTTTGTTTGATAGTCCCGAAGTAACCTAAAGGCTTTTTTTGCAGTGCACGCACTACAATTGTTCTTACAACGAAGGAACAGCGAACACTCCGCCTTGGGAGGAATCCGAAACTTTCCTCTTTCATTTCATGACGTGAAATGGACAAGATTGATAGTGGGAATGGAGCGCGGGTGGTAGAGCTGGTTTTCGACGTGGTCAACCGTCTCGATGCGCTGAACGATAAGCCACAGTATGTGCGAGTAGCTGAACCAGCGGGTGCGATCAGTGGTGGAGGTGGTGGCGGATACGGTCCATACTTTGGTTCCATTCCTGACTTCGGGCAAGTAGAGCATGGCGGTGTGAAGTTCTCCGATGTACGTGACGGAAGCCTGCAGGGAAGGCCGGTTTCAAAGCCGGCGACGTACTCGTGGAGTTTGACGGCAAGGCCATCGACAACCTGTACGACTTCACCTACGCACTGCGCTCGCACAAACCTGGAGATAAGGTCAGCGTCACGGTGCTGCGCGGCACAGAAAAGATCACCCGGGAAGTTACGTTGGAGGTACGTAAATGAGTTGTCCCATCGCGAGATTGCTCGCAAGGGCCCTCGCCATTGTGCTCTTGGCTGGCCCTTTAGTGGCTGCTCCGGCGCAGGCGCAGGAAAAGACAGCAACGTCGGGCTTGGCTGTTGCCGGACCCGTGGTCCATGGCACGCCGGATGATCCTCTCCGCGACCCGCGCGAGAAGCATCTCAAGAACGTAAAGCAATTGACTTTCGGCGGGCAGAACGCCGAGGCCTACTTCAGCTATGACGGACATCGCATCATCTTCATGTCCACACGGGAGCCTTACAGGTGCGATCAGATCTTCATCATGGATGCAGACGGCTCCAATGTGCATCTCGAATCTACAGGTCTGGGTCGAACTACGTGCGGCTACTTCTACGCGGATGGCAAGCACGTTCTGTATTCCTCCACACATCTTGCCGGGGACTCGTGCCCACCACGGCCCGACTATTCCCAAGGCTATGTGTGGGCTGTCTACTCGTCGTATCAGATCTACTACGCCACCGATGACGGCAAGATCCAGAAACCTCTCACCAAGGGTCCCGGATACAATGCGGAAGCGACCCTCTCTTCAGACGGCAAGATGATTGTGTTCACGTCCTCACGTGACGGAGATCTCGACATCTACACGATGAAAGCTGACGGGACGGGACTTCGGCGCCTCACGAATACGGTTGGATACGATGGAGGCCCGGTCTTTTCTCCAGATGGCAAGTGGATCGCGTACCGCGCAAATCACCCCAGCGGCGAGCAGGAGATCGCCCGCTATAAGTCACTGCTGGCGCGTGACCTGGTGGAGCCGAACGAGATGGATCTCTACTTCATGCGTGCCGACGGCTCGGACCAGCAGCAAATCACAAAGCTGGCTGGAGCAAGCTTTGCGCCGTCTTTCTTCCCGGATAGCCGCCGTATCCTCTTCGCTTCAAACTACGAGAATCCTGGCTCGAGCCGGTTTGAACTCTATGCAATTAACCGCGACAGCAGCGCGCTAGAGCAGATTACACAGGTCGGAGGTTTCAACGCTTTTCCGCAGTTCTCGCCCGACGGGAAGAAACTGGTTTTCATTTCGAATCGCGGCGCCAAGGTTCCACACGAACTGAACGTGTTTGTTGCCGACTGGGTGCCGTAGATGTGAGTGGCAGCATCTAACGATCCAAGCTAAACGACCCTCGCGCGGAGGGCTGTGAATCAATTCTTGTGCAAACCGCTCAAGTGCGCGTGGGCAGTGCGAGTTAAGTCCCATTTCAAACGGTTATGCACAAGTCTTGTTGAAAATGGGGACCTAGAATAATTCGGGAGGGGGATCCTGAGAACTTGTCGCGCTGAGAAGAACCGGAACACCACAAAAAGGTAAAGGCTGTGACATTGGTTATGCTCTAGCCGCCAACTCCTGCGAGGGAGCCAACAGCGTGGAGACACGCACCGTCACAGCCCTTGATGCGATCACCGCTTTCGCGGTCCCAAACCCCAACTTCCCCTCGCAGAGCCGTCGGTTTTTTCAGGTCTGGCTGCCCGTCAGGTCGCCCCGCCGTGCTGATCACTCAGCTTACTTCGGACTGGCAAAATTTTATTTAAGCCAACCCTTTCAGCCGTCGACGGGAGCAACGTTAGAGAGTTGGTCGAAGATTGTCAATGCCCTTTTTTGGTGCAATTGACCACCTCCGGCGGATCACAACCCAGGAACGCAACCCCTTGAATCGCTGTCGCTTAATGAATGGGAGATTAATTGTTTTCCATTTTTCAACAGAAACATCCACAGGTACCCGAAGCGGGCAAGAACAGGCGGGGACGTTTCTAATGTGGTACGACAGGAATCAGATGAGCATCTTGACTTCGGAAGGTACGTCAGGCATGGTTAGTACCAGCTCACCACACAATGTCAGATCTCGTGGCCCACGTCGATGGCGGCTCTTTCGGGAATCCCGGCCCATCGGGTATTGGTGTGGTCATTGACGGCTCTAACGCCGGCACCATCAGAATTGCAAAATGGATCGGGCGCCAGGACAATAATGTAGCCGAGTATGTGGCTCTTCTTGAGGCGCTGCAATGTGCTTTGGGGCTTAACGCCAAGACTCTGCACGTGTTTTCAGATTCCGAAGTAGTGGTCAGGCAGATGAGTGGCGAGTACCGATGCTGCAGCCCGCGGCTCTATTCCCTGCATTGGATCTGCCGGAAGTTGGCCCGCTCGCTTGATTTCTCGATCTCCCACGTCCCGCGAGAAAGCAACACTGAGGCAAATAGTCTTGCCAGTTCAGCTGCCCGTAACGCGGAATGATGGCGCAGTCCTCTTTGCTTTACCACGTCCCAATGCCGTCTCGGTGAACGCGGCCCGTTTCCGCCCGGGCCACTTTAGAAGTCGTAAAGCAGTCTTGCGCTCTTCTTGAATTCATCCCCAACTGCCAACACGCGAAGCCACCCTTTCAGCAGGAGCGGGAACCCCGCGCCAAAAAGGTAAGCAGGCGAATAATTATTCCGTGACTGCTGACAGGGAGGTCCTGTTCCCGTATGGCAAGTTCCAAAGGAAATGTGATACCTCCGCCGCACTAGAATCCGACCGAATGGCGCAAGAAATCGGCAACTGTGACGCCATGATACGCACTACCTCCAGCGAACTCTTAACCTCGATCCCACTCGCTGCGCGCACGCAACTGCGCGATCTCCTGGCGATGGGGATTACCCGCTTCCCCAGTTCTTCCCAGCGCAACGTCCCTGTCGACCGGAATAACTGGGCGCCACGTTTGGGATTTGCTTACCAGCTCACGCCCGACACCGTGGTTCGCGGCGGCGCCGGTGTCTACTACAGGATGAACGTTGCGACCAATTACCAGTACGTGGGCACGGCGTTCCGCAAGGATGGGGTCGTCTACTTTACCAAGGACAACTTTCAAACCCAATATGCAACTTTGGAGAATCCATTTCCCGACGGTCTCCCCGCGCCACAGGGAGAAAAATATGGTCCGCTCGCGATGTGGGGATTCGCCAATGCTAACGATCTCGGCACTACCCCGGCTAGAAATGCCGAGATCTATCAATGGAGCCTGGGTGTGCAGCGTTTGCTTCCGGGTCAGATGGTCATCTCCGCGGACTACTCAGCCAATCACAGTACCCATCTTCCTTGGGGCGGTGCCGCCGGTGCTACCACCCGCAACCGAAATTACATACCTTCCTCAATCCGGCGTCAGTTCAACCAGCCAGGCACCTGCAACTCGGATGGGACCGTCGATTTCAGTAACCTGTACGCCTACAATAATCTGAACTGCAATGTCACCAATCCTTTCTATTCCATGTTCCAGGGTCCGACTGCAATCTTCAACGAGCCCGATTCGCGCTATAACGACCCGCAAATACCCCTTATCAATCTCCTGAGGCCTAACCCCCAATTTGACGGCACGTTTGAGGGGTTGCCCATCCTCGGAGCCGAGTCCTTCTACAACGCACTGCAGATTCGGTTTCAGAAGCGCACCAGCCACTACATCGGTTTCTCGGGCGGCTACACCTTGTCCAAGTCGACGGACAACTCGTCTTCCGGCCGAAACGCCTGGGTGGGAGGTCTGGCCTTTGACAATCCGCAAGAACTGGACAATCTGAAAGCTGAACACTCCATCAGCGCCAATGACGCAACTCACGTCTGGGCCTGGCCATTATTGCTGATCTGCCAGTCGGACGCGGCCGATGGATTGGCAGCGATATGAACCGCATTCTCGATGGTGTGGCTGGCGGCTGGACCTTATCCACCGTCCTTACGTTGCAATCGGGGCAGCCCATCGACATCGGCATGTCGCAATTCTCGCTGGATGACGGCAATCAGCGGCCCAATGTGACTTGCAATCCCCGCAGCGGTGTCACCGCGCACCAGTCCGCCGTGACTGGCGCCAGCATCTTCAATACGAACTGCTTCGCGGATCCGGGGAAGGAACAGCCTGGTAACGCACCGCGCTATTTTTCGAATCTGCGGGCCGAAGGCATTCACAATATCGATCTCTCCATTGAGAAATCATTTGTTCCCCTGGAAGGCATGAAGCTGGAGATAAGGGGAGAATTCTTCAACTTCTTTAATACGCCGCGGTTTGCCCTGCCCGACAACCTGTATGGGGACTCGACTTTCGGGGTAGTTTCTTCCACCGCACAGGGAAACACACCCCGGCATGGACAGATCGGCGTTCGCTTCGAGTTCTAAGTAAGCCCCGGGGGAAAGGACACAATGAGACCGGCGGCCTGGCCCCCGGCTGGTTTTCGTTCGAATGATCACTCGCGACAATTCTGATTGAGGCCTTTGAACCTGTGAAACGAAAAAGTGCTCTCGCAATCTGTCTGCTGATGTATATCCTGAAGCCCGCTGCTGGTTCCGATTCTGCCGAACAGAATTGGACCAACTACGTTCGCATCGGCGCCTACGGCCTACAAGTGGACAATGCCGACAAGATCGTACGTGACGCCCAGGACAGTAACGTTTTTGGCACCGAAGTCGACAACGACATTCCCGGACGCTACGAAAGCTTTCTCAATCCCGAAGAAAAGCTGAAGGCGATTCGCGCCGTGGCTGAGAAGGCGCATGCGGCAGGCAACCGGGCGTTCGTCTACATCGCCGGGACTGAATGCATTACCGCGAACGTCGATAAGACTGCACACACCCTGGCCAAAGATCATCCCGACTGGCTGCAGCGCAAGATTACCGGCGAACCAGCCGTCTTCGGCGGCGGCGCGGCTTTCTGGATCAGGAAAGGCGACGAAGACGTCTGGGTCAGTCCGTATGCTCCCGAGTGGCGCAAAACCTACATGGAACGGGTGCGGCAGATCGCCGCCACCGGAATTGACGGCATCTATGTCGACATCCCGTACTGGATGACCCATTTCGACGGCTGGGAGGACACCTGGGCCAGCTTCGACGAATACACCGTTGCCGCTTTCAAGAAGCAGACCGGACTCGATGCCAGGAAAGAAGTGAGGCTCGGAGATTTTTCTGATCCGAATTTTCGCAAGTGGGTCGACTTCCGAATTCAAACCATTACCGCTTTCATGCAGGAGATTGACCGTACCGCCAAGTCAGTCAACCCTGAAATCAGGACCATTCCCGAAATCTATCCCGGCATCGAGGAAGAAGCGGTTCGGGTTGGGTCCGATGTTTACAGCCTCTATCCCGTGGTGGACGCTATCGCTCACGAATACGAATTTGGCGAAGGCGACCACATGGCCTCTTCCCGAACCCCGCTGGACTGGTTCCGCTACCAGGTAGGCATGCACTCATTCCGTGCCTTCGCCCAAGGCAAGGCCACCTGGATCCTGAATTACTCGTGGGACGGAGACAAGAAAGTGGATGCGCGCGAAGCGATGATGAATCTGGCCGCCTCGGAGATCATGGCCGGGGCAAACTTCTGGGATGCGCCAGGACACTCGATGGCAGGGTCGAACGACCTGCCGACACGAAAGAAAATCTTTTCCTGGATCAAGACCCACGAGCAAACCTTCTACCGGCCACGCACCGCCATCGATCCGATCGGCGTTTACTTTTCTCCCGAGACGCGAAACTACAACGCGAACGAATTCCTCGCTTCCTATCGCGGAATCCTCATTCTGCTTATGCAGAAGCACCTGGAGTTTCAGATTGTCACTCCCCGCACGCTTTCGGAGTTCCAGGGAGGCACTCTGATTCTTCCCGACGTGCGAATCATAAGTGAGGCTGAGAAGGCGTGGCTTCGGACGTACGCTGGTCGCGATAAGACTCTGATGATCACGGGAGAGGATGTCACCGGGCTTGGCGCCGCGGCAAATATCCTCCGCTTCCGCAAGTGCCCGGGAAAGGACTACAGCGCGGCCTTGCAAAAGGACTTCGACGCATCGACACCCGATCAAGAGCACGAATTTCTGGAAAGACTGGCACCTGGAAAGGCGATCCGCGTGGTTGCCTCCCCCATGATCGCTACTTCGATCGCCCGGATTGATAGAAAGCCTCACGTGTTCTTCGGAAACTTCGCGGGGCTCCGCGGAGGAGTGAATCCGGTGCAGACACCCCAGACCGGAGTGCAAGTCACCGTTTCTGGAGTGGCGAAGGGGCACGGATTCTTTCTGCCGTTTCTAGGAGACCTGCAACCGCTGGACGGAACTGCCGGTGCCAGCGGCATCACCTACAAGCTCCCGGCAATCGAGAAGGGAGCAGTTTTCTGGTATGAGCCGTGACAGATTGAGGGTGTGCATGAAACCAGCACAAGGAACTGCGACCAACTATCCACTGAGCAGCGCAGCCGACGATCCCACCCAAGCCATATTCTTGTTGTGGTCCACGCCCATCATCAGACCGCGGCCCATGCGCACGATGGTCAGCACCGGCAGCAACTGATTGAGCCACACATACATGATCCGTAGTTCAACCTTAGTCGCCCCGTGCGGCGTCTCCACCACCGGCGTGAAATTCATCCGCTCCTGCAAAATGTATGCGCTGCGCTGCGCCGCAGGAATCGCCTCGAGGTCGCCGCGTGAAGGCGCAATCACTACGCCTAATCCGGCAAACGAATACAGCGGTTTGAGCACAAGATTCTCCAGATCGGCCGGCACTTCCGTCAGTTGGTCCAGAAACCAGGTCCGCGGCACCGAAGGATGCTTCAAGTAAGGAATGGAGTACTTGCTGATCCGGAAATACCAGTTCGGATGCCCCGCCCACTCCACATCCAGCTCATCGCGAAAATCAAACGGCAAACTCACTCCCTTGCGGTTGAGTTCATCGACGATAGCGCGGTTATAGACTCGCGCAATCGGAACCCGCTTGCCCCGCTCCTCATAAAACAGCCGCCGCCCCTCTCTGACGATCTTGGTGATGCACACCGTGCGAATCTCGAGTAGCTTCTCGGTCAGCAGAAAATCCGGACGCGTTTTCTGCTCCTCCGGATGCACTTCCATCAGCACCACATTCGCGGGATCGTGCCCCGCCACAATCGCGTCCTGCAAAAGCCGCTGATAAGAGGCCGAGTCCAGCCCACTCAAGAAGTAGCGAAGCTTCGCGTCAAGGCCAAATACATCGATATAAGCCTGCGCTAGTACCGGCTGATAAGCATAAAGGGAAGGAAAGGCCTGTAACTCCACCAGCTTCGGCTGTAGCTCGCCCGCCGAATCGCGCACCAGCCCGAAGTCCACCTGAATGAACATCGGATGCGCGGATTCATTTGGCACGCGAAACTGCGTAGGAATGGACGCCTCCGAGCGCGCCCGATACTCCGGATTTTCCACCAACTGCCGGATCAGCGCCTTCCCGTCCTCCCCCATGCGCTCGACCAGCGCGTTCGGAAAGAAGCAAGGAGTCTCGCAAAGCGCGAATGGAACCTCCATCCCGCACCGCGAAGTCATCTCGCGCCGCAACCGCTCGTATTTTTCGGGAGTGAATCGCGCGTTGAAGTCTTGCCGATAGGAGGGAATCATAGAAGCTCGTGTGGTGACGGGGCTTTGCCCCGTCCCGGCGGGGCGAAGCCGCGCCACCACACACTCTACGCCTCAATCAAGAACTGGCCGCCCCGCATAATCTGCTCGCCGTCCACCCAGATATCGAAGTCGCGTCCCACCACATCAATGTGGGTTGACGAATACCACTCCGCTCCAGTGTGCGCCCCATACGGGTTTCCAAAGGCAATGTGTATGCCCGGATATTTTTCGTCTTGCAGGATCTCCCCGATCACATCTTTCAATTCGATGTTCGTGCCAATGGCAAACTCGCCCACCCGGTCGCTGTTCTCATCGGTATGTGTGTACGCCCAGAAATCGTCTTTCAATTCCTTGTTCGCCGAGTGCGCATCGATCAGGCGATTCCCCTTTATCTGGATGGTCAGCGGATTTGCCTTTAAATCGCCGAACTTCGCGCACAGGTAATCACCTACAACTCCATCAATTACAAATGTTCCATTCACCTCGCCTGGCGCGGTGAACACTTCACCGCCCGGCAGGTTCCCCCACTTTTCCGTACTGATAAGGCCGCTCGTCTTCACCCAGCGGTAATTCGGGTTCAAATCCGCCACCAGCTCCGTCCCCGCAGGGGTCTTCGCGCGAATTTGTTTCGCCTTGCGCACCGTCTCCAGTACCTTCACGCTCAGCCGGTCCACCTTCTGAAAGTCGGCGCGCATGCCTTCCACCATGATGCGCTTCTTAATGTTGACCATGTGCGCGTGCCGGATCTTCCGCCGATTCACCACCTCGGTCATCTGCATGCGCGATTTCAGTTCGTTGGGCTGTGCCTCGACCGCAAAAATGCTAACCTGGCTGGTCTCCAGGTCCTCGGCAATGGGCGACGGAAAGTCCGTCAGGGGCCGCGTCGCCACGTCCTCCAGCACCCAAGTTTGGTAGCGGCAGCCCACCTCTTCCAGTTCATGCACCATGGCCGCCGCAATCTCCAGGCTCACTTCATCGGTGATGACGGTGACTTTTTCCGAAGGTAGCACCCGGAGGCACACCCGCACCGCATTCCGCGCCCCCGGGGTGAGTTGCGGATCAAAAGCCATCTTGTTCAGTTGTCGGTTGGATGGTTCAGCAGTGTTCGTCAAAGTCTTCATCAAATTCATCAGACGGCTCGCGCGGCGGGCAAATTGTCCGCCTCGTCCACACCCATCTCTGTCTCCTCAATGATGTAGTCCATTACGGCTTTCATGTCGCCGGTCCTGCGATAAACTTCCAGTTGCCGATCCGCGCCCGTACCCATCTTCATGATCTCGCGGATGTACTCCACTTCTGCCCGGCAATCCAGTTCGTCCAGCACGTCATCGACGAACTCCAGGTACTCTTCGATCAGCTCGCGCTCCGGAACTTCCATCTGCTTGCCGAAGTCGATCAGCTTTCCGTCGATGCCATAGCGTGCCGCGCGCCACTTGTTCTCCATCAGCAGCGACCTGCGGTAGAGCCGGAATCCCTGGTTCTGTGAATACAGCTTGTAGAGCTTGGCGACCGTCGCCTGAATCAGCGCCGCCAGCGCAATCGTCTCCTCCACCCGCATTGGAAGATCGCACACCCGGAACTCCAGCGTATTGAAGAATGGATGCGGCCGGATGTCCCACCAGATTTTCTTTGCGTTATCGATGGAGTTCGTCTTCACCAGCAGCTTGACGTAATTTTCGTACTCGCCCCAGCTCGGGAAATAATCCGGTAAGTTCGTTCGCGGAAACTTGTCGAACACCTTACAGCGATACGATTTCAGACCGGTATCCATCCCCAGCCAGAAAGGCGAATTCGAAGACAGCGCCAGCAGGTGAGGCACGAAATACCGCGCATGATTCATCAACTGGATCGTCGTCTCGCGATCCTCGATGCCCACGTGCACGTGCAGTCCAAAGATCAGGTTGGCGCGCGCCACCAGTTGCATGTCCTGCACAATGTTCTTGTAGCGCTCGTCCGGTGTCACTTCCTGCACTCGCCAGTCCGCAAACGGATGGGTCGCCGCCGCCGCCAGCCGCAGTCCGTTCTCCCGCGACAGCCGGATCATGTGCCGCCGCAAACTCTTCAGTTCTTCCCGGGCTTCCTTGATATTGGCGCAAACTGAAGTCCCGACTTCCACCACCGATTGGTGCATCTCCGTCTTGACCCGTTCCTGCAGGATCAATTTGCCCTTCTCGATGATCTCGGCATGAATATGCGACCGCAGATCCCGAGTCTCAGGATCGACGGTCTGATATTCCTCTTCGATTCCCAGCGTGAATGTAGGCTTCATCGCGGCATCCAGAGCTGCCAGGCGGAGGGATTCTGGCAGAAAGTCCAATTAGTATACCAAGGGAGAGGCGTGGTGACGGGACGGAGCCTGTCCTGAGCGGAGCCGAAGGACCCCGTCCGGCGGGGCCGAGCCCCGCCACCACACCACCTATGCCTTCTTCCTTACCTTCGGCGTTCTGATCTCCTCCCACTTCGGTCCATTCAAAAGCTGCGCCCAGCGCAACTCTTCGACCGGATTCTCCCCGCTCAGCGCCTTCTTCACCGCCATCTCCGCCACCGCGTCCACTACCCACTCAAAATTTTGCTGCCCCACCGATGTAATCTCCGCATCCGGGGCTGGATTCATGAAGTCAATCGCATACGGAACGCCGCCCTCGACGGCGAATTCCACTGTATTCAGGTCGTAGCCCAGGGCCCGGCACAATGCCAAAGCATCTTTCTCGATGCGCTGCTTCAACGCGGTCCCCGGCTGCGGGTTTCCCTTCACATAGCGCTCATGATGCGGAGCCTTCGGATCGTACTTCATGATGTGCACTTTCTCCTGCCCCACCACATAACAGCGGTAATAGTCCTCAAACTCGACGCCATGCTGCAGCGTCATGCAGAGGTCGCCCGTCTGGTTGTAGTACTGGAAGAACTCGTCCGGAGAATGCACCTTATAGACGTGTTTCCAGCCGCCGCCCGAGTAAGGCTTCAAAAATGCCGGGAACCCGACATAGGCAAAGATCTCTTCCCAATTCAGCGGAAACATCAAATTCCGCATGGATCTATCGGTGGTATCCGGCGGATGGGTGTGATGCGGCAGAATCACCGTCGGCGGAATCGCCACACCCATCTTGTGCGCCAGCGCATAATTGAAAAACTTGTCGTCCGCCGTCCACCAGAACGGATTGTTAATCACAATCGTCCCGTGCAGCATGGCGTTCTTCAAATAGGCGCGGTAGAAAGGAATATCCTGCGAAATCCGGTCGATGATCACGTCATATTTCTTCGGTTGATCCATCCGGATGCCGCCGATCTTCACAAACTCAGCCGTAACGCCGTCGGCCTTCATGCCGTTGATCTTTTCGACCAGCGCCGGAGGAAAAGTATTCTCCATCCCAAACAGAATTCCAATCTTCTTGTCAGCCATAATTCCCCTTCTCAATCCCGTTAGTGGAGCGCCGGGCGCCTCCGCCCGGCTGGGCCCTTAGATTCGGCTAGGACCGGACGGGCGAGGCGCCCGTCTCTCCACTAAAAATACTTCCCCGCCATCCGCTGCCACAGCGGCCAATCATGCGTGCTGTTGTCCCTGTAGATATCCAGCCAGTGGGAAATTCCCTTGCCCTGCAGAATCGCCGCCATCTTCACGTTGGCGTCCAGGCAGAAATCCCAATCCGACGATCCCAGCACAATTCTCATCTGCCGGATGCGGCTCAATAACTTCTCGTCGCTCAGATTCGACATGTAGTCCGGCGGGTTGTTGAAATAGACATTGTCATCATAGTAGCCATTGAGGAAACTCTTGATGTCGAACGATCCGCTCATGGTCACGCACGCCGAAACCGCATCCGGATGGCGCAGGGAAAAATTCAGCGCGTGATAGCCGCCAAAACTGCATCCGGTAACGGCAATCTGCGGAGCCCGGTTCTTGCACTTCAGGTACGGCAAAAACTCGTTGGTGACGTAACGCTCGTACTGCGCATGCCGCGAGATGCGTGCTCCCGGAGGCACGCTCTTGTTGTACCAACTCTCGCTGTCGACGCTGTCCACGCAGAACAACTGAATCGCGCCCGCTTCCAGTTTCCCGGCCAGCGCACGGATCATTCCCGAGTCTTCATACTGGAAAAAACGCCCCATGGAGGTCGGAAAAACGAGGACCGGTTGCCCGGCGTGCCCGTATACCAGCGACTCCATGTCGCATCCCAATTCGTGGCTATACTGCTTGTTGTATTCACGGTTCATGTGCCCGAGGATTGTAACTGAACTGTCCGGCCTTCGACATCTGCCCGGGAATGAAGGTCAACGCCAGCCTTTAGCGGTTTTGTCCGACCAAATCGGCGTCGTTGAGCCTGTTTTCAGGAGGGGCCTCAGCCTTTCTTCCACCAGACCGCCTCCGGAACCATGCCTGTACCTTGTCCAGGTACACGTAGTAAACCGGTGTGATGTAGAGGGTTATGACCTGCGAAAAGAGGAGACCGCCCACTACCGCCAAGCCCAAGCCCCGCCGCGAGTCGGCGCCCGCGCCAAAGCCAATCGCTATGGGCAGCGTTCCCATCAGTGCTGCCATGGTGGTCATCATGATGGGACGGAAGCGGACGAGCGCGCCCTCATAGATGGATTCCTCCGGACTCTTTCCTTCCTTCCGCTCAGCTTCCAAAGCGAAGTCAATCATCATGATGGCATTCTTTTTTACTATGCCGATCAGCATGATGATCCCCACGAACGAGTACAGATTCAGTTCCTGGTGGAAGAGGTGAAGAGTCAGGAGCGCGCCGACGCCGGCGGAAGGTAAGCCGGAGAGAATGGTCAGGGGATGAATGAAGCTTTCATACAAAATTCCAAGGATGATGTAGATCACCAGAATCGCCGCCAGCAGCAACAAGCCCATGCCGGTGAATGAATTTTGGAAAGCTTGAGCAGTCCCCTGGAACGTGCCTTGGATGTCTCCGGGGAGCACTCGAAGTGCCTCGCGTTCAACCAGTTTTGTGGCATCCCCGAGCGCGACTCCCGGCTTCAGGTTGAAGCTGATGGTTGCCGCCGGCAACTGGCCCAGGTGATTCACCATCAACGGACCCACGGAAGGCACCAGCTTCGCGACGGTGTCGAGCGGGACCAGTTTGCCGGCGCTGGAGCGGACATAGAGAAAGGAAAGCTTGTCAGGATTTTCCTGGAATTCCGGCAGCAGCTCTACGATCACGTAGTACTCGTTGTTGGGCGCGTAGATGGTGCTGATCTGGCGGGTACCGTAGGCGGAATAAAGGGCGTCGGAAACCTGCGCCGGGGTCAATCCAAGGGCGTAAGCCTTATCGTGGTCGACTTCGACGGTGAGCTGCGGGTTCTTCACCTGCAGGTCGCTGGTAACATCCTGCAATTGCGGAAGCGCGCGGAGAGCATTTTCCAGTTTCGGTGCATCCTGGTAAAGCTCCGTGGTGTCGGGCGTTTGCAGCGTGTACTGATATTGTGACTTGGTCAGGTTTCCACCGATGCGGATGGTCGGGGGAATCTGCAGGAATACATTCAGCCCCGGAATCTGCGATACCTTGGGACGAAGCTCCTGAATCACCTCCATCGCGCTCATGTGGTTGACGCGATCTTTCTTGTCCTTCAGCCGGAAAAAGATGCGGCCCTGGTTGATAGGACTGCCGATGGAAGACATGGTGTTCATGACGCTGGGATCGAAACGCACCACATCGGCCACTTTCTGCTGCAACTGCATCATGTCCTGAAACGCAATGCCCTGTTGCGCTTCAGTGAAGGCGAAAACCAGGCCTTGATCTTCGTCGGGAATGAAGCCGGTTTTTGAGATCGTATACAGATAAAATGTCAGCCCGATCACGACAAGAGACAGCATGAAGGTTGCGAACTTGTGCCGCAGGACTGCCTTCAGGCTGCGGCTGTAACCACGCAACCAGGCATCGAAGACCCGCTCGCCGAAATTGAAAAGGCGTCCGTGACCGGTTCGCTCCTGATGACGGAGAAAGCGGCTGCAGAGCATCGGAGTCAAGGTCAGGGATACGAATCCGGATACCAGGATGGCGGCGCCGATGGTGACCGCGAATTCATGCAGCAAACGTCCGATGATCCCGCCCATGAACAGCAGCGGAATGAAGACGGCGGCGAGCGACAGCGTCATGGAGAGAATGGTGAAGCCAATCTCGCTGGCGCCATCCATGGCTGCCTGTAGCGGCCGTTTGCCCCCCTCCATGTGGCGGACGATGTTTTCCAACATGACGATGGCGTCGTCCACAACGAATCCTACCGACAACGTCAGTGCCATCAGGGAAAGATTATCGAGGCTATAGCCGAGCAGGTACATCACCGAAAAAGTTCCGATGATCGACATGGGCAAAGCAAGAGACGGAATAATGGTGGCGGAAACGTTGCGCAGGAAGACGAAGATCACCAAGATGACCAGAGCAATGGTCAGCAACAAGGTGAACTTCACGTCGTTCACCGACGCACGAATGGAGACCGAGCGGTCATAAAGGGTATCGACTCGGACGGCGGCAGGAATATGGTCTTCCAGCCTGGGGAGCAGCTTCTTGATGTTGTCCACGACGGCAACGGTGTTGGTCCCGGGCTGCTTTTGAATGGCCAGCACGATGGCCCGAACTCCGTTGAACCAACTCGCGGTTTTGTCGTTGAGCACGCTGTCGGTGACGCGGCCGAGTTCGTTGAGGCGAACCGGGGAGCCATTGCGATAGGCGATCGCCATGGGCCCGAACTGCGCAGCATTCATCCGCTGCCCGTTGGAGAGAATCGTGAAGGTGTGATTCTGTCCATAGAGCGTGCCGGTGGGAAGGTTGGTGTTTCCCGATTGCAGCGCCGTGGTGACGTCGTCGATGCCTATCTGGCGCGAAGCCATAGCACTGGGATCGAGCTGCGCTCGCATGGCGTATTTCTGCGATCCATACACTTGCACCTGCGCTACACCGCTCACCATGGAAACGTTCTGGGCAATGGTGGTCTCCGCCGCCTCGTCGACGTCGGACAGCTTCATGGTCGGCGAACTCAGCGCCAGATAGAGGATGGGCGAATCGGCCGGATTCACTTTCTGGAAAGTCGGGGGCGTCGGCATCTGCGGAGGCAGTTGGCCTCCAGCGGCGGTGATGGCGGCCTGGACGTCCAAGGCAGCGCCATCGAGGCTGCGGTTGAGGTTGAACTGGATGGTAATGCTGGTCTGCCCAAGAGAATTCGTGGACGTCATCGAGTCAATGCCGGCGATGGTGGAGAATTGCTTTTCCATCGGAGTAGCAACGGAAGAAGCCATCGTGTCCGGACTCGCGCCAGGGAGAGAAGCACTCACCAATATCGTGGGAAAGTCCACATTGGGCAGGTCGCTGACGGGCAGCAGTTGATACGCGAAAATACCAAAGACGAGAATCGCGGCCATGACCAAGGTGGTCATGATGGGCCGATGGATGAAAAGTTCGGAGAGACTCACTGTCCGCCTCCGGCAGGACTCTTCGGAGTTCCGGGCTGGGGGCTTTGCACTATCACTTTTGCGTTGGGGGCCACGCGCAACTGGCCGTTCACTATTACTTGCTCACCAAGCTTCAGGCCGTCCGCAATCAGTGTTAAGTTCTGGTACGTCCCCGACGTCTTGACGGGACGGGATTCCGCCGTGCTGTCGTTTCTGACAACATATACGTATTCGCCTTGTTGTCCGGTTTGAATCGCTCTGGTCGGGACGACGACGGCATTCTTCTGGGTCGAGAGCTCCAACGCAACATCGACAAACTCTCCCGGCCACAGACGCCGGTCCTTATTCTGAAACGTGGCTTTGAGCTTGAACATGCCGGTGGTGGTGTCGACCCCGTTGTCAATGAAGGTCAGCCGGCCCTCTGCCGGATTTTCCGATTGCCCTTTGGGGAAGGCGAGAACCTCGAGCTGTCCCGAGGAGAAGCGGTGCCGCACCCGATCCAGGTTCGCTTCCGGCACAGAAAAGGTGACGTAGATGGGAGTGACCTGGTTCAATTGCAGCAGATACGGCGTATCGTTCGCTTTCACCAGATTGCCCAGATTGATCATCAATACTCCAGTGCGGGCGTTGATGGGAGCAACGATATCCGTGTACAGCAACTGCACGCGGGCGGCGTCAACCGCGGCCTTGTCGGCCTCCACTGCGGACGAATCGGCCTTGGCCTGGGCACGCAACTGCTCGGCCTGTTCGTGGGAGACAATCCCTTGCTTCTCCAGGCCGGAGTAGCGCTCGGCTTGGATGCGCGAATTCTCCGCCTGCGCCTGGTCGTGCTTCATCTGACCAATGGCTTTTTCCAGGTCCGCCTGGAACGGCCGCTTGTCGAGTTGAAACAGCGGTTGGCCTTCGCGTACATCCTCTCCTTCTTTGAAGAAGATTTTCTGGATCTGACCGTTCACCTGGGACCTGATCTGCACCGTCTGGTACGCCTCAACGTTGCCGATGGCCTGGATCTGAACCGGAATGTCTTTCTGATCGACGCTGGCCACGACCACCGGCGCAGGTGGACGCCCCCCGGAAGCGCCAGCCTGAACTTGATTCTTGTCTCCGCACCCGGATAGGAAGAGAACGTTCGTCAGAAGGAATAACAAAAGCGACAACCGCAGCCGTTGGACAGCACGTTTCATGAGGACAGACTCCCGCAACTTAATATGCACATCATTGTATATTGACGGGCGGGATTGGTTTTGGTCAGGATCCGCAGCTTACGCTGTGGGCTGAATTCTTTCGCCGCTTCGCGCTCTGGCCATGGACTCGGCTGCACTCGTTCGCATCGCAGGGAAGCAAGGATGCAGCCACGAAAGGCAGCCTGCAGCCACTGTGATTATTATCATATCTTGTTGTGATGTACATCACACCTGCCTGGATCGAAATGAATATTCCATTTAAATTCAGTGACTTGCACTCCTCGCCTTTACAGGCAAGCAAGTTCCGCATAGATTTAGGAAAGAGCTCTAATCGGGGTCGAAAGAATGGCAAGCCCTTTGTCTGACCACCAGGAGTCCTCATCGTCCCTCTCATCCAAGGCCATGGCGGAAGTGCTGCTTTCCAGTGATCTGCTGGAGGCGCTTCCCGATGCCATCGTCGCTGTCGATCGCGATGGAACCATTATTCAGATCAATTCACAAACGCAGGCCCTCTTTGGCTATACCCGCGACGAATTGATTGGCCAGAAGATCGAAATCCTGGTGCCTGAGAGCTATCGCCGCCAACATCATCATCATCGCCAGGACTTCGCAGAAGCACCGAAGACACGCCGGATGGGAGCGAACCTCGATCTCTCCGGCAGGCGGCGCAACGGCTCGGAATTTCCGGTGGAAATCAGTCTGAGTCCCGTTACCACTGAGAATGGCATGTTCGTGCTGAGCGCCATCCGCGACATCAGCGAACGCAAGAGAATCTCGGAAGAACTGCGCCGAGCGAATGAAGAACTGCATCGCAGAACGGCCGAACAACTGGGAGAATACCGCTCAAGACTGGCCCTGATTATTGATTCCTCCGAGGACGCCATCATTGCCAAAGGCTTGGACGGCATCATTACCAACTGGAACAGGGGAGCCGAGCGCATTTATGGCTACACCCCGCAAGAAGCCATCGGAAAGCACATATCCTTTCTAGCTCCCAGCGATCGTCCTGACGAAATTCCTGAGATTCTAAAAAAGATCGCGGGCGGGGAGAGCATCGAGCATTGTGAATCGGTGCGGGTGGCCAAGGACGGACGCCGTCTAGACGTCTCCATTTCCGTATCCCCTTTGCGCGATGCGAAAGGCGACGTCATCGGAGCCTCCGCGATCGCGCGCGACATCACCACCCAGAAACGGGCTGAGAGCCAGCTTCATCAATCCCAGAAAATGGAAGCGATCGGGCGGCTGGCGGGAGGAGTGGCGCACGACTTTAACAACATTCTCGGCATCATCCGAGCCTGTACCGAGTTTCTTCGCGACCGGATTGATTCCGCCTCGGGATCATCGCTCTACGTGGAGAACATCAAGAAGGCCATCGAGCGCGGTTCGTCTCTAACGCGCCAACTCCTGGCCTTCAGCCGGTCTTCCGCCGTCCAGCCTTGTGTTCTGGATCTGAACGAGCGCTTAAAGGACGTGAGCAAGCTCCTGCGCCCGCTGATGGGAGACGATGTCGAAATTCTGGTGGTGTCGAAATCACCCGCGGCGGTGGTGGAGGCGGATCCTGGCCAACTCGACCAGATCGTGGTGAATCTCGCCGTGAATGCGCGCGACGCTATGCCTCGCGGGGGCAAGTTCATTCTCGAGACTGGCACCATGAGATTTGACGAGGCCTTCGCTGAGCAGCATCAATCCATGAAGCCGGGAAAATACGTCCTACTCTCCGTCAGTGATACTGGCAGCGGCATGGACGGGGCGACCGTGGCGCGTATCTTCGAGCCCTTCTTCACCACCAAAGAAGTGGGTAAAGGAACCGGCTTGGGCCTGGCCACGGTATATGGCATTGTCAAGCAGAGCGCGGGACACATCCTCGTCTACAGTGAATTGGGGCACGGAACGACGTTTAAGATTTATCTCCCCAGCGCCGATCACAAAATCGGGCTCGAATCGAAAGCGGAAGTGGAGGCCGTCAGCCCGAAACGGGATGGGGCTTCGATCCTGCTGGTGGAAGACGACGAAATCATGCGCGGCTTGACGCGGCAAGTCCTCGAGGAACACGGCTACAGGGTCGTCGAGGCGGATGACGGCAAGTCCGCGCTGGAATGGGTGCAGTCTCATCCTGGTCCAATTGATCTGTTGTTGACCGACGTAGTGATGCGCCGCATGAGCGGTCCTGAATTGGTTGACCGCTTGAGCGCCTCCCACCCGAACCTCAAAGTCGTATTCATGTCGGGATATACGGGTGAACTGATGGCGGAACGAGAAGTGTTGAAGCGCGGGATTACTCTGCTCGAGAAGCCGTTTACCCGGAGCGCCCTGCTGAATACGCTGCATGCGACGTTGGGTTGACATCTAGTAATCCACCCCTAACCGCCAGCAGGTTGCACTCTTTGGTCACATAACCAAGGGGTTGGTGATGGAGATCACACATCGCTGTGTGAAACCACCCACTTTCAGGCAAAACTCGGGTAGGCAGGGGACTTGGCTGTATCTCTCTATCTCAGAGCAAACTATTTATTTTGTTTAACTTAGAGAACTTCCACGGAAGTCTTGCACAGCCCGTAAAGAATGGCCAAGCGCTTGCCGATATACATGTGACCGGAGGCAATCATGGCCACACAAGTCGTAAATCATACCCAGAAACCTGCACCAGCAGATAAGACGTTTTGCGATCTTTCTCCAGCGGTAGTCGATACCTTGGAACAGGAAGCCCTCACCACCAGCTATCCCACGGGAGCGGTTTTGTTTGCGGAAGGCCAGACTCCGCGAGGTGTGTTCATCGTGCGTCGCGGCAAGGTGAAGCTTTCGGTTTGTGGCAGCGATGGCCGGACGCTGATTCTGCGAATTGCCGAGGCCGGTTGCCCCTTGGGAGTGGCCGCTGTAGTTTCGGGATACAAGTATGAAGCGACGGCCGAGACCCAGGAACCGTGCGAGATCAGTTTCCTGCGACAGAGCGATTTACTGCGCCTCATGCGCCTGCACGGCGAACTTGCCCTGTGGGTGACCCAGCACATCGCCCAGGATTACGCCTCTACTTGCCGCGATATCCGCGACCTGATCCTTTCTGACTCGGCCAGCGAAAAGCTTGCTCGGCTCTTGGTGGGATGGCTCGACCAGAACACCGAAGCCAGGAATCCAAGCCAAATGAAACTGGCGTTGACGCACGAAGAGATTGGGCAGATGATTGGCACCTCGCGGGAAACCGTCAGCCGGCTCTTCGCGGGCTTCAAGAAGCAACGTCTCATCCAGCAAAGCGGCTCTACGCTTGTGATCCCCAGCCGCATTGCCTTGGAAAACCTGATCACAGCCTAGAAGTATCCGGCAGCTACCGCGTCTCGCAGCGCGAGACGCGGTGCCTCCGCCGTATGCCCTTATTGAGTTTTCGACTCCGCTTCAGAACTCATACCGCAAAGCGAACTGCATAACGCGCGGCTGCGTCAGCAGGCTGGTGTAGGCGCCGAAACTATCAGGCTGCTGCGTCAGCGACGTCAGCAGAGCCGACGATCCGACCGACTGAGCATTGAAGCGCGTGAGGTTGGTCACGTTAAACACATCCCAGCGAAATTGCAGGCTGTGCGTCTCGCGGTAGGGCATTTTCCAGCTCTTATATAAGCTCATGTCCCAGTCAGCGTAGCCGTTCCCACGCAATACGTTGCGCGAGCCGACCTGGCCGGGAAGCGGCAGGGTAAAGTCCTGCTGTGCCGCGCCGGGATCGGCAAAAATGTTGACGCTTCCGGTTTTCTTGAAGGTGCCTGTTTTGGGCTTCGCGGTCATCTGTGTGATCCCTGTGAGGAACCAATCCGTCGGCCAGCGCTGGCCACCATCCACGCTGAAGGGGAATCCGCTGGTGTAGCGAGCGACTCCGGAAGTCGACCAGCCGCCGATGAAAGCGTCCAACAAGCCATGGGCGCTCCCGGCAAAGGTGCGACCTCTGCCTACGGGCGACTCTGCAACCCAGTTGAGGTTGAACTGATGGGTGGAATCAAAATCAGACACCGCCCGGGCCAGATTGGGAGAGAAAGCATTGGCCAAGCGGGTTCCGACCAGGCCGATGTTCTGATAGCCGTACACCGAAAATCCGACGCGCGATGCCGCCGATGTGATGTCGATGGACTTCGAATAGGTATAGTTCATGTCAAACTGAAATCCGCGGCTAACCTGTTTCCTCAGGTTGACTTGCAGCGCGTGGTAGCTGGAACTTCCAATCGAGCTCCATCCGTACATGGAAATAGCCTGGTTGTTCAAGAACTGGCCCACGCCGCTGGCTAAGCCCTGAGGGCCGTTGAAGTAATAGGACCCTGTACCGGCATTATCGCCGAGCCCGCCGTACAGGTCGATATCCGCCAAGCCGACGATTTCATCTCCGATGACCGACAACCCCGGGTTGTAGTACAGGTCGAAGACAGACTGTAGCAACCCATCCGTTGTGCTCGTCCCAGCGGCCGGGGCGAAACCGGTGAACGAGTCCACATATTGCGTCGCGCCGGGGCGGAGCGCTGGCAACATGTCGACCCAGTATTGGGCGGTGTTTCCTAGATCCGAGGCCTTAACGGATGCAATCTGCGCCGGTGTAATGACAGCCTGGTAGTAGTTTGTTGGCTGGCCGCCGTTGCTGGCCAACGCAAACTTCCTCGCCAGGGTGGACAAGGCCGATGCTGCCGTGTAGTAGTCGATTCCTGACTGCGGATCCTTAATATTCAGGGGCTGGGTCAGATCGCGCTGGGTGAGCAGATCACGGCCGAAGCGGCCTACATACGATACCTGCAACGAGAATCGGTGAGGCAATTCGCGTCCGATGGAAAAGTCCGCGGTATAGGCATGCGGTGTCTTGAGCGTGTTGTCGTTTCCCCACAGGTTGGCCTGCGAGTTGATCCCAGTTACTTGCGGGAAGTGGGCCGGGGGCGGGTCCTGCAGGAATTTAAAGCCATCGTAGTTGTATACCGGAATCGCATTGATGCCTGTGATTCGAGGCAGGTTCTCCGCGCCGGTTTCACCAAACGTGCAGCAAGGATTCTGGAGCGTGGTGGAGAAACCGGCGGAGCCGATCTGGTCAAAGCTGTTGATGAGTGCGAATCCCGCCCGATCGTACACGCGGCTGAAGCCAGCGCGGATCACGGTCTTGTCATTGTCGCCAAAGAGTTTCTTGAGGAGCCCGGAATCGAATCTCGGGGAGTAAGCGATCGAAATTCGCGGCGACCAGTCCGTCTTCTCCAGGGGATAGAACCCGGGGCCGTTATTCACCGGACCACTCGGGCTGAAATTGATCGACCCCATGGCGCCGTAGCCAATCCCCTGGTTCATATTCTTCACGTTTTGGGCAAACTGAGTTCCCAGGCCGAATGTTGTGGAGGCTTGGAAACCGTTGGTCTCCCACGGCGCAGGAAAGAACGACCAGCGCAGTCCGTAAGTCAGCGTGAGATTCGGTTTGATGCGCCAGGTATCCTGGCCGTAAAACTCGTACGAATCGAGGCCGTAGCGCCGGTTGACGGGGGCGCCACAAGTTCCACCAGGACACGCGAATCCCGGCACCACGTTGCCGCCGCGATCCAGGTTGTAGTTCGCGACCACGTCCGAGATCATCCCGTACAACGACAACAAAGGACGATCGTATTGCGTTGCGGTCTGTGGCTCTGGCCCATAAATCCCTGGGTGAGCGGTGACGTTCGTCGGATCGAGCGTGCTGGTTACGGTGCCTGCAAAACCAATCGGGGAGGTCCAGTTCGTTGTCCCAAGGGCCAGTGTATTCGAGTGCAAGTAGCTGGTACGCGGGTTCCGGGCGATTTTGATCGAGGTCCCGAACTGAAATGAGTGTGTCCCCTTGGTCCAGGTGAAGTCGTCGACAAAGTTGTGCAGCGGCAACTGGAAATTGTGACTGAAGTTAATCCCCTGGTCCAAGCCCAGGAACGTGTTCCACTGCTGGTCGGTGTTGCCGATAATGCCAAAGCTCTGCCGGGTGTACCCCCAATGGAAGGAGTTGACCATGGTTGGGTTGAGAACAGCGGTGTATCCCAAAGCAAAGCCTTTGCTGTGATCGGCAGTTGTTTGCATGGGAGCACTCGGGTTTAATTCGCCAGCCAAAGTCTGGTACTTGCCCGGCAAGAAGGGAGCTCCGGGATTGCGCAAATCATTCAAATTGCCCCGCCAAAACAGACTGTGCCTGCCGTCAGCACTGAGGTGGTAATCGACACGCGCTATAAACACGTCGTTGTCGAGCTGGGTGGGTGCGCGGAAAACATAGCCCGCATAATTCAACTGGTCTCCCGCCGAAAGATCGTTGGTCGGTGTCTGACCCGTGCAGAAAGTCCGGTCGAGATAACCGGTGTGATTGATCGGATCGAGCATTGCCGGATCAATCCCGATACGATTAGGGTCAAGCAGCTGAAGCTGCGGGATGCCCCAGCTCGTGGTTCCACTGCCGTCCCCGTTCACATATTGAAAGATGCCCTGGCACATGGAGGGCGTAGGAATCACCCGTTCGGCGCGTTGTTCCTCGCGCTCCCGGGTTCCCTCATAATTAGTAAAGAAGAAGAGCCGGTCTTTTTGAATTGGCCCCCCGACCGCCGCGCCAAAAATATTGCGATTGAGCTGCAGAGGCTTATTCGGCAACCCTATATTCAGTTCCGATTGCTTGACGAGATAGTCATTGGCGCTGGTGATTGTATTCCGCATGTCTTCATAGAGCGCTCCGTGAAACCCGTTGGTGCCGCTCTTGGTCACCAGCGCGACTTGTGCGCCAGAACCCTGCCCCTGGTCTGCCCCATAATTCGTCGTGGTTACGCGGAATTCCTGAACCGAATCCTGGGTTACGGGGAGCACCGACGTAAAGGCATATCCATTCGACTGATCGTTCACGTCGACGTTGTCGAGTGTGACATTGCTCTGATCGCTTCGTGCTCCATTCACAGCGCCATTGCGCGTGTCCTGGTCCTTGTCCCCGATGCGATTACCCGTGTAAGCAACTCCCGCTTGCAGGCTCAACAGGTCGGGAACATTCCGGCCCTCCAGAGGAATATCCTGCACAAGGGTTTGGTCGAAGGAATTGCCGAGGGACGCATCTACCAGATTCAATGCCGGCGCTTCGGAGGTGACCTCGACCACCTCGTTGGCGGCTCCGACCTTGAGCTGGGCATTGACGGTAGCGGGTGTGTTGACCAGCAATTGCACGCCCGCAAGCTTGTAGAGTCGAAACCCGGTCGCCGTGACCGTCAGGGAGTAGGTTCCGGGCGGTACGAACAGGAACTGGTACCCACCCTGTTCCCCGGTGGTTGCCGTTCTTTCGGTCTTGGATTCGGCGTTGGCGAGGACGACGGTGGCTCCCGCCACGGCGCTGCCGCTCGGATCGGTGATGGTACCGCGCAGCGATGTGCTCGCCTGGCTCCAGGCAGGGACGCTCACCAACAGCACAATACCTGCCAGCAACATGGACGCCAGCAGGCCCTGCCAAAAACGCGGCGCCGTGGCGGACATACGCGGACGAACAGAGGAATGCCAGTGGCTTGCGGTCATGGCCTCACCTTTTTGCATTGGGATTAACAAGCCGTAACATTACTAAAATTGCGTAAAGTTACCTCTACCAAATCGGGGGTGTCAAGAAGAAAATTGCGTGGAAGAGCGATTTCTATGTGCCGGGGCGGTCCATCTCAAACCACGGGGGACAGGCCGAGGGACGGACAAGGGCCCCCTAGAAGAATGAAATCTGATAGACTTCCCAACGTTACGAGCGCAGGTTCCTGGCTCGCACAACCTAAGAGGCGGACCTTCATCGCCGCGACTGTCGTGCTGCGATCGTTGCAGAACCTCTAGGATCAAAACTTTGGCGGCTGCTGGAGATCATCTGGCCATCCTGCGGTATACATCTCCAGGCGGTTCGCATTCGGGGTGACCATGGCATTGCACCCTGGGCAACGGAAGAGCTACTTCCCGGAAGAATTGCCAGTCGAATGGGACCCGATCCGGAGGGCCCTGAAAGAAGACGAAGACTGGTATCGCGATCTGGTTGAGCACAGCCAAGACCTGCTCTGCGTCCACGACCTCGCAGGCCGATTCCTGTCGGTCAATCCCGTTCCCGCGCGTCTGCTGGGATACACCGTAGAAGAAATGCTGCGGAAACCGATGCGGGATTTTGTCAGTCCCCAATTCCTCGCTCAGTTTGATGCCTATCTGCGCGAGATCGAGCGCACCGGGGAGTCTCGCGGACTGATGGCGGTGATGACGCGATCGGGTGAGCGGCGGATCTGGGAGTATCACAACACCCTGCGCACCGAGGGAGTGGCGAGGCCGATTGTGCGAGGGATGGCGCACGACGTCACGGAACGAGTGCAGGCGGAAAAAGCGCTGCGCGCGACCAATGAACAGTTGCTGAAGACAGCCCGCGAACAGGAGCGAACGCTCCAGGAGATGACGCTGTTCCGGACGCTGCTGGACCAATCGAACGATGCCATTGAAGTGGTCGATCCGGAGACCCTGCGTTATCTCGATGTCAATGAGAGGGCGAGCGTAGAGCTCGGGTACAGCCGGGAAGAGCTTTTATCGATGACGGTTCTGGACATCGACCCGAACGTCGACGAGAGTTTGCTCGCGCGGGTGCGGCAGCAGTTGCAGGAGTCGGGATTCGCCATCATGGAAACCGTGCACCGGCGGAAAGACGGAACCACGTTTCCGGTGGAAGTAAATATGCGACAGGTGCGACTGGACCGAGAATATGTTGTGTCCATATCGCGCGACGTCACGGCCCAGAAGCGGGCAGAGGAGGCGTTGCGGGAAAGCGAACGGCGATTCCGGGCGGTCTATGAGCGGTCTCCGATTGGCATTGCTCTGGTGGATTCTGGCAGTGGGCGATTTCTGCAAGTCAATCCCAAGTTCTGCGAAATCGCCGGGCGCAGTGAAGAAGAACTGCTGCGAACGGACGTGGTGAGCATCACCCATCCTGATGATACGGGGCACACCAGAGAATACCTGCAGCAACTGTGCGAGGAAAAACTGGCAAATTACGCGATGGACAAGAGGTATCTGCGCCCTGACGGATCGGTGCGCTGGGTCAGGATTTTGGCGGTACCGATGTGGGGCAAAGAAGAGAAGCACCGATGGCACATGGGGCTGGTAGAGGACATCACCGAGCGGCGGCAATCGGAGGAGGCGATCACCAAACTGGTGCAAGAGGTGTGCGAAGCCAAGAGGAAACTAACGGAAGAAAAGCTTTATCTGGAGCAGGAAATCGATACTGAACTGGGGTTCGGGGAAATCATCGGGCAGAGCAAGGCGTTGCAGGCGGTCATGGAGCAGGTGGGGAAGGTGGCGTCGAGCGATGCCACGGTGCTCCTGCTCGGCGAAACAGGAACAGGGAAGGAACTGGTGGCACGGGCGATCCACCGCTTGAGCCGGCGCGCTGACAGTAGCTTCATCAAATTGAATTGCGCGGCGATTCCGTCGGGGCTGCTGGAGAGCGAGTTGTTCGGCAATGAGAAGGGCGCGTTCACCGGAGCGGTGAGCAGGAAAATTGGACGCCTCGAACTGGCGGACAAAGGCACGCTGTTTCTCGACGAGATTGGTGAGATTCCGCTGGCCCTGCAGCCGAAGCTGCTGCGGGTTTTGCAGGATCAGGAGTTCGAGCGGCTGGGTGGAACGCACACCTTGAAGGTGGACTTCCGGTTAGTAGCAGCAACGAACCGCGAATTGGCTGAATTGGTGCGGGAGAACGAGTTTCGCAGTGATTTGTATTACCGGCTCAACGTGTTCCCGGTCCGCTTGCCACCGCTACGGGAACGGCGGGAGGACATCCGGTTGCTGGTGGAACATTTTGTGCGGAAGTGCTCCCAGCGGATGAACAAGTCGATCACGAGCATTCCCAAGAGGACCATGGATGCGCTGATGGGGTGGGAGTGGCCGGGGAATGTCCGAGAGTTGGAGAATTTTATCGAGCGCTCGGTGATTCTGACGCAAGGTTCGGTGCTGGTGTCACCGTTAGGCGAACTGGAACCGATTGCCACGGGCGAGAAAAACGTTGATGAAACCCTGGAAGCGACCGAACGCGAGCACATTCTGCGCGCTTTGCGGGAGAGCCACGGACAGATTGGCGGCCTCCGAGGGGCAGCCATGCGGCTGGGGTTGAAGCGGACAACGCTGCAATCGAAACTGAAATATTTGGGGATCAATCCGCGGGCAATGCCGCCGCAGCAGTAAGACATTGGCTAGTGGTCAGTGGATAGTTGGCCGGATTTTCAGCCTCCCGCAAATTTCCTGCTTTATAGATTTATCCCCCTAACTTGGTTGACCCGACCGCGATGACAGCCTACCATTACGCCTTCGCGGGCGAGGGCCGTCAGCCCTGCCGGTAGAATCAAGGGCAAGAGCGGCGGACAGGAGTGTCCGCCCTACACGACCATGGAAATCGTTGGGCAGACGGTGTCGCATTACCGCGTGCTGTCGAAGCTGGGCGGCGGGATGGGAGTGGTTTACGAGGCGGAGGACGTCCGCCTGGGCCGTCGTGTCGCGCTGAAATTCATTCCCGAACACCTGGCGAAGGATCAACGCTCCCTGGAGCGGTTTACGCGGGAGGCGCGCGCCGCATCGCAACTCAACCACCCCAACATCTGCACCATCCACGACATTGACGACAACGGCGGGCATCCCTTCATCGTCATGGAGAAACTCGAAGGCGAGAGCCTGAAGCAGCGCATCCACGGCAAGGCTCTCGACCTTGAAGACCTGCTGGACATTGCGGTGCAGATAGCGGACGCGCTGGCGGCATCGCATGCCAAGGGAATTGTGCACCGCGACATCAAGCCCGCAAATATTTTTCTGACTCCGAATGGGCAGGTAAAGATTCTGGACTTTGGTCTAGCGAAACTGGCCAAGGATGGGAGCCTGGGCACGACGACGGACTCGTCGGTTGAGGAATCGCTGACCCAGGTGGGAGTGATTCCGGGGACGGCAGTGTATATGTCGCCGGAGCAGGCGCGGTCGGAAGATCTGGACGCGCGCAGCGACATATTTTCGTTTGGCGTGGTCTTGTTCGAAATGGCCACCGGCAAAAAGCCGTTCACCGGAACGAACGTGGTAATGACCCTGCATGCGGTGATGAATTCGAAGCCGGCATCGCCGCGGTCGATCAATCCCGCGGTACCGCCGGAACTCGAAGCCATCATTGGAAAAGCGATGGAGAAGGATCGCAACCAGCGCTATAAGAACGCAACGGAGATGAAGGCCGATCTGGCGAAGCTGAAAAAAGTAACGGACCCGACCTTGCAGAGCGGGCTTCGTCAGGTGACGGGGCTGCATCTGGTGACGAAGACGTTCCAGAAGTCGAGTTCGAAGCTGACTTGGATCGCGGTTGGACTGGCGGCAGTCCTGCTCACGGTGGTGGTGGCGGTGGGGACGTGGGTGCTCAAGCATCGGACGTCAACCGTGCAGGCGAGTACCCGGACGATCGCGGTGCTGCCCCTGGAGAATATTAACAACGATGCGGAGAGCGAGTTCCTGCGATTTGCGCTGGCGGACGAGATCGCCAATGCGCTGACCTATGCCCATTCGCTGGAAGTCCGGCCCTCGGCGTCGACTCAGAAATACGCCAATGGAGAAGCGGACCCGGCCAAAGCCGGGCGCGAGTTGGGTGTGGGCACGGTGGTGGCGGGACACTTTCTGCGTCAGGACAACACGGTGCGGGTGACGCTCGAAGCCGTGGAAGTGAAAGACAACCGGCTGGTTTGGACCGGCACTCTCAGTTCGCCGGCGGATAACCTGATCGAGTTGCAGAACCAGATGGCGAAGAAGGTACGGCAGGAACTGGTTCCCGCGCTGGGCATGGCGCGGGTGGCGGTCGAACGGAGCAGCACTCCGACAAATCGCGAAGCCTATGACGAATATCTGCGCAGCCAAGCCGTATCGCACGATGGGGCTGCGAACAAGGAAGCGATCGTCATACTGGAGCGGTCGGTGGAGCTGGATCCGAATTATGCGCCGGCGTGGGATGCGCTGGGACGGCGCTATTACTTCGACGCGATTTATTCGAACGGGGGAGCAGCGGGATACCAGCGCTCGAATGCAGCTTACCAGCGGGCGCTTTCGCTGGAACCGGGACGGGTGAGTGCGGCTGGATTTCTGACAACGAACGAAGTCGAGACGGGGAACCTGGACAAGGCCTATAGTGACGCGCGGGCGCTGGTGCAGAGGCGGCCGGATAATGCCTTCGCGCATTATTCGTTGGCTTATGTATCGCGCTATGCCGGGCTGCTGGATGAGGCGCAGAGCGAGTGCGACATGGCGCTGGCGCTCGATTCGGGGAATTACAACTGGCGTTCGTGCGCGTTTGCTTTCTTTGAGCAAGGCAAGGCGGCGCGCGCGATCCAGTATTTGAACGTGGATGCAGGCTCGGAATGGTCGAACGCGGTGCGAGTTTCGGTGCTCATGCGCGAAAGGAAGATGACGGAAGCCGGGCAGGCGGCGCAGCGGATGACGGAGAATCCGATTTGGATGCGCGCATTGCTGCAGGCTTGCCTGAACAAGGCTCCAGCGACGGAGGTCCATCGACTGGCGGAGGTGGCGCAGAACGAGCTATTGCCCGAGCAGGATTCAGAGTTGAAGTACTACCAGGGGACGGCGCTGGCAGCTTGTGGGGAGAAGCAGATCGCTTACTTGTTTCTGCGCAAGGCGGTGGCCGAGAATTATTGCGCGTACCCGGCGCTGCAATCGGATCCGTTGCTGGCGGGCGTGCGCCAGGATGTGGAGTTCCGGCAGATTGTGCAAGCGGCGCGCGAATGCCAGCAGAAATTTGCGGTAGCGCAGGGGATGGGAAGGTAAGAGCTGGGCGGAATATATTTGCTCCTTTCAACGAGGAAAATCCATCAGATGTTCATGTTTGCGATTCTGAAGAAGTCCGGGATTCGATGGGTGTGCAGCCGGGTTGCGACTGCGGTGCTGCTGATTCTGCTGGCGGCTTCAACCGCGATATTTGCCGCCGCGCAGACCGCGGAAAAGACCGCGGTCGATCATGGCGTCGGTAAAGATAAGGATAAAGAGAAAGCCGATCGTTATTACGAGCTGCTACCGCAGGAAACCGGTGCGGCCGGGCTGAAGCTGATGCTGCGCCGCCTGCAAACGACGGGGCGGTTGATGCAGGTGGATGCTCACCCTGACGATGAGGATGGGGGCATGCTCACGCTGGAAGCGCGGGGGAAAGGCGTTTCGACTCTGCTGATGACTCTGACGCGAGGCGAAGGCGGGCAGAACGAACTGGGCAGCAATCTGTTCGACGTGCTGGGAGTGGTGCGGACTCTGGAGGTGCTGGCAGCCGACCGGTACTACGGCGTGGAGCAACGGTTTTCGCGAGTCGCGGATTTCGGGTATTCGAAAACTCCAGAAGAAACTTTTCAGAAGTGGCAAGGGCATGACATTGCGCTCGCCGACATCGTGCGGGTCATCCGGACGTTTCGCCCCGACGTGCTGATCGCGCGATTTTCGGGCACGGAGCGCGACGGGCACGGGCATCACCAGGCATCCGCCATCCTGACGAAAGAAGCCTTTCGAGCGGCCGCAGATCCGAACCGTTTTCCGGAGCAGATCAAAGAGGGTCTCCAGCCCTGGCAGCCGAAGAAGTTGTACATCGGCAACGTGTGCGGCTTCGGGGCCTCCACGTGCGATGCTGGAAACTATACGGTCAGGCTGAACACGGGAAAAGAAGATCCTCTTCTGGGCGAATCGTACGTGCAGTTTGCGATTGAGGGATTGCGGCACCAGCGATCGCAAGCCCTGGGTGGCGTCTCGATTCCCAAGGGCGATCGATTTGCACATTACAAGCTTGTGGACTCGGTCGTCGAATCTCCAAAGGACAAAGACGGTCACGAGCAGGACTTCTTCGACGGCGTAGATACAACGCTGCCGGGGCTGGCGTCGAGACTGGGGAATGAAGAGACAAAGGTGCCGTGGCTGCGAGAGCAGCTCACTGAGCTGCAGCAGCGAGTTACCGAGGCGGAGCAAAATGCTGACAAGGATTCGGCAAAGAGCGCGACGGCTCTCCTTCGCGGACGAAAGGCAGCGGATGATCTGCTGCAACGCGTTCCGCAATCGTCACTGCCAGATGACGCGAAGAAGTTGCTGAGAATTCAGCTTGAAACAACACGCAATCAGTTCCAGCAGGCAGCAAACGTCGCGCTGGGAGTCACGTTGACAGCAACGTACGACGCCCCACCTGCGTCCTCTCCGGAATCGGCAGCGATGGCCGTTCCGGGAGAACGTATTGCAGTGAAGTCATTGGGCTTTGCCAAGAGCGGGATCGTAGTCTCGGCAAAGTTGATCTTAGACGCTCCGGGTTGTCAACAAAGCACGCAAGGAGAAATGTGGACCGACAAACCCTCGCTCGGTGAAGTCGATTTCCGCATAACGCCGTGCGCGAAGGCCGGCTACACACGTCCGTATTGGCATCGACACGATCCAGAGCGTGACGCGCTGAATACGATTGACGAGCCACTGTTTCAGGCGCTCCCCTTCCCGCCATCGCCATTCCACGTGCGCATGGAATATCAATATCAAGGGCTCGCCGGTTCGATCGAAGTTCCCGTCATGGTGCGGTTCAAACAGGCTGACGGAAGCGAGGGCGAGCACCCGCTGGCAATTGGCCCGGAATTCTCAGTTGCGTTGTCACCGTCGAACTCTGTCATCCCCTCAGACAAGCGCGGCAGCACGAGCGTGAAGACCACGGCGCGCGACCAGAGCAGCGGTTCCCAAGCGCGGATTGCGTTGCATGTCCCGAACGGCTGGCGTGCGGAACCGGCGCGGGAATCCGTCGACATCCCGAAGGATGATTCGAAGGACGCTTCCTTCCAGGTCTTCCCTTCCGAGTTGAAGGAAAGCCAGACTCATATTCGGGCGGAACTCACGAGTGGCGAGAAGGACTACGGCGAGGGATATACGGTCGTCACGCGCGAAGATCTCGGCACCTTTTATTACTACCAGCCCGCGGTGCAGCGCGTCAGCATCGTGGATGTGAAGGTCCCGAAAGACTTGAAGGTCGGCTACATCATGGGCGCGGGTGATGAAATTTCCACCGTGCTCGAGCAGATCGGGATGAATGTCGCCATGATTCCTGCTGACAAGCTGGGCAGCGAGAATTTAAGCAAGTACCAGACCATCGTGCTGGGCATCCGCGCTTACGATACCCAGAAAGATGTGATTGCGAACAACAAGCGGCTGCTCGATTTCGTACAGGCGGGCGGGCGTCTGGTGGTGCAATACAACACGCTGGGATCCTTTGGGGTCCCGATCGATTTCAATTCCGGCAAGTACACGCCGTATCCGACAACCCTGAGCCGGGCGCGGGTTTCGGTGGAAGAGGCGCCGGTCACGATTCTCGACCCGGCGAATGCGATCTTTCATTCTCCCAACGAAATTACGCAGAAAGATTTCGAGGGATGGGTGCAGGAGCGCGGGCTGTACTTCATGTCGCAGTGGGACGCGAACTTTACGCCGCTGCTGGAATCCCATGATCCGGGCGAAGGTGAGCAGAAGGGCGGACTGCTGGTGGCGCACTACGGCAAGGGGACGTATATCTATACCGGATATGCGTTCTTCCGGCAGGTACCGGCGGGGGTGCCGGGGGCGGTGCGGCTGTTTGTGAATCTGATTAGCAGTCCTTAGTCGCCGGTCGTTGGTCGTTTGGGGGGTGAGGGATTGCACGCGACCTTCGTTGTGCGACAACAAGCAGGTCCTTCGCTTCGCTCAGGATGACAACTCTAATTTGGATGACTAAGTTACAAACAGCTAACAACGACCGCCAACGACTAGCGACCATCGACCAACGACTTATCTCATGACAATTCCACGCGAAGGTGAATCCGCCACCAAACCGCAACTTGTCCGCGGCATTGGCCTGGGCTCCGCTACCGCGCTGAACATGATTGACATGATCGGGGTAGGGCCGTTTATTACCATCCCGCTGATCGTATCGGCGATGGGCGGCCCGCAGGCGATGCTGGGGTGGATCCTGGGCGCGGGACTGGCGATTTGCGACGGGCTGGTTTGGGCGGAACTGGGCGCCGCGATGCCGGGGTCGGGTGGGTCGTATCGCTACCTGCTGCAGATTTATGGTCCGCAGAAACTGGGGCGGCTGGTTTCGTTTCTGTTTATCTGGCAATTGTCCTTCAGTGCTCCGCTTTCGATTGCGTCAGGCGCGATTGGGCTTTCGCAGTACGCCGCTTTCTTTTGGCCGCACCTGGAACTGGTGTGGTCGACCCATACCTGGGCGCTCCACCTCCCTCTTCTTGGAACTCTGCAACTGACGTTGGTCGCGATGCCGGCTACGTTTCTGGCGATTGGCGTCTGCGGGTTGACGGCGTTTCTCCTGTATCGGCGCATCACCGCCATCGCGCGGCTGACCAAGGTGCTGTGGGTGGGCGTGATGGGAACGATCGGGTGGATCATCTTCGCCGGCCTGACTCACTTCAACGCACATCAGGCATTCGATTTGCCTCCGGGGGCGTTTACATTTTCGCGAGACTTCTTTCACGGCCTCGGCGGGGCGATGCTGATCGCCGCCTATGACATAGGGGGCTACTACAACGTCTGTTTCCTAGGGGACGAAGTCAAAGAACCGGGGAAAAATATTCCGCGGGCGTTGTTGCTATCCATTCTGGCGGTGGCGTGTCTATATGTAGTAATGAACGTCAGCATTCTCGGGGTGATTCCCTGGCGCGAACTGGCGCAGGCGGGGGCATCGAACAGCAAGCTGTATGTCGTCTCGACTCTGATGCAGCGCGTGTATGGGCACGGCGCCGCTTCGATGATTTCGGTGCTGGTCATGTGGACGGCATTCGCGTCGGTGTTTTCGCTGACGTTGGGGTATTCGCGAGTGCCCTACGCAGCGGCGCTGGATGGGAACTATTTTCGGGCCTTTGCGAAGGTGCATCCGGTTCACAAGTTTCCCTATGTTTCACTGCTGGCTCTGACTGGGGTTGCGGCGTTGTTTTGTTTCTTGCGGCTGGCGGACTTGATCGCCTCGCTGATCGTGATCCGCATCGTGCTGCAATTTCTTATGCAGACCATCGGAGTGATCGTCCTGCGAATTCGGCAACCGGATTTGCCGCGACCGTTCCGGATGTGGCTTTATCCGATTCCGGCGCTGGTGGCGGCGGCAAGCTTTCTCTTTATTTTAATTTCGCGCAAGGATTTTCTCCGCGAGGTTCGGTACGCGGGGGTGATTCTGGTGGTGGGGGTTGTGATTTACACGGTGCGGTCGTGGCGACGGCGGGAGTGGCCGTTTGGGGATGGCTCGTTGGTCGTTAGTCGGTAGTCGTTCGTGGGGCGTCGTTCGCTATTCGCTGGTCGCGGGAAATCTAAAACCTTCATGGCGGAAATGATCAAAATGCCGGCAGTAGTGGAACCGATCGCGGGAAGGCGTTCGGTATCGGCTTGGGCTCCGCTTGGGGAACCGTTGTTCCGTTCGCTTTGGATTGCATCCGTCATCTCCTACACCGGCACCTGGATGCAGAACGTGGGCGCGGGCTGGCTGATGACGCAGTTAACCCTGAATCCGCTGATGGTTGGATTGGTGCAGACGGCCGCGGCGTTGCCGGTGTTCCTGGTCATCCTGCCGGCGGGCGCACTGGCGGACATGGTCGATCGCCGGCGATTTTTGCTGGTGACACAGGGATGGATGGTGCTGGCCTCTGGAACGCTCGGCATCCTGACGCTGACCAGTTGCGTGGGCCCATGGGTGCTGCTGCTGTTTACATTTCTGCTGGGGCTGGGCGCTGTGATGAATGATCCGGCGTGGCAGGCGATTACTCCGGAGTTGGTTCCGGCGGAGCAACATGCTTCCGCGGTGGCTCTGAACTCAGCTGGGTTTAATGTCGCGCGAGCGGTGGGACCAGCGTTGGGCGGCATCATTGTGGCGGCGGTCGGTTGCGGCACAACCTTTCTGCTGAACGCAGTGTCGTTTCTGGGCGTGATCTTGTTTCTCTACCACTGGAAGCGTCCGATTGCGGCTCGGGCGAAGACGCAGCGCGTGTGGTCGGCAATCGGCGACGGGTTCAGTTACGTGAAGCAGAGTGGACTGGCGAAGTCGGTGCTGCTGCGGACGGGCACGTTCAGCGTGGCGGCGGTAGCCATGCTGGCGCTGCTGCCGATCATCGCTCGTCCGTATGGCGCGCGTGGATATGGCGTGCTGCTCGGCTGCTTCGGACTGGGCGCTTTGCTGGGAGCGCTGGCGCTGCCGCGGCTGCGGGAAAAGCTTTCGGTGGATGGCGTGGTGGCGACCGCCATCCTGATTTTTGCCGGGATGACTTTTGCCGCAGGACGGGTGGAGACCTTTGCGCTGCTGTGTGCGGTGATGCTGGTGGCGGGTGGGTCTTGGATCGGGATTCTGGCTTGTTTGAATGTGGCGGCGCAGACCATGTGCCCGGCATACGTGCGAGCGCGGGCGCTGTCGTTTTACCTGCTGGTATTGCAGGGAGGCATGGCGGTGGGAGCGACGCTGTGGGGCGCGCTGGCGAAAAGAGTCGGTATCTCCGATGCGCTGGGCGTGGCGGCGGTGGCGCTGGCGATGGGAGTATTCGCGCTGCGCGGACACCGCATTACAGCGAGTGAACTGGACTTGACGCCCGCAGTAGTGAGAGATTAATGCGACACTAAACTTTACTGGGAGGCAGGATGAAGACGATAACTGCGATTTTGGGAGCGATGGTGGTCCTATGCAGCTTTGGGCTGGCGCAAGCACCAACGCAAGCAGAAAAGAAAACTATCAGCCAGGTGCTCGACGGTGGGATCAAAATTATAGAAGGCGAGTTCGTTTCCGCGGCGGAAGCGATGCCCGAAGAGAAGTACGTCTTTGCGCCAACCAATGGTGAATTTAAGGGCGTCCGTACATTTGCGCAGCAGATCAAGCACGTGGCTGCAGTCAATTACATCGTGGGGGCGGCCATTCTCGGCGAAAAGCCACCCGTCGATACCAACGACGAAAAAGGCCAGGATAGTTTGAAGGCGAAGGCTGACATCCTCAAGTTCCTGAAAGACTCCTTCGCCTATGCCCACAAGGCAACAGCAAGCATCACCGATGCCAACGCCCTTGAACCGATTCCCGTACCTTTCAGTAAGGACAAAGGGACGCGCGTCGGCATGGCTACGGTCTTCGCCTGGCATGGTTTCGACCACTACGGGCAGATGGCGGAGTACCTGCGCATGAACGGCATCGTACCTCCGGCCAGTAGACAGCAGTAGAACCTATTTTCTTCCCGAGGGATGATGCTTGCGCCAGTCGGCTCCATCGCGTCCGCCGTGTTGGGCGATCTGGGTAAGGATGAGTTCGGCGGTAAGGCGGCGTTTGGTGAGGTGCGCGGCGATTCTCTGCTTCGCCTTTTTCGCTGGCACCTTCGGGTCGAGGAACACCAGCACCGAGGGGCCGGCTCCGCTGAGAGCAGCCCCGAGGATGCCGGAATCTCCCTTGAGTTCCTTGAGCGCAGGAAGCAGCGGGCAGAGCGGCGCGCGATAGGGCTGGTGGATGCGGTCCTCGAGCGCCGAGGAGAGTAGATCAGCGCGGTCCTGCGTGAACGCAGCCAGCAGCAGCATCGAGTTCTGAATGTTGGTGACGGCGTCCGCGCGCGAGTACTGGAAGGGCAGCACGCGACGGGCTTGCTCCGTGGACAGCAAAGCGTCAGGGACCGCCAGCAGCAGCGGCCACTTCCCTTTCGGCTTCACCTCCACCACTTGCGCCTGCACCTGATTGGCCATGCGAGCCACGGTGAGCGCGCCCATCCAGCAGGCGGAGGCGTTGTCGGGATGGTGCTCGCGCATGGAAGCTTCGCCGACGATGCGGTCATTCTTCCAGCGCAGATGTCCGAAATGCACCGCCAGAGCGATGCCAGCCAGGCGGGCGGCGGCGGACGATCCGCAACCTCGGCCAATGGGAATCTCATTTTCGATGTGGATGCGCAAGGGCGCAATCTTGCGGTTCTCCGACTCGAGGACCTCGCAATAGGTAGTGACGATGAGGTGGTTCTCCATGCGGGCGCAAATCGCTGCGTCGCGGCCTTCGGCGGTAACGAAGAAGTCAGGGGCGCGCTCGGCCCGCACGCGCAGATGGAAATCCAGAGCAAGGGCAGCGGCATCAAAGGCTGGGCCCAGATTGGCGGAGGTTGCGGGGAGCACCAGGCGCAGCGAGCGATCTAACGAAGTGGGACGTGACGGCATAGATTAGAAAGCACACTCCTCGGCAGCGAAGGCCATCCGAAACGATAGAAATGAAAGACGTTAGCCAGATAGGGACTAAGCAGAGTCCCGTACAATCGTCAAGACGTTGAACTGTGTTTTATACACGAATTGGAGGCGAACTGCTACGAATTTCTCTCGGCCGCATCGAGGGTGGCAATGACGGCCCCTAGGTTGGCATCGAGCACCACCGGGGCACGCTGTAGAGATTTTGCCTGGGCAGCCGCGGTCTCAGCCGGGGTTCCCGCAAGAAGTTCGCCGCGATGGAACTTGATGGTGAAGTCGGGATCTTTGAGCAGATGGCCGGTCAGGATCAGAACGACGGACTCTCCCGCTTTGACGAATCCGCTGTGGCGCAGCTTCTTGAGCCCAGCCAGCGTGACGGCGGAGGCCGGTTCGCAACCGATGCCATCGGCGCCGATTTCGGCTTTAGCCGTGGCGATTTCGACTTCCGTCACCTGCTCGACTTCGCCGCCGGTTGCCTGAAGCACGCGCAGTGCTTTCTTCCACGAGGCCGGATTGCCGATGCGTATGGCGGTCGCGAGCGTGTCGGCGGTCATCGGTTCAAGCTTCTTCCCGCCGAACTCTCGCACGCAGCGGTAGAACGGATTCGCACCTTGCGCCTGGATGATGGAAAGCTTCGGAAGGCGCGAAATCAGTTTGAGCTCGCGCATTTCCAAAAGCGCCTTGCCGATCGCCGAACTGTTTCCGAGATTGCCTCCAGGGACGATGATGTGGTCGGGAGGCTCCCACGCGAGTTGCTCCATCAGTTCTATAGCGGCCGTTTTCTGGCCTTCGATGCGATACGGATTGACCGAGTTCAGCAGGTAGACCGGCTTCTGGCGGACGAGATCGTTGAGGATGCGGACGCATCCATCGAAATCGGTGCGGAGTTGGCAGGTCAGGGCTCCGTAGTCGAGCGCTTGCGAAAGCTTGCCCCAGGAAATTTTTCCTTCCGGAATCAGCACCAGGCTGTGCATGTTGCCGCGAGCGGCGTAGGCGGCCATGGAGGCCGAGGTGTTGCCGGTAGAGGCGCAGGCGACCCAGCGGAATCCACCCTCGTGCGCGGATGAGGCGGCGAAGGTCATGCCCGTATCTTTGAACGATGCGGTTGGGTTCATGCCCTGGTGCTTGGCGCGGAGATTCTCGACCCCGACCGCGCGTGCGCATCGTGGCAGATAGTAGAGCGGCGTGTTGCCTTCGCGCAGCGTGATGGCATGCTCTGCGGGAATGTGGGGAAGCAGTTCGCGGAAGCGCCAGACTCCGCTCTGGTCAAGCGCATCGTCTGAGGTGCGGCGCTTGAGCCACAGAGACTTCAGGGTAGAAGAGTCCGTGTGGGGACGGGCGACTCGCCCGTCCAGCGGAGCGGGCGTCCATTCTGGGAAAAAGAATTCCAGCAGGTCTCCGCAAGCGGTGCAGCGGAAATCCTGTCCGGCTGAATTAGGCGTGGACCCGCAGGCGATGCAGCGCAGCTTACCAGTGCTTTCCGTATTTTGAGCGATCGACACTTCCCCTTATCACCAGAGCAGAAAGACAAGTACATCATACGGGCTAACCGCCGAGATCGCAGAGTCCGCAGAGGTTTTTTGGTTTTTCCCTTTCGAATTTCTCCGCGATCTCTGTGTACTCTGCGTACTCTGCGGTTAGATTCTTTCACCGCAAATAGGCGTCGGTTTTGTTCATCCAGTCGGCGCGGGGCGGATGGAAGATGTCGAGATCGACGGTATCCACAAGTGCCTCGGCCCAGTGGGGCATGTTGGGAGGAATGGTCAGAACCTCGCCCGCATTCACCACAATCTCCCGGCCGTCAATCCCGAATTTCAGCGCGCCTCCCAGGATGTAGGTGATCTGCTCGTTGTGGTGGCTGTGCTCGGGAACGAGGCATCCCTTCTTGAGCAGGACGCGAGCCAGCATCACATTTTGCCCGACGACGAAATGGCGGCCCAGCAAGGGATTCAGGGCCTCGACTTCGACGGAACTCCACGGGACGTGGCGTAACTCGGCCTTAGGTGGCTTGCCTTTCAGGACTGTGGCTTTGAGGGCAACTTTATTTGCCGAGCGCGCCTTTTTCGTCTTTTTTCTGGCCGCAGATGTCTTTCGCGAGGTCGTTTTCAATTTCTTCTTTTTCATAAGAGTGGCCCGATGAAGCATATTACCAGCGCCTTGCCGCAGCCGGGTAGCGCGGGTAATCTTAGGTAGTCACGTCTTCGGAAGCACGGCGGAGAAGCGGCAAGCCGCGTCTCTACAGGGGATTCGAAATGAAGAAACATGAATTTCGTCAGGAAACCGAGGCGGTCCGCGGCGGCACTAGCCTTCACAAGAAGAACGGCCCGCTCTCCACTCCGATCTATCAGACCTCGACCTTCGAAGTCACCGACATGCAGGAGCAGTTGCGCGCCACTTCTACCGACAGCTTCTACACGCGCCACGGTAATCCCACCCATACGGTCGCCGAGAATGCCATCGCCGAACTGGAAGGGACAGATGCGGCGCTGCTGTTTTCTTCAGGCATGGCCGCCATCACCACTTCGATTCTTTCGCTGGTGAAGGCGGGAGACCACATCGTCGCCCAGCGCGATATTTATGGCGGCGTCATCAAATTTCTTTCGCAGTGGCTACCGAAGGTGGGGATCGAAACCACGTTTGTCGACACCAACGATATCGAGCAACACGAGCGCGCCATCCGGCCTAACACAAAGCTCCTGCACATCGAGTCGCCGACGAATCCCACGGTGCGGGTCGTTGATCTCGAAAAGATCGCGGCGCTGGCGCGGAAGCACCGCCTGATCTCGACCATCGATTCGACCTTTGCCACGCCCATCAATTGCCGTCCGGCAGAGTGGGGCATTGATCTGGTGCTGCATTCGGGGACAAAGTATTTTGGCGGACATTCCGACCTGATCTGTGGCATCGCCACCGGACGGCGCGATTTGATCGAGCAGATTCACCACACGCGCACCACGCTTGGCTGCTGCATGGATCCGCATGCGGCGTTTCTGCTGCTGCGCGGAATCAAGACGCTGGCCGTGCGCGTCGAGCGCCAGAACGCGAGCGCGCTGCGCATTGCCGAGTTCCTGAGCCGGCATCCCAAGGTGGCGCGGGCGCACTATCCGCTGCTGAAGGGGCATCCGGACTACGCCGTCGCGAAGAAGCAAATGGCAGGCGCGGGCGGTGTGGTGAGCTTTGAGGTGGAAGGCAGCGGCGCCGACGCCTGCCACGTGGCCGAGGCGCTGAATCTATTTACTCTGGCGCCGAGCCTCGGCGGAGTGGATTCGCTGGTGACCATCCCGGTGCTAACCTCGCACTACAAGATCGATCCGGGAGTGCTGAAAAAGATGGGCGTGACCGAGCAGATGATCCGGCTGTCGGTGGGCCTTGAACATGTCGAAGATCTGATTGCCGATTTGGAGAAGGGGTTGAGTCAGCTGTCAGTCGTCAGCCATCAGCCGTCAGTGTTCAGTCATCCGTAGAAGGGCTATACCCCTCCTCATCGGGTCTTTTGGAATCAAAGACTTAGCTATCACAGTCGTCTAGGTCTTTGAGTTTAAAGGAGTTATTTGTAAGGTATTTAAGAATCAACAAGTTACGGGAGAAAATAAAATCCTGGCTCGTTGCGAGCCAGGATTTTCTATTTGCACGATGCTTGCCGCTAGAAAGTGAATCTTGCGCCAAACTGGAACTGGCGCGGGGTGTTGACCGTGGTTGTGATCTGTGAGAACGGTTGCACCCCCGCCTGATAGTCCGCCAACGACGGCACGTTCGGCATTCCAAGCTGCGCCGTGTTGGTCACGTTGTAGGAGGACACCTCGAAGCGCAGTTCCCGGTTCTCTCCGAAAGAGAGTGTCTTATAGAGCGAGAGGTCCAGATCCCGCGCTCCCATGGTGCGAACGTGGTCGAGGTAAGCCGGGGCGGTTCCCGGAATAAATGAACTAGCGGGTATCGCAAAGCAGTCGGGGTTGAACCATTGATCCGCCGTATGCGGAGCGCCACTTGCCGGATTGCAGGTCAGGTCGGCCCTCTGATTGAAGTACGGATTGCCCGCCCCCGCGCTCGGTGAGGCGATCGGAATGCCCGAGCTGAGATAGAGGATTCCATTAACGGTCCACCCACCCAGAATGGTGTTTGACACACCGTTCAGATTCACCCACTGTCCCTTGCCAACCGGCAGGTCGTAGGATACCTGCGCGTTGAACTGGTACTTCACGTCCTGCGGGCTGACCGAGCGTTCATACCTCAGATCCTTCCAGTCCTGAGGCGAACCCGCGTGCGAGCCCACGAAACTCAGGGGAGGCTGGCTGTCGTCAGTGATCAGTTTCGCCCAGGTAAACGAAGCAAGCGTGGTGAAGTGGTGTGTCAGCCTTTTCTGCACCTTGGTTTGCAACGAGTGATAAATGGAATCGCCTCCAGGGTAGCCATTCACCACGACGCCGTTGCCATTACCGTAGTTGCCGCTGCCGAACTGCGGGTATTTCTGGAGCGAGACCCACAAAGGAACGTTGGCGGCGCCGTAGTTCCCATTGGTGGGCGGCTGAATGGCCGCCCAGGTGTTGGGCACCATCACGCACGACTGCTCCCCATAGGCGCATAGCGAAGCGCCATATTTCGCGATCGTGGCTAGATCAAGATCGTTCAGATCGGCATTGCCCAGGGGCAGGAAGAGCCCGCGGCTACCGACCCAGGCGGCACTCACAACCACCTGATGCGGCAGCTCATATTCCATACCAAAGTTGAAGTTGTAGGTGGTCATTGTCCGAATGGAGTGCAGCACGGTGTTCAACTGCGTCCCCAGGTTATTGGCAAGACCGGATGGCGGGCTGGTAAGGGTCGGGACAACTCCATTGGGAAAGGGGTTGCTGATGGAATAGTCCGCGGTATAGACCCCGGGCGGGCTGGGTGGCGGGCTTCCAGCCGGCGCACCTTGACAGGCAGAGGTACCGTTAAAGACGGTATTGCCGTTTCCGTCGATGCAGGTCGCGTCCCATTGCGTATAGGACGAGAACCCATCGCTATTCAAACTGGCGTTCGCGACCATCTGCGTGCTGGGACCGTAGTAGAATCCTGCACCGCCGCGCACAACCAGGTGATTGACTGGCTGCCAGGCGAAACCGAGGCGAGGCCCGAAGTTCTTCATGTTGGTGGTAAAGGGGGAGCGATTGCCACCGTTGACGTAAACTTCCGCGCCGGTGTAAGGGACGCCGCTCGCTGTATTGGCTGCATTCGGATTGAAGTATTCCAAACGGTTATGACGTTCGGTACGCCCTCCGAAGATGTCCCAGCGCAGGCCGGCGGTGATTGTCAGACTCTTGGTGGGATGGTAGGTATCCTCGACGAAGGCCGCATAGTAGGGGCTGGCCTCGGCGGCGAAAATGTCTTTGGAGAAATTGGGGTAGCCGTTGTTGGTATTTTCTTCGTTGCCCGGCGTCGTCCCCATGCCGACCAGGAAGGAGGCGAAATCGCTGCCGCCGTAGGGAATTGTGGCGCCCGTGGACTGATCCGTAGCGCTGAGGTCGAAGGTGTACGCGCCGGCGGGCGCAATCGGCTGGCCGACATTGAGATACCGCTTCATATATTCAAAGCCGGTGGAGATTTGATGCTTGCCCCAGACCTTCGTAAGGGTCGCATTGAAGTCGCTGTTCTGGCCGGCGTAGAGAAACGTGTTGTAGTTGCCGGTGCCGCCGAACTGGTTGCCGTTGGGGGGAAGGTCGTTAAGGACCATGATCGGAAGGAGCTTGTAAACCTCCTCCGCAGCCAGCGATGCAGGGAAGCCCAGCGTCGTGATGTCAAAGCCCACCTGCCGGGGATCTCCTCCTTGATTTGAGTGTTGGCGAGCGAACGAATAACGCAGCTGAAGTACAGTGGAGGAATTGAGGGTCAAGTCGTCGGCCACGAGGATGTTGCGCCCGTTGGTCACGTTCTGGGCGTAGTTCGGATCCCACATGCTGTTGAAGGCGTTGAAGGTAGAGAAGAACAGGTGGTCATAGGAGAACCGGGCGAAGATGCGCTGCTTCTCGCTCTTGTTCCAATCCACCCGGATGTCGAACCTGTGTGCCCTGAGTGGGTCCGTTCCCGGCATGTAGAAATTGTTGGTAACGTCACTCGTCGCTGAATCGCAGTTGGCGCCCACGTTGCACTTGGGCAACTGCGATAGAAATGCCAAAGCGATGGGGTTGGGGTTCGTGATGATGTTGCCGGGAAACGGCGTCCGCGTGCCGTCTGATTGTTCGGGCTGCGTCGGATCGTAGATAACGATGGGGCCGGGGTCAACATTGTTGAGGAAGGCCGAGAAGTCGCCGGCCCTCTCCGCGCTGGTTGGGACAGTAAACAAATTCGAACCGTCGAACAGTTGCTGGTCTGTGTGCTCGTAATCCGCGAAGAAGAAAAGCTTATCGCGCTTGATGGGTCCGCCGATAGCGCCGCCTTCCTGATAGCGGTGGAACCCAGGAGGTGTGTTGCTAGGTACCGGCGCGCTGAGTTGGCTTTGCTTGTTGAAAAATTCGTTTGCAGCCAGAACATCGGGCCGGAATACCCCGAAAGCTTCGCCATGCCACTTGTTGCTGCCGGACTTGGTTACCAGGCTGATGACGCCCGCGCCTCCGCTCTGGTAGGATGCCGGCGTATTCTGGGTCTCAACACGAAACTCACTCACCGCGGCCTCGGGAATTTCCATCGCCGGGAACACGGCGGAGGAATTGTTCTCCGCAATTCCAATCGGGCTGCCATCAACCATAAAGTACACAGATCCGTTGATAGCGCCGTTGATCGTGTAGGAGGACACGTCGATTCCTGGACGCCCGCTCGATATGTTGTCGATGGCAAACGAACTGGACGCATTCGGCGTACCATTGGCCGGAGTAACGCCCGCGCTCAGTTGAACGAGATCGAAAACGTTGCGTGTCAGCAATGGGACCCGGTCAATGGCCTCGGCCGGAATGAGCGAGCCGACGGTGGAACTGGTGGCCTCGACCAGTTCGACTCCTCCGGTGACGGTGACCGTCTCGGTGGCGGCGCCGACGCGGAGCGCGATGTTGACCTCGGTAGCCTGATCGACACTAACCGTGACCTTGTCCTGGGTGACGCTGGCAAAGCCCTGGTGGCTGGCCGTGACCTGATAGATGCCGGGATTGAGGGAGATGAAGCTGTAAAGTCCCGCGGCGCTGCTGACCGTGTGCTGCGTCAATCCGGTTGCCGGGTTTAGCAGAGTTACCTGCGCTCCGGGAACGACCGCTCCCGTGGAATCGGAGACCAGGCCGCTGATGCTGCCCCTGCCGGCCTGGGCAAGCGCAACAGAACCCACGCAGAGGCAGAGAATACAAACAGAAAGAAAATTGCGCACCCTCTTGACCATTGCATTTCTGCTATTCATGAACCGCCTCCTAACCCAAAGTCGCCACCCTTTTGGCACAGAAGATATGCCGGCACCACCAGCACTCCATCCTCAAAAACAGTCAAATGCCTGTATTAAAACGTATCAATACTGCGTCAGGTCTGGCGCTCTGTCAAGAGAAATTGCAAGTTTGTGCTCACTCCGCTACTTCAGGCTGCAGGTGGACTCGCGCACGATCAATTCGGGGACAATCTGGCGGTGAATGGTGTGAAAGGGTTTCTTTTCCAGACCGGCGTTGATGGCTTCGAGAACGATGGTGGCCGTCGCCGTTCCCATCACTTCCATGGGCTGGCGCACAGTGGTGAGCGCGGGAGAATAAATGGCAGCGGGTGCAACGTCGTCAAAACCCACCACCGAACATTGATCGGGAACATGAATCCCCGCTTTAACAAGGGCACGAATGGCCCCGAAGGCGGTCATGTCGTCAAAAGCCATGAGCGCGGTGAAGGGACGGCGGCGGTGCAGCAATTCCTCCGTTAATTTGTATCCTTGTTCAAAACTTGAAAACGGATCTCCAGATTCTGGCAGGTCGACAATCAGCCGCGAATCGAGTTCGAGGTCACGTTCGCGCGCCAGCGTGCGCACGCCGCGCCATCGCGGCTCGGTGTCGGACAACTGGTGCGGCCCGCGGATGAACGCGATCTTGCGATGGCCGAGCGAATGGAGATGTTCGAGGGCAGCGCGGGTGCCGGCAGCATTGTCAACGATGACCGAGCTGATTTTGTCGTTCTTGAGTTCACGGCCCACGGTCGCGGTCGGTATGTTGTTCTTCTCCAGATCGGCCAGGACGTTGATGTCCACAAACAGCCAGTTGGCGAGCACGACCAGGCCTTCGATACGGCGGTCGAGCAGCATTTCCAGATAGCGTTCGAAGCGGCTGCGCTCGTTGTGGACATCGGTCAGGATGGGGAGATAAGAGGACTGAAAGAGCGTGTTCTCGATGCCGCGCAGCACCAGCGTGCAGTAAGGGTCGGTCATGTCGAAAACCATGACGCCGACGGTGTGGCTGCGCCGGCCCCGCAGAGAGCGCGCAAACAGGTTGGGACGGTAGCCGAGATGCTGAGCGGCGCGATGGATTTTTTCTTTGGTAGTGTCGGGAATGTAGCGCGCCAGCGGGGCGTTGTTGAGGACGATGGAAACGGTGGCGGAAGAAAATCCGCTGCGCTCGGCGACGTCGCGGATGGTAACCGCGGTCGACTGCGAGCGTTTGCGGGAGGGTTCGGATTTGCCGCGGGACTTCGACGATGAACTATTTCGCGTAGGCTTCGAATCGGAAGATTCCATGGACGCCTTGGACTTTGGCCTCTTGATGGCGGACACTACAGGACGATGCATCGAGTGTCAAGCATGCCCATAGCACTCACAACCCCTGCACGCACTCCATGATCTCGGCTTCGGTTAGCGTGTGGTCGCTGGATTTGGCGCGCTTGTAGATGCGCTCAACCACGCCGTCGTTCACCGGCAGGCCGCGGTGCTCCAGCCAGAAAAGGACATTGGATTTCCCGCTCATGGGACCGATGTCGATAATCTGTTCCAGGCCGAAGTATTGCGCGGGCACTCCGGAATAGACGGTGTTTGCTAGTTCAACATCTTTTTTCTTATACGCTTTGATGACGGCAGCGGCGTGAACTCCAGTGGCGGTGCGGAACGCGTCCTCGCCCACCACAGGATAGTTTGCGGGAATCGGAACGCCAGTGGCGGCGGAGACGGCCTCACAATACTGCTTGAGTTTGGTCAGGTCCTGCTTGTCCCAGGGCGCGATGCCCATGAGTTTCAGGTTAACGAGCATTTGATCCATCTGCGTGTTGCCGACTCGCTCTCCCAGGCCAAGTGCGGTCGCATGCACGCAATCCGCGCCGGCGACCAAAGCTGCCATGGCGTTGGCCGTTGCCAATCCCCGGTCGCAGTGGCCGTGCCATTCGACGCGAATCTTTTCCCCAGACGGCTTGACCACTTGTTCGACAACGAATTTGACGAGCGCGACCGTCCCCATGGGCGTGGCGTGTCCGGCAGTATCGCAGAGCACTAGAGAGTGCGCTCCGCAGTTGATGGCGGCGGAGTTCAATTGCTTCACCGTTTCCGGATCGCAGCGGGTGGTGTCTTCGGTGACGTACATGACTTCGAGGCCAAGTGATACCGCAAACTTGACAGCCTTTTCGGTGGTTTGAAGCAGGAAGTCGCTATTCCAACCCTCGGTGTAGCGGCGAATGGGACTCGTTCCGAGAAACGCCGCGACCTCGATGGGCAGGCCGGTCTTCTGGACAATCTCGGCGATGGGGCGAATGTCGTTCTCGTGGGTGCGGGCGGCGCAGTACGCCGTGATCTTCATCTTGTGGGCAACGATTTCGCGGGCCAGCGCCGTCACGTGCTCGACTGCGCGCGGTCCAGCTCCGGGCAGGCCGAGATCGAGCGTGTTAATGCCGAGGGCCTCCATCAGGTGCAGAATTTCGATCTTTTGCTCGATCGAAGGATCGCGGACGGAAGGCGATTGCAAGCCGTCGCGCAGCGTTTCATCGGTCAGGCGCACCGGTCCGGGCGGATGCAGAGACTTCGGGTAGAGAAGATTCCAGTCGTAGATAAGTTCAGTAATGTTCACAGGCAGCGCCGGCACCCCTCCGGCTTCCGAATAGCTTCCTCGTAGAGACGGGGCTTGCCCCGTCTCCCTCGTACCCCAAGATGCGTGAAAGCGGGTCCCTACGCCTTCTTCTCATCCTTGGGAGGAAGTGTTAAACCGAACACCGAAAGCTGGCCTCGGCCCGCGACGTTCATCCCTCGCGGATCGCCGGGACTGGGCAAGTAGAGCGTCTGACAATTTTCGCAGCGATAAACTTCAGCGTCTGCTCCCCAGGCCTTCTGCACGTCGCCGCATTCCTGTTCGAGCACGTCGTCGGCGTAGAACCAGCGTTTCAGGTGCCCGCCGCAGAACTTCCCTTTGTCGTTTTTCCCATTGCAGGCACGCTGCCCCGTCTTCTTGATCTTGACTTTGTGTTTAGGAAGTTGCGGAATCGTGCTCGTACCAGCAGTTGCCGTTTCGCCGGAAGCCATTGATTCTCCTGCGCGCCATGGTGAAGGCCGCTTTCCGCTATTTTACTCAGGCGCGGCCTTCCGACCAAGGACGACGAGTTGTTGGTAGCGGAGGGAATTGCCGAGCACCACATCTGTGCCTCGATTTCGCTCGCAGGTGTCATCCTCAAAGGAGAGATTTCGGTTGACACTGCTCGCGGTCGTTTTATAATCATTCTCATCCGATAATCATGCGCTTCACCCATGAACAGTTTCGTGAGCTGGCCGCAAAGCACGGTTTGGCGGTCACGCACCAGCGTCAGGTGGTCTATGAGGCGGTCATCGCTGCCCACGGACACTATTCCCCAGAAGACATTTACGCCGCGGTCCGACGTCGCATTCCATCCATTTCTCTCGCCACGGTCTACAACAATCTGCGGCTTTTCATTGAGTGTGGGATGCTGCGAGAGGTCAGTCCTCATGCGTCCACGTTGCGCGTGGACGGCAATCTCGAACCTCATCACCACCTGGTCTGCTCCCGCTGCAAATCGGTGCAGGACATCGAAGGAGACTTCGTCGACTTGAAGCGGCTATCCCGGCAACTGCCGGACGGCTTTGATCTGACGCAGCCGTTGATCGAGGTCTTTGGCCTCTGTCGCCGCTGCGGTGCAAAAACCTAAGCAAAACATCCTGTAAAGTCAGGATGGGTTGGTAGTTCGTCAAAGTTTTCTTAAAAGAAGGAGCAATCATGTCAACCGAAGCAAAGTGCCCGTTCACTCACACCGCAGCTGGGGCCACGGCGAATGCCGACTGGTGGCCGAATCAGCTGAACCTGAAGATCCTGCACCAGCACTCCCCCCTGTCCGATCCGATGGACGAGGAGTTCAACTACGCGGAAGAGTTCAAGAGCCTCGACCTGAAAGCCGTGATCAAGGACCTGCATGCCTTGATGACGGACTCGCAGGATTGGTGGCCGGCCGACTTTGGCCACTATGGGCCACTGTTCATTCGTATGGCGTGGCACAGCGCGGGGACGTACCGCATCGGCGACGGCCGCGGCGGGGCTGGAGCCGGTCAGCAGCGCTTTGCGCCGCTCAATAGCTGGCCCGACAACGTGAACCTCGACAAGGCGCGCCGGCTGCTGTGGCCGATCAAGCAGAAGTATGGGCGGAAAATTTCCTGGGCCGATCTCATGATTCTCGCCGGCAACGTCGCCCTCGAGTCGATGGGCTTTAAGACGTTCGGTTTTGGCGGCGGGCGCGAGGACGTCTGGGAACCCGAAGAGGACATTTTCTGGGGCCCTGAAGGCAAGTGGCTGGCGGACGAGCGCTACAGCGGCGACCGTGATCTTCAGAATCCGCTCGCGGCTGTGCAAATGGGTCTGATCTATGTGAATCCGGAAGGGCCGAATGGAAAGCCGGATCCCATCGCGGCGGCCAAGGACATTCGCGAGACGTTCGCTCGCATGGCGATGAATGACGAGGAGACGGTTGCGCTCATTGCCGGCGGTCACACCTTCGGCAAAACCCACGGCGCGGCCGATCCGAACCAGTATGTCGGCCCCGTACCCGAGGGCGCCGGCATCGAGGAGCAGGGCCTCGGCTGGGAGAACAAATTTGGCACGGGCAAAGGGGATGACACGATCGGAAGCGGCCTGGAAGTCATTTGGACCACGACGCCTACGAAGTGGAGCAACAACTTCTTCGCGAACTTGTTCAACTACGAATGGGAACTGACCAAGAGCCCGGCTGGTGCGCACCAGTGGAGACCGAAGAATGGCGCAGGCGCCGGTACGGTGCCGGATGCGCACGATCCGTCAAAGCGGAACGCGCCATCCATGCTGACCACTGACCTCTCCTTGCGGCTCGACCCTGCTTACGAAAAGATTTCACGGCGCTTCTACGAGCATCCCGATCAGTTCGCAGACGCGTTTGCGCGGGCGTGGTTCAAGCTCACGCACCGCGACATGGGGCCGATCGCGCGCTACCTTGGCCCGCTCGTTCCCAAGGAGCCCTTGCTGTGGCAAGACCCTGTTCCCGCCGTGGATCATAAATTGATCGGCGAGAAGGACATTGCTGCACTGAAGGCAAAGATCCTCAAATCCGGACTCTCGATCTCCCAACTGGTCACGACTGCCTGGGCGTCGGCGGCGTCGTTCCGCGGCTCCGACAAGCGCGGTGGGGCGAACGGGGCGCGCATTCGCCTCGTACCGCAAAAGAATTGGGAAGTGAACCAGCCGGTCGAACTGGCGAAGGTTCTCAAGAAGCTGGAGGCGATCCAAAAGGAGTTCAACGGCTCGAAGTCCAACGGGAAAGGGAAGAAGGTCTCGCTTGCTGACCTGATCGTGCTGGGCGGCTGCGCAGCCGTCGAGGAAGCTGCGAAAAAGGCTGGGCACAACGTGAAGATTCCTTTCTCGCCGGGGCGCACGGATGCTTCCCAGAAGCAGACCGACGTGCACTCATTCGCCGTAATGGAGCCGGTCGCAGACGGGTTCCGCAACTACCTCCGGAACGGACACCAAATGACGGCGGAGGAACTGCTGGTGGATCGGGCGCAGTTGCTGACACTGACCGCCCCCGAGATGACAGTACTCATCGGCGGCATGCGCGCCCTGAATGCTAACTTCGGGCAGGCCAAACACGGCGTCTTTACCAAGCGGCCTGAGACGCTGACGAATGATTTCTTCGTCAACCTGCTCGACATGAATACGAAGTGGGAGCCCTCCTCTACATCGGAAGGCGTGTATGAGGGACGCGATCGCGCGACGGGCAAAATCAAGTGGACCGGCACGCGTGTCGACCTGGTGTTCGGTTCGAACTCGCAGCTGCGGGCAATCGCGGAAGTCTACGCATGTGACGACTCGACGAAGGCGTTTGTGAAGGACTTCGCGGCTGCGTGGAGCAAGGTAATGAACCTTGATCGCTACGACCTTGCCTGAGCTCGGCGGAAGCCATAAACTGCCAGCCCCGGAGTTTCGCTCCGGGGCTGGCTGTTTTGGCGGCGATTCAAGCATTCACTCTATTTCTCTTGCACTATGGAGCAGTTCGTAGAACGCCGAGGAATCGCTCCGCGTGCCGACGAAATTGGCGGCGAAATCGTTTTGCTCACTGGAACAAAGAATCTCAGCAAAACTGGGATCCATCGGACTCATTCGCGTGTCCGCATACGGAACGATATCCCAGCAAGTCAATTTCTCCGGGCCAAGTTCCATCGTCGGTTTTGACAGAATCTTTGCGTGTGCCAAGTACCACCCACCCAACGGCGATGAATCAGGGCCGGCGTAAAAAGACATTTCTGAAACTGGCTCTTCACCTTGCCAATAGGAGCGAAGTCCCACTCGTCCAATTCCCTTTGTGGCAATGACCCACGCAGACGAATTGCTGCTGCTGGCAACTATCCATGTCAGCGGAGTCTTGAGACGGTACTGATGCAAGCGAACGGACCGCCCGCTAACCAAATGCGACACGAAGCCCGCTGCCTCGGGTAAGAATAGGAAAATCGCTAGGACGAGACCCGAGGGAATCCAAAGGATGCTTCGCCACAGTTTCCTGCGCCGAGCATAAGCACTCGGGCATGATCGGCGAGAGAGCCATTTCTCAGCCTCGGCCCGAATCCAGTTCTCGCGGGTCTTGCGGCGGAAATAGATCAGGAAACCGATCATTAGAAAGTTGCCGAAGAAAAAGCCTAGAAGATCGACGTTCCGAAGTTGGAAGCTTGAACCGACGAAGTCCCCGATATCGATGAGAACGAAAAGGACCAGAAAATAGGCCAGTACGTAACCAACCGCGAAGGCGGCCACCTTCATAGCCCTTTTCATATGCTATCCAAGTCATTAGACACCACCCAGCGGCTCTTGGTGCCGCAATCAGACCTTTACACTAAGCATCGAATTCTGAGTCGACGACGTGTCACTCAAACGATACCCATCAGTCAAAATTCCTTGCGCGGCGCCGCCTGATCCGCGCCGACGCGTCCGACGGTGATTTCGGCTACGAAATAATTTTCGCCTTTCATCGGGACGCCGGCCATCCGCCTCAGCATGGCGATCTGGCCGACGTGGGTGAGCGCATCGGCAATCGGGCCCTGAAACAATTTTTCGGCAGAGACTTCGAGCGGCTTTTCCGATGCCAGGTACTCGTCAAACTTCTTCAAGGCGATGAAGAAGCGCTCGCATTCTTTTTCCCATGGCAGGGGCAAGGAATCCTTCCATTCGCGGCGGCCTTCGGCCATGGCGAGACCCCAGTCCATCAGGTCTCCGATATGCGCGAGAATTTTCGCCGGGGCGCGCGAAGTTTCGGGCAAGCCGTAGCCGGCAAAGTTCGGCCCAGCGTTGCGGATGGCTTTCGCTCCGCGATAGGCGAGGGTGGCAAGGGTGTGGCGCAGGAAGGTGCGGGAATCGGTCATGGTTGTCCTACCCTCTTATCTGCTTGTCATCCTGAGCGAAGCGAAGGACCTATGCATTTGCTCCCAGCGCCGGAATGCATAGGTCCTTCGCTTCGCTCAGGATGACAAACATTTTAGAGTATTTTCCAAGCCTACAGTTTCCGCCGAAAGAGCGCTCCGGCGGCGCGCACGCCGGCTTTGACCTTCTCTCGCAGCGGCCGCGCGTACAGCAGGTCGAGGAAGTTTTCCATCTCACTCGCAAATCCTCCACCGTAGCCGAACCACCAGATTTTCTTCATGCGCGGAATCAGGTCGCTATCGACATACTTCACTCGCACCATTTCTTCCAGGCCCCAGCGGCCATGTGTGCGACCCAGGCCACTTGATTTCACGCCGCCATGCGGAGCTTCGCTGATGCTGAAACACGACACCACGTCATTCACCATCACCGTGCCGGCATTGATCTGGCGGGCGAGTCGCTCGCCACGGGCGCGATTGCGGGTCCACACGCTGGCGGCTAAGCCGAAGCTGGAATCGTTGGCCAGACGCACCGCCTCGGCATCGTCCGTGAAAGACGCAATCGGCAGCACCGGGCCGAAGGTTTCTTCCTGCATCACGCGCATGGTGTGATCGACGCCGGCCAGCACGGTGGGCGCAAAAAACGTTGGCCCCAGATCGCGCAACCGTGTGCCTCCGGTATGCACGCGAGCGCCGCGCCGCATCGCGTCCTCCACCTGCGATTCCACCACCCGCACTTGCCGCTCGTGGATCATGGGGCCGATTTCGGTAGCCGGGTCCATGCCATTGCCGACGCGCAGCTTGCGCGCCTTCTCGCAGCAGGCGTCCAGGAACGCGGGGTACAAACTCTGATGCACGTAGCAGCGTTCGACCGACAAGCATGTCTGGCCGGCGTTCACGAACGCTCCCCAGACGGCGCCGCTCGATGCTGTGTCAACGTCGGCATCTTCGAGAACGAGCATGGGATCCTTGCCGCCCAGTTCCAGCACCACCGGCAGCAGGCGTTCGGCGGCGATCTGCGCGATTCGCCGGCCCGTAGTAACGCTTCCGGTGAAGACGAGCTTGTCAATTTCACTTCTGACCAGCGCCGCTCCGGTCGCTCCTTCGCCCGGCAGCACCTGGAAAACGTCGTCGGGAACTCCGGCCTCGCGCAACAGCGATTGCAGTTCGAATGCGATTAGCGGGGTCAGTTCGGAAGGCTTGAGCACCACGGTATTTCCCGCAACCAGGGCCGCCAGGGCCTCAGTCGCTGGAATTGAGAACGGATAATTCCAGGGCGAGATGATTCCGACGACACCATACGGTTCGTGCAGAATGCGTCCTGATTTTGCTTGGAGCGCAGGATTTCCGTGGGGCAGCTTGGCTTCGCGCAGGATCGCGTATGCGTTGTCGATCAGGAACCGCGCCGCGTCGAGCACGACCAGAACTTCGGTGACCAGCGCTTCGACCTGGGGTTTGCCCGCTTCCTGCGTGATACGACGCGCAACGTCGGTTTTATGCGCAAGCAGAATCTGCTGGAAGCGGCGCACTACCTGTACGCGATTGCGGATGCCCCAGGCGTTCCAATCCGGCTGGGCGGCGTGCGCGCGCGCCACCGCGGCGCGCACTTCAGTTGGTCCGGCGCTGTCCAGTTCGCCCAGAACCTCACCCGTCGCCGGATTCACGGAGGCAATGCGGGAGACGGCGAATTCGAGATTCGTGGCCATTGCGAAGAAGTTTACGCGGGACGGGACGGGCGCGCCAGAGCCTCCATCTTTTTTCATCTTCCCGTGAATTGGGAGATGTTTACGTTAATATTCCACCCCAACCAGGTACAACCCGCTGGCGGGCGCGGTCGGCCCAGCCGCCGTCCGCTGACGCGCGTCGAGGATGCGGCGCAGATCTTCCAGGGTCAGCGTTCGCTTCCCCATCAGCAGGAATGTGCCGACCAGGTTGCGCACCATGTGATGAAGAAATCCGCTGCCGCGAACCGTATAAATCAGCTCTTCGCCTTCACGGGTCCAGTTGGAGGAAAAGACGGTGCGAACGTTTGTGGTGTGAACATTCTCCTCAGCCGCCATTCGTTCGACTCGCTCCGGGTCCACCGCCGCGAACGACGTGAAATCGTGTTCGCCGACGACCACACCGGCGGCTGCGATCATCGCCGATTCCTCCAGTGGATACGGGTAGTGCCACACATAGCGCGCCAGAAACGGCGGACAGACCGCCCCGCGATGAATGCGATAGCGATACGTCTTCGCGCGGGCCGACTTGCGCGCGTGGAATTCGGGGGAAGCCTCAGCCACCTCGAGCACCCGGATCGAGGCCGGGAGAATGTCGTTCAGGGCGCGCAGCCAGTTCTCTACCGGAATTGCCGACGCGGTCGCAAAACTTGCCACCTGAGCCAGTGCGTGCACGCCCGAGTCGGTGCGGCCCGAGCCCTGGGGCAGTACATTTTCCCCGCTCAGCCGTCCAATGGCTGAGGCCAGCGCGCCTTGCACGGTGGTCCGGCCAGGCTGCACCTGCCAGCCGGCAAAGTCGGCGCCATCGTATGCGAGGATCAGTTTGAGATTGCGCACGTTGTTTTTCGAGTCCCAGCCGGTCTGAGCATCATCGTTGAGCTATTTACAAAGTTTTACCGCCACCGTCGCGGGAAGTGCGGCGGCGCGTCAGCTATACTATTTCACTTACGGTCACTTTTACTTACGGTTAATGAAAAAGATTGCCTTGCTCGCAGGAAGAGAAGACTGCACCAGCAAGATTGTAAGGAACTCTTGCTTGTCGTTATACGTAGTACCAGAGTGTTAGCAAACGTGTGAACCACTACGTCCGTTCCTCATGAACCTAAGCGCTTGAGTGTGGTCACTTTACCGTGACCCATGGAGATGATGCGAATGCAACGTTCTACAGTGTTGACTGCGTTTCAGCGGGCTGCAGCGCTTTTTATTGCCACCGCCTTTCTTGGTGTAATCATGCTTGCCGTAATGGTACCTGCCGCATGGGCGCAGGATGCCTCCTCCGTACCCAGCGCGCCCTCGGCGCAGATGCAGACGCAAAAGGCAGTGCCGTCGGCATCGCAGCCGTTTGATGTGAAGCAGTACTCAAAACCGCAGTCGGCCTTCCCCAATCTGGTTGGTCCGTACACTGCCCGGCGCGTAGCGCCGCCGAACCTGGCTAACACACCACGCATCGACCAGCTCATGCACGATGGCAAACTCTACATCTCCATGAACGATGCGGTCGCGCTGGCGCTGGAAAACAATCTCGACATCGCCATCGCCCGCTACAACCTGAACATCGCCGATACGGACATCTGGCGCGCCAAAGCTGGCGCCAGCACTCTCGGCGTGAACAACGGCGTCGTGCAGAACACACCGGGCGGCGGAGTAGGCGGACTGGGCACGCAAGTCGGCTCAGGCCAGGGTGGAACGTCGGTCGGGGCGGGCGGCGCCGGCGCCGGCACAGGTGGCCTGGTCATATCAACCTTCGGCAGCGGGCCGCCGATCACGAGCTTCGATCCTATCCTAACGGGAACAATACAACTGGATCAGAACCGTACTCAAACCGTGAGCCCGTTCGCCCCCCCTTTCTCGGATAGTCATACGACCACATGGGACTTTGCCTACCAGCAAGGGTTCCAGTGGGGCACGAACCTTGCGGTCGCATTCAACAACACTCGGGGCACGGCAAGCCCACTCTCGCCCTATCAAGCTTTCACCAGCCAATTCAATTCCAATTTCCGCGCCCAAGCCACGCAGCACTTGTTGCAGGGTTTCGGATTCGCTCCAAACACCCGCTTCATTCAAATTGCCAAGAACAATCGCGAAATCTCAGATGTGGCCTTCCGCTGGCAGATCACGACCACCGTTGATCAGATCGAAAACATGTACTGGGACCTGGTCTTCGCCTACGAGAACGTAAGGGTTCAAAAGGAGCAACTGGCTTTTGCCCAGAAAACCCTTTCTGACAATCAAAAACAGGTGGAAATCGGAACCCTCGCACCGATCGAAGTGGTGCGGGCGCAAAGCACAGTTGCCTCCAATCAGCAAACCCTGACCGTGGCGCTGACCAACCTTCAACTGCAGCAACTCCTGATGAAGAACGCGCTCAGCCGCACGCTCGTCGACCCCGCACTGGCGGACGCCGAAGTAATCCCTACCTCGATTATGGAATCGCCCGCCCAAGAAGCGGTTGTCCCTATCCAGGATCTGGTGAATGAGGCACTCAGTCATCGTCCCGAACTGGCCGAACAGCGCATCAACCTTTCCAATACCGAGATCAGCAACAAGGCCGTTCGCAGTGCTCTGTTGCCGAGCCTGGACTTGTTTGCCTATTACCAAGGAACTGGGTTGGGCGGTTCTCTGAACCCCCAATACATTTGCACGACCCCGGAGCCGACGCCATGCAGCGTTGGCAATCCGGCTACATCTTACAGTGGAGCCCTAAGCCAACTGATCGATTCCACCGCCCCCGATAAAGGCGTGGGACTTACTCTCAACATTCCGCTCCGCAACCGTGCGGCACAGGCGACGCAGGTACGCTCCGAATTCGAATACCGGCAAGCTCAGTTGCGCCTCCAGCAACTCGAGAACCAGGTGCGCATCGAGGTACGCAACGCGCAGTTTGGGGTGCAGCAGAATCGCGCCAGCGTCGCTTCCGCTCAGGCTGCCGTGGATCTGGCGCGCCAGTCTCTGGACGCCGAGCAGAAGAAGTACGCGCTCGGCGCATCCACCTCAACTCTGGTGCTCCAGAACCAGGCGGCGCTGACCCAGGCGGAAGTCACGCTCGTCTCCGCCAAGGCGGCATACGAAAAGGCGGAAGTCGAACTGGATCGTGCCATCGGTCTGCTGCTCGATCACGCGGGCATTCAGATCGCCGACGCCGAACGAGGCGAGGTCACGCATGCTCCGAATATTCCGCACGTGGTGGCGCGGCCGGCCGACCAGCCCATGCCGGCGAACCCTCCAGCGCAGCCGCAACAGTAGCGAGGGTCCTTTGATGGAGCGCCGGGCGTCCCCGCCCGGCGTTTTCATTTTGCAGCGTTTTTCTTTTGCGGCATGCCGTCTCTCGCGTATCCTCTCTCCGTGAAGCTATCGGTCATCGGCGAAGCTAGCTCGGAGAATGCTCGTGTGGGGACGGGCGCCCCCGCCCGTCCAAGCCGAGCGCAGCTCGGCAGGTTCTCAGCCCGCCACGGCAGGAGCCCGGCGTGATTCTCTCCGTCGTCATCATCACCCACAACGAAGAGGCCAACATCGGACGCACGCTCACCAGCGTGCAGCCGCTGGTCGCCGACGGCAAAGGCGAGATCATCGTCGTCGACTCCGGGTCGACCGACGGTACCGTCGAGATCGCGAAATCATTCGGTGCGAAAGTTCTCGTCGAGGAATGGAAGGGCTATGCCGCGCAGAAGAATTCGGCGATCGAAAAGGCGGCAGGTGATTGGATCTTGAGCTTGGATGCGGATGAGGAGGTGAACCCGGCGCTGGTGCACGAAATCGGCGATCTCTTCCCCGCGAATCCGCCGACCCGCGAGGAGATTATTTCTGGTGCGAAAATCCCCGGCCCCGCCATGACACGAGGGGATCTGCGCGAAGCAACGAAGATCGCGCGCGAGTGCGGCATGCTGACGAAGAATGTACCTCACGGCGTAATGATCGCGGTTAACGGCTACTGGATCCCTCGCAAGAACGAGTTCCTCGGCCGGTGGATCAAGTACGGCGGCTACTGGCCCGATCCGAAGGTGCGGCTCTTTCGAAAGGGCAAGGCGAAATTTGAAGATCGCGCTGTTCACGAAGACGCTCACCTCACTGAAGGCATGGCGCAGCACCTGAGCGGCGCCCTCCTTCACCACTCCTACCCCACGCTCGCCGACTACATCGATCACATGAACCGCTACTCCTCCCTCGGCGCGGAGATGGCCGCCGCCAAAGGCCGCCGCGGCTTCAGTCTCTTCAACATCGTCCTGCGCCCGCTGGCGACGTTCATCTACAACTACGTTTTCCGGCTAGGACTTCTCGACGGCCGCGAAGGCTTGCTTCTGCACCTCTACCACGCCGTTTACGTGTCGTGGAAATACGCGAAAGCGTGGGAACTGGCCCGCAAGAAGGAATCCAAGTAGAGACAGGGCTTGCCGCGTCTAAGGCGGCCTCCGCTATCCCCGCAGCGTTACGCGCATGATGTCGTACTTCACCTCCACCGACCGCTCGGGAAACTTCGACTCCACATACGCCTTCACGTCGCCGACCGACGGAATCCCGTCCCGGCCCGTCAGTCCGCGTGCGTCGTCGAGCAGGACTATGTGCTGGTACGGGTGGCTCAGGATCATCTCCAGTTCCGCCGATAACCGCTGCTGATCGCCCTGCTTGCCAACCCAGCCGTAATAACCGGCATCCAGCCAGAACAGCCCCGGGCCTTGTAGTAATGCGAGCACCTCGGGCATGACCACGCGGCTGTCTCCGCAGAAAATTCGTACGTGCTGGTCGCGAGCGAACTTACGCGTGGCTCGTTCCGCCAGCTCCGGGACGAATTCTATGGAATAAATGCGCTCGAAATGCCCTTTCATGGCTGCAACCATCTCGCCGTAGTAGGTTCCAGTTTCGACCAGCGTCTTGAGGCCAAATTTCTCTCCGTATTCGCGCACGACCTTTTGCTTCAGCAGATGAGGAGATCGCGACGGACGCCCGCGCAGTATCCAATACCAGTAGTCGGGATAATGACCGAGCGCCTTGTACGCGCCGTACATCGGGGTACGCTGCAACAGCCGCCGGAATGCTTTCAGAATTTCCTCCGCTGGAAGAAGACCCAGCATAGGTGCGCTTGAAAAGCCGAGTCAAGGGAGTAGCCGAAGATATCTTCAGCACAGAGGACACAGGGACGCACAGCGTAAACCTTCAACTTTCACCAACCGCTCGGTCGGTCGTGTCTTTTGCAGCATGGCAGCTACTCCTCTATCATCAAAGCCGGAGTGGGGAACTGAATGCCTGAGAACAAACTGAAAGGCGATCCGCGCAAGACGGTCGAGGAGGGCCCGATTGCCGACGTCCTTGAAGGCCGCCATCCCACCGCATCAGAAAAGAATTGGGCCGAGAAAACGCTGGCGCCCACGCTGGAGAAGTCTCCCGAAAAACCGATTGGCGCTCCCACCGGCACCAACCTCGACGAGCACGGCCACGCCCGTTTCAGCACCATCTCGAATGCGCCGATCCGCCGCCTCTACACGCAGGCCGATCTACCCGCCGACTGGAACTACGAACAATATCTCGGCTATCCTGGCCAACCGCCCTACACGCGCGGTATTCACGCGACCGGCTACCGCGGAAAGCTGTGGACGATGCGCATGTTCTCCGGCTTCGCCTCGCCCGAAGAAACGAATCAGCGCTACAAATATCTGCTCGAACACGGTGGCGGCGGACTGTCCGTTGCTTTCGATCTGCCGACGCTTATGGGCTACGACTCCGACCATCCGGCGAGCGAAGGCGAAGTCGGCAAGTGCGGTGTCGCGATCGACTCGCTCGAAGATATGGAGATTCTCTTCGACGGCATCAGCCTCGAAAACGTCACAACATCGATGACGATCAATTCACCGGCCAGCGTGCTCTGGGCCATGTACCTGGTGGTAGCGGAAAAACAAGGCGCCGACTGGAATAAGATTTCCGGCACCATCCAGAACGACATCCTGAAGGAATACATCGCGCAGAAGGAATACATCTATCCGCCCGCGCCCTCGATGCGGTTGGTGATTGACACCTTCGAGTTCGGAGCAAAGTTTACGCCGCGCTTCAACACCATCTCCATCTCCGGCTACCACATTCGCGAAGCCGGATCGACGGCGCTGCAGGAACTCGCTTTCACCATCTACGACGGCGTCGAATACGTCGAGTGGGCGCGCCGCCGCGGACTGGACGTTGACGACTTCGGCCCCCGCCTCAGCTTCTTCTTCAACGCGCACAACGATTTCTTCGAAGAGATCGCCAAATACCGCGCGGCGCGCAAGATCTGGTATCGCCTGATGAAAGATCGCTTCGGCGCCAAGAATGATCGCACCCGTCTGCTGCGCTTCCACAGCCAGACCGCCGGCGTCTCGCTGCCGGCGCAGCAACCGATGAACAACATCGCGCGCGTTGCCCTGCAGGCGCTGGCAGCGGTGCTCGGCGGCACTCAATCGTTGCACACCGATGCCTACGACGAAGCGCTCGCCTTGCCGACTGAAGAAGCCGCGCGCATTGCCCTGCGTACCCAGCAGATCATCGCCTTCGAGTCGGGAGTGGCGCAAACGGTGGATCCGCTCGGCGGAAGCTACTTTGTTGAGAAACAAACCCTCGACATGGAAAATGGCGCCTTCGATTACTTCGAGAAGCTGGACCAGATGGGCGGCATGGTCAAGGCCATCGAGCGCGGATATCCCCAGAAAGAAATTGCCGAGGCCAGCTACCAGTACCAGCGCGCCGTTGAAGCCAACGAGAAGATCACCGTCGGCGTCAATGATTTCGTCATCGAAGAAGAGTCGCCGAATATTCTTTACATCGGCGAATCGGTCGCGCGGGCTCAGGAGAAGAAACTCAAGGCACTGCGCGCCCGCCGCTCCAACGAAGAAGTCCAGCGCCGCCTCGATGCGTTGAAGCAGGCCGCCGCCAAGACTCCCAACGCGGGTACCAACGGCAATATTTCCGGCGCCAACACCATGCCCTATATCGTCGACGCCGTCCGCGCCTACGCGACGGTCGGCGAAATCTGCGAAGCGTTGCGGCAGGTCTACGGGACCTATACGGAAGTCAGCGTCACCTAGTTTCTGAGGGTTAGCTTCGCTTCTTCAACGCGTTGCTTCCGATTTCAATATTCCGACTTGCGGTCAGGAAAGTTCGCCGCTTTGCGGTTGCAATTTGCAACCGCAAACAAGAGATATGGTGGCTGACGCTCGCTTCCACTCATCTCTAACGAACCTGTTTCGATCATGGCGGCAATTGTGCTGGTTCGGTACAGGCATTAGCAACTTGAGCATCCCAATTTCTTAGAGTCCGGATTCGTCACATTCGGAATGTTCATTCGTCATAGTCTCCGTCGGCTACGGCGGTTACGATGGCAAAATGAAAGCCCATTCACCAAAACCCGGACAAACGCGGCAGCCGCCGGCAAGCCGTCGAAGAGCAGCCGTGGTTCCCATCGAATCTCGAATCACGATTCTGCGCCATCAGAAGGTCATCCTCGATACCGCTTTAGCCGAGCTCTACGGAGTTCCGGTCAAGCGACTGAATGAACAAACGAAACGCAACCACAAACGATTCCCCGCGGATTTCATGTTCCAGCTCACGCCCCGAGAGTACAAATGTTTGAAGTCGCAATTTGCGACCTCAAACGTCAGCCGCGGGGGCCGACGCTCGCTTCCATACGCCTTCGACGAACACGGCGCGATCATGGCCGCGACCGTACTCAACTCGGAAAAGGCAGTAAGAATGAGCGTTTTCGTGGTGCGCGCCTTTGTCCGCGTACGTCAGGTGCTGGCCGCAAACCGAGAATTCGCTGAGAAGATTAAGGAATTGGAGAAGCACCTGGAGACGCACGACGGCACAATCCAGGAAATCATCGACGCCATCAGGAAGCTGATGAACCCTCCACCCCATCGCCGAAGAAAGATTGGGTTCGCGCTCCCGCAGGCCCGGACGGGGTAGTCGGCGTCTGAACTTCCCCGCGACCGTCAATGGGCTCCTTCCGATTTGTCATTCCAGCTCGCACCCCGGGAGTTCGCCGCTTCGCGGTTGCAATTTGCAACCTCAAACAAGGCGCGTGGTAGCCGACGTTCCCGCTCTACTTCATGCGATTGCGGTATAGGCTTCCATCCACTTGCCGGACCATGGCCTCGATGTCGAGCGGGACCTGCAAGAATGCGGCTACTTCCTCGGCGACTGCCTTCGGTTCGCGCAGCACGCGATGATAATGCACGCGTGAGACCTGCACGTTCGTCTTGCCCGCAAGCCACTTGTTCACTTCGATCAGGTGGCGCTGAAAGGCCTCTTCGATCGCGGATGTATCGGCGTTCGACTCCGGGGTGCCGCGGCGGCGCAGCATTTCGTCCTGCGACTTCAGCACCTCAGGTAGCGGACGCTGCATGAAGACGACACGGTATTCGTGGCCCGCTGGCAGTGACAGAATCAGTTGCGAGATGACCTTCACCGCCTTGCCCTCGGCCTCCGCAATCAGAGTGGGATCCTTCGGAAGCTGCTTGATACGCTCCCACTCCAGGTAGCCTTTGGGATTGTCGGTGTCGGCTTTGCGCTCGCCGTCGGAGAGAACCGGGAGTCCGCCTGCATTCAGCATTTGCATCATCAACGATGTGCCCGACCGCGGCAGTCCCGAAACAATGGTGATCATCAGTGCCTTTCAGAGGCGGGAAATAGCGGAGGCGACTGCTTGCTCCGCCGGTTTAGTTTTCCGTACTTGAAATGATAGTGGGTACTTGGTCGTTGGGGAAAGACGAATGCCCGGCCCGGCGCCATTGCGCTCCAGCGAGCGTTCTGATAACTTGCCTGTCGTCTTGCAAAGGAGGCTCCCATGGCTTTCTGTCCAACCTGTGGAACGCAGATCGTGGACGGAGCGACCTGTCCGAAGTGTGCCGGTAACGCCGCGCAAGCTGCGGGCGCGAGCGCAGCTGCGCCTGCGGCCGGCGGACTCACCGACAACGTGGCCGGCGCGCTGGCTTACGTGACCATCATTCCAGCGATTGTGTTTCTGGTGCTGGAGCCGTTCAACAAGAAGCGCTTCGTCCGCTTCCACGCCTTCCAATGTCTCTTCTTTGCTGTCGCCTGGACGGTGCTCTGGATCGGGCTGTCGATCCTTGCTCACATCCCATTTCTCGGCTGGGCAACAATCTTTGTGTGGCCGCTGGTCAGTCTAGCCGGGTTTGTGATCTGGCTGATTCTGGTGCTCAAGGCCTATCAGGGACAGATGTTCAAGCTGCCCGTGATCGGCGACATAGCCGAACAGCAGGCTGGCAAATAAGCTGACCGCATTGAACTCGTTGCCATGAACGCTATACCAGCAGGGCGACAGCAGGTAAAGCTTGTCCGCAAGACCTTTTCCCTCTTGACACGTCAATCAGATAAGGTAGTAGTACGTGTTCACTGGTCTTCAGCCCACGACTTCGGGATTACGGCGCCATCGAACGGTGGGAGTGTCGGTAGCCGCACACCTGGCGGTATTGGCCATAATCGCACTCCATAACCCCAGGGTAATCGACCTGAGGCCTGAGTGGCTCGCCTATGGAAACGGCGCTCACACCTACAAACTGATCTACTTCTCACCGGGCGCCGAGAACGATGCCACGCCCCCGGACCCGGCTAAGTTGCTGTTTCCGCCGCAGGCGAGCAAACCGCGCCCACGCCTGCTTCCGAAGTCCCAGCCACCAAGACCTGCGCCAGAGCCGCAGCAGGTGTTGGCAGACGCGGAGGCCGGCGACCACAATTCCCGCGCAGGATCTCCGCTGGGCACCATGATTGACGGGCCGATCAGCGGCCATGAGGTCCACGTCGCTTATCCGGTCGTGTATCCGGATCCTCCGGTGGACCGGGCCGAGCTTCCACGTGACTTGGTGGGCGATGTGGTTATTGAAGTCACGATCGACTCCCAGGGCAGCGTCGTCGAAACCAAAATTGTGCAGGCGATCGGCCACGGCATCGACGAAAAGATCGAGGCCACCCTGCGCCGCTGGCACTACCAGCCGGCTACGCTTGACGGGACACCCGTTGCCTCCAGACACGACGTGCACTTCCATTTTCCATCCTAATTCGCCGTTTGTTCGCCTAATATGCTAAACTGCTTCCCGTTCAAGAGGAGCGAACGACGATGCGCAAAGCGAACCACCACCTGGCGATCAGGCACTTGAAGAAATCCGACCCCGTGATAGCCGCGATTATCGAGCGCGTAGGCCCGTTCCGCATGCAGTTTGGCGAGCCTACGTTTCACTCCTTGGCTGAATCCATCCTCTATCAGCAGTTGAATGGGAAAGCGGCGGCAACGATCTTTGATCGATTCACCGCTCTGGCTGGCGATCCGCTGACGCCGCGGGGCATTCTCAAGCTGACCGATGCCGAAATGCGCGGCGTCGGACTGTCGCGGCAGAAGACTGCGTATCTGCGTGATCTCGCCGAGAAGACCGCAGCCGGCCTGCTCGAGTTAGAGCGCTTGCCAGACCTGCCGGAAGAAGAAGTGATAGCGCATCTCACGCAGGTCAAAGGCGTCGGCGTGTGGACGGCGCACATGTTCCTGATGTTCACGTTGCGGCGTCCGGATATTCTGCCCACGGGTGATTACGGCGTCCAAGCCGCCATCAAGAAGCACTACAAGAAACGCAAGTGGCCCAAACCCGCAGTGATGGAGAAGATCGCGAAACCCTGGGCGCCCTATCGCTCGATCGCCTGCTGGTATCTGTGGAAGAGCTTGGATACGAAGACGGTAGAAAAATAGGAAAGACAAACAAAAAACCCTCTCGACCATACCGAGAGGGTTTGCGAACTGGTTGGAGGACTTTATGCCGCCCGCACGACGTTGCCCGCCTGGAACCCCTTCGGGCCCTTGAGCAGATCGAACTCGACAGTCTCGCCTTCGTTCAGCGAGCGGTAGCCGTTCTCCTGGATGGCCGAGAAATGCACGAACACATCCTCGCCCGTGGAGCGCTGGATGAATCCGTATCCCTTCGCCCCGTTGAACCACTTCACAGTACCCTTCTCTCTCACAAAGAAACTCCTTTCGCCTCATCGCTAAGAATTATTCTTCCGTCTCTTGTCTGTTTGCGCTGGGATACCGGACAACCGCTACCGGACACCCCTCGAAGCGACAGAAAGAATTTATTGCTGGCGTCGCCGCGCGCGGGCGACACCGCACCAACAGAAACGGCTCCCCTGAATTCCGACGAACGGTTACCCGCGACGAAATCCGGTGGAGCCGCGAAACGATGGCGCGATATCGGACTGCTGACACAGAAACGTCAATCCTGCTACGCACTCGCCAACCAGGTCTGGCTGACGAAGCACCAGATGATAGCAGGAAGATTCTCGTTGGCAAGAGCTAAGTTGAAAACTCATCTCAGTGTGACTTCGAGTCGTTTGTAGTTCGTAAATAGAACTTACCCGCAGGAGTAGAGGAGGAAAATCGCGCGATTCGCGCTATATTCCGAACGTGCTTACCCTGATCCGCGAACATCGCAGTTTATTTTTGGGAACCACACTGGCCGGCCTGGCACTGCGATTGCTTTTCTTCGTCTATTTCCCGACGGTCACGGATGACTCGCGCATCTACGGCGACCTTGCTGCCAACTGGCTGCAGCACGGTATCTACGGCCAGACGCAGACCGTCCAGCAGTTCACGCAGATCGTGCCGAGCGACACGCGCCTGCCCGGATATCCGATATTTCTGGCTAAGATCTTCTGGCTGTTTGGAATTGGCAACTTCAAAGCAGTCCTGCTGGCGCAGATTCTGCTCGACCTCTTCACCTGCCTGATCGTTGCCGACCTCGCCCGCCGTACGGTTTCTGAACGCGCGGCGAAAATCGCTTTTGTGCTGACGGCGCTGTGTCCATTTCTCGCGAATTATGCCGCCGCCGCGCTTACCGAAACTTTGGAAATCTTTTTCACCGCGCTGGCTCTCGATGGCGCGGCCGCGGCTCTGGGCCGGATGCACGAGACGAGCGGAGGGGTGGGCGCTTACAAGCTCTGGGCCGCGACCGGCGCGGCAATTGCGGCCTGCATCCTGCTGCGTCCGGATGGCGGCATCCTGCTGGCGGCGGTCGCACTTTATCTGGTGGGTTTGGTGCTCGTGTGGGGACGGGCGCCCTCGCCCGTCCAGGCCGAGCGCACCGGGGCCCCCGTCAAGCCCGGTGTTGGCTTGACGGGGTGGAGCAGCTCGGCAGCTGCCTGCGGTCACAGCAACTCTAGATTCGTGCTAACCGGAGGAATGATTGTTGCGGTTGTTGCACTCGCGCCGCTCATTCCCTGGACGATTCGTAATTTTCGGACGCTGCATCACTTCCAGCCGCTGGCGCCGCGTTACGCCACCGAGAAGGATGAGCAGGTCGCCCGAGGCTTCAACCGCTGGGTTAAGACCTGGATCGTCGACTACGCGTCAGTAGAAGAGATCTACTGGAGCGTTCCCGGCAACGAAATTGACCCGCAGAAACTGCCGTCGCGCGCCCTCGACAACCCGGCGGGAACTGACGCGACGCTGGCCGTCATCGCAGATTACAACCAGTCGCAGGAAATGAAGCCGGAGCTGGATGCGCGCTTCGGCAAACTCGCCGCGGATCGCATTGGCGCGCGCCCAGTTCGTTACTACATTGTTCTGCCCCTGCTGCGCATCGCCGACATGTGGCTGCGCCCGCGAACCGAGATCCTGCCTCCCGACGTGCGCTGGTGGGAATTCAATGACGACACGAAGCAGTCGGTCCTGGCCGTCGGCTTCGGCTTGCTGAATCTGGCTTACCTCGCCGCAGCGCTGCTGGCACTGGTTCGGAGCCCGTCTGGAGTTCGCTGGGCCGGGTTGCTGGTCGGTTTCCTGCTGCTGCGCTCGGTGTTTCTGGGAACATTGGAAAACCCGGAGCCGCGCTACACCCTGGAATGCTATCCCGTGGTGATCGTCTGTGCGGCAGCCTTTCTGGCACGCGCCAAAGCAGCAGTGGCAATCTGAATCGCGAGTCTAGAATCCCGATTATTGTAGGGAAAATTCAAAAGGCAGAAGATGACGCTGAGTCATACCTGCTAAGACAATCTCTCTTTTAGACTTGTTTTCATGGAAGACAACGTGCAATATTTGTGCCCAACTTTTGAGTGAGGGCCCAATGAAAACCTTCTCCTTCCCCAGAATCGGTCTACCGATCGTCGTCAGCATCGTTTTCAGTCTAACGTTCCTGGGCACGAATCAAGCCGTTGCCCAACAAGCGACGGCCCAAATCGCGGGCACAATACGAGATGCGACCCATGCGATCGTGGTCGGAGCCAAGGTAACACTGAGAGATTCCGCCACCAACATCTCCCGGGCCACGGCCTCCAACAAAGACGGCGATTACCTGTTCACGCTGGTTCCCATCGGCACCTATGAACTGTCGGTCGAGCAGCACGGATTCAGCAAGTACGTGCGCCGGGGCATCACGCTCGAAATCAACCAGAACGCGCGCTTGGATGTCGACCTGAAAGTTGGGTCCGAGAATCAATTGATCGAGGTTATCGGAGATGTGACGCAGGTAGACACCATCAGTTCGACTCTCGGAAAGGTTGAGACCACGCAACGTATTCTCGATCTGCCTCTGGTTGAGCGCAACACGTTGCAGTTGGGCTTGTTGCAGGCCGGCGTTTTCGAACCTGATCAGGACGATGGCTCCAATAACCCATTCGCGGTGAGCGGTCAGCGTTCCGAGTCCATGACCTTCTTGATCGACGGCGCTGACAACAACGACTTCCTTGGCAACAACATTGTGGTGAATCCCAATCCCGACGCGGTGTCGGAATTCAAGATCCTTACCAACAACTACGGCGCCGAATACGGCCGCACTTCGGGTGGAATCATCAATCAGGTAATTAAGTCAGGTACGAATAGCGTTCATGGCAGCGTGTTCGAATTTTTCCGCAACGATGCGCTGAACGCCGCTGACTTTATGCTGCAGGAAGTTCCAGTATTCAAACGCAATCTTTTCGGTGCATCGATTGGGGCGCCGATCGTGAAAGACAAGACGTTCTTTTTCGCGTCTTATCAAGGCAACCGGCGACGGGAGGGTCAGGTTGCACCCGCGCTGACGGTGTTGAGCAAGAATGAGAGGGGCGGAGATTTTTCGGAACTGCTTACGGGGACCAACGTCAGTCCGTGCCCTGCCCCGCTCGCTCCTTCCGACCCGCAGTTTGATTCCGGACAGCTCTTCAACTTTGCCGCGGGCTACCAAACCGTTACCTGCTCAGACGACGTAACTCAGGTGAACGTCGGTGTTCCTTACAACGGCAACCAGGTGCCGGTGGATCCGGTGATTGCCAATTACATCGCGAACTACCTACCGTCACCCAATCGGCCCGGTAATCAATTCATCTCCGCGCCCGTGGCCAGCATCCGTGACGATCAGGGCATTTTGCGCGTCGACCACACGATCTCCTCGAAAGACACTCTGTCAGCTGTGTATCTGATCGACGACGTGGGCGACTCTTATCCCTTCCAGATCGTGAAGGGGGCTTCCACCGGCGGTGATGTCCCGGTAGGATCGGGGTTCAGCGACGGCTATCGTTACCAGAGTGGCTCGCTGAGTTGGACGCGGACGATTTCGCCAACCATGGTGAACGAATTGCGTTTCGCCGCCAACCGCGTGGCCAGTCTCACGGCGGTCCCGCTCCAGAAGACCACTCCCGCGTCTCTGGGTTTCAGCACGGTTACTCCCGATGATTCGGCCGGCACAGCTGCTCCTCCAATGGCGGTGAGCGGAGCATTCGAATTAGGCCCGTCCCCGCAAGGCCCAACCAAGATTCATGACGTCACGTTCCAGTATCAGGACACGCTGTCATGGAGCCACGGCCGCCACGATTTGAAGTTTGGCGGAGACCTGCGCTGGGTGCGGAACAACTTCAATTACGATTTCTACACTAACGGCAGCTATTTCTTCGGCGACTTCGGCGCCTTCACCGCCAGCCCGGATGGCAGCGCCGGGGGAAGCGTTCTCGCCGATTTTGCCGCCGGTTTTTTTGACAACTATTATCAATTCTCCAATGCCATATACGGTATTCGCACCCATTCGCTGTACTTTTTCGGCCAGGACGCCTATAAACTGACGAAACGTCTGACGCTGAGTTATGGTTTGCGCTACGAATACAATTCGCCGCAAATCGACCCGCGCAACGAAATCATCGGCTGGTATCCGGGGCAGCAATCGACGGTGTTTCCGCTGTCGCCACCCGATTTCCTCTATCCTGGCGACCCCGGGACGCCGAATCGCGGCCTCACCTACCCCGATCGAAATAACTTCGCTCCGCGTTTTGGCTTTTCCTGGGACGTGCTAGGAAACGCCAAGTTCGTGATGAGGGGCGGTTACGGCATCTTTTACGACATTGAGGATGGCGCCCTGAACTTGCAGTTCGGGGGACAGCCTCCCCACGGTTATGTCGCCAACAACTATCCGTGTTTTGGTCAGCAGGCTGATAACTCCGACTTCTGTTTGAGCGCAACCAACGGTTCCTACGTGGCTGATCCGTTTCAAACCCTGTATCCCAACCCCTATCCCTTCGCCTCGGGCCCCTACAACAATACGTTCCTCTCTCCGGCGCTTCCCTATGCGTACGTCGTGTCTCCGCACTTCCGCACGCCGTACGCGCAGCATTTTAACTTCGGATTTCAATACCAACTTTCGAACTCCACCATGGTCGAGGCGGTCTATGTTGGCAGCCTGAGCCGCAAAGCCATTGCCACTACAGAAACAAATTATCCGAGCCTTACGATACTCCAGGATCAACTCCAGCAGGCAGGCGGAGATGCGAGCCAACTCAATCCCGAGTGCGCTCGTCCACTCGCGGCGTGCGACGGGCCGTACCCCTACCTTGAAGGTACGCCCGCCGGGGCGCAGCAGATTTACACGAACCTGAGCGCCTCGAATTCGTCGAGCCATGAGTTGCAGCTCACCGTGGACAGACGGTTCAGCCACGGTTTGACGTTTCGCGTCGCCTATACCCATTCCAAAACCATCGATGTCAGCTCCGGCTTTCGCGCCCGAAGCGGCACGTTTACAGACCCTACCAATCCCGCCTTTGATCGTGGATTGGCAGACTTTGACGTGCCCAACCGCCTGGTGTTGAGTCCCGTCTGGCAGATTCCGTTGGATAAGCCTTTCCGCGGCAATCCGATCATGCGCAAAGTAACCGAGGGTTGGCAGATCGCAACCATTGCCAGTTTCCAGTCGGGAGCACCTTTTACCCTCTTTTCCAACAGCAACTCGAGCGAATCAGACAATTTCCTGGATCGTCCGGACGTACTTGGACCGATTCATGTTTTTCACAATCCGCAGTACTTTCCAGCATCGTCGGCACCCTCGGGAACTTGCGGAGGAGGGACTCCGGGGTTTTACTACTTCGATCCGACCAATCTGGACTGTGCGAACGTGCCCCTTTTCAGCCACGGCAACATGGGCCGCAATGTGCTCCGCGGACCCGGAATCAACAATTGGGACCTTTCGGTCATAAAAGATCTCAAACTCACAGAGAGCAAATCGTTGGAGTTCCGGGCTGAGTTCTTCAATGCCTTCAACCATGTCCAGTTCTACAGCCCAACCCTGCAATCGGGGACGGAGGGAGGCAGCGCCCAGTTTGGGCAAATTACGACCGACCGCGGCGCACGCATCGTGCAGTTCGCCCTGAAGGTCCTCTTCTGAGGGAGCTTGATCTCTAGCTAAACGGGCGTCAACGTGACGCCCGTTTTTTTGGGCGGTCAAACACACACAACACTCACGACAGGGAAAATTGCAGGGGCCAATCGGCCTAGCTGAGCGGCGAGTCAGTCATGCGGAACCGCGTGCGGACGTGTTCGGAGAGCAGTTCGATGGCCCCGCGATTGGCCACGGGATCGGCCTTCGCCAAGTATTTCATCGCTTCCACCAGCATCTTCTGACCGTCCACATAGCGGGGGTCGGTGGTGCGTTCGCGCCTCTTGCGAGACAAGTCCGGAGGAACGGTGATGGTGAACACTTTGGCCATGCAAACTCCCACATGCGGCAGCTTTTGTGCAGTATAACGTCCCGGCCAGTCTTTTTCAGCTTGATTCTGTTGGTGCGGATTTCGCCTGATCTGGTTCCAGGAGCGACTACCCCTGGGGAGAGATGAACCGGGTTTTTCCGGTGGTCTTCAACTTAAAGGCGTTCTCCGGAAGTTTTTGATTGATCTGGATGTCCGAATACTTCGCCAAGCGGTAGTCACCGCCCGGTTCAAACAATTGCTGCTGCACTAGAATTCCCCTGGCCGAGTCGATCCACAGCCAGATGCGCGCGATATTGTTTCGCAAGCGCATGGATTTCGGGATCAACTCCAGCTTCTCGGTGGCGACGCCGTTAGCCGTCTCCGGCCCCAGGAACTTCACGTCGTAAGACTTGAGCAGGTCGTGCCCGCCGCCGCCGAAGCCGAGCACCAGAAAACTCTCGACGTCGCCGCGATTCTTGCCGGCATCGTATTCGTTAACCTGATCGATCTTCGGCTGGTACACCTGAACCTTGCCGCCGCTGTAGATGACGTACTTCTTGTCGGGCTCGGCAAAGTCGGCAGCCATTTGGATTTCGCCGCCTTCGCGCCGGAAATAAATCTTGCCCTTCTGCGTCTCGGTTTCGTCAATCACCTTCTGGTACTGGTCGGTGATGACGCTGGCCTCGGTGGTTCGGAAGTTTCGGGCGACAGCATCCATCCGAGTGAGAACGCGGTCGAGCCCGGCAGATTCGTCGCTTTGAGCCGACGCGGCCGCCACTAATAGCCCACCGACAACCGCGGCCCTGACAACAATCGATTGGAGCGCAACTCTCATTGGTGAACTTCCGAGGTTAACTTCTGACAAAACAGCTCTTATTCCTTTACCACCCAGACTTTATAACTCTGCAGATGTCCCGAAACGTCTTTGACAGTTTCGACATTGGTAATGCTGACCGCTCCGGAGATGGGCTCAATGATCTGTTCCAACTGCCGACGAACGTCGCCATCCGCGGAGGCATTCACGGCCGAGGCCTGTATCTGATAGATAAGCTCGCCCTTGGCGCCGGGGACCACCACCACGCCGGTGAGATGCGGGATGCGCTCCACCGGTTTTTCCTTGTAGTTGATGAAGCGCGGCGAAACAAAAACAAAGAGGAGAATCAGCGTGACCATGATGTCGTAGTGCAGGCTGCCCCGCTCATACGACCAAAAAATGTATCCCCGAATTGTCCGCCAGATCGCGCCCATGGGAGAAACGGCGCTCTCAGTCGCCGTCGAGTCTGCTTCGGATCGTTGCCAGTGTATTTGGGAATTCATGGGATGGCAAATCGGTTTAGCTATAGTGGCTCGGCTTCGTATCAGGGCATCGCTTTAGCGATGCCGAAAACTCTGCGAAATCAATTGCCCCTTTAGGGGCCGGGCAGCGAGACTCGGCTTCTTCCCAACGCTCAAGCTTTCTTTGCCGGGATGCAATCAGTCCCCATATACGGCTGCAGCGCCTCCGGAATGCGCACGCTGCCGTCGGCTTGCTGGTAGTTCTCCAGAATGGCGACCCACGTACGACCTACCGCTAACGCGCTGCCATTCAACGTGTGCAGAAATTCCGTCTTGTTCTTGCCCTCGGGACGGTAGCGGATATTCGCCCGCCGGGCCTGAAAACTTTCGAAGTTCGAACACGATGAAATCTCGCGGAACAGATTCTGCCCCGGCAACCAGACTTCAATGTCATAAGTCTTGGCCGAAGAGAATCCGAGGTCAGCGGTACAGAGCGTGACCACGCGGTAGTGCAGGCCGAGTTTCTGCAACACGGTCTCGGCATTGTGGGTCAGCTTTTCCAGTTCCTCGTACGAAGTCTCAGGACGCGAAAACTTTACCAACTCCACTTTTTGAAACTGGTGCTGGCGAATAATTCCGCGCACATCCTTCCCGTATGATCCCGCTTCGCTGCGAAAGCACGGAGTGTACGCGGTCAGCGAAACCGGCAAGCGCGCCGCATCCAGCACTTCATCGCGATAGAGATTCGTGACCGGTACTTCGGCCGTCGGAATTAGCCAGAGATCTTTGTCGCCGTGCGGCACTCGGAACAGGTCCTGCGCAAATTTCGGGAGCTGGCCCGTGCCATACATCGACTCGGAATTCACCATATACGGGGGAAGCACTTCGGTGTATCCCTGCTCCCGGGTGTGCAGATCGAGCATGAAGTTGGCGAGAGCCCGCTCCAGCCGCGCACCCAGCCCCCAGTACACGGCGAAGCGAGCGCCTGACAGCTTGGCGGCACGCTCCAGGTCGAGCACTCCCAGTTCTTCGCCCAGTTCCCAGTGCGGCTTGGGCTTGAAATCGAACTGCGGCGGCGTGCCCCAGCGGCGGGCTTCGACGTTATCTACTTCGCTCTTACCTACCGGCACGCTGGCGTGAGGCATATTCGGAATCGAAGTCAGAATTTCACGCAGGCGCGATTCCTGTTCGGCCGCCTTTTTTTCGGAGTCCTGAATCTGCTCGCGCAGTTCCTTGGTCTCCTGTATCTGCACCGCAGCGTCCTGCCCGCTTTTCTTGAGCTTGGCAATCTCCTCGGAAGCCCGGTTGCGGCGTGCCTGTAGCGTTTCCGCCGCGGTGATGGCCTGCCGGCGCTCGCCATCGATGGTGCGAAAGTCTTTCAACACTTCCGCAGGATTCATTCCGCGCTGCCGCAGCTTTTCTTCCACCAGCGCCAGGTTGTCACGCACAAAATTCAAATCGAGCATTCTGCATTAACTTTAGCTGAAAAGTGCGATTCCGTGCACGCCTGACGATCCGAAGTTCTTAACCGCAGAGGACGTCACCTTATATAAATTGTCATCCCGAACGAAGTGAGGGATCTGCATCTTGCGGCGCACTGCAGATCCCTCGCTTCGCTCGGGATGACAAAAGCTAGTGGGGTGGGCATCTTTTCTCCTGTAAACTAGGTCGCGATGAGACTCCCCCGTTCCCTGCGCCTGACGCTCGTAGCGTTGGCGTTGCTCGGCTTGATCCCGGCAGCGTTCGCGTCGGCTTACAACGCGCGCCCTAAGCTGGTTGTCGTCATCGTAATTGACCAATTCCGCGGCGACTACCTGGAACGCTATCGTGACCAGTTCGGGGACGGCGGTTTCCGTGTGTTTCTTGATCGCGGCGCTTATTTCACCGACTGCAACTACGATTACGCCAACACCCGCACCGCTCCCGGACACGCTACTCTCTTCACCGGCAGCTACACCAGCGGGCATGGCATCGTTGCCAACGAATGGTGGGACCCGCAGAAAAGGAAACGCGTAACCTCGGTCGAAGACGACGCCACAAGGCTTATCGGAGGCGGTAAAACCGGGCCAGGCGCGTCGCCACACAACCTCATGAGCGACACCCTCGGCGACGAGTTGAAACTGGCCACGGACGGCAAAGCCCGGGTATTCGCCATCTCGCTGAAAGATCGCGCAGCCATATTGCCGGCGGGGTTTTCCGGAGACGCCGCCTACTGGATCGATCCCAAAAGCGGCGACTGGATCACCTCCACCTACTACCGTCCGGATCTTCCCGAGTGGGTGCGCAATTTTAATGGCAGCCATCGCGCGGAAAAATACTTGAACCGCGAGTGGAGGGACAGGGATAAGGACGGCGGCGGAACCGTCCTTGGCTCAACGGCGCCGCGTAACGGAAAAGACGGCACGCCTGCCGGCTTCTACCAGGTCGTCGGCTCCACTCCCTTTGCCAACGATTACCAGTTGGAATTTGCCAAGGAACTCGTTCTGTACGAGAAGCTGGGCGCAGGCTCGGCGACCGATCTGCTGGTGATCAGCCTTTCGGCCAACGATATACTCGGCCACCAGGTAGGCCCCGACTCCCCGCAAATGCGCAGCATGGCGCTCGGACTCGACCGGTCACTGGCGGAGTTCTTCGGCTTTCTCGGGCATCAGATTGGGATGGCCAACGTGTGGATGGCGCTTTCCGGCGATCACGGGGTTGCGCCTCTGCCGGAATTCGCGAAGACACTTCGCCTGCCTGCCGCCAATCTCGATGCGGAAGGGCTGCGCGACCAGATCAATTCCCTGCTCGCGAAGAAATACGCGAAGAAAGGCGACTACGTACTCGAGCTGGATTACCCGCTCGCCTGGCTGAACGAAGACGCATTCGCCGGTCTTTCCTCTGGACATCGGGAATCCGATGCCGAAGCCGACGTGGGAGAAGCCATGAAGCAAGTGGGGTTGGCCGGATACTTTACCAAATCACAACTGGCGCACGGAGAAACCCCAGCCACGGAAATCGGACGCCGCTACGCCCACAGTTACTCGCCCGAAGGCGGATGGTACGTGATGGGTGTGCCCACTCCATTCAACGTCGGAACCACGAAGGGTACCGACCACGCAACGCCTTTCTCTTACGATACGCACGTGCCGCTGGCCTTTTATGGCCTCGCCTTTCAGCCGGGAATCTATCGGACGCACGCCGAGCCCGTCGATCTCGCGGTAACGCTCGCTTCGTTGCTCGGAATCAACGCACCTGCCCAAGCCACGGGAAGAGTGCTGACCGAAGCGCTACAGGCACCGCATCATTCCGCGACACCACCCGCCACATTGCCCGCCGGGGGGACACAATGACGCCCATCGCCAATCCGGATTTGAGCGTAAGCTTTGCCGGCATCGAACTGAAAAACCCGATCATCGCCGCATCCGGCACCTTCGGCTATGGCATCGAATTCGAAGACATCGTGCATCTCGACCGGCTCGGCGGATTGGTGGTCAAAGGTCTCTCCAAAGAACCGATGACCGGAAATCCGCCGCCGCGCTTGTTTGAGACGGCTGCCGGAATGCTGAATGCCATCGGACTGCAGAATATCGGCGCGCCCGCGTTCCTCACCGACAAACTTCCGGCGTTAAGGGAGAAAAAGAATGTGGTCGTGTTCGCCAATGTCTTCGGCTACACCCGCACCGATTACGAGCAGACGATTGAGATCCTGAATCAGGGCGAGGGCATTGCGGCGTACGAAATCAACGTGTCCTGCCCCAACACCTCGCAGGGCGGCATTCAGTTTGGCAGCGATCCGCTTTTGCTCGACGAAGTGGTGCGGACGGCGAAGCGCGTCGCGGCGCGACCGATCATCGTCAAACTCTCGCCTAACGTTACCTCGATCGCGCAGATGGCGTACGTGGCGCAGGAGGCGGGCGCCGACGCCATCTCCCTGGTAAATACGTTTCTGGCCATGGCCATTGACGCGGAAACGCGCCGCCCCAGAATTGCGAATGTAACCGCCGGACTGTCCGGCCCGGCCATCAAGCCCATCGCGCTGCGCATGGTTTACGACGCCGCGCACGCCGTGAAAATTCCGGTGCTCGGCATGGGCGGAATCGCCACCGCGGCAGACATCGTGGAATTCATGCTGGCCGGTGCAACCGCCGTGCAAGTGGGAACCGCGAGTTACTTTGATCCGGTGGCAACCGAGACGCTAGCGGAGGAATTGACCAGCTATTGCCGCGAACATAGCATCGAGCGCCTCAGAGACCTCACCGGTGGGTTGCTGACCGATTGATAACTAACTCTTGTCATCCTGACCCTGAGCTTGTCGAAGGGGAAGGACCTGCTGTCTCCTGCGCCGAGAAAAAAGCGGGTCCTTCGCTTCGCTCAGGATGACAAGGTTATTCGGCGTTCCACTTCTACCGTCCGCTGGCGTGCCAGATCGATCCTGGCGACTGATAGTTCAGTCCTTCGCCCCAGACCACGTGCGTGTCTCCATGGTTGTCGATGGCGAGCGAGAAATAATCGCCGAAGGGAAAACGGAAACCTTCCTTACTTATGTAGCGATAGCCGGGCACGTAGCCGGAGATCCGAATCTCATCTCCCCAGGTAGCGCCGCCGTTGCTCGAACTCCGATAGTAAGTGTTCCAATGCGCAGAGTTGCGCGAAGTATTGCGCGAGTCCATCCACGCAATGCGCACGTCGCCAGTGCTTCCGGCCACGATCGCCGGGAAAGCATGTTCCACTCCTGGTTCAGCGTAGGAAACGCTGACCCGCGGCAGCCAGTTTTCGCCGCCGTTGGTCGAGGATGAGAAATAAATTCGCTGCGGCCTCAGGGGCAGGCCACCCGCGCTCCAGAGCGCGTAAAGAGTTCCGGCGGCATCCGAGGTTAGAGCAATCTGCGCGCCCAGATAGGCCTCGCCACATTCCTCGCTCTCGCAGCCAGGTGCGGCCGCGGAAATATCGAGCAGAGTCGTGCTCCAAGACTCGCCCGCATCCGCCGACTTCGCTACATACAGATTCACCGAGCCTCGCGCTCCTCCCGCCTTGGAGTACGAGGCCCAGGCCAGATATGCGTTGCCGGAGGGATCGACCGTGGCCGCGCCCAGCAGCGACCATCCCGCACGGCTCTCCTCATTGACGCGCGTCGATGTGAAGCTGCGTCCTCCATCCCGCGAGGCCGCCACCCACACTTGTTCATCATGATTGAAGGCCACGTAAACGCTCGGGCCGCGCACCGCCAGCGCTGGTTTATCCAGTTGCACGTCGCTGCGGACCGCCATGGCAAAAGTCCAAGTGGCGCCCGAGTCCACCGACTTGGCGAGCATGACCGCGCGTTTCCCGTTCTGCAGCCACGCCGCATACACGGTCCGCCGGTCAGCGGGATCGACGGCAATCTGGGCGTCAAACTGGCCCGCACCCGTTTCCAGCATCACGTGCGGAGTCTGCCAGGTTTTGCCGTTGTCGTTGCTCACCACCAGCAGCATGGTAGGAATGCGACAGCCCTTGCAATCGGGTACGCGCCCGTAGTGCGGATAAAGAACATAGATTCGCCCTGAACCATCGGCCGCCACGGCAGGTTCCCACTGGTCGCCGCTGGTCAGGCCGACTCTCTTTTGCCCGGAAAATTGCGGTGACGCCGCCCAAGCCACACTGGCCAGCGCCAACAGCAAGACCACGAGTTTCGGAGCAGCGAGTTTGGTGTACGCGGTGCGCATTGCAAGCCAAAGTGGGGGGAAGAACAGTGACCTTGAACTTGAACTTTATCCCGAAGCGAGTCGCCGGTCAACCACCCGGATGCACTACACCCTCCGGATGCCCTAACCAGCGGTCAACAGAATGGGAGTCCCGGAAGTCACCACCAAAGTATGCTCAAAATGGGCTGAAAGCGCGTGGTCGCCCGTCCGCACCGTCCAGCCATCTTTGTCCGTAAATACCCGGCCTGAACCACTGGAAATGATCGGCTCCACGGTAATTACGAGGCCCTCATTCATCATCTGGCTGGCTTGCGGGTCCGGATAGTTTGGGACGTGCGGCAACTCGTGGATGGTGCGCCCGATCCCGTGTCCCCCCAATTCGCGGATGACCGCGAATCCGGATTTGCGCACTTCGCGCTCTACGATTCTCCCGATCTCAAACACGCGGAATCCCGCCCGTGCTACCAGCATCGCCTTATGAAAGGCACGCTCCGCACAGGCTATCAACTGCTCAGCCTGCGGACTTACGCGGCCCACCGGCACGGTGATGGCGGCGTCGGCCATGTAGCCGTCCTTTTCCACCGTCACATCAAGTTTCACCAGATCGCCTTCCTGGAGCTTGCGGTCGCCCGGAATTCCATGGACCGCCTCATCGTTCAAGCTGATGCAACTCGCGCCCGGGAACTGGTACACCATCGACGGAGCGGAACGGGCTCCATTCTCCTGCATAACTCGAGCGCCCACTTCATCCAGATATCGCGTCGTGACACCGGGGCGCACTTCAGCCTTCATCGCATCCAGCACCATGCGGACAACGCGGCCGGCCGCTTTTAGAGAAACAAGTTCCTGCTCATCCTGAATGCTCAACTCTGTGCCCCCTCCATGACGGGATCATCAATAAAAGCTACCGCATTAGTGGGGTTTGGGCTAGGTGGGTAACACTTCTGGCTCTTTTCGACTCGTCCTCGGTGGTGAGGCAGCTCAATGCTAGTGATGGCTCAAAGGCGGACGAACTCTCAGAAAAATCTGGAACGAGACTGGATTTTTCCCGTAAGAGGGGTCGAGGGCCGAGGCCTTCGAGTAAAGCGTAAGATCCGCGCCCAGAGCCAACTGCCCGAGCCTGCTCTGGACGAGGTCGCGCGCGCCGCCGAATGTGTACGCTCCAATGCGGAAGTTCGGCAGCGCGGGATTGCCGGGAAATAATTCGTCCTTGTCGACCAGTTCCACCCGCGAGAACGCATAATTGCGAAGCTTGAAGTTCGCTGTCGTCTCCAGTACATAACCGTTCAGATTGCGGTTATTGACTTCCTTGTGCACCCGTCCCCAGACCACCGACGTCGCCCACGAGCCTTTCGCCAACGGCCGTACATATTCGACCGAAGCCGTCTGCCGGCGTTGGCTGCCAGGTTCGAGCGCTTCGGGATGCTCCAGCCGACCGTAGCTGTACTGCGCCGTCCAGTTTCGTGATGGCGCTACGCTCAAGCGGGCCGACCAGGAATCAAGCGGCGCAAACTGGATGCTGTAACGCTTCTCGTTCGGTTCCCGGCCGTTGAACGCCGAGCCTTCAAGCTTGAAGCGGTCAAAAGCCAGCCCGGCGGTGATCACTCCAAAGCTGATGTGAGTCGAGTCCTGCAAATGGTGAGACAACGGCGCCATGGGTAACTCCGACGCCGAAGCGCGGTGCATGAAGGCCACCGGACCGAGCGCCGGCTCACCCACGGCCGCGCCGTAAAACAACCAGGAGAGTTCCTTCGAGATTGGTTGCGTGTAATACAACGCGAGTTCGGAGAAGACGTTGTGTGGATGCTGATGATCGACCAACGGCTGACCATGATAGGTTTCGCCGGTCTGGAAAAGCTCGGGAAATCCCGGATGCGGTGCGGTCAGTGACTCAGCGGAAAGCATTTCACGAAACAGGATGCTGCCCCGCCCCAGTTTGTGCTGCTCCATCAGCATCAGCCAGTTCACCGACTCGGCTTTGCCCTCGCCGCGCGGCCCTCCCTGCTGGTTGTAATCCACAAACACGACGCCATGGGCCATCAGGTCCCAGGCTCCCAGCGTCTTCATCCAGGAGTGTCCGGGCGTAGACGCGGGCTGCCATCCCGTACCTGAACTAACGTGCGGCGAGGGCATCCAATCCGGCGCGGGCTGCGACATATCCATGCCGGGCATGTCCTTGCCTTGCTTATCCATGTCCTGCGCTCCAGCGAAAGACACCCATAAGCTGATGGCGAGAACACTCAAAATCAAAGGCCGCACGATCCACTCCCTCCGCGCAAGAACAATTATGCGTGAAAAATAAAGTTTCTGGATCACCAATGAGAATAATGAGAATGAGGAAGGAGGCTAGATCCGCAGGAAAGTCATACCTGGCGGATCCGCTGAGATCGCGCCCTCACGACCCCGTGATCTTCACCCGGATTTCTTCCGGCAGGCGCTCGCGGATCTCCGCTGGCAGCCGGTCATGCACGCGCCGGGCTCCGAGCCTGGCCGCGTCTACCACGGCCATGGGCGCGGGAGTCGCCACGGCCACAATCAGCCAGATCAGCGCCGACAGGGCAAAGCCCGCCAGCGCGCCCACCTCCAGCCAGAAAGCATGGCGCGGCCCAAAATACCGGATCAGGGCAAACGCCAGCAGAAACACGGCGGCCGACGCCGATGCCATCACGATCAGCGAAATATCGACGATGCGGTTCAGTTTCTGGCGGCTGCGGCAATGTTCGCAGTCGGCGAAATGCAGGTCGTAGTCCCCGCGCATCTCCGGAGCCAGGCCGGAAATATCGTAGCGCCATCCCGCAAGGATTTTCCCTACGATCGGTTCCACACATTCGCTCATAAGAGGCTACAACCGGATCGGTTCCAGAACTTCCGCCTGGGAAGCCAGCAGCACACGGTTGTGCCACAGCCCCTGACGGCCGCCGAGCGCCTGTTCCGCCGCCGCTCGCGCGATTTCGGGATGGTTATTCTGTTCCGACAAATGCGCCAAAACTACGTATTCAGCTACCCCATCATAATCGCCGGAGAAGAATTCCGCGAGCGCGTCATTCGACAAGTGCCCCACCCGGCTCATCACCCGCTGCTTCACCGACCACGGATACGACCCCGAGCGCAGCATCTCCACATCGTGATTCGATTCGATGACCAACACGCTGCAACCCCGCAGATGATCGCGCACGCTCGCCGGCATGTAGCCGAGGTCGGTGGCAAAACCGATCTTGACGCCTTCCGCGCGAAAGGTGAAGCCCACCGGATCGGCGGCATCGTGCGGAATGGTGAAGGGCATCACCTCGATATCGCCTACCCGAAAACCGCGCCCGGCAGAGAAATGTTCGGATTTCGGCAACTCCGGAATTGTGCCCTCGGCGTCCCGTACCGCCCGGCTCCAGGCATCATGCGTCGGCGCGGTCAGGAAAACCGGCACATTCAATTTTGTCGCCAGGCGCTGCAAGCCGCCGACATGATCGGAGTGCTCGTGCGTAATCAGGATCGCGGAAATTTCCTCGGTGCGCTCGCCCAGCGCCCGCAGCCGCTTGTAAGTTTCGCGACCCGACAGACCGGCATCCACCAGAATGCGCGTTGCACTCGTCGCCACCAGCGCACAGTTTCCACGACTGCCGCTAGCCAGCACCGAAACCGACACTCCCATAGCCGTAGCTTACCCCCAGCGGCTGTGGAAACGGGAACAGTTTTTCAGAGGCCGGTACCTTTGGGGAGACTGGGCGCGGCGACGAGAAAGCTTGAACCACAGGGGACACAGAGTAACACCGGAGAGAACTTTCTTTGGTTTCCCCTGTGGTTCTCCGTGTCCCCTGTGGTTAAGGTTTCCCAGGTCGCCGCCTACACCTCAAAGCCGGCGGCATTTTATAGCGAACCCGCGCTCACTTCCCGGTAAACAGGTTGTCCACCACCCGCCGTCCCATCGCTCCCCCGTAGGCGCCCGCAATCCCCGGCAGAAACGCCAGAAAGGATTCGTAGATCTGCGCCCGGTCCGGCTTCTGGGTAAGAAAGAAGTACGCCAGCCACTCCACCACCGGCACGAACACTCCGATGATCAGCACCCAGCGCCAGGGCCGCCGCGGGCTCAAAATTCCGAGGAGGATGTTCGCCGCCAGCACCACCATCGCCGTCAGCAGCAAGTCGCTCACTTTGATGTCTAACCACCCGGCCGCCGCTCCCGAAATTGCCGCCAGCAAATAGTAAAAGCGGTCGCCGCCCGATTTTCCTTGAGGAAGGATTCCGCTAGCGCTCGTCGTCATATGCCGATCTGCTTGCAGTGGAAGTAAAGTAGCATCGCTTCACGCTCAACACCTTTCAAAGATTGTCATCCTGAGCGCAGCGAAGGACCTGCTGTCCGCCACACGAAGCAGGTCCTTCGCTTCGCTCAGGATGACAAAATCTAATGGGCCGAACTCAGCAGCAACTCACTTCCAATACGCCTTGCTACGAGTACGTGTAGAAGCCGCGCCCGCTCTTGCGTCCCAGCCAGCCCGCATCCACCATCTTGATCAGCAGCGGACAGGGCCGGTACTTAGGATCCCCCAGTCCCTCGTGCATCACCCGCATGATGTCGAGACACACATCCAGCCCGATAAAGTCCGCCAGCGTCAGCGGCCCCATGGGATGCGCCATTCCCAGCTTGAACACTTCGTCCACTGCCTCGGCCGTGGCCACGCCCTCCATCACCGCGTACATCGCCTCATTCAGTAGCGGCATCAGCACCCGGTTCGAAACAAATCCCGGAGCGTCATTCACCTCCACCGGCGTCTTCTCCAGCTTCAAGGCCAGCTCGCGCACCGTCTCCAGCGTGGCCTGTGAAGTCGCCAGGCCTCGAATCAGTTCGACCAGTTTCATCACCGGCACCGGATTAAAGAAGTGCATCCCAATAACCCTGTCAGCGCGCCCGGTCAGCGCCGCAATCTTCGTGATCGAAATCGAAGACGTATTCGTCGCCAGAATCACTTCCGGCCGCATCAAGCGATCCAGGTCGCGGAAAATCTCCGCCTTGATCTCAAATTTCTCCGTCGCCGCCTCGATCACCAGATCGCAATCCGCCAGCTTCGCGCGCTCCAGCACCGCCGTAATCCGCCCCAGCGTGGACGCCTTGTCGCCGGCCGTGATTTTGCTCTTCGCCACTTCGCGATCGAGGTTCTTCGCAATCGTCTGGAGTCCGCGCTCCACAAACCGTTGCTCCACATCGCACAGGACGACGTTGAGCCCGCGGCGCGCCAACACGTGGGCAATCCCGTTGCCCATGGTGCCCGCCCCTATTACTCCCACCCGCTGAATAGCCATGATTGCCTCGCTCGCGACTGCCTGAGACGCGATTATCTGAGAAAAAAGGAAACTGAAAAGTGTAGCAGAGGGGCCCCGGCGCCAGCGGTCGCATCTTCGTCCAGATCCATCGAGGCCGGGCCGGCGACAAACGAGGGGCGGGGCATCCGCCAAAAGAAAGTCCCACGCTTCGGGCCATCCGAAGCGTGGGACAGAGGTTAAATACTTACAGTCGATGCTGCACTCGGGACTACGGGCGCTTTACTGCCCCGTACCCGTAAGCTTCACCTCCTGCGGACTATACCCAGCTGGGTAGGCCACTGTTGCTGCTCCACTAACCGCTCCCGTCGTCGTGGGCGTGAAGGTCACCCCAAACGTGCAGCTCGCGCCCGCTCCTAACGAAGCACTGCAAGTCCCGCCCCCGGCGGCAAAATCACCGCTGGCCCCAATGGTGAGACTCAAAGATCCCGCCGTGTGATTCGTGAGAGTCACCGTGTGGGAACTGCTGGTGGTGCCTACCGTCAAAGCCCCAAAGCTCACGCTGACCGGGGTTATGGTTATCGGCAGGACGGCCGTGCCCGTGGCGTCCAGAACCTGCGGACTTACGGTTGTGTTGTCGGTTAGTGCAATTGACCCTTTAATCGATCCGCTGGTGGACGGACTAAAGGTAACGGTTAACGTACATGTAGCCTTCGATGCCAAGGTAGTAACGCAGCCAGACGAGCTGTAATCGCCACTGGCTGAAATGCTCGAAATGGTTACCGACGATGCACTGTTGTTCTTCACGGTAACCGTTTTCGACGTGTTCGTTCCCACAACAGCATTGGTGTAGCTAAGTGTCGCCGGCGTAAAGCTCAGTGGGTTAGCAACTCCACCGCTGCCGCTGCCGGTCATCCCTACTACCAGCGGGCTCAAGGTAACACCATCTGTGACCGTGAGCGCGCCATTGATCGCTCCATTCTGGTGCGGGTGGAAGGTTGCGTTTACGGTGCAAGTTGCCCCGCCCGCAAGCGTCGCTCCGCAAGTGCCGCCAGCAGCGACAGAATAGTCGCCGTTGGAGGAGATGCCGAGGCTCAGGGCCGCGCTCGGGTTGTCATTCTTCAGCGTCACCGTCTTGGCAGCGCTGGTCGTGCCCACGGTTACCGTGCCGAAGGCTAAGCTGGTCGGTGTGGCCGTAAGCGGAGCCAACCCCGTGCCCGTCAGCGCCAGTCGGTCCGGAGAGCCGACGGCACTATATGCAATCGTCAAATCTCCGGTAATCGCGCCCAGCACCGAAGGCTTGAAGGCTACCGTAACGGTGCAGTGCGCGCTTCCCGCCAACGTCCCAGTACAGCTGTTCGCGGTGACGCTAAAGTCCCCGAACGCAGTTATCGACGAGATGGGCACCGACGACGTGGTGATGTTGGTGATGGTTACGGTCTTTCCTGCGCTGGTCGTACCCAACAGCTCATTGCCAAAAGCCAGGGTCGCCCCAGACAGGCTCAAGACCGGCTTGATTGTGAAGCTGGTGGATTTAGTGGATTCGAGATTACCGGCATTATCGTAGCTCTCGAAATGAACCGTGTAGCTGCCCGTGTACCCCACCGTAAACGGACCACTGTAGACCTGCCACCCCCCGCTGTTAAGGTAGTAGTAGGTAACGGCAACTCCGCTTCCCGTGGTCGGATAACCAGGGTCGCTCGCCGTCAGCGTGACCTTCACCGCACTCTTGTAACTCGTTCCGCTGATTAGAGTGCCGCTCAGGCCGGCCGTGGTGATGGGAGCAATGCTGTCATACCCTACCGGGCCGTAGGTATAGTCTCCGCCATTCTCGCCCTCGTTACCCCACGCCCGAATGTGAACGGTGTGCCAGCCCTGCACCGCGCCTACAGCATTTGCGCAGTAATACCCGATCAGATCCAGACAGCCGCTAGTGGCGTTAGGATACATCGGACCATCGTAGTACGCGTTATAGGGGCTGCTTGGAAAACCGGCGTAGGCTGGGGATGGCTCGCTCGTCGGGTTGCCCGGATCCGCGTCCCACATCTGGCTGAATCCTGACGTTCCCGGAGACGGGTAACTATCCGCCGGCGGTGCGGTCACGGTCCAGGTTATGTAGGGGTCACTGTTGTACCACGTGTTGGTCGCATAGCCGTTACCGTTGAAGGTGACAACCGGGAAGCTATAGCCTGGGATGTGATTCCAGTTGATGGCCCAAGCCAGTTGGAGAAAGTTGTACGCGCCCCAGCCGGTGACAAAATCCCAGCCCGTTCCCGCACAATAGTAGCCCAAGCCGTAAAACGAGGTGACGTTGTTGTTGTTGCAGCCGGAAGTGATGTCGTAGAAGGGATTGTGCTCGGCGACGCCGCGGCCAGCCGAGTATATGTAGGGGTTCACAGCACCCATTGGCGCGCAGGATCCGCCGCAGATGTTACCCAAAGCGAGCAGATAGGCGTTTTCCTGGGCGAAGAAACCGACCGTTTCCGGTGCGACGATGCTGGTGCCTCCGTTCCCACCCCAACCGCCCCCAAAGTAAAGCCACTGTGGGGTGTAGTACCAGTCGGCGTTGAGCGCGATGTCAGGGTTGCCGCGCGCGGCAAGGCCAAGGGATGCCTGATAGCCTGGTGTCGACCAATAGGCGCTGTAGCCGCCGGTGCTGCCGCCATCATTGGTGCCGCAGCCATCCGGGCCGCCACTCCAGCCAACCAGGTAGTTGAAGCTTGGGGGCGGGCCTCCGAACATGCCCAAGGTGGCGCCTCCGGCGGCAACCACGTAGGGATCTGAGGCTGGAAAACTGATGGAATCGAAAGCCTGGCAACTATAGCTTGCCCCTCCATCCCCGGAAGCCGCGGTCAGCGACCACCCTTGCCCGACCATTGACGCGAAAATGGCGTCGGCGGTGGCCATGTTCCCGCCGCCTAACGTAGCATCCACCCAGCCCCAGCTGGTGCTGAAGTTGCGTGCGTAGCCGTCGGTCAGCATATGGTTGTAGATGTCGTTAAAGGTCCCAAAACCGGAGTTGACGCCGTCGTACATGTAAACGTGCGCCGTGTCGGCGTAACTGCCAAAGCTGTTGGCCATCGCGGTAGACCACTCCAAGTCCATGGTCCCTTCACCGTCGCAGCACGCCGGCGACCCGTCAATACCAAACTCGTTGTAGTAGTAGGCTAGGTAGCTGTACTTGCTTTGGAAGCCGACCATGTCGCTCCCCGCCTGACTGCCGGCGGTCGCGATCGCAATGCTGGATTCGGGCGGTGAGCTGCCGGGGTTGCCCAGGGGGTTGCAGCAGTGCCCCAGGTTGTAGAGGGCCTGGACGCTATAACCCGCGGTGCTATACATATCCTGCGGATCGTAGGGCGGGCCGCTGTCGTAATTGGGAGACCCGGCAATGTTGCTCTTCCGCGATGACTTCAGCTGCGATGACTTCAGCGATTGTGGCAACTTCGAGCCATCGCCGTTTGCGTGCGCGGACGACACGTCCCTGACAGCCGGTCCCGGCGAGTAATCGGGGAAGTCAGGTTCCGGTAGGTTCTTATTGGCTGGTCGCATCGTTTGCAGGTTCTGGAGGCCCCCCACGGAACGAATAATGCCTTGCAGGTTCGAAGGGACCACCGGGTCGCGATCATTGGCAAAGAAAGTCTTGGCCCCAACCTGGTAGCGGTTCATGGTGACGTTGAACGCTTTTTCGATGGTGGCCGAGGTACCCTCCACGTCGACAATCAGACGGTTGGGGAAACGGTGCGTCACCGTCAAGCCCTGAGCCGTCGCCCAGTCCACCACCGCCTGCTCCTCTTCCACGGACGGGTCGAAACGGCGAGTCCATTCCTCGGAGGTAAGAAACTGATGGTATTGCTTCTTTCCCACCGTCTGCAGTTCATCGAGGAACTGTCGCTCCTCGGCCACGTGCGGCGGCTGCAGTCCTAGGGTCAGGCGCAGCATCTGATTGGGATTGTAGTGCTCCACCAGCGTGGCCGTGCCGTTCTGAACCTCCCGGAGCGTCTCCGGTTCGAAAGTCGTGCGTTCTGAGAGCGTGCGTGAAATCTGGGCCGCTGCTGGCCACGAGGCGAGTACGGACAATCCGACGATCAGCAGGCATGCCCGTGTCCAGGCACTGGTCGCGGAATTGGTCGAATAGCAATAACGCATATTCTTCTCCTTGAGATTCCCACTTTCCGTGGGGGGATGGTAGCGGGTGTATTCGTGAGTGACCATAAGCATCACCGTGGAACTTTCTGTGCTTCTCCAGTTGACTCCGCGCAGAGCGGAACTCCTGGATCTGGTTGGGACGCACAAGACGCTACGGCAGAAGCTGCCAACAGGCACGCTTGCGACCGGTTGGTCCCACAATAGTTACCTGCTTGGCAATTCAGACTACATATTTATTAGGTGGGGAAGGACGTTAACGGACCACACACACGTATGCCATTATGTCCAGTTCGCGAGTGGTGTCAAGAAAAATCGCAACGGAGAAGGTGATTTTAATGGGACTTTGTTCTGGCGTTCTCCTGGCGCGCTGCGCAATGCAGACAGAGTGCAAAACTTTTCAGATTGCGGTGAAAATTTCACCGAATCGTTCTAGCGAAGAGGTGGGAAGGGCGCGATCTCCAACCCCTGAAGGGGGCGTCTGTCCTTGAGGGCTTACGGTATCGCCAAAGCGATACACTGATACGAACCCGAGCGCCACCAGAATGCCGGGTTCCGGCCCCTGAGCGCCGTATCCCTGCTACTTTTCCTTCGCCACATTCAGACGGGTTTCCGCGCGCTGCAAAGCGTCTTCAGCGCGGGTGTAATCCACCTGGGGATCGTTACTCTTCAGGCGCTCCTCGGCCCGGTCTTTGGCTTTTTGCGCCCGCTCTACGTCAATCTCCTGCGGCCGTTCGGCGGCCTCCGCCAAAATCGTCACCTTGTCGGGCAGCACTTCCGCAAATCCCCACGCCACTGACAGGGCGTGCTCCGCACCACTCGCCTTGTAGGTAATCACACCGACACCAAGTTCCGTAATCAACGGAGCGTGCCCGGGAAGAATCCCCAGATACCCGCTCAACCCCGGGATCTGTGCTTCTTCCGCCGCGTCCTTCACCACCAGCTTGGCAGGAGTAACGATTTCGAGTTGGAAAGTATTGGCCACAGTTCTAAGTTCCGCTTCTCAGTTCTCAATCCGCATTCGACGGTGGTTCTGGCTAAATGCTAAGTGCTGAGCCTTTACGCTGCCGTTCCCTTCATCTTCTCTGCCGTCTCCAGCACTTCGTCGATCGTTCCCTTCATGTAGAAGGCCTGCTCCGGGATGTCGTCGTACTTCCCTTCTACGATGCCGCGGAAACCTTTCACCGTGTCGGCAATCTTCACGTAGCGTCCCGGAGTGCCGGTGAACTGCTCGGCCACAAAAAACGGCTGCGAGAGGAACTTCTGAATCTTGCGCGCCCGCGCCACCGTAACCTTCTGGTCCTCGCTCAGTTCGTCAATGCCCAGAATGGCGATGATGTCCTGCAAGTCTTTGTAAGTCTGCAGCGTCTTCTTCACCATCTGCGCCACATCGTAATGATCCTGGCCAACAACTCGAGGATCAAGAATGCGCGAAGTGGAGGCCAGCGGATCGACGGCAGGATAAATTCCAATTTCCGTCAGCGCACGCGACAGCACGGTGGTGGCATCGAGGTGAGCGAACGTGGTTGCGGGCGCGGGATCGGTCAAGTCATCCGCCGGCACATAAATCGCCTGCACCGATGTTACTGACCCTTTCTTAGTCGAAGTAATACGCTCCTGTAACTCACCCATCTCCGTGGCTAAGTTGGGCTGATAACCGACAGCGCTGGGCATGCGGCCCAAAAGGGCGGAGACCTCGGAACCGGCCTGCGTGAAGCGGAATATGTTGTCGATGAAAAGAAGGGTGTCGGAGCCCTCTTCGTCTCGGAAATACTCGGCTACGGTCAGCGCGGTGAGGGCAACGCGGAGACGCGCGCCGGGGGGCTCGGTCATCTGGCCGTAGATCAACGCGGCCTTGGACTCGGCGGGTACGCCGGGCTTGATGACTCCCGACTCGGTCATTTCCAGCCAGAGGTCGTTGCCTTCACGGGTGCGCTCACCCACGCCGGCGAACACGGAAAATCCACCGTGCTGCTTGGCGACGTTGTTGATGAGTTCCATGATGACGACGGTCTTGCCCACGCCGGCGCCGCCGAAAAGGCCGATCTTTCCGCCCTTTAGGAAGGGCTGGATGAGGTCCACAACCTTTACGCCGGTCTCGAACATTTCCGCCGTGGTCGACTGTTCATCGAACGCAGGCGCAAGGCGGTGAATGGGCATTCTCTTTTCGAACGCAATGGGGCCGAGATTGTCGACGGGTTCGCCGATGACATTCATCACGCGGCCTAACGTGCCGCGGCCTACGGGGGCGGAGATTGGCCCACCCTGATCGATGGCTTTCATGCCGCGCACCATGCCGTCCGTGGCTTCCATGGCAACGCAGCGTACCCGGCCTTCGCCAAGATGCTGCTGCACTTCCAGAATCACGTTGATAGGGGAAGGCACGGTAAAGCCCTCGCTGACCACGCGAAGCGCCTGATAGACGGGAGGCATGGAGCCTTCGACAAACTGCACGTCGACGGCAGGGCCCGCAATTTGAATGACGTTTCCAATATTCTCTGACATAGGACCTCAAAACCCGGTATTAGCAATTAGCACTTAGCCTAAAACGTTGAGCCTTTACTAAGTGCTAAATGCTAATTGCTAAGTGCCGCTCTACTGTGCTGCCGCTCCGCTCACGATCTCGATAATTTCTTTCGTGATCTTGGCTTGGCGCGCGCGATTCATTATCAGCGTCAGCGAATCGATCATATCGCTGGCGTTGTTGGTGGCCGCGTCCATGGCAGTCATACGGGCGGCGTGCTCGGCGGCTACGGACTCCAGCAGCGCATGAAAAATCTGGATGCCCAGGTACTTCGGCAGAATACCCTCGAAAAGTCGCTCGGGCTTCTGCTCGTAAATGTAATCGACGGGCAACGCCCCGAACCTGGCGGCCGCCTCATCCACGGCGCTGGTGTCGATCGGACGCAAACCGACGTGGGCTGACTTCGCCGCTTCGATTCGCCGCTTGCGTTCCTCTTCTGAAGCCTCTTCCGCCATGTGGATGTCGACTTCGCCGATCTCCTTGATCGGCAGCAGGCGCTCGGCGACGAGTCGCTGCGCGATGACCGACTTGAATTCGTTGAATAGAAGGTAAACGCCGTCAATCTCGCCTCGGCAGTAGCGGGCAATCACACTCTCGCTCAGAGTGGACGCGAAATTGTGCTCGACCTTGCCCAGAACTCCGACATGTTCGCCTGCGATCTCCACCCGCCCGGCGCGCGGCGCAGCAACTTCTGCGCCAGGCTGGACGGGCGAGGCGCCCGTCGTTCCATCGGCAGAGGCCCGCTCGGGCGCCATCGGGTAACGCCGCCGCATGAAGTCGCGGCCCTTGCGCCCGATGCATTCCAAGTCAATGTTCTGATCCGGCTTGGACGCGATGAACTTCGAAGCCATCTTCAGGATATTGGTGTTGAAGGCCCCGGCCAGGCCCTTATCTCCGGTAACGAGGATCAGCAGGATGTTGTTTTCCGGACGCTCGGCAAGCAGAGGATGCCGCGGCAATCCGGTAGCCGGATCGTAGATATCGGCTCGCGACACGAGCGACTTGAGAACGTTGGTGAGCATCTGCGAATAAGGACGCGCGGCCAGAGCGCCCTCCTGCGCGCGGCGCAACTTCGCCGCCGAAACCGTCTTCATGGCCTTGGTGATCTGCCGCGTGTTGACCACGCTGCGGATACGGCGCCGGATGTCGAGAACGTTTGCCATCGGAAATCAGGTCTTAGGTCTTAGGTCTTAGGTTTCGGGTCTCAGTGAATCTCAAGGTCCGGTGGGTTTTCCTAAGACCTAAGACCTTAGACCTAACACCTTTTACTTCGCTACTGCTTGCCTTGCATCTACGAACTGCTGTTTCGCTTCTTGAATTACTCTCGACATCTCCGCTTTCAGATTGTCGTCCAGGATTTTCTTTTCCGCGATGGTGTTGAGCAGACCTGGATTCGTGGTTTCCACATACTTGTAAAGATCTTTCTCGAAGTCGCGGACCTGTTCTACCGGCATGTCGTCGAGCACTCCGCTGGTTCCGGCGAAGATGATCAGAATCTGTTTCGAGAACGGAAGCGGCGAGAACTGGCCTTGTTTCAGGAGTTCCACCAGCCGTTTTCCGCGATTGAGTTGCTGTTGGGTGGCTTTGTCGAGATCGCTGCCGAACTGGGCAAAGGCGGCGAGTTCGCGATACTGGGCCAGTTCCAGCTTCAGCGTTCCAGCGACCTGGCGCATAGCCTTGATCTGGGCGCTGCCGCCTACGCGGCTTACGGAAAGTCCGACGTTCACGGCCGGGCGGACGCCCTGGTTGAACAGGTCGGTTTCCAGATAAATCTGGCCGTCGGTAATCGAAATCACGTTGGTCGGAATGTAGGCCGAAACGTCGCCCGCCTGGGTTTCGATTACGGGGAGCGCAGTCAGCGATCCTCCACCGTTCTTGTCGCTGAGTTTGGCAGCGCGCTCCAACAGGCGCGAGTGGAGATAGAAAACATCTCCCGGATAGGCTTCGCGGCCGGGGGGACGGCGCAGCAGAAGCGAGATTTCGCGATAGGAGGCGGCGTGTTTCGAAAGATCGTCGTAGATGCAGAGAGCGTGGCGTCCCGAATCGCGGAAGAACTCGCCCATGGCGCAGGCCGCGTAGGGAGAGATGTACTGCATGGGAGCGGGTTCGGAAGCCGAAGCCGCAACCACGATGGTGTATTCCATGGCGCCGGCATCTTCGAGAATCTTCACCACCTGGGCAATCGACGAGCGCTTCTGACCGATGGCGTTGTAGATGCAGATCAGGTTGTTGCCCTTGTTGTTGATGATGGTGTCGAGGACAACGGCGGTCTTTCCGGTCTGGCGATCTCCGATGATCAGTTCGCGCTGTCCGCGGCCTATGGGGATCATGGAGTCGATAGCCTTCAATCCGGTAGCCATGGGCTCGCGCACTGGCTGGCGGGCTATGACGCCGGGAGCAAGGCGCTCGATGGGAATAAATTTATCGGTGGCGATCGGACCCTTGTCGTCAATCGGCACGCCCAGCGAATTCACCACGCGGCCAATCAGGGCGTCGCCCACGGGCACGCTCATGATGCGGCCGGTGCGCTTCACTTCGTCGCCTTCTTTGATCTCGGTGTATTCGCCGAGGATGACTACGCCCACCTGATCTTCTTCCAGGTTCATGGCGATGCCGGCGATGCCGTGCGGGAAGCTAAGCAGTTCTCCGGCCATGACCTTATCGAGGCCGTAGACACGGGCGATGCCGTCACCGAGGGTGATGATGGTGCCGACTTCGTCGACCGCGATTTTCGTTTCGTAGTTCTCGATTTGCTCGCGGATTAATTGCGTAATTTCGTCTGCTTTGATTTGTGCCATAAAATCAGCTCTTAGCCTTTAGCCGTTAGCTTTTAGCTCTTCGATGCCCAGCCCCTAAAGGGGCTTCTGATTTCGAAGTTTTCGGCATCGCTAAAGCGATGCCCTGATACGAATCGCAAGTTCTCCGCAACTTACTAGTCCACGGGGTTCAAGCTAAAGGCTAAGAGCTAAAAGCTGCCCTTTAACCTTCCACCAACTGCTCCCTCATCTTTTCTAACTGCCCTTTTACCGAACCATCGTAGATAGTGCTGCCGACCTGCACAACCGCTCCACCTAGCAACGAGGCATCTTGTTCGTAGATTGCCCGGACTTTCTTGCCGGTCATCTTTGCGATCTCGGCTTCCAGCATTTGCTTTTCCGGGCCGCTTAATTGGCGCGCGCTGCTTACTTGCGCTTCCGCGAAACCCTGACGGTCGTTCAATTCTTGCTCCGTCTGTTTCAGGATCTCGTTGAACAGCGGAAGCCTTCGGTTATCGGTCAGTACGGCTACGAAATTCCGCACCTGCCTGGTCGTGCCCAGTCGTGCGGCGATGGCATCAAGCACGGCGCGTTTCCGATCTCCGGGGATGGACGGGTTTTCCATGACGCGGCGCAACTGGTCGCTTTGCTTTAGCAGAGCCTCGATTCCGTATAACTCCCTTAGCACATGGTCGGAATCGAGCTTGTTCTTCGGAGTCATCACCACATCTGCGAAGGCACGGGCGTAGGTACCGACAACGGAAGCCATGGCTAATGGCCATCCTTTCCGTCTCTCTTTCCACCATCTTTCTGGGCCAGGTTGCCGGCGAAGTCGCGGACCAGAACCTGGTCGGTATTGGAATCGACGTTGATCTGCTGGCGAGCGAGGGCGATGGCTAGGCCGGCGGTGTGGGAGGTCAATTCGCGCCGGGCTTGCTTGGCAGCGGCCGCGATTTCCTGCTCGGCGGCGAGCACCACTTTACGAACATCTTCTTCCGCGGCTTGCTGGATGCGAACTTCCTCGGCGTCGCCTTCTTTCTCGGCGGTGGCTTGCATCCGCCCGATTTCCACATCCAATTGGCGGAGGCGATTCTCGATCTCGGCTAAACGGCGATTCGCATCCTGGCTGGCGGCGCGCGCTTCTTCCAGAGCCCGCTGGATGTCCGCACTGCGGTCGCGCAACATGCCGGGCACGAATTTGCGCGCGGCCCAGAACACGATGGCGGCAATGATGGCGAAATTCAGAGAGAGCGCCAGCAAGTGCGCCTGATGCACACTGATGCCGGTTTTGCGCGCCAGCCATTGCACTGGCGCGGCGTGCTTGAGCTTTGCGTTTTCTTCTTCCTCGTCGGCCCCGGTAGCCTCGCGGGTCTCATGGGCCAGCTCTCCGCCGATGGTCCTTTGGGCTGGAGCGGGCTGGTTTGCGTCTTGTGCTGGTTCGGCGGATGCGGACTGGGAAGACGGCGGCGCGGATTGCTGCTGCGCGTAGGCCGTCGATACGAAGGCCAGCAGCGCCAGCACGAGCAGCGCACGGATAAACGGTTCGTGTGGGGACGGGTGACTCGCCCGTCCAAGGTTGCGTAGGGACAGCCGCCCCCGGCTGTCCAAGCCGAGCGCAGCTCGGCAACTGTCAGGAGTCACGACCTCTGGCATAGTCTTCATTGGCCACCCGCCTGACCGGGCGATGCCATGGGCCGCAGCACGGTGCGCACGATGTCGCTGGCGAGTCGGGCTGCGTCCGCTTGCAGCTTCGACATGGCTTGCTGCTTATCCTGCTCCATGGCCGCGCAGGCCTGCTTGACCTGTTCCTGGGCCCTGGTTCGGGCTTGATTCACGGCCTGGGTGCGCGACTGCGTAGCCTGCTGGCGGCGCGCTTCCTGGTTCTTGAAAACTTTCTGCCGGGCTTCGCGGAGGCGTTGCTCGTAGTCGGCGGTGCGGGCCTCGGCAGCTGCGATATCAGCGCGCGCTTTTTCCATGGCACCCTGGGTCCGGCTGCGGCGTTCGGCGAGCACGGCGGTGAGTGGGCGATGAACCAGGAAGGTGTAGAGGATATAAAGCGTCCCGAGCAGGATGACCGTGGGCACGGCTCCGAGCAGTAATTCGTTTAGTTGTCGGAGTGTCTGGTCCATTTTCTGATGATCGTTTTCTGATGATCCTGCTGGAAGGAGAGTCGTTTCTAAAACCAGTAAAAATAACATTTTGGCGAGGAAAGTGTCAATGCTTGGAGGGCATTTTGGCGGGAATTCTCCCGGAATAGGACTATTTGGAGCTTTCGGAAGTTGATCCTTGACAATCGAGCCCGAGGGTCTACGATGTAGGTATCACCTCCGATCCCAGTCCGGATCGAATGGGCCGATAGCCAAGGAAACGTCACCGCTTCTTGGCTGGCGGCCCATTTTAAATTTCAGGTAGAGTTACGAGCGCGCGTCCGCAGGCTGAAGCACGGCGGCAATCCGCTCGAGCACCAGGAGCATGCTCAGGTTGGGGTCGATGGCGGCGTCCACTTCGTGATGGTGGGCACCGGCATGCATGACCAAAACCTTCGTTCCTTCGTGGGCCTTCTTGACCATGTAGGGCAGGTGATGGCGATCATCCTTGGATAAGGTTGAACCGAGGATGACGAGATCAAAGGCATCGCGGCGCAGGGCCTCCTGAGTGCCCTGGCGGTTGAGGGCAGTGGTCACGCAATGTCCGGCATTGCGCATGGCGACAGCTTGGGCGGCAAGCGTGGCTTCGTCGGACTCGGCGTAAAGAATCTTGATGGTGGATTGCTGAGCGGTCTTCTGAGCAGTCGCGGACACAGGTCCTCCTGGAACTCACTGCGAGCTTAGCAATTGCGGAGGAGCCTTCCGAGATCACGGAAGACCAGGACCGGACGGGGCAACTCGTCACCTGGGACGGGCACGAGGTTCTTTGGAACTCAGTTGCCGCGCCCGCAAAAGACACAGACGCGGGGCAGACCCGATAGACCCTTCAGTTCGACCTTGGGTGCAAGGTATTCGTCGTGAATCGGTTCCTGCTTCATCAGGTCGGTGCTTAAATACTTCTTGTTGGAGTCCGGGAATACGGTTACGACTACCGCATCAGGACCGAGCATTTCCTGCACCTTGATCGCCGCCAGGAAATTACATCCGGATGAGATTCCCACTCCCAAGCCGAGCGTCGATGCGAGTTTCTGCGCCATGAGGATCGAATCGCCGTCCGACACGGTAATGATTCCATCCAGGGCGGCCAGGTCCACGATCGCAGGAATGAATTCGTCCGAAATCCCCTGGATGCGATGTTTGCCGACCTTGTACCCCATGGAGAGGGTTGGGGATTCCGCAGGTTCGGCGGGATGAAGCCTGATTTTGGAATTCTTGCGCCGAAGAGATCGCCCCACGCCCATCACCGTGCCACCCGTGCCAACGCCAGCCACAAAAGCGTCGGGGACACGTCCGGCACCTTCCAGTTGCAGCCAAATCTCCGGGCCAGTCGTGGTTTCGTGCGCCGCAACGTTGGCCTCGTTCGAAAACTGGCAGGGCAGAAACACATCTCGATGGCTGGCCGCGAATTCCTCCGCCAGTCGGATGCTGCCCAGAAATCCTCCCTGCTCATGGCTGACCGGCACGATCTCAGCCCCGTAGCTCCGAATCAGGTCCTTGCGTTCGCGACTCATCCAGTCCGGCATGAAGATCTTGACGGGGTGGCCGAGAGCACGGCCAATAGCGGCAAACGATATCCCCGTGTTGCCGCTGGTGGCCTCCGCGATGGTATCGCCGGGATGGAGCTGCCCGCTTCGGTACGCCTCCCGCAAGATATGCAGTGCCATGCGGTCCTTGATGCTGCCCGTCAGGTTCAACTGTTCGGACTTGGCGTAGATCACACGTTGCCGGCCGCGAAACTCGAAGGAGATTTCCAGCAGTGGCGTATTGCCAACGATCTGTGAGAGTCCCAGGAGCCGAGCGCTGTTGGAAGTATCAGACATTGGAGATGAAATCATTTCTGCCGCTTCACTTTCGATGCCAGGCGAGAATTCAGTTGAAAAATAGGGGGGAACTGGCGGAGAGAGTGGGATGGGACCGGGGACACCCCAATTTTGCCAGCACTATGGGCTAAATCCATCGTTGACATAGGGCTACGACTTTCACCAAGACGCTGGTTTGGGCCATTCTGAGCCTCAAATCGCACCAAAATTAATACGGAATCGTACAGCGAAGAAGCCGTGTTACCGAGCGGAGGCGCCAATAGGCAAGGCATTCCGCGTTCTCAAGAGGCTCCGACAAGTCACTTTGCATTTGCAGACGCAGAAGGGCTCCCCATGTCCAAAACGACCCTCCAAGAGCCATCGACCTGCTTCTTCCAGATGGCCACTCCTCGATTCTCCTCTGTCACAGACTTACCATCCGGAGTGTTTAAAGATATTCGGTCAGTCCCGGTGGAGTACGCCAAGTCGCCAGACTGGGAGACCTCCACCTTCTCGGTCTTCCAAGTGATCGAAAATCCCGGTGTAGCGAATGCGCCAGAAACGTACTTACGGATCGCGTCCTTGCCGACGATGGGGGGCATGCCCGGAGTGACAACGGTCGCATCATCGGTCCAAAACGGAAGCACTCGATTCAGGTCATGCGCAGAAGCGGCGGCGAGCCAATTAGCATCAGTCCGACGGATGGCTGCTTCCTCAGCCGAAAGGTCTACTTTGCGCTGTTCGCCGCATCCAGCAGTGATCAGCGCAAGAACTATGGTAGAGCCAGTCAGCATCAACACCGGGATAATCCGTCTGCGTTTCATGGCTTGCCTCCTTGACTTCCCTGCCATCGGCAGTGGTGATGCGGATGTAGAGCGTTGCGGTGCGGTTTGCCATGAAATTCCCCTGAAGTCCAATACTGCGAACCAAGGGATTTCACGGTTTTAGTAACAGGAACCGCTCAAGAATAGTAACAGGCTCGCGGAACCTGCATTTCTGGCTGTGATTTGAAAACTGGCGGAGAGAGTGGGATTCGAACCCACGTTACCCTTTCGAGTAAACACGCTTTCCAAGCGTGCGCCTTCAGCCACTCGGCCATCTCTCCGTCGCCATGCGACGCGCATGAAGTGCTGGTTTGATTCTAGCAGCCAGTAGGCCTGCGGAACGCGGCGCACGAATTCCAGAACCGGAGGCTGGCAACTGACAACGGTTCTCAGCTTTCCTCGGGCTTGTGCAGTTGCTGGGCCAGGTAATTCTCGTAGGTCATCTCTTTGATCGCGTGCAGTTGCCCTTCCAGCCAGTCGATGTGGTGTTCTTCATCGAGCAGGATCTTCTCCATCAGCTCGCGCGAACCGTTGTCGCCCGCGGCCACGCTGGCCTTGATGCCGTCATTCAGGCGTTTCACGGCCGTGTACTCGAGCTGCAGATCGTTCTCCAATTGCTGCTTCAGGGTTTGCCCGATATTGATCTTGAAATAGTCCGTCATATTGGGAGCGCCATCGAGCAACAGGATGCGTTCCATCAGGATTTCGGCATGCTGCATTTCTTCGATGGATTCCTTGCGGGTGTGCTTGGCCATGCGTTCATAGCCCCAGTTCTCGCACATCTCGGCGTGCAGGAAATACTGGTTGATGGCGGTGAGCTCGGCTTTGAGCACGTCGTTCAGGATGGCAATGACTTTTGCGTCGCCTTTCATGATTGCCTCTCTCGGGACGGAAATTGCTCTCAGACTACCTTCAGCTCCCGGTCCACGTGAGAACTCACGGTATTCACCGAAAACTGAGAACTGGCCACTGAGAACTATCTGCGACAGAGATTGTACTAGAAGAAAAGATTCAGGAGTGGGATCCCGAGCCAGCAGCAGCGGCAGCGGCATTCGGTGCTTGCGGAGCCGTCGTGGCATTCCCGTTGGTGGGCTGAGCGGACTGGGCTGACGCCGGCTTGGCCTGACCTGCGCCTGGGTTCTCAACCACTCTGTGATTCAAGCAGTACAGCGCGAGTTCCAGACGGTCGGCAACTCCCAGCTTGTCGTACACTTTGCGGAGATAATTCTTGACCACCTGTTCGGTGGTGCCAACCCGCAGGGCAATTTCTTTGTTCTTCATCCCCTGAGTGACGCACGAGACGATGTTCGATTCTTTGGGGGTAAGCGACACTTTGAGACGCGACCCTGTCGGACGCAAGCCTTGGGTACGGTAGGCCTGCATCACCCACCCGACCGCGCGGCTGTCGAGCCAAGGCTCACCCTGGGCGACTTTGCGCAGGCATTCCACCAGCATTTCCGGCTCAATTTCCCGTGAAACGATGCCATGAGCGCCGCGCCGGAACAAGTCGAGTGTCATCTCCTGGTCGGGCTCTTGCAGCACCACCACCAAATGGCAGTTCGCATTTTGCCGCAGAAGATCAGAAACCGCGTCGCCTGGACTCGGGGTCAGGGCCGCCTCGAAGATCACAACGTCGGCGGAAAATTTTTGAATGGCGCTAACCGTTTGCTCGATGCTTTCGGCCTGGCCGACCACCCGGATGTCATCCTCGAGGGCAAAGATCTTGCGCAAGCCGGCGCGGAAAATGGCCTGGGTATCGGCCACAATCACGCGGATCGTGCCTTTACCGTCCTCAAGATGAAGACCGTCGCCTGGCTCAACGCTGACCGAAGTGCTGCCCATCTGTCCTCTTTCGCGCCCTACCCGCGCGGCCGACTGGGAGACGCGGCAAGCCGCGTCTCTACTTCACTGCAAAAACTACCTGCGCTCAAAACGATATTCATCAATGACCACGCCGACTCCACGCCGGCCGCCATCTTCAAAACTGCGTACCACTCGTCCGCGGCAATCCACCTGCACGTCGGTTTTCGCGCCGACGACATCGGCGGGAAGAGAAATCGTAAAATCCACAGCCGAACCTACAGGCACATCCGCATCCATGCGGAACAGGACGCCGTTGGCGGAAATGTTCTCGGTCTCAACCGACTTTCCCCAAATTCCAGACCCGGTGTCTGCCGACTTCACGGCCACCGGCAGTTTGATGGGAAAGCGCGGCGCGCCTTGCACGTCCGTATAACCCCGTCGATTCTTGCTGCTTTCAGCGACAGTTCCCTTGGCGGTTTCAGACACGTTTGCGACGACCTTCCTTCCGGCTTGCCCCGTGCACCACTCCAATTGAGAATGTGCACATTTCAGGCCGAGATTACACCCCAGCACCAGCCATGCAAAGTTACGGAAGTCATGGAACAAGAGCGGCGAAGTGCCTTTGGTACAGGAACTTAGGGGCATACCAAAGATGCTGTGTGCCCCATCACAGCCGAGACAGCAGTTAGCACTTAGCATTCAGCACTTTTCTAACCCGTTCGACCTCTGGAGGCGGCACATCAAGGATTTCCATGACTTGCATGTCTGGGAACGATCCCACAAGCTCACTTTGGCGATTTATGCTGCAAGCTTGAAATTTCCCCGGGAAGAGCTTTATGGCCTGACAAGTCAGATTCGGCGATGCACAATTTCCATCGGCGCGAATATTGCCGAAAGCTGTGGAAAGATGGGAAATAACGAGTTCCAACGTTTTCTTCAGATTGCGTCTGGCTCGACAAGTGAACTGGATTACGAATTGCTGCTAGCCAAGGACTTGGGCTACCTCACCGCACCCGACTACTCGAGAATCGCAGACGAACTTTCGCAGATCCGAAAAATGATGAGTTCTCTGTTGCGAAAAGTTAATGTCGAAAGGAAGGGCTAAGTTTAATTGCTAAATGCTAAGTGCTGAGTTCTCAGAACTTCGTCGCTTCCGTGAAGTTAAATCCTGCCACCTTCATTACCGGCACCACCATGTCGAACGATTCCTCTCCGCTGGCGCGGACTGGGGCGCTCATCGCCTCGACATTCTTCAGCATCGAGATCAGGCTTTCATTGAACCGGAAGTTTCTCAGGCCGCACTGCACCTTGCCGTTCTCCACCAGGAAGGTTCCGTCCCGCGTCATGCCGGTCACGATCTTCTCGTACGGATCCACTTCGCGGATGTACCACAGCCGCGTAACCAGGATGCCGCGCTCGGTGGAAGCGATCATTTCTTCTACGCTTTGCGGCTCCTCTGGCGCGGTGAAAACGATGTTCATGGCCATCTCCCCCATCTCATTCGGTAGGGGAAATCCGTGACCGGTGGGTTCGATGGGGCCGACCTTGGCCGCATACTCCGAATTCTTCATCTTCTGGGCCGTAGCGCGCGCATACACCACGCGCTTGACCACGCCGTTCTCGACCAGTTGCAAGCGCTGGCGCTGCATACCCTCGCCGTCGAACGGCGAACCCGCTTGCAGCGGATGGCTGACGTCGTCGCAGATGTTGATGTTCTCGCCAAATAGTTGCGTGCCAATCCTATCGTTCAAGAACGAGCGTTGATCGAGAATCGCCACTCCGCTGTAGTCCCAGAACATGAAGCCAACAATGTCGAGGACAGCGGCTGGCTCGAGAATGACTGCGTACTTACCCGGCGCAATCTCCCGTGGATGTGCCGACTCGACGGCCTTTTGCGCCGCCGTCTCGGCCAAGCGCATGGGGTCGAGATTACGAACATCAGGCGAATTCAATTTCTGCCATCCGGAAGAATCCTCGCCCAGCATGGTGATGGAAACCTCCGCCAATGTCTGATGATGCCAATTCGCCAAGCCGCGCGAGTTGAGGATTCCTTCGCGGGACTCGGAGGTCGAATAGATACCCGCGGTCGTCAGCCTGTGCTTTGCGGCAACGGACACGATGCCCCGGACCACTTCAGCGCGATCCGCCGGAGTAATCGCGGCGGTCTCATCAAAAAAACGTGTGGCGCGGGCGCCCTCGCCCGCGGCCTTTGCTTCGTCTGCCGTAGGCATGGGCAGCAAGTCCGGGTCCGGCGCCTGCACTCGCGCCAAACTTTCCGAAGCCGTCACCGCCCGCCGCAAACTCTCATCGTCGAACTGATTGGCGGTGGCGCGCGCCGTCCGCCCGGCAAAATTCGTGCGGATCGAAACGATGGAGTTCTCTTCCTCCACATTCTGATGAATGATGTTGTTGGCAAAGCGGGTCAGGGCAAAGCGCGAGCCAGTGAAGATGGCTTCGACCTCGTCGGCAGACGAGAAGCGGCGAATGCGGTCGAAGATATCTGCGGCTTTTTCTCGCGTAAGCATTTCTATGTTTTTCTCTGGGCCTCTGTGTCTCTGTGGTGAGCTAGCTTCCCCGGTACGCGGACCCGACGCGAATATTCCGAAACCGCGCCGGACTAGCCCCGTGTCCCGTCCCCACGACCTGCTGCGGCTGGCCCTTGCCGCAGTTGGGAGTTCCGCACAGCGTCCACTCATCGCGCGAGCAGATCGCGTCCATCGAGTTCCAGAACTCGGTAGTGATGCCAGAGTAAGACGGATTCTTCAGCATCCGCCCGCGCTTGCCGTTCTTGATCTCCCACGCAATCTCGCATCCGAACTGAAAGTTGTAGCGCTTGTCGTCAATCGACCAGGACTTATTGGTCTCCATGTAAATGCCATCGTCGGTAGCGGCAATGAGCTGTTCTAGACTCAGCGGCTTCTCTCCGGGCAGAATGCTGACGTTGGTCATGCGAATCATGGGCAGCCGGTTCCAGCCTTCGGCGCGCAGCGTTCCGCCAGACCGCGCAGCGCCGATAGTGTGGGCGGTTTCGCGCGAACTCAGGTATCCGGTGAAGCGGCCATTGGTGATAATCGGTGTCGATTGAGCGGCCACGCCTTCGTCGTCATAGGCGAAGGTGCCAAGGCCCGGTCCGTGCTCCTGCCGGGCGTCGGCCACGACGTTGACCAGTTCGCTGCCATAGCGCAGATGGTCCAATTTTTCGAGAGTGAGGAATGACGTGCCGGCAAAATTCGCTTCCATGCCAAGCACCCGATCCAGCTCAATCGGATGACCGATGGATTCGTGAATCTGCAAGCCCAGCTGCGAGCTGTCCAGAATAATTGTGGCCGTGCCTTCCGGGCACTGATCGGCGTGGTGCAAGGCGACCGCTTCTTCCGCCACCCGCCGTGCATTTTCCACCAGCTTCATTTCTTCGATCAATTCGTAGCCGCGGTTCTGCCATTGCCCGCCGAACGAGTTCGGATACGACCGCTTCTGAATCTCCGACCCGGCAAACGCATACGCCGTATATCCGGCGCCGGTCGAGTACTTTGTCTGGTGGATGCGAGCGCCCTCGGAAGAAAGAAACCACGACTCTTCGCGCTGAAAGTTCATACCGGTTTCGGCGAGCGTGACACCCGCTACGGCTCGCATCTCCGCGTCAACCTTCAAAAGGAGATCGAGATTCTGCTCCACCGACGTGGTGAAAGGATCGGTTTTGTACGGCGTCGTCCACTCCGCCACCGCCGCAGGTTCGGGAGCCAGTCGGACATCTTCCTTTTTCACGCGCGCCGAGGCTCGGGCAATTTCGACCGCCCGCGCGGCTGCCCGTTCCACCGCGGCGCGGCTCAAATCCGCGGAAGCGGCAAATCCCCACGCACCTTCCGCAATCACGCGCACGCCGATGCCTAGCGACTCGGACTCCGAGGCATGACCAACGCGTCCGTTCTTGGTGGTCAGCGAGCGGTTGCGGGTCGCGACCACACGCGCGTCGGCATAAGTCACCCCGCGCACAGATGCGGCGTCAAGAGCCAGTTGGGCAGCAGCCTTCATTTTCAGAGTTAACGTATCACGAGCGGGGCTTGGCTATCCGTTGTCAGTTGTGAGTTATCAGTCAGCGCACGCCAGGAGCGGCAACTGCCAGCGGAACTCTCTTTTGCGCAACATCAATCAGGAAGCGGCCTCCGTGCAAATGGTCTCCATTGGTGTCCACGCCGTCTTCGTCAGCGCCGCCGGGATCGGTCCACAGGCTGCCGATTTCCACCTTGCCCGAGCCTGCCGCCATCTTCGTAGGCTGCCGCCGCTGTTTATCGACGTAAGCTTTGATCACCTGGGTCGCCAATCGCGCCGCCAGCCTGCCGTGCTCGCCGCCTTCGAACAACACACACACAATGACGTCTGGATTGCGCCGGGGCGTGAATCCGACAAACCACCCGTTCTGGGCGAAATCTTCTTTGTTGGCATGCTTCGCGCGCAGGGCCAGCGAGACGATCTGCGCCGACCCGGTCTTGCCGGCGATGTCGATTCCCGGAATGTGCGCCCCGGAGGCGGTACCACCAGGTAACAATACTTTCCCCAGTGCGTCGGTGATGGCGTTCCATCCGTTCGGGTCGAACGGAATATCTTTCACCTCCGTATAGTGCGTGGTCTCGACAAACCCGGGCGGCAGGTTCGTCGGATTGATCACGTGCGGGACCACCAAGCGGCCACCCATCGAAACCGCGGAGACCGCGCGCATCAACTGCACCGGCGTGATTGCCACCGCACCCTGGCCGATGCCGACCGAAATCGTTTCCCCGGCGAACCACTTCTGCTTGAAATTGCGTATCTTCCATTCTTCCGAAGGCATCACGCCGCTCACTTCGTTGGGCAGGTCGATACCGGTCTTCTGTCCCAAGCCGAGCATGGTGGCGTACTTTGCGATGCGGTCGATGCCGAGCTTTTCCGCCAGCGTGTAGAAGAACACGTCGCAGGACTGGTAAATCCCCTTGTCCAGATCGACCGCGCCGTGGCCACCCTTCAGCCAGCATCCGAAATGCCGGCCATAGAACGTCGCGCCCCCGTTGCAGTGTATGTTGAGGGTCTGGGCAATCCCTTCTTGCCAACCGGCGGTCGCCATAATGACCTTAAATGTCGAACCGGGCGCAAGCTGGGCCTGAATCGCTTTGTTCAGCAGCGGCTTATCGGGATCGTTGACCAGTTTGTCCCACTCCTCCCGCGAAATCTTGATTGCAAAATCGTTGGGATCGAACGTCGGCCGGCTCACCATCGCCAGGATTTCGCCGGTGTGCGGGTCCATGGCAACGATCGCGCCGTTCTTGCCTTCGATGGCCTCTTCCGCCGCGATCTGCAAATCCAGATCGAGGGTGAGCTTGAGCTGTTTGCCCGGCTCCGCCGGAGTTTCGTCGAGCCGCCCCACTTCGCGCCCGTGGCTGTTGACGATCGCGCGCCGGAATCCGTTCTTGCCCATCAGGATGCTGTTGTATTGCTTCTCGACTCCGCTCACTCCGACCACGTCGCCGGGCGTGTAGAGTTCGAACTGCGGCTGGTTGAGCATGTCTTCCGTCACTTCGCCAACATAACCGATCAGGTGCGCCATGAAGCCGTTGCGCGGATACAGCCGCCGGTGCGACATGATGGTTTCAAGCTCGGGAAGCTCGTTCTTATGCGCCTCGATGAAGGCCAGTTCGTCGGGTGTGATGTCTTCTTTCAAAAAAATCGGCTGGTATTGCGGCATCCACGCCGTGCGCTTAATGCGCTGGCGGATTTCATCGGGATTCAGGTGCAGTCCCTTGGCGATAGCGTCGGCGTCGGCATTCAGATCGCGCGTGGAATCGCGCAACAGCAACGCGGAAAACGAGGGGTAGTTATCGACAATGATCCGGCCTTCGCGATCCAGAATCTTGCCGCGCGGCGCCAGAATTGGCACATTGCGAACGCGGTTCTTCTCCGCCAGCAAAGCGTACTCATCGCTTTGCATCACCTGCAGCCGCCACAGCCGGTACGCCAACACCAGGAAAATAGCCAGGATGACGTACTGCACGGCGGTGAGCCGAAACGTGGATACCTTTTCTTCGCGGCCGAACATTACTCCTCAGTTCTGAATCCTCAGCTCGTGAATCCTCAGCTCCTGCCAGCAGACATGGGCGCCTCAGCCGGAATCGAAACCGGCGAATGCGATGGCCCTGGAGAGCTAATGGATGAGTTAACTGTATTCTAACGCTTGCGCGTCTTGCCCGAAATAATGAACCGGAAACCAAAGTTTTCCAGTCGAATATTGGTAGTTCTATATGGAGAGACGGGCGTCTCGCCCGTCCGCGAGCAGCCTGCGATCAACCGCCTCACAGTAGCGACTGCCGGCGGAATCCGAGCTGTCGCCTCAAGCATTTGCAGCCGGTCAGGGGGTCATGTACAACCGTTGATTGAACTTCCTTCCCCCGCGGGCAACAATACAGGCTGGAATTACGTCTCACTTACTTCCGGCTAAGGAATTGAATGCGGATTCGCAGTTTCATCATCGCCTACGCGCTCGTGCTCGCCATTCTGCTGTTCGCCGACCGGCGTCCCGGTTCGACGCAGCCGGATCGCTATTCCCAGGTGGTGGACCTGACCGATGGCCAAATGGCAACGCCGGCTCTGGCCCAAGCCCAGCCCAAAGAGTCCAGAACCCGCATCATTGCTCCCGCTGCGCTGATTCCCGGGACATGGACCGCCGGCCAGATTCCGCCTGAGCGCCTGATCGCTCCGCTGGTGATGATGGATTTGGATCCAGCGCCCGAAGGCAGTCCCCAGATTTCTCTCGACGACATCGCGGCTTGGGAATCGCACCACGGCGTGATCCCGCAAGGAGCCGTGGTCGCCATCCGCCGCACGGGCGCGCACGACGATCTGGCCCCGAATGATCGGTTAACAAATGCTCGGCTAACCTCGTCGTTTCCCATCGCCCGTGACGCGGCTGAGTTCCTCATCGACGCTCGCTACACCATCGGCTTTGCCGTCGAGACACCGGTGGACTTCGCCTCCGACCGTACCTTGGCGCGGCAGCTCGCCCTGCACGGAAGCTATGTGGTGGAGGGCGCGGCGCGCTTCAACACGCTGCCTGCGACCGGCTCGCTCGTCATCGTCGCCCCGGCAAAGAAGACGACCAAGCAGCCTGGCGCCGCCCCGGTCCGCATCCTCGCTATGGTGAGGTAGGCGTGGTCGTGTCCCGTAAATTCCCGATATAAGCTTAGATTGTCATCTTGAGCGAAGCGAAAGACCTATGCATTGGGGCGGATTCAAATTCATAGGTCCCTCGCTGCGCTCAGGATGACAATTGAGGATTCATGCGCTAGCTTGCCGGACATTGCGCTAAACCGTCTTTTTTTCTGCAGCGCGTTTCCCTCCAACATCATCTACCTCTGCGGAGGGACGTCCATGTCTGACCCGCGCTATCCCATCGGGAAGTTTTCCTGCACCGGCCCGCTTACGGCGGAACAAAAGCAGCAGTGCCTGACCGACATCGAGCAGACTCCCGCGCAGTTGCGTGCTGCCCTCCGTGGACTTTCTGACCAGCAATTGGATACTTCGTACCGTGATGGCGGCTGGACGCTCCGCCAGCTAGCCCATCACTTGCCCGACAGCCACATGAACTCCTATGTTCGTTTCAAGCTGGCGCTCACCGAAGACCAGCCCACCATCAAGCCATACATGGAAAATCTTTGGGCTGAGTTGCCCGAGGCCAAGCTCGCCTCCATCGAAGTGTCGCTGGCCTTGCTCGACTCCCTGCACCAACGCTGGATGCTGATGTTGCGCCAACTCACCGACGCGGAATGGCAACGTACCTTCCGCCATCCTGCGCTCGGTCCAATGTCGCTGGAAAAAACTCTCGCACTCTACTCCTGGCACGGACGCCACCACGTGGCGCACGTCACGAGCTTGCGAGAACGGCGGGGATGGTAGAGACGCGGCTTGCCGCGTCTCCGCCGGCGCACTCTATGGATTCTTCTCCAGTGTGGCTTTCATATTGACTTCCGACCCGGCAAACACGGAAATCTCTTTAATCCATGCGGCGTATCCGCTTTGCGAAACCTTGACCGTGTGTTTACCCGCGGGAAGTTTCAGCGTAGCGGGAGCATTGCCAACAAAACTATCGTCAACGTAAACGTCCGCGCCATCCGGTATCGAAGTCAGAATGATTTTGCCCTCCTCTTTTGCGGCGGGGGCTGCGTCGGCAGACTTAGTGATCGAGGGTGTGGCCGGAAGGGTCACTGCCGGTGCGGTCTGCGGTGTTGGCGAAACTTGAACCGCAGGCTGAACGTTTGTTGGCTGTGAAGGTAGAGTAGCCGGAGGCTCTTGGACATTGAGACGGCCATGAGCCTGCCAGTCGGCTACGATTAGGTTACAAGCATCTTTCGAAGCATTCCCCACCGTTCGTGTGGCGCTGGTGCCGAGGATGTCACCCGCTCTGTTGGCGATTTGGACCTGGCTGTTGGTGCGAAGCAAGCCCCGGTTCTGCTTGGACTCCCGATTCATCATAACGATGTAGTCGGCATTCGCTTGGCTGATGGTGACAATCACGCCGGAACAGTCCTTCTGCAAATTCCTTGTGACCTGCATGCTTTCGTCGTGAGAGTCTATTGTGGATTTTGAACCCCACGCTCCCCAGTGCTGACCACCTCCGCCACTTCCGTTGCTACTGACGTTTTCTGAACCCTTTCCTTGGACGAACACACGAGGTTTGTCTTGAGCATTCGCAGAAAGCGCGATTGCTGTAAGAATCAGCAGCGCACAAGCCTTCATGATTCTCTCTTTTCTCGGGGAAGGTTGGGAGTATGAACCCCAGACCCTACATAGTCCTTGCCAATTATAAAGAGATGACATGAAACCGCCGGTGATCATGGTCACATCGTCGTTGTGATGAAGTCGTTCCGTGGCTAGCAGCCACCTCTAAGTCATCCCCACCTTCCACACGAGGTAGCTCACGGCTTCGCGCATTACCGCCACAAACCGCTCCCACAGAGAGCGTGGACGCGACTCTGGCCGGGGCGCCAACTCCACTTGCACGCCTTCGTGCTCCAGCAAGGCGCGAATGCGGAATACATGGTAGGCATCGCTGACCGCAATGCAGCTGCGCATGCCGTTCGCGCGCATGATGTTGGCCACCCGCGCCGCCGACTGCGCCGTATCGGACCCCTGCGTCTCCCCGATCAAAGCCCGCTCCGGAACACCGCGCCGCAAGAGATAGTCCCGGCCAACCCCGCCCTCGCTGAAATCCGGATCCTGCGCCGCTCCGCCGGTCGTGATCACTACCGGCGCCATTTCCTTCTGAAACAATTCGTAACCGTGGTCCAGCCGCGCCCGGTATACCGGCGAAGGACGGCCCGCATACTCGGCAGCTCCGAAAATAACGATCACATCCGCTTTTTTCGCCGGCGCTTCCGAGGCCGCGCCCACGATGCGCGATCCGGTGACGCCGAGAAACAGCAATAGCCCTCCCGCCACCGCCAGCAACAACAGCAGCCAGGGACGCATCAATTTGGAGCCAGGTTTCAAGGTTTCAGAGTTGCAAGGTTTCAAGGAGGATCAGTCGGATGGCCATCAGAGCTTCAATTCTAGGATTGCAACCTTGAAACATTGAAACCTTGAAACTTTGAAACCTGATTTAAGACAACGCTTCGATAATATCCTTGGCGGGAATCGCACCTTCGCGCAAAATCTGCCAGGTACCGTCTTCTCGAAAGTGCACAATGGTCGATGAAATGGTCCGCGGAGATTTTCCGCCGTCCACGATCATCGAAATGCGCCCTTGCAATTGCTCCTGCACCTGCTCGGCGGTCGTGCATTCCGCGGCGCCGCTCAGGTTGGCGGAGGTCGCCGTGATCGGAATTTTCGCCGCCCGCACCACTGCCAGCGGAATCTCGGCCGCCGGCACGCGCAGCGCCACATTCGCCGTGTTCGCAGTTACCTTCAGCGGCAGATGCGACGCCGCTGGCACAATCATGGTGAGCGGTCCCGGCCAGAATCGCCGCGCCAGAAGATGGAAATCATCCGGCAAGGGACGCGCGAATTCCTCCGCCTGGTCCACGTTCTCGATCAGCAGCGAAAGAGGCTTGTGCCGCAAACGCGACTTGATTTCATACACGCGCTCCACCGCGCGCAGGTTGAACGGGTCCGCCGCCAGCCCATAGAACGTGTCAGTAGGCATACCCAGCACCTGCCCGGACTGAATCTGCTCGGCAGCATACTTGATCAACGAAGCCTCGGGCGTTACCGCATCAATTTTAAGGATTTCCGCGCGCACTCTATTCCCTTCCCGACGTCAGCTAAACATTGTCGGCGTAAACACTGTCGGCGTAAACATTGTCGGCGTAAACAATGAAATGTACCATACAACGTGATCTTGGAACCAACCTATGAAACAGGACGCAAAGGCCGCGCGAGCGCGTAATCAGGCGGAGCGTCTGCGCCCCGTCGCCGGCCGCCACCACCCCAGGCTGAGGGAATTGCGGCTCGCGTTCCGCCGCGCCGAGTTGACCGCCCAGGGCGAATGTGCCATCGAAGGCGTCAAGTTGCTCGAAGAAGCATTACGCAGCGGCCAGCATCTGGAGAGCGTATTTTTCAGCGAATCGGCGCGGCCTCTCGCCGAAAGACTTCTGCCTCAGATCGGCGCTCGCACCGAAACCCTCGTCTTGCCCAATGCGCTGTTCAATTCGATCGTGCCGAGCGACGCGCCCCAGGGCGTGGCGGCCCTGCTCAAACTGCCGGCTTTCTCTTACGCTCAACTGCTCGACCGCTCGAGCCAAGGCCCGTTGGTCGTGGCTGCGGGCCTGCAGGACCCCGGCAACCTCGGCACGATCCTGCGCTCCGCCGAAGCCTTTGGTGCGGCCGGAATTTTTCTGACCGAAGGAACCGTCAGCCCCTACAACTCGAAAGTCCTGCGCGGTTCGGCAGGTTCGATCTTCCGCTTGCCTTTCTTGCGGATCCCTTCCGCGGAACTGATTCCGCTTCTGCGGGCACGCGGCGTTCGACTGCTGGCGACTTCCTCGCACCAGGGAACTCCGCTGCCCCAGATCTCATGGACTTTGCCGCTCGCCATCTTCATAGGCAACGAAGGCGCCGGCCTGTCCCGTGAACTCACGCGCGAAATGGACGAGACCCTGGCGATCCCGCAAGCCAAGCAAGTCGAATCGCTCAACGCCGGAGTCGCCGCCAGCATCGTGCTATACGAAGCCGCAAGAAACATCGGGTCATCGGGTGATCGGGTCATCGGGCCATCGAAAATCAAAGGCGTTTGACCCTAGATGACCCGATGACCCGATGGTCAGATGACCCGATCTTTTCTCTGTGACTCTGTGGTGAAATGATCTTGTGAATCTATTCCAAGCCATCCCGCCGGAAGACTCCAGCGCCCAGGGAGCGCGCCCGCTGGCTGACCGCATGCGCCCGCGAACCCTCGATGAATTCGTCGGACAGGAACACCTGGTCGGCCCCGCCAAACCGCTGCGCGTGCAGATCGAGCGTGATGACCCGACCTCGATGATCTTCTGGGGCCCTCCGGGCACGGGCAAAACCACCCTTGCCAAGATCATTGCGGGCATCACCAAGGCCGACTTCATTGAGTTTTCCGCCGTGCTCGCCGGCATCAAGGAAATCAAGCAGGTCATGAGCGATGCCGATCGCGCCCGCCAGTACGGAACACGCACCATCGTCTTCGTCGACGAAATTCACCGCTTCAACAAAGCGCAGCAGGATGCCTTCCTCCCGCACGTGGAGAAAGGCAGCATTCGCCTGATTGGTGCCACCACCGAAAATCCGTCGTTCGAAATCAATTCAGCGCTGCTGTCGCGCTGCCGCGTCTATGTGTTGAACCCGCTGAGCGAAGAGCAGATTGTCGTCCTTCTGCGGCGCGCACTCAACGATACCGAGCGCGGCCTCGGCCAGATGCATCTCGAAGCCTCTGACGAATCGCTTCGCAAGATCGCCGCCTACTCGAGCGGCGACGCCCGCAACGCCTACAACGTTATAGAAGTAGCCGCCGCCCTGTCTGTAGAGACGCGGCTAGCCGCGTCTCCGCCCGAAGCCACCGCGATCACCGAGCAAACCATCCAGGAAGCCCTCCAGAGACGGGTCCTGCTCTATGACAAAAACGGAGAAGAGCATTACAACATCATCTCCGCGCTGCACAAGTCCGTCCGCAACAGCGATCCCGACGCCGCCCTCTACTGGCTGGCTCGCATGCTTGAAGCCGGAGAAGATCCGCTGTACATCGCCCGCCGCGTGGTCCGCATGGCGGTCGAGGACATTGGCCTCGCCGAACCGGGCGCACTCGCGTTGTGCATGGCCGCTCGTGACGCCGTTGACTTCATCGGCATGCCGGAAGGCAATCTCGCCCTGGCACAAGCCGTCGTTTATCTGTCGGTCGCACCCAAGTCGAACGCGCTATACACCGCATACGGCGCGGTTCGCCAGGATGTAGAGCAAACCGCCGCCGAGCCTGTCCCGCTGCACCTGCGCAATGCTCCCACCAGCCTGATGAAAGGCCTAGGCTACGGCAAGGACTATCAATACGCCCACGACGCCGAAGCCAAGGTCGCCGACATGCAGTGCCTGCCCGACAGTTTGCGCAACCGCGTGTACTACCGTCCCACCAACGAAGGAGTGGAAAAGCGGATTCGCGAACGCCTGGAAGAAATCAAACGGCTCAAGCAGCCGACGCCAAATCCAAAGACAAGCCGAACAAAAAGAGAATCTGAAACCTGATTCTGGCAATCTCATAAGACAGTTTGCAATCGACCCGCAGGAGGGTTTCGTCGTGGCCACCAGCCCCCTCACAGACTTCGGCTTCTCCACCCCGCCTCTGCCTGAAACCGCCGCCCTCCGGGTGACGGAACTGGTACGCCTGCAAAAGTTTGCCCAGCGGATCACCTCCACTCTCGACATCGAAGAACTCGTTCCGCGGATCGTCGACGAGGTTGCGGCATCGCTCGGCTGCGTCGAAATCAACCTCTACCTTCGCGACCAGGAGAATCCTGAATTCGTGCTAGCCGGGGTTCGCGGCTGCAGCGTTTACAGCAAGGGCCATCACCTCAAGATGGGGGAGGGAATGGTGGGACACGTCGCGGCCACTGGCAAAATGCACTACGCTCCAGACGTCAGTCGCGACCCTTACTACGAAGCCTGCGAGCCGGGTACGCGCTCCGAAGTCGCCATCCCGTTGCAACGCGAGGGCGAACTGGTCGGAGTTTTCACCGCTTCCCATTGTGAGCTCAGCGCTTTCTGTCCCGATCAACTGCGCCTGCTGCAAGGATTGTGCGATCACGTCGCAGTCGCGGTTCACAACGCCCGGCGCTTTGGCAATGAGCGCGAACAGCGCACGCGCATGAGTCGCGAGGCCGAAGAGGCTCGCTCCATTCAGCAGGCCCTGCTGCCGCGCAGTTCTCCGCTGATCCCAGGGTTCGCGGTGTCAGGTCTTTCCATTCCGGCAGGTTTGGTGGGCGGTGACTGGTATGACTTCATTCCGCTCGGCGACGGGCGCTGGGGCTTGGTTCTCGCCGACGTCTCCGGCAAAGGCACGGCGGCAGCGCTTCTGATGTCGGCCACCCGCGGCATGTTGCGTTCCCTGGCGCGGACCGGTTCGGGACCCGCCGAAGTTTTGACGCGTCTCAACAAATTGATGATCGAGGATTTTCCCAGCGGCCGCTTCGTCACCATGGTGTACGCCGAACTCGACCCGCCGAGCCGCCTTCTGCGCATCGCGAACGCCGGCCATCTGGCGCCGCTGCTGGTCGAGCCTTCCGGCTACCGCTGGATCCATCACGAGCACGGCTTGCCCCTGGGAATTTCCGCCAGCAAATTCTCGGAGACCGAAGTAACCCTGGGCGAACATTCCCGCATCGCTTTTTATTCCGATGGAATCACCGAGGCGGAAATCGATTCCGGCGAAGAATACGGCGCGGAGCGGCTTCTCGCTCAGATGCAATCGCCCGACATTACGCCCGATAGTCTGCTCGCGGATGTCAGAAAATTCACGAATGGAACTGGACTGCGTGACGATGCCACGGTGATTCTGGTGAGGGCGCGCGGAACAGAATTGGGATCGAGCGGGAACGCCTGACGCGATTCGCTATCCAAATCGCGCCCGGTGCTCCTTCAAAATGCAGCGGTCCATCACCACGAAAATTCCCGCCTTTCGCGCCTTCTCCGCTGCCCGTTCGTTGATCACGTCTTCCTGCAGCCAGACCGCCGGAATCTTCAACTGGATCGCCTGCTCCACGATCTCATCCACGTACTCCGGTCGCCGGAACACATCGACCACATCGATCTTCTTCGCCACTTCGGGCGGCATTTCCAGCAACGACGGATACGACTTCTCCCCGAGCGCCTCGGCAATCCGCGGGTTCACCGGGATAATCTTGTATCCGGACGCCTGCATGTAGGCGGAAACGCCATGACTCGGCCGCAGCGGACTCTCCGACAATCCAACTACGGCAATCGTCTTCGCCCGCGCTAACAATTCGTAAATAGGATCGGATTGCTTCATTTGCGGCCCTGCATCAGTCTTTCTTTTCCGTCTTTTGCTTAAACATCCGCGTCGCCATCTTGCGGATCGTGTCCGAAACCTCTTTGTTGTCCGACAGATTCTTCAGGTCGCGAGTCAGCAGGTTCTTCATCAATCCCAGCGAGACATCGATTGGCGTGCGCGGGTTCGTAACCAGATTCCGCGTGATGGCGTAATTCTTGGCATACTTTCGTTTCATCGGAATCGCGCGCAGCACCGCTTCCAGCACATTCTTCTGCAGCGCAAAAGCCTCCACTTCGGCGTCCGAAACCTTGGGTGAGTCCAACACCGCCAGGGACACGAGCTTGGTGGAATCGCGAATCAGGATCGACCGGTCCTCCTTGTTGCCGCGCATGGCCAGCGCGATGCGGCCCTTGATGTCGAGCTTCGAAATTTTCTGCAACGTGCTGTCGCGCCGTTCCTCACCGGGATGTGGATGCTTCTTGGCATGAACGGCAAGTGCAGCCGCGGCTGCCTTGCGTTGCGCGATCGCTGTCGCATCCGCGTCCGCACTCGCTGTGGCAGCGGCGGCCTGCAGCTCAACCCCACGCGTCGCCTCGCCACCTGCATCTTGGTGCGCTAGTTCCTCGTGCGCTATTCCTATAGCCTGAAACGGTTTGTCCTTTTCGGCTGCCAGCTCCGCCGCATTCTCTTCCAGATACTTGATGACCGCTGTTTCTATGACTTCAGGGTGTGGTTCCGTCTCGGCGGGCTCCACTGCCGGACTCGTCTCCAAGGCAGGCGGCTTCTCCGCAATTTCGGCGAGTTCATTCCGGCGCAGGCTGGGATTCGACCGCAACGTCTGCACCAGCCGCGGAGACTTCATCACGCGCGCGCTCTTCAACAATATTTCTATGATCGAGCGCGATCCCGACACTGCCAGCTCGTTGAGCGCCTCTTCGCGTACCGATGGATTCTCTGCCAGCGCCGGCAGCAGGCTAGTCCGCAGATTGTCCGGAGAAACAAAATACCCCAGGACCTCGGCGCTGGTCTGGGGATCGGCAGCCGCGGCCATGCTGCTTTTTTCATCCCAACCGGCCAGCGTCAGACGCGCCCGCTCCGCAAACAATTTGTTATGCAGCGCCAGATGGACCAGGATCTCAATCGTCTCGCTCGGCGGCACGGAGAGGGCTCCGCGCACCGCGAATTGCATCAGATTCGACGGAAGCTGCGAATTGCGGACCAGATCAATCATTCGGGGCATGGTTCATCTCCCGGAACGTACGGCGCCTTTCTTCTTTGCGAATTCTTTCGTGAACTCCTTCGTGAACTCCTTCAATGACCGCGTCTTCTGACCAACCGCGAGTTCCAATTGCGCGACTGCAATCTCGAGTTCACGCGTAATCCGGTTCGGTCCCCGCTGCTGGTATTCGTCGCTCAAAGCGCGATAGTACCAGAGCGTGCCTTCCTTTCTTCCCGAGAACCGCTTCCAGATGTCTTCCCCATGCAGCCGGTAATCCGCCAGAATCGTGCGGACGTTGTGCAGCTTGTCAGACGCCGACACCAGCCGGGTCTCGGCATCGGCGTGCTTCACTTCGCGCAGATAGTCTTTCTTCCGTTCCACCCATTCCGGCTTCGGCTCGCCGAATGAATCCGTGCAGCCCTCCACAATCTTCGCTACCCGCGGACCAAACTGTTTGCGGATTTCGCGCAGCCTCGGCATGCCGCCGCAATCTTCGACTACATCGTGCAGCAGCGCCGCGATCGCCATATCTTCGTCGCCGCCCGCTTCCAGCACCAGCGACGCCACCGCCATCAGGTGCGAGAGGTAAGGCACCGCCGATTGCTTCCGCGTCTGTCCGTCGTGTTTCTCCGCGGCATAGCGGAAGGCGCTCTGCAGGCGGGGGCCAAGAGCTGGCGGTTTCAGCGAAGTCGTCTTCGACACTCCCATAGGGCTTTCTTTACCTTCAAACTTCTACCCGCAATGCTGGCAGCAGGTTCTTCCACGTAGCACCTCGCTGCCTTCATACGCAATCAAAGGCACCATCACCAACCCGGCCACCGGATCAGCCCACCACCACCGGAAAGCGGCGTTCAACAGCAGACCCAGCAAAAGAACGGCGGAAAGATAGGCGCAGATATCCGTCTGCCGTGAATCGGCTTGCAGGGCCGAACTTCCCAGTGCCAACGCAACTCGACGCTTGGCCCGCGCCAGCAACGGCATTGCAATCAATGACGCGACGGCCAATGCAATTCCCGGCAAGCTCCTCTCCGGGGCCTCGCGCCGAACCAGACTGACCACGGAATCTCCGCAAACGTAGCCCGCCAACAGCAGCAGACTCCAACCCACCAGCTTCAGCGCACTCCGCTCCACTCTTTCCCTGCGTTCCTCGTCCTGATCCGCTCGCAAACGCCAGAGCAGAACGCCCCCGGACGATACCTCGATCAGCGAATCCAGCCCAAAGCCGATCAACGCAATGCTGCCGGCCACGGCGCCGAAAGCCAGCGCCACCGCCGCCTCCACCAGATTCCAAGCCACCGTGAAGTACTCCAGACCGAGACCGCGATGGACGTCCGCCGCACGCGTGTTCACGATTTCGTCTCGCTCCTGTTTCTTCTCGCCTCTATTTCTTCTCGCCTCGGCGCATCCGCAGATACGCCTGCATCAACGGCCGCAGATCGCCGTCGATCACCCGATCCACGTCCCCGATCTCCAGTTTCGTGCGGTGATCCTTGATCATGCGGTAGGGTTGCAGCACATACGACCGAATCTGAGAACCGAAATCGATATCCAGTTTCGAATCCTCAATCTTTTTCGTGACCTCGCGCTTCTTCTCCAGTTCGAATTCGTAAATCTTCGAGCGCAGCATGCTCATCGCCTTTTCCTTATTCTTATGCTGCGAGCGCTCATTCTGGCAATTGGCGACCAGGCCCGTCGGGATGTGCGTAATCCGCACCGCCGAATCGGTCGTATTCACGTGCTGTCCACCCTTGCCGCTCGAGCGGTAGGTGTCAATCCGAATGTCATCCGGCTTGATGACGACCTCGATGCTGTCGTCGATCTCGGGCGAAACGTACACACTGGCAAACGACGTATGCCGCCGTTTCGCCTGATCGAAGGGCGAAATCCGCACCAGCCGGTGCACGCCAATCTCACTGGTCAAATAGCCGAACGCATACTGGCCGAGCACCGAAAAGGTCGCGGATTTGATTCCGGCTTCTTCTCCGGGCTGGTAGTCGTACATCTCCGTCTTGAATCCCTGGCGCTCCGCCCAGCGCAGATACATGCGCAGCAGCATCTCCGCCCAGTCCTGCGACTCGGTTCCGCCCGCCCCAGGATGAATAGTCATGATCGCATTCAGGCCGTCGTTCGGTCCCGAAAGCAGGGTTTCAGTTTCGACGCGATCCACCAGTTCGCCGAGAGCATCCAACTCGCGCCGCAAATCGGCCGCGACATTCTCACCTTCACCGGCCAAGTCGAAATAGGCCGCAATATCGTCTGTCCGGCGTTCCAGGTCGCCTTCCAGCGACAACACGCTCTCCAGGCGCTTCCGCTCGCGCATTACCTGCTGAGATTTTTCAGGATTCGACCACAGATTGGGATCCGACGCCTGCTTCTCTATTTCGGCAAACTGCTGACGCAGCTTACCGGCGTCAAAGATACTCCCGCAGGTCATGAACCTTGGTCTTTAAAGAAGTGTATTGCTGTTCCAGTTCATCCAACATGATGGATCACTCGATTTATCAACTCGTGCCGCAAGCACGATTTGTATCAGGGTATGCCTTTAGGCATACCGCAAGTACCGCGTTACGAATGCGCCTTTAGGCGCTGGCTTGTCCCGCCACAACTACACCGCAGGGTGTTAACGCTTACCAGTACCAATGCCAAAACGCGCCAGCAGCGCGCCTGCTGAAATTATCGCACACAGATACGCGAACCAATCGCCATGCCGGGTGTAGAACGTGGTACTCGAAACCAGCGCATACGGCGCCATCAGCACGCTTCGCTCCTTGCGCGGAACTTGCGCCACCACCCTACCCGCGGGGTCGATCGCCGCCGTCAATCCCGTATTCGTCGTAAGCAGCATCCAACGATCGTTCTCGATAGCGCGCATCTCCGTTTGCTGCAGATGCTGCTTCCAGGCGCCGCTGTCGCCGTACCAGCCATCATTGGAAATGTTGACGAAGACCTGCGCGCCCTGGAGGGCAAACTGCCGCACTTCGTCGGGAAAGACCGATTCGTAACAGATAAAGACGCCGAGCCGAGTACCCCCGGCATCCAGTGGCGCGCGTGAAGTTCCCCGCGCAAATTCTCCAATCTCCTTCGTTATTCCTCCCACAAATGCCAGGAGGCGCGGAAACGGCAGATATTCTCCAAAGGGGACCAGGTGCACCTTGTCGTACCGCCCCACCCACTCGCCTTGCGGGCTGACCAGCGCCGCCGAATTGAAAACCTTGGATTCCTGGCCGCCGCTGTGCATCGCCGGCTCGACCCCGATTGATCCCGCCACCACCCAGATCTGCGCCTGCCGTGCCATCTCGCTGACCGCATTCCGAAACAGCGGATCGCTGGTGTAAAACGGCGACGGTGATTCCGGCCACACCATCAGATCCGGCTTGCCCAGATCGGTGCGCCACGACCGGACATCCAGCGCCGATTTCACGCTCCGGCTCGTCAAATCCCGCAGCGTGTTTTCAAAATAGTCCCGCGTCCAGTCCGCTTGAATCGGAATGTTCTGCTGCACCAGCAACGCCGTGCGGTCCGCGGCTGGCGGCGCGGGAGCAAGCCACTGCCCGACCTGCAGGACCACCGCCGCCGCCGTCGCCGATGCCAGCAGCCATTTTCGCCGCTGCTTCGCTCCTGCTCCTTCGTGCGCGACCAGAAACGCCGCCGCGAACGCGGTATTCACCAGCATGATTTCCCACGAGAGCCCATACACTCCGGTTACCGTGGCAATCCGCGTCAGAACAAAATTTCCCGTCTCCGCATAGCCGAGGAGTTCCCACGGAAACGCCGAGATCCGCGTCAGCGCCAGTTCTGCCGCCACCCAAAGAAACGGAGCGGCCACCAGCGCGCGCCGCTGCGATCGATCGCGTCCGGCAACCAGGGCCACCAGCAGCCCAAACAGCCCGCGGTATAGCCCCTCATGCAAGGCGGCCAGCAGCATGGTCGGCAGAACAACTGCCACCGGCAAGCCGCCGTACCGATGCATTGGGCCGTACACCCAGTAGCACGTTCCGAAATACCACACGATCCCGCAGACATACGCCAGCACGAAACCCTGCCACGGACTTGCCGGCACCAGGCGCAACGCTGCGTTCACTTGCAATGCACCACCAGCCCGCGCCCGCAGAAGGGCAACCAGCAGAGGAGCCACCGCCACCCAGGAGAGCCAATACAGCCCCGGCAGCGGAAAGATCGCAACCTGCAGCGCGGCCGAAAGCAGGACCAGCCCCCACGCACTTGGTTGAATTCTAAGCACGCACCAGAATAGCAAACACACGTACGCTGCGAGCCTAGAGCCGTTCGACAAAATCGCGCGCCGAATTCCGCGCCGATCAGATAACATAGCGAGGTTATGAGTCTCAGCGTAATACTGGTAAAAATTCTGGAATATATGTTTGTCGCCGGCTGGGTCGGGTCCGCCGTCGTGCTGGTGTTGACGGGCATCGAAGACGTCGGAACCCTTTTGGATAGGGAGGACGAACACAGCCACTAGGGCTCCCGCTGCATGTCGTCAACGTCAAACGCACCTACCGGTAACAACCGGGTTCGCATTGTGGTTGCGACCTCGGTGATGCTCACCTTCATCTCCTACTGGCGAGCCGCCGCCGTAATTCTCAACGATCTCGGTTCTTCCGCCTTCTACGCCGGCGGCATCGCTGAACAAGCAATTGGCAAAAGCGCCCCGTGGTTTGTCCTCGGCGTCATGCTGTTTGCTTTCGCGGTTCGCGCCGTCTACGTGGAAAGCTGCTCGATGTTTGTGCGCGGCGGCGTCTATCGTGTCGTCAAGGAAGCTCTCGGCGGCACCCTCGCCAAGCTCAGCGTTTCGGCCCTGATGTTCGATTACATCCTCACCGGGCCAGTCTCCGGCGTATCCGCGGGACAGTACATCGCCGGTCTGATCAACGACACCATCAGCATCGCCGACGCCCACGGCTTGATCCCCTCCGCCGTTCATCACCTCTTCCACGGCACGCCACAGGTCAACGGCAACGCTACAGCGGTCGTGTTCGCGATAGCGGTCACGCTCTACTTCTGGTGGCAGAACGTCAAGGGCATCGAGGCGTCCAGCGAAAAGGCCCTCTGGGTCATGCAGATCACGACCGTCATGGTGGTGATGCTGCTCGGCTGGTCCTTGTTTACCCTGCTGAAAGTCGGCGGGCATCTGCCGCCCTTCCCGACGCTCGCCAACATTCACTACAGCGACACATCGCTAGGCTTCTGGAAACACAGCAAGCTGCCGCACATGTTCGGCATTCTCGGGTTGATCATCGGCTTCGGACACTCCGTACTGGCCATGAGCGGTGAGGAATCCCTGGCTCAGGTCTATCGTGAACTCGCGCACCCGAAGCTGAAGAATCTGAAGCGCACCGCCATCGTCATCGGCGTTTACAGCTTCGTCTTCACCGGCCTCGTCTCTTTGCTGGCCGTGATGCTCATCCCGGACGACGTCCGCACCAAGGTGTACAGCGACAACCTGATCGCCGGACTCGCCATGCACATGGTCGGCCCGCAAGTCCTCCGCCTGGCCTTCCGCGCCTTCGTTGTGGTTGTCGGATTCCTGATCCTCTCGGGCGCCGTCAACACCGCCATCGTCGGCTCCAATGGAGTCCTGAACCGCGTCTCCGAGGACGGAGTGCTCGCCGACTGGTTCCGTCGTCCGCACAAGAGGTACGGCACCACCTACCGCATCATCAATCTCATCGTGGGACTGCAGCTGTTCACCATCATCGTCAGTTGGGGCAACATCTACACCCTGGGCGAGGCATACGCCTTCGGTGTGGTTTGGAGCTTTGTCTTCAAAACCATTTCGATGCTGGTTCTGCGCTATCGCTACAAGGGCGAGCGCAACTGGAAAGTGCCGCCCAACTTCCACGTGTTTGGCATCGAGATTCCCATCGGATTGGCTTCGGTCGGGATGGTTCTCCTCTCCACCGCGATCGTGAATCTGTTTACCAAATCGGTGGCCACGGTAAGCGGCCTGATATTTTCGGCAATCTTCTTCACGATCTTCACGTTCTCGGAAAAGGTGAACCGCCGCAAGCACGCCCACACCGCCGCCCAGATGCAGGAGCAGTTCCAGTTGCAGCAGGCGGAAAGCGTGGAGCGCGAAACCGTCGGCATCCGCCCCGGCAACGTGCTGGTTCCGGTCCGCGACTACAACACGCTGAACCACCTCAAATGGGTGCTGGAACGCACCGACACGCACGAACAGGACGTGGTCGTCATGACCGCCCGCATCAGCCAGTTCGGAGCGGCCGCGTACGGCCTTTCCACTGAGCAGATGTTCAGCGATTACGAGCAGACTCTATTCACGCGCGCCGTCTCGGTCGCGGAAAGTTTTGGCAAGAAGATTTCACTCCTGGTAGTGCCGGCTCGCGACTCCTGGTCGGCCATCGCCCAGACCGCGCACAATCTCGATTCCTCCGGCGTAGTCACCGGCCTCTCCAGCAAGATGACGACCGCCGAGCAGGCTTTTGCGCTAGGCAGCGCCTGGGAAGCCATACCGGAACCCAAACGCCAGTTTGTATTGCAGATTGTTCAGGTCGACGGCCACGTCGACACCTTCCGCATCGGCCCCCACACGCCCACCATGAAGAACGAGGACGTCGTGCTGCTGCATCGCTTGTGGCTGAACGTCACCCGGGAACCGGGATTGGAAAACATCCACCACCACGACATTCTCACCGAGGCCCTGACCCGCTTCGCCCACGACTACGGTGCGCGCGACCGTGACGATATCGTCAAAGAACTGCGACGCCACAACGTCGTGGGCGGTGCCCTCCCGGTCCGCCGCATCGCCGATCAGATCCCCACCGTCCAGCCCAGACCGGTCCGCTCCGATCGTGACGACAAACCCTCCAACTCAGAGGACGATGGCTCCGAATGACGTTGCCCGATCCGGTCCACGGGATCGAAGTTGGGGACGGCGGCACCTCATTCACTTCACTTTCGGAGAATCCAAATCCGCGGCCTTCTGATCGTCTGCATGAATCGCCCCATCGTCTTCCGCATAGAACGAGCGGTGTTCGGTGTCCATCTGTTTGGGCGTCATGGTCAGCACAAATCCATCTTTGTGCGCCAGAAAACTGGCCGTGTAATCTCCGCGTTCGGTCGAGTGCGCCATGCGCTTGGTAAAGGATCCGGTCCCCGCCAACGCCTCCAGCGAATCCGCGAACTTGTTATGCCGTTTTTTGTATTCGTGCTGCGCCCGCAACAGCGTTCGCATATAGCCGAGCGCCTGCGCTTCCGATTCCGACCGTGCCGGGTCGCCAGCAAATTTCGGCTGATACGTTGCTGAAGGTGGCGCTGCCGTTTGTCCTGAGGCTGGCGCGCTCGTTTGCCCCGAAGTTGGAGGCGACGCTGGCGCCTGCGCCATAGCCAGCACGGCTCCCATCATGCCCACCGCCAGAATTCCAGCACCATACCGCCGCATCCGCCTTTGGATCACGGTAAGACCTCCTCTGCCGCCTGTTTCGGGGGGTTACCCCCGTAATTTGTTTCCCTAGCCAATCGTTCCAATTCTCGGCTGGTTCAGGCAAGCTTGATCAGGATGCAATCCTAACAGGGAAACCTTGATGAAAGCTGCCGTTGCCGTCGCGAAAAAGCCGTTGATACGCGTCGCCGTAGTGGAGAGCGATCCGTTGCGGTTTGTCGGATTCCGCGCCCTCTTTGATACCGAACCTGATCTGGAGTTGGTCTCTGCCTCGCTGGCTGACCTCGGCCAGTTGCAGAGCATCGACCTGGTCCTGCTCGGCAACCGTGGAGGCCAGAACCTCTACGACATCATGGCCAGCATGAAAGCCGTACGGCCCGACCTGCGCATCATCGTGACCGGCTCCGGCATGGACGATGAAAGCGTCCTCAAAGCCATCGCCGCCGGCGCCAAGGGCTACGTGGACGAGGCCGCCTCACCCGCCGAGTTTATCCAGGCTCTCCGCATTGTGCATCAGGGTTCGGTGTGGGCTCCGCGCCGCGTTCTCTCGACTTTTATTGAACGCGTGAGCGCCTCCCCAGGCCGCATCTTCCCGGCCGGACGGGTCAGTTTTACCGACCGTGAAAAGGAAGTTCTGGAGATGCTGGTTGCCGGCCGCTCCAACAAAGAGATCGGCTCAGCCCTCGGCATCGAAGAACGCACCGTGAAGGCTCACGTTGCGAAACTGATGCGCAAGGTGGGCGTGCAGAATCGCATCGCCCTCTCGGTCCATGCCATCACGCACTCGCTGGTAACGGCAAAGTAGGCTTCGTCTTCAGGGCCTGCTTTTTGGCCGTTTCTTCGAGTTGCTTCACAGCTGCCATAGTTCGCGCGCTGTAGTCTACCCGCTTCTCCGACTTCTGGCGCCGGTGGCGTTTGGTGACGGAATGTTGGTTTGACATTGACTTCTCCTGTTTCCGCGTGAGTCCCGATGTAACTCTAGTCCCCGGAGCAGTCTCAAGAACGGTCAATTTTGCACAGTAAGAACCATAGGTGTCGAGGAATCACCTTTACGCCGACGATTCTCAGTTAGTGCAATCGCCAATAATCGGGGAGGGCCGCGTCAACCACCCGCGGTTACCCCTAGACAGTGACCTTGGTAATCTTGTCCTCCCACCGCACCTGCCCCATACTCGCCTCACCTACCACAGAACCTGGGAGACGGGGTTGGAAGCGGAGATTAGGGTCGCCGCCTTCAGCCCCGCATTTTTTTGCCCTTCACATGGGCCCCAGGCCGGAGCGGCGCACGATCAATACTTCATAAACTGTCATCCTGAGCGGAGCCAAGCCGTTCGCGAAGCGAATGGCTTGGTGGAGTCGAAGAACCCCTACCTTCCCCTACCCACTCCGCAGCACGGAGTTCTCCCCTCCCGCAGCTCTTTACCTCCTGACTCACCCTGATCACTCCCCCAATATCCCCCGCTTCGTACCCCGCATCGAATAGAATCAGAGACAACAGAATCCATACTCCAATCTCCCAAGTGAGGCATTATGCGAAATTCCCTCGTTCTGCTGCTGCTCTTTTGTTTCCTGACCCCAATTCTTTCCGCTGACGAAGACACCAAGGCTCCGGAGGCCAACACCAAGGCTTCCGGGCGTATCGAGGCCGCCGGCACCGTGCTTGATGAAATCCAGGGCGCCCCGGACCAGCGTATCCCCGAGGAAGTACTCGGTTCGGCTGAATGTGTGGCCGTCGTGCCCTCGATGATTAAGGGAGGCTTCGTCTTCGGCGGCCGCTATGGCAGAGGCGTCGCCAGTTGCCGCACGGAAAAAGGATGGAGCGCCCCTGCTTTTTTCACCATCGGCGGCGGCAGTTTCGGCTTGCAGATCGGCGGCCAGGCGGTCGACCTCGTGATGCTGATTATGAACAAGAATGGCATGAATAACCTGCTCTCCAGCCAGTTCAAACTCGGCGCCGACGCCAGCGCCGCCGCCGGCCCCGTCGGACGCCACGCCTCCGCCGACACCGATTGGAAGATGAGGGCGGAGGTGCTGACCTACTCGCGCGCCCGCGGCCTCTTCGCCGGACTCGAACTCCACGGCGCCGTCATCAAGCAGGATAAGGACAGCACCCGCGATTTCTACGGCCGCATGGTGCCCTTCAAAACGTCGCTCAAGGGAGAAATAGAAGCTCCCAAAGCCGCCTACCCCTTCTTGAGCACGCTGGCCAAGTGGGCCCAGCAAGCGTCGAAGTAACAAGCTCTCAGTAGAGACGGGGCTTGCCCCGTCTCCGTCTGTTGCAGGAGACGTGGCAAGCCGCGTCTCTACACTGGGAACTGAAGAACTACCGACTGTGCGAAAACGCCTTGAGTACGCTCTCGTCTGGCCCTGGATCAAAATCCTGGGATTGCTCCCTCGTCCCGTAGCGCGGGCCATCGGGATCACACTCGGGCTGACCGTCTATGCGGTTCACCGCCGCCTGCGCCGGGTCGGCGTGCGCAACCTGACTCTCGCTTTTCCGGAAATGTCGCCGCGCGAGCGCCGCCGCCTGGTTCGCGGAGAATTCATCTCCCTCGGACGCCAGCTTGCCGAAGTTTGCCTCTTTCCCCGCTACACCCGCGAAAATGTCTCTCACATTGTCGTCTATGACGGTTTTGAAAATTTTGAGCGCGCTTATGCTCGCGGCAAAGGCGTTCTCTTTCTCACCGGACACCTCGGCGCCTGGGAACTTTCCGCCTTCGCTCACTCCCTGCAGGGGCATCCGCTGTCGATCGTCATGCGCTCGCTCGACAATCCCTACATCGACGCCCTGATCCAAAGCTATCGCACCATGCACGGCAACCGCACCGTGGATAAAGACGATTTCGTCCGCGGCCTGCTTTCCGCCATGCGCGCCGGCGAAACCGTCGGCATCCTCATGGACACCAACATGACCCCGCCGCAGGGAGTGTTCGTCGATTTCTTCGGCATCCCGGCCTGCACCGCCAGCGGCCTCGCCCGCATTGCCTTGCGCACCGGCGCCGCCGTCGTCCCCGGCTTTACGGTGTGGGATTCGAAACTGCGCAAATACATCCTGCGCTTCGATCCCGCCGTGGAGTTGATTCGTACCGGCGATAACGAGGCCGACATAGTAACCAACACCGCAAAATTCACCCGCGTGATCGAGGACGTCATCCGACGCTATCCCGACCAGTGGCTCTGGGTGCACCGCCGCTGGAAGACTCGCCCGGCAGGCCAGCCGCCGCTGTACTAGCTAGTGGAGCGACGGGCGTCCTCGCCCGTCCAGGGTTGCGTAGGGACAGCCGCCCTCGGCTGTCCAAGCCGAGCGAAGCCCGGCAGCTCCCGCGCATGCCAAAAGAGCCGGCGTTGTGCACACCCGCCTCGGAAAGCGACAATAGGGAACCATGAAGCAAACCCTGCGCGATCTCGCCGAGAAGCTCGGTTGCCATCTTCTCGGAGACAGCTCCATCACCGTGACCAGCGTCTCCAGCCTGCAATCCGCAACCAGCCAGAGCCTCGTCTTCGTGGAGGACGTCCAGTATCTCGACGCCGCCCTCGGTTCCTCCGCCGCCGCTGTCATTGTCGCAGAATTCGTGGCCGGAGACTTCGTCATCAGCGCCAAAAAGCCCATCCTGATTTCCCCGCAGCCGCGTCTCGCCTTTGCGCGAGCCGCGCGGCTGCTCCGCGAACCCGAACGGAATGACGGCATTCATCCCTCCGCCATCGTTTCCACCTCCGTTAAGCTCGGCCAGAGCATAGCCATCGGCGCACGAGCGATTCTCGGAGAAAATATCAACGTTGGCGATGAAACTACCATTGGCCCCGGTTCGGTGATCGGCGACAACGTAGTAATTGGAAGCCACTGCCGCCTCGACGCCAACGTCACCGTGTATGCAGGCACAACTCTCGGTGACCGCGTCATCGTGCAAGCCGGAGTTGTCCTCGGCAGTGAAGGTTTCGGCTACGTCCGCGATTCCCAAACCGGACGCTACGAGCAATCCCCCCAGATCGGCCGCCTGATAATCGAGGACGACGTCGAAATCGGCGCCAACTCGACCATCGACCGCGGTGCGCTCGACGAAACTCGTATTCGCCGCGGCACGAAGATCGACAACCTGGTGCAGATCGGCCACAACGTCCAGATCGGCGAAAACGTGGTAATCGCCGCCCAAACCGGCCTCTCCGGCAGTGTCACCATCGAAGACAACGTCGTCATAGGTGGACAAGTCGGCATCGGCGATCATGCCCGCGTCGAAGCTGGCGCCATGCTCGGAGGCCAATGCGGCATCCTGCCCAAGAAGGTGTTGCGAGGAAAAGGCGTTGTATTCTGGGGAACTCCGGCGCGACCGGTGAGGGAGTATCTTAAAGAACTGGCGTTCGTCTCGCGGTCAGCAAAGAAGGACCGCTAAGCGTCAAAGTTGGATTTTCCATAGAGACGCGGCTCGCCGCGTCTAATGCCAGAACTGAGACCTAAGACCTGACACCTGAGACCTGCTCTTCCATGCCCATCCTCGTCATCGGCGGACACACCCGCAGCGTCGGCAAGACCAGCGTCGTTGCCGGCCTAATCGCCGCCCTGCCCGGCTTCCACTGGACCGCTCTCAAGATTACGCAATACGGGCACGGCGTCTGCTCCGCCAACGGCGAAGCCTGCGATTGCGCCACCGCCGATCACTCCTGGGCTGTATCGGAAGAAAAGGACCGCTCCGGCGAGTCGGACAGTTCGCGCTTCCTGGTCGCCGGAGCCGAGCACTCCTGGTGGGTTCGCACCCAGCAGGGGCATCTAGCGGAAGCCATGCCTCGCATTCGCAAGATCCTCGCCTCGACCGAAAACGTCATCATCGAATCGAACAGCATCTTGCGATTCGTGAAGCCGGATCTCTATCTGACCGTACTCGCCCCGCAGACTGCCGATTTCAAAGCCTCCGCGCAAACCTATCTCGACCGCGCCGACGCCATCTTGCTGCACTTCGTCGAGAATTCCGCGAGCCCATCCTGGGAACGCGTCTCACTGAAGCCCGTCATCGACCGCCCCATGTTCGTGATCCACCCGCCAAACTACGTCACGCCAGAAGTCGTCGAGTTCGTCCGCGCGCGGCTTGTGTCACCTCCAGCAAGTTCGCGCCATAAAACACAATTGTCATCCTGAGCGAAGCGAAGGACCTATGCATCTTGCTCGCGGCGACGGAATGCATGGTTGCAATGGGCAGCTGCTGACATCGCCCCGCCGTGGATCGCCGTCGAGGCGAGAAACGCTACATTTCCCATAGTTCTCCTCCGCGCCCTCTGCGTCTCGGCGGTGAACCCGCCCTATCTCGTATACATCCCAATCACGCGCTCAATCGCGCGCCGGCACACCGCGCAAAATGTCTTCTGCCGCGTGAACATGATGCAGTCCACCTCAGGACGGTAGTACCCCTTCGCCTCGTAGTTCGCGCCCTCGAACGCTCCGACCTTCCCGGCGAATTTCTGCGACCCGAGCATCGCATCTTCCTTCTCGCGCTGTTTGCGGAAAAGTTCGTCAATCTCCGCCTCCGGCTTCCCCGCCGCTCGCAACTCTTTCCGTTGCCGCTGAATATCCGCCTCAAAGCGATCGAACTCCTTTTGGTCCCAAGGCGTCGGCACCGGCGTCCCCGCCGCGACCAGATCCTTCCACTTCAAGTTTGCCGGATCGAGCAACGCGGTCACATTCGGCTCCCACGGCTCCGTCTTCTTTTCTGGGGGAAGATAGGCAACATCCGACGTGTAGTACTCGTCCGCCAACCCGGCAAACTGGTGCCCAAACTCGTGCACGCCCACATATCCTGCCCACAGGTTGTCGATCGCCACCGTCGCGTACTGATTGAAAATTCCACCGCCGCCGTAGATCTGCCCGTTCACCAGAATTTCAATGAACTCATAAGGCGCGAACGACGCCACATCCCGCAGCGCACGGTTTTCGGTGGTCAGCACGTAGCGCTCGGTGCCGAACGTGTCGTACGTCGCACCGAGCGGCGACCGCCGGTAAATCCCGCTCGAGGGCCGTGACACGCCCGACTCCTCCGCCGCCGGACACAGTCCCCACACGTTGAAGTCTTTCTGGTGCTCACGAAATGGCGATGTCGAAAATAGCGCCTCCATGAATCGCCGCGCGTCTTTCTCAAACTTCCCGCGCTCCCCTGCGGTGTAACCGTCGCCCAGTACCAGCAGATCTACCTTGGTCGCCGGATCGCCCATCTTCTGTAATTCCAGCAGCGGCCCCGGCGAGGGTGGCCGTGACCGGTCGACGAACTTGTCTTTCGGATCGACCACCGTCTTCCAGACTTCTTTCCACGCTGGTGGAGCGACGGGCGTCCCCGCCCGTCCCGCTGCGCCCTCTGGACGGGCGAGGACGCCCGTCGCTCCACCACCCCCAGCGCGCTCTCTCAGCGACACTTCCACCGGTGCATCGGGACTCGGAAAGCGCAGCGACTCGGAAAACGTCCGGTTCGCGTGCAACGCCTCTTCCGTCGTCCTCCACTCGCCAAACACGGAATTGAATCCGCGCGAATAAAGCAATTTCCCGCTGCCTCGCTCGCGCACCTCAAACAGGTAGTTTCCGAGCTGACTTTCGTCGATGGATTTGTTCAGATTCCCCGGCCACTCCAGCGGCTCCCGCACCACCCGATCCAGGCTGAACCATTCCTCGCGTGAGTTTCCCGTGTGGAAATAATCCACGCGCATGGTCCGTGGTGCGGCAAAACTGGGGGGAGAGCTGAAAAAGAAAACCAGAAGAGAGGCAGCAACGCCAAGCGCTCGTTTCATGCCCGGAATTGTAGCTTACGAGCCGGGCCTGATCTCGGTTGCCGCGTCGTTCTCAAACCTGATCGCCAGCGGCCTTCCGCCATTCGGGTAGCGGAGAGTTCGCGACCCATAACCGCCCGAGCCTTGTGGAATGCCCAGTCCAATCGCGAAGCTGGCCTGTAACTCGCTCATCCCCGCTTCCACTTCATGAGCGTCAATCTTCTTCCAGACATCGGCGGGCCAGTGCTTATAAAGATCGTGCGGATCTTCAATGAAGAAAATGTCGTCGGAGTAAATCTTGAAGTCGCCGCCCTTCGTTGCTCCGATGGGAACCGCGTAGCCCTTGCCCTCAAGTAAAAAGCACGCCAGCACCTGCTTAATCCCCGGAGCCAGCGGAGAAACACCGGTCACCACATCCTGAATCGCAAGCTTCTGCAAAGGCAGCAACGTTCCCGCCTCATGCCCGAAATCCGTCTTGTGCCGCTCGCGGTCATAGGGATAGTACGTGAGTTGATAACCGACCTTCACCCACACCGGCTGCTCGGTCAACCGCCGCGCCGACTTCAGATCGTAAGGACGCAACTTCTTAGGCGTAACGTAGTAGTCCGCCTTCAGCAAAGTTTCCTGCCGGGGCTTGGCGTCTTCCTTCCTCGCCTCATGCCGCTCGTACACGATGTAAGCCGCGCGCCCGCCCGCCAGGACAATCGCGGCCGCCAGAAAGACTTGCAGTTTCTTCTGAAACTCGGGATCAATGGCCATGATTTAAGAGCTCGTGTGGTGACAGGCCTCTGGCCCGTACAAGGTTTGCGTAGGGACAGCCGCTCTCGGCTGTCCAGCCGAGCGCAGCCCGGCACTTGCCCATGGTCCCAGCAAACTTGCTTTCGCTATAGAATATGAACAAGCTTCCCAATGGTTCCGTAAGCCGCAAAGGAAATTTATGCCCATCGCCCCAGATGACGTTCTGAACGCACTCAAGCAGTGCTACGATCCCGAAATTCCCGTCAACATCGTCGATCTCGGACTGATCTATGACATCCGCTTCGACGAAGTGCCGGAAGGTCAACAGGACGTCACCGTCGATATGACCCTCACCGCCCAGGGCTGCCCCGAGCACGTCAACATCAGCGCCCAAGTCAAATCCCGCGTCGAGCAACTCCCCGGCGTCCGCAACGCCAACGTCAATGTGGTGTGGAATCCGCCCTGGACCCCCGAACGCCTGAGCCCCGAAGCCCGCAAACAACTGGGAATCGACTAAATAAAATTTGTCATCTTGAGCGAAGCGAAGGACCTGCTTCCCCATGCGCCGGCAAAAACAGGTCTCTCGCTTCGCTCAAGATGACAAATCGGGCACGACATCAGTACTCTCCCAACTCCTCAAACGCCCGTGCCGCGCGCTGCTCCGCCCACTCCTCGATCCGGTTCCCGATCTTCATCGCCAGATCCAGAAACTTCGTTCCCTGCCGCACGTACGAAGGCAGCTCGTCGCGAATTTTTCCAAACTGATCAGGATACTCGGACGCCAGCACTGCCAGTCCCAGCCCTCCCACCAGCACCGCCGCTGGACGTTTTCCCTTCAGCAGCAACATGGTCGCCGCGCCCACCGATCCCGCAATCACCGCCCGCTTCCAGTTTTCCATTTCGTCTCCTGCACGCGACTGCTTCCCCAGTACTACCTATGGAACCCGTTCTAGCAGGATTCTAAACCAAGCTTCCGTGCTTTATACTGCCGCCGACACTGAAATCGATACCGACCTATGATCCCATCCCGCATACTTCTCTGCGTTCTTCTCTGTGGCAGTCTCTCTTTCCCCCAAGCCAAGCCACGAGCCCGCGATCTCGGCGTGCCCTTCGACGGCACACCCGGCGCGAACAACGCCATCACCGACGTCAAAGGCGTAGAAGTAGGGCACACCACGTTGATCTCCGGCAGCGGGAAACTCAAAGTCGGAGAAGGCCCGGTCCGCACCGGCGTCACCGCCATTCATCCGCGCGGGAAAGACGCGAACGACTCCGTCTTCGGCGCCTGGTTCACGCTCAACGGCAATGGTGAAATGACGGGCACGACCTGGCTCGAAGACTCCGGCTTCCTCAACGGCCCCATCATGATCACCAACACGCACAGCGTCGGTGTGGTGCGCGACGCCGTCATAGCCTGGAAAGTGAAGCGCGGTGAACCCGACATGGAAGGCTACTGGTGGTCCTTGCCCGTGGTGGCCGAAACCTGGGACGGCTATCTCAACGACATCAACGGATTCCATGTGAAGCCCGAAGACGCTTTCCATGCCCTCGATTCCGCGCACAGCGGCCCGGTCGAAGAAGGCAACGTCGGCGGCGGAACTGGCATGATCTGCAACGAATTCAAAGGAGGAATCGGAACGTCCTCCCGTGTGCTCGATGCGAAAGCAGGCGGCTACACGGTAGGCGTGCTCGTGCAGTGCAACTACGGGCAGCGCGACCAATTGCGCATCGCGGGCGTTCCCGTAGGCCAGGAAATTCCGGAGCACACGGTCTGGAAAGATGACGTCGGCTCGATCATCATCGTCGTCGCCACCGACGCGCCGCTGATCCCCACGCAACTGCGGCGCCTCGCCCGCAAAGCTTCTCTAGGCCTCGGCCGCGACGGTAGTTTCTCTGGCGACGGTTCCGGCGACATCTTCGTTGCCTTCTCCACCGCGAATCCCGGAGCGGCGTCTCCCAAGGGAGTCCACGACCTGGAAATGTTGCCCAACGACCGCCTCGATCCCCTTTTTCTCGCCACCGTTCAAGCCACTGAAGAAGCCGTGATCAACGCCATGGTCGCGGCCGAAACCATGACCGGCGTAGACGGCCATACTGTCATAGCCCTCCCGCACGACCGTCTGCGCGAGGTCCTGAAGAAATACAACCGACTCGCAAAATAGGGGTGCTTTTGCTCGTGTGGGGACGGCCGCCCCCGGCCGTCCAGGCCGAGCGAAGCTCGGCTGCTGGCGCCAAAAGCGTTACTTTCGCTGCCCCACCATCGCGTGACTCACTCCTGCTCGCAAGGGACTACAATTCAGTCAGTGAAAGCCTACCAAATCCAGCGCATCAAGGGCGGCATGAAATTCACCTGCACGCACTGTGAACACAGCGTCAGCACGCTGGATTTCGACGCCAGGTTGGGCAACCTCCGCACCCAGGCCGCAACCGCAATCAACGATCACGCCGCCAAAGCACACCACGAGCCGCTGGTCGTTTCCCCGTACGACGGCCAGCAGCGTAGCTGGCGCTAGTCCTTCACCGCCCGATCTGTGATCTCCAGCCCCTTGTCGATAATCGCGAACGCCTCCCGCAGTTGCTGTTCATTGATGCACAGCGGAGGATTGGTGTAGAAGGTGTTCCAGCGAACCAGGGTATAGAGCCCGTTCTCCCGGAAGAACTTCCCGAGCGCAACCATTTCCTCCGACGTACCGTTAAACGGCGCCATGGGCTGCTTCGTCTCGCGGCTGCGGATAAGTTCGACAATTCCGAACAGTCCGATCGAGCGAACGGCCCCAACCGATGGATGCTTCTTCTGCAACTCGGCGCCGAGGTCCTTCATGATCACGCCCATTTTCCGGGAGTTCTCAATCAGGTTGTCCTCTTCGTATACGCGAATGGTCGCCAGCGCGGTCGCGCATCCCATGGGATGACTGTTGTAGGTAAGTCCTCCATAGAACACTTTGTCGTCGAAATGCTTCGCGATATGCCGCCGCATGCCGACCGCGCCCAACGGAATATAACTCGAAGTAAGTCCCTTCGCCATGCAAATCAGGTCGGGAACAACTTTCCAATGATCGATCGCAAACCACTTACCAGTACGGCCAAAGCCAGCCATAACTTCATCCGCAATCATCAGAATCCCGTATTTATCGCACAGCTTCCGCACGCCTTCCATATATCCATCGGGCGGAATCAGAATGCCGTTTGTGCCAACAACGGTCTCCAGAATGAACGCGGCAATCGTGTGCGGCCCTTCCAGTTGGATAATTTCGTCAATCATAGTCAGCGAACTCTCCGCCGACTCCCACCCGCGCTCGATGCCGTGATAAGGATCGAGTACGCGCACTACGCCCGGAATCCCAGGCTCGGCAGCCCAGCGGCGAGGATCGCCCGTAAGGCTGATGGCGCCCGCCGTGGCGCCGTGATACGAACGATAACGCGCGATGATCTTGTGGCGTCCGGTGAAGAAACGCGCGATCTTGATGGCATTCTCGTTAGCTTCCGCGCCGCCGTTCGTAAAAAAGAAGGTGTCAATATCGCCCGGAGTGATCTCCGCCAGCTTCGCCCCCAGACGCGCCCGTGGCTCGGTAGCCATGAACGGATTGGCATACGCCAGCACCGCTGCCTGCTCGGTTATAGCTCGAATGACGCGCTCATCGCCGTGTCCGATGTTCACCGACATCAACTGGCTGTTGAAGTCGATGAAACGCTTCCCTTCCGGCGTCCAGAAATAAATGCCCTTGGCACGTGCCACGGGGATGGGGTCAACTTTGGATTGTGCCGACCACTCAAACAGTGTGTGTCTCTTGGTGAGATCGACTATCTCTTGGCCGGTCATGGCGGGGTTGGCAGTTGCGGTAGTCATTTATAAGAACTCCTTATGTTTTCGAACCTGCTCAGAACTTGCGCGAGTGCTCCTTCGCCCAGCGCTCGACCACAACTTTCTTCTCAGTGTAGAACTCGATCGCGTCGCGTCCCTGGGCGTGCATGATGCCGAAGAAACTGTCTTTCCAGCCGCTGAAGGGAAAGTATGCCATGGGCGCGGCCACGCCAATGTTAATCCCGATATTCCCTGCGGGAGTTTCATAGCGGAAGCGCCGCGCCGCCGACCCACTCGAAGTAAACAGCGACGCCTGGTTGCCAAATGGGCTGCGAGCCACCACGTCCATGGCTTCGTCCATGCCGCTGGCATGAACCAGGCTGAGCACCGGACCGAAAATTTCCGTGTTCGTCAGTTCGCTGCTCGCAGGAACTCCATCAAGCACGGTGGGCTTCACAAAATTCCCCGCTTCATATTTCGCGATTCTGGGATTGCGCCCGTCGATCACGACTTTCGCTCCGTCCCGCGCGCCGGCGCCAATCAGATTCTGTACCCGTTCTTTGCTTTGGCGAGTGATCACCGGCCCCATCTGTACACCTTCATCGAGTCCATTGCCAACCCGCAGGTTCGCCGCCGCTTCGCTGATCGAATCGCGAAAAGCCTTCTGCGCTTCGCCCACTGTCACCGCAACCGAGACAGCAAGGCAGCGTTGTCCCGCGCAACCGAAAGCGCTGTCGGAAATGATCTGCGTTGCCATCTGCATGTCGGCGTCCGGCAGGACGATAACGTAATTCTTCGCGCCCCCCTGGCATTGCGCGCGCTTGCCATTCGCACCGGCGCGGGCATAGATGTACCGGGCAACCGGCGTCGAACCGACAAAACTGATGGCCCGCACCGCCGGATGATCGAGCAGCGTATCGACGGCAACCTTGCCGCCATTCACCAGGTTCACCACACCCTTCGGAATCCCTGTCTTCTCCAGCAACTCGAAGGCGAGTTTCATGGTTAGCGGCACCCGCTCCGAAGGCTTGATGATCAGCGTGTTCCCACAGGCAATCGCATAAGGCAGAAACCAGAACGGAATCATGCCCGGAAAATTAAAGGGCGCAATCGCCGCCACCACGCCCAGCGGCTGGCGAATCATGGTCTCGTCAATGCCGCGCGCCACATCTTCCAGGTGGTGGCCCTGCATCATCATGGGAATGCCGCAGGCCACTTCAACGTTCTCGATGGCCCGTCGCATCTCCCCTTTCGCTTCGCCGAATGTCTTGCCGTTTTCCTGTGTGATGACGCGAGCGATATCGTCAAGGTGCTCTTCCAGTAGCACCTTGAGCTTGAACAGCGGCTGGATACGGTCTTCGGCGGGAGTGCGCCGCCACTCGGGATAAGCAGCTTGCGCCGCCTCGATGGCGCGCGTAACTTCAGCCGCATCGGAAATTGGAACGCGGCCCAGGACCTCAGCCGTCGCGGGATTGATGATGTCTTGCCACTCGGCGGCCTGCGATCCGACCCACTGGCCATTGATGAATTGCGGAATCTTATTAACGGGAGGTGCAGCTACGGTGGACATGGGAATGCTGCCTTTCGCAATCGCGAAGAATAAAAAACCACGTAGGACCGACGAGCACGGCTGTCCTTGACAGCTCTTAGCGCAAATAAGATTTGTATCAGGGTATGCCTTCAGGCATACCTCAAGTGCCATCTTATGAACGCGCCTTTACAGCTTGCGGAAAAAATCACAAATGTCCGTATCGCCGTGGAAGAGCGGCCCTTCAGGGCCGCGTAAGCCATCTGAAATCAGCCTGGGTTTTAGCCCCGGTGGTCGTTCTTCCTCGTCAGATTGCATTTTTCCGCAAGCTGTTCAGGCGCTGGCCTTGGGCGACGCCGCAGTTTCACCCCATGCCGCTACGTAAGCTGCGCCGTCAGCACGCCTTTCTTTGCGGCAACGTGCGCCAGCGCTGCTTCGAGCACATCCATGGCTTCGTCCATCTGCGCGTCGGTAACCACCAACGGCATCAGCAGGCGAATCACGTTGCTGTACGATCCAGCCGTGATCGTCACCAGGCCATGCTCGTAACAGTATTGTGACACTTTCTTGGTCTCTTCGTCAGCGGGTTGGCGCGTTGTCTTCGAGCGCACCAGTTCGAGCGCCTGCATGGCACCAAGTCCCCGTACTTCGCCGATCAACTCCCATTGCTCCTGCCACTTCGCCGCACGCTTCCGGAAACGCTCGCCCAGAATGTTGGCCCGCGCACAGAGGTTATCTTTTTCGATGGTGTCAAACACGGCCAGTGCCGCTGCACAGGCCACGGGATTTCCTGCGAACGTGCCCCCAAGCTGGCCGGGGCCGGGTGCATCCATAATGTCGGCGCGTCCGGTGACCGCCGCCATGGGCAAGCCTCCAGTCAGTGATTTGGCCGTCGTAACCAGATCGGGTTCCAACCCCAGGCGCTCGCAGGCAAACATCGCGCCGGTGCGCGCGAATCCAGTTTGCACTTCGTCGGCAATCAGCAGAATGCCGTGTTTGCGACAGATGGCGCCGAGCGTTGGATAGAATTCCGCCGGCGGCGTAACGAATCCGCCTTCACCCAGAATTGGTTCGACAATCACCGCCGCCACCGATTCGGCCGCCACTACTCGCTTGAACGTGTCTTCGATGTGCCGCGCGCAGTGTACGTCGCACGACGGATACGTCTTCGAGTACGAGCAGCGGAAGCAATACGCGTACGGAATGCGGTAAACATCGCTCGGAAACGGCTCGAATCCCGCTTTGTAGGGATGCGTTTTGCTGGTCGCGGCCATCGCCATATACGTGCGGCCGTGGAACGCGTCTTCGAAGCAGATGATGGCAGGCCGTTTCGTATAGCAGCGCGCGATCTTGATGGCGTTCTCGACGGCTTCCGCGCCCGTGTTCACGAGCACCGTCTTTTTCGGTCCTTTGCCCGGCACCAGCGCGTTCAGCTTCTCGCAGACTGCGATATAGCTTTCGTAGGGCAGCACGTTGATGCTGGTGTGCAGGAAACGATCGAGCTGGCGGCGCACCGCCTCGACCACTGCCGGTGCGCGATGTCCGGTGTTGAGACAGCCGATGCCGCCGGCAAAATCAATCAGGCGGTTGCCATCAACATCTTCCACCACCGCTCCTTCAGCCTTGGCGACAAAGACCGGCGTGGCGTGATAGACCCCCTGCACAACGGCGGCATTGCGCCGCTTCATGAGGGCTTGCGAACGCGGCCCGGGAATGGGTGTGCGCAGTTGAATAGTGGACATAATTCACTTCTCACTTCTTCGTTCTCAGAAATAGCTTTGAAAGGGTATGGCTTCAGCCATGCCGTCAGAACCCGCTACGCATGCGGCTTTAGCCGCTGAGGTCGCTTTTCGTAACATCCAGTCTTGCCGGCTTACCCAGACAATCTCTAAGCCTGCCAGTGCCCAGGCCGGTTCGACTGGCAACCGGCGACGGGCAACTGCCTTTCAGTACCACCCGATCGGTTCTTCGTTGAGGTTAATGTGCACTTGCTTGCTTTCCAGATACTCTTCGATCCCCCACGGCCCCAACTCACGGCCATAGCCAGACTGCTTGTAGCCGCCCCAGGGAGCTTCCACATAAGTCGGCTGCATGTGGTTGATCCAGAGGATGCCGGCGCGCATCGCCTTAACGGTGCGGAAGGCCTTGAAGATATCGCGTGTCCAAACCGCTCCGGCCAGGCCGAAAGGCGTATCGTTGGCGATCCGGATCGCGTCCTTCTCATCGTCAAACGGAATCACGACCGCCACCGGGCCAAAGATCTCTTCTTGCGAAATGCGGGCGCTGTTGTCCACGTCATAGAAGATGGTGGGTTCGATGTAGTAGCCCTTGGCAAACTTCTCCGCCCGCCCGCCACCGATCGACATCTTGGCTTCTTTCTTACCAATTTCCTGATAAGACCGGACCGTGTCGTACTGATCCCGGCTCACCATCGGTCCCATCTTGGTTTCGCGCTCCAACGGCGGCCCGAGCCGGATTCGTTTCGCCTTCTCCGTCATGGCCTCGACGAACTTCTTGTAGATAGAGCGCTCGACCAGGATGCGGCTGCCCGCCGAGCACACTTCACCCTGATTGATGAAGACGCCGAAGAGCGCGCCGTCAATGGCATTTTCGAAGTCGGCGTCGGCGAAAAAGATGTTGGGAGACTTGCCTCCCAACTCCATGGTGACCCGTTTCAACGTATCCGCCGCATCCTTGATGATGGTTTTACCGACAGAATTGCTGCCAGTAAAAGCGATCTTGTTTACATCCGGATGCTTCACCAGCGCGGTGCCGCAGACCGATCCCGAGCCGGTGACGACGTTCAACACGCCCGGTGGCAGGCCCACTTCCGGCAGCCATTTCGTCAGTTCCAGCGCGGTCAGCGGCGTGACCCCCGGCGGTTTCAAGACGCAAGTGCATCCCGCAGCCAGCGCCGGCGCCATCTTCCAGGTCGCCATCAGCAGCGGATAGTTCCACGGCGTAATCATGCCGGCCACGCCCATCGGTTCCTTCATGGTCAGACTGACAGCGTTGTCCGGAACCGGGTTGACCGTTCCCAGAACCTTCGTGGCCATCCCGGCATAATATTCAAAGCAGGTGGCGACGTCGCCAATGTCGTATTCCGCCTCGACAATCGGCTTGCCGCAGTTGCGCGATTCGATTTCCGCCAACTGGGGCAGGTTTTGGCGGATTTTCTCCGAAAGACGGAACAGGATCCGGCCGCGCTCCTGCGGCGTGGTCGTCGCCCATGGACCGGTATCAAAAGCGGCCCTGGCCGCGGCCACCGCTCGGTTCACGTCCTCAACATTTCCAGCCGGCACCTGCGCGATCACTTCTTCCGTGGAAGGATCGATGACGGCAGTCGTCTTGTTCGACGCGCTGTCCACCCACTCGCCATTGATGTACATCTGATAAGTACGAACCTCCGACTTGACTCCGCTTGGCATAGCAAGTCTCCTTTCAATCTCTAGTCGCCGAACTTCGCCCACTTCGTGAACCAGGGCCTTATTTAACAGCCCGTGGTGAAAATACGATCTGTATCAGGGTATGCCTTCAGGCATACCGTAACTGCCGTCTCATAAAGCCGCCTTTAGGCGCTGGCTTTGGTCGCGGGAGTTTCGCCACAAGCTCTCAAACCCGAGCCGGCTGCGGCGCCTTCAGCCGCCCGTACACGAAAAAGAAGAACGCGGCCAGTACCAGAAAAAACAGGGTGAAGCCGAACATCTTCGCTTCGTACCTCCACACTGACGTAATCTGCTTGGCCGGAAAGAACGCCAATGCGATCCCCAGCGCTGTAGTTACGAAGCCGCAAAATCCGGAAACAATCAGCGTCCCCCGCCCATAGCGTCCGCCAGCCAGATCACCCCCGAAAGCAAACTTCAACAGGGCCGCAAACACATACAGGAACGGCACCAGTTGCAGCACGACCGCCAGCGACAGCATGGTCTGGAAAGCTTCTTGCACTCCGCCCGAGGCATAAAAATTGATGACGATCAACACCAGCGACACCACCGCCTGCACGATCAGAGCCGCATGGGGCGTCCTGTATTTGGGATGAACCTTGCCGAGCCACGCGGGCATGTAGGAATCCAGGCCGGCGACAAACGGAATGCGCGCCGACCCGCCCATCCATGCCGAACCAATCCCCGCGATCGAGAGACTCAGCATGACCGCGAAGGGAGTGATAATCCACCCCACGCCAACTTTGCCGGCCATGTGGCTGACCGCCTGCACAATTCCCTGCAACACACTGATGTCGTTCTTGCCCACCGCAATCAGCAGTGTGAGCGTAGCTCCGATATAGAGCAGCCCGGAAATCAAGCCACCCCACGCCACCGCGCCCGGCAGGGTTTTTTGCGGTTCCCGGATTTCGTCACCCATCACCGAAGCCAGTTCCAGCCCGACTAGGCCGAAGCAGATCACGCCGAACGAATTCAGGACAAATCTGGGGTCTGCTGGAATCCGAAAATCAGCGCCGGTCACGGTCGTGCCAAAGCGCGACCAGACGGTAAATCCCAAGCCGATCAGAACCGCCGCGGCTACAAACGTTCCAATGGCGCCCGCATTGTTCAGCCACTTCCCCACTCCCAGTCCAACAATGTTCACCACCGTCAGCAGTGCCAGTAGCGACACCGACGCAGCCATCGCGAAATTCTTATTGTCGGCCAGTGCCGAGTGGCCTGGACCCATCGCGAACACAGTTACTCCAACAAAGTAAAGCATGACCGTCGGAACATACAGCATGTTATTCGTCCAGTAACACCACCCGGAAAGAAAGCCGTGGGCATCTCCGAACACTTCCTTTGCCCACAAGTAGACGCCCCCTTCGCCGGGATAGCGATGCGCGAGTTCGATCACCGCGATCCCCTGCGGCCAGAAAAACAGCAACAGCGAAATGATCCACAGCCAGACGGTCACGCCCCCGTTAGCGGCGATACTAGGGACAACGTTCAGATTGAATACGGCAACGACAAACAGCAACACCAGGTCAAAGCGTCCGAGGACGCGCTTCAGGTGCGGCTGGTTGTCGTCCGACGTGGACAAAGTTGCTCCTGATGCTGACGAGTTTCTCCAAGTTTACTGGTGGAGAGCCGGGCGTCCCCGCCCGGCGGGACGGCCGAGACGCTCGTCCCTCCACCGTATGACTTATCACGCGCTACAAGGCTAATGCGTTGCCACCGCTCCCAACCGCTCCTGCTGCGCCGCGGCCAGAGACTCGGCGATGTCGCCAAATGCAGCCAGGTGCTTGTCGATATCGGCCTCGGTGTGCTGCACGGAAATCGTCCACTGTTCGTCCCACCAGTAGGGCTGGCACAGGACGCCGCGATTTACCATGCCGAACCAGTAGTGCCGCCACAGGTCGACGTCAATCGGCAGCCAGTCGCGGTAGTTGCGAATTTCCTTCGGATACAGCATCAGCACGCCGTTCGCGCCCGCGCTCGCTACATAGCCCTGCAAGCCGACTTTCGCGATGGTCTTCTTATATCCCTCCACCAGCTTATTACTGAGCTTTTCGATGATCCTATAGTTCGCCCGGGTAAGCACTTCGCGGAAAGTTGCCAAGCCAGCCGCCATCGAAATCGGGTTCGTATTGTAAGTGCCGCCGTGGAAAACCTTGTGGTCCGAGATCAATTTCATAACCCGCTTGTGGGTACCGAAGGCCGCCAGCGGAAATCCACCGCCAATCGACTTCGCCAGGCAGATCATGTCCGGCATCACGCCGAAGTATTCGGACGCTCCGCTCCAGCAGAGCTTCGCGCCCGTCTTCACTTCGTCGAAGATCAGCAGCGCGCCGTGCTTATCGCACAACTGGCGCAGGCCTTCGAGGAACCCTTTCTGCGGAAAGCACATTCCAACGTTCATCATGATCGGTTCAAGAATGATGGCCGCAACCTCATTCGGATTCTCCCGGAACCGGCGCTCCACCGTCTCCAGGTCATTGAACGTAGCCACCAGCACGTTCGCAATGCTCGCCTTCGGCACGCCTGCCCCGCCGGACACCGCTTTCGGATTCTTGATATCGCCGAAATCATCGCCAGGCGGATGCGGCTTCACGCTGACCAGCGCCGCGTCATGCAGGCCGTGGTAGCCGCCTTCGAACTTGATGATCTTGTCGCGTCCCGTTGCGGCGCGCGCCAGACGAATCACATGCATCGTCGCTTCGGTGCCGCTGTTGCCGAAGCGGCACATTTCGACGGGAAAGCGCGTGCAGATCTCTTCCGCCAGTTCCCACTCCATGTTGTGCGGCATGCCGTAAACCGTGCCCTTGTGCAGGCGCGCTTCCACGGCCTTCATCACCGCCGGATGCGAGTGGCCTGCCATCAGCGCGCCAAAACATAAATTGTGGTCGATGTATTCGTTGCCGTCGAGATCGCGAATCTTGGTCCCCGACGCCTCCGACACGAAGATCGGATACGGCTCATAGGCGCGATAGTTGCTGGCCACACCCAGGGGCAGGCGTTTCAGGTTCTTCTTATGCGCCTCAGCGGACTTCGGAGTACGGCGCTCGTAGATTTCGAACTCTTTTTGCAATGCGGGGTACATCGGGACTCTCCAATAAGACTCAGGCCGGATAGGCCATTAGATTAGACCCGGGCGGCCGAAACCGCCCGGGTCTTCGGACAAAAGCCGAGGACTAGAAGTAGAACTTCAAAGCAACCTGCACCAGGCGCGGATCGCGCGCCTCCAGGATCTGCCCGAACGTCGAACTCGAGAAGTTGCCGTCCGGATTTACGAACTGGGTTTTGTTGAACAAATTGAAAATGTCCGTGCGGAACTGAAAGTAACGGGCTTCGGTAAGCGAAATTTTCTTCGAGAACGTGAGGTCCCACTGGTTTTCCCCGGGACCGCAACAAATTGACCGCGGGGTGGTGGCGAACATGCCCTGAGTAGGATCGTTGAACTGACCAGGCGTCAAATAATAGTGCCCCTGCACGCCGCTGATCGTCTGCAGAACCTTCGGATTTTGCAGTTGCGGCACAGTCCCCGTCATCTGCGGCGCACCGGTGCCAAAGAAGAACAGGCTGCCAATCAACTCGTTATCGTTCTGCGTCTGCAGGCGAATCGGAAATCCGCTCTGGAACTGGGTGATACCGGAGATTTGCCAGTCATCGAGAATCTTGCCCTTGATCCCCTGATACTTGGGTGCCGGAATATCCCAAACATAGTTAATGACAAACCGTTGCGCCGAATTAAACAACGATAGCGCACGGCTCTTTTTGAAGTTGAATGGGTTGAGGGTCTCTTCGAAGCTCGACGCCCAGTCGAGCGACTTACTAAAGGTATATGCCGCCTGGAACTGCACCCCATGCGAGAAGCGCTTTTCAAGCATGGTCTGCAGCGAATTGTAAGCCGAATTCGCAATGGTGTCTTCGGCGAAGATATTCGTGAAGATGGGGGTGCCATTAGTCGGACAATTGGCACCGGTTGACCAGTCGCAGTTTGGCGAAGAATACGGGCGGATACCAACGAAAGTTAATGCCTGTCCCGCGCCTGCCACCGACTGCCCGTTAGGTAAATGGAAACCGCCGCCCGCCGAACTGGTGAAACCATTAGGTACGATCACGCTGTATGGGTTGTCTTCCGCTGTGGGGCCGCATGTTACTTGATTTCCGAAGCCGTCGGTAACATTGGCAGGATTTGCCTGCGAGATGGCAATGATATCCAGGCAGGTTTGCGGACTGCCCGCGTTGATATCATGCGACGCCAGCAAACGATGGCCTTGCGATCCCACATAATTGATCTGCAGCAAAAGATCCTTAGCAATCTCGCGCTGGATGCTGAAGTTGTACTGCGCTGTGTACTGCGTGCGCAGATGAGGTTGGAAGTCGCCATACATGAGGATGGGAGAGTAATTCGCCCAACCTGGATCCGTTCCCTTGGGCGTTTTGGGCAGAAAACCGTTGAAGCCGTTCGGAGCCACGTTTCCAGACTGTCCCACAAACGGCGTATTGAAGAAGGTATTGTAAAAGCTGGGGCTGCTGCCAAAGGGCGGCTCAGCACCGAACTGCTCCAGCACCAGTTGCTCCATCGGGTTGTAGAAGAGTCCCCATCCGGTCCGGATGCTGGTCTTGCCGTTGCTGCCAAACACTTTGCCCAGGAAACCGCCGGTGAAGTTGGGGCTGTAGGATAGGCCCACGCGCGGCGCAAACGCCTTGTAATAAGTTGAGGTCATGCCGGCGGGAACCCCCGGATCACCGGGAACCACTAGCCCGGTAGGACAATAGGCCAGCGGCGTATTGGTGCAGGGGTACATCTTGCTGGTTTCGCCGGGACGGAACGTCTGTACGTGCCCGAGACTGTCGGTCAGCGGAGTGTCTAGTTCCCAACGCAATCCGTAGTTGAAAGTCAGGTTCGACTTGATCTTCCAGCTGTCCTGCGCAAACAGGTAGAGGCCTGTGTTGCGAACGTTCTCGCGCTGTGCTGAACCTTGAGAATAAACGTCCGCAAGGCCTAAGAAATAACCAGGGTAATTGTCTGTGGAAACGATAGCGTTGTTGCCGCTGCTGTCGAATGTAAAGTTGCCGCTAACGTTGTAGTAAAGTGTCTGATCGAAGCGCGAGCGCCGCACGTCGGCGCCAAACTTCATCGTATGATTTCCCTTCACCCAGCTGAGATCGTCTGAGAATTGAAATGAATTGCCCACTTGCGGCAGTTCTCCTTCCCAGCCATTGCCAATGTTGAAACCGCCGGAAACACCCACGAACGGTAATCCCGTGCGATCCGTCGGCAAGCCGGGGTATATCCCTGCCCCACCCAGACCGGCCGGAGGAACAATGGCATTGATCGCCGACGAGTCAGAGACGCCAGTGAAGCAGATCGCGGCTGCGGATGGCTCAGTTGCCGATGCGGGGCAGAAGCTCGTCACCGCCCCAGTATTCTGCGGGTGCTGGAAGGTCAACTGCCCTTCGCGCAAGTAGGTGACGTGGAATTCATTGACCAGCGCATTGCTGATGCTCCAGGTGTGGCTCGGATTCCACTGCTGGAAACGCTGCTTTACGCTCGTTCCGTAACCGGGGACGTTAGCACCCGAGGCCTGAAAATTATAGAACGGGGAGTGAACGGTTTCGTCGGTAAAGTAGTAGTAAACACTCAGATTCTGACGGTCGTTAATTTTATGATCCACGCGAACCGTAAACTGGTCCTGATTGTCGGCCTCCGTCGGTACCCCTTGGTATAGGCCCGACGCGGGTGCTGCGGGCAGATACTGAAGGAGGTTCAGCGCTACCGGATCCATGCACTGGGTTGGAATTACGCCCGTGGGGAAGACGTTTTGCCAAAGTACGCCCGAGGTGGCCGGAGTACTACCAGGAATCGCTGCAATCGCGTTCGCACACGTCGTAGTGCCGTCAGTCCGAGCGTTTAAGGCATCGGCCACAAACTGATCATTGATCTGGTTGGGAATGGTCTGCGCCGTATCCCGCCAAGCGGGAAACTGTCCAAAATTTCCAGCGATTTCGTCAGGCGTTGGCAACTGTACCAGCGAACTGGACTGGCCTTGGCGGATGCGGCGTCCTTCATAGGACCCAAAAAAGAACGTCCGGTCCTTCTTGATCGGGGCGCCGAACGTGCCGCCAAACTGATTCTGGTTGAACTGCGGCTTGACCGTATTGAAATAGCCCTGGGCGTTGAGAACCTTGTTGCGGAAATACTCGTAAACATCGCCGTGCACCGCGTTGGTGCCGGATTGGGTTACGACATTGACGACGGCGCCCGAATTCCGCCCATATTCGGCGTCAAACGTGTTAGTAATGACGCGGAATTCCGCAATTGCGTCGGGCGAGGGCTGCACCACCGCAGCGTTCACAAACTGGTCGTTGGCGTCTCCGCCGTTGACGCTGAAATTGTTCGACCGTCCGCGGCCTCCATTGACCGAGACGGAACCGGCGTCGTTGCTGCCGTAAAACGTTCCGCCGCTGGAGCCCAACTGCGATTGCACACCCGGCTGCAACTGCAGGAACTGGTAGCTGTCGCGCGCATTCAAGGGCAGTTCGTTCACCGAGCGATTGTTCACGATCGCGCCCAGTTGGGTGGTGGTCGTATCTACCAGGGGTGCTTCCGAAGTGACTTCGACCAGTTCTTTGGCCTGGCCGATCTGCAGGGTGGAGTTGAAGGTCACAACCTGGTTAATCTCTACCGTGATGCCTTTGAGAATGCTGGTTTTGAATCCCGCCATGTCAAAGGTAAGCGTGTAGGTGCCGACCGGAATTGCAGGGAAGGCGTAGTCGCCGGTCGCATTGGTTTGCGACTGGTGGGTGGCGCCCGTGGCCTCGTTGGTGGCGGTCACTTTCACGCCCGACAGCAGCGCGCCACTCTGGTCGCTGACGCGGCCCAGGATGCGTCCGCCGCTGCCCTGGGCGGACAGGAACGTGGAGCAGATCAGGCACAGGCTCAGGATGACGAGCCAACAGAATATCCGGGAAGGTTTTGGCGACGGCATGGAACAGGGCCTCCAGTTCTCAAGGACAATTTTGCCTGGGTCTGAATTCAACTTGCGCGTGACCCAAACCTTGCTATAATCGCGCAAGGTTATTGGTTCCGCGGCCCTCTGTCAAGCGGAAAAGTTCGCTGCCCGCGGTGCGACCAGCAGGCATATTCAGAGATCATGTCGAGCGACGGTCAAGTTTATCTCAAAATCGGCGACGTGGCGCGCGCTGTGAGAATTTCCCCGTCGGCGATCCGAGGATGGGAAAGCCTGGGACTGATGCACCCCCACCGCACCCAGAGCCGGTACCGTCTGTACACCAACGACGACGTGCGCCTGCTGAAGAAAGCGCGCTACCTGCGCAAAGTGCGCGGGCTGAACGCGGTCGCCATCGTGCAGATGCTGAAGCACGAGGGAGCGATCAAACCTGCTGCCCCGAGCGGCACCGCAGCGGTTGGCCCCCGGCTGCGCCGCTTGCGGATCCAGCGCGGCCTCAGCCTCGCCGAAGTCGCCTCGGCAGTGGGAATTTCGATTGGCTTCCTCAGCGCGCTCGAACGCTCGCAGATGAGCGCCGCCGTCGGCACACTGCGCCGCCTGGCGCGCTACTACCGCACCAACATTCTCGATTTTTTCGATGCCACGGAAATGAATGCCCGCTTGGTGCGCCCCTCCAAGCGCAAGGTGCTCGATGCCGGGCCCGGCGTGCGCATGGAGTTGCTCGCCTGGGGCAACAAAGTCATGGAGCCGCACCTGTTCCGCATCGCTCCCGGGGCCGGCAGCGGCGAGTCGTACACCCACGAAGGTGAGGAGTTCCTCTTCGTACTGCGCGGAGAGTTACAGATCGATCTCGACGGCGACGAGTACCACCTGCAGCGCGGCGACAGCTTTTATTTTGAGAGCGCCACGCCCCATCACTGGAATAATCCCGGCCGCAGCGAGACCTGGCTGCTGTGGGTCAACACTCCCCCGACCTTCTGAGCGCCACTTCAAGGAGTCGTCACGCAGCGGTTCCGCGGCGCGCCCGCCTGTCTGGCTGTGTCGCCCGTTCCATGATGCCCACCAGTCGCTCCGGCAGTTCGCTCTTCATCACGTATTCGTCCACCAACCACAGGATCCGTTCCGGCATGTCGGAGTACGCGGAAAGCAGAACAATCGGCAGGCTGGGAAACTTTTGCTTGATATGGCAGGCTACCGCTTCCGCGTCCATGCCTTCCAGTTTGTACTCCAACAGAACTGCGTCCACCGGCGATTCCTGCAGCATCTTCATCGCCGTGTAGCCGTTCGGCGCAATCTTGACGCAATAGCCGTGAGCTTCCAGAGTCGCTTTGCGAAGATTTAATACGGGTAGACGGTCGTCAATGCACAACACTGTGGGGGGGTTCATGACCTCATCTCCTCTGGACAGTTACAAGCTGGAAATGATTCGCCGTTGGCCGGCGTGCCTAAGGCACTACGACCGCTGCATGTATGAATTTGCCTTCTGCTCGACGCCGACCCCGGCGATGATCAAAACTTTAAGCAACCCGCGAACACCCGTCTGTTCAAAATTGAACATGCACGGGCAAGCTTCCCCCTTGGTATCGCTTGGAAATGGAGAACGATCATGGCTGGGAGCGGCGGTCTCTTGCTCACTCGTGCAGCACAACGCTCAGCAGCGAACTATGCACCTGCAATCCACCGTTGTACTTGATGAAGCCGAGCTTTCTGAATTTGTTCATGAAGAAATTCACCCGGGAGCGGGTGGTGCCAACCATTTCCGCCAGAGTCTCCTGACTCACGTTCGGGTGCACGGTGTCGGGTGTGTATTCTTTTCCGAAACGGGCCAGTATCAAAAGCGCTCGGGCCAGCCGCTTTTCACTCGAGTTGAACAGTTGATCGACCAGGTCCGCTTGCGTGCGGTTGTGGCGTTCCACCACGTACGCCACAAACATGTCGGACAAATCGTGTTCCTCGTGGAGGGTGCGCAGCATCCGCTTCTTTTCAATCCTCAGGATGGAGCAGTCCGTAATTGCGGTAGCCGTTGCCAGGCGGATGGGTTGATCCGATGCCAGGCATCCTTCGCCCAGAAAATCGCCATTGCCAAGCAGCGCGATGGTTGCTTCCTTGCCTTGCTTGGAGAGCACGCTGAGCCGCACACTCCCCTCTTGAATGTAGAACACAGAGTCCGCATGCTCGCCTTGCGAAAAAACAGCCTGTTTCGGTCTATAGCTATGGACAGTCCTGCCAATACCTGCACTCGCCAAAAAGGCTTGCGGATCAAAGACTTTGGGTTGCCTATGGGCACGGCGCTGTGCCGGCGACCGGCGACGGGATAGCATACAAAACTCCTGTACCCCAGCGGGAGCAATCTTTTGCACTATTTTGCCACGATCCGCTCGACCCTTCCACTCAAAACATCGACTTGGGCGCACTTTACAAGCCGGTGTGCAATTTTGAACAGACAAAGCTGCGACTCCAGGTCACACTTGCCCCCAAGATCGTGGGGAGCTGCGCGTTGAGTTGGATTCGGGTTTGATTCCGATATGGCAGGGCAGCCCTGCGTCCCAGTACGCCCAAACTACCCTCCCCAGAGGCTGGGCTGCCCGTTTGTTGGAGGTTCCAATGAGCGAAACGTATGAAGGGCAACGGAAGATGCTCCTCTGTATCGATGACAGTCAGGCCGTCTTGGACTACGAGAGACGGATACTCGAAAGGTCGGGATATATTGTGGTTACAGAAGTGTCCGCCCGGCGAGGGCTGAGACTGGCGACCATCTTCAGCTTTGACGCGGTTCTTCTCGATTACCAAATGCCCGAAATGAACGGGCACCAACTCGCTGCTGAAATACGCCGTCTCCGGCCCGACACGCCCGTAGTCATGTTTTCCGGCAGCGACATCCCCGAGGAGACTCGCCAGCTGGTCGATGCCGTCGTGCCCAAAGCCGAGTCCCCCAGCGAATTATTGCCGACCATTTCTCGGCTCTGCGAACGGTCATCGCCAGATTGAAAAGCCGGGCTCTGATTCGCCCAGTTCTTGGGAAGGGCACGACTTCCTTCGCGCCGTAAGTCGCTGAAAGTGCGTTTGCGCCCCCGCGCCTGAGGCGAATTTTCCCGTCCGGGCCGGCTTTTTCCTCAGCCGCCCCGATCTCGAATCCCATCCTTCCACAATATATCGTGTTACGATACACTAAAGCTGTGACCATAAAGATCACAACCACCGATTACCGCGCCCTGGCCGCCCTGCGCTTTCGGATACGCCTTTTTCTGAGCGAAGGCGACGCGGCCGCACGCCGCGCGGGACTCGAACCACAGCAGTACCTGCTGTTACTTGCCGTTCGCGGACTTCCCGAAGGCGCGGAAGCGACCGTCCAGACATTAGCGGAGCGCCTGATGCTGAAGCACAACAGCACCGTGGAATTGATCGACCGGCTGGAGAAGCGCGGATATGTCTCCCGAAGCCACAGCCCAAAAGACCGGCGATGTGTTTTGGTAAGACTCCTTCCGCCCGGAGAAAAATTAGTTGAACGGGTCGCCCGGGAACGGTTGACGGAATTGCGCGCCGGAGGGGAAGCACTGGCCGATGCCCTGGATACTCTTCTGGAACGCAAGCCGAAATTGCCCAGAGTGAAGAAAAGCCCGCCGCGTGGCCGAACGTCGCATGACCAACAGAAGAAGCGCGGGAAAAAACGTGCGAAAGGATAGCAAGGCAGAATTGCGCAACAACCCGAAGGGTATCGACAGCAATCGCAATGACGAGTTGGGAGATTTCACCACCACCTGGCGAGTCATTCCAATCTCCTTATTGGCCACGGTCATTGGCGTGGTCTGCGCGTTCGTCGCATTTGTGTTGCTCCGTTTAATCGGGCTGTTCACCAATCTGTTTTATTTTGGCCGGTGGAACACAACCATGGTTTCGCCGGTAGGCAACCATCTTGGTGTTTACAGCGTTTTCGTGCCCATCGCTGGCGCTCTCATCATCGGGGTCATGGCGAGGTATGGTTCCGAGCGCATCCGCGGCCATGGCATTCCCGAAGCGATTGAATCGATCCTGCTCAACGGTAGCCGGATAGAACCGAAAGTCGCGCTTCTCAAACCACTCTCCTCGGCAATCTCCATCGGCTCCGGCGGCCCCTTCGGTGCGGAAGGCCCCATTATCATGACGGGCGGGGCAGTGGGCTCGATGATTGCCCAGTTGTTTCACCTGACCAGTACGGAGCGCAAGACGCTCCTCGTGGCCGGCGCTGCCGGAGGCATGTCCGCCACCTTTGCGGCGCCGGTGGCTGCGGTGCTATTGGCCGTCGAGCTGCTCCTTTTCGAGTGGAAACCGCGAAGCCTGATTCCAGTGGCACTGGCGAGTGCGATGGCTGCGGTCGTACGAAGGTACATTTTGGGCTTCGGGCCGTTGTTTCCTGTGCCCGTCCATCCGTTGTTCATCGGACCCCAAGGACTGCTCGGATGCGTTTTGGTTGGCCTTCTAGCTGGAGCCCTATCGGCCCTGCTGACCCTGTCGGTGTATGCGGCCGAGGATGCCTTTCAGCACCTCAAACTGCACTGGATGTGGTGGCCGGCGATTGGAGGGCTGGCCATTGGCTTGGGAGGTTTGGTTTTCCCGCAAGCCTTGGGCGTCGGCTATGACACAATTGGCGCATTGCTGCAGGGCAGCGTCACCACAAAAGTGATTCTTGGGGTCTTGCTGGTCAAATGGTTCATCTGGGCGGTATCGCTCGGTTCCGGCACCTCGGGCGGCGTTCTGGCGCCTCTCCTCATGATGGGCGGCGCGCTGGGCGGTCTCGAAGCCATGTTTCTTCCCCACGAAGGCGCGGGCTTTTGGCCCCTGATCAGCATGGGCGCCATTCTTGGCGGCACCATGCGCTCTCCGTTCACCAGCATTGTCTTTGCGTTTGAGTTGACCCACGACGCCAATGTGTTTTTGCCCTTGCTGGTCGCGAGCGTCATCGCGCACGGTTTCACGGTCCTGACGCTGCGGCGGTCCATCTTGACCGAGAAAGTTGCCCGGCGCGGCTACCACCTGAGCCGCGAGTATGCCGTCGATCCCCTGGAAATCCTTTCTGTACGCGACGTCATGCGAACCAAGGTTGTGGTATTGCCGGCCGCCAGCACGCTGGGCGAAATATGGCACTCCTTGCGCACGGATCACGATCACAACCGCCGCCAGGAGCAGCGCTTGCTGCCAGTCGTAAACACGGAGGGACAGTTTGTCGGTGTGGTAACGCGCGGGGATATAAGCCGGCGCATGGAGCAGAATCCGGATGCGGCCCCAGAATTGCCGATCGGTGATCTGGTGCGAACCAACGCGGTCGAGGCCTATCCCGATGAGCCGCTCCGAGTGGTCGTCTATCGCATGGTGGAAAAAGGCTGCACTCGCATGCCGGTCCTGGAGCGAGCCACGAGAAAATTTCTAGGTCTGGTGTCGCTCAATGATTTGCTCAAAGCGCGCTCCTGGCATTTGGAAGAAGAGAGCCGCCGCGAACGAAGTCTCAAGTTCAAATTGTTTGCTCCAGGAAAGACAGAACCCCGGTCTGAAGTGTCATCCTGACCCTGAGCGCAGCCGAAGGGAAGGACCTGCTTTACTTGCGTCCTGTCCCTTTGGTTCCGATCTCCAAAAAGACTATCCTTTATTAGTTCAAGACTGCACTTTTGGCGTCCGTGGAGATGACAACGAATGAAACTTACGCTCCTTAGTCCTTGTTTAGTTGTAGTCTGTTTTGCTTCGGCCGCCCTGGCGCAGTCGCCGCCGCAGAAGGCGCTTCAATCGTCAACCCAAATCCTTGTCGTCACGACTCCTGATTGGAACGCGGTCGAAGGAGTACTCCAGCGGTATGAGCGACCGCGGCCGGACAAACAATGGAAAATGGTCGGCGACCCGATAACAATCGTGGTCGGAAAGAACGGTTTGGGATGGGGCGCGGGCCTGGTGCCGACCGAGAATCTCGCGGCGCGTGGCACTCTCGACCCTGTGAAGAAAGAGGGCGATGGCAAGTCGCCAGCCGGTGTCTTCCTTCTGGGTACCGCCTTTGGCTACGCAGCCCAGAAACAAACGGGATGGAGAATGCCTTACGTAACCCTCACGCCATCCGTCGAATGCGTGGATGACCCTGGTTCGAAATTCTACAACCGCGTTGTCGATCGCGCAGCCGTTTCGCCAGACTGGAACAGTTCTGAACATATGTTGCTGTCCGATGGGCTGTACCGGTGGGGAATCGTCGTCGACCACAACGCGAATCCAGTGACTCCCGGCAACGGGTCATGCATCTTCATGCACATTTGGCTCGGCCGTGGCCAGGGGACCACGGGCTGTACGGCTATGCCGCAGGAGCAACTCGAATCCCTGCTCGCATGGCTTGATCCGGCCAGAAAGCCATTACTTGTACAGTTGCCGTTTCCACAATACGAAGAGCTGAGAGAACATTGGCAGTTGCCTGACTTGCCACACTCCGATCATCGCTAAACGCCGGGCGCCCCATCCTTTTCGCGCACTTTGCGAAAAGGGTGGGATTCCACGGCCGCCTCGGAGCGCTCAATTCTGAATTGTCATCCTGACCCTGAGCGCAGCCGAAGGGGAAGGACCTGCTGCTTTGTTGCGGAGGAGAAATCAGGTCCTTCGCTTCGCTCAGGATGACAATATGAATTTGACCGACTGCCCGCGAACCTCGCCGCCATAGTAAAGTAGTAGTAAGCCCCAATTTGCAGTCCTGAGGAGTTTTCACCTGAATCCGAGTATTCGCAACATCGCCATTATTGCCCACGTGGACCACGGCAAGACCACGCTGGTTGACGCCATGCTTCGACAGAGTGGCACTTTCCGCGACAACGAGACCGTCGCCGAGCGCGTCATGGACTCGAACGATCTGGAGCGTGAGCGCGGCATCACCATTCTTGCCAAGAATACGGCCGTGTTCTACGCGGGCGTGAAAATCAATATCGTGGACACGCCCGGCCACTCCGACTTTGGCGGCGAAGTAGAACGCGCCCTCAAGATGGTGGACGGCGTCATGCTGCTCGTCGACGCCAGCGAAGGCCCGTTGCCGCAGACTCGTTACGTGCTCAGCAAGGCGCTCGAAGCCAACCTGAAGCCGATTCTCGTCATAAACAAGATCGACCGTCCCGACGCCCGTCCGCAGGAAGTTCTTAACGAGGTTTACGACCTCTTCATCGATCTCGACGCCAAGGAAGAACAGCTCGATTTCCCCGTTCTCTACACCAATGCCAAGACAGGCACCGCCGCCGTGCATCAGGGAGCAGCGGGCGAAGACCTGCGTCTTCTGTTTGAAGCCATCGTTGACACCATCCCCGCGCCGCAGGGAGACGCAAACGGCCCGCTTCAGATCCTGGTCGCGAATCTTGATTACAGTGACTATCTTGGCCGGGTTGCCATTGCCCGCGTTTTTTCTGGAACCATGAAGACCGGCGAAGATGTTGCGATCGCCAAGCGCGATGGGTCATTTCACAAAACAAGAATTACCAAGCTCTTCAGCTTTTCCGGCCTCAAGCGCACCGACATCACGGAAACTTCGCTGGGCGACATCATTGCCGTCGCCGGCGTTGAAGGCATCACTATTGGCGAAACTATTACCGACGCCGAAAATCCCGCACCGCTGCCGCCTATAGTCATCGACGAGCCGACGATTGCCATGCTGTTCACCATCAATACGTCTCCGTTTTGCGGACGCGAAGGCAACTACGTCACCTCGCGCAACCTGCGTGAGCGCCTGGAGAAAGAGCTGCTCACCAACGTCTCGCTGCGCATGGAAGAGACCGGCAGTACCGACTCGTTCAAGGTTCTGGGGCGCGGCGAGTTGCAGCTTTCGATTCTGATCGAGATGATGCGCCGCGAAGGTTACGAATTGATGGTCGGCAAGCCCGAGATCGTCACGAAGCGCAATAAGGAAGATGGCAAACTGATGGAGCCGGTCGAACACCTCACCGTCGACATCCCCGAGGAGTTCGTCGGCGTGGTCATGGAGCATGTCGGCTCGCGCAAAGGTGAAGTCGCCAACATGCACAATCACGGCTATGGCCGCGTGCGCGTTGAATTCCGCGTGCCCAGCCGCGGGCTGATCGGACTGCGCAGCACGCTGCTCACCGACACGCGCGGCACCATCGTCATGAACGCGCTTTTTGACGGATACATCGAGTGGCAGGGAGAAATTCCGCATCGTCCAACCGGCGCGCTGATCGCCGACCGGCCCGGACTTACGACCTCCTACGCTCTCTACAATCTGCAGGAGCGCGGCGTGCTTTTCGCCGGACCAGGCATCGACGTTTACGAAGGCATGATCATTGGCGAAAACGCTAAAGACACGGACCTCGACGTCAACATTGTGCGCGAGAAAAAACTCACCAACATGCGCGCCTCAACTTCCGATGAAGCCATCCGCCTGGTTCCGTATCGCAATCTGAATCTCGAACAGGCCATCGAATTTATCGCCGACGATGAATTCGTAGAGGTCACGCCGAAGTCTCTGCGTCTGCGCAAGAAGATTCTGCAATCGAACAAACGGAAGCGAGGGACGCTGGCAGCAGTAGAAGGCTGATAAGCACGTGTAGGGACGGACGCATTCGTCCGTCCCAGCCGAGCGAAGCTCGGCAGCTGTCAGCGGCCACAACAAATCTTGGATTCGCGATGAAGCGAAACACAGCCAAAGACCAGTCGGCAACTAAGAAGAACCCGCGCATGTTCCTGATCCCCTGCAGTTGCTGCGCGACCTTTGCCGTAGCCGAGGATTACGACCACCGCGGAATGCACCTCCGCAGCTTCATTCCCTGCCCGAACTGCGGCAAGCGTCACGACCCACGCAATCGCCTGCTGACGCTCGACTACCAGGAGGAACGCTTCTGGAAAGTCGGCTGCTGCTGAGGAGTAGCGCTTGCAGGTTCGTATCAGGGCATCGCTTCAGCGATGCCGTTGTTCTTCGAAATCAAATGCCCCTTTAGGGGCTGGCCGTCGGCTCGTCCCATTTGAGGCACTTCGCGCCCACGATGTACACTGGCAGTGCGCGCCCGTAGCTCAGCTGGATAGAGCGGCAGCCTCCGGAGCTGTAGGTCGGGAGTTCGAATCTCTCCGGGCGCGCCAGTTTCCTGCAACACCGTCGAGATGGCCAACAGAGGATCTCTCACATGGAAACGCGAGACCAAGTTCAATCCCCATCGAGCCGGCTAGGCGAAGTACTGCACGAAGCAATCCGATATTGGGAGCCACGGCGCGCTGTTTACAACATCGCGCTCACGGCCATAGTTATTGTCTGGATTGCGCGGACTTGGCCCCATTTCCGCGACGCGCTAACCCTGTCCTCGCTTCTGAAACTAGCCGTCTTAGGGTTGCTTGCCAATGTCTGCTACTCTGCCGCTTACTTGGTGGACATTCCCCTGTGGCGTTGGTCTTTTGCCAGCGAATGGCGGCAGCGCGGGCGCTTGAGCCTTTGGACAGCAGGAACTCTGTTTGCGGCGCTGCTGACGAATTACTGGATTGGGGATGAAATCTATCCGTTCGTTCACTGAGCGCGACGAGATTCCGGAAATCGTCGCCTAACGCGCTCGTTCCAGATCGTCTTCGCCATAGCTTTCGCCCGAGGCAAGGTACTGACCGCTTTAATGTCCAAGTTGTGGCAGCACTCAGTGAGCGCCCAGCAGGATTACCGTCTCCGTCGCAACGCTGCCCCGCAGAATGCCGATGCGGACCTTCCCGGTTTTGTCGACCAGTTCAGCGGCCAGTTCCATCGGCGTCCGTACTGCTTTGCCATCCACTGACTTGACTAGATCGCCGACGTGCAGGGATGCCATCTCCGCTACACTGCCCGGCTCGATCGACAGAATTCTGGCGCCGTCGAATTCCTGGGGCGCAGCCACGACGCCGAGCGGAGTGATCGCCATCCCGCGGCTCGGAGCACTGGGCGGCACACTTGCCGGTGGCGGAGCCGTCTTATGGGCAACCCGAGGTGCGGGTTGAGTCTCGGGCTCAGTTTCAGACGGTTCAGGCTTGGACTTATGCCAGGGACGCTTCCAGGAACGATGAGACCCGGACTCGGCCTTGGGTTCTTTCGGAGCCTTGGGCTCAGACGGAGGGAAATCACCGCCAAAGCGAAAAGCGATTCCGCCCGCGGCGCGGAGGCCGCCTTCACTGGCAGCGCCGCTGTTGTTCAGGTGATTGGTGTATATGTAATCGAAAGGTCCCGCCTGAATTCCGATGTGACGAAACAGCCAAAAATCGAGTCCACCGCCCCCGCCGAACGCCATGGCAGTATCTGACAGGGTAGCCGGTGGCGCGTCGCTAAGAAGATTCGCCCGGTCCTGGCCAAAGAGGCCGTGGGCAAACACCGTGACCCGGCTGGAGCGATCCCCATAGGTATAGCGAGGCCCAAACATGTAGGAAACGTTATTGCAGGTCGCGCCTGTAGCACCCGCGCAATTGCTAAGGGTATGGCCGCTGATGTTGGCTTCAACCGAGAAATGATGGAACCGGCCGAAAGCCGCAGAAAAATCCCAGCCATTCAGCTTCAGCTGCTCCGAGGGCGTCTGCGAGCTGAAGGGCTGGTTATAGCTAAGGTAGGAGTAGCCGGCGGAAAAATCGACTGGAATGGACTGAGCGGAAGCGATGCCGAGCAAAAAAAGAGCTGCCAGAGCGCTATAGACAAATTTTCTCATGTTTCTTTATTGCGCCTCCCGGGGCCACGAAAAATGACACAACCGAACGAATGTAGGATCGGGCCAGCCCCGGCCAGGAGTGACGTTTTCTCCAAGTCGGGACTGCCTTACATCAACACCTGCACCAAAATTACGGCGAATTAGTGATTATCATTGCCGCGCCAAGAAAAGGCAAATGGGACCAACTGTCATTCGCCGCTTCCCATCGAGGCAATCACGCCCTCAGCCGCCAAGAAGCTTCTTGCTTCATCAAAACTGACGCCGAACGAAAGGCCTCGAAATTTTCCGTTCCCCGCCAGCGTGAGAATTCCCAAAACTTCTCCCTCGCTGGAAATGACCGGGCTGCCGCTCATGCCCTCGACCGCCGTGATGTCGGTGGCGAAGTCGCAACGGCATCCGTCTTGCCGCTGGTAGTCCTTGCGCCCCGTGATATGGCCGCTGCGAGTCAGCGGCAGCAGGCCCCAACCGCTGAAGGCCGTGACCCACACCGGTTCTCCGGAGGTGGCCGGACGCAGCCGGATCCGAGCCGCACGCAGATAGCCCCAGTCACGGCTATCTTCCGCCGGATGAACGCGGCACACCGCCAGATCCAGTGCCTGGCTCAAGCGGCAATTTCCCACCAGGAAGGCACGCAGTCGCCCGGTGTGAATCCACTCCTCATCCGGAATCATCACACTGAGCGTGCAGCCAGAGTGCGCCTGGAGAATGACGTGCGCAGCCGTAAGCAACGTGCCGCCGGAATCGGCGATGACTCCACTGCCGCGGACTTGCGTGCGGGCGGCACGATTGTTCTCGGTACACAGCAGTGGAACAGCGGCGCGCAGGGCAGAAAAAGCCGCCGGCTGAAGCACGGCCGGTTGCGCCAACGCCGAGCTGCTCAGCAGCCACGCGAAAAGCAGCATGCAACCGTTTGGGCGCAAGACCATACTTCCCGCTGACCTCTCCGCAGCCCAGTTCGCCGCCTCGACCTGCAATTCCGGCGTCGCCAGCTCCAACGTTAGAACGTGATCCGTACTCCAAACTCCATTTGCCGAGGAGCTCCGTTCGCGTACGTGCCCGAACCGGCCAAAACCCGGTCCAGTCGCGAGGTGCAAAAGGTGGTTGAGGAGCCGCAGTATCCCGGTGAACTTGCATTATTCAGCGAACTGCCCGGCGCCCCGTTCAGCACGCCGCTCAACTGATTCCCGGCGCCGCCGAAGTTAGCAAAGTTGAAAACGTTAAAGAAGGATGCGTTCGGCTCCAGCTTCACCCGCTCCCCGATCCGGAACGGCCAACTCAGCCGCAAGTCGATCGTCTTCAGCCAGGTCGCTTCCGCCGAATGCCCCGGCAGCCCTTGGATCACAGGCGAATAAGCGCCCAGCAACACCAGTTGCGTCCCGGTAAACAGACCGCTGTTGGCCAGCGCTGCACCCGCCGGGGTCAACTTCCCGCCGAAGTTGGTGTTGTAAAACGCGATCGCTTTGGTCAAATTGCTGGTCGAGTATTTTCCCGTGCTTCCGATGTATGTTGCCGGCAAAAGATCGCCCACTGTACCGTCACCGGAAATATCGCTGCGGAAGATTTCCCCGGCCACTCCGCCCCCGTCCTGTTGTGGAACATAAGCGCTCAAGGGAAGCGGGGACGCCAGATGCGCAATCATCGAAAAGCGCAGCCCGCGCGGCAACTGCGCCGTCGGAATGAAGGTAAGCTGGTGCGTCCGGTCCAGCCCCGAGGCTCCCCAATGTTGCAGGTGCGGGCGGTTGTAATCTCCCGCCACGTTCATGATCGAATAGTCTCCGCCGCTGCCGTTGGGCTCCGCCAGGTTGGTGCGATAGCGGGACCACGCATACGCAATCGCAATGTCCATCCGCTGCACGCGCTTCGTCGGATTCACGATGCTGGTCTTGTACGCCAGATGCAGAGCTTGGTACTGCGACTTGCCACCGGGAAAGTACATGATGTTCGAGCCCACCGCCGGATTGATCCCGCCGAAGGACGCTTGTTGCTTCCCTAAGACCGAACACGGAAACGGTCCGCAGAACGTGTTCGACGAATCCAGACCCTGGCGCGCGAAATCGGTAATGGTCGCCCCAGGCACCGCATTCAGATAGCAAGTCACCGCAGCCTGCGAACTGCTGCCCGCGAACTTCGCTGGCGACCCCGGGCATCCCGCTAGAATCGACAGAGGATTAGCCGACAGCGTGGCATTGATCGCATCCAGTTCCGCCTGATAGGTATTGAGCGAGAAGTTTAAATTGTGGCCGTCCGTCATCAAGCTCGAGTCTCCCACGTGGTTGGTGTCAATCCCCATAGGAAACTGCGTGCCGATCTCGCGCATATAGTCGATGGAGAACATGCCGTGTTCCCCAATCTGCTTCTGAACTCCGACGTCCATGTGCACCACCCGCGGCGTCTTGAAATTGGGTGCCAACAGGCCTCCAAAATTCGCCACGCTGTTGGTCAGCGAGTAAACATTCGGCTGCCCGCCCGTCACCGCCGACTGCGCCGCCACAAACTGCGACTGCAGGTCCTGGATCGCCGTCGCCACCGTCCCGATCGGCGCCCCGCAAATCTGGGTGGCGATATCGAGCCCATCGACTTGACTCACAATGCCATTGTCCGGACCCGACGGCGCATTCGGAAACAGCACCGCTCCCGCCGGACACAGCGTCAGGCTGCGGTTGTATTGCCCGTTCGACAAGCGGTTGATGCGATCCTGATACGCATTCTGCAGCAGAAAATTGTCGTAGAATAATCCGCCGCTCGCTCGCACCACCATCCGTCCATTGTGTCCCGGATCCCACGCCAAACCTACTTGCGGAGCAAAATTCCAGTCCGGCTGAGTCACGCTCTGACCGAGCGCATGGTGCTGACCCGCAATGGCGGGGTTCGGAAACTGGCCGAATTGATCCAGAATCAAACCACTCGTGCACGGCGGGCTCTGCACGATCGTTGTGTTGATCGCCGAGCATGGTGCCCCCGGCAAGTCGCTGTCGGTGCGCCCGCTGTCGTGCACATAGTTCACGCCAAGGCTGATATTCAGGTTCGGAAACAGGCTGAACGTGTCGCCCAGATAGCCCTCGAAGCGGGTATCGAAGTGGCCGCCCGTCGACCGGTTGAAGGCCGAGTTCTCGCTGAAATTTCCCAGGCCGTTGTAAATCGTGACCGTGCCCACCGGATAGTTCAGCGGATTGTTCACCCCTCCAGGCAATGCATTCGGGTTGCCACTGATCGTATTGAGCACATCCAGCCCGTTCGAACTGGTCACCGACGCATAATTTCCCGGCGCATAAAAATCTCCCTGCGCGATGCGGTGAATCGCTCCCCCGAAACGTATCTTGTGATTCGCGTTGTAAACCGTGCTGCTGTCGTACCGCCCAAAAAGATCGCGCTGGATCGTCTGCCGCGGACCCGCCACGCTTGGCCCCAGCCCATAGGATCCAATTTGCACGTGGAGCAAAGGCGCCCCCGCCAGGATCGTCGAATCGCTCAACGCCGGATTGATCGCATTCACCATCTTCTGATAGCCGAAGCGCGCGCTGTGCACAAACCGTCCCCGGTTCCAATCCAGCCCGAAAACCGCCGCCGGAACGTTCAACTGATTGCGGAAATTCGACTGGCTGTCGGGAGGGCCGATCTGGTTCGCGTTGTCGTAACTGAGCCGCACAAACCACTTCATGTCGTCGCTGAGGTTGTAATCCAGCCGCGCCGTCAGCATGTTTTCGCGAAAATAAGCGCTCCGCAGGCTGACCCCGTTGACCGCCGGGAACCCGAACATCATCGGCAAAACGCCATCCTGTTTGCTGCGTTCCCCGCCCAGGAATAGAAACGCCTTGTCCTTGATGACCGCGCCGCCCGCCCCAAATCCATACTGCTGCCGGCTGTACTTCGGGCTGCCGGATGGAAACCCGGCCATTCCGGCGATCCGGTCTTCGAAATTTCCAAACAGATTGCCGTGCCATTCATCTCCACCTGAGCGTGTCGTGACCCGTACCGCGCCCGTTGCGTTCAGCGACTGAAACAACTCCGGCGTGACCCGCGACACGATCACTTCGCGCACTGCCTCCGCCGGCAGGCTCAACGTCGACGCCCCCTTGGTTTCGTCCATGGTCTCCACTTCATCGATGTCGTAGTGGGTCGTGCGGCCCAGTTGGCTGTTGATCGAGAGCGATTGGGTCCCACTCTTGCCCGGATCGAAAATCCTTCCATCCACCACCTGCACACCCGGCTCAAGCTGTCCCGCATCCAGATAGTTTCGCCCATTAATCGGGAGCCTGTCGGCGACGTCGCCATCGAACTTGCTCTCCAGCCGCACCGGGCCGGGATTGATCCATTCCGTCTTGAAATCCGCCGTTGCCGCCGCCCCCAGCACCACCGTGACTCTGGTCTCGACCGGCAGCATGTCCCGGCCTTCCACCCGCACCACGTAGGCTCCCGGCGGCACCGGCTCGGAAAGATACGTACCGTCCTTGCCCGTGCGCGTTAAGCCCTTGGTGTCGGTGGCCGCCGAGCTGTACAAGACCTTCGCTCCCTCCACGGGATTGCCGCTATCATCCCGCACCGTGCCTTGAATGGTGCCGGCTGTCGGATTTTCCGGAGTCTCTTCCTGCGCCCACAACGGAACTGCGAGGGCAGCCAAGAGCCATAGGCCAATGCCAATGAACAGAGAACGACGAACCATCACGCCAGAGCAATCAAACAAAGTGCCACTCTCCTGGGAGCAGAACCTCAAGTAGAACCGGGAAGCGATTCCGCGTCTAAGGTCTTATATAGTTTCCACTGAAATCGAATAAAACAGTTTACTAGATGCGCCCACTTCCCCGTGGCGCTGTATGGGTTGTTACGCCGGGAGAGAAAGGTGTTCTGTAGAGACGGGGCTTACCCCGTCTCCGCGTGCACCGTCGAGATTGTCGCAGCCGCAAGACGCGGCAAGCCGCGTCTCTAAACAACCCTCAGAATGTCCCCTTCCGCGTATAGTACCCGGCCCGGTAGTGCGACTGATAGGGCCCGCCCGCCGGCGGGTTCGTCAGGTCTACCTGCAATTGACGGAACTCCGAATCCGAATAGCGCTCGGACGGATAGTAGGCCAGCAGATACTGCGTCCGCAGTTCTTCGCTGATCTTCTGGAAGGCGCCGTCCAGTTGCGCCGCCGACGTGGCGTAGTAGTACTTTCCGCCCGTGTCCGCTGAGATCTGAACCAGCGCATGTTCGCCGCCCGTGTCTCGTCCCGCGTCCGCTTCGATGGGCACGATGATGATGCTATAAATAATCGCTTCCGACTCCTGGGCCGCGCGCAGCGCTTCTTTGTAGTCCACCTGGCTCACCGTATCTCCGCCGTCGGTGATCACCACCATCACTTTTCTTCCCTGCCGCCGGCTCAGCGCCTGCGCCCCCAGAAAAATCGCGTCGTAAAGCGCCGTCGCCGCGCCATTGTGTACCCGGTCGATGCCGGCATCGATCTTTTTCAAATCGGATGTGAACGGCACCATTTGACTCACTTCTTCGCTGAACTTGTACACTGCGAGTCCGTCCTGCGACCGCACAATCGCGTGCGCGAACTTGCGCGCCGAGATCAGCTCCAGCGGCAAATCTTTTCTTGTGCTCAGACTCGTATCCACCGAGAGCACAATCGACAGCGGCAGCGCCGATTCCCGGCTGAAGATCGCGATCTTCTGCTCTTTGCCGTCTTCCTTCAGCAGGAAATTCTCTTTCTGCAGGTTCGCCACCGGAGCCCCGCGCGCATCCGTCACCGTCACGAACACGTTGACCAGCTTCACGTCGACCTTGATGGTGGTTTCCGGCTCCTCCGCCAGCAACGGGGCGGCGGCCAAAATGATCGAGAGGAAGACGAACAAGAACTGTTGGGTGCACTTCATACGTTCAGTCATTTGGATGCAGGAGGTTCGCTCGCCGTGCCTCCTGGCGATCGGATTTCTTCGGGAAACGGCTCCCCGTCAGCCCATACCGCTCCATCTTCAAAGCATTCTTTCTTCCAGATCGGCACCGTCTTTTTCAGCGTGTCAATGATCCACCGGCAGGCCTCAAATGCGGGGCCCCGGTGCGCCGCGGCCACCACGATCAGCACGCTCGTCTCCCCAATCTCCAGCCGCCCCAGCCGGTGGACAATCGACGCTCCCCGCACCCCAAAGCGTGTCCGCGCCTCCGCCGCCAGCGATTCCATCTGCTTCAGCGCCATCGCTTCATAGGCCTCATAGTTGAGATAGAGCGTGCGCCTTCCGCGCGTGTTGTCCCGCACCACGCCGTCGAAAATCACTGCCGCACCGTCCGCCGACTGCTTCAAGCGTCCTACCACCGCCGCGGCATCGATCCGCTCGCGGACAATCCGGATTTCTCCGCCGCCATCCGCTGACCCGCCGCTCACCGGCGGCAACAGCCCGACTTCATCGCCCTCGTGCAGCACTCTGTCCGCTCCCGAATACTCGCGATTCACCGAAATCGCCAGCGACGGCGCTATTTCTTCAAACCGCGGCGCCTGGCGCCCATAATGAAGGAGCACTTCCCTCACCCGCGTCCCTTCCGGCAAGTCAACGGTCTCCGAGGACCGTCCGACCAAGTCCTTCAATACTCCGAAAAAAAGCACGCCAATCTTCATCTGGGTACGGGCAACTGGGCACTGCAAACTGATCCGCTCCAGTGTAGCGCGCCTGCATCCCAAAGGACCTGCCCCTCCGTGCCTTCCTCCGCATCGCCCTCCGTTCGTTCAATTACCTCCGTAATCGTGCATCGGGTCACTTTCACGCTTAGTCTTATGGCTGACACTCCCTTACCGAGAGGAGCCTGGTTATCGCCAACGTCGCTCAAACCGATGCTGACCGCAGCGCGTCCGCCCGGTCTTTTCTCCACAGCCTGAATATTCTGATCAAGTACACCCGGCTGTATGGAGTGAACCACAAGCGCACCGAAGGGCAGTTTCAGACCGCCTGGAACGAGCTCCAACAAGCGCTGCCCAAGAGCGGTGACACTGGTTTTCTGCTCGGCGTCTCCGACAACAAGCTTCTTCTCGACGGCATTCCGCTCGAAGCCGGCCAGGCCGAACGCAGCTTCGCGCAGCTGCTGACCGCCGCCGGGCTCTCCAGCATTCTGTTCTCCAACAAGGTTACGCTCGAAGACTTTACCCGCCTGGTTCGGGCTTTTGCCATGGGCGGCACCAAAGCGCAGGATTTCGCCAAGCAGCTTAAGGAGACCATCGGCGATAACAAGAATTCTTCCATCCGTATCAATGAAGTCAAGTTCGTCGCCGCCGATCCCGCCACCGGCGAGATTTCCATGGCCGCCCAAATCGCCGCTCAGGCACTCGGTCCCGAAGCCAAAGCGTGGCTCAACGATCCGCAGAAGCTTCTGCAGTTGATTGCCGCCGCCCAGGGAGCGAGCAGCGGGGGCTCCGGCGAACCCGGCGGGGCGCCGTTAGGCAGTGTTCCCACCGTTCCAATTCCCGGCGCCCCAGGCTCCGGTGGATCCTCGAGCGGTTCGGCCACGGGTGGCACATCATCCGGAAAATGGTCCGGCGGTGTCGTTCCCTTGCAGGAAGAGGAAGTCATCGAGACGATTCGCCTGCTCACCCATTTTGGCCAGAAGATGGCGGAGCCCGACGCTTCTCCGGAGGTGCTCCAGGCCGAGCTCGGCAAAGCTCCCGAAGGCGCCAAGGTCAATCTCGCCCAGTTGCTCGAAAGTCTGGCCAAGCAGACTTCTCAGAACAACGACGACGAAAACAAGGACACCCCGCTGCTGATGAAGGCCGCCGAGAGCATGGCCATCAAATTCGCTCTGGACCGCTACCAGCGCGGCGACGTCAAGGTCAACGCCGTCCACGACATGATGGAGCACATGAGCCGGCAGATGGACACGCTCCGCCAGATTCTGCGGGTGCAGGAAGAGAAACTGTCCAAGGCCGGCATCCTGGTCGATTCCCACGCCGACATTCTCGACCGCATGTTCTGGGCTGAGATTCCCGAGGCCGGGAAGAAAAGCGTTCTGCTCTCGGGTGAAGCCGCCTGCGTGCCGCCCCGCAATATTCGCCAGTTCCTCGAAATCCTTTTTGAGCGCGGCGACAACGAGATTGCCTCTAAAATTCTCGCCAATTACTGCAACGGCCTCGACGCCAAAGAAGCCGAGCCTCGCCGCAAGACGGCCATCGGCCTGGCCCAGATCGCCGACCTGTACGCCACCGCGCCCGATGAAGTCATGCCCAATGCCCTCGCCATGATCGGCGAAAAACTAGGTAAGGAAAGCGATTCCGAGATCCAGAGTTTGCTGAGCGCCGCCCTCGCCCGCTTCGGGCAAGAGGCGTGCGCCCGCAAGAAGTACAAAGCCGTCGCCGAACTCTGCGACTCGCTCGACCGGGTAGCCCGGCAACGGCCCGCCCTGGTGCAGGATCTCCGCTCCCGCGTCGGCATCGAAAACCGGCTGCCGGAGATGATCGAAGAAGCTATCAACGCCGATCAGGTACCCGAGGATCTGGTCGGCGTACTGCAACAGCTCCCTAAAGCTTCCGTCGAACACCTGGCCGACCGTTTCTTCCGCTCGCAGAAACGCATCGAATGCGACCGCATTGTCGAACTCGCCGACGAACTCGGACAGCCCGGCATCGACGATTTGCGCGACATTCTGCGCACCGCGCAGCCCCGCCAGGCTGCCTCCACTGTCGGCCTCTTGAGCCGTCTTGCCGTCACCACGCTGATCGAGTTGCTGCCCTCGCGTATGGGCGAGTTCAATCGCTTCTATCAGGACATCATCGTTCGCCAGATTGCCTACGGCGCCGCGCCGGACCGCGGCCGTACCCTGCTCGAACTGCTCGAACTGCTCGACTCCCTCATTTTGCCCGAGGCCATCGACGAGATCGGCATGAGCCAGGACCGCAGCGCCAGTTCCAGTTTGATCGCGCTCGCGACGGCGGGTGAAGCTCACAACCGTCCCCCGTTTGTGCAACTGAAAGCCATCGAGTCGCTGGGCCGTTTGCGCGAGGTTGAGGCCGTTCCCGCTCTGCGCACCATCCTCGAAGACAAGAAACTGTTTGGCTACAATCAGCACCGCGAACTGAGAATCGCCGCCATTCAAGCCCTCTCCAAGATTGATCCCCGCTACGGCACCCAGGCACTCGCCGAGAGCGGCCTCGATGGCGCTGAACTCGCTGTCGCTCCGCTCGATCCTGGTCCCGGATGTCCCTGGGTCCGCCAGCGCCGCTACGAACGCATCGTCCTGCCGCGCACTCTCTCCGCCACTCTTTCCAGTTCCTGGGGAAAGTCGAACATCATCATGCGGGAGATGAGCCTGGGCGGCGGAATGGGTACGCGCAGTGACAATCTCCGCGTCGGCTCCGAGGCCCACGTCGAAATCTCTGTGGGCGTGAAAAAAATCCGTGGCGAGGTTCTGCTGCGCCGCGCCCGCGTCAATGAAATCGGCTTCGAGTTTGTCAGCATGGACCTCGACAGCCGCTACCGCCTGCGCCGCGTCCTGGTCGAGGCCCTGGAAAAGGCGCCCGACAATCGCTCCACCAACTGGGACGGCGAACGCAAAGGGTAGAGCAAGGTCTCAGGTCTTAGGTCTTAGGAAATCCACTTCACGAAAATCATCGTAGAGACGCGGCTTGCCGCGTCTGCCTTACCCGTCGTTCACGTATGCCGATTCTGCGGCAAAGAAAAGGCCCCTGCGCACGCAGAGGCTTTCCCACAAACCCTACACCGAATATTGCTTCTGTTACTTCACTTTCATGACGATCATTACGAACGTGAAGAGCACCAACGACTCGATGAAGGCGAGCCCCAGAAGCATTGCAATCTGGATCCCGGCGCGCGCTGCGGGATTGCGCCCCAGCGCTTCGCACGCCGCCGACGCTACTTTGCCTTGCCCCTGCGCCGCCAGACCCGCCGCTATTGCGATCGCGAATCCAGCGGTCAGCGCGACCCAGTTGGTTGTGGAAGCCGCACTTCCGCCGCCCTGCGCGAATGCTGGCACCGCCAGGACCGAAAACATCATCATCACAAACATCAACCTCATAAATTTCCGCATTCTGTTTCTCCTTAATGAATTGCCTCCAGTGGGTGGTTGACGCCGTGCCCGGTTGGGCCAGCGCCCTCACGCTGAAAGGCGAGGTGTCAGGTACCAGGTCTCAAGTCCCAGGAAAACCTTGCCGTTGCATTTCCTGAAACCTGACACCTAAGACCTGAGACCTTCTCTAGTGCTCGTGCGCCGTCGCCTCACCGAGGTACGCCGCAGCCAATAACACGAAAATATAGGTCTGAATGAGACCCACACCTACGTGCAACCCCTCGAACACGAGCGGAACTCCGAGTGGGATCAGCGAGAAAAACACCAGGGTAACCATTTCGCCGGCAAACATGTTGGCATACAAACGGACAGTCAGCGACATGACTCGCGCGAGGTGACTAAATGCCTCGATTATGAACATCGGGACGGGCAAAACCAGTCGCAAGATGAGGGGAATGTCTTTATCCTGCGGCCCGATGAAGTGTTTCAAATAACCGACGGGCCCGTTCGCCCGCACGCCCTGATAGTGGTAGTAGAACCAGGTAACCAGCGCGCATCCCAGCGGCACAACTGGCACCGCCGTGGGCGACTCCAGCCCCGGCACCAGTCCAAGCAGATTGCAGCTCAGGATGAATAGGCCCAGCACGGTCAGATAGGGGACGAACTTCTCCGGATGGTTTGAGATCGTCTCGCTGGCCAGGTTATTGACGAATCCGTAGATTCCTTCCATCGTGTGCTGCAACCCGCCCGGACGCTCCACCGAAAGCTGCGCGCGCACGGCAATAAAAAATGCCGTCAACAGCAGCACCACCACCAGCTCCATCGCAAAGCTGTTCGTGATCGGAGTCGCTGGATGCTCCGACTGTATGTGCAGCGCTTCGAGCAGCGCCAGCACCTGCGGGCCGAACAGACGATTCAGGAGTGCGGTAAAAGCCAGTTGTTCCATGTCTAAACTTTGTGATTTTCAGGCGTAATGAATTGCAAGAATTCCGGCGTCGTGCGCCCTTACGCCCCCCGCCGGAAGGACGCATACCCTTCCCAGACGGCCTCGCCCATCAGGGCCGCTACCGGCACGCACAAGCCCCACAAAAAGCCGCGAAACGCCAGCGAAGAACTTTTAAATATAGCATAGGCAGCAACCCCCACCAACCCGTAGCGCACGAGGAAGCGCAGGATGATTCTGCCGCCTTTTTCCCGGCTGTTGCGGTTGACGATGCGATCGGCAAGGCCTTCAACACCACGCGCCAGCGAGCGGAAATTAGCATAGGAAACGGCCGCCCCAAAGGCAAACCCAACCGCTCCCGCCCAGCGGTAAAACCACCAGGCCGGCCCCAGCAGCAGAACGCTGGCGATCAGCAGGTTGCGCAACACGCGAGGAATGACGCGTTCATAAATTGAGGGGTCATCGATCGAGTGCCCATTCGTGCGTTGATCAAGACTCTCCGCTGCCGGAGCGTTCGCGCTCCCGTCAAAATGCTCGCCTTCATTCATCTGCATCTTTCTTGAAAGCGCCCAAAGCCATGCGGATCATCTGCCAAAATCCAACCACTGCGCCAAACAATACTCCGACCAGATAGAGCCACCGCGTATGCAGCCAGTAATCGGCGAGTCTCCCCAGAAAATAACCCAGCAAAACCGCCGCCGGAATAATGAACCCTATCTCAGAGTAGCGAGCGAGCGAAACCAGAGGATCTTTCTTTTCCGGAGGATTGGGAGGCTCGGGCATGCGAAGGAATTCTACCCTAGCTGTTGGCTATTGGCTCTTAGCGAAAATCCGTCATCAAAACCGAGACGCTTTGGCTGTGACCTGACACCTGAGACCTATCTCATCATCGCCGCCACATGGGGAGACTGCACGATCCCCAACGACCAGTTGACGCCACGAATGAACGGTTCCGGGTAGACGCCGATCACCAGCGTCATCAGCGCCGTCACGCCCACCGCGCAACGCATTCCCAGGCTGACGGGCAGCCGTTCGGTCTCCATGGGCGCGCGCATCAACATGGCATTCGCAATCTTCAGATAGTAATACAGTCCAAACAGCGAATAGAGCACGCCGAGCGACGCCAGCCAGTAATGCTGGCTTTCGATCAGGCTCAGGAAGATGTAGTACTTGCCCAGGAACCCGGCGGCGGGCGGAATGCCGGCGAGCGAAAGCAGAAACAGCAGCATCAGCACGGCTTCGACCGGCGAGCGCTGGTAGAGCCCGGCCATGTCGTCGAGCTCGTCGCCAATTACGTTGCGCTGCCGCAGCGAGGTGATCACCGCGAACGCGCCCAGATTCATGAATGTGTAGACGAGCAGGTAGATCAGGATCCCCTTGAAGCCGTCGTTAAAGCCCGGGCTGCCGGGCAGCGAGGTTCCCATTGCCACAAACGCCAGCAACATGTAGCCGACGTGCGCAATCGAGGAGTAGGCGAGCAGCCGCTTCGTGTTCGTCTGCGTGAGCGCGGCGAAGTTCGCTCCGGTCATGGTCGCGATGGAGACGATCACAATCACCGGAGTGTATATGGAGCGCAGCGGCCATAATCCCCAGAGCAGAATGCGCAGCAGCAGCGCCCAAGCCGCCGCTTTCACTGCCACCGACATGAACCCCGTAATGCTGGTGGGCGCGCCTTCGTAAGCATCCGGCGCCCACTGGTGAAAGGGAACGGCGGCGATCTTGAACAGCAATCCCACCATAGTCGTCAACAGCGCGATTACGACCACCGGATTGTGCGGATTCTGCGCCGAGACCGCGCGCGCAATGATCACCAGATTCGTGCTGCCGGAAAGTCCGTACAACAGCGAGAGGCCATAGGCGAAGATGCCCGACGAAAATGCGCCGAGCAACAGATACTTCAGGGCAGCTTCGTTCGAGCGCCGGTCACGGCGCAAGAAACCGACCAGCACGTAAGTGGAAATCGCCATCAGTTCGAGCCCGATGAAAAGCAGCACTATGTCGATTCCCGCCGCCATGCACATCATGCCCACCACGGAGAGCAGCAGCAAAGAATAGTATTCGCCGTGGTGTTCATCTTCCACGTCGAGATAGTGCACCGACATCAGGATGGCTATCGCCGCTCCTGCCAGAAACAGATACCAGAAATAAATGGCGAAGCGATCGACCAGCAGCGAGTTATAGAAGCCGGACGCGCCCCCCGGCATTTTCGACTGAATTTCCCACACGCACAACGCAGCGAACAACACGCCAACAAAGGCGCCGGCGGCGTTGATCCATTTCAATTCCCGCGGAACCCACAAGTCAATCAGCAGAATGCCGAGCGCAAAAATGGTGAGCTCCACCATCGGCAACATCAACTGGTAATCGACTGAGAGGCCTCGCACTTAGTTGCTCGCTTTCGGTTTGACGACGTTCGCTTTAACGACGCTCGGTCTTACGGCTTTCGGTACGACAGCCACAGGCGCCTGCGGAACCGCCGCGGGCATAACCTGCGCATTCACCGGCGCGTTGGCATTGGCTTCGTGAATCGTCTGCACAATCTGATTGACTGGCTGTTCCAGAATCTGGAAGAACGGCTTGGGATAAAGTCCGATCCAGAACGCCATAATGATTAGGGGCACAAACGTAAGAACTTCGCGCGGCGTAAGATCATGCAGTTTTTCGTTCTTCGGATTCGTCACCGTCCCGAAGAAGACGCGCTGATAGAGCCAGAGCAAGTACGCCGCGGCCAGAACCACGCCCGGCGCCGCCCACGCCGCCCACCGCCAGTTTGCGGTGAAGGCTCCCTGCAGAATCGTGAACTCGCCGACAAACCCATTCAACAGCGGCAATCCCATCGACGAGAGGAACATAATCATGGTGATCGTGGCGTAGATGGGCATCACGTTCGAGATGCCGCCATACTCGGCGATCTCGCGCGTGTGCCGCCGTTCATACAGAATGCCGACGATCAAGAAGAGCGCGCCGGTCGAGATGCCATGATTGACCTGCTGCAATACCGATCCACTCAATCCCAGCGGAACCAGTGTGAAGATTCCCAGCGTGCAGAAGCCCAGGTGGCTGACGGACGAATACGCCACCAGTTTCTTCATGTCCTTCTGCATCAGCGAAACCAGCGCGCCGTAGATGATGCCCACCAGCGAGAGCCCGATCACCCAGCCCTGCACCTTAGGGTGCGATACGACGCCGGGAAAGAAGGGCAGCGAGAAGCGCACGAATCCGTACGTTCCCATCTTCAGCAAAACGCCCGCCAGAATGACGGAACCGGCCGTAGGCGCTTCCACGTGCGCATCCGGCAGCCAGGTGTGGAACGGAAACATCGGAACTTTAATGGCAAATCCGATAAAGAAAGCGACGAACAGCCAGATGGCGGTGTTGAACGGAATCAGCGGCGCCGTCTTATAAAGTTCTGGAATACTGAAGGTGAAAACATTAGTGACCGTGTGGTGATGGAAGTACAGGAACAGAATGCCCAGCAGCATCAGCACCGAGCCGAGCAACGTGTACAGGAAGAACTTGATGGCGGCATAAAGTTTGCGCGGGCCGCCCCAGATGCCGATCAGCAGATACATCGGCACCAGCATCGCTTCCCAGAAAACAAAGAACAGGAAGAAGTCGAGCGCCATGAAGACGCCGAGCATTCCCGTCTGCAACACCAGGAACCAGACGTAATATTCCTTCACCCGAATCTCGATGGCGGTCCAAGAAGAAAGAATCGAGATCCATCCCAGCAGCGTGGTCAGCATGATCAGCAGAAAGGAGATGCCATCAATGCCCAGGTTGTAACCCGCGCCAATCGACGGGATCCAGTTGTTGGCCGTGCCCTCGAGGAACTTGAAGTGCGAAGGGGTCACCTCGAAGCGCTGCGCCCAGAACATCGGCACCAGAGGGATCGAAATCAGAAAACCGCCAAGGGCGAAGAGGTTCGCAATCCAGCGGATCGCGTCCTTGTTCTCCTTCGGAACAAACAGGAGAACCAGCGCGCCCACAAGCGGCGTGAAGAGAATGATCGAAAGTATGTGACTCTGCATAAGAACTCTTAGCTATTAGCTCTTGGCCTTTGGCTTCTAGCTAACCGCTAAGAGCCAACAGCTAAGAGCTGGCATTTCACTTCCACACGTAATACACGCCAAATCCAAGCAGTCCCGCGACCATCACCAGGGCGTACCACTGCACCAGTCCCCATTCGAACAGGCGGGCCGGATAGGAGATCATTCGCGCAAGAATCGCAGGGCCGTTCACTCCCAGCCCGTCGATGATCCACTTGTCCCACCAGGTCGAAAGCGTGGCCACCGCGCGTGTGACCCAGCCGACATCGTTCACCGCTCCGTCGATGATCTTGGCATCGAACCACGACGATGCTTCGCCTGCACCCATGGCGCCGAGACGAATGTTGCCAATCTTGCGGCGTCCGGTGAAAGCGTAGTCGTAGGCCTCGTCTACAAACCACTTGTTGTAGAGCACGGTGTAAAGCGGCGGAGCCTTGACGGCGATGGGTTCGGGGTAGTCTTTGCCGGCGTTGGCGTAGTAGCCGTAGGCCCATCCTCCACCGACGACCGCAGCCCCGACGGAGAGTATCATCAGTCCCCATTCCAGGCCGCGATGTTCTTCGCCCGCGGGCTCCTGCGGCTCAACCGGCGCGACGGAAGCGGTAGCGACAGCTTCGCGCGCGAATACCGGTTCCAGGAATTTTCCGAAGGCGTTTGTCCCGCCTAAACTCGCCGGCACGCCCAGCCATCCAGCGCAGACTGAGCAGATCGCCAGCACCACCAGAGGCCCCGTCATGGACTTGGGCGATTCGTGAATGTGGTGCTCGACTTCATGGTCCATCCGCGGCTTCCCATAAAACGTCAGGAAGATGAGCCGGGCCATATAGAACGCGGTCATCAGCGCGGTTCCAAAGCCGATCAGCCAGAGATACGGACCGCCATCGGCGAAACGGTACGCCTGCCAGAGGATCTCGTCCTTTGAAAAGAAGCCTGCCAGCGGCGGGATGCCAGCAATCGCCAGCGTCGCAATGAACATCGTCTTAAACGTGGTCGGGATGCGCCCGCGCAGATCACCCATGTTGCGCATGTTCTGCTCGCCGCTCATGGCGTGAATCACCGAACCCGAGCCGAGGAAGAGCAGCGCTTTGAAGAACGCGTGCGTGAACACATGGAAAACGCCCGCGGCAAAAGCGCCGACGCCGAGCGCCAGGAACATGTATCCCAGTTGCGAGACGGTGGAGTAGGCCAGCACGCGCTTGATGTCGTTCTGCACCAGCCCGATGGACGCTGCGAATATCGCCGTGAGCGCGCCAATGATGGCCACGGTTTTCATTGCGGTCGGCGCCAGCACGAACACGGCATTCGAACGCGCCACCATATACACGCCCGCTGTCACCATGGTCGCGGCGTGGATCAGCGCCGAAACCGGCGTGGGACCTTCCATCGCATCCGGTAGCCAGACATAAAGAGGAAGCTGCGCCGACTTGCCGCAGGCTCCAACAAACAGCAGCAGCGCAGCGATTGTCAGGACGGGATCGCCAATATGGAAAGTCCCGCTGCGCACGAGCGCGTTGATGTCAGTGAAGCGAAACGATCCCAGATACCACGACAGCGTGAGCGCGCCCAGAATGAATCCGGCATCGCCAATGCGATTCACGATGAACGCTTTGTTGGCAGCATCGCTGGCCGACTTACGATGAAAATAAAACCCGATCAGCAAATACGAGCACAGGCCAACGCCTTCCCACCCTACGAACAAGAGCATGTAGTTATTCGCCAGGACGAGCGTCAGCATCGAAAACATGAACAGGTTCAGGTATCCGAAGAAGCGGTAATAACCGCCTTCGTGCGCCATGTATCCGACGGAGTAAATGTGGATCAGCATGCCCACGCCGGTCACAAAGAGCAGCCAGATACAAGAGAGAGGATCGAGCAGGAAGCCAGCATCGGCATTGAAGGAGGCAGTTGTGCCATCACGCTTAACGAAGTTCAGATGGCCATCGCCGCTACCCAGCCAGGTGTAAACAATCTTCTCGAACGGCTGTCCCGTACCGTGGGCAAAGTGTGTGTACTCGACGACTGTGAAGCAAGCGAACACAAAAGCAATGACGACCGCGCCAACGCAGACCGCGTTGACCGTGGCCTTCTGCAACCTCCGCCCGAAAAAGAACATTGTCGCCGCCCCGAAGGCCGGAAACAGCGGAATCAGGTAGATGTGGTTTAGAAACATTAGCTCTCAGCTCTCAGCTATCAGCTCTCAGTAAGGACTCTCAGTTCGCAGCTTAAAGTTTTAACTGAAAGCTGATAGCTGATAACTGACGGCTGCTCTTCTACCATTTCAACAAATCAATCTCATCCACATTGATCGTCTCCTTATTTCTAAAGAAGGCGATCAAAATTCCGAGGCCTACGGCGGCTTCGGCGGCGGCGTCTACTACGATAAAGATCGCGAACAGTTGCCCGTACAGGTTTCCCCACATGCGCGAGAATGCCACCAAGTTCAGGTTCACTGCATTCAGAATCAACTCGATGGACATCAGCACAATCACCACGTTGCGGCGCGTGAGCACACCAATCACTCCGAGCACGAACAGTGCCGCCGCAACGACGAGATAGTGAAGCGTAGTTATCGGAACCATATTCGCTTCTAACCGTCTGACCTCAGCGGCTAAAGCCGCCCTTGGCAAAGCCGGATACCGCAGCGGTAAACCGCTGCGCCACCCAAAATCAAATCTTCTTCTTCGTCATAATCACCGCCCCCAAAATCGCCACCAGCAACAGCAACGAGGCGATTTCGAAGGCGAACGTATATTCGCCCATCCTGCCAGCTTGTCCGTACAGCATCGCGGCAACCTGCTGCGTGTTCGACGACTCGGGCAGCGGCATTCCGCGATCCGGAAACAGCGTTTTACCCTTCACGATCACGGACACGAAAAGCGCCATTAACGCGCAAGCCGCCGCCAATCCTACCGGCCACATGCGATTGAACTGCCGGTCTTTGGCTGAGCGTTCGATATTCACCAGCATGATCACGAACAGGAACAGCACCATGATTCCGCCCGCGTAAACGATGATCTGCACGCCAGCGACGAATGGGGCATACAACATCAGGTAGAGACCGGCCACCGAAAGCAGGGTAACGATCAGCGCCAGCGCCGAATGCACGGCGTTGCGCCGGGTGATGACTGCCACGCCGCTGGCGACAGCCAACCCCGCCAGCGCGTAAAAGAACCACGGCGTCGCGACTGGAGCCATGCCGGAGTTCAGCGCCGAGTTGATTGCCGGGTTCATGAAACGAGCACCCCCACGACCGCGGTCAGAATCAGCACGCCAAGCGAAATCGGCAGCAGCACTTTCCATCCGACCCGCATCAACTGGTCGAAGCGGTACCGCGGCCAGGTCGCGCGATACCAGATAAACAGATACATGAAGACGGCAACTTTCAGCACGAACCAATATACGTAATCGATACCCTGGTTGAACCGGGCCGCCAGGCTTGTGTCCGCGGAACGGCCCGCGACCGCGATCGCGAGCAGCAGCAGCGCGATAAAGCCAATCAGCGCCGCGAAGATCGCCAGCCCGATCCGCTGAATCCTGAAGAAGGACTGCGACGGCATGCGCGCCGCGCCGATCAAGGCAATCGCCGCCAGACCTCCGAATGTGAGTGCAGGAAACAAGGAGAAGATAAAGTCCCACGCCGGAGCGTGCAGCAGGTTCGGGAACGGACGCATCCATCCGCCGAGCCAGAGCGTGACCGCGATTGAGGAGACGGCGATCATCGCCGCATATTCGGCCAGCATGAAGAGCGACCAGCGCAGTCCGCTGTACTCGGTGTGAAACCCGGCGGTCAGTTCCGATTCCGCCTCGGCCAGATCAAAAGGCGCGCGGTTGACCTCGGCGACCATAGCGACGGCAAAAATTGCGAATGCGATGAAGCCGAGCGGGAAGAACTTAAAGATGAACCAGATGCCTTGCTGCTGTTGTGCTTGGACGATCCCGATCATACTCAGCGTGCCCGTGCCGCTTACGTTCATGCTGGTCATCAGGATCGCCGAGACCACGGCCAGTCCCATGGCGACTTCATACGACACCATCTGCGCACTCGATCGCAGCGCGCCGATCAGCGGATAGTGCGAGTTCGAAGCCCACCCTGCGACCACGATGCCGAGCACGCCTAACGACGAAACGCCGAGCATAAACAGGATGCCGATGTTCATGTCGCTCACCGCCTGCGAAGGCCCGAAGGGAATCACGGTGTAAACCGTAAATGCCGCAAGCAGCCCGATCAGCGGCGCAACCCAGAAAACGAACTGGTCGGCTTCGGCGGGGATGATGTCCTCTTTCAGCATCAACTTGAGCGCATCGGCAATGGGCTGCAGCAATCCGTGCGGGCCAACGCGCATGGGACCGAGGCGAACCTGGAAGTGGGCGAGCGCCTTGCGCTCCAGCCAGTTCATGCACATCACGGTCACCGACACTCCCGCGAAAATAATGAGTACGTAAATCAGCGCCCAGAGCTGGTTCCCCGCGGAGCCGGGCGTCAGTGTGCTGCCGAGATATGACATGAAGGAGGTCAACATCAGCGATCCACCTCGCCGAGCACGATGTCAATCGTCCCGATGACGGCGACCACATCCGCGACCAGCAAGCCGCGCACCATAACGTCGAGCGCCTGCAAATTGACGAACGATGGCGGACGCACGCGGAGGCGGTAGGGCTGCGTCGAGCCGTCGCTGACGATGAAGTATCCCAGTTCGCCTTTCGGCGCTTCGATCGAATGATAGATTTCGCCCACCGGTGGCTTGATCACCTTGGGCACTTTGCCCATGATCGGGCCTTCGGGAATGCTGCCGACCGCTTGCTCGACGATGCGCATCGACTGGCGCATTTCCTGCATGCGGACCAGGTACCGGTCGTAGGTGTCTCCATTGGTGCCGATCGGAATTTCGAAATCGAATTTAGAGTAGGCCGCGTAAGGCTGGGCCTTGCGCAGGTCCCACTTCACGCCGCTGGCGCGCAGCACCGGGCCGGTTACGCCGAGCGCAATGCAATCCGCGCCCGAGATCACGCCGACGTTCTTGGTGCGCTCCAACCATATGCGGTTGGTGGTGAGCAGCGCTTCATATTCGTCGATCTTCGGCGCGAAAAAGGTCAGGAAGTTCTTTACGTCTTCTTCGAAGCCGGCGTAGGTTTCATACTGGCAGCCACCAATGCGGAAAGCATGCGTGGTCAGGCGCGCGCCACAATATTTTTCGAAAATCTTGAGGATCTCCTCCCGGTCGCGGAAGGTATAGAATAGCGGCGTCATGGCGCCGATATCGAGTGCGTGTGTCCCCAGCCAGAGCTGGTGGCTGGCGATGCGATTCAGCTCCGTCAGGATCACGCGAATGTATTGCGCGCGCGGCGGCGCCTCCACATTCATCAACTTCTCGACCGCCTCGCAGTAGCCCAGTCCATTCGACACGGCGGCGCAATAGTCCATCCGGTCGACGTAGGGATTGAACATCGTGTAGGTGCGGTTCTCGGCGATCTTCTCCACGCCGCGATGCAGATATCCGATGACGCACTCGGTGCCCAGAACTTTTTCGCCGTCGAGCTTCAGGATGACGCGCAGCACGCCGTGCGTAGCCGGATGCTGGGGCCCCATGTTGATGATGAGCTCGTTCGAATCGAGATATGGCTTCTCGGGAGTTTCCAGATCGAGATGGGACACTTCGTTCGTGGCGTCTTTATTGTGAACGCTCATTGCCCGCTCTCGATTCCGAGGTTGATCTGCACCCACTCTTTGTCTTGCTGCAGAATGCCGTAATCTTTGCGCAGCGGGTGGCCTTTCCAGCCATCGGGCAGAAGAATACGTTTCAGGTCGGGATGTCCGTCGAACTTGATGCCGAACATATCGTAGACTTCACGCTCCAGCCAGTTCGCCGTTGGCCAGATTGCAACGCTGGACGGGATCGAAGCGCCGTCGGCAATCTGCGTTTTCACGCGTACACGCTCGTTGCGCGGGAAAGAATAGAGAATCCATATGACGTCGAATTGCTTTTCGCGCTTCGGATAATGCGCCGCCGTGACATCCACGCAATAGTCGAATTGTTCTTCGTCGCGCAGCAGGCGCAAGATGTCGGGGATCAGCGAGCGGTCGACGGTAAGGTAGTTCTGCCCCAGATAAGTCTGCGGGTCCAGGCCCGAGCCGTACTGGCTGCGGTATTTCTCCACCATCGGCGAGGTCCACGGCACCGGAACCTGGCCAGCGGGCTTCGGCGGAGCGGCGGGCTTCACGGCGGGAGCAGCCGGTTTCGCAGGCGCGGCAGGCGCCGCTGCAGCGGGTTTTTCCGCCGGCGGCTTCTGCTCACCTTCCGGCGGTGGTGAAGCAGGCGATTTGACTTCCTCAGCCATGCAAAGGGTCTGTCTTTACCAAAACCGTGCAACGATTAGCAAACTTTTACTTCTAACAGTTGGCTGCCGTTACCGTCAATGACCACTGTCACAACGCCCGTCGTCACGTGCGCTAGCGGCGGGCCGCCTGAAAACCTTCGACCAGGTCGCGGATGCGCAAGGCGTCGGCCTTGCGATGGCCGTGACTGGTGATGGGATCGGTTCCTCCAGTGGACTCAATCAAAATGTCCGACCAGAAGATTCCCGTCGAAATCTTTACCGAAGCGACCTGCATGATCGCAATGCTCTCCTCGTTGCTGCCGAACAGACGCCGCTTTACGCGGCTCACGCGCAACGGGCTGACCACGATCCGCGTCGGAAACCACAGGTTTCCCCGCGTCCAGCGGCTGGCGCTGAAGGTTTCATCGGAAGCAGCCGGATTCGGACTGGCCGAAGTTATACCCATTCCAGCGCGCCCTTCTTCCATATCCACACGAAGCCGACGATCAGGATACCGAGGAAGACCAGCATTTCGATCAGCCCGAAGAGGCCCAGTGCCTTGAACTTCACCGCCCAGGGAAACAGGAAGATGGTTTCGACGTCGAAGACCACGAAGAGGATGGCAATGATGTAAAAGCGGACCGTGTAACGTCCGCGAGCGCTGTCATAAGGATCGATGCCGCACTCGTAAGGCATCAGTTTCACGCGGTTGGGACTTTGCGTGCGGATGATTGCGCAGATCGCCAACGTGACGGGAATCAGGATGCCGATAACGGCGAGGAAGAGGAAGATGGGGACATAATTCTGCGGCATGAGTCCTCGGAAGATCGCGATAAAAGTGAAAATGGAATACTACCGCCGAAGCGGCCGCGCTTCAAGGACAAGTGAACATCTCAGGTGTCAGGTCTTAGGTCTTAGGTCTTAGGCCTTAGGTCTTAGGCCTTAGGCCTTAGGTCTTAGGCCTTAGGCCTTATGAGTCTGGGGCGAATGTTGGTACACGAGCAACGCCACTCCTGATTTGTCATCCTGAGCGAAGCGAGGGACCTATGGATTAGTTCGCGGCGCTGGAATGCAGGGGTCCTTCGATTTGCTCGAACAACAAAATCTTGCGCCTGCCGCAGCCTGGTGGACGCGATTCATTCTCATTTTTTCGCTGCACCTTTCTTCCTGGAAGGCATCGCCTTGATTTCCTTGAGGCGGTGGCTGGCGCTGGAATCGAGATCGAGGGCGTAGAACTTCTTCAGCTCCTGAATGCGCTTGAGTGATGCGGAACTGAAGGGAACCTTGCCGTCGAAGGCGTGGAGCACGATGCCTTCGAGCAGATCGCCCAGGGACAGGTCGTGATATTCGGCGAAAGCCTTGAGCACTTTGAGCAACCGCTTTTCCATGCGGACGCCGGTTTGGACTCGTTCGATGAGGAGTTGCGATTCGCTGGCTTGCGATTCATTGATTTGCGCTTCTTTGACCATGGTACCAATGTACCATGGTACATACTTCCTGGCAAGTGGCTGCCTCCCGCTGAGACGCGGCAAGCCGCGTCTCTACCTATGGGTCCCCGGCGGTCCGAGGACCAGAATCTTGTTTCCGGCGACGCCGATCTGCTTGACCGCCAGCTTGCCATGGGGGCTGTCGATGATATCGCCGCCGGCGATCTGGTGATGGGAGGTGAGAACGGACTGCGCCACCTGAAACATATAGCGGAGCATGAGCGGGGCGGCTTCCTTCTGTTGGGCGAGGCAAATTTCCGGCGCGCCAAACTGCGCCAAGCCTCGGGTTTGGATAGTGCCGGCTGGCGCGTCCCAATCGACTCCTACCCACAACCCGATCGGGTAAAGACCGGTGTCAAACGATTCGCAAGCGCTGTTGACGAAAGTTTCCGAAGAGTTCAAAGCGGGGCCGTTGAGCCAGCAGACGGCCAGCGCATCGGTGACCGGGAGCAGAGCGGCAATCGCCTTGGTGAGATCGCAGGCCAAAGTGAGAACGTCGCGATTCTCAGCCGTCTCCACCACCGACAGGTGTGCCTGGTGATGGACGAGGGCGGCGCCTGCCATTGGCCAGTGCGGGGTGGAGTTGACGACGGGCTCCGTAACCTGCTGCGGGACGCGCGTGTGATGCAGTTCGAGTGCGAAATCGGAGTGGCCCACGCGGAACAGGGCGCGGTGCGGTTCCTTACCCGTCTTCTCCAGCGATAAATGCGGCCAGCAGCGGTGGAATTCGGCGAGGAAGTCGGGCAGGTGGAGCGGCCGGTTGCTGGAGAGATAGATGACGGCTCCGACTTTTTTCGTTTCGTGCTGGCATTCGGCGGACATGGTTCTGAATGCAACTATCGTCCGTGACGGCCGCAAGCGGCGAGTGGAACAGCCCCTTCGTAAGGCACGACGGTGCGGCTCCATTCGAGACACTCCGCTTGGACGTGAGAAAATGCCACAGGGTTTATAGGGTCATCTTGGGAGGTCCCAACCGAATGTGCCGCAACATCAAAACCCTTTTCAACTTCGATCCGCCCGTTACTGACGAAGAGATTCGAGCGGCTTCGCTTCAGTTCGTGAGAAAGATCACCGGCTTTAACAAACCGTCAAAGGCAAACGAAGCCGCGTTCCTCTCCGCGATCGATGAAGTCGCCGGCGCCTCGGCTCGTCTGCTCCATGCGCTTGACACGAACGCGCCGCCGAAGAATCGGGAAGAAGAAGCCGCCAAAGCGAAAGCTCGGGCGGCGGAGAGATTCGGCGCTTGAGGTGACGAGTCCTCCCCAATCAACCTAACCGTCGCGTTCAAGGAGAAACTATGACTCGTGAAGCCAGAATGATGTCCGGGATCATCCTCATCACCGTGCCCACAATTCAGTACGGTGGATATTTTCTGCTGACCTCACTGCTGGCCAAGGGCAGCGGCTACATGGACAATCCGCTGCGCCAGAATTTCTTCCGCGCCGGGCATGCCCACGCGGGCGTGATCGTGATTCTGTCGCTGGTTTGCCAAATGCTGGCGGATGGGGCCGTGCTCCCCAGCCCATTGCTATGGGCAGTCCGAATCGGAGTGCCACTGGCGGCGATTCTGATTTCGTCGGGCTTCTTTTTCTCGATGCTTCCGCCCACCGCTACCGAAGCCGGTGGAGCGGTCTCCCTGATCTACGCCGGGGCCGTGATTCTCGCTTTGGCGGTGGTCACGCTCGGAGTTGGATTGTTGCGGTCACCGCAGGCGGGCTGACTCCGGACTCGCCTTTTTCGCTTTGAGGAGCGCGTGGTTCGTGCCGTTCTTCGGCTATTACTCTTTAGTTAAGGGGGCGCCCCCTCCCCCCTCCCCCGGTCTTTTGGAATCATGGAGTTAGGAAAAGTTTCCCGCCAGATCTTTGAGTTTAAAGGACTTATAGGTAAAATATTCCGGAATAAGGACTTAGCTGATCGTATCGTTTGTCCTTGAAGCAATGAGTCCCAAAAACAGAAAAGGCGCAGCCCTTGGGGCCTTGCCTTTAATTTCTTGCCTCTATAGCTAGAATATCAAGTTGGACGGGGGTAAACCGAACAGATTCGGAGATTTATATTTGGAACGGTTTGATCGAGTTAGCCGGATTTTGTCGCTTTTACCCTCTTGACAAGATTTTGCCGAAACGAGCGTAAGGGGACAGACCCCCGCGGGGAAATCCCACTCATCGCAAAGTGCGCGATGAGTGGGGCACCCGGCCGTACAGTCGGCCGCCACAGGCAGGTCCTTCGCTTCGCTCAGGATGACAAATTTTATGGACTGGATGGCAAAATTCGTCGGCGGCTCAAAACCAAGACATCTCCGGGTGTTGGCTGTCGGCCGCAGAAAGATGCAGGGGTCCCTTCGACTTCGCTCAGGATGACACTCTCATGAATGGCCAGGGGCGGACGAATGCGTCCGCCCCTACGTGGCCCTGGGTCATCAGAACTCGTAGCGCAAGGCGAACTGCATGATTCGCGGATTCGTCAGCAGGCCCGAATAATTCCCAAAACTGCTGCCACTGCCCAACGTCAGAGCAGAGGACAACAAGCTTGACTGCACGTCGAAGCGTACGGAGTTGGTGACGTTGAAGACTTCCCAACGGAACTGCAGACCTTGTTTCTCACTCCAGGGCATCGTCCACCGCTTGGTGAGACCGAGGTCTATGCCAAAGAAGCCCTGGCCTCGAATGACGTTGCGCTGGCCAGACTGACCGGCGTAGGCCTCGGCGAACGAACTACGGGCGTCGGGGCCATTGGCAAAGATGTTGACATTGCCCGCATCCGGGCCGGTACTGATGCGATACGCACCGGTCTTCACCGGCGCGATGAGGTTGGCGTTGCCTTCCTGTTCGAAGTTCGTGGGGAAATTGCTGTAGCCATTGTCGACGTTGACGGGGAAGCCGGAGGTCCAGCGGAACAAGCCCGAGAGTTGCCACCCGCCGATGACAGCGTCGATGCCTTTGCCGGCATTACTGTCAATCACACGACCGCGTCCGAACGGCAGCTCGATAATCCAGTTGGCATTCAGCTGGTGGGTAGCGTCGAAGGACGACACGCCACGTTCCTGCTGGGGGCTCCAGGCGTTAATGATGATGTTATTGAGGCTGCTGACACTGCTTGCCGGTCTAATGCGTTCGGCGTCCGAGGCCAGATCGATGGACTTCGAATAGGTGTAGTTGAAATCAAACTGGACCCCGTGAGACATGCGGTGACGCAAGGTCATCTGCAGGGCGTTGTAGCTGGCGTTCGCCATCGAACGCCAGGCATAGAGGGAACTGAATTGCTGGCTGTAATAAGTGTTAGGCCCGGTGGCCGGGTAGTAGGGATTGCCGTTATTCTTACCGTTGAAATCCGGAATTCCGGAGGTGTCCAGGTTGTAGAGCCCGAGCGAATCGTTGAACTGGGTGCCGCAGAATACGTCGAAGGCAGCCACTACCGGGCTCTGCGTACCCATCACGATAGGATTGCCGCTGCTGTCGGTCCCGGTACAACCACTGATGGTGTAAGCGCCACCGGTCGCGAGGGGCTGGATCTGGTTGGTCCAGAAGGCCTGGACCTTGGATGACACCTGGTTGGGATTGAATGAGATGGTGGCTGCGTTGTTGCCGCTCTTGAGCTGCGGCCGGAAAATCTTGGCCAAAGCTACCTCGGCGGCGAAATAATCCAACCCCGAGCTCTTATCGTAGATATCGAGCGGCATCGCCAAGTCATCCTGGGCCAAGCCCCGGCGGGAAAGCCGGCCAACGTAGGCGGCATCGAAGGTGAATCCGGATCGAAGTTCGCGGCTGACCGCAAGATCGAAGTTGTAGGCATAGGGAGTCTTCAGTTTGTTGTCGATCCCCCAGGTGATGGCCAAGTTGTCGGGATAAGTCACCGGGAAATCAGCGCCCGGCGACGGACGGAAGATCTGGTAGCCGGTGTAGTCTTGTTGGGGGATGACATGCATGTCGGTAATACGGGGAGCCGTCAAAGAGGTTTCCGCATCAGACGGATTCTGCAACTGGGAGGCCAGTCCAAAAGAGCCGTTTTGGTCGAAGGTGTCCACGATGCTTTCCCCGACGCGGTCATAGACCATGGCGAAACCGGCGCGGATACTGGTTTTTCCGGGGCCACCGGCCAGTTTCCCTAGAATTCCATCGCTCCAATCGGGGGAATAGGCAAGCGAGAGACGGGGAGCGAAGTTGCGAAAGTCCCAACTGTAGTAGCCCGGGCCGCCTCCATTCGCCGGACCGGACCAGTTGTAGGCGATGGGCGGCTGCGCGGTGGACGGCAGGCCCTGGAGCATGCCTTGGGCGCGGTTGTTAAACCAGGTGTTGAGGCTGATGGTGGGCGCGACCTGCAAGCCGTTGGTTTCCCAGGGTGGCGAAGACAATGAATAGCGCAGGCCCAGGTTCACGGTCAGATTGGGTCTCACCTTCCAGGAATCCTGCGCGTACATTTCATAGGAATCTTCCCCGAAGCGCCGGGTAACGGGTGCGCCCTGTGCCAGGGGCTGGCCGTTGCGCTGGTAGTTGTAGTTGGCGTTCACCAGGGTCACCATCCCCAGCAAGGTCGTCATGGGATAGTCGTAGTTGCTGGCGGAACTGGAATCCACAGGTGGAAGGCCGCTGTTGGCGGGATTCAGCCGCGACGAACTGGGCTCGGCGAGCCCGGAACCCGCCAACCAATCGGGACTGGCGGCTCCGGCGCTGAACGAGCTGTTGGAGTTGATCTCGGGATTTCGCAGGATACTGGCTTGGAAGCCGAACTGCCAGGTATGTTTTCCTCGCACCCAAGAGACGTCGTCGTTAAAAACGTGGATGGGCCGCTGAAACGACGACGAATAATTTATGCCTTGACTGAGAGCCCAGAGCTGGTTCCACGGCTGGTTGGTGTTACCGAGGGTGCCGAGACTCTGGCGAATAAAACCGTATCGGAAATTGTTGAGCAAGGTTGGAGAAACCACCCACGAATAGGAAGCGATGAGACCCTTGTTGAAGCTGACCGTGGTCTGCTCTGGCGGCGTACCGGGCAAGAAAGGGGCGCCGGAAAAGGCCTGATTGGCAAGCGCCGCGCTTACGGAAATACGCTGCTTGGCATCGCTGGTGAGGTTGTAGTCCAGCTTGCCGATGTACCAATTCTTCGTGGTGTGCGTACTACCCCGGAAACGGTAACCCGCGGTGTTCAAACCGTCACCGATGGTGGAATCGTTGGGCAGGGGATAGGTGGAATTCATGTACTGCAGAACGACAGAATCGGGGCCGTGGGTTGGGCCCAGGCTGGTCCCGTCCATGGTCGTGATGGTTTGAGCGGAAAGCACCTCGTCACCGGGCTGGGCGGTATAGGAGTTGGCCGGGTTAATGCCCTGGACCGTGTTTCCGGGACAGAGGGTAGTGTCGCGGCTGCCGTCAGGTTTGAGCTGGCAGAGATATTCGATGACTCCATCGCGCATGGATGCGGTCGGGACAGTTTGCAGAGTGCTTTCGGCTTCGGCATCGCGATAGCCCTCATAGCTGAGAAACAAAAACATCCGATTCTTGAGAATCGGGCCGCCGACGGAACCTCCGAAGATGTTGCGGTTCAGCTGGGATGGTTGGTTTGGTTCACCGGACTGCAACTGCGCCAGCTTGATGAAATAGTCGTTGGCACTGACAAACGAATTACGATTGTATTCGTAGACGGAGCCGTGGAAGGAATTGGTTCCGCTCTTGGTGACCAGGGCGACCTGTGCGCCTCCGGAACCGCCTTGCTCCGCGCCATAGTTGGTGGTGGTGACGCGAAATTCCTGCATGGAATCGGGAGTAACCGGCATAACCGAGGTGAAGGAGTGGCCACCCTTGTCGTTCACTGAAATGCCGTCGAGGGTGACGTTGCTCTGGTCGCTGTGCGATCCATTGACCGACCCGCTGCGAGTGTCGGCACCGGTATCCATATCAGGCCGGTTGCCGGTGTAAACGACACCCGGCTGCAGCGACAGAAGGTCGGGAACATTGCGGCTCTCCAACGGAAGTTGCTTCACCTGATTTTCGTTGAAGGCGATGCCCAAAGTCGCGTCGGTCGAATTCACGGTCTGAGCTTGCGCAGAAACCTCAACCTGTTCCGTCACGGCACCGACGACCAAGTGCACATCGCGAGTGGCGGGAAGGTTGACCAGCAGATCCAGAGCTCGCAATTCGAACTTGCGGAAGCCCTCCTTCTCAACCGAAAGAGTGTAGGTTCCGGGAGGAAGACCAAGGAATCTGTATTCGCCGGAATCGTCGGTTCGCGTTGTGCGCTGTAGTGCCTGCCCAACATTCTCGAGAACAACTCTGGCACCGACCACGGCTGCGCCGGATTTGTCGAGGACCACTCCGCGCAGGGAGGTGGTTCCAGTTTGTGCAGAGAGTCCGACAGCGAGCAAAAGGGTAGCGAGACATACTAAAACACTATTGAGCGTAAGACTGCGGGTCATGGTTTCTCCTTGAGCGCGACAACACTCTGGATCGATGCGCCCCTTTTATGGCTTAGGCCAGTCTTTGTCAAGAGATTTTCGAGTGTGCCTGGAGTCTGTATGGACTTCGGCCTCGGTCGCGCGGCGCAAGCAGGTCCCTCCCCTTCGGCTGCGCTCAGGGTCAGGATGACAATTCTTTGTGGGATGACAAAGCTCATGAACGTGATGACAACGTCGCTGAGAAGGCTGGGCGGACGAATGCGTCCGCCCCTACGTGGGCCCGGGTTATTTATAATCGGTTGCTCCAGTCTTTAACTTTTTATTGGGCAAGGACACGCATTGGCACTCGACGAAAACATTTATGAAATCCGGCGCGAGAAGCTGAAGAAGATTGAGGCTCTCGGGCATCCGGCGTATCCGCGGAAGTACAACTACAGCCACACGGTGGCGCAGATTCTGGCCGAGTACAGCGGACAGACCGCGGAGGAACTGGAATCTCCGCGGGTGACGGTGCGGGTGGCGGGACGGATCATGGCCATCCGGCTGATGGGCAAGGCCGGGTTCGCGCACTTGCAGCAGGACGGGCAGCGGCTGCAGATCTACGTCAAGAAAGATGCGATTGGCGATCCGGGCTTCGAACTGTGGAAGCTGCTGGACCTGGGCGATCACATTGGGGTTCGCGGATATATGTTTCGCACGCGCACGGGCGAGCTCAGCATTCACGCCGACGAACTGGCGTTTCTTGCGAAAGATCTACTACCTCTGCCGGAAAAATTCCACGGGCTCACCGACGTTGAGCTGCGCTACCGGCAACGTTATCTGGATCTGGTGATGAATCCGGAAGTGCGCGACGTGTTTTTGAAGCGCAGCAGGCTGGTGCAATCGCTGCGGCGGTATTTCGACGGGCAGGGATTCATGGAAGTCGAGACGCCTATGATGCATCCGATTGCGGGCGGAGCGGTGGCTCGTCCTTTTAAGACGCATCACAACACTTTGGATATGGATCTGTTTCTGCGCATCGCTCCGGAACTTTATTTGAAACGGCTGACGGTGGGCGGATTCGATCGGGTGTATGAGATCAATCGCAACTTCCGCAATGAGGGACTGGGATGGAGATGGAATCCTGAGTTCACCATGCTGGAGGCTTACCAGGCTTACACGGATTATCTCGGCATCCTGGACACGACGCAGGGCTCGATCGAGCAGGCGGTGAAAGACGTTACCGGCGGGATGAAGACGAAGTGGGGCGAGCACGAAATTGACTGGTCGCACGCGAACTGGCGGCGCATGACTATGCGGGAGGCGATTGTACAGTTCTGGCCGGAGAAAGCTGGCGCCAAGCCCGTGGTGAGCGACTTTGGGGCGCGCGAGTCGGTCGAGGCTTTGGTCGAACGCGTGCGCGGCGCCGGGATTAGTTTGTCGTACGATCGGGCAGAGCCGGTGGGCAAGACGATCGCTGGCATTTTTGAGGCGGTCGCGGAAGAACACTTGATGCAGCCTACGATCATCTACGAATTTCCTACCGCGGTCTCGCCGCTTTCGAAGCAGAAGCCGGATGAGCCGGACTGGACCGAGCGCTTTGAAATATTCGCGGGGAAGATGGAAATCGCCAACGGCTTCAGCGAGCTGAACGATCCCGAAGATCAGCGGCGGCGGTTTGAGGGGCAATTGGAACAACGCGAACGCGGCGACGAGGAAGCTCATCAGATGGACGAGAATTACATCAACGCGCTGAGTTATGGAATGCCTCCGGCGGGCGGGGTGGGATTGGGAGTGGATCGGCTGGCCATGTTGATTACCGACTCGCACACGATTCGCGATGTGATTCTGTTTCCGTTGCTGCGTCCGGAGAAACACTCAACCGCAGAGGACGCGGAGAGCGCGGAGAAAAAATAGGGCGAGGCTTCGCGGTACCTAAACAATCACTTGAAGTCTGGCTGCGGCCAGCTGATTCTGATACTAGTTTTCCGCAAGGTTACGAGCAGCGCTGTCCGTAACGTCACTTCGGATGTTGGGTCGGACAGCGCTTTGCTCTTGCATCGCCATAGAATATCCACAGCACCTGCGGCCACAGGTAACTGCCGAGCTTCGCTCGGCTGGACGGGCGAGGCGCCCGTCCCCACACGAGCCTAGTCGGCTGCGCTTTCGGGTTTCTTGGCTGCGGGCTTTGCGCCTTTTTCGGGACCGAAGTTCTTGGTCAGATAATTCAGAAAGGCGTTGCGATCGGCGTCGGGGATGACGGCTCCCAGGCCTTCCATCTTTTCGAGTTGGGCGGACCATTGCTGGCGGGTCATGTGCTGCTCGGTGATGCGCGTGGTGTTGTGACACTGGGTGCAGGCGGCCTTGATTTTGGATTGCATAGGCCCGGGCGGAAGCGGCTTGCCTGGGGCGCTGGGCGCTTGCGCGCTCGCCAGATTGATGGACGCCAACAGAAAGATTGCCGGAAACATTCGTTCGAACAAACAGGATCCTCCAGATTCAGCTCTCAGCTCTCAGCTCTCAGCTCTCAGCTCTCAGCTCTCAGCTCTCAGCTCTCAGCTCTCAGCTCTCAGCTCTCAGAATTGGATTTTTGGTTGGTTGTGGACGTTACTATTTTTTTGCTTTGGTTGGTGTTGATTGGGTTGCGCTTCTTGGAGCTGCGTAGGGGGGCTGGTCGGGACCGAAGCTTGTGCTGAAATAGTCGATCATCGCGTCCCGATCTTTGGGGTCTACCTCGGCTCCCCATTTGATCATCTTGTCTACTTCTTTGGCCCAGGCGGGTTTGCTCAGGCGCTGCTGCACTATGATTCGGGCTTCGTGACAGGTGGAACATGCGGCGGCAGCTTTCTCCTGCATGGCGCCCGGGGATAACTGCGGGTTGGGAGAAGATTCTCCGGCGAAGGCGACGGCGGTGAGGAGGATAAACGCCAGAATTATGGAGGGAGACGCGGCAAGCCGCGTCTCTACTACGCGATTCTTGTTCTCACTAAGCTTGGACATTGACTTTCACCTGATCGTAGGCGTTGTAGAGATAGCCGCTGGGATTCCAGACGGGGGCGTCGGGCTGCACTCGTCCCTGGCTGTCGGTAGCTCGGGAGAGGATTGTGTACTCGCCACCTTTGGCGGGCTTCCAGTTGCAGCTCCAGAGACGCCACGCGTATTTGGCCTGATCTTTGCCTAGTTTCGCTTCGTTCCACGTGGCCCCAGCATCGGTTGAGATTTCTACTTTGGTGATGTCGGCTTCGCCGCTCCAGGCTACACCTTGAATGACGTGCGTGCCGGGCTTGAGCTTCGCGCCATCGGATGGGGCGGCGATCAAGGACTTGACGGCTAGCGCGGTGACGGAGTGGGTGTCTTCGGGCTTGACGGCTTCTCCTGGTTTTACGGGCGTGTTCGGCAGGCGGTAGCCGGGGCTCATGAAATTTCCTTCGGCGGGTTTGTCGAGGACGGTGATTTCGGTGAGCCATTTGCAGGAGGCGGCTCCGGCCCAGCCGGGGGTTACGGCGCGGGCTGGGAATCCGTGATGCGGGGTGAGCGCGGCGCCGTTCATCGACGTTGCTACCAGGGTGTCGGCGTCCATGGCTTTGTCGATTGGAATGCTGCGGATGAAGGGTGGAACTTTGCCGGGGACCTGGTCGAGTCCGCGGAACTGGACGTGCCTGGCGGTGTCTTTGACGCCAGCTTTTTCGAGCAACGTCTTCAGGCTGGGGCCGGAGAATCTGGCGTTGCCTACTGCACCTTTTCCCCACTGGATTCCCGGAACCTTGGGATTCTGCAAGGCGCGGCCGTTGCCGGCGCACTCCATGGTGTTGACTACGGAGTGGAGGGAAAGTTTTTCGATATCGGCGAGAGTGAGCGTGAGCGGCTTTTCTACTTCTCCGGTGATCGAGAGCTGCCACACCTTGGCATCGAACTTGGCGGGTTCGAACATGTGGTTGCGGACGTAGAAATGATTCACCGGGGTGATCCACTCGGTCATGAACTCAACCGGGGTTTCGAGGTCGAAAAAGCGGGAGGAGCGGACGATCATGCCGTCTTTGCCGGGGATGAGTATGGCGGAATCTTCTTTTGCCCAGGATAGCAGCGGACGGGCGGCGCCTCCGGCTAGCGCGGCGGCGGATGCGGCTTTCAGGAAGTCACGGCGGGACGTCACGGCTCACCCCTTGAGTTTGGAAAGACTACTATAGTTGTAGGGATTAAATCAAGGGCGGGGCTGGGAAGGCACAAAGTTGGGTGGCGCTTGCCAAAGCAGGTCCTTCGCTTCGCTCAGGATGACAAAGTGGGAGGGTGGCAAAATTTGGGTGATGCGGTTGACAGGTTGTTTATGCGGTTCCGGGACCCTGCCCTTAGCGTTGGTCGAGCAAGTGGATGGTTTCGAGGATAGTGTCGCCTACGATTTCCAGGCTTTTGGGGCTTAGCTTGTCCATGGTGTCTTGCGGCGTGTGATGGAAGACGTCGTTGTAGCCGTAGGGCACATCAATGACATCGGCGCAGGCAACGCCGCGTTTCACGAAGGGAATGTGATCGTCTTCTTCGCCGCCTTGAAGGCCATAGAAATGCGACTGGTAGCCAGCGCGCTCGGCCGCGGCGTAGATCAGGTCAAGCAGCCACGGAGTGGAGTTGGTATCGCGAAGAATGGCAAGATCGGTGGGAGCGATCATGTCCATCACCATTAACGCTTTGATTTTTTTCAGCGTGCCGTCTTTCTCCCATTTTTCGGCCAGATGGCGGGTGCCGTAAAGGCTGTCGGTGTCAGACCATGACTTCACCGCTTCCTCGCCGTCGGTCCAGACTAGCCAGACGCTGTAGCCATCGCGCTTCTTTCCTGTTCCTCCGCCGCGCAGCTGGTTGGCGTATTCGAGCAGGATGGCGGTGGAAGAGCCGCCGTCGTTGGCGCCTACGTATCCGATGTTGCGCAGCGGGTAGTTGGTGTCGTAATGACCCATGATGACGATGATGCCGTCTTTTGTGCCGGGAAATTTCGCGATGATGTTGCGGACGGGGAATCTGCCTTCGACGGTATCGGCGGTGAAGGCGTCGTCTTCGACCTGATCGCCTTTCAGATGGTCGAGGATGTAGCGCTCCAGTTTCTTGTGATTCTCGTTGCCCATGTAGCGCGGGCCGAAGGCGGTGACCTCGCGGGTGTACTGGAAGGCGCGTTTGGAATCGATGTGCGGAAGGGGAGCGTTGTTGGGTAGTGCAGCCTCAGGCGGCGCTGGGGGCATCGTGATGGATGGGGCTGCGCTGGCAGTGACGTCGGCTCCTTGGTTGCAGGCTGTGGTGCTCGCCAGGGAGATGGCCACTAGCAGCAGGCAAATTCTTAACCACAGGGGACACGGGGTAACACAGGGGAAGGCCTGGACGATTTCGAATTCTATTGCGCGTCTTTTCATGGTTTCCCCCGTGATCCTCCGTGTCCTCTGTGGTTAGGAACTCTTCTCCGCGCGCTTTTTACGTTGCTTGGGATGCACGAGCCAGGCGATGCCGATGCTTAGTACATAGAGCCCAACCATGGGCGCGGCGAAGATGCACATGTTCACGATGTCGGGCGTGGGCGTGATGATGGCGGCGACGATGAAGATGCCCAGGATCGAATAACGGATGTTGTGCCACATCCAGCCGGCACTCACGATGCCCATGAGGGCGAGGAAGAAGACCAGGATGGGCATCTCGAAAATTGCGCCCATGCCGACGATGAGGGTCGTGAAGAGCGAAGTGTATTCCTCAATGGTGATCATCGGTCGGAACTGCTTGCCGAAATCGATGAGAAATTCCAGCGCCTTGGGAAGGACGACCCGGTAGCCAAAATATCCGCCGGCCAGAAAGAGGCCCACGCTTGAAGCCATGAACGGCATTACGTAACGCTTCTCGTTGCGGTACAGGCCAGGGGCGATGAAAAGCCACAACTGGTAAAGCACGAACGGGGAAGCGACGAAAAGCCCGGCCACTCCGGCGACTTTGAGATAGAGATTGAACGGATCCACCGGGTGCTGATAGACCAGCATCTCGGGTTGACCGTTTTTGTGCAGGACCTCGATGATCGGTTTCTGCATGACGCCGACCAGGCGTGCGGCGGAGAACCAGCAGGCCAGGCAGCCGATCAGGACAGCAACAATGGAATAGACGATTCGTTTGCGGAGTTCCTCGAGATGTTCGAGGAAGCCCATGGTGGGCATTTTCTCCTTGAGGGAATCGTCCGCAGGTGAGGAGACGGCCGCTTCAGGCATCGGGCGCAACCTTCGGAGCTTCAACCTGCGGAGCTTCAACCTTCGGAGTTTCAACCCTGGGAGCGGGAGAAGGTTCGGGAGACGGGGCGAGCCCCGTCTCTACGGCGGCGGTATTTTCGGCGGTGGCAACTTCTGCAGCTTCGAGCTTCTCGGCGGACGGGGGATTGAAAATGCGGTTGGCCAGCGATCCGAGCGGGGCTTGGATGGGCGGCAGGATCTGCCGGCTGGGGCGGCTGCCGCTGGCGTTATCCAGGGAATTCATTTCCGACTCGATCTGCGAGCGGAATTCGTAGGAGGCGCGCCGGAACTCGTTCAGAAAGCGCGCAACCTGGCGGCCGATCTCGGGCATCTTCTTGGGGCCAAAAAGGATCAGCGCCAGAAAAAACAGGAAGATCATCTCGCCGGAGAAGCCGAAATTCATACTCCTATCATAATGCGGCACCAGCAAAGTGGGCCACTCGCGAGTTTGAGCGGGAAAGAAATCTACAAGGCGGAAGCGCGCCGTTTCGACGCGCAGCCCCTAAAGGGGCATACGATGACGCCGTGTTTCGGCATCGCTAAAGCGATGCCCTGATACGAAACGTCCCGCTGCCGTGTGTGCTGGGGAGGACCTGCCATTTACCGAGGCGGGGAAACAGCAGGTCCTTCCCCTTCGGCTGCGCTCAGGGTCAGGATGACAATTCTTAAATGATGCCAATTCCAAATAAAAGCGACCAATCCAAACAGGTGGCTAGTGCCCTCCAAAGGTGTAGCCGATGGAAAGGCCGTAGCGGGTGACGTGCGCGGAACTGAAGTTCAAGTTGTTGTTGACCAGGTAGAGTTTGGCCTCGGGACGGACGAAGAAGCCCCCTTTCGGATAGAGTTTGAGGCCGGCGCCGAAGGCTCCCATGAAGTGTTTGTCGCTCGAATAGTTGCTGTTGTAGCCATTGCCGCATTGCTGGCAGTAGATACGGGTATCGATCGCGCCGATGCCGCCGGTCAGCTCAAGATAGGTATGGGTCGCGAGTTTGGGCGCGTAAACGGCGCCGAAGTCCAAATAGATTGGACGAAACGGGAGGGTGGGGTCGCCGCCGTAATTGCCCTGGTTTGCCTTCCAGTAGATTTCGCCTCCGAGGCCAAGGTTATGCCAGAAGAGCACGTCGCCACTAAAGCCGGGATAGCCGCCGCCGGTGAGAGAGACGGGCTGGTGATTGCCGCTGGTCGCGCTGGCTCCCGGGGCGTCCACGGTGCTAAGGCCGAAAGCAAGGTCGATTTTCTGAGCCTGCGCGACATTCGAGAACACTGCCAGGGCAGTGCAGGCAAAGGCCAAAAGCATAGCGATACGTAAAGTCTGTTTCAAGCGAAACCTCCGTCCAGGATTGGGTCTAACAGATTGGATGCAGCCAGAGGCCGTGGCGCTGCCGCGGGGAGGGGGTGTATTTACAAGAATTTACGGGGCCTAGTAGGCGAGCTAGTAGGCGAGGAGGATACGCAGGTCGCGAAGATTGTTTCCGGTGGGTCCGGTGACCAGGGTGTCGCCTAGCGCATCGAAGAGCGGAAATGCGTTGAAGGTGGAGAGGGCTTGCTGAGCGGCTTCGGCGCCGCTGGTGCGGGCATCGACGCGGGCGAGGGTGCTGCCATCCACTACGGCCCCAGCGGCCGGACTGTTGCCGTCGATGCCGTCGGTGCCGGCGCTGAGCACGGTTATGTCTTGTCCCGATATGGGTTGGGCGCAGGCGAGGGCGAACTGCTGGTTGCGTCCGCCGATGCCTCCGTTGCGGACGGTGACGGTCACCTCGCCACCGGAGATCAGGCACACGCGCGATACTTTGCTTCGCAGTTCGCGCAGACGGTTAAGCAGGTAGTCGGCCGCTTTGTCGTAGGGCCAGTCGTCGCAGGAGTTATCGACTTCAACCGCAAAACCGGCGCGGGTGGCGGCGGCGGCAGCTTCATCGATGGCGACTTGGTTCGAGAGCACGGTCCACCAGCGGGCGCGAACGAATGCCGGATCGTCGGACTTAGGCGTCTCGTCGAGGGCATGTTGGCGAAAGAGATCGGCTACGGACTTGGGGAACTGATCGACGAGATTGTATTTGGCGGCGATGCGCTCGCAGTCATGAATGGAAGTGGAATCGGGCATGGTGGGGCCGGAGGCTAGCGCGTCGGGGGTAGCGTCGGGCACGTCGGAAACGAAAATCGAAACCTGCTGGGCGGGATAAGCGGCCTGGGCGAGGCGTCCACCCTTGACGGCGGAAAGATGCTTGCGGATGGCGTTGATCTCGGCGATGGGCGCGCCGGAGTGCACCAGCGTCTGGTAGGTGGCGGCTAGATCGGGCAGAGAGATGTCGTCGTCGTTCACAGAGGCGACGGGCTTTTCTACGATGGAGGAGCCGCCGCCGGAGATCATAAAGATGACGAGTGAGGTGGGGTCGAGAGAAGCGAGTGATTTGAGGATGGCGTTGGCGGCGCTGATGGATTCGGCGGTGGGGGTGGGATGCCCTCCGCGAAAATATCGGAAGCCTCTTACTTGGCTGGCGGGTTCGGCCGACGACGCGACGATACCTGTGAGGCTGCTGCCGACTTGGGCTTCGAGAGCGGCGGCCATGGTGTGCGCGGCCTTACCGATGGAGACGACGAAGACGCGATGGTAGGCGTCGAGATCGTGCAGGTCTTCGCCGATGCGCAGGACGCGGCGCTCGCAGTGCACGTTGCGGGCGAAGGCGGCTTCGATGGAGGCGTTCTTGAGTGCAGAGGTGAAGATCTCGCGGGCGACTTCGCGCATGCGGCGGAATTGCTGGTCGCGCGCGGGAGTCAGGTCGGACATGGACGGGATTATAGAGGCAGTTGCTGGTTGCTAAAAGTCGGCTCGACAATGCGCTAGCCGCGGTCGCTGGAGGCATGGCGATTTTTTGCCAACAATCCAGCTCCGCGCTGTCCAGCCTATTTCGCCTCTTCAATCTTTACTCCGGTCGGCTTCGCGAACAGATCCACCTTGAACGGCACTTCGTCCCATAGCAGGTAACGAGCCTTATACAACTTGTCACCGCGTACCAACACGATCAGGATCGGGGCATGAATATCGACTCGCTCCACTAAATGGAGGACCGAGTCCGCGATCTTCAGTTCGTAGTAGTTGGCCTCGAAACTTAACTTCGGACCCCCAACCAACTTGGCTCCGTTAGTGTGAAAAAAATCAAGTTCGCGCCCGACTTCTAGTTCACCGATCTTGCTCTTTGCTGTATCAGGATCGAATGCGAAAATCGGCAGCCTGCAATTGAAGGTTGGACCCGGGTCGAGGACATGTTTCGCGGTTTGGTCTGCCAAATTGATCAGCCAAGCGTCGGGTTCATTGAAAACGAGCCTGCCATGAACGCCGTTTGCGGGGTCCGGTTCTTCATCGACTCTGCAGTACTGATTGGAAGCACGCCAGAAAATCTTGGGCTTGGCTGCAAACGATTCGTCAGCGATGTCAGTACCGCTCATTTGGACAATTGCATGAATCATCTTGCTGCGTGTATCTGCGCAAACGCCAGTGCGAGGAAGGATGAGCGCTACCACTATCGCTATTCCAAACTTCAAGTGTTCAGAACTGCTCGCTCGTACCATGGGGTCGCCTCGTGATTCAGTATCGCATGCCAGTCTTGTGAGACTAAGGAACTTGCATCAACTGTTGCAATCACGCGATCTTCACTACCTCTCTTGGTTGCACCCATTGAGCCTTCTTGAGATAGCTCGTAGTTGTGTACAGATTGGTGGTCATTAATTACCCGACGGACAATGTCTCCCCGGTCCAATCTTCGATGGCTGCGCGCATCTCCTTGAGTCTGCCTTCGAAAAAATGGTCTCCGGCTTCGATACGGACTAGTTTCTTGGGGTCGGCGAAGGTGTTGACGAGGGCTTCGAGTTTTCCCTTGTGAGCGAACTGATCGCGCGATCCGCTGACGAAGAGCTTGGGCTTGGTGCAGGCGCGCAGGAATTCGAAATCGTAAACGCGCTCTTCATTGCGACCTTCGACGGCGACGGCGGGCAGGCCGAGGGCGATGAGGGCGCGGACCCGGTCGTCAGCGTAGGCGGCACGCAATCCGACGGCGGCTCCGAAGGAAAAGCCCGCAAAGATCACGGGCAGCGTGAACTCGCGTTCGAGCCAATCGAGGGCGGTGCGGACGTCTTCGACTTCGCCTATACCGTTGGCGTGTTCGCCTTCACTCAGGCCGGTGCCGCGGAAGTTGAAGCGGAGTACGGGGAATCCGAAGCTGTTGAGCGCTTTCATGGCGTGGAAGACGACTTTGTTGTGGAGCGTTCCGCCATAGAGCGGATGGGGATGACAGACGACGGCCGCGTGCGTCGCGGTGGGCGATCCGGCGTTGAGCAAGGCTTCCAGGCGTCCGGCGGGGCCGGCGAGGAAGAGCGAGCGGATGGCGGAGGGTTCGGGCGGCACGGAATCAGAGTACAACGGGCGGACCCTTAGTGGATTGTGGATAGCGAATCGGCCCCTAGAGCGTTGCGCGCGACCTCGGTCGTCCCTCCGGGACTTGAATCGCTTTTTCTACTTTTCCCAGCGCTGAAGCGCTGGGCTACGCTGGCTCGCCCCTCCGGGGCTGGATTCTCCCGCGTCCGTTGGACGTCGCGGTTGAAGTTGCACCCCTTCAAAACACTATCCACCATTCACCATCCACTGTTACGATTTTCCTGCATGGAGCTATTTGCGCTTACCCGCCGGCTGATTGATATCGAATCCGTTACTCCGAATGAAAGCGCGGTGGGAGATTTTCTTTGCGACGAACTGCGGCGGCGCGGGTTGGACGCTCGGAAAATGCCGGTCGAGGGGGCGCGCGCTAATGTGCTGGCTACCTGGCCGGGGCATGGTCGTCCGGAGATTGTTTTTTCTACGCACATGGATACTGTGCCGCCGTTTATCACCTCGTCAGAAGACGCCGGGCGCATTTACGGGCGCGGCTCCTGCGATGCCAAGGGAATTATTGCGGCGCAGATTGTGGCGGCGGAAAAGCTGCGCGGGGCTGGCGTTTTCGTCGGGCTGCTGTTTCTGGTGGGCGAGGAGCGGGACTCGATCGGCGCGAAGTTGGCCAATCAGCACCCGATCGGCGCGCGCTTCATGATTAACGGCGAGCCCACGGAAAACAAGCTGGCACTGGCCAGCAAGGGTGCGCTGAACGTAGAAGTGGTGGCGCACGGAAAAATGGCGCACTCGGCGTATCCGGAACTGGGTGAGTCGGCGATCGACAAACTGGTGGAGGCGCTGCACCGCTTGCACGCGATGAAGCTTCCTGAAGATGCCGAGGTGGGTCCTTGCACCAAAAACGTCGGCACAATTCAGGGCGGACGCGCTCCGAATGTGATTCCTGATTTTGCCAAGGCGGAACTCTTTTATCGTTTGGTGGGCCCGGCGGACGCATTGCGCCGCGAGATTGCGGATGCCGTCGGCGGGCTTGCCGAGGTTCGCTTCACGCGCGAGACTCCGTTCCTGCGGCTGCGCACGCTGGACGGCCTGCCTACGATGGTGGCGGCTTTTACGACTGACGTCCCCTCACTTACGAACTGGGGCGAGCCGTTGCTGCTGGGGCCGGGCTCGATCCACGTGGCGCATACCGAGGGCGAGTTTGTGGAGAAGGCGGAGCTGGTGGAAGCGGTGGAGATTTATTGTGAGATGGCGAAAATACTCGGCTCTTAGCTTTCGGCTCATGACTTTCATCAGTTGTCGGGCACCCGGAACGATAAAGATCATGGGTGTAGGGGCCCTTCGACTCCGAGTGAATTTCGCTTCGTGAAATTCACTCTCCGCTCAGGGTGACAGGACTTCTTAGACGCATCGCCCGCACTCTTCCCTAATGGCACGCTAAACTAGGCTGATGACCGGCCCCTCCCACAACTCCCTCGCTCGCGCATCTTCTTCCTATTTGCGGTCGGCGATGCATCAGCCTATTCAGTGGCATGAGTTTGGGGAGGAGGCTTTTGCTGCGGCTCGTGCGGCTAATAAACCTGTTCTGTTGGATATTGGGGCGGTTTGGTGTCACTGGTGTCATGTGATGGATCGCGAGTCTTATGACGATGCCGAGGTGGCGGCGATTGTCAATGAACATTACATCGCGGTGAAGGTGGATCGGGACGAGCGTCCGGATATTGACAGCCGGTATCAGACTGCGGTGGGCGCGCTTACGGGGCAGGGCGGGTGGCCGCTTACGGCGTTTCTTACTCCCGACGGCAAGCCGTTTTATGGGGGGACCTACTTTCCTCCGGCGGACTCCTACGGACGGCCTAGTTTCAAGCGCGTGCTGCTTTCGATTGCTGCGGCTTATCGCGAGAAGCACGGCGATGTGCTGGAACAGGCGCAGATGGTGGAAAGCACGATTGCGCGGGCGGAGTCTTCTTCTTCGGGCGGCGGGACAGTGTCCGCTACCGTGATTGACGCGATTCTGGAATCGGCTCGGAAGATGTTTGACGAGGTCAACGGTGGATTTGGAACGGCACCGAAGTTTCCGCATCCGGCGGCGCTCGATCTGGTGATGGACCAGTATGTGCGCACTAAGGATGCGGAACTGCGCACTGTTTTTGTCCACACGCTGGAGAAAATGGCACGGGGCGGCGTCTATGACCAGTTGGCGGGCGGGTTTCATCGCTACTCGGTGGACGAGCGGTGGACGGTGCCACACTTCGAGAAGATGTGCTACGACAACTCGGAGTTGCTGAAGAATTATGTGCACGCTTATCAGGCGACGGGAGATGAGTTCTTCGCTAAGGTAGCGCGCGACATTGTTCGCTGGATGGACGAATGGCTCAGCGACCGCGCCCATGGCGGCTTTTACGCTTCACAGGACGCCGATTATTCGATGGAGGACGACGGCGATTATTTCACCTGGACTTTGGCGGAAACCAAAACGGCGCTGACTGCGGATGAGGCTGCGGTGGCAGAGCTCTACTACGACATTCAGGAAACCGGGGACATGCACCACAATCCGGCGAAGAATGTCCTTTACATTGCAAACTCGCCGGAGCAAATTGCGCGGCGGCTGAATATTCCGGAAGAGCGGGTACGGGCACTGCTGGCTGAGGCTCAGAAAAAGATGTACGCGGCGCGATTGCTGCGTCCTACGCCTTATGCGGACAAGACGGTTTACGTGGGCTGGAACGCAATGTGCGTTTCGGCTTATCTGGAGGCGGCCAAAATGCTGGATCTGGCGCAGGCGCGCCACTTTGCGTTGCGCTCCTTGGATCGGCTACTGGCGGAAGGATGGAAGGGCGGCTCAACTTCAACCGCAGCGGGCGAGGGCGTCCGCTCCACACTGCGGCATGTGATTGCTTACTCCGATCCGAAAGCGGAGCGGCGCGAAAGTTCTGGTGTGCTCGATGACTATGCCTTTGCGGTGATTGCCTGTCTCGACGCTTACGAGGCTACGGCGGATTTGAGCTACTTCCGCTTTGCGCGGGCGATTGGGGAGGCAATGGTAGCGGGGTTCTTCGATGCGGAGGCGGGGGGATTCTTTGATACGCGTGGGACGGCGGGCGAGAAGACTGCGCTCGGAATTCTGGGGACGCGGCGAAAGCCGTTTCAGGATTCGCCGACTCCGGCGGGAAATTCGGCGGCGGCGATTGCGCTGCTGCGTCTCGATGGCTACACCAACGATGCATCGCATCGCGACCGGGCCGAGCAGACGCTGGAGGTTTATGCCGGGGTGGCGGGACAGCATGGGATTTTTGCGGCGACTTATGGACTGGCGGTGGTGCGGTTCATCCAGCCGCACACGCAGGTGGTTGTCGTCGGAAACGATGAAAGGGCCGCGGAGCTGTATCGGGCTGCGGTCGCTCCGTTGGGTTTGAATCGGGCGGTATTGCGGTTGGACGCCGATAAGGTCGTGGCGCAGAACCTGCCACCGGCTTTGGCGGAGACGATCCCTAATCTTCCCCAGTTGGGCGCGGGACGATCGTTTGCGGTGGTGTGCTCGGGGTTCGCTTGCCAGCCGCCGATTTTCGAGACTGCGGAATTGGCACGGGCGTTGGGGGCGCGGTAGCTTCGGACGATCCGCCCAGTGGCGAGCCGTGCAGCACAACTTCGTGTCTCCGAAAGACCATAGCAGCGCTCTTTGAGCACCTTCGTGTTTCCGGGCCGCCATCAACGCCCTAGGTCTGAGGAACGTGCCTGCTTGACGTAGACCGTGGATTGCCGTATCTCCGACTGATCGAGTTCGCCCTTCTTTTCTGTATCCAGTCTGTCGAACTCCGCCTCCATGAACCTCATCCACTCCTGCTTTGAAATCTTTCCGTTCTTCGTGTCCATAACCAGCAGCAACTGTTTGACGTTTTCGATGCCGATAGTCAATCTGTCCGGCTGCTTGGAAACCCCTCTTTGTGAGACACCGATTCCGAGCACGGTCACGACAAACAATGTCAGCAGTAGATTCCTTCGCATCATGGTCCCCCCACCTGAACTTGGTCAAGCATTAGACCATGAAACGGTAGCGATGCCCGATTGTTTTATTGAATTGAAGGGATAAAATTTGTCTATCGCCCCGCGCAGTGAATGGGCGTTTACACTCAAGACCCCTGGCCGGGGTCAATGAGTGAACTCGGGATTTATCGCCAACAGGGGCTTCCTGACGCGATTTTATTTTTGCGAATTTCGCGGGTAGGAGTTTTTCAACAGCCACGGGATGTTACGCCAGTTGAAAACGCTCGGAGATCAGAAGCCGGTGCAACCCAACGCGATTAGCAATCCGGCAACATCTTGAGGATGTCATTTCTTTTCGGAATTTGAGATCGTCTGTATACAGGAAGGTACGAACAAGTCGTGATCCGCTGGCTTCAGGAACTCCTGGAAATCCACGACGGTCCGGCAATACTTGATAGCGTCCCCCGATTGATGTTGCTGTAGGGCTAGTTCGCTTAGCATCCACGATTGATATGCAATGGGCTGCCCAAGACTCTGGCGTGCGCCCGAGTTCTGCGAAGCCACCTTGAACTTCTTTTGGTAAAGAGCAACCGACCGCTCGGCGTACTCACGGGCCAAGTCGTTGCGCTTTTCCTCGTGGTAGAGACCGCCGAGGTTAGCCAAAGCTGCCGCCATCTCCGGAGAGTCCTTCTCGTCGCAGGGGTTAAGGTTGAGCGCATTCTTGAAAGACTGTTCGGCATCATCGTATTTCTGCTGGGCCATGCACAAGCGTCCCATAGTTGTTGCCCATTGCCACCGTTCTCGCAAGTGTCGGCGGCCATCGCTCACCGGGGCAAGAACATCCGATGCCTTCTTCAATTCCTGTTGTGCATTGGCATAATCTCCCTTGTTCAGCGCTTCTCGAGCCGTTCCTTCTGCCGACCAGAATTTGTTGTGAAAAGCCATCTCCTCAAGGGTAGCCCGCCGATTCTCAGCTCCCGGATTTCCGAAAGTGACCATCACTTCAGTAATAACTCTCGTCGGCTTGCCATTTGTCTCAAACGGTCGATACTTCAATCTCTTGGCGCAATCAATTGCAGACTGCACCAATAGCGGATGCCCCTGAATTAATCGGGGCATTGATGCTGATCCCGACTCGTCAATGGTGATTTCGAGGACGACGTCGCCTTGAATGCGCGCTACCTCAGCCATAGGCGGGTAGAAGGGTGCTGGCTGATTTATGAGATGCTTTGCGGCTTCGTCCGGAGGAATGCGCGTGAGACTTAGCTGACCAAGCGCAGTGCTGATTAGAACGGTGGAGAATAGAACGAATACAAATGTGAGCGTACAAATACTCGCCTGACCACATCTGCAAGAATTGTCTTTGGGCCATTTTGGCGCCATCACAATTTCACAATACACCTGAGTTTCGTCGGTCACAACCGCCTGCCAGATCGGTAGTTGACGTAATCAGGCGTGGCTGTTGAAAAACTCCTACCCGCGAAATTCGCAAAAATAAAATCGCGTCAGGAAGCCCCACAATCGATCTTCTCGGGTCGGGTAGACATTTTCTATCCCCAAATTTTGGCTGTTTGAGACGAAAAGGGAGTTTTTCAACACCCACAGGCGTTTACGCTCAGAACCCGATCAATGAGCGAAATCGTGCTCGAGTTTGTTGGTAGGCGTGCATCACTTCACTTCTGCGAGGCAGCTCGAGAGCTCGGCTTGGATCTGTTCGGTGCGACGCTGACCCTCGGCTCGATCCGTGTTGACCTTGGTGAGCTTGAGCCTCACGCCGTCGATCATGCGGTTCCGACGTTGGATCACGGTGTCATCGTCTGTAGCCCCGACCCGATCGATCACGTCTTGGTCGAGTTGGATCTCCTGGACCTCGGCGTTGATTGTCACCGTCAAAGGTTCGAGGGAGTTGAGCTTCTCGAGGTTGGCGCGGTGGCACGCGGCTCGCTGAGCTTGAACTTCGTATTTCCCGCGCACGCCGTAAACGATCGCGACGACCAATCCAGCGGTCAACAGCAGCGATACGGCGATGATCGTCCTCTTCATAGTGCTTCTCCCCCATCCTGAATTGCACCATGGAGGCGCGGAGCGCCCAAGTTACGAAGGTCATTGGGTCATTGATGGTACAACCTCCCGGAGACTGTGGGATAGTTGTCTGCCGAGAAGCCATCTGAGTTCGAGTGCTCAGAGATCACAGAAACGCCGCCTGCCGTGCTGCCCTTCCGGCCCATGAAGTTCCCTGCTCCGACTGCCGATGAAACTAGAAGGCGGCGTGGCCGAGCCATGTTCTCCAACCTTCTCGAAAATCCGAAGCTGTTCCGACATGTGCTGGAAGACTTGCCGGTGGGGATATACATCGTGGACCGGGAACGGAGGATCCGGTTTTGGAACCGCCGCGCGGAACACCTCACCGGACATCTGGGGCAGGAAGTGGTCGGACATGTCCTGGAAGATGTTGTGCAGGCCTGCGACCGGCGGGGCAACGGCTTGAGTGGCGAGCACTGTCCGGTGGCGATGGCCCTCCGGCACGGACTGTCGCAGCAATGCACGGTTTACTACCTGCACAAAAATGGGCATCGGGTGGCGTTGAGGATTCGCGCACTGGCGGTACTGGGACAAGGAGAAGTGATCGAGGGAGCGGCGGTTCTGTTGGAAGAAACGTTGGTGTACAGCGAGGAGTTGCCCGGCCCGCCGATGTACGGATGCCTGGACCCGGCCACGGGCGTTCCTTCACGCCGTCTGACGCGAGCCGTGCTGAACGAATGCATGGCGGGAGTGGAGGAATCGCATCTCGGTTTTGGGGTGCTGCGGATTCGGGTGCTGGGGCTGGAGGAATTTCGCGCCAAGCACGGTCCGCGGTCGGCTGTGCCTTTCCTACGCACGGCGGCACAGACGTTGCGACACAGCTTGGATGCAGAAAGTTTTCTGGGATGCTGGGGAGAGAGCGAATTTCTGGCGGTGCTGCCGACGGCGAGTCCGGTGACGGTGGCAAAGACAGCGGAAACGGTATGGAATCTGCTGAGCCATTCGGAAGTGCTGTGGTGGGGCGACCGTTTTCCGATTGAGACCGAGGTGGCCCACGTGATGGCCGCGGCGGGCAGCGACCTGGAATCGCTACTGAGGGCGATGGTGACTTCGCACTCGAGTGAAACGGTGAAGCCGGCAGAGGCGGGCGCGGCCAAGGATTCCAGACGCTTGCGAGGATGATGTTCCATGTTTTCGATCATTGGGATCGTGGTGGTTTTCGGCTGCATCGCGGCGGGCTACCTGATGGAGCACGGCAACATCAAGGTATTGCTGCAACCGGCTGAGTTGCTCATCATCGGCGGGGCGGCGGTGGGCACGGTGCTGGTCTCGAATCCAGTGCACACGCTCAAGAAGATGATCAGCGGGGTGATTGGGGTATTTGGGTCCTCGAAATACAGCACCGAGCGCTACGTCAATTCGCTAAAGATGATGTACGAATTGCTGCAGAAGGCGCGCAAGGAAGGCCTGGTGGCGCTGGAGTCGGACATTGAGGAACCGGACAAGAGTCCGTTGTTCTCCAAGTACGAAGATTTCGGGAAGGATCACCATGCCGTGGATTTCGTCTGCGACACGATGCGCATGGCGGTGAGCGGCGGCGTGGAAGTATTCGATCTGGATCAGATGCTGGAGGCGGACATGGACGTGCATCATCACGAGGCCAGCGAGCCGGTGACATCGTTGAGCACGATGGCGGACTCGCTGCCCGGACTCGGAATTGTGGCGGCGGTGTTGGGGGTGGTGATTACGATGAGTGCGATGGGTGGACCCCCGGAAGAAATTGGGAAAAAAGTGGCAGCGGCGCTGGTGGGGACGTTTCTGGGCATTCTGTTGTGCTACGGGTTGGTCGGCCCGCTGGCATCACGTATGGGCAAGATGGCAGACGAGGAACACGCGTTCCTGCTGGTGTTGCGGGTGATCATGATTGCTTTCTTGAAAGGTGTAGCTCCGATCATGGCGGTAGAGATCGGGCGTCGGACGGTGCCCGGGCATGTGCGTCCCGGGTTCAAGGCGGTGGAAGAAGCTTGCCGGGGAGCGCGCGACGAAGCGAAGGCGGCGGCACCGGATGGGGCGGCTGACGCGGCCGCGGGATAAGCGCCGTCATGCCGACGCCACCCATCATCATCATCCGGAAAAAAGGCGGCCATGGCGGCCACCACGGCGGCGCGTGGAAGGTTGCCTATGCCGACTTCGTCACGGCGATGATGGCGCTGTTCATCGTGTTGTGGCTGATGAACAGCAGCAAGCCGATTCAGGTGGCGGTCAGCGGGTACTTCAAAGATCCCAGCGGAACCGGGAAGGAAACCGGAAGCAGCCTGACCGGGTCGGGCGAGAACGTGCAACCGGTCAAGCAAGACATGGCGAAGCTCAAAGAGGAGTTGCAAAAGAGTATCCAGGGCATCAACGACCTCGCCAAGCTGAAAAACAATATTGAGATCACGGTGACGGAGGAAGGCCTGCGCATCGAGTTGATGGAATCGGGGGAAGGAACGTTCTTCGACAGTGGAAGTTCCGCGCTCAACAAGAGCGGGCAGGAGATTGCGACGCTGCTGGCGGCGGAATTAGGAAAAGCTCCCAACCATGTTTCGATCGAGGGCCACACGGACGCCAAGCCGTATACGGGCAAGAGCAGCTACAGCAACTGGGAGCTCTCGGCGGACCGGGCGAACGCGGCGCGGCGATTGATGCAGCAGTCGGGATTGCGCGGCGACCAGATCTCGCAAGTGCGGGGCTTCGCGGACCAGCGCCTGCGCAACGGGAAGGATCCGCTGGACCCGTCGAACCGGCGTGTTTCGATCATCGTGCAGTACATCACCGGTGATGGGAAAGCTTCCGGAGGAGATGGGAAGGATTCAGGCGAGGGGAAAGTGCCCGCAACGGGCGCGCAGGCGGAATCTGAAGCCACGGGGAAAAAAGACGGGAAGTGAGGGCGCCACAGCGGCACAGGCCGACACTGCGGGATTCGGAAACAGGCGACCGGCGAGGGCCGGCCCCTAAAGGGGCAGCTGTTGACAAGTTTACGGTGTCGCTAAAGCAATACCCTGAAACAAACCCTAGTCTTTCCGCACCTGTTCCGCCGGCGGGTAAGGTGAGCAGGACCTAGCTAGCCTCGGGCGTGGAATGCAGGTAGGCGCGCATCATGCGCACTTCGTCGTCTTTCTCGTCGAGGTCGTGGAGAAGGATGTCGCGCAAGGAAACGACGCCCTTCAGTTCACGTCCGGCGCAGACCGGCAGATGCCGGAAACTATGGCGCTTCATCAGGGTCATGCAGGTTTCCAGGGCATCGTCGGGCGCGACGGTCAGAGGGTCGTCGGTCATGACGTGGCTAACCGGGGTATGAGCGGGATCCTTGCCGGCGACCACCACCCGGATCATCAGGTCGCGTTCGGAAAAAATGCCGACCATCTGGCCGTCTTGCAGAACCGGTACGGCGCCGATGTTGTGCTCCACCATCAGGCTGGCAACGGCAAGCACAGTCTGATGGGCCTCGGCGGATATGGTGACTTGATTCCTCAGCAGATCGCGAATCAACATTTGCACCTCCCGTGGAGTTGTGCTGGAGTATCGTGCCCGGCAAACAGCTTCCAAAGATCTTGAATGAAGGACGCAAACGCAGCTTATGTGCAGACCTTAGGGGCGGAGTATATGTCGAAATTGGGGCGAAGGGGAAGAAAAAAATGAAGACTGGCGATCAGCTTTCTGGCCCCAGCCCCTAAAGGGGCATCTTTCCTTTAAGCACTTACGGTATCGCTAGAGCGATACCCTGATACGAACCCTAAGTTTTTCTGCCGGCTGTGAACTGGCCGGAAGGAATGCTTCGGCCGCAGTTGCCTTCCCTGCCCCGCGGGATTACTATTTTCCCAATTCATTTCACCTCGGCGGACTTCTCTCACTCGATCTTGTATTAAGAAGGAGGATGTATGGGCATTGCAATTTCCCCAATGCAGATTGATTCGCGGGTGGGCGACTTCATCGCGAAGCCGCGCAAAATGCTGATCGACGGCAAGTGGGTGAATGCCGCGTCGGGCAAGACTTTTCCAACCTACAACCCGGCCACCGGCGAAGTTCTGGCGCAGGTCGCGGAAGGCGACCGGCAGGACATTGACCTGGCCGTGAAGGCGGCGCGCAAGGCGTTCGACAGCGGTCCGTGGCCGCGCATCACGGCTTCCGACCGGGGCAAGCTGGTGTGGAAGCTGGCCGATTTGCTGGAAGAACACCTGGAAGAATTCGCGACCCTCGAGACACTGGATAACGGCAAGCCGCTCACGGTGGCGCGGGCCGCCGATGTTCCTCTGGCCGTCGATATGTTCCGCTACATGGCGGGATGGGCGACCAAGCTCGAAGGCACCACGATTCCGCTCTCGGTGATGTATACGCCCGGAGTCAACTACCACGCCTACACGTTGCGTGAGCCGGTGGGGGTGGTGGGGCAGATTATCCCGTGGAATTTCCCGCTGTTGATGGCAGCCTGGAAGCTGGCGCCGGCGCTGGCCTCGGGATGCACGGTGGTATTGAAACCGGCCGAGCAAACACCGCTTTCCGCGCTGCGGTTGGGCGAGCTGATTATGGAAGCTGGATTCCCAGATGGCGTGGTCAACATCGTCCCGGGATATGGCGAGACGGCGGGCGCGGCGCTGGCGGCCCACGATCTGGTCGACAAGATTGCGTTTACCGGATCGACCGAAGTGGGCCGGCTGATTGTGCACGCGGCCACGGGCAATCTGAAGAAGGTCTCGCTCGAACTGGGCGGCAAGTCGCCGAACGTCGTATTCCAGGATTCGGATCTGGATGTGGCCATCGGCGGCGCCGCCAGCGCCATTTTCTTCAATCACGGACAATGTTGCTGCGCCGGTTCGCGCCTGTTCGTGGAGCGTCCGGTATTTGATCGCGTGGTGGAGGGGGTGGCGGCGAAGGCCAAGAAGATCCGTGTGGGATCGGGCCTGGAACCGGACACCTCGATGGGGCCACTCGTCTCCGCAGAGCAGTTGCAACGGGTATGCAACTACCTGGAGATTGGCATGGCGGAGGGCGCGACTGCGATGGCCGGCGGAAAGAAGCTGGGCGACAAGGGATACTTCGTCGAGCCGACGGTGCTGGTGAATACGAAAGACAACATGCGGGTGGTGCAGGAAGAAATTTTCGGGCCGGTGGTGGTGGCGATTCCCTTCGACAATCCTGAAGAACTGCTGCCGCGCGCCAACGACTCGGTGTACGGACTGGCGGCGGGCATCTGGACGAAGGATATTTCGAAGGCGCACCGTGTGGCAGCCGCACTACGAGCGGGGACGGTGTGGATCAACTGCTACAACATCTTCGACGCGGCGCTGCCGTTTGGCGGCTACAAACAGTCGGGTTGGGGACGCGAGATGGGCAAAGACGTTCTCGAAATGTACACGCAGACCAAGGCGGTGTGCGCTCGGCTGTAAACCATTCCTATAGACGAGACGAACGAATTCCCCACCCTAACGTCGCACACAACTTGACGTTAGGATGGGCACCCTCTCATCCCCCTCTCATCCCCTAACCGGCCCTAACCGGATTTCCGCGGTGTACACTGCGTCCGTTCTCGAAATTCATGCACCGGTGAGGAATCATGACCACAATCCCAAAGCGCTTAGGGCTGTTGGTTACGTTGGCGATGGCGCTTGCTCAAGGGCAGGCGGGAGCGCAGACGCCGGCAGAAAATGCAGCCAGGAATTCGTCCAGTGCCCCAGTGCCTCACGAGGGCGACTTTGTCATTCACAATTTTCGCTTTCAGTCGGGAGAAACCCTGCCCGAGGTACGGATGCACTACGCCACCTTTGGCGCACCCGTGAAGGACAAGCGCGGACACACCACCAACGCCGTTCTCGTCCTTCATGGCACAAGCGGCACAGGACACCAATTCCTTCGTCCGATATTTGCGGGCGTGCTGTTTGGGCGAGGGCAACTGCTGGACACGAACAAGTACTACATCATCCTGCCAGACAATATCGGCCACGGAAAATCCAGCAAGCCGAGCGATGGCATGCATGCGCGCTTTCCGCCATACGACTATGCCGACATGGTCTTGCTGCAACACGAACTAGTCGAAAAGGGGCTGGGCGTGGACCACCTGCGTCTGGTGATGGGCACTTCGATGGGCTGCATGCATTCCTGGATGTGGGGCGAGGACTATCCCACCGAGATGGATGCGCTGATGCCACTGGCATGTTTGCCGGTACAAATTGCCGGACGAAACCGCATATGGAGGAAGATGGTGATCGACGGAATTCGCCGGGACCCGGAATGGAAGAACGGCGACTATGGCACTCAGCCCCGCGCGGCGCTCGAAGTGAGCGCGGATTTTCTGGTGATCGCCGGCAGTGCCCCATTACAAATGCAGCAAGAACTGCCCGTGCGCGATGCCGCCGATAAATATGTTGAGGAAACGATCAAGCGGATCATGTCCGGCCTTGACGCCAATGACTTTCTTTATGCGGTCAGCGCGTCGCGGGACTATGACGCGTCATCCAAACTCGGCCTCATTCAGGCTCCGGTGATGTTCGTCAACTCCGCCGATGACTTCATCAATCCGCCCGAATTGGGAATCGCCGAGCAAGAAATCAAGCGGGTGAAGAAAGGAAGATTCGTGTTGCTGCCCACATCCGAGAAGACCCACGGCCACGGCACGCACACCTGGGCGGCAGTGTGGCAGCAGTATTTGAGGGAATTGCTGGAGGAGTCGTCGGCACCGAATCCGTGACCCGGGCGCCGCTGTCCTGCAGGTGTCCTCGCCAGCTCACTAAACTGCTCTGGGTTTTGATTTCCTGGGACCTGACAGCTGCGAAATGGGTTTGGAGGCGCGGGTGAGAATCGAACTCACGATAGAGGTTTTGCAGACCTCGGCCTTACCACTTGGCTACCGCGCCGGATAGTTCACTAACAGCTTGCCGAAAAAGTCGTTTCTGAGCGAGAGCCGTTCCCTCAGTGGCTAAAGCCGCAGCCGAAGCAATGCAGCTACCGCAGCGGTGAACCGCTGCGCCACCCAAACTCAAGTGCAACACTCACCTTTTCCGCAGACTGCTAAAACGATACGCTAAAACGAAAAGCCCTCGCCAGAGCAGGGCTTCGAGAAACTGGAGCGGGAGACGGGATTTGAACCCGCGACTTCGACCTTGGCAAGGTCGCACTCTACCACTGAGTTACTCCCGCTCGACTTCATGAGTATAAACGAGGCCGTCCCGAGGGAGCAAACTTGGCTTTCACGAAGGCTAGAGCACCAGACTTGCTGTGACCACAGCAGACTGCCGAGCTTTGCTCGGCTTGGACCCTTCGACTTCGCTCAGGGCAGGCTCTCGGGACGCCCGTCCCCACACAAGCTTTAGGTCTATTCTTCCTGACGGGGGGTGGCGTAGTAGCCGCTTCGGGCCTGGATCTTGTAATCCCCCTGCTTGGGCTTGATTTCGACTTTGCGGAACGAGCCGTCGCGGGCAGTGTTGGTCGGCGTGTACCCGATGTTGTACTGGCTGCGGAGTTCCTGGGCAATCTGGTCGAAGGCCTGGCGGAGTTTTTCGATCTTGTTGCCGACTTCAATCACGCGGCCACCGGTTTCCTGGGTAAGCTTTCTCATGTCGGAATCGCCGGAATAGCCACCAAAGCTGTAGGCAAAGCCGCGGTCGGCGATGAGCAGCACGTAGCAGATGGCGTCGGCTTTCTGGGCGGCTTCGATGGCATCTTTGATTTTGAGGCGGCTGCCCTGATCCTCTCCGTCGGTGAGCAGAATCATCGCCTTGCGCCCGACTTCATGGCTGAATTCGTCGTGCGAGGCGAGATAGACGGCGTCATAGAGCGCCGTGCCGCGGGGACCGGTTGAGGAGCACGGAATTGGGCCTTGCGGGCCAATGGGGCCTCCGGAGCAACTGACCCCGCCGGTATTGATGGTGGCCTGGTTGAGCGCATGCCGGAGTCGGCTGACCGAGTTGGTGAAATCCTGCAGAAGGTTGATGTCGATATCGAAGCTGATGACGAAGGCCTCGTCTTTGGGGCGCAGAATGCTTTCGAGGAAGGAGGCTCCGACCGTCTTTTCCATATCGAGGACGCGCATCTGGCTGCCGCTGGAATCGATGAGGATGCCCAGGGTCAGCGGGAGGTCGGATTCGGCCTTGAAGTATTTGATCGTCTGGGGCTTGCCGTCCTCAAACAGGTCGAAGTTGTCCTTGGTGAGGCTGGGGATCAGCGCGCCATGCTTGTCTTTTACGTTGAAGAACAACTGAACGACTTCGACGTTGACCTTGAGGGTCTCGACGGACTGGTCTTGCGACTGGTCGTTAGAGTTGGAACTGGACCTGGGAAGGGAGTTGGAATTGGATGTAGGGCCGTTCGATGATGTGGACGGGGGTGCCGGAGGCGGGGGAATTGGGGCATTCTGCGCGGCTGCGGGAAGTGCCAGTGTCGTTACTAAAGCGATTATGATCGGAGCGAACATGGTCACGGCGAACAATTCCGCGGCCAGGCACGGTCTGCAATGTAATTTAGGCATCAGCGTTTTTTTATCCCGAGACTTTGCTAGTCTATCCTGTAAGAAGCTGTAACGGTTAGATGCACCAAAGGCGGCGCGGTTGGCATCTGAATTAGTAAAAAGGCGTGGTGACGTTGCGCGGCCCCTGCTGCGCACGGGTGGACGGCCGAGGGCGGCTGTCCTTACGCGAAATCGCACGGGTGAGGAAAGACGGGGGATTCCGGAGATGGCCACGAAAACTAGCGCGGTACTGAGGCTGGGGCTGCCGTTGTTGCTCTGGGGGTTGCTGGCGGGCACCATGGCGGCACAGCAGAAGCCTGACGACATCCCGGACGCTCCGTCGGCGGTTCGTCCGATACCACCGCCGCCACCACCCAGCCCGCGGCAAGAAGCGGAGGATGAGTCCCAGCCCAATTCGCCGCCGGCGGATAATTCCGGCACGGGGGGGGCCAGCAGATCGACGGAGATGCCCCGGAGTGCTCCGGATTCTGCGCGTGGAAAGACAGACGAGAAGCCGGCTCCGCCTCCAATGCCTCCGGTCAGGACGGTACCTGCGGGCAGCGTTCCGAAGGATGCAGAGACCGGGCAAGATCTCTACACCATCAGTGTGACCACAAACCTGGTGCTGGTTCCGGTGAGCGTGATGGGCAACGATGGCAGGCTGGTCGGGGGGCTACTGCCCAAGGACTTCTCCGTGCTGGAAAATGGGAAAAGACAACAACTGAAGTTCTTTACCAGCGATCCGTTTCCACTTTCGGCGGCGGTTGTGATTGATACGGGCATGCCCGACATTGGGGTGAAGCGCGTCCAGGAGACGCTCTCCGCTTTGCAGGGGGCATTCAGCCAGTTCGATGAAGTTGGGATCTACACCTACAGCAGCACGGTGGGCCGGGTGGCAGACTTCACCAGCGTAGGCAAGCAGTTGACGATGGCTCTGAACGAGGTCAAGAGCTACAGCGGGACCAACAATGGACCTCCGGTGACGAGCGGGCCGCTTGGTCCGCAGGGGCCGACGATTAATGGTCTCCCGGTTGGCGCCCCTCCCGTGACTCCGGTGTACACCCCGCCCAAGCAGGCACGCGTGATCAACGACGCCATCCTGGAGGCGGCCCGCGATCTTTCCAAGCGGGACCGCGCGCGGCGGAAAATCATCTTCGTGATCAGCGACGGGCGGGAACGAGGCAGCACTGCCAGCTATGCCGACACGCTGAAAGTCCTTTTGACGCAGAACATCATTGTTTACGCCGTGGGCGTGGATGGCGCGGCCCTTCCAGGATATGACAGGCTGCAGAAGATCCACATGCCCAACCTGGGATTGAACAAGTTAGGGTTCGAGCCGATCGGCTATGGCAACATCCTGTCGAAGTACGTGGGCGCCACCGGGGGCGGGACGGTCTATGCCGAATCCGCCAGGGCCGATATCGAGCAGGCCTACGCTCGGGCGATTGGAGACGCGCGCAATCAGTACACGCTGGGCTACACCAGCAAGCCGGGCATTGGGGGATACCGGCAGATCGAAGTGCGGGTGCGGCGTCCGGACGTAAAGGTGTATGCCAAGGACGGGTACTATCCGCTGCCGACGGCGCGGTAGTCAGTGGCCACTACCCAGTGCGGCCAGCTATGGCGTTCCCCGAGGCGATCGCGACCCCTGATGCAGATCAAGCAAAAGGACTAGCAGCCGGGTACCGGGTTGGCAACCGGGTACTGACCTGGGTAACCTGCGCCGGAGCCTTCCGGTGTGGTATAAAAACCAGCAGTAACCGATACTGTTACTGTAGTCAGCATGGAAATGTGGCGAGAGGGCTCGCGCGTTGAGGGAGTGGTTCGCAACGGCTTTTTCGCAGGAGTTTTTGAGGAAACCTTTTGAGTTTCATCAACTTCGCAGCACGCGAGATCAACTGCAAGATCGTCTACTACGGCGCCGGGTTGGGCGGTAAGACGACGAATCTGCAGTTTATTTTCCAGAAGACAGCCGAACAGCAGAAGGGCAAGATGATCTCGCTGGCGACCGAGACCGATCGAACCCTGTTCTTCGATTTCCTGCCGCTGGATCTGGGTTCGGTGCGAGGCTTCAAGACGCGCATTCACCTGTACACGGTTCCGGGACAGGTGTTCTACGACGCCAGCCGCAAGCTGATTCTGCGGGGCGTGGACGGCATCGTGTTCGTGGCCGACTCCCAGCAAGAGCGCCACGATGCCAACATCGAGGCGCTCGACAACCTGACCACCAACCTGAAAGAACACGGTTACGACTTCAACAAGATTCCCTACGTCCTGCAACTGAACAAGCGCGACCTGCCGAATGCGCTGCCGGTCGATGCGCTCTCCCGGGAACTGCGCAAGAAAAACGAGCCGGTGGTGGAGGCGGTGGCCTTTCAGGGCGTTGGCGTGTTCGAAACGCTGAAGGAAATCGCGCGCCAGGTGCTGACGGAGTTGAAGCAGGGCGGGTAGGGCAGCTTTCAGCTGTCAGTAAAACCCCAAAACAAATCTTCGTGTAGAGACGCGGCTTGCCGCGTCTGCCTCTGCTCGTGTGGGGACGGGCGCCCCGCCCGTCCAAGCCGAGCGCAGCTCGGCAGCTGGGCGGCGCCACGGCAGCTCTGGGGTTTACTGTAAAATCTGTTTGGAGAACGATTCGGGGACCCAGACTATGACCTGTCGCCGGAAACCAGAAGGATTTCCCGTAGCATCCTCGAAGCCTCGGTCACCGCTTATTACGACGGTCTCAGCGATGCAGACGTCGAGGAAGACAAACTCTGGGGCGAGTTCGCTGGCAACGAACTGGCCGCTATATATCCGCCAAGCAGAGTCTCAGGTTTTTGGATGATAGGATATTGATATGGCCAAAGAGACTGTAAGATTCGTCGCCGTCAAGACGGTACAGAAACCGGCAACGGTGAAGTTTAGAACGAAGTCGGGCGAAACGGTCTCTTTCAAGGCGCTGAAGACTGTCAAAAAGAAAGAAGTGGTTCAGTTTCGCGCGAAGAGAAAATGAAGCGCATCTATTTAGACAGCAATGTTCTGATAGCGCACTTTTCGGTGGACAAGGCGGAAGAGGCGAAGAAAAAGTTGGTGGAGAATGCTCTAACCGTCTTTGCCCAACTCAAGGATGTGCAGCTTTGTACCTCGATCTGGGCCATAGCTGAGACGGTGAATATTTTGGTGTCGAACAAGAAAATGGACCGCGGGGAAGTTGCAGAGATTGAAGGTCAGCTTGTAAGCGAGCGGCGGCTAAGGAACCTGAAGATATTTCTTGTTGATGTCAGCCCTCAGAAGGACTACGACTTTACGGAGTTTTTCTGGCACGTCAGACAGGGCATTCTCAAATATCATTCTGGAGTAGGGGACATCATCCATAGCGTCATAATGAAAAACAATGGCATCACAGAAATTTTGACGTTTGATGAAAAAGACGATTTTAAGCAAATACCGGGTCTGACCGTGTTTCACCCGAAGGACATCAATATCTAAGAACTTAGGCAGACTCGAGAAAACCTCCCATCTTCTAGCCGGCTGTTTCGAGCGTCCCCGACAGCTCTTCCCATTCCTTCATCAGGTTCTGCAGCGCGTTCTTATGATGAACGAGTTCCTGGGTCTGGTGTTGCGTTTCCTCCGCGCTTACAAAGCTCTGGAGCTGCGTTTCACAGAGGGCAATCGCAGCTTCCGCGCGCGCGATCTCCTCTTCCATCTCGTGCAGACGGTCTTCCATCTGCTGGCGCTTGATCGGGTTCAGGCGCTTGCCTTTGGGTTCGGATGCGTCGGTGGCGGCAGAAGGCTTCTTTCCGTTCGCGGGTGCGGATGAAGGCGGCGATAACGTCGTGGATGGCTCCGGTGTTTCTTTGGCAACCGCGGCCCTTCCCTGCTTCCGCCAGAGATAGTCTTCGTAATTCCCGGGATAGATTTCCACTTTGCCATCGCCGATTTCGAACACGCGCGTCGCCAGCTTGTCGATGAAGTAGCGGTCATGCGAGACGAAGACTACCGTACCCGTGTACTTTTCCAGGGCCTCAAGCAGGACGTCCTTGGCGCGGAGATCGAGGTGATTGGTAGGCTCATCGAGCAGCAAGAAGTTGGCGGGGTGCAGCAGCATTTTCAGCAGCGCGTAGCGATTGCGCTCGCCGCCGGAGAGGACGCCGATGCGCTTGAAAACGTCGTCGCCCGAAAAAAGAAAACAGCCGAGCAGGCTGCGCAATTGGGTTTGCGTGGAGGCGGGCGCGAGTTCTCCGAGGTCGTCGAGGATGCGCGCTTCGGGATCGAGTTCTTTGTATTGGTCCTGCGCGAAATAATCAGGCCCGACGTTGTGGCCCAGCTTGTATTCGCCGGCGGTGAGTGGCTCCTGGCCGGCGAGAAGCTTGATCAGGGTGGACTTCCCTGCTCCGTTGACTCCCACCAGCGCGATACGCTCGCCGCGCTCGATCATGAAATCCACTTTCTCGAAAACTTTATGTTCGCCATAACTTTTCGCTATGTTTGCGAACTCGGCGACGATGCGCCCGCTCGGCTTCGGCTGCGGGAAGGAGAAGTGCACGGTCTTTTCTTCTTCCGGAATCTGGATGCGCTCCATCTTTTCGAGCTCTTTAATGCGGCTCTGGACTTGCTTGGCCTTGGTGGCCGTGTAGCGGAAGCGGTTGATGAAGACTTCGAGCTGCTCGATGCGGTCGTGCTGAGTTTTGTATGCGGATTCCAGCTGCTCCTTACGCGCGGTTTTGCCGGCGAGGTACTGATCGTAATTACCAGCGTAGAAGTGTATCTGCTTGTTCCAGATTTCCACGATGCGTTTGACCGTGATGTCGAGAAAATAGCGGTCGTGGGAGATGAGGACGAAGGCGTAGGGATAGGTGGTCAAGTACTCCTCAAGCCAGTTGCGGGCTTCGAGATCGAGGTGGTTGGTGGGCTCGTCGAGCAGCAGCAGGTTGGGCTTCATGAGCAGAAGTTTGGCGAGGGCGATGCGCATCTGCCAGCCGCCGGAGAATTCTTCGGTCTGGCGCTTCCAGTCGTCGCGATGAAAGCCCAGACCGGCGAGGATTTGACCGACCTGGGCCTCGAGCGTGTAACCGTCGCGGGCTACGAATTCGTGTTCGAGTTTCTGGTAACGGTCGGCTACGCTGGAGTACTCGGGGCCCTCGTGGTCGAGTTCCGACATGCTGCGGGTTAGCGACTCCATTTCTTTTTCGATGGCGTGGAGTTCGGCAAACACCGACATGCACTCGGCGAAGATGGTGCGGCCGGTCAGGGTGAGGCCGTCCTGCGGAAGGTATCCGGTGGAAATGCCTTTGGCGCGCGAGATGCCGCCGTAGTCGAGCGTCTCGCTCCCGGCAAGGATTTTCATGATGGTGGACTTGCCGGTGCCGTTCGCTCCGACCAGGCCGACGCGGGATTCGGGCGTGATCAGCCAGTCGGCGTTCTCGAACAAGAGCTTGTGGCCGTAGCGCTTGCCGGCGCCGGAGAGTTGGATCATGGGTGTCTCTAGTTAAATATAGCGGACGGGAACGGCGTTTAGCTGTCGGCTCTCAGTTGTCAGCTATCAGTGAAAGCACGCTTGACAATGTGTCACAATTTGTGTCACAATTTGATTATGCCCAGCGTAAACATTCGCCAGCTCCGGGACACCAAGCGGTTGAAGGCTTGGCTGCGGGCCGGCAAGACCGTGGAGCTGCGGGAGCGAGACGAGGTGATTGCCCGCATCGTTCCCCAAGGAGCGCCTCCGCAGGCCGGTGATTGGCCTGATTTCTCGGCCTTGCGCAAGGAAGTCTTGGGTGATCGCGTTCTGCCCGGCGCCGACCTGGTTATTGAGGAGCGCGGCCGCTATTGAGCAGCCCATTGACCATCTACGCCGACACCTCTTTCTTTGTTTCCCTCTATCTCACCGATCGGCACACGGTGGACGTCGAGCGCCGACTCAGGTCACGGCCGTCATTGTGGATGACACCCCTGCACGTAGCCGAGTGGACGCATGCCATTGAACAACACGTATTTCGTAAGGCGATTTCACGTAGCGAGGCTGACCGTCTGCTGCAGCGGTTTCAGGAGCACCGCGCCCGAAATCTGTGGAGGGAAGCGCCCCTGCCCGATCGAGCGTTCGAAGTCTGTGCGCAACTGGCTCACCGGCACGCAGCGCGGCTAGGGGTTCGGACTCTCGACACACTGCACGTGGCTTCGGCCCTGGAACTGAAAGCTGAGCATTTTTGGACCTTCGACGACAGACAAGCGAAACTGGCGGTCGCGGCGGGCTTGAATACGGGCTGAGTCGGCTGGACGGGCGAGACGCCCGTCCCCACACAGGCCCTAGCGAGCCGCGGCCATTCTCGCTATGCCGAGGTGTTCCAGGGCGCGGTCAATCACGGTCTGGAGTTCGTGGGCGTATTTGACTTCGCGGCCCTTGGCTAAGATCATGCGCGCCTTTTCTGAATCGAACCAGGTGGGATTGCGGTCGTCTTCCTCGGGACGGCGAGTTTGGCGGACATCCATCAAGAAGGCTTTGACCACATATTCCTGCACGCCACCCGCCTGCCAGAAGACGCCCTTGGAATGAATGTAGATGTGAAAATGGCGGGGCTCGATGGTGCCGATGGCGCCCGCTTCTTCCTTGGCCTCGCGTTCGGCGGCCTGACTGTGCGACAGGCGAGGTTCGGGGGCTCCCTTGGGAAACGTCCACTTGCTGCCGCCGTTGGTATTGACCAACAAAAACTCGGCATGCGAATTCACCCGCCGGTAGCAGACAGCAGCAACCTGCAGCGGCAACGCGAATTGAGAGACGCGTGGCGAACTCATTCGTCTGTAGTTTACTGCAAAGATATTTCAGGAAGGTTAAATAGCAACGAGAATTGTGCATACCTTTGGTAACTAGAGGCCAGTTCTCAGTTCCCAGCGACCCGACTGCTGCCGAAGGCCAGTCCGCTGAGGGCGGCCATTTTCCTACTATCTATCCCTCGGCTGGCAATCAGGACTTGAAACGTTTCTCCCATGCCTACGGGAGTCACCAGATGTTTGAGCTGGAGGGCCACCTTCGCCCGTTCTTGCGGGACGCGGCAATCTCCGAAGGCATCGGCGAACTGATTGTTTTCGCCAATACCCATCAGGAATTGCGATTGCGTGAGGAGCTTTTCAACCTGCATACCTTCTTGCTCGCAGGCAGCGCCGAGCGCGGTGAAATTGACGTGGGCGGTCAGGTCTTGCTCGCCGGGAGCCTGGTAGGGGTCGGAGCTGGCGGAGTGATGGCGATACGCCATGAGCGTGCCGCGGTGGCGACCGGCTAGTTGCTGGGTGCGCGTGTAACCGTAGTCAATGACAATGATCAGCAGCGGGCCGCGCTGGATGGCGTTTGCGATTTGCTGCATCCAATTCTGCGCCTGGATGGGAACCTCGATGCGTTCGCCGGCTTCAGGATGGACACCGTAGCGGTCGAGGAATTCCAGTTCTTCGGCTAAGGGCGGAAGCCAGGTTTCTTGCAGGCGATTATTTTCGAGCGCTAGGTGGAGCTTGCCTTGGGTGCTGAGGATTTCTACGGGGAGGGCATCGAAAAATTCGTTGGCGAAGACGATGAGGGGCACGTCGGGCGCGAGAGTTCGGTACCGGCCGATGGGCCGTCCCTCCGGGACTTGGTCTTTCTCGCCGCCTTTCCCACCGCTAAAGCGGTGGGCTAAGCTCGGTCGTTCCTCCGGAACTTTGGCTTTCCCAGTGGTGATGTGTCCCCGTAGAGTATCTTGCAGTTTGTCTCGCAGCGCCGGCGAATTCTCCTGCAAGGCGTACGTTAGGGCGGCGAAGAAGTTGGGGAATTTCTTGTTCGACCAATCGAGCACATCGCGGGCGAACAGGCCGCGGCCGGGGCCGAGTTCGAGGATTTCGATTTGAGTGGGGCGGTCGAGCGCTTGCCATATTTCGTCAAACTGGCGCGCCAGCAGGCGTCCGAATACGGCGTGAACGTCGCTTGAAGTGTAGAAGTCTCCGGCTTTGCCGAATTGTTCGGCGTTGGCGGAATAGTAACCATGGTCAGGATCGTAGAGGCAGATCTGCATGTAGCGCGAAAAGGGGATGGGGCCACGCTGGCGGATCTCGCGCTCGATTTGTTCGCGGAGGGACACGGCGCTAACTTCCCTTGCTACCATGGCTTCCCGCTTCTCCAGGCATGGGGCTGGGGACGGCGCGATCCTGCGGAGTGCGGACGAACATTTCGATGAAATAGTCGTGCAGGCCGTCATAGAGCTGGTGCTGAAGATGCCAGGCGAACTGAGGATGATCGAGGTCGCGGGCGTGAATCGGGAGCACGTAGGTGTGAACCGGGACGGACGAGTTCTTCAGATCGATCAGAACTTCGATCACGCCGTTATTATCGCGCGCGGAAAAGGCAAGCAGGGGATGATCGTAGAGCTTGAGGTGTTCCTGCACCATCCCGAGTTTGCTGGAGCCTGGCACGCATCCATTCTAGTTGGATTCGCAGCCTGTGGTGAAACACCAGCGCCCACAACCAGCGCCTGAAGGCGCTCTCATAAGACCGCACTCCGGTATGCCTGAAGGCATACCCTGATACGAATCTTCCTTTCGCACACGGCTATTAGGCTGGACGGGCGAGGCGCCCGTCTCTCCACGTCAGGAATCATGCCGCGGACGCGGCGCTAGGCTGCCATGCGGAGCGAGTGGCGTTGTTCGTGAAAGGCGTGTTTGACCGCCGGCATGGCGAGATAAACGATCACGGCGGCATTGATGATGCCTAAAGCCAGCGGAATCCCGTGCACGATCAGCAGGACCGGCACCAGCAAAACGAGGCCGAGCGCTGACAGAAACAGGGTGAGCAGACGTCCCCAATTATGCATTCCCAGAAGTCCATAGCCGGCGATCAGGTGAAGGGCCGCAAACACAATAATCACCAGGCTGGCCAAGCGTCCAAAACCGCCAAAAAAGTGTCCCGTGGTACTGGCCTCAGCGGCCAGAGAAGCGAGTTTGGCGGCCAGTCCGGTGAATAGCAAGATTGACAAACCGATCAGCAGCCAGAATATGCCGCGCAGAATCTGATAAAAGCCGACCAGAGTGACGCCAAGTGGACGCATGAAACCTCCTCTAACTTTGGGAGAAATATAGCACAGGGAGCGAGGTGTCAGGTCTTTGGTCTTAGGTGTTAGGAGTCAGGTGTCAGGATAATCTCAAAGCAATTGGATTCTGGGTTTTCCTGAGACCTAAGACCTGAGCCCTGAGCCCTGCTCTACTCGTAGCGCAGGGCTTCGATGGGATCCAGGCGGGAGGCTTTGATGGCGGGCAGCATGCCGCTGACGACGCCGACGAATCCGAGAATCACAGTGGATGCCAGCAAAGTAGTGGAATCGATGGTGAGATGAATGTCGCCTTCGGTGCCATTTTCCACGAATGCGCTCCACAGCGTCAGCGATCCTACCGACCAGGACACGATATAAGCGAGCACTACGCCGGCGAGTCCACCGAGAAGGGTGATGGCGAGGGCTTCGGCGAGGAACTGGACCAGAATGTGCCAACCGCGGGCGCCGAGCGCTTTCTCTACGCCGATCTCGCGGGTGCGCTGGGTAACGGAGACCAGCATGATGTTCATCAGGCCGACGCCGCCGATGCCCAGGGTGAGCAGGCCGATGAAGCCGAGCAGAATCTTGATGCCAGTGGTGATCACGCGCAGATCGAGCAGATCGGCGAAGACGTCGAAGACGAAGACGGCGCGCTTGTCCTTGGGATCGAATTCATGGTGAAAGGCCATGGAGCGGCGGACGGCGGCGGCGACTTTTTCGTGGTCGCCTTCGTATTCCATGGCGATGGCATTGAGGTAATAGGTGTTGGTAAGGTCGTTCATGGCGCTGAACGGGATATACACTTTTCCGTTCAGATTATCGTCACCGTTCTGGATGACGCGTTTGAGCACGCCGATGACCTCGTAGGAAATGCCGTCGACACGCACTTTTTCGCCGAGGGCGTTCTGTCCCGAGAACAACTTTTTCTTGACGTCGGCGCCCAGGATGGCAACGCGGCTGTGCGTGTTTTCATCGAGGTCAGTGAAGAAACTTCCGGCTTCGACGTCCATGCGGCGCATGCGCTGATAGTAGGGATAGACTCCGCTGACCCCGTAACTGGCGCTGCGCGTCCCGTAAGCGACGGTGCTTTGCTTGAACGCTTCGGGCGAAATGCGCTTGAGCAGGGGCACTTCAGCCTGCAGGTAATCGAGATCGTTGACGGTAAGTTTGATTTCGCTGCCCGCCTTGGTGCCGCCCGCTTGCAGCGAGGTGCGTCCGGGAAAAATGAAGACCAGGTTTGTACCCCAGGAGCGGAAAGCGACCCAGAGGCCGCGCTCGAAGCCGGTGCCGTAGGCTAATAGCAACACGACGGTCGCGATGCCCCAGGCCATGCCGAGCATGGTGAGGATGCTGCGGCGGCGATTATACTTGAGCGCGTTGTAGGCCTGGCGGGCGAGTTCGAGAATCATAATTACTCCTGATACCGCGACCAAACTTGCTTGTGGAGAGCCGGGCGTCCCCGCCCGGCCGCCAGACTGCTGGACGGGCGAGACGCCCGTCGCTCCACCGTATCCACTTACTCCTGGCGCAGAGCCTCCACTGGTTGCAGCAGCGCGGCCTGGCGAGCGGGATAGAGTCCAGCTACGATGCCGGCAAACGCGAGCGAGAGAATGGCGATGGCGGCTGACGACGGAACGATGCGGGGCGTATCGAATCCTTCGGGCGCGGGCAGAGCGGCCAGAACCGTGACTAATGCGGTGGTGATGGCCAGGCCGATGCCTCCGCTGAGTGCGGTCAGGAAGGCGCCTTCCACAAAAAACTGGGTCAGGATGGCGCGATGTGTGGCTCCGAGCGCCTTGCGCAATCCGATTTCGCGGGTGCGTTCGGTGACGGAGACGAGCATGATGTTGATGATGCCGATGGCGCCGAGCGCCAAGGTAATCACGCCAACCACGCCGAGGAAATAGTCCATGCCGTTGAAGATCTTTTCCACGCGCTTGTTGTCTTCGATGGTATCCCAGTCTTCGAAGGATTCGGTGAGCTTGGGATCGAAACCGTGGCGGCGGGCAATGATTTCGTGGACCTCCCTCTTTGCCACCAAATCCCCGCTGGGCGTGAGTGGACGGTAGTTCAGGAACGAGATGGCATCTTCGCTGTTCTGATCTTTCAGCCGGAACAGGTTGCGCATGGTCCCGATGGGAATGAAGATGCGCGCATTGGTGCCGTTGTTGCCGTCCTGACCGACCTTGCTGAGCACGCCGATAATTTCAAAGCGGACGCCGTTGAGCAGGATGGGCGCGCCTACGGCCGGGCGTCCGGGGAATATGTTTTTCAGAAGCTCCCAGCCGACGACGGCTACGCGGCGCGTCTCGGTATTGTCCTCATCGTTGAACCAACGGCCCGGGCCGACGGGGACGTTGCGAATCTGGTTGTATTCGGGCGCGATGCCGAAGACCTGGCCGTTGGTGGAACCGTAATCGCTGACGGCGCGAATGTCCTCGCGGTTGAGTACCGGCGAAACATACTTGAGCGAGCGAGCCTGGTTGCGAATGGCGAGGTAATCCTCATAGGTGAAATGGTAGGTGCGGCCGGACTGGGTGCTGCCTTCGACGGCGGGAATGCGGCCGGGGAAGGTAAACATAATGTCCTGGCCGAGATTCTTCAGTTGTTTGGCCTGGCCGCTGCGGAAGCCCTCGCCCAAGCCGACCAGCAGGAGCAGCGACCCCACGCCCCAGGCAATGCCGAACATGGTGAGAAACGAGCGCAGTTTGTTGGCCCAGAGCGTGGCCAGCGACTGGCGAACGATTTCGATGAGCATCCGCATGGCTTAGTTCACGAAGTTTGCTTCACGGCAGGCTGCCTTTGTACGCGAGGCTAAGCCTGGATCCTGCACTCTGTTATGTAGTACGGGATTCGGGGCGGTACGGTTCCCAAAAAAAGCACGCTGCACCCTATCGTTTAGACGCGAGAAACACCGCGCGGGTTAGCGGCGACGAGGATCGTGTGGTGACGGGGCTCTGCCCCGTCCAGCGGGGCAAAGCCCCGCCACCACACAATCTCGAAGGCCGCCTCAATTTAAGCTCCATCCTCCTGCTCACCGCCGGGATTGGGGCACGTCTAAGACGCCAACCAGGCGTGAGGCCGCGATCGGTGGCCCGTTTCATCAAAATTTTGGTTGAATGCACATTGAAGGAGGCAGTCCCTATGTTTCGAGCAGCTCTGCAAGGAGTCCTGTTCTGCCTGCTGACGGCAGCCCTGCCAGGCGTGAGCCCGGCGCAATCGTTCACACTCGATCTGCCCCTGCAAAGCCAGGGGGCGGAGGTTTCACAACGTGTCGGCATCACCGATATCACCATCAACTATCACCGGCCGCTCGTGGGTGACCGCAAGGTTTGGGGTGCCCTGGTTCCCTACGGCAAGGTGTGGCGTGCGGGGGCAAATATGAACACGACGATCACCTTCAGCGATCCGGTCCAGATCGAAGGCAAGCCGCTCGACAAAGGGACCTACGGGTTGCACATGATCCCGAACGCCGATGAGTGGACGATTATTTTCTCGAAGAATTCGACTTCCTGGGGGTCCTTCACCTACGACGAAAAAGAAGATGCGTTGCGGGTGACGGTGAAGCCCAAGGCGGCGGACATGCACAACGCCCTGACCTACGACTTCGACGATCTGCAGAAGGATTCGGTGGTGGTCGAACTGGAGTGGGAGAAGGTTGCGGTCCCGTTCAAAGTCTCGGTGGATGTCCACGATGTGGTGCAGGCCAGCCTGAAGAAGCAGCTTCGCAACCTTTCCCAATACACATGGATGAGCTGGGACAACGCGGCCAATTACCTGCTCGCGGAAAAGGTCAGTCTTGACGACGCCCTTACCTACGCAAATAAGTCCGTCGAGAATGAAGACCGCTACGACAATGAGATAACGAAGTCGAAAGTCCTGGCGGCGCTCAACCGCAAGGACGAGGCCGCAACCGCAGAAAAGAAGGCGCTGGGACTTGCCGGCCCGCAAGAGCTCCATCAATATGCCCGGCAGTTGCTGGGTGAAAAGCGTAACGAGGAAGCGTACGCGGTCTTCCGCGAGAATGCCCAGAAACATCCCGATCTGTGGGTGGTGCATGCCGGACTGGCTCGGATGTATAGCGCGCAAAGCAAGTTTGACGATGCGGCGAAGGAAATGAAGGTGGCGATGGCCGGCGCTCCGGACGACCAGAAGAGCTATGTGGATGGCTTGGTGAAGCGATTGGAGGCGAAGCAGGACATCAACCAGTAGATTTTGTAAGCGTTCGCTGCGGATGGGCTGCGGGTTCGGTAGGGAATTGACAGCCCTCGCGCCTCACGACAGACGGCTAATACCTGGGAACCCGTCAAACCCGGAATCGAAGGTCAGGATCTGTTCGATTCCATGATGTTCCATGACGGCAAGGTGAACAGCGTCACGGGCAGAAAGATGCCGATGCCCCAGAACAATCTCCTTAGCACGCTCAACGGCAGTCCGATCAACCGGCAGCACTTGATCGACGATTCTGAGTAGAGCATCGAAAGCTGGCTGGATCGCGTCTCGGCGGTTGATCGCGACATAACGGTGCAGGATCTCCTGAAGCACTTCGGCATCCGTAACCAAGCGCTGGCGCTCGCTGACCAACTTCTCGAGCCATCGTTGCGCGTCACTCTTGTGCGGATGAGGCGCGCCCACCAGATACATCGGAATGTTGGAGTCGACCAGTATCACGGTTGCCCGCCGGTAGCGTATCCTCTTTCGATTTCCGCCAACATGACGTCGATGTCACTGACGGGATAGTCGTATCGCGCGGCGGCGCGAATAACTTCGAGTTTCTTGCCGATGTCGCCCAGAGGCTCGCGACGACGTGCCAGGGCAAGCGCTTGACGGACCCATTCCGCAATCGACATCTGGCGCGAACGCGCCATGCGCTGGATTTCCCGGTAGTCAGGGTCTTGCAAAATCACTTGGAGCCTCTTAGACATGCTATGAGTCTAAATGACTCATACTAATGAGTCAACTGGTTATAAACTGATGATTCCATTGCTTCTAGTCTATCTTAAACGAAAGCAGGCCCTGGGATAGCTCACCCTTTCTCCACTTCCGGGTACTCAAACCCTCGACTCCCCGACCTTGCGGCCGAGCCTTCCGGCTTTCACATATTGCACCCGCAGCGGGCAGGGGCGAAATTTTTCACTCAGAGTTTTGGGCGGGGATTCGAATATGTGGACGCGAGCGTCAGGGCCGACCAGACCTACGAGTTCGAACGGTCCCAGGGGATGGTTCGGGCCGAGTTTAAGGGCTTTGCCAATGTCTTCGGTGGTGGCGACGCCTTCCTGGAGAAAGCGGCGTTGCCGATCATGGCGTTGATGCAGCGGGTGAGGAGACGAGCTCTTTGATCACCACAACTTCCTTGCCCATACGCTTGCCGACTTCGATGACGGCGGCCAGGGTATCGTCGTCAGTTTCGAGCGCGCGCACGATCTCGAGCACCTTCATCTGGTACACGGGATTCAAGAAGCGCATGCCAACGCACTTTTTGGCGCGATAGGTCGCGCTGGCGATCTCGGTGACGTTGAGCGACGACGTATTCGCGGCGAGGATGGTAGCGGGACGGCAGAACTTGTCGAGCATGATGAAGATCTCAAGCTTCGATTCCATTTCATCGGGGACGGCCTCGATGACGAGGTCGGCCTGGCGCGCGGCTTCATCGACCGAACCGGCATATTCCAGCCGGGAAAAAGCTGCTTCGGCGTCGGCGGCATCGACCTTGCCGAGTTTGACGGCTTGGTCGAGATTGGCGCGGAGTTCGGTCTCGGCTTGGCGCAGCGACCTCGGCAAAAGGTCTTCGAGAATGGTGCGATAGCCGCCGAGGGCGGCGGCATGCGCGATGCCGCGGCCCATGATGCCGGCGCCGATCACGGCAACGGTGCGGACTTCGGTCACTCTTTGTCCTTGTCCTTGCCCGCCTGTTCGAGGTGCTGAAGCACGCTCTCGTAGCTCGGTTCGGACTTGCGGATATATTCGCCCAAACGGGCGCACTCCTCCCTGGTCATCGCCGGGATACTGGCGCTGATGCGGCGCAGAGTGGTGGCGATGTCGTCAATGTAATTCATCAGGCGGATAAGTTCTCCAGTTGCGGGCATGAAGGCTCCTTGCGTTTTCTCCGGCGCGCCGGCGGATTCGGAAGCGGCCGCGCTGCCAGGTGAACTATTCATTGTTTAACATGCGAGGGGATTTGGCAAAGGAGGTCTCCTGATTTTCTGTAGAGACACGGCTTGCCGCGTCTCTGTGTCCGCCGGCAATTCTGGTGCGAGCGGAGACTGGAAGTGGCGAGCTAGCTGAGACCGTGGAAGCGGCGGAAACTGGTGTAGCCTTCCCTCCCCATGTAGCGCTCGAGGAGGGAGGGGTTGGTCTGGCGCAGGTCGACGATCACGAGGCCGTCGACCACGTCGGAAAATTTGCGGTCGAGATTGAATCCCACCAGCCTGCCTCCGACTTTGGAATACTGCTTGAGCAGGATGGGCAATCCCTTGCCGTCTTCTTCCACGTCCGAGATGGGCTCGGCCAGTTCGTCGAGATCGCGCAAGGCGCCGCAGATGGCGCCGCAATCCCAGCGGCGAAGCTTGGGAGCGCGGAAGGGTGTGCGGGCCTGGATGAAGTCGGCAAACTCCCGTCCATCCTCATCGTTAACTCTGCGCTGCTCAAAATAGCGGACAATCATCTCGCGCGACAGACTGCTGTACTCGTTGCTGATGCTGACGGCCCCGAACAGCACCGGCGTCTCGGGGTGGGCGGCCACGAAACGCGCTATTCCCTTCCACAACAGAAGCAGCGGCGCGTACTGACGCTGATATTCTGGGCGCACAAACGAGCGACCCAGTTCCAGAGCGGAGCCAATCTTCAAGAACAGTTGTTCGTCGTAGCGGAACACGGTGTTGGTGTAGAGGCCTTTGATGCCGTGGGCGCGAATGATCTCATCGGTGTTACCGGCACGGTAGGCTCCGGCCAATTCCTGTTTCTGCTTGTTCCAGAGCAGCAGGTGCCAGTAATAGGCATCGAACTGATCGAGGTCGGAGCTGCGTCCGGTACCTTCGCCGGCAGCACGGAACGTGATTTCGCGGAGGCGCCCAAGTTCATCGAGCGCGTACGGAAGTTCAGAAGCGCGCGCGGCGTACACAGCAAAATCCACGCTTTCGATCAGCAGCCGTTCGGCGGGTAGCGCCGCAATATCGTTGACCACGAATCGTGCTGGAACTTCGAGGGCAATCTCTTCCTGCGGCTTGCGGGGAAGCGCAGAACGCATCTTCGCAGGGAACGAGATCGGCTTCTTGCCACGATACGACAGCAGATAAGTTCGCAGACGAAGATACTCGGTGGCTTCCTCGTCGCTGTCGAGGCTGGCGATCAACTCGGAGGGAATCGCGCCGCCGATGCGCACTTGCACTTCTTTTTCGCGTTGCTGCAGAAACTCCTGCAGCAGGAAAAGCGTCCGGAACCGTGGGTTGATCAGCCCGAGCAATTGGAATGCTGCGCTGTTGCGGCCGCCGAAATATACCGGGAGCGCGCTGGCTCCGGTCTTCCGCACCAGGCGAGCGGCCAGGGCGTTCCACGGGGGATCGGTGACCTGCGCCTCGCGGACATTCCACTGCGAGACTTCGCCGGCGGGAAACAGGGCCAGCGCTCCGCCCTGACGCAGCCATTCCATCGCTTGCTTCAGGGGCTGAAGATTCTTATCCGCTGAAGAACTAGTGTGAAAGGGGTCGACGAAGATGCAATGCTCGTGGAGTTCGGGGATGCCCTGGAGCAGCGAGTTGGCCAATATCTTGACGTCGGGGCGCACGCGAGAGAGAAGCACAGCCAGCGCTGCCCCGTCGAGCACGCCAAATGGATGATTGGCTACAGCCACCAGAGGGCCTTTGACCGGGATGCGATCGAGATCGGCGGGCTGGACATTGAGCTTTACCTTCATTTCCGCCAGCAGCGCTTCCAGTCGAAAACCCTGGGCCGCAGAGCGCACGCGCTGATACAGTTCGCGCGCCTGCTCCATGGGAAGGAATCTCCCGGCAAATCCTGGGAGCCGGGGCAGAAGCGGCGGCTCGGTCAGTAGTCCTCGGTCTTCGTCACCCGCAATTGCCAACTTAGGCATAGCTGATTCTTGCCTTGCCTTGGTTGCACTTTCATGAAGAGAAGGTTAACGGTCCGTGAATGGGTATTTCTTTAGTAACTCCCGGCAACAGTTCTCGGTTCTCAGAAAAACCGGGCTGACTGAGAACTGGGAACTGAGAGAACTAAGAAAAGTCAGCCTTCGAGCTTGAAGCGGGTTTCGGCGAGGCGATAGAGACGCCGCCAGAGCAGGCGGTTTGTGGTAACCACCACGGCGGCCAAGGCGATTGTGCTGGCGAGAAGCAGATTGAAATTCTTGGCATCGGTGGCGGAGGAAATCAGGGCGCCGACGCCCACGGTCGAGTAGGTCTGTCCTTTGAAGTGGAAATATTCGGCGACGATGCTGGCGTTCCAGGCGCCGCCGGAGGCGGTAATCAATCCTGTAACCAGAAAAGGAAAGATTCCAGGCAGGATCAGTTTGCGCCAACGTTCCCAGCCGCGGATGCCGAAAACGCTGGCGGCTTCTTTCAGGTCGGTGGGAATGGCGATGGCGCCGGCGATCACGTTGAACAGGATGTACCACTGCGTGCCGAGCAGCAGCAGAACGATCGAGCCCACTCCCAAGCCTCCGCCGAGGCGAATCAGGACCAGCAGCACAACCGGAAACAGCGCCGTGGCCGGAACCGAGGCGGCAATCTGCGCGAGCGGCTGTGCGACGCGCGCCAAACGCGGGTTGAATCCGATGGCCACACCGACCGGAATCGTCCAGAGAGCGCCCAGCACGAGCGTGACATTCACGCGCAGGAAGGTTGCGAGAAGGCCGATGCCGATTTGGTGGAATTCGGAGCCGCGCAGGCCGGACAGGATCATGACGACCCGCACCACGGCGTATCCGATCGCGCTGAGAGCCGCTATTCCCACTACTCGCCAGAGCCACAAAATCGCGTTGTTCTCGCCGGCTGATTCGGTACGAACCTCGTGGCGGGCAAAGTATTGAATTATTTCTTCGCGCAGGGGACGAACTGCGCGCTTGCGGAAGAGTGCGACACCGCGCGAACGCCGGAGAAAATCGAGCACCCAGGAAGTTGGGGTGGTCGTACTCTCGACTTGCTCCAACTTGAATTTCTCAGCCCAGGCAATCACGGGACGCCACACGAACTGATCGATCAGCACAATCACGGCGACCATGGTGAGAATGCCGAGGAGGATGGAGCGCGTATCGCCGTTATCGGCGGCAGCCTGGAGATAGGAGCCGAGGCCAGGCAGTCGGAAGTCGCCAAATTGCTCGCAGGCCATCAGGAAGAACCAGGCTCCGGCGACCGACATCATTGAATTCCAGACGAGGCCGATGGTGGCGAAGGGCAGTTCGATCTGGAGGAAGCGCTGCCACCAGTTGAAACGGTAGATGGTGGCCGCTTCCCGCATCTCGCGCGGGATACTTTTCAGCGACGCATAAAAGCTGAAGGCCATGTTCCAGACCTGTCCGGTAAAAATGAGCAGGACCGCGCCCATCTCGACGCCCAGTTGGCGTCCCGGAAAAAGGGCGGCCATAGCCAGCATCACGCCGGGGAGGAAGCTCAATACGGGGATGGATTGCAGAACGTCGAGCAGCGGAATCATGAAACGTTCGGCGCGCGGGCGGTAGGCGGCGATGTATCCGTAGGTGATGGCGAAGAGCAGGCTCAGCACGTAGGCCAGCGCAATGCGCAGCAGCGAGTATGCGGCATCGATTGGGAGGTCGCTCAGGCTGCGACTGATTTCTACATGCGGAGTGAGGGGGCCGAGCCAGGTGCGCCCGATTTCCACGATGCCGTAGAAGAGCGCCAGCCCGGCGGAGAACATGATGAGGTCGGGCAAACTTGCCGCGCTGGGACGCGGCAGCACCGACCAGATACGAACCAGCGGCTGGAAAACAATTCGCTGCGGACGCTTCACGGCTGCACCGGGGTGGTGGTGGGCGGATGGGGCTCTCCGACGGGCTCGGCGAGAATCAGCCGGTGCGATTCGCGATCGAAGTCGAAAATTTCAGCGTAGCGGCCCCAGTTCATGGCGGTATCGAATTGCCGTTCGACTTCATCCTGACTGAAGTGCTCGTCGAGAATGTCGTCGAAAAACTCCTGCGAAATGGAGTGATCCGCTTTGGCGTGCAGGACGCTGTCGATCTGCTGGAGGATCATGACGTGCTTAAGCGCGGCCTGGCGAAAGAGAATTTTGCGGGTAAGGATGTCGGCTTCGGCAAAGCCCGCGCCCTCGGCGGTAATCTGAACATCGCCTTCTTTCAAGGTGGCAAAGCCGAGCAGCACCGAAGCCTCGATGATCGGGAGCAGGTCTTCGGCATCCATGATGAGGACTTCGGCGAGACGATGAAGATATTCCTGTCCGCCGCGGTCCTGCAGCAATTCGAGCAGGCCGGCGATGCCCCCGACGCGCGCGTGCGGCAGCATCTGGTATTTCTGACGAACTGGCTTTTGCGCGGCTGCCGCAGCGTCGGGCACAGGCAGCGCGAGTTGGGGCTGCGTCATGATCTTGTAGATGTAGTCCACCAGTTCGACAAAGCGCGGCGATTTTCGATCGCGGGGGTGAGCGAGTTCGATGGGAAAATCGGCGCGCACCCAGGCCGGATTTCTTGCCAGCACGATCACGCGATCCGCGAGCAGCACCGCTTCCTCGATATTGTGGGTGACGATGAAGATGGCGCTGGTCGGCATCTTCTTGCTGAGCCAGAGCTCGAGCAGTTCGTTGCGCAGGTTTTCCGCCGTGAGCACGTCGAGCGCAGAGAAAGGCTCGTCCATGAACAGGACTTCGGGTTCCACTACCAGGGCGCGCGCGAAGCCGACACGCTGTTTCATGCCGCCGGAAAGCTCCTTCGGGTAGGCGCTTTCAAAGCCATCGAGGCCGACAGTATCGAGTATGCGCAAGGCGCGTTTGTGACGCTCGATCGCTGGCACTCCCCGAGCTTCCAGCGGGGCCTCGACGTTGTCGAGTACGGTGAGCCAGGGAAACAAAGCAAAACTCTGGAAGACGATGGCCACGCCGGCGTTCTGCGAAGTGATGGGCTGCCCATGCCACAGGACCTCACCTGACGAAGGCTGGCTAAGCCCGGTCAGAATTCGCAGCAGTGTCGACTTACCGCAGCCGGAGGGACCGAGCAAGGTAATAATTTTGCCCGGCTCTACATCAAGATCGACGGGCGCAATAACTTCAATGCGGTTCCCATCCGGCTGCACATAGAACTTTTCGACAGCATGGGCGCGAATGATGGGCTCGGTGGGATCGGTCACGGAATCGTACTCCAGAAGAAACAAGGTCCTAGGTCTTAGGTCTTAGGAAAAAACCGCTAATGACGCGCCAGCTTGAGACCTGACACCTGAGACCAGGCGCCTGATCAATTTGCTACGCCAGCGAGAATACACTACTCAGGCCGCCCACTCTTCGCCGTGGTTCGCGCTGGCAGCCGCCGCAAAAGACTGCGGAAGGCGGTCGGATACTTCGGCGAGTGTGGCAAGTTTTTCCGCCAGCTCGGGGCCCAGCAACTCGGCGGCAAACCGCCAGCGCCAGTTTCCTTCCTGGCGGCTTGGAACATTCATGCGGGCACCGCTCCCCAGCCCGAGCACATCCTGCAACGGCACCACTGAGAGGCTGGCCACGGAACTGGAGGCGGCTCGAATCATCGCCCAATGGACACCGTCTTCACACGAGCCCAAGTAGGCTTCCACTTGCTGGCGTTCGTATTCGGTTGCGGCCGATTTCCACCAACCGAGCAGCGTGTCGTTGTCGTGCGTGCCGGTGTAGACAACCTTCTCGGGGGTAAAGGTGTGCGGTAAATGGGCGTGCGCGCCAACATTGCCGAAACCAAATTGCAGCACAGCCATACCGGGAATCTTGAGGCGTTCGCGGAGGGCATGCACGTCGGGTGTGATGTATCCGAGATCTTCGGCGAAAAATGGGAGCCCGCCCAGAGCGGCGCGCAGCTTCACGAATAAATCGTCCTGAGGACCGTCGACCCAGCGCCCATGAATGGCGGTGGGTTCGCTCGCTGGAATCTCCCAGCACTGCGCAAACCCGCGAAAATGATCGAGACGAATGTAGTCAAAATTATGCATGGCCCAGCGCATCCGGTCGATCCACCACGAATATTCCTGCTGCTTCATCACGTCCCAGCGATAAAGAGGATTGCCCCAACGCTGGCCGTTCTTGCTGAAAAAATCCGGGGGCACGCCGGCGACGACTTCAGGATCGAGGTCGGAGTTCAGGCGGAACAGATCAGGGTGGGTCCAGACATCGGCGCTGTCGAAATTTACGAAGATGGCGATGTCGCCCACGACGCGAACGGAACGTTGCGCGCAGTAGGCGCGAAGCGCCTGCCATTGCTCGAAGAAAAAGAACTGCACGACACGGCGGACGTTGAGATCGTCGAGCATTTCGGCGTTCGCCTTCTCGATCGCAACCGGATCGCGATGCGTCAGTTCGCGGGGCCAGCGGTTCCAGCTTTCCAGGTGGAAACGTGCGCGCAAAGCGTCGAACAGCACGAAATCATCGAGCCACCATTGGTTTTGCCGGCAGAAACTTTCATAACGCGAGCGGGCGTTCGGGGCAGCCGAGCGCGCGAAGTTGCGCGCCGCTTCAAATACCAGAGGCAGCTTGTGATGGAACACCGACAAGTAATCCACGGGTTCGACGGCGCTGGGTAGAGCGTCGATCTGGGCGTGGTCAATCCAGCCGCGATCGGCAAGGCGCTCCAGGCTGATCAGCAGCGGATTCCCGGCAAAGGCCGAAGTGGAAGAATAGGGCGAGGCTCCGTACCCGAGCGGGCCGAGCGGCAGAACTTGCCAGAGACCCTGGCGCGCGGAGGCAAGAAAATCCGCGAAGGCATACGCCGACGGACCAAAGTCACCGATCCCGCCGCGCGATGCGAGCGAGGTGGGATGAAGCAGAATTCCGCTGGCGCGCGGGAAAGGCATGCAGAATCAGGTCTCAGTAAAGGTATGGACGGGGCTTGCCCCGTCTCACTCCGCGAAAGGAGACGCGGCAAGCCGCGTCTCTACGGCAACACCCGGATTGACTACGAACCTTCTTGCGCGGCTTGCCGGGTCAGGTTCTTCATTTCTTCCTGATTGACCTTGAGCCGGTTGGATTTTTCCATGTCCTTGCGCAGGTTGGTAACGAACAGCCCAAACAAATCGTTCTGCTTGGCTTCGAGCAGCGACTGGCGGATCTGGTCCTTCTGCGCGTCAAATTCCTGATCCGTCGGCGCCTGTTTTTCGAGAAGCTGAGCGACCACTCCATTGCCGCCAGCGGTGATCGGCGCGCTGATCTCGCCGGGATTCAGTGAAAAGACCGCACTGGCATTAGCCATGGAACCGATGTCGGGAACCTGGCCATCGGGCAGCACCAGCTCGCTCGTCTTCACCGTCGAACCCAGATCTTTGGCAGCTTTTTTCAAATCGTGCGCCGCCTTGGCTCGGTCCGAGAGTTCCTGCGTCTTCTGTTGCAGCAAAAAGGCGGCGCTCTCGTTCTTGAACTCGCTTTCGACCCGTGCACGAATCTCCTCGAACGTGGGCGTGGCCGGGGGCTTGACGGCAAGCAACTGGAACACGACATAGCCTTGCGGAACCTGCACCACATCGGGCGGGGCTTTGTCCCCCTCGTTGAAGACGGCCTCCATAAACTGCGGATTCGCCGCCAGTCCGGGCAAGTTATCGGTGCGGCTGAAGAATTCGGTGGTGACTGCCGTCTGACCTTTGGCAGCGGCGGCCTTGTCGAATCCGTCGGTACGCGCCAGGCTCAGCAAAGCGTTCGCCATCGCTTCGGAGGCGCGCGCCGTTTTCTGCAGCTTCACTTTCTCTTCGATCTCGCTCTTCACCTCGGCAAGCGTCTTGAGATGAGCGTCATGCTTGTCTTCGACGCGGATGATGTGGAAGCCGTAACTGCTCTTGACCAGGTCGCTGGTCTGTCCCTTGGCAAGCGAAAATGCCGCCTTCTCGAATTCAGGCACGGTGCGACCCCGGCCAATCCAGCCGAGTTCGCCTCCGCTCTTAGCGCTGCCCGGATCGTCAGAATTCTTTTCCGCGAGCTTGGCGAAGTCTCCACCCGCTTTGAGTTCCTTTAGCACCCCTTCGGCTTTGGCGCGCGCGGCGGCGCCGGCTTTCTCATCCTCCTTGGCGCCGGGAGCGGGCAGAGGAGTCTTGATCAGAATGTGGCTGACCTTTACTTGTTCGGGCACGCGATACTCGTCGCGGTGTTGATCGTAATAGGTCTGCAGATCCTGATCAGTCACCGTTGCGGCCGCCGCTATTTTCGCGCTATCCACGACGACGTATTTAATCTGCCGCTTCTCGGGGATGGAGTTGTTATAGGCTGCTTTGTGGCTTTCGTAATAAGCCTTGAGTTCCGCCTCGGCGGGATGCAGGCCCTTCAGAATGTCAGCCTGCGTGACCACGGCATATTCGAACTTCACCTTGGTGTTGCGGCGGCTGAATTCGTCGCGAACTTCGGCGTCGCCCACGAAGGCGCTGGTTGAAACCAGGGCGCGCAACTTGCGGACAAGAATATAGTCCTTCTCCAGCGCTTCAAACTGAGGAACAGTCAGGTCGTTGCGCTGGACGAAGTTTTCGTACTCCTCCTGTCCGACGAACTTGCCGTCGGGAAAGAGCATGGAGCCAAGCTGTCCGTGTTGGAGTTCATCGCGCAGTTCCTCGTCGCTGACGCGCAGGCCCAGGTGGCGCGCCTCGGCAATCAAGGTCTTCTCATTGATGAGTTGCTCGGCAGCCTGCCCCGAAAAATAGGGCATCAGCATTGCAGCCTGCGGTCCACCGCGAGGAAACTGCTGCCGGATCATGGCGCGGGCTTCACGCTGCACCTCAGGCACGGTCACTTGCTGGTCGCCAACCGTGGCGAGAACGCCGGCCGGGGGCGCGCCAATACCGAGACTGGAGCCGATCCCGCCCGGAATCAGCGTGATTGCCATCGAGGCGCAGATGAGGACGAGCAGAGCGCCGAGAATAATCTTCACGGTTGGCCCTGCATTTTGAAGCTGTCGAATCATAGTCGGATAACTCCGTTAGATTGGTGCACGCTGGAAGCGAGAATTTATGATTATAAACTAGGCTGGATCTAGCAGACGGCGGCGAACAACGAGAATCCCTTCTTCAACTCACGCGACGTTGTCATCCCGAACGAAGTGAGGGATCTGCAGTCCGCCGCAAGATGCAGATCCCTCACTTCGTTCGGGATGACAATTCGTGATAGGCGTACTCTCGCGCTCGACGCCGTTCGCAACTACTCCGGCAGACATCCGCTATTGAATCGAATTAATAAAGGTGTTATGAACATAGGGCGGTCCCAGTATGACGAGCCGTTGGCTTTCCATTTCCTAATCTTAAGGATACTTCTATGAAGGCATTGCGATTCCTGATCCCGTTCTTCTCGCTGGCGGCCGCCGCCGCCCAGCCCGGCCTCCCTCCGGCCAGGACGTTTCCTTTGCGCGACGGGTGGGCCCTGCAGTCTTCCACGAAAGTAACGGCAACGGGCGAAGCCATCTCGGGCGCGGCGTTTAAGACGAGCGACTGGATCCAGGCGAAGGTTCCGACGACGGTGGTGGCCGCGCAAGTCAAGAGCGGGCGGCTGCCCGATCCTTTCTACGCCATGAATCTGCGGCAGTACCCCGGTGTCAGCTATCCCGCGGGCTTCAACTTTTCGAATATTCCGATGCCGCCCGACAGTCCCTACGCGGTTTCGTGGTGGTATCGCAAGGAATTCACGCTGCCCCCTGGGTTCGCCGGGAAAACCGTGTGGCTGAATTTCCGCGGCATCAACTATCGCGCCAACGTTTTTCTCAACGGAAAGCAGATTGCCACCTCGAAAGAAGTCGCCGGCACATGGCGAACTTACGAGTTCAACGTGACGTCCGCGGTCAAGCAAGGAGCGAATGTGGTCGCGGTGCAGGTGTGGGCGCCGACGGAGAACAGTCTGGCAATCACGTTTGTGGACTGGAATCCGGCGCCGCCCGACAAGAACATGGGCCTGTGGCGGGAAGTGTTTTTGACGAGCAGTGGACCGGTCGCGCTGCGGCATCCGGCGGCGCTCTCGAAGGTGGACGCGCCGGAGAACAAAACGGCCCACTTGACGGTAACCGCGCTGGTGAAAAATGCCAGCGATCACGCCGTAAAGGGGACGCTGAAAGGCAGAATCGAAAACATCGAATTCGCGCAACCGGTGGAACTGGCGGCGGGAGAATCAAAGGACGTGGTTTTCTTGCCCGAGCAATATCCGCAGCTCAATCTGAGCAATCCGCGGCTGTGGTGGCCGGCGCAGATGGGGACGCCGAACCTGTACGATCTGCATCTTGCGTTCGAGGTGGATGGCAAGGTTTCCGATGAGTCCCATACCAAGTTCGGCATTCGCGAGATCACGTCGGAGGTCGCCGAGCAGGCGCCGGATCGCTTGAAACGCCTGTTCAAGGTCAATGGCAAGAACATCCTGATTCGCGGTGGCGGCTGGACGCCCGACATGATGATGCGCGAAAACCAAGAGCGGCTCGCCGATGAGTTCCGCTACGTGCGCGATATGGGACTGAACACGGTCCGGCTGGAAGGCAAACTCGAAACCGAGGAATTCTTTGAAATGGCCGACCAGCAGGGCATTCTGGTGATGGCGGGATGGTGCTGTTGCGATTTCTGGGAGCACTGGGGGAATTGGAAGGATGAGGACTTCGAGATTGCAAAAGCCTCGTTGCGCGACCAGATGTACCGGCTGAGAAGCCATCCCAGCCTGGTGATGTGGCTGAATGGCAGCGACAATCCGCCTCCACCAGACGTGGAGGAGATGTATCTGAAAATTGAAAGCGACCTGCGGTGGCCGAATCCGATCGTATCTTCGGCCACAGCGAAGCCGGCCGCGGTGACGGGCGGAAGCGGCGTCAAGATGAGCGGGCCTTATGAATACGTTGCGCCTTCGTATTGGACGGCGGACCCATATCTTCGAACGGAGCAAAATATCTGCAACGCGGGCGGGTGCGGCGGAGCCTACGGCTTCAACACCGAAACCAGCATGGGACCCGCGGTTCCGCCGATCGAAAGCGTTGCGCGCATGGTTCCGAAAAACCATCTTTGGACAGCGGAGGGGCCGCTGGATGAATACTGGAATTTCCATGCGGGCGGCGGCTCTTTCAAAACCATAAAGGTGTTCACCGATGCGCTGGATGCGCGCTACGGAAAGGCCGGCAGCGCGGAGGACTTCACCTATAAATCGCAGCTCATGACCTACGAAGGCGTGCGCGCCATGTACGAGGCCTACAGCCGCAACAAGTACACCTCGACGGGCGTCATCCAGTGGATGCTGAATAACGCTTGGCCTTCGATGATCTGGCATCTCTATGACTACTATTTGCGGCCTGGCGGCGGATATTTCGGCGCGAAGAAGGCCATGCAGGCGCTCGACCCGGTCTATGGATACGACGATCACTCGGTGTGGCTGGTGAGCAGCCAATATGCGGATGCCAAGGGGCTGAAGCTGTGGGCACGCATATTCAATCTGGATGGAACGCAGAAGTTCTACAAGGACTTCACGCTCGATGCGGCTGCCGATAGCACGGCGAAAGTGTTCGAGATTCCTCAGATCGAAGGACTGTCACCGGCATACTTCCTGGATCTCCGTGTGACCGATGGCGGCGGCAAGCTGGTCGGGTCGAACTTTTATTGGCTTTCGACGAAACCGGAGACGCTCGACTGGGCAAAGTCGAACTGGTATACGACTCCGACCGAGTCGTATGCGGACTACACTTCACTCGCGCAGTTGCCAAAAGTACAGTTGAAAGTATCGAGTCGGAGCGAAAAGAAGAGCGCGGATGCGGTAACCCACGTCACTGTGGAAAATCCCAGCAGGACCGTCGCGTTTTTCGTGCGCCTGAAGCTCAAGGGCAAAGGCGGCGAGGAAATTCTGCCGGTGGTCTGGCAGGACAATTACATTTCGCTGTTGCCCGGCGAAAAGCGGGAGATCACGGCAACTTATCGCACCCGCAGCTTGGGAACGACGACGCCGGCTATCGAAGTAAGCGGTTGGAACGTGGAGTAAATCTTATAAGAATTGTCATCCCGAGCGAAGCGAGGGATCTGCAGTTCGCGGCAAGATGCAGATCCCTCGCTTCGCTCGGGATGACAAACTCCTAAGGGCGGTGTCTATTAGCTTCTGCTTTTTCTACTCGTCCGGTGGCAGATCAAAGTTGACCAAGTCCCCGCGGAAGCCGCGTGTCTTCCAGGCTCCGAAGGCGATACCGACTGCCATCCAGATGGAACCGGCGATCTTGGCGGGAGTGCTGAGGCTCACCCAGAGGAAAAAGCAGATCACGAAGCCGAGAATGGGTGGCACGACAAATGAGATTGACCTTTTATGTTCGCGCACCACGTAACGCATGAAAGCGGCGGCGTTCACGCCCATGAAGGCGATGAGCGCGCCGAAATTGAGCATCTCGGCGCCGAGGCCGAAACTCATCACGAAGGCGCCAATCAGGGCGCACGCACCCACAAACAACACATTATTTCGCGGCACTCGATGCTTTGCGTCCACCACTCCGAAAAATGATTTCGGGAGCGCGTTGCTTCGTCCCATACCGTAGAGCAGGCGGGCAGCACCAATCTGCGCGCCCATGCCTGATCCAAAGTTAGCGACCAGCAAAGTGAATCCGATAATGCCGAACATCGGCTTCCAGGCGCGCCCGGCAACGTGAACGAAGGCAGTGTCGATGTTTGGAAAAGGCTGCGATGCGGGCCAGATTAACTGCGCAACGTAGACCTCAACGGCAGACAGAATGCCGATTACGAGGCAAGTCATTACTGTGGCCAGCAGAATGTTGCGGCGCGGGTTTTCCGCTTCTTCGGAAAGCGTGGAGATGCCGTCGAAGCCGATGTAAGTAAGCACCGCGATCGAGGTTCCGCTGAGCACGGCCTTGGTGTTCCACATGCTCGGGTCGTAGAAGGGGCGGGTATAGAAGCCCGGGCCGCCGTGCGGATGCCCGAAGATGTAACGTGCCGCCACTACAAAGAAAATCGCAATCACCACGCCCATCGCCGCCGCCAGCCCCGAGTTCACCCGGGCCGAGGTCTTCACTCCCTGAACGTTCAGGAGCGTAAACACCGACGCAAAGAAGACAGCCCACACCGCGTAGGGCACGCCGGGAGCAAACACGTGCGCCTGCTGGCTGCACCAGATGGTGCAGATGATGGGATTGAGCATGTAATCCATCACCATGCTCCAGCCGGTGACGTAGCCAAGGGCAGGATTGATTTCCTGGCCGACGTAAGTGAAGGCCGAGCCGGCGCTGGGATAGGCGCGCGCCATGCGGCCATAGCTGATGGCGGTGAACAGCATCGCCACCATGGCGATCAGGATAGTCGTAACCACATGCCCGCGTCCGCGATCGCTGAGCACCCCGAACACCGACATAGGGGCGACGGGCTGAATCACGATGACGCCGTAGAGAATCAGGTCCCCGAGCGTGAGTGAACGCCTCAGGCGGGGCGCGCTAGCGGGCGGGTTGGCGGTGGAACTCATTCACCATCTCAAAATAAAACCCCATTATCCTGCGGAGAGATAACGGGGTTCGGGGGAAGGATATCTTCATGGATCGCGGGATTGCAAACAGAGCTACCTGCCGCAGTTCCAAGAAATCCTCTTGCATTCTATACGGAAGAGATATTCTGTCAACGACAAAATCTGTATTAAAACGATTCTTGCCGTATTTTGCCGAAACTCAAGACCTTCGGCTGAATTCGCCAGAACTTGAAGGAGCGTGAGTCACGGCCATGAACGACAAAATGCGTTTTCTTCTACTGTCCATTTTTTCCTTTTTCCTCTTTGTCCCCTGGGCGCAATGCCAGGCCCAGAAAGGCCAAGAAAAGACTGCGCAGGCAAAGACTGTCCCGGAGCGACTGGGCTATCCGGCCTCGGCGCGCCTGCTGGTGATTCACGCCGACGACCTGGGCATGAACCATTCCGTCAACCGGGCCACCTTTGAGGCTCTCGAAAAGGGATGGATTACTTCGGCCAGCGTCCTGGTTCCCTGCCCGTGGTTTCCCGAGGTGGCGCGCTGGGCGAAACAGCATCCCAACGCCGACCTGGGTATTCACCTGGCCCTCAACAGCGAATGGACGACTCTTCGCTGGGGACCTGTGAGTTCAAAAGACAAAGTACCCAGCCTGCTGGACGCGACCGGGTACCTTCCACTCGACACCCCTGCCGTCGTACAGAATGCCAAACCCTCCGAGGTTGAGAGCGAACTACGCGCGCAAGTTGATCGCGCTCAGGCCGCGGGCATTCCTATGACGCATTTGGATAGTCACATGGGTGCGCTGTTCGAGTCGGCTGATCTGTTCCAGGTCTATAAAAAAATGGGCCACAGCTACGGTCTGCCCATCCTGGAGGCGAGGGCGGGGAGCCATGCGCCAGTGGGAACGTCGCCGCCCGCGGACGAAGTCCTGGTGGAGAAGGTCATCGAGATCGACCCGGGCATTGATGCCAAGGACTGGGCTTCCTGGTACCGGAAACAGCTCGAACCTCTCGGTCCGGGCGCTTACCAGGTCATTGCGCATCTCGCCTACGACGACGAAGAGATGCGGGGCACGACCTACGATCATCCCGATTGGGGCGCCGCATGGCGGCAACACGATCTGGACATGGTCAAGAGCGCGGAGTTCCGGCAGTTCCTCAAGCAGCAAGGCTTCGTGCTCGTGACCTGGAAAGAGCTGGCGAAAGCGCGCCAGAAATGAAAGCAAGACGCCTGCATTCCGGCTGGCCTTCTTGCTCTAATTGCTGAAGACGGCGTGGGTCTTGTCCAGTACGCACCTGCTGTCGGGGGACGCGTTCGATTCGGGCAGGCGAGTGCCGCGCCATGACTTCCACCATTGCAGCAAGGGCTTGACTTGAGACTCGTAGGGCTTGAGGCTCTTGTTGTCGATGAACTCCATATTCTGGAATTTGTTCTCGCGGGCCACGCTGATGGTGTAAGGATGCGAATTTTCGATCACCAAGGGCGGCAAGGTTAGCGGCACCTTGAGTTCGCGAAATTCCTTACTGTCGAGAATTCCATCGAGTGCATTCCAATCGGCGTTGGACAGTTGTCCTTCGTAAACTTTGCGATCCCGATCTTGTCCCATTTTTCGATTTGCTTTCTCGGCATGGAAACGACGATCCGCAAACACCAGGGTGCAGTATTGCTCCGTGGCCATGGCGCCAGGCTGGACTTCAGAGAGCATAAGCCGCAGCGCCGCACCCTTCGGCGGTTCATTCGAGCCAGCGTTGGCCGTCAGGCCGATTCCCAGAGCGATGGAAAGAATTAACATCGGACGTATCATCGCATTACCCTCGGACGACTCATTTCTATTGGCTTATGTTCATCGGTATACAGTATTGAGGTTTCGAGTCCTTCATTGCTAACTTGCTCTTCTTTTGAAATTCTTCAAACCACTTCATGAGCGGGCCGAGTGTCTTCTTGTAGGGTGCTCCATTGTCCAAGTAGGTATCCATTCCAGTTGAGGGCCCTGACGTGGCTGAAATCAAAGCTCCTGTCTTCACTCGTTCTTTTACGGTAGTAAATTGCTGGACCGTTCCCGCATGGTTGACTTGCGCATCTAGCGTTTCGACTTCCCGTATGACCTGGGTGTCAGCGGGCAGGACCGGCGCCTTGGGCGTGGTGATCTTCTTGAGTTCTGCGTCGTCCAGAATGGCCTTCAACCGCTGCAGATCATCCGCCGCCAAAACGCCCTCTGCCGATTTGATTTTTGGATTGCCGAGAGTGTGTTCTTCTCTTTTCTCGAAGGCGTACTTGCCATCGTTGTACACGACCAGACAGGAAGCGGTGTTGGGATATTTCCACACATCTGCCGGGGAGCTATTGGAAGCAGCGGCGTTTACGTCATTTCCCAGGGATTGTCGATTCTCTTGAATTTCTGCCTCCGCGGTTGAGCGTTGCAACCGCAGCAGGGCCTGGGCGCTGGCGATCTGTGCCACTAGCAACAGCCCAATAGGCATTAGCAGCTTCAACTTGTTGTTGTAAGCCGGGTGGTTGGGCATTTCTTCCTCCTGCGCAGGAATCTAAATTTGCCCCATGTTACACCCGAACCGATCTCACCGTCAGGGATTGTGGTCATCTGCCAGTTTGACGTTACGGTGGGGGACGTTACAGGCAGCGTGCCGTAAAGCCTTCCGAGTTTCGAATCCTCGCTGGCCGCTCCTTATTTACCGCTATTGAAGAATGTCCATACAAAAAAGGAAGATACCTCGCAGGGTACCTTCCTTTCTCACTTTTCGTCTTAACGCTCTTTCTTCCCACCCTATTGTTCGTAAGCTCCGACGTCGATTGTGTCATTCGTAACGAGGATGCGCGGAGTAACACCAGTCACGTCAAAGGGACCGACTGTCGAGATTGGACTGAGAATCGTGCCTTTGGCCAACGCCGGCGAACCCGCCTGCACATTTAAATTGGGCAGGGTGGCCGGTGGCGTCACACTGATGTTGACAAAGTTGGGATTGGCATACTGGGAATTCGCATCCTGGCTCGTACCCGACTGGTAGGCGCTGAACGTGGTGTACTTCTTTGCCCCCCAAGACCAGTTCTGGGAACTTGGGGCGTAGTACAGGTTGTAATTGAGAGCGACCGTCGCGGTGGTTTTCGCATGCACCAGGGTTCCCGTCACAGAAGAGGCATAGAAAATGTTGTTGTCGACTACATTCGTGCCCGTGACTTTAGTTCCGGTTGCGAACTCTCCCAGCGGCCCGGCGGCAGAAGTGACTCCATTGCTCCACGTGGTATTGTTCGCCACCGTGGTGTTGGATGATCCTCCGGTAGTGCCCTGCCCTCCGATGCTGATGCCCACATACGAATTGTAGAAAAACAGGTTGTCGCGGACCACGTTATTCGTGGTGTTCTGTTTAGCGCCCTCTCCAGTTACTTCAATGCCCAAATCTACGTCATAGACTGTATTGCGCTCGACCGTGACTTCCGCACTGCCATCCAGATAAATACCGTCGTCACAGTAACAATTGAGTCCGTAGACTCCGGATGCTCCCTGGAAGTTCGAATGGATGGTGTAAACAGTGTTGTCGCTGATCTCGCCGTTGCGGGCCTGGTCGTTCGGGGATCCGTTGTACTGTGAATATCCCGATGCCACGCCCTCGCCGCCCAGAGCCGCGATGCCGATGTTGCTGTTGTTGTGCACCTTGTTGTGCGAGATGATGAAGCCGTTAACATTGCCGTTAACCGTAGAAGACTCGCTACAACCTGTCTGCAGATCGGTCAACTCATTGCCGCTGATGGTTATGTTGGTGAGAGGCGCGGTGCCGTTCGTGCCGACAACAATAAGACCAAACGCTTCTGGTTCGGCGCCTCCGCAATTCCCGTTATGCTGGGAAGCTGTCCCGGTGTTCCAAATATGGTGGATGTAGTTGTTCACAAGCTGAATGTTGCTGCCTGAACCCTCCACATGGATGCCGGCGGGCACGAGATTGTCGTTTGTCGTTGTGTAGTTGTAGATCTCAAAGCCGTCGACAGTAACGTAAGCGATGTTGCCTCCGCTGTTGTCAATGTCTACCAACCCGTAGGCATACCCGGTCGTGCCGATGGTGATGCCGGCGCCATTGATGGTGGCGGCGGTGGGGTAGCTGGAGTTTCTTAGAATGAAGTAGCCGCCTGAAGCCGATCCCCCCTTGGTGATCGCGACGCGTTCATTGTAGGACCCTGCGGCTACATTGATGGTGACGCCTGGGCCACCCACCGTGTTTATGGCATGGGTGATGGTCTTCCAGGGAGAGCCTGACGCTCCTGTTCCGGTGGTGTCGTTTCCGCTCGGCGAAACATAATAGTTGGCGTTGGTCGATACGGAGGTCGTAATGTTAAAGGTGGCGGTTGCCGTTAGATGAGTGGGAGTCGTCGAATCGATTACCTGGACGGTGATGGAGTAAGCGCTCGCCGCGGTCGGTACTCCGTTCACCCCCCGGCCGAGCTTATGGCTAGGCCCGGTACGCTCCCGCTGGTAATCGTCCACGCATACGGAGCTGTGCCACCGGTAGCCGCAAAGGTGGTGCTGTAGAGAGTGTCCACGGTGCCGTTGGGCAGAGGCGAGGTGGTTGTGATCGTCAAGGCGCTGGCTGCAGCCAAATTGCTGATTAACAATAAAGTAGCTAGTAGGGCCAGCAGAAAGGCGAGCCCTCTAGACGTCTTTTGCCTCCGGAGCAATACGTTTGCTTGCATCATCGAATTCTCCTCTCCTTACTGTCGTGCGAGTTTTGTGATGGGCTCAAACTGGTTTCAAACCGAGACTGTGCTCCTTAATTTGCGAACAGAAGTCGGACAGATTCGCGCACGTCCAAACATCACGTTAATCAGGAATGCCGGCAATATTGCATCACAATCTGATCGTTTGTCAACTAAAATGCGCGATATTGTCGTAATTTGCCGGCTTGAGGCTCTAGGCCTTAGGGTGGCTTCAGCGCGGGACCGACAGGTTTTGTTCCACGAACGCTTCCAGGTTCGAGAAACCATCGGCGCGCCAGAGCCTCAATCGCGTTCGACCTTCTTCGACAGCTCTCAGCACTGCTTCCCTCTCAGCCGGGTTTGGCGAAGCCTTATGCCAGAGCGGATCCAGGAGTTCGTGCAACGGCAGGTTGGAATCGAGGGCAGATTTATCGAGAGCAGTCACGGCAGCGGCCGTGCCCATTGCATAACGCACCGGGTTTACGCCCTGCTGCAGGGCAAGGCGAACTGTACCCACCAAGCGGTCGTCCCATTCCAACTTCCGTTCGGGATCGCGGCCCACGCGTTCCACCGTGTCGCCCAGGTAAGGATTAAACATCCGCAGCAGCAGATCCGTGGCATACGCTTGGTAGCCCTGCGGTGTAAACAGAGGGTCCTTACCGTTATGTCTGCGAATGAGCGCCTTGCCTGACTCGTTGACGAAGGCGGCCTCCAGGAATGCGGGCACTCCCGGAGATCTCTCGAGATCAGCGATCCGGCCCACACCCAGGAACGCTCCGAGATAGGCGGCGACGGCGTGGGTGGAGTTGTGCCCGTAGAGTTTCGCTTCTTCAAAAGGCAGCAGGTCCGGTTTCTCTTCGAACACCTCAATGCCGCGACGGAAGCCCTGGGTGGCGGCTTGATCTCCAGCGGATCGGTCTCCGAAGGATGTTCTTGAAACCAGAATGCGATTGAAAGCCTCCACCAGGACGGCCCGGGACTCGAAGGGCGTGACCGTTTTCAGGCCTTGTTTTTCAACCTCATTTGGATCTGTGACCACACCACTCATCTTCCCGATCACGGTGTTGAGGAATGAGACGCGGGCGTGGGCCTGATCATGTTCGCTGCGGGGAATCTCGCTGAGGACTGCTGCTTCCAGGATTTCGGCCGCATGGTTATGGTTCTCGGCAGCGTAAACGACTGCTGGAGGACCGCCCGCGGCGGCCTTCCGCCTAAGCCCATCGGCCAGAATCCGGTGGACGCTTCCCGGTGAAGCCGAAGTGTAGTATGCCACACTCGGCAACGCGGTGGCGATTTCCGCGGCCTCAGCAACCGCCGCCACCAGAAACTTGCATTCGGACTGGTTCCCCGGGTTCGCGATCTCAGTTGGCCCGATCTCCACCGCTTCCACCCGGTCGTGGTATGCCACATTGACCGCGTATTTTCCCGCCGATTGGCGGAGCGCCTGCACCGCATTCGGCATGACCTCGGCGACGATGAGCCGGCGAAAGTTTCCGGAGCGAAAGGCTTCGCAGAGAAAGAGGCCGGCTTGAATGGCGCCGAACCCGAAACCGACGAAGGTGCGCTCGCCCGAGAGGGACACTCAGATCTCGCTTGCCTGCAGGTAGGAGCGTTCGTCCGCCCCTGACCAGGAATCCACGCTGTGAACGTTTTTCGTACGCCGGTGCGGATAGACCACGGCTTTGCCGTCGATTTGCTGGGCCTTCACCAACTGGAGGAGCTCAATGGCGTGTTCCAGGTCGCCCACGCGGGTGATGTGCGCACCGGCATCGATTTCTTTCGCGGCGATGAGTTGCAGCGTACGCGCGATGTCCCACGGTGAGCCGCCACTCGATCCGGTGACGTTGATCTCTTTGTAGTGAACCGCGGTGGCATCGATGCCCACGATGTCGTCGCCTTTCTTGAGTCCTCCGAAAAGATTGAGCACAGCGCCGCGCCCGACCATATTCTGGGCGCCTTCGACCGCCTTCTTGGACCCAACCGCGACTATGACATCGTCCGCCCCGAGATGGTTGGTCAGTTCAGCGACCACATTCTCAACCGGGGTGGAAGCAGCGTGGACCGTGTGCAGCGCGACTCCTGCTTCGGCTGCGCGTGCCTGGAAGAGCTTCCGGACAAGCTGCAGGCGGGCCTCCAGAAAATCGGCCACCACAATTGCGCGCGGCCGGTAGGCGAGGGCCAGGTCGACGTGCATTCGCCCCATTGCGCCCGCGCCGACGATCACGGTGACGCCTCCGCGCTTCAGCCCCTTCACGGCTTCCCGCGCGGCCAGCGGACTACTCTGGACCAAATGCATGTGGTGCTCCTGGGCCGAGACCACGCAGGAGAGCGGCTCACTCATGGCGGCGTGCGCCAAGGGCGGGTGTGGCCGAGGAACCGGCAACAGGCATCCGGAATTCAGAACCTCTTCCGGGATTAGCATGTACTCGGCGAGATGACCCGCCAGAGTGTAGCCCACCGCCACCTTATTCACTCCCTGGCCTGCATTGCGATACCGTTCGCGATGATTGACTGGCTCGTGATCTACCGCGGGCTGGACGACATAGCGCTCACCCAGCCGGTACTGGTCCCGCAGCGCCTCTCCGACTTGCACTACGGTTACCACGCCTTCGTCGCCAAGAATCGCCGGGAAGCGGCGCACATCCCAGCCGTACATCAAGTTGTGGTCCGGTCCCTGTTCAATGAGTTTGATCAGGGATGTGCAGATGCCAGCGGCTTCCACGCGCGCCAGCATCTGATGAGCGCCGGGACACAGCACCGGAACCTTGCGGACGGCCAGGTGTTCGAACCCAACGCCGTCAAGCACCAGCGCCCGCATTTCAGACGGGACGTTCTCCGTGATCTCTTGTTCAGGTTTCATGCGGCGAGTATCCGAACTTGCCCGGGAATCACGAATCCAGATGAACCAGCTTCCGGCTTCCCTGGAGCCCTAGCTCCGTCAAAATCAGCACCGTGGTATCGTGCACCGCTTGTTGCGCGGACACCAGGGAAACGGGGAGGGCGGCCTGATAAGCCTGGCGGATTACGGTGCCGATGTTGATCTTGGCGATGCCACGGCGCGTCGATTCCAGAATGTACTCCGTCTTAATTCCGCTGCCTCCGTGCAATACCAATGGAATTCGGGTGGCTTCGTGGATCCGCTGCAAATGCGCAAGATCGAGCCTTGCCTCTACTTTCGGACGGCGGCTCATCAGCGCACCATGCACGCTCCCAACCGCCACCGAGAGCCAGTCCACTTCGGTTTCGGCAACAAACCGCTTAGCCTCTTCGGCCGATGTGAAACCCTGGCCCGTGGCAAAGAGTTCTTCGTAAGGAGGAAGCGGCCCCGCTTCGTGACCGAGAACAGCGCCCAACTCTGCTTCTACCGGAATCCCTGCTGCATGCGCGATGGCCGTGATTTTTCGCGTGGCTTGGATGTTCTCCTCCAGCGGCAATCGCGATCCGTCCACCATTACGGACTGGTACCCGAGCCCGATCGCTTCCCGTATTTCAGCCTCAAAATCAACCCGCAGGTTGTCTTCGTCAATGACTGGTGTATGGTCCAGATGGAGCCACGTATAGCGTTCATCCCCAACCCGTTCGTATTCTTTCTGCACTGCCCGCAGGCTGCGCGCCTCGAACTTGATCCATTCCAAGCGCGCCACCGCGATCATCCCGAAGCAGTCCGTTTCACGCAGAGCTGCGATTACCGGCTCCATCATGGGCAGATAAGGGATATTGAACGCAGGGATGACAGTCTCCGCTGGTCGCACTCCAACTTGAATGCCAGTGGTAATGCTCGACACAGAGAGCGGATGCGCGGCCACTTCTCGGTTGCCTGGATTCATCTCATGCTTCCATGCTGTCTCGGCCGGGCGACAATCGTGGCTATCCAAGACATAGAGTAAGAACCCCGGAGCGCAATCACAAAGGAATATACGATATTGTTCGTTTGTTGTCTATTATTAACTATACTAACGAAAAAGTATGGGCATTATTTGTTGTTTCTCGATCACAAGCGATCTATACTGATCATATTGAATCTCCCACGCCATCCTCGTGATTGCGGCTGAGGGCGCGTGTAGGCTACGACGAGCGCACCGAAATAAGTAAGTGAGGAAGAAGACGCAGATGGCAGTTGCGGTGGAAATGCCGAAGTTGGGCAATACGGTGGAAGAATGCCTTATTGCCAGGTGGGTCAAGCAAGAGGGCCAAGCGGTCTCGGCCGGTGAAACGGTGGTCGAGATTGAGACCGACAAAACCAGTTTTGAAGTCGCGGCGTCTGTGGACGGCACCGTGCTTGCCACATTTTTCGAGCGAGGCGAGCTCGTGCCGGTTTTCACACCGCTGTTTGTGATCGGCAAACCCGGCGAGAGCGTAGAAGGGTTTCGCCCGCATCCGAACGGGCCAGCTTCCGCGGTTGCTGCTTCGGGCCCACAGCCGGTCAGTGCGCCGGTTGCGGCTGACGACGATTCCCTTCCCCACTCGTCCGCGCCCCTGAGTCCGAGGGCGCAGCGCTTTGCCGCCGAACACGACTTCCACCCGCGAGCGGTCAGCGGGTCTGGACCGGGGGGGCGCGTCCTCGAAGCCGATCTGCGCGCGCTCTATGACGCCTCTCCCTCCAATCTGAACGCGCCAGAAACTCCAATCTCCAGTGTTCGCGAGAAGATTGCGAGCCGCCTGCGCGAGTCTCTATCCAGCACCGCGCAGTACACCCTCAATTCTTCCGCCGACGCCAGCGGGTTGCTTCGGTTGCGCGCTCGCATCAAGGCTTCGTCGGCCGTGCCAGACATCAATATCAATATCAATATCAATATCAATGACCTGGTGACATTCTGCACCGTTCGGGCATTGTTGGAGGTACCCGATCTCAACGTGTTGTTCGTCGATGGAAAGATTCACCCGGGCCGGGGCATTCACATCGGGTTTGCGTGCGACACTCCGCGCGGGCTGCTGGTTCCCGTAGTGCGGAATGCGCAGACACTGACGGTTGCGGCTCTGGCCACGCGCATGAAGGATCTCTCGGAGCAAGCGGTACAGAACAAGATTTCGGCTGACGACCTCAGCGGCGCGACCTTCACCATCAGCAATCTCGGTGGACTGGGCATCGAGTCTTTTACACCGCTGCTGAATCCGCCGCAGGTAGCGATTCTCGGAGTCAACGCCATTCAACTGAAGGCGGTGCGCAGAGAAGACAAAGTGGAATTCATCGATTCCATCGGTCTCTCTCTGACGCTCGATCACCAGATCATCGACGGCGCGCCGGGCGCGAGATTCCTGAAAGTGGTGCGCGATAAGATCGAAAAGGTGGAGCAGATCTGTACGATTTGAGCGAACCTTTCAAAGTAGCGCTGGCTGGAGTCTACTAAGAGTTTCGTTCATCAGGAGTTTCAAGGAATGCCCAAGTCGATCGTCATCGAACCAAAAGATGTTTTTGCCAAGTCGAAGATCCAGGTGTCGGAAATCCCCATCAACACCTACGACCGCACCCTGGAACAGGAACTGGGGAACTACTCGACCGCGGATTTTCTGCAGGTCTGGCAGGACATGTGCGCGATCCGCGAGTTCGAAACCATCCTGAACGAAATCAAGACCAAGGGCTCTTATAAAGGTGTTGCCTATAACCACGCCGGACCCGCTCATCTATCGATCGGACAAGAAGCGGCCGCGGTCGGCATGGCCTTTTCCCTTTCTCCCGAAGATTTTATTTTTGGTTCGCATCGCAGCCATGGCGAGATTCTTGCCAAAGGTTTTTCCAGCATTCGCAAGCTCACCGAATCGCAGTTGTCGAACATTTTCGAGTCGTACCGCGACGGAGCAATACTGCGTCCCGTTGAGCACGCGTTCCAGGGCTCGACCCGCGAGATTGCCCTGCGCGCTTTTATCTACGGAGCCTATTGCGAGATCTTCGCGCGGGACGCGGGATTCAACCGCGGGCTGGGCGGCTCGATGCATGCCTTCTTTCCTCCGTTTGGGATCTATCCCAACAATGCGATCGTAGGCGGCTCGGGTTCGATTGCTCCTGGCGCCGCGCTCTTCAAACGCGTGAACCGCAAGCCCGGCATGGTCGTCTGCAACATCGGGGACGCTTCTTTTTCCTGCGGCCCGGTGTGGGAAGGCATCACCTTCTCTGCTATGGATCAGTACTCGAAACTTTGGGATCAATCGCTCGGCGGAGGACTGCCCATCATTTTCAACTGCATGAACAATTTCTACGGCATGGGCGGGCAGCCCTGCGGAGAAACCATGGGGGTGCAGTTCATCGCGCGCATCGGCGCCGGCGTTAATCCCGAGCAGATGCACGCCGAGCGCGTGAATGGATACGACCCCTTACCCGTAATCGATGCCTTCTGCCGCAAGAAGCAGATTCTGGCCGAAGGCCGCGGCCCCGTGCTGCTAGATACCATCACCTATCGCATCAGCGGCCACTCGCCTTCCGATTCGTCCAGCTATCGTTCGAAGGAAGAAATCGAACACTGGCAAAAGGCCGATTCGATTGTCGCGTTCCGCAAGCGGCTGGTCGACGGCCACGTTCTGACCGAAAGCGAACTGGACAGCGCCCGCGCCAGCATCGAAGCCGTGGTGTTCGACATGTTCCGCCTGGCTATCGATCTCGAGCGCAGCCCGCGCGTCGCCATCGATTCCGATCTGGTCGACCGCGTCATGTTTTCCAACCAGCGGGTGGAAAAGTTCGACGATCGCACACCGGAGTTCCTGCAAGACATCGCCGCCAATCCCAGAGTGCTGCAGATCCGCGGCAAGATTCGAACTCCCACCGAGAACGGCAAGCCGGTGCCGAAGATGAAGGCCTACAACGTGCGCGATGCCATCTTCGAAGCCATGCTGCACCGGCTTTCCATTGATCCCACCATGATTGCGTTTGGCGAAGAAAACCGCGACTGGGGCGGCGCCTTCGCGGTTTATCGAGGCCTCACTGAAGCCCTCCCCTACCATCGTTTGTTCAATGCGCCGATTTCTGAGGCGGCGATCGTGGGCGCGGCCGTGGGCTACGCCATGTCCGGTGGCCGCGTGGTGGCCGAGCTTATGTATGCCGATTTCATGGGGCGGGCGGGCGATGAGATTTTCAATCAGCTCTCGAAGTGGCAGTCCATGTCGGCCGGACAACTCACCATGCCGGTGGTTCTGCGCATCTCCGTCGGCGCGAAGTACGGCGCC
>CAVWAN010000014.1:0-12341 GCA_963752985.1 uncultured Acidobacteriaceae bacterium
GGTGCATGTTACAACAATTTGCCCAACAAGAGAACTGATTATTTCGGGTGACATTCAGGATGTAACGAGGCCATCTACTCCACACCTAACGACGCCAGCGATTCTTCCAGCGACTGCAAGTCGATCTGCAGTTGGCGGCCTTGCGCCTGCATGTTCTCCAGTTCGTCGAAAGCGCGGAACAGACGCATCTTGACGGCGGCGTACTGTTCCGAGTCGGAGAGATGGCGGCCGTGGGAATCGGCCCAGGCGGAGACCACATGGTTCGGCAGGAAGATGCTGACCGCGTAGGTCAGCTTGCGGTCGGAGGTGACGTCGAAGATGTACTCGTTGGCCGCAGACTGCAGTGATCGACGTTTCCCGACGAAGTAGTACTGGTAAACGTAGCCTTGGGATCCGGTGTAGGTTTTGAGGCGACGGATGGTCATGGGGCGGTCGCTGATCGCTCGACTATAGCGAATTAGAGCTGCTGTGGCCACTGCCTGCTGCCGACCTGCGCTCGGCCTGGACGGGCGAGGGCGCCCGTCCCCACACAACCCAGTTTCCACAACAACCCCGGCCTACTTGCTGCTGTTCCCTGGCGAAACCACTCTCCCATACTCACTGGCTCGCGCGATGCGATCGAACATGCGCCAGGCGGCCAGCGAAATGTTGCTGATGGCCTCTTCTCCGTCACGCTCGCGATGCAGGTAGGTGGTCATGACGCAGAGAATGTACGGCCGCTTGTCGACGAAGATCACGCCCGAATCGTTGCGCACGCCTTCGAGCTCGCCGGGCTTGTTGGCGATCTTCAAATCGTCGGGGAGATCGCGGGGGATAAAGCTGTCTTTGTGGGTGGAGAGGACCTTGAAGAAATCGTCAGTCATCTCTTTGTTCAGGATCTGGCCGCGATAGAGCGCTTCGAGCAGCTTCGACATCTCGCTGGGCGTGGAGACATTTTCGCGGCCTTCGGCGGCGGCTTTGACATCCATCATCTTGCGGCGGAGACGGGTGTCATGCAGTCCCTGCGCATTCAGGAAGGCGTTCACGTTCTCCATGCCGACGCGGTCGATGAGGACGTTGGTGGCGGAGTTGTCGCTGACGGCGACCATCATGGTCGCGAGGTCGCGCAGTGTGATCCGGGTGACGCCGGGCGTGAGGCCGCCCATAATGTCGCTGTCCTGAACCAGGTCGGCGGCGTTGACGGTGTAAAGGTCGGTGAGTTTCAGCTTGCCTTGCTGGGCTTGCCGGTAAAGTTCGGCGAGGACGCAGATCTTGATGGAGCTGGCCTGCGGGAAAACGTCACTCGCGTGCAGCAGGTATTTGTGGCCGTCGGTGAGATCGACGATGGCTACTCCCATGACGCCGTCGAGACTACGGTCGACGTCAAAAATAGTTTTTTCAAGCTTCGTCCAGAGGACTTGCTGTTTCTCGCTGGGAGGCGGTGGTGGAGTTTGAGCGGACGCGGCCAGGCAGAGACAAAGACAGGCTAAGGTCAGCACAGTGGGAATTATTTTATGAGGCATCGATTTTCAGGGCTCCGGTATTCGTGGCATGAACTCTCTTGCTATGGATTAGATCTTTGCCTCGCGCAGCCGTTTGACGGCCGTCTCGGAAGCGACGGGAGAATAATAAGTCTCTTTAAACGTGTAGGACCTGGCCTTGGCCTCAAGAATGGGCAGAATCTCGATGTGCCAGTGGTAATCCTCATCCAGCGTTTTCCAGTATCCGAGGGTTGCGGAAGGATGCTGGCTGTTAGGCGAGGTGTGGAGCACCATGTGGAAGGATTCGGTGACGGTGCGAATGCGTTGCAGGGTGCGGCGCAAAAGGGCTGCTAGATCGGCGACGTTGCCCACGCGGGATGATCCGGAACGCTCAAAGGAAGATTCATGGCTGCGGGGCATGATCCAGGTTTCGTACGGGACGCGCGGGGCATAGGGGCAGAAGGCCACGTAGTCTCCGCGAATTTCGACGATGCGCAGGCCCTGGCGCTCCTCCTGCGCCAGAATGTCACAGAAAACGCAACGCTCTTTGGTCTCGAAATAGTCGCGTCCGGCGCGTAGTTCGTAGAGGACGCGGCGCGGCACGAAAGTGGTGGCGGTGAGTTGGGAAGTGGGGTGGTCGAATTCCTGTCCAGCGCCCTCTCCGTGATTTTTGAAAATGCTGATGTACTTGAGGCGGTTGTCGCGCTTCAAATCCTGAATCCGCTGCGCGGCCAGACGCAGGAACTGTTCCACTTCGAGGTCGCTGGCATTCCAGATATGGCCGTTGTGACGGGGATTTTCGAGCAGGACTTCGTGAGCGCCGACCGATCCCATGCGGTCGTAGAGGCCGTCACCGCGGCGTCCCGCCTCGCCTTCGATGTGGTAGAGCGCATGCGGATGCACGACCGAGCGCGCCGACCACGCGCTGCCATCCACGCCCGGCAGGTTGGCGATGACTTGCCCTGGCTCGGCGGACGGACCGCAAAACCGGCAGGCTTCGGAGCGCGGCGTGGGCTCGATGACATCGTCGCCGGTGATCACCCAGGAACGCGTGATGGGATCTTTGCGGAGCTCCATGGCGTAAGGAGAACAAAAGAATTTGTAATTTGCAATTGGTGATTTGTGATTTGAGACGCGTCCCAGCGCTCAATTGCAAATTAGCCCATTACACATTACAAATTACCCATCACCAATTGTTCTATGTCCGAGCCCTCGACGCCGCTGATGCGGCAGTATTCCGCCATCAAGAAAGAGCATCCCAACGCTCTGCTGTTCTTCCGGCTGGGGGATTTTTACGAGCTTTTCTTCGACGATGCGGTGTTGGCCGCGCGCGAATTGCAAATCACGCTGACCTCGCGCAATAAAGAAAAAGGCGTGGCCATCCCCATGTGTGGGGTGCCTTACCACGCTGCCGAGGGGTACATCGCAAAGCTGATTCGGCGCGGGTTCAAGGTCGCGGTTTGCGAGCAGGTGGAAGACCCGCGCCTGGCAAAGAAACTCGTGCGGCGCGAGGTGACGCGCGTGGTCACGCCGGGTACGGCTGCGGATTCATCGTTGAACGCCGAGGAGAACAACTTTCTGGCGGCGGTGGCGACGGTCGGAGACCGCGTCGGTTTTGCGGCGCTGGATCTTTCGACGGGCGAATTTCGGGCGACGGAATTCGCGGGCGAATCGGCCGGGCGACGCATTCAAGAAGAACTTGAACAATTACGGCCAAAGGAAATGCTGTATGGATCTTCGGCACCTTTGCTGGAGAGAGCCGCAGCTCGACAAATGGGCAGCTTCGCTGCCCTGGACGGGCGAGTCGCCCGTCCCCACACTGAAACAGACCTCTCCACCGGCACGGCACCCGTCGCTCGGATTTCCGGCGGGGGCTGGGTAGAGACTCCCCTCGACGACTGGATCTTTGCTCCTGACCACGCTATCCCCCTGCTGGAGAATCACTTTGGCGTGCTCTCGCTGGAGGGCTTCGGGTTGGCGGGCAAACGGGCGGCGGCTTCGGCGGCGGGGGCGATTCTGTATTACATCCGGTCGACGCAGCGCGGCACGCTCGACCACGTGGACCGCATCGGCTTCTACGAACGGCAGAATTGCCTGGTGCTCGATGCCGTGACGGTGCGCAACCTGGAGTTGATCGAGCCCCTATTCGCTGGGACCGATGCCGGGGTGACCTTGTTTCGGTGCCTCGATGCCACCGTAACGCCGATGGGCAAACGACTTTTGCGGACGTGGATGCTGCGGCCATCTTTGGATCGGAGCGAGATCGAGGGCAGGCTGGATTCGGTTGAGGTGCAGGTCAAGGATTCGGTACGGCGCGAAGAATTGCGGCGGGCGTTGGATGGCATTCTTGACTTGGAACGTCTGTTGAGCCGGGTCACGCTGGAGACGGCGAATCCGCGGGACGTGCTGGCTCTGGCCGCATCGCTCGGACGAATTCCCAAGGTGCGAATGGTATTGGCGGGACTGTCTGAGTCACGACCGTCTGCGTCGCGACTGGGCGCGCTGCTTGGACTGATCGACGAACTGGGCGATCTGCAGGGGAAGATTGAAGGCACGCTGGTTCCTGAGCCGCCGCTCACGCTGAGCGATGGCGGCGTGATCGCTGCCGGCGTCGACAAGGATCTGGACGAACTCCGCGACCTGAGCCGCAACTCGAAGCAGTATTTGGCACAAGTAGAGACGCGCGAACGCGAGCGGACGGGGATTGGGTCGCTCAAGGTAAAGTTCAACTCGATCTTCGGCTACTACATTGAGATTTCGAAGGCCAACTTGCACCACGCGCCCGCCGACTACGAACGCAAGCAGACGCTGGTAAATGCCGAGCGCTTCACGACTCCGGAGCTGAAGGAGTATGAGTCGAAGATTCTCGATGCCCAGGAGAAGATTGTTGAAATCGAGCGGCGGCTGTTTGCCGAGTTGCGTTCTGCCATTGCCACCGAGGCCAAGCGCATCCGGCAAACCGCGCTGGCACTGGCTGAAGTCGATGTCCTGGGCTGCCTGGCACACATTGCGGCGCTGCGGAATTACTGCCGGCCGCGTTTCGATGAAGCTGAGAAGGCCGAGGACGTGGGCGATCTGGAAATTGTCGAAGGACGGCATCCGGTTATCGAACTGCAGGAACTGGCGGGGAGCGACCGCTTCATCCCGAACGATCTGTTTCTGGACTCCTCGACCCACAACATCATCGTGCTGACCGGGCCGAACATGGGAGGCAAGAGCACTTATTTGCGGCAGGCAGCGCTGATCGTCATCATGGCGCAGATGGGCTCGTTTGTTCCGGCGCGTGCCGTGCGGCTGGGCATTGTGGACCGCGTCTTCACGCGCATTGGAGCGAGCGACAACGTGGCACGAGGGCGCTCGACGTTTATGGTCGAGATGACGGAGACGGCGGCGATTCTGCACACGGCAACGGCGCGGTCGTTGATCCTGCTCGATGAAGTCGGGCGCGGCACGTCCACATATGACGGGCTGGCGATCGCCTGGGCCGCCATCGAGTATCTGCATGCGCGCGTGCGGGCCAAGACTTTGTTTGCCACGCATTATTTCGAGCTCACAGAATTGGCGGAGCAGTTGAGCGGCGTGAAGAATTATCACGTGTCCGTCAAAGAAACCGGGGGAAGCGTTGTTTTTCTGCGCCGCGTCGAACCGGGCGCGGCCGACCGCAGCTACGGAATCGAAGTCGCAAAGCTGGCGGGACTGCCCCACGAAGTCGTGGTGCGTGCGCGCGAGGTGCTGGCGGAGCATGAATCGTCCGAGCACCGGCTTTCGGGGCATCTGACGCCGGGCGCGTCCACAGAACCGGAGCGTCCCACGCAGTTGACCATCTTCACTCCGCTGTCGCAGCCAGTCCTCGAAAAGCTCCGCGAGGTGGATTTAAACCGGCTGACGCCGCTCGAAGCGCTAAACTTACTGGCGGAGCTGAAGAGGCAGATCGAATGAGGTTGCTTCGCACTAGCCTGGCCGGTCAGATAGTGTGGTGTGCGATTCTCGTCACGGCGCTATCGGTGGTGTGCCAACCGCAGGCCAGCGCTCTCCCTGAGGCGTGTCAGCTTTCAGGGCATTGCTTCGGGATCATCCATGAACTAGCGGAACCCGTGGTGCTGAGGTCGGTTGAGGGCGATGTTCGAATCTCAAGCACGCGCCCAGATGATCCGTTGCGCGGCGCGACGGTTGAGGTGTTTGGCCCGGATGGCTCGACAATGAAGCACTCAGCAGAAACTGACGGGCGGGGCCGATTCAAAATCAAGGGTCTAAGAGCGGGGACATATAGCTTTCATGTGTGGGCATCAGGATTCAATTCGGTTGTTGGTCGGCTGATTATTTCCAAGCATACCGACCAAAACAACAAGTTCCACGTTGAACTGACGCTCGGAGTCTGATGACACCTTCGAAGAAAACCTCTACCGACCCCAGAAGCATCGGCCAACTCCTCATCATCGGCTTCGACGGGACAGGGATGTCTCCGCGTCTCGCTTCCCTGCTCACAAAGATTCAGCCGGCGGGCGTGATTCTGTTTGCCCGCAACATCACCGGAGCCGCGCAGACGCACGCTCTTCTGCGCAAATGCCAGAAGTGCGTGGCGACGCCGCTTTTCACTTGCGTCGATCTTGAAGGCGGCACGGTGGACCGATTCCGCAACGTGATCGGTTCAACGCCTTCTCCGGCGGAAGTTTTTGCCACGGGCAGCCGCGCGCTTTTTCGCAAGCACGGGCGCGTGATCGGTGAAAACTGCCGCGCGCTCGGCTTCAACGTCGATTTTGCCCCGGTGCTTGACTTGGCCTACGAGGCTTCGCGGTCGGTATTGAGCACGCGGGCGGTCTCGGACGATCCGAAGCAGGTGGTTGCCTACGCGCGTGAGTTTCTGCGCGGGCTAGGCGATGCCCGAGTACTCGGCTGCGGCAAACATTTCCCCGGACTGGGTGAGGCCACGCTCGATACTCATCATGAGCTTCCCAGCGTCGAAAAGCAGCTGCGCAAATTGTGGGACGAGGATCTGGTTCCCTATCGTTCGTTATCGATGCCCCAGCGGCGCGAATTGGCGATGGTCATGGTTTCGCACGCGGCCTATCCCAAGGTGACAGGAGAGCGACTGCCGGCATCCTTGTCGAAAAAGTGGATCACCGACATTCTGCGCAAGAGAATCCGGTACAACGGACTCATCGTCTCGGACGACATGGAGATGGGAGCTGTCCTCAAATTTGCTCCCATCGAGCAGGCAGTCGTGCAGCACATCCGTGCCGGCGGAGATTTGGCGCTGATCTGCCACAAGGAAGAGATGGTTGTCCGTGCCCATGAAGCTCTCATTCACGAAGCAGAGCGCGATCATAAATTCGTTCAGCGAGTTCGGGAATCGGCCGGGAGTGTGCTGGCGTTTAAGAAGAAGTACCTGCCGAGGCGTCGCACTGCCTCTCCCTCCGCCGGACGAGTGGAGAAGCTGACGCGCCAACTGTGGGAATTCGGCGAAGAGATACGGATGGATACGCTCGCTCGCGAGGAACCCGCATGATTATTGCCGGCGTGATGAGTGGGACCTCGGCGGACGGGATCAATGTGGCATTGGTGCGGGTGTCGGCACGCGGACAGGAGTGTCCGCGCTACACGCTTCTTGGTCACGAGGAGTACCCGTTCCGTGCTCCGGTTCGACGGGCAATTTTGGGAATGATGAATGCGGAATTGGCCCGGGTTGCGGATATGGCCCGATTGAACTTTCTTCTCGGCGAACTGTACGCGGAGGCAGTGGCAAAAACAGCGCGCAAGCACCGCGTGAAACTTGACCTGGTGGGCTGTCATGGGCAGACGCTCTATCACCAGGGAATGGCGGAACGATTTCTCGGGCGAAAATTGGCGGCAACGTGGCAAACGGGAGAAGGCGCAGTGATCGCCGCACGGCTCGGCGTGCCAGTGGTCTCTGATTTTCGTCCGGCGGATATGGCGGCCGGAGGGAAAGGCGCGCCGCTGGTACCGTTCGTCGACTACCTTCTGTACCTGGATCAGCGTGTGAATCGCATCGCCCAGAACATCGGCGGCATAGCGAATCTGACGGCGATCCCGGCAGGCGCGCCGCTAGGCCAGGTGGTTGCTTTTGACACCGGCCCCGGCAACATGGTGATCGATGCGGTGATGGAAGAGGTTTTCGGAAAACGTTTCGATCGCGATGGCAAGGTCGCGTCTTCGGGACGCGTACTGGATAGGGTGATTGCGCGGCTGGTGCGGGCGCCCTTTTTTCGGCAGAAGCCTCCGCGGACAGCCGGGCGCGAGGAATTTGGCCGCGAATACGTCAGCCGATTTCTTGAGATCTGCCGCGGGGCCAGCAATGCCGACATAGTGGCGACGGCAACGGCGTTGACGACGCGATCGATTGCGGACGCAGTCCAGCGCTTCGTGCTGCCGCGATTTGGTGCGAGCCGAAAGCAGGGCGGTCACGAGATGATTATTTCGGGCGGAGGCGTGAAGAATCCTACGCTGATGGCCATGCTACGCAATGAAATCGCCCCACTGGGAATCGAGTTGCATTTCTCGGATGAGTTCGGTCTGCCGGCGGCAGCGAAGGAAGCGGTGGCGTTCGCCCTGCTTGCGCATGAGACGTGGCATCGGCGGCCGTCGAATGTGCCGTCGGCTACGGGAGCGAAGCGGGCGGCGATCTTGGGAAAGATTTCGTATGCGTAGGGCGGCACGGGAGCGGGCTAGAAGCAGGTCCTTCGCTCCGCTCAGGATGACAAACTTTTCTAGAATGGCAATTCTGTTGCGCACGACAATTCTTTTGGGATTGATCGGCGGCCTGGTACTCCCGCTGCTCTCCTGCTCCCAACCTCCCGATCCGAACACGCTGGTGATGATTATTGAAAGCAGCCCAACGAATCTCGACCCGCGCGTGGGAATTGATGCGCAATCGGAACGCATTGGCGAACTCCTCTTCGATGCGCTGCTGACGCGCGACGAGCACTTGAATGTGGCGCCCGGGTTGGCGGAACGCTGGGAGATTCCGGATCCCCTGACCTACGTCTTCCAATTGCATCACGGCGTAATTTTCCACGATGGGCGGCCGCTTACTTCCCACGATGTGAAGTGGACGTTTGACTCCCTGCTCCAAGGAAAGATTCGCAGCACGAAGTCGGCCGCGTACCGTTTCGTGGATCACATCGACGCACCCGAAGACTTCACCGTGGTATTTCACCTCAAGGAGCCCAACGCGACCTTGCTATGGAATCTCTCGGAGGGGGCAAGTGGAATTGTCCCTTATGGTTCGCTCGAGGAGATCACGCGCAAGCCAATCGGGTCGGGACCCTTCAAATTTGTGAGTGCGGAACAGGACAAAGAGGTCGTGGTCGAGCGCAATGACAATTACTGGGGGACGAAGGCGCGGCTGGCCAGGGTGCGCTTCATCGTCGTGCCCGATGCGACGACGCGGGCGCTGGAATTGCGCAAGGGGAGCGCCGATGCCGCGATCAACGCATTTACCTCCGACACCATCGTGGCGCTGCAGCGTGAGCCGACTTTGCAGGTGGAGCGCGCTCCGGGTACGGTGCTTTCCTATCTCGCATTTAACTTGCGTGATCCCACCTTGCGGGATGTTCGAGTGCGCCAGGCGATCGCGTACGCCATCGACCGTGGTCCTCTTCTGCAATACATCTGGCGCGGATTTGCGCAACCGGCTCTGAGCGTGCTGCCGCCGCAAAGCTGGGCCTATGACCAGGACGTAGCGACCTACCCGCACAATCCGGAGAAAGCTCGTCAGTTGCTTGATGCCGCCGGGTATGAGGCTCGCGACGGCGTTCGCTTTCACCTCACAATGAAGACGTCCACCGAGGAGTCCACTCGCCTGCTGGCGGCGGTGCTGCAGCAGCAATTGCGCGATGTGGGCATTGCGCTCGACATTCGCACGTTCGAGTTCGCTACATTTTTTGCCGATGTCACCAGCGGCGCTTTCCAGCTTTATTCGTTGCGCTGGATCGGCGGCAACGAAGATCCGGATATTTTCGAGTATTCCTTTCATTCCAACCGGTTCCCTCCCAAAGGCGCCAACCGCGGATTTTATTCCAATCCGCGGGTTGATAGTTTGATCGATGAAGCGCGCCGCAAGACCGACCAAAATGCCCGCAAGCGGCTGTACGCTGAGGTTCAGGAAGCGCTGGCGCAAGATGAACCGTATATCAACCTTTGGTACTTCGATAATGTGCTGGTGCACACGCGACGCCTGCGGAACGCGACGCTGAATCCTGCGGGGAATTACGACTTCTTGAAGACGGCTGAGATCAGCAGCCAGTAGCCAGTGTGCTAAATATCCGCGATTTCATCGTGTTACCATCAAGTCTTGAAAATTCTTTTTATTGGTGACATTTTTGGGCGCCCCGGGCGGACGATCGTAAAGGATCGCTTGCCTGAATTGCGCAAGCAGTACGCGGTCGATCTGGTCATCGCCAACTGCGAAAATGCCGCGGCCGGGTTTGGAATCACACCCTCGCTGGCGGAAGAGCTTTTCGATCTGGGCATCGACGTGATGACCACCGGAAATCACGTCTGGGATAAGCGCGAAATCATCGAATATTTCCAGATGGCAGATGGTAACCCGCACAGTCCGGCGCGCCGGTTATTGCGTCCGGCAAATTTCTCGCAGGGCCTGCCTGGCTGGGGAGTGTACGAAGGCCAGAAAAACGGCGTTGGGTACGCAGTCGTGGATCTTCAGGGGCGGGTGTTCATGGGGTCGAGCGATGACCCCTTTCGCTATGCCGACCGGCTTCTGGAGCAGATTAAATCGAAAATTGTATTTGTGGATTTCCATGCCGAGGCGAGTTCCGAGAAAGTCTCTTTCGGCTGGTATCTCGACGGGCGGGTCACTGCCGTAGTGGGCACGCACACGCATATTCCTACCGCGGATGAGATCGTCTTGCCGAAGGGCACTGCTTACATCACGGACGTCGGGATGACCGGGCCGTATGACAGCGTCATTGGCGTGAAGAAAGAATTAGTGATCGAGAGGTTTCTGAGCGGGATGCCGGCGCGCTTCGAACCGGCTAACGGCGACGTCCGACTGTGCGCCGTGGTGGTCGAGTGCGATGACCACACCGGCCGCGCCACGCGGATGGAACGGCTGATGATCAGATGAGGCCACTTTGAGGGTCTTAGTCAATCTTCTCTCGATTACACCGCTCCTGGTCGCTGCTCCCGGATTCGCGCAAACGAACGCCGTTGGCCATTTCGGCTGCTCCCAAAATCTGGACGCGACGTTTTACCAAGCGGATTTGAAGTTTGTCGAACTGACTTCGCCCGACGTCATCAAGCAATGGAAAACGCGTCCGGTTCTTGTGTTTGACGGCTTCGATGCTGCGAAATACTCCTTTACGCGCGCGGAATTTTATCGCTGGCACGTGCCTGTGCCCGGACGCGAAGGTTACGACCAGAGCCCAGGCCAATCCGCCGCCGATCGGTTGGCACTGGCGGTTCGCGTCGTGGGACTCCATGGCGAGCGCTGGTTTGAACTGGCAAACCCCGAAGATCCTACGCTGCTGCTCATTCAGCAGCGCGATGATGGCGATCGCGACAACAATAACGATAACGAGTCGAACGGCTCTCCTGCCGAGAAGGCCGGCGCCGGCTCAACTCCGACTGACGAAATGGCAACGTGGCTCACTCTTCAGGCCGCCACGCCCGACGCGAGTTTGCCTTTGTTCAACCTCGGTTATTGGAATCTGCAGCAGGGAGTGTACCAGGTCGAAACCTTTGACAATCACTTGTTTCTGGATTTGCGAACAGGCTCACCACGCATTCTCGAAATCCTGTCCTGCAGTCATTTTGAGCCGATCGGTGGCGCGTGCTCCGCGCAAGACCAGGCTTGGGAGGGCAAAGACTCTCTCCAGTGCCAGTGGGAGACTGCATCCAGCGATTTCCATTGCACGACGGTTTCTCCTTACGGGGACTCTCATGCCGTGCGCAGGGCGCAAAGGGAGTTCTATCTGTTTTCGGAAAAGCCCCCGAGACCGTCGTACCCGCAATCCCAAAACTTTTTCCCCGACCTGGGGCAGCTCGCGTTGCGCATCAGAGAAATTCCGGCGACGCAGGATCAACGCGTGATTGTGGCCGACTTGGGGCCCACAACTCTGCTCCAGCGCTTCAAGGACTTGCTGCCTGACACAGACGTCTTTGTCTTTGCCAGTCCAGGAGCTGGCCGAGCATTGAACACGCATCTCTCATTGGTCACCGTGCCGTCCGGCGGCAAGCCCAGTGTGCAAGCGATCCCGAAATGGGGTATTGCCGGCGAGGAAACAGATGAAACGGAGGCGCCCGAGCATCTTGTGCCCATCGAAGCGGAAGATTCCTATCGCACCCACATCCTGGAGCAGCGGCCAGGATTTCGCGCCTTCGATGTCATCTTGACCGCCGTCTTGACCGCCGACGGGAGAATTTCCAGCCCGGGGCACGTTCTCTACTGGATTGGGCTCGAAGTCGTGGATGGCAAGCTTGTCACCAGCGCGGTGCGCCTCGCAGGCGACGGTTATGCCTATGGAGGTTGCGGCAGTGAGTTCCATGAAAGCACGGCCACGTCGCTTCGGAAGAAAACTGGCACGGCCGAAGCCGTCCTCTCGGTGCAGGGCCAGTTCGAATACGAGAACACCACCCCTTTTCCAACCGAAGGGCCAAACTGCGTGTGGACCAGTTTGCTACATTGGAAACCCGGCGCGGGCTTCCGTGCTCGCAAACTCGGAGAGGATTGCAAAGCAAGCCATCGCGAAATAAAAATCACCGACGATGGCGTAGTGAGCTCACAACGCGCCCCTCAATCTCCCTGAACCATGTCCCAACGGACACTCTTCGGTTACGACTGTAGTTCCCTACAGAGTATTTCTCTTGCAAGACACCGGCAGCCGGACATTCTATAGTAAGCAT
>CAVWAN010000015.1:0-10194 GCA_963752985.1 uncultured Acidobacteriaceae bacterium
GACAAGACTGCGATCGAACCACGCATTGGATTGTCGTGGAAACCCTTCGGCATGCAGAATACCGTGGTCCGCGCTGGGTACTCGATTTACCACGACTCGGGTTGGAGTCAGGGTGCGCAAGGGCTTTGGCAGAATCCGCCGTACTACGCCGAAGCGGATCAGTTCGGCTACGGCCCTGGTGGTTATATTTCCTCGGTTTGCCCATTCGGTAACTGGGCGCTGCCCACAACCGATCCGAATGCGGCAAACTGCGGGCTGAAATATGGGTTCTTGCAGCAAGTGGGCTCGCCGGGGGCTACAACGCTCCAACCGTTCACGGCACCCCCGAATCCCGATAACTTTACTGGCACGTCGCTCTCCCAGAACTCGAACTTCAAGCAGGGGATGGTGCAGCAGTTCAATTTGAACATCGAGCGCCAGTTGCCTGGAAATATCGTTCTCACGGCGGGGTATGCTGGCACTCGGAGCACGCACATTTTGTTCTACGGATTGAATATGAATGTGAATGCCCCCGGTGCGTGCGCCGGAGGTCCCAACTACGTTCCCGGTTCAGGCTATACCCTCGGTTGTGGGCCTGGGGGAGCGTGGTTTAATGCTCCGTACCAAGGCAACGAATTCATCAACATTTCAAATATTACGGATGGCGCTAAGGCCCGGTACGACGGCCTGCTGATCAGAGCCGAGACCAAGAGTGCGCGTCACGGCCTCTACGCCCTGGTCAGCTACACCTGGTCTAGAACCTTCGATTCCGGCATGTCCGATGGAGACGGCACTACGCCGGGCGCACAATACTGGCCGCTGCCGGGTTCACAAAAGGCAGATTGGGGTCTTTCACAACTCAATCTCGACGATCAATTTACCGCCAGCGTCTTGTATGAATTGCCATTCGGCAAAGGCAAACGCTATGGTGGCGACTGGAACAAGGTCGCCGACGGGGCTCTCGGAGGCTGGCAGGTGAATGTGATTGAGAAGGCGACCTCTGGCTTCCCGTTGTTTGTGGTTGACGGCAATAACCAGTCTGGCGTCAATTTCGAGTGGAATGGAACTCCGATGAACCGCCCCAACCAGACTTGCAACCCCCATCTCAGCCACCCCACTGTAGCGGAGTGGTTCAATACCAGCTGTTTTTCTGCGCCACCCCCGGGAGAACTCGGAAACGCGTCGCGCGCGCCAATTTCCGGTCCGCGTTTTGTGAACACGGATTTTTCAGTGTTCAAGAATTTCCACGTTCACGAGGGATACACTCTGCAGTTCCGCGGAGAATTCTTCAACCTGTTCAATCACGCGCAGTTTGGTCTCACCGGCAACGGAGTTTATATGCAGGACATCAACAGCCCTTCCACGTTCGGCGTTGTCAACGAAACCGTCAACAACCCGCGCGTCATCCAGTTTGCTCTGCGACTTGATTTCTAGGATCGGAATCAGGCGAACTACTGGAACCATCGAGCCGAGGCTTACGCTGACCCGTAAGCCTCAGCTTTTGTTGTCAACTCAGGCAATTCATGGGTTTGCAGGTATCTGCAGATACGGAATCAGCCAGGGCTTCCTGTGCTAGACTCGCAACTCCTTATTCCTCAAAGACCTGGAGAAGAAAGACCCGGCAACGGGTCGAAAAATCGCTTTGCGGCAATGGCTATGTCATTGATTTATAAATACTTTACAAATAAGTCCTTATTTCTCAAAGACCTGGCAGGAGTCGCTTCCTAAGTCTTTGAATTTGAAAGACCGCTGCGAGGGGGGATATCCGTTGAGTTATCATCGCAAGCTTACCCAATGCATTCATTTCTTGAACCGAGTCCTCAATTTCCGATGGCTTGCGGCAGCAATCACTCTGTTGCTGCTCTCGATCCCGTTTTACGCCGATGAATGGAAGGCGCAGCACGACCTTGTCTCCCACACCGGAGTCATGAATTTGACGGAGATTCCGCCAGCCAGCGAAGTCTTCTTTTCCGGGCCTGCCAGTCCGTCCGACCAACCCGCATGGCTCCAAGGCCTGAACGCATGGCGCAAAGATCGCCGTACTCTTCTGCGTTACAACCCTACGCAGTACGAACGCCCTGACCTGCAATGGACGCAGCACATCTTCTCCCAGGTCCAGCTGCTCATCTGGGACCGGAGTCTCTACGACCCCGACAAGGGCGAGTACACCGTCGACCGGTTCCTCTCCGAAACCGAAAGCCGCATCGGCCCCATCGACGCTGTCCTGATCTGGCATGTGTATCCGAACCTGGGTATCGACGATCGAAACGCATTTGATATGCTGCGCGATCTTCCCGGCGGTATTCCTGGCGTGCGCGCGATGGTTGAACAATTTCACCGCCACGCTGTGAAAGTATTTTTCCCGCTGCTTGCCTGGGACCTGGGAACGCGAGACGAAGGCGCAGCGCCAGCCACGGCCATGTCGCAACTTCTCAAAGAGGTTGACGCCGACGGAATCAACTTCGATACGCTGGAGAGCGTTCCCCCAGGCTTTCGCGAAGCCTCAGACGCGATCGGACATCCCCTCGCGTTCGAGCCCCAATTTCAACCGCGCGACGCTTCCATCGCCTGGACCAACCTCAGCTGGAACGATTGGGTGGCCTGGGAAGGGAAGCCGTATCCCTTCATACCGATGGTCAGCAAGAACAAGTGGATGGAGCCGCGCCACACCGTGAATCTTACCGATCGTTTCACCCGCGACAAGACAGACAGTTTGCAGACCGCCTTTTTCAATGGCCAGGGCTATGCCAGCCTCGAAAACCTCTGGGGATTCTGGTACGAAAATAATCCGCACGATGCCGAGGCCATCTTGCGCTTCACTCGCATTGAGCGCGCCATGGCCGATTACCTGCTCGGTCCGGATTGGGAACCGCACGCTCCCATTTTGCAGGCAGGCGTATTCGCCAGCCGGTTTCCCGCGGCCAAGGGGACGCTGTGGACGATTATCAATCGCAACGAATACGATGTCACCGGATCTCAGATCGAGGTGCCGGATCGGACCGGAATGCACTACTACGATTTGTGGCGCGGGGTGGAATTGACGCCCGCAATTGCGAACGGTAAAGCTACGCTGAGCTTCGATCTCGAAGGTCTCGGTTACGGCGCCGTTCTGGCCACGGCCGAGAAACCGGACGGAAGTGTTCAGAACCTCCTGTCCTTTATGGCAGAGCGTTCTAAACGTCCTCTCGGGAGCTATTCGCGGGAGTGGAAAGCCGTGCCCCAGACTCTGGTTGAAATCCCGGCGACCGCCGCGCCGCAGTCGCCGCCCGACGGAATGGTGCGCATTCCCGAGGCCGACTACGACTTTCAGGTGAGCGGCATTGAAATCGAGGGCGGCAATGATCCCGGGGCAGATGTGCAGTATCCGTGGGAAGATACGGCGCGCCGTTTCCATCGGCACCGAATGCATCTGCATAGTTTCTATATCGATCGAACGCCAGTGACGAATGCTGAGTTCAAAAGATTCTTGAGCTCGACGCATTATTCTCCAAAAGACGATCACAATTTCTTGCGCGCCTGGAAGAATGGCAGCTATCCGGAGGGTTGGGATAACAAGCCGGTCACTTGGGTTTCCATCGAGGACGCCCGCGCGTATGCGGCCTGGAGCCGGAAACGCCTTCCCCACGAGTGGGAGTGGCAATACGCAGCACAATCTACCGGCGGTCGTGCGTATCCTTGGGGGAACGAATGGGACGCGCAGGCTCTTCCCCCAGTGGATTCTGGACCTGCTTTGCGTCCACCCGCCGACGTAACCGCTTTCTTGAAGGGAGCAAGCCCATTTGGCGTTCTAGATCTGGTCGGCAACGTGTCTCAGTGGACGGATGAATATCGCGATCCGCATACACGCGCGGCGATCCTTCGCGGTGGCGCCTCTTATCAACCAAGTGGTTCGATCTGGTACTTTCCGCAGACTTACCGGCTGGATGAACACCAGAAGTATCTCTTGATGTCTCCTGGGCACGACCGGTCGGGAACGGTTGGCTTTCGTTGTGTGGTCGACGCGCCCTGAGGGAACGGACCTTCGGAAAGACGCCACCTCGACTCGCTGCTCGGGTTCAATTCTGCGGCTGTGAGGTGGAATTCTTGTCGCGCAGCGCGATCACGAACTGCTGAATCTCGCGTCGCTTGCGCTCAGCATCATCTTTTGTTTTCTTATATAATTGACGGTTAAGTTCAAGTTCTTCTTGAGCTTTCGTTTTGTCTCCGGTCCGCAGATATGCCTGCGCCAGACGATAGTGCGGCTCCTCCAGTTCGGGACTGACTTCGATCGCCTTCTGGTACGCGGGAATTGCGCGCGTGTAATCTCCGCGCTGCGCGTAGAGAATGCCAAGCTGCAAGTACGCCGCGCCTAACTTCGAGTCGAGCTGGACCGCCTTCTGGAGCAGCGCCTCAATCTGCGCCGAGCTCGCATCGTCGAGTGCACTCACCGACTGTCTCCATTTCCACAGGCTGACCGCGTAATAGTAGTTTGCCAAGGAGTTGCCAGGTTCGTACTGCTGGAAGCGCGCCAACCGCTCCACCGATTCCTTCGTCGGCACCGTCTCCGCGCTTTGCATCTTCCCTATGAACAGGTAAGGGGTCGGATCTTCGGGAGCCAACTCCGACGCGTTCCCCAGAAACTGCGCTGCCCGATCGTAGGAACCACGAGCGTACCAGGCAACGCCCAGCCCAATCAGCATGCGCACCGACTTTGGAAATAGCCGATTGCCTGTGGTGAAAACCTCGGTGGCCGGCTCCAGCGCGCGATGGGTGAGAAGCTCGGTTCCCCAGTCGAATAGATACAGTTCGCTGGGATCAAGTTCCGCCGCGCGCTGGTACTCGCGCACCGCCTCCAGGGGATGGCCGAGCTCCTCCTCGACGTCACCTAGCTGGTGATGAAGTGCGGCATCTTTAGGATTGAGCGCCACTGCCTTTAACAAAGAACTCTCGGTTGTGGCAGCACGCGACTTTGCGTCGGCAGCTGGTTCCTTACTCAAAGAAACTGTTGCCCGGGCCAGCGCCTCGGTGGTGCGTAGCACGGTATCAGAACCGTGGCCGCCCGCACCCGTGGCTTGGGTTATGCCTGCGACCGTGAATGTAGGTTCGTCAAAGAACTCGGGCGCTGGTGCGGCCGACTTTGCTGTCGTCGGTGTCGCTGGAGGAGCGCCCAGCAGTTCAGAAGCTTTTGTGGCCGTGAGAACAAAATCAATCTTTGTCGTCTCGCTCTGCGCGAGGTTCACGGGAGTGACGGTTGCCCCGTTGTATCCGGTCATCTCCGCGCGCAGAGTATATGCGCCTGCTCGAAGCGCCTCAAACCGATAGTGTCCTTCCGAATCCGTGTGTGTGGTCTGGGTCGGTGCGGCGAGGGCCTGCTCAAAGGTTCCGACCTTTAAGAAAACACTAGCGTTTGCCAGCAGCCTGCGATTGGAATCGCGCACATATCCATGCACAATGGCGCTTCCCGCAGTTTCTGGAGGCTGCGCTTCAGCCGCAACAAGCATCGCGGCCGCCGCCAAAACGCAGGCGGCAACATAAGTACCAGCTTGTCGGAAGTGGCCGGAGGTCACGCGGATTGGCTCCATAATGAATGGGCTTTACAAATGGCCCGCTTTCCATGCGATCCTACATCAATTGAATGAGGTGCACGAAATGAAACTGGGCCGATTCCTAGGTTGTGTGGCGAGTGTAATTCTCCTGACCTGTCTTGTGTCCCAAAGCCAGAGTCAAGACAAGCGCAAGGTCATCATTGATCAGGACGCGGCCGGACCCGCGGGTACCGACCAGCAAGCGATCCTGCTGCTCATCCAGTCCCCGCAGACTGCAGTCTTAGGCATCACCGTGGTGACGGGCGATGCGTGGCTGACGGAAGAAGTCGCGCACACCCTCCGCATGCTCGAACTCATCGGACGAACCGACATTCCCGTCGTGCCCGGAGCCGAGTATCCGCTGGTCAGAACTAAAGAAGAGACGGAGGAGTCGGAGCAGCGCGATGGCTTTGTGGCATGGCTGGGTGCTTGGACTCCAAAGTATTATCATGCACCGCGCGAACTGGGAGCGATGCCGGAAGGTATGCCCACCACCAAGGCCGCTGACGAAGATGCTGCCCACTTTCTGATACGCATGGTTCATAAGTATCCTCACGAAGTCACCATCTACGAAGGTGGGCCCATGACCAACCTGGCGCTCGCCATCTCCATCGACCCGGAATTTCCGAGGCTGGCCAAAGAATTGGTGTTCATGGGAGCGAGTCTGAATCCGCAGACCGACGATCCCGAGTTCACTAACACGCCGCGGCGCGAATTCAACCTCTGGTTCGACCCGGAAGCGGCCCACATTGTGCTGCGTGCACCCTGGAAAAAGATTGTCTGCACCACAGTAGATATTTCGGTGAAGACAAGAATGACCAATGAGCTGATCGACAAGGTCAAGGCCGGCAACACGCCAGCCACGCAATACATCGGCAAGTACGCGCGCCTGCGGGGATCCTACAACTATTTGTGGGACGAACTCGCGTCGGCGGCGTGGCTTGACCCCAGCCTGATCACGAAGAAAGAAAACCGCTACATGGACGTGAATCTGGATCGCGGCTACAGCTACGGAGACACCATCACCTGGGCAGACTGGGATAAGCCCAAGCGCGATGTCCAGTCAGTGGAGGTGCAGGTCGACTTAGACACCGAGAAATTCTACAAGTTGTTTGTGGACCTGCTGAAAGCACCGACGCCGCAGCCGGTAACGCGTTAGGTGGTGCGCCTCATACAAATTGCGCTTTACTACATGAGTTGTCATCCTGAGCGAAGCGAAGGACCTGCTGTCTCTTGAAGCGCGAAGACATCAGGTCCTTCGCTTCGCTCAGGATGACAAAGCAGGGTAGGTTGTCGAACCCAGAGCACCGCCGCTATTGCCCCAACTGGTCCAGCATCTTCTGCGCCTGCGCATGCCCCGGATGCTGTTTGAGCAGGTCGAGCAGCACGGCTCGAGCTTTGTCGGGCGTATCCTCGATGGCGTAGACGCGGGCCAGATTCAGGTAAGACTGGTCGAAAGCGGGCGCTACCCGGATGCACTCCTCAAAGCTCGCCACCGCCTCATCCCGCCGCTGGGTACGCAGATAAAGAATCCCCAGGTTGTTCAGCGCCTCCGGGTAAGCCGGACGCAGTTTCAGCGCTTTCTGTAGAGAATCGTATGCCCGCGCCGTGTCGTCACTTTGCGCGAACACCATCCCCAGACCGTAGTGCGCCTCGGCATCGTTCGGGTTGATTTGCAGCGCCCGGTCATAGGTTTTGCGAGCCTCAGCCCAGCTCTTCTGCTGGCGATAGGCGCTGCCCAGGTTATCGAGCGCTATCCGATGGTCCGGGCTCAGCTTGAGCGCTTCTTGAAAGTAGCCAATCGCTTCGCCGGTGCGCCCTTCACGCCCCGCCAGCAAGCCGAGATTGTTCCAGGAATTTGCCAACGTATCGGGATAACCCGCCCGAAGTTTGAGTGCGCGTTCAAAACTTTCGCGGGCTTCCGTGTTCTTCTGCTGGTCCAGATACACACTGCCAATGCCATAGGCTGCTTCCGCGCTGGTGGGATCGTCGCGCAGAGCAATCCGGAAGCAAGCTGCGGCCTGCTCCATATAGCCCTGTTGAAAAAAAACCGAGCCGGAGGAGAGATAGTTGCGTCCAAACTCGATCGCGTCGGTCACGCCGGGAAAGGGAAGCGCCCGGGCTAATCTTTCCGCGCTGGTTTGGGGGATGTGCCGGAAGTCCTGCTCAACGTGCTCCGGGTCGACCGGCCCCTGGTAAACCTTGACGATCTCACCTTTAGCGCTGATCAGGAACGATGCCGGAAGCGCGAGATCGCGGTGCCGGTCAAACAGGTAACGAAAAGAAATGTTGTAGATGGCGGCCACATCGTCGGAGCCGCGGAGGATCGGGAACGAAAGACGATGCTCGCGCACTAACGCTTGAACGCTTTCCGCATCGGCGGGGCTGTCCAGATTCACCGCGAGCAATTGCAGACCCTGAGCCGCCCACGCCGCGTGATGCTGATTGAAAGCGATCCAGTCTTCCTTGCACCGCTCCGCTCCGGTTGCCCAAAAGTTAAGCAGCAGCGGTTTTCCGCGCAGCGAAGACAGAGTCTGCATCTGCCCGTCGAAATCGGGCAGAGAGAAATTGGGCGCCTCGACCGGAGCCAGCAACCAGGTTTCAGCCGTGGTGGGCAGGGCTTCGACTTCCCGTGGTGTCACGTCACTAGGTTTGACCTCGAACCGAGTTTGCCGCGCTAAGGTTTTGAAAGCGTCGATTCGAGATGCTTCGGAGCCTTCTTCAATCCACACGCGATGGTTGACCGGCAGATCGTGGAGTTCTTGCGCCAGTCCGCTCGGCCAGCGAATCGACGCGCGCACCGGGCCCTTCGCCGCTCCCAAGCCGAAAAAAATATCCTTACTGTGCTGGGAAAGAAATCCCGAGCCAGCTTGTAACGATCGGGTCTGACGGCCCAGTTCCGTCTCTACTGTAAGGACGGCGCCGATGGCGTCACGGTTGCTTTTGGTTCCGCGCAGGCGAAACGCGATGGATGGAGGCAAATCCTCCATGACGTTCTTCAGAAGCCGCAAGGTCGGACCGTTGCGGTTCTTCAAGAACAGTTCCTGGCGGCCATCATGATCGAAATCGGCGAGAGCAAACGATCGGCCATCTTCCCAAAAGTCGAGCCCCACCACGCCCGAGATATCGGAAAATGTTCCATCGCCATTATTCGCGTAGAAAATATTTCGCTCGTACCCGCTCCACGTGCCATCGGCCCGAATCAGTTCGTTAATCGCGCTCCACCCCTGTTCGTAGTCATGAGACGGCCTAGGCTCCTCGGTCGATAATGCAACCACCTGCCGCCAGAAAAAACTATTCAGATCGTCTTTGGGCGATGGGCCGCTGACCATGCCGTTGGCGATGTAGAGATCGGGAAACCCGTCATGATCAAAATCCCAGGCGTCGCTCGACCAAGCCCAGCGCCCGATCCCGACGCCGGCCGCCGTGGTTGTATCCCCGAAAGCGCCGCCGTTTCGCAGTGGATTTCGAAACAGAGCATTGCCCATAGCATGCTGGTGATAGAGCGCGCGCGTCTCTGCGGGCGCGTTTTGCTTGAAAATGTCCTGCATCGTGATGCGTTCGCCCGCCGCCGTCCACATGTTTGCCACGTAGAGGTCTTCCGCGCCATCATTGTCGTAATCAAAACAGCACACGCTCATACCCGCGCCGACATCTTCCACTCCCGCTTGCGCAGCAACGTCGGTAAAAGTCCCATTGCCATTGTTGCGGTAAAGGTTCTTTCGTCCGAAGTCGTTGACCACATAAAGGTCGGGCCAGCCGTCCCGGTCGAGGTCGCTCCACCCACAAGCAAAGCTGTAGCGCGTGTTGTTCTGGTTAAGTCCCGTCTCGGCAGTCACGTCGCGAAACGTGCCATCCCGGTTATTGCGCATCATGAAATTCGGCGGCCCGTTGTCGGCGTCATAATAAGGAGATGGATACTTGTACTGGTCGGTGCCCTGGTAATAGACGTAGAGGCAGAAGTAGATATCGAGCCAGCCGTCGCGGTCATAATCGGCAACCGCCGCTCCGGTAAAAGTTCCTTGCGGCGGGTTGGCGAACTGAAACGCGTTTGCCTTCTGACGAAACTTGCCGCCGCCTTGGTTCAGGAACAACATTGGCCCGTTTGCCCGCACCACGATTAAATCCTGCCGCCCGTCATTATCGACGTCGACCAAAAGCGCGCACGCTGTGTTGTCGAGGACGCCGACGCCCGATGCTTCCGTGATGTCCTCAAACGTTCCGTCGCCGCGATTTCGATAAAGGCGGTTCGGAAGGCCGCCCGGCTGGCACACATAGAGGTCGTCAAATCCGTCGCCATCGATGTCGCCAATGGAAACACCGTTGTGCCCGTAGATATCAATGCCGCAAGCGCCGTCGAGTACAGACCGCCAATAGTCCGTTCCGTGCAGAAGTTGCGAAGCATAGGAGGCGTTGCCGCCAAGCGCCGCTGCCGTGATCTCGACATAGCCTGGATGAGCAGACCGGCTCAGAGTTTCATCCTCCGCCCGCCAACTCCGAACTCGAAACTCGTCCGACGCGGACCGTTCCCAGGTGAGTTGCCAGTAGCCTACGCGTTGTTCGCGGTAGAAACCGTGGCCTGTCCCGACCAGTTCATACCGGATGCGAGTCTGCAGTTGGCCGGAAGATACTGCCGCACCTGGCGTGGAAC
>CAVWAN010000016.1:0-79748 GCA_963752985.1 uncultured Acidobacteriaceae bacterium
AGCGTCAATACCGGTCACCTGAAATTCAGCCGTAAGAATTTGTGAAAAGCCGCTCAGGGCAGACCGCAGGTCCTGCAGAAACGCGTCCCGCCCCAGGGTAGTTTCCCGCTGGAACGAGTTGTGGCGGATTTCAATCGCCGGGCCCGGGCGCACAACTCGGGAACCGGCAGGCTGTGGCGACACCCCCAAAACATTCGTCAGCAGAACGCTCTCGACCGCGCTCACATTTTGGGGAGATTGCAGCAGACCAGAACTCCACTGCGCGAGGATGGCCGCGATCTGGTCAACATATTTTTCGGTGACAAAATTGTCGAAACCAGCCTGCGTCTTGAGGAGCAAGGCATCGAGGGGCCGGGGCATCCGATAATGAGGATGCAGGTGGAATTCATGACTCGATAAGTCCGCAGCGGCAGAGTCAAAGCCATGAAGAGGAGGCCAGCCAAGGCCGTACAGTCTGGCGGGAATGAAGACCGCCGACGCTCCCTGGCAGCACCGAATCAGAAAGTTGCGCCGGCGAAGGTCCACGAGGCCCGGGCCGGACAAACTCCGCATCTTTTCTGGCCGACTCAGAACGATGTCTCCGGGGTACCCACGTGTCGCCTGAAATTAACACCCGCACCCACGACCGTCAAGAATGGATAATCTGGCGGTGGGCAGTCTTCGGTTTCGCTGGAACAGGCCTTCTCAGTGTGGGACACTGCGGCAATCCGGTGTCCGCACGGCGGAGAGAATCTGGCTGACTAATTCACGATCTTCTGAGTCATTATCCTTGATGATTTCCCACCCGGTTACCACCGCGACTAGATCCTCCTCCGGGAAGACCATGAGGATCTGCCCGCCTAAGCCCAAGGCCATCCAGACATACCCCGGCCGATCGGTGCGCGGAAGCAGCCACCATTGATATCCATACTTGTGGCCTTCCTGGGTATCGACCGACGGGGCCAGTGACTGTTTCACCCACTCTTTCGACACAATTTGTTTCCCGTCCCACATTCCGTCATGCAAGTAGAGATAGCCGATCTTCGCGAAGTCCTTAGTGTTCAAGAACAGCCCGCCCTCGGTGTCGGGCAATCCCAGTGGAGTCCGCTTCCAGAAATGATCCATTCCCAGCGGCGTGAACAGATATTTCTCTCCGTACCTTTCGATATCCTGCCCGGTCTCCTTCTGGAAAAGGTAAGCCAGCAATGCTGACACGCCGCTGCTGTAATTGAAGACCTTCCCCGGTTCCTGCGCCATCGGCCTGTCGATCACGTACTGCACCCAATCGTTGGTCGCTTCCATTAAACTCGAATCGTTTCTGGGATCGTCGTAGGACACATCTTCATTCCAGTCCAGTCCGGTGGACATCGTTAAAACGTGGCGCAGCGTGATTCGCCGTTTTCTTTCATCGACATTCTTTACCTTCTCCACGTCGAAATACTTGAGCAGCGGGGTGTCGAGGCCAGCCTTGAAATCGCCGCGCGTGATCGCGATTCCGACAATGATCGACGACACCGTCTTGCTCACCGATTGCATGCTGTGCAAGTCGGTGCCCTGGTAGTAGGGGTGCCACGCCGGGTCGAAGTAGTTGTACCACCCCGTCAGATGAGCGTTCAGCGGCCCCCGCGTCTTCGCCTCCTTCGCGTAGATGGTTCCATAGTCGTGGGAGTAAGTACGCTCGAAGACCTCGGTTCCGCAGCGGACCACGGCAAAACTGTCCACCCAAGAGTACTTCCCGCTCGCCAGAACAGAGTCCAGCGCCGCCAGAACTTTTTCGTCGAGCCCGACATTGGCTGGACTGTCCTTTGCCCAACCATAGGTCGGCCATTTCACTTTGCCAGTGTCTTTGCTCTCGACGACCTGCGCGGCCACAAGCCCGGTCAGGACCGACAAGATACAACTCACAACCATCGCTGTAGAAGCAATCTCTTTCATTGATGGGCCCTCTCGCCCTTCCATTGAGTTTTCGGAGCAAAAAATACAGGCGTCACGCTGGTGTGTCAAGTTCCCAGAACCGTGCGAGTAGGCTTTTGCATACGATCATCTCGCGAAAATCCTGCTGCCGAAGTCGCTCAGGCGTTACAATGGCCCACTCTTGTTCTTCAGTAAAATCGATCCTGGATATGCAAAAGCCGAACCTGCCAGCTGTGACGCGCGAACGCCTGCTCCGTTCAGCGCGCAAGGTAATGAAGAACGCCTACGCGCCATTCTCCAAATTTAGAGTGGGCGCGGCGATCCTCACCTCGAAAGGCCGAGTCTTCGCGGGGTGTAACGTCGAGAACTCTTCGTACGGAATGACCAACTGCGCCGAGCGCACTGCGATCTTTTCCGCTATCGCTAAAGATGGTCCAGACCTCGAGATACAAGCGGTCGCCGTCGTCAACGATCACGGAGTCCCATGCTCTCCGTGCGGCGCCTGCCGCCAAGTCATCTATGAATTCGGGCCGCGCGCCATCATCTTCTACCAGGCCGAACAAGGCCCCAAGCAAAGCCTGATCACTGATCTTCTGCCGGAGGGTTTCCGCCTCAAGTGAACCAGCCGAGCGTTTCCGAATCTCCGTTCCGCGTCATCGACCTCATCCGCAAAAAGCGCGACGGCGGCGCCCTGTCTCCTGCTGAAATCGGATACCTCGTCGATGGCTGTACCGACGGCAGCATTCCCGACTATCAGATGGCGGCGTGGCTCATGGCAGTCGTCTTGCGAGGAATGACCCGCGAGGAAACCGCCGCCCTCACGAACGCCATGCTACATTCCGGCGAAGTTCTCGATCTCAGCTTCCTTCCCGCAAGAAAGGTGGACAAGCATTCCACCGGCGGCGTCGGCGACAAGACCTCGCTCGTGTTAGCCCCGCTGGTAGCTGCCGGCGGCCTCTTCGTCCCCATGATCAGCGGCCGCGGACTCGGCCACACTGGAGGCACGCTCGATAAACTCGAATCCATCCCTGGATTTCGCGTCGGTTTGCCAGTTCCCGAGTTCCATCGCGTTCTCAAAGCCTGCGGATGCTCCATGATTGGCCAGACCGAGAAAGTCGCTCCCGCCGACCGCAAGTTATACGCGTTGCGCGACGTTACCGGCACGGTCGAGAGTCCGTATCTAATCTGCGCTTCGATCATGAGCAAGAAGCTCGCCGAAGGCACCGACGCACTTGTGCTCGATGTGAAAACCGGCTCCGGCGCGTTCATGAAGAAGGAGGAAGACGCCATTTTTCTAGCCGAACTCATGGTCGAAACTGGCGAGCGCATGGGCAAGCAGATGGTTGCGCTCATCACGGACATGAACCAACCGCTAGGGCGCATGGTGGGCAACGCGCTCGAAGTGCAGGAGTGCATCGAGGTACTGCACGGCGGCGGCCCGCCGGACCTGCGTGCTCTCTGCCTCGAGTTGGCGGCTTGGATGTTCTATCTGGGAGGCGCTTCAAAGACGGTGGCGCAGGGCAAGTACCTCTCCGAGGAAATCATCGGTTCCGGCAAAGCCTTCGAGCGGTTCCGCCAAATGGTCGAGTTGCAAGGCGGCGACATCAGCACGATTGACGATCCCGCGCGCCTGCCCGGTGCCGATCACCGCGTCGAGGTGCCCAGTCCCCTAGCCGGATATGTAACTGCGATCGCATGCGAACAGGTCGGCACTGCCTGCGTTATCCTCGGCGGAGGCCGCGAACGCAAAGAAGATTCCGTCGATCCCGCTGTGGGCATCGCCGTTCATAAGAAAATTGGCGATAAGGTTTCCGCCGGCGAATCGCTCTGCACCATTCACTGTCACTCCGACGCACAGGCCGCGCGAGCAAAAACGTTGCTGCAAGAGAGTTATCAGATTGCGGCCGCTCCACCCGCGCACAAGACATCCATGGTTCATCGCGCGATCTATAAAGGGGAACACTGATTCATCAAGGGGATAAAGATGGGACGCTTCACTGGCATTCTCGGACTGCTCACCATGTTGGGCCTGGCTTACGCCTTCTCCACCAACCGCCGCGCTATTCGCCTGAAGACGGTGGCCTGGGGGCTTGGGCTGCAGGTTGCCTTCGCCATTTTTGTTCTGAAGAGTGACCCCGGCCGAACGCTCTTTCAAAAGGCAGGAGACGCGGTGAACCGGCTCCTCAGCTACGCCTTCGCCGGGTCGGAGTTTGTCTTTGGAGATCTCGGTAAACAGGGCTCGCACTTCGGGTTCTATTTTGCATTCCAGGTCTTGCCGACGGTGATCTTCATCTGCGCACTCTTCGCGGTCCTCTATTACCTCGGCGTCATGCAGTTGGTAATCAAGGCCGCTGCTTGGCTGATGATCCGGCTGATGGGGGTGAGCGGCGCGGAGTCATTGAATGTGGCCGCCAGCATCTTCATGGGCCAGACCGAGGCGCCGCAGACGATTCGGCCTTTCCTCCCCGACCTCACATACTCGGAGTTGATGACGGTGATGACGAGCGGCATGGCGCACGTTTCCGGTAGCATCATGGCGGCTTACATCGCCTTCGGGATCGAGCCCAAACACCTGCTGAGCGCCGTCATCATGACCGCTCCCGGCACGCTCCTGATGGCCAAGATGCTGGTACCCGAGACCGAAGTGCCCAAAACCGCGGGCCGCGTCGTGATGAGTGAAGAGGAAGTAGAGCTGGAAAAGAACCAGAATCTGCTGGGCGCCATCGCGCGCGGCACCACCGATGGTTTGCACATGGCGCTGAACATCGCCGCCATGCTGATTTCGTTCCTGGCGTTGGTCGCGTTGTTCGATGGAATCATGGGCGGAATTCACACCCACATCGCGTGGTTTCCGTCGAGCCTTGAGGCCATACTGGGCGCGTTGTTTGCGCCCATCGCATGGGTGATCGGAGTTCCCTGGCATGACTGCCGTCTGATTGGCAATCTCCTGGGCATACGCATGGTGCTGAATGAACTGGTGGCGTTCAAAATGCTTGGCCCACTAAAGCCCGTCCTTGATCCGCGCTCGTTCACGATCGCGACTTTCGCGCTGTGCGGCTTTGCCAACTTCAGCTCCATCGGAATTCAAATGGGCGGCATCGGCGCGCTAGCTCCTAATAAGCGAGGAGACTTGGCGAAACTTGGCATTCGCGCCATGCTGGCCGGCACCATGGCGAATCTGATGTCGGCGTCGATCGCCGGCATGCTCTTGTAGGTCCGATCTAAAGGCTTGTCATCCCGAACGGAGTGAGGGATCTGCAGTTGCTAATTGCGCGCCCTTGCCATTTGTGCGAGCACCTCGTCGGTTGTCACCACCCGGGCCCCGAGACCTCGAAACTCCGCCAGCGTCTTCTCTCCAACTTCCGGGGCCAAGGTCTCAATCGCGTCGCAGACGACCGCTACCCGCCGCTTTCGGCTGAGCAACCCCTTCACCGCGTACCTCACGCAGTACTCGGTCGCGACTCCAAATACCACAAATTCCGCGGTGTTCCCCAAACGTTCGACCAATTCGTTCGCGTGGTGAGTGTCAAAAATATCCAGCGTCTGTTTTTCGAGAATGATCTGCTGGTACTTCGATAAATCTTCCGGCAACTTCGCGTTGGGATTGTTCTCCACCCGAGCAAAGTTGTCAGTCAGCGCCTCCGGAACAAGCTCGGCCCCAGCCGTCCCCTTCAGGCAGTGCGGCGGAAACTGCTTGAACTCAGGGTCGTTGGCGAGATGAAAATCTCCATGCGAAACCAGAAACACATCGCCGCGCCGCGCCGCGTCCGTCAGTTTGCGGATGTTGGGCAGAAGCTTCTCAGCTTCCGGAACGTAGAGCTTGCCGCCGGGAAGCATGAAATCAGCTTGCACATCCACTTCCCAAAAAATAAAGTCGCGCGATTGCATTGCACTCTCCGTCATCTCAATGCTTGTAACATACTCCTTCCGCCGCTGGCAAAACTTGGCGCTTGTGCGCGTCTCAAAACCCGCTCGAACATTTAGTTTGCTCCTCCATTCGCCCTGTGTAATCCTGTTCAACGCAACCCGACGAGCACTACCAGGAGAGTTCTAATGCGAATTGAATTGTTTCTTGCCCTGATCGTCTTTTCCATCCCCGCCCTTTGGGCGGCAGACAAGATCACGCCCCTCAACGTCAAGGAGGGCCTCTGGGAAGTTACCGTGACGCATTCCATGACCGGGATGCCCGCCATGCCAGCCATCCCTCCCGAGACTCTAGCGAAGATGCCTCCGGAGCAGCGCGCCCGTATCGAAGCCATGATGAAGGGCGGGGCAAGCACCGACGTCCGCAAAGATTGCATCACCAAAGAGAAGCTCGAAAGGCAAACTGCTTTTAGTGATAACCGCAAGGAATGTACCCGCACGGTTGTGAATTCCACGGGCAGCAAACTTGAAATCAAGCTGCACTGTGAAGACAAGCAGACGTTGACCGATGGAACTCTTCAGCTGGAGGCCCTTGGTTCGGACAATGTTAAGGGCTCGATGCATTTCGTCACCAACTCCAACAGTCGCACCATGAACATGGACTTCACATTCAGCTCCAGATACCTCGGGCCGGCGTGCGGCGACGTCAAGTAGAGCTCTTGGCCGTGGCTTGGCCTCGGCTATGCCTGTGCCGCGCTTTGTTCCAGAACGAGCAGGGGACGTAGAGGGTCACTCAATCCCCGCATCACGCGCTCGAACTGTGGGAGGTCAAGAGACTGGGGCCCGTCGGAAAGTGCGCGCTCCGGACAGGGATGCACTTCGACGATAATGCCGTCCGCTCCTACGGCGATGGCAGCGCGTGAAACCGGCCCGATCAGGCTTTGCTTGCCCGTGCCATGCGAGGGGTCGGCCACCACCGGCAGGTGCGAGAGTTCCTTGGCGAGGGCGACGGCGGCCAGGTCAAAGGTGTTGCGCGTGCCGGTTTCGAAGGTTTTGATGCCGCGCTCGCAAAGGACAACCTGATCGTTCCCGCCGGAAAGCAGGTATTCGGCCGCCAGCAGCCACTCTTTCACCGTGGCGGAAGGGCCGCGCTTGAGCAGAATCGGCTTCTTGACGGTTGCCAGCCTGCGCAGCAGCGCAAAGTTCTGCATATTGCGCGCGCCGACTTGAAGCATATCGGCGTATTCGCAGATCAAATCCACGTCTTCGGTGCTCATCACCTCGGTGACAACCGGAAGGCCAGTGAGTTCACGGGCTTCGCGCAAAATCTTCAGCGCTTCAATTCCCAGGCCCTGGAATTCATACGGAGAGGTGCGCGGTTTGTAGGCTCCGCCGCGCAGCATGGTGGCGCCCGCTCGCTTCACTCCCTGAGCGGTCTCCAGCAGTTGCTCGCGTGACTCAACCGAACAGGGCCCGGCAATCACGACCACTCCGGGGCCGCCGATCTTTACGCCGCCAGTCTTTCCCCCGCCAACGCTGACCACCGAAGGCTGCGGCCGGGTTTGCCGGCTCACGAGCTTAAACGGCTGCGCGATCGCGACTACGTTATCCACCCCGGCCGCGACCGAAAGCGCTTCGATTTCATGGCGGCGGCCGCCACTGCCAACGGCGGCCACGATGGTGCGTTCGGTGCCCCGGGTGACGTGAGGCTGGAATCCGGCTTCGCGGATACGTTGAATGATGTGCTCGATCTGCTCTTCAGTGGCGTTGTCGGACATGTTGACGATCATGGCGATTACCTTTCTGTTTTGCCGCCAAAAACGAAAGCCGCGATTTCTATCGCGGCTTTGGCGGAATCTTTGAGCTGTCTCTATTGCCTTGCCGACTGGCTCCGATTCTGCACCTCCGCCGCGAATGAAAACCAATAGCGGCTAAAAAGGCGGAAGTTGCTAAATCGTGTCATAGAGATGCCGAATCTGGAATTCCCGAGGTCTTCCAAAACTTGTCGAACCGAAGCTACTGCAGAGAACTGGCCACGCTGGAGAACGCGTTGTTGGCGTTGCCCCCGATCAGACGCACCGTGCCGATGACCAGTACCAGAATGACGGCAAGCATGACCGCGTATTCAGCGATGTCTTGCCCCCGTTCGTCCTTGCAAACATTGCGGAAAAACTCAACCATAGATCCTCCGGGCCTTCTCGGGATAAATTTCCCGGCAAACTTGTGTAGCTAATAATGCCGACTCGGACCGCGATTGTCAATGACGGCAGAAGCTGAGTTTTCCACTGCCGGCGTTCACCTGGCCGAGTCAAAACCCAAGCTACTCGGGCGCTGTGACCCGCACCAGTTGACGGGCGGAACTGGCGCCGTAATCGAGCACGCGACCGGGCAGCACGCCCAGATAAAGCGTAGCCAGCACGCAAATTGTAATGGCAAGCGCTGCCGCAGCGGGCACAGGAGTAACGGGAACCTCGCCCCGTGGCTCCCGCATGTACATCATCACGATAATCCGCAGGTAATAGTAGGCGCCTACCGCGCTATTCAGCACCAGAATAATGGTCAAGCCGACCAGATTCGATTTCAGCAGGGCACTCAAAACGTAGAACTTCGCAAAGAAACCGCCCGTGATCGGAATCCCGATCAAAGACATCAGGAAAAATGTTAAGGTCGCGGCCAATACCGGGGACCGCCTGCCCAGGCCCGCGTAGTCTTCCAGCGCAACATACTTTTCGCCCGCGTTGGCGAAATGGCTGACGACGGCAAACGCGCCCACGTTCATGGCAGCGTAGGCGGCGGTGTAGAACATGGCCGCGGATGCACCCAGATCTGGTTGCGCCGCAAAGGCGGCCAGCAGGTATCCGGCGTGGGCGATCGAAGAATAGGCCAGCAGGCGCTTGACGTTGTTCTGAACCAGAGCTCCCAGATTCCCCAGCGTCATGGACAGCGCGGCCGAGACCCAGATCAGCCAGAAGCGTCCCGGGGCGTTCGCTTCAAACATAACGCGCAGTAGAACCGCGAATGCCGCCGCCTTGGGGCCGGTCGACATCAGTCCCACGATCGGAGCCGGAGCTCCTTCGTAGACGTCAGGAGTCCATACGTGAAACGGTGCGGAAGCGACCTTGAATCCCAAGCCCACGAACATCAGCGCCGTAGCAACGTAGGCGAGAACCGGTACGTTGCCGGATCGCAGCACCCGGCTTATGGCGTCAATATTCGTCGATCCCGTCGCACCGAACATGAGGGCAACGCCATACAGGAAGAACGCGGTGGCGAAGGATCCCAGAAGAAAATACTTGAGCGAGGACTCACTGCTTGATGCGTCGCGCCGCCGAAAGCCGGCCAGCACGTAGGTGGAGATCGAGGAGATTTCCAGGGCGATAAAAATCAGCACGAGTTCAATCGCCGACGACATCAAGCACATGCCTACCGTGCCGAACAGAACGAGCGCGTAATACTCCCCGGCGCGAATGCGCTGCACCTTCAAGTACTCGAAAGAACTGAGAATGACGACCGTTGCAATCGCGATGACGAGGAAGTGAAAGAAGACGCTGAAGCCTTCCACGCGAACCATGTTCCAGAAAGCGGTTCCGGGATACTGCGCCATCCAGAATGTTGCTGCCAGCGCGGCCAAAGTACCGATCAGCGCGATCGTGCCGAGAGACTGGTGACTGCTTTCTTCGTCGAGCAGCGGATCAATGACCATGATCAGCATCCCGAAAAGGGAGAGCACCAACTCCGGCAGAATGCGCATGTAATCGGCAGTCTGGGGCAGGGAAGTCTGCACCTGTGCCAGCAGGGCCGGCAACGAATGCAAGATTGGCGTGATCATCATCATTGGCCCACGACCCTGCTGGCCAATTGTGTGAAGGGGGCAAGAGCCGCTTGCACCGCCGGATCAATCGCGTTGAGCCAGATCAGCGGAGCGACGCCCATTACCAGAGCAGCAACCGCAATCGGCCAAAGGGCTGTCTTCTCACGCAGGTTTAGGTCGGGCAGCGTGTTATTGACTTCGTGCGTCACCTTGCCGAAGAAGACCCGCTGATACATCCACAGCAGGTAGCAGGCGCTCCAGATCACACCGGTCGCGGCAAGGATTCCATAGATCGGGCGGGCCTGGAATGCTCCACTGAGAACTAGAAACTCGCCGATGAACCCGTTCAGCATCGGCAATCCGACTGAGGCCAGCACAGTGACCAGAAACAAGGTGGCGTATTTGGGCATGGGTGTTGCCAATCCGCCAAAGTCGGAGATCTCGTAAGTGTGACGGCGTTCATAGAGGATGCCCGCCAGCATAAAGAGCCCGCCGGTCGCGACTCCGTGTGCCAGCATGACGAAGACGGCTCCATTCAGGCCGGCTGCGGTGAAACTGAAAATGCCGAGGACGACGAATCCGAGGTGGCTGACCGAGGAGTAGGCGATCAGCTTCTTCATGTTCGGCTGCACCAGCGAAACCAGCGCTCCGTAGATGATGCCGATCAGCGCCAGCACCATGATCCAGGGCGCGTTGCGGTGCGCTTGCGCGGGAAACAGGCCGACATCGAAGCGCAGCAAGCCGTAGGTGCCCATCTTCAGCAGCACGCCCGCCAGCAGCACCGATCCGGCAGTAGGCGCCTCCACGTGAGCGTCGGGCAGCCAGGTGTGAAGAGGGAAGAGGGGAACCTTTACCGCAAAGGCGATGAAAAAGCCGAGGAAGAGCCACAGCGAGGCGGCTTCAAAATTCGGAACTGCTCCGCTCGCGATCTTATGCTGGATCACCACAAAATCGAAACTGCCGGTCTTCGCATACAGCCACAGAATGGCGGCCAGCATGAACATCGAGCCAATGATGGTGAACAGAAAGTACTTCACCGCGGCATAGACCCGGCGTCCGTGGCCAAAGATGCCGATCAGCAGCGCCATCGGAATCAGCGTAGCTTCCCAGAAGAAATAGAACAGGAACAGGTCGAGCGAGGTGAAAACCCCGATCAGAGCCGTTTCCAGCAGCAGCAGCAGGATGAAGAATTCCTTGACCCGCTCGTGGACCGAAGTCCAGGAAATCAGCACGCACAGCGGCGTGAGGAACGTAGTCAATACCACCAGCCAGACGGAAATTCCGTCAATGCCCATGTGGTAATGAATGTTCGGGGTCGTGATCCAGACTTTATCGATCTCGAACTTGAAGAGGCCGAGTTCGCGATGCAGGTGTACCGGTAAATGCAGCGAGGCCACAAATGCCAGAATAGAGATGACGAGCGCAAATACCTTGATGTCACGATCGCGGCGCGGGATCAGCAGAATCAGCAGCCCGCCCACAGCGGGGATGAAAGTTACCAGCGAAAGCATGATGGGACTGAGGCTTTCCATATTTATCGCACACCCATCCAGACCATGTAACCGATCACCACCGCCGCTCCGGCCGCCACCCAGCCGGCATAGGAGCGAAGGTTGCCCGATTGCATGTGGCGCACGTTATCAGATACATGGCGCGCAGCCGTGGCCGAGTTGTTGACCGTGGCGTCGATGACTCCCTGGTCAATGTCATGCCAGAGAATCGTGGTCGAGCCATCAACCAGCGGTTTGATAAAGAGGACTGCGTAAAGCTCATCGATGTAGTACTTGTTGGCGACTGCCCGGTAGAGCCCTCCGAGGCCGGCGGCAATGCGCGCCGGCAGTTGCGGGAGGCGACTGTACAACAGATAGGCCAGAAACCATCCGAGGCCGGCAACGCCGACGGAACCGACCATCAGCAGATATTCAAGCGACGTGCTCCCCGCTTCAGAAGAGCTTTCGCGTGCAACTTCGCTCGTTCCCTGAAAAACCGGGGCTAGGAAATGTTCAAAAAGGTTGTGGTACCCACCGATGGCTCCTCCAACGACGGACAGGAAGGCAAGGACCACCAGCGGCCCCAGCATCACCCATGGGCTCTCATGCGGTTCACCGTGCCCGTGGCCGTTTCCATGACCGTGAGCATCATGACCGTGAGTGTCTGGCGGCGGTGCGCCGCGGTATTCGCCGCCGAATGTCATGTACATCAGCCGGAACATGTAGAACGACGTAATGAAAGCGGTAATCAAGCCGAGCAGCCAATACACCCAGCTTCCCTGAGGACTGGAATAGGCCTTCCAAAGAATTTCATCTTTCGACCAGAAGCCGGCGAACGGGGGGATGCCCGCGATGGCGAGGGTGGCAATTCCCATGGTCGCAAAGGTCCATGGCATGTACACCCGTAGTCCGCCCATCTTGCGCATGTCCTGCTCGCCGCCGATGCCGTGAATGACCGAACCGGCCGCCAGGAACAACAGGCCCTTGAAGAAGGCATGCGTCATCAGGTGGAAGATGCCTGCCGAGAACGCTCCCACGCCGCAGGCCATGAACATATAGCCAAGCTGGGAGACGGTGGAGTAGGCCAGCACTTTCTTGATGTCGGTCTGGGCAATGCCAATAGTCGCCGCAAACAGAGCGGTGAGCGTTCCAATAATTGCGACCACCGTCATCGCCATCGGCGCGCGCTCGAAGATCGCGGACGACCGTGCCACCATGTAAACGCCCGCCGTAACCATGGTTGCCGCATGGATCAATGCTGAGACTGGAGTAGGACCTTCCATGGCGTCCGGCAGCCAGACATAAAGAGGAATCTGCGCTGACTTGCCGGCCGCACCGACCATGAGCAAGAGTCCGACTGCTGTGAGTAGTCCAGCACCGGCCGTTTCCGGCGCCATCGTTCGCACTGCGGTGAAGACGTGCGTGAAGTCGAGCGATCCGAAATGTTTGATCATCAGGAAAAGAGCAATCAGAAATCCGAAGTCGCCGATGCGGTTGACGATGAATGCCTTCTTGCCCGCCGCAGCCGCCGAATCTTTCGTGAACCAGTAGCCGATGAGCAGATAGGACGCCAGGCCCACGCCCTCCCAGCCGATGAACATGACCAGGTAGTCTTTCGCCAGCACCAGCGTCAGCATAAAAAACATGAACAGGTTCATGTACGACATGAAGCGGTAATACCCATCGTCGTCCCACATGTAGCCGACGGAGTAAACGTGAATGAGGAAGCCGACGCCCGTGACCACCAGCAGCATCACCAGCGAAAGCTGGTCGAGGTAGAACTCAAAATCAACGCTAAAGCTGCCCGAGCGGAGCCAGTGGGCAAGGTGGAAAGAATAGGGCGCGGATGCGGATGAAAAATTCGCCGCGATGAATACCGCGACGAGAAACGCCAAGCCGCAAAACGACAGCGCAACCGCGGAGATCGCCTTCTTCGACGACCGGCGGCCGAAGAAGCCATTGATCGCCGCCCCGGCCAGCGGGAAAATCGGAATCGTGCAGAGTAACGGACTGAGAGTCTGCGGCGTCATAGCTTGAGCAGGTTCACCTGGTCCACATTCAAAGTTTCACGTGTGCGATAGACGGCAATGATGATTGCCAGGCCCACCGCAGCTTCAGCGGCAGCCACCACCATCACGAAGAAGACGAAAACTTGTCCGCTGAGCGCGTGCCAGTGCGCAGCAAACGCGACGAACGAAAGGTTCACGCCGTTCAGCATCAGCTCAATCGACATGAAGATGGTGATGATGTTGCGCTTGATCAAAAACCCGAGTACGCCACACGTGAACAGAATTCCGCTCAGCACGAGGTAGTAAGAAAGAGGGACCATTACCCGTCCTTTCTCGCGCCGTGGGCCGCGGCGTCGGGCCGGCTGGCAAGCACGACCGCGCCCAGGATGGCGATCAGGATCAGCACCGACGTGACTTCAAAGGGCAGCAGAAAATCATGGAAGAGAAGCCGGGCAATATCCTTGGGAGCGCCCCATAACGCGCCGATCGATACCGAATGCGTTGTGGACGACCGGCCTACCAGCGTCCAGGCGACAAGCACCGCGCCGATCAATACTCCGGGAACGCCCAGAAGAGTTGCCACCCGGCTGCCCTTGGTGCGCTCTTCCTTGCCGGCGTTCAACAGCATGATGGTAATCACAAACAACACCATGATGGCGCCGGCGTAGACAATCACTTGAACAGCCGCCAAAAATTCCGCGCCCAATAGAAGATACTCGGCGGCGAGCGAGCCCATCACCACAATCAGCGACAGTGCGCTGTTGATGGGATGGCTCTGCACCAGCAGGTTGATGGCTCCCGCCACGCAGATCGCTCCGAAGAATAGAAATAGAATTAAATGAAGCATTGTTTACGAGCTCCTAGCCATCAGCTATCAGTTCCCAGTAACCCCAAAGTCAAAACTGGCAACTGAGTACTGGCAACTGCTGTCAAGCTCTCCACGCCACAATCAGTGCTGTAACCACAATGTTCGCAACCGCCAGGGGCAGCAGAACCTTCCATCCGAACGCCATGAGCTGGTCATAGCGAAAGCGGGGCAAGGTCCAACGCACCCAGACGTACAGAAACATAAAAAAGAAAACCTTCAGGCAAAACCAGAACACCGGCAAAATCATTTGCAGGATCGCGGGTCCGAACACCGGGCCAAGCCAGCCGCCGAAAAACATCAGCGTGGCCAGACAAGCCACCGTCACCATGTTTGCGTACTCGGCCATAAAGAACATCGCAAACTTCATGGCGCTGTATTCGGTGTGATATCCCGCCACCAGTTCCGACTCGGCTTCCGGCAGGTCAAACGGCGTGCGGTTCGTCTCCGCGTAAGCGGAAATCAGATAGATGAAGAACGCCACCGGTTGGAGAAAGATGTTCCAGTGCAAATGTCGTTGCGCATCCACGATGTCGCGCAGACTCAGGCTTCCGGCGAGGATCAACACTCCCACCAGAGACAGGCCCAGAGAAACCTCGTAACTGATCATCTGGGCGCTAGCACGCATTGCGCCGAGCAGCGAATACTTATTGTTCGAGGACCAGCCGGCGAGCGCCACGCCGTACACGCCCATTGAAGTAATGCCGAGAACCACCAGCAGCCCGATGTTCAGGTCGGTAATCTGCAGATACGTGCCCCAGGGTCCGACCTTGACCCAGTTGCCGAACGGAATCACCGAAACCGAGGTAATGGCAAAGACGAGTGCGATCATCGGCGCCGCGATGTAGAGCGGCTTGTAGACATGCGGCTGGGTCAAATCTTCCTTGAAGATGAACTTGACGCCGTCGGCGAGCGGCTGGAGGAGGCCGAAAGGCCCGACTCGCGTGGGGCCCCAGCGATTCTGGATGCGCGCCGAGACCTTGCGCTCCAGCCAGACACTGTAGGCCACAGCCGTCAGCAGAACACCGACAACTGCCAGCGATTTGATAATCGAAATGATAATGAACGTCGTTATGCTCAAATGTTCTCGTGTGGCGCGGGCATTCTTGCCCGCGTGCTTTTGACCTTAGATTGTTAGCACGTACCTAGTCCGCAGCAACTTCCGACTCTGCGGATTTGTTCTCGAAAACCGAATTCAAAGTCCTGGAATACCTTCCAAGCGTGCCCGAGCTGAACAAATCGTCATTAGCCGGGACGATGAGCTCAGGGTTCTGAATCGCGCCAGCGCCGCTTTCCGCAATTTCAAGATGCTGATCGTTTCCGGCCAGCAGATTGGCGCGCGACACATCGTAGCCAGCAACTACGCGCTGCACTTCGTCAAGAATCGCCATCGGGTCGAACGGCGTCATTTTCGGTTCGAGGTTATGCGCTTCGAGCCACACAGCATGACGATCCGCCTCGCCCGATTGTGCGCCGCGGGTTTGTCCCATGTCGGAGTGCGTCCCGCTCCCGAAGGACACCAGGCCGCGCACGTCGAAGCCCATGGCGTCCGCGATCCGAACGATCATCTCGAAATCCGGCTTGGTGTTCGAGACTTCGCCTGCCTTCTTCACCAGTTGCAGATCGCCGCAGGTATTCGTATACGTGCCCGTTTTCTCGTACGCGTTGGCCGCGGGCAAGACTACGTCGGCGATATTCGCAGTTTCGGTCAGGAACATATCCTGAACCACCACAAAACTCTTCGAAAACACAAAAGGATCAATGCCCAAGCGCCCCACGGGATTGGCACCCACCACGTAAAGCGCTTTCAACTTGCCGGCTTTCGCCGCTTCCACCATCTCCGGCAGGCTCAGGCCTTTCTCAGTCGGCAGCTTGCCCCATTCGTGTTGGAACTTGTCTGCGCCAGTCACCGGCTCGTATCCCGGCAGAAGATCGGGATAAAGCCCCATTTCGCTGGCTCCGCGGGAATTCGCGTAATCGCCCAGACAGATCAGCTTGGCTCCGGTCAAGGTCGAAGCAAAACTCACCAACTTCTCGATGTCGTGTCCGCGCAGTTCAGAACCGAAGGCAATGACCAGGTTCTGCTCGGCGCGCATCTTGTCTCGAAGCGCGATCCAGGCATCGCGGTTCGTGCCGTCACTCACCAGCGAATCGAGCAGGGAATCATCGCCCGCAAGAAACGCAACCGCTTTCGCTTCCGCGCCTGCCGGAAGCAAGCCGAACCCCGCCGCCTGCCGACGTAACTTGATGGGCGCGGAGTTGATGACGTAAAGCTTCGCGCGCCGCAGCCGCACGTTTGTCCGGATCTGCCATGCCAGCAGCGGATGCTGATTCGTAGGATCGTTGCCAATCAACAAAATCGCAGGCGCGCTCAACACCTCGCGCATGGCAGCAGTTCTTCCCGGCTTGCCGTGGAGAGCGACCGCCAGCGCGGGGTAGTCGGCGGTGCGGTGATGGTCGACGTTATTGGTCTTGAGCACCACCCGGGCAAATTTCGAGAGAAGATAATTTTCTTCGTTGGTCGTGCGATTCGATCCGATGACGCCAATCGTACTCCCGCCATCCTGATCGCGAACGTCTCGAAACTGTTTGCCGATCAGTTCAAAAGCTTCTTCCCAGGTCGCAGGCGTCAGCTTGCCATTCTTGCGAATGAGCGGCTCGGTAAAGCGGTCTTTATGGTGCGCAAAGTCGAAAGCGTAGCGCCCCTTGATGCAGAGAAAATCGTTATTGATCCCGCTCTTGTCACGGTTGTCGCCGCGGACGATTTCCATGCCGGTGTCACAACGACGAACACCAAGCGTGGTCTTGCATCCGTCCCCGCAGTGCGTGCAGATCGTGCCCACGTGGTTCATTTCCCACGGACGCGTCTTGTAGCGGTAGGCGCCCGAAGTGAGTGCGCCGACCGGGCAGATGTCGATGCACATGCCGCACTCTTCGCACTCGAGATGATCTTCCTGATTGGGCGCAATGATCGAACTGACGCCGCGGTTCTGCACACCCAGCGCCCAGACGTCCATGCCTTCGCCGCAGACGCGCACGCAGCGGTAGCACAGGATGCAGCGCGGACGATCGAAATAAACCACCGGGGACCACTGTTGCTCGTCGCGGTGATTCTTGATATCGATGAGTTTCGATTCTCCAGGGCCATAGGAGAATGTCATATCCTGCAGTTCGCACTCGCCGCCGGCGTCGCAGACGGGACAGTCGAGGGGATGATTGGCGAGCACGAACTCGAGCATGGCTTTGCGAGCCTGCCGAACCTCATCACTGTCGGTGGTAACGACCATGCCTTCCGTTACCGTCGTGGTGCAGGCGGTTTGCAGCTTGGGCATCTTCTCGATCTTCACGACACACATGCGGCAAGCGCCTTGCAGCGAGAGCCCGGGATAGTAGCAAAAAGAGGGCACTTCAATGCCCGCGCTCTTGCAGGCTTCGATCAGCAGCGACCCCGCAGGCGCCGTGATCTTCTTGCCGTCGACAGTAAGTGTTACGTCAGGCATTAGGCTCTCTAGGCTAGTACCGGCTCGATTGCTCCCGCCTTCTCAAACGGGCACGGCTTGCCATCCAGGTGATCTTCAAATTCTTTTCTAAATTTCTTCACAAACGCCATCGTTGGCATCGCGGCCGCGTCTCCAAGCGGACAAAATGTCTTCCCCAACATGTTCTCCGCAAGGTAATAAATATTGTCGATATCCTTCTTTAGCCCCGCACCCGCATGAAAACGCGTCAGCGTTTTCTTCAACCAGTCGGTACCCTCGCGGCAGGGGATGCACCAGCCGCAACTTTCATGCTGGTAGAACTTGATAGTGCGCAGCGCAAACTTCACAATGCAGGTCGTATCGTCGAGCACCACCACTCCGCCCGATCCCAACATCGATCCGGCTTTCGCCACCGAGTCGAAATCCATGGCGATGTCGATTTCTTCAGGCAGTAACACCGGCGTTGACGATCCGCCCGGAACCACCGCTTTCAAACTGCGCCCGTTCGGAATTCCGCCGCCAACCTCATAGATCATCTTCTTGAGGCTGTACCCCATCGGAAGCTCGTAGACTCCCGGCTTGTTGAGATTTCCCGCCAGGCAGAACATGCGTGTTCCACCATTCTTCGGCGTGCCCAGCTTCGCGTACCAATCCGCACCGCCCAAAATGATGTGCGGCACCGCGGCCAGGGTTTCTGCATTATTAATGACCGTCGGCCCGCCCCAAAGGCCGACCACAGCAGGGAAGGGTGGCCGAATGCGCGGAATGCCGCGCTTGCCTTCGAGCGACTCCATCAGCGCCGATTCTTCGCCCACTTCGTAAGCGCCCGCTCCACCATGCCAATAAATATCCAGATCGTATCCGCTGCCGAAGATGTTCTTGCCCAGGATACCCTTGGCGTAGGCGTCCTTGATCGCCTTCTGCATGATCACCGACAGATAGCGATACTCGCCGCGAATGTAGATGTACCCGGTATGCGAACCGACCGCGAGCGCGGCGATCATGACGCCCTCAATGACCGAGTGCGGATCGTGCTCGAAAATCAGACGGTCCTTGCAGGTGCCGGGCTCGCTCTCGTCGCCGTTGCAGAGCACATATTTCGGCTTGGCCGATTGCTTGGGGACAAACGACCACTTCATCCCGGTGCTGAATCCGGCGCCTCCGCGTCCGCGCAAGCCGGAGTTCTTCACCTCGGCGATGATGGCGTCCGGCTGCATGGCGAGCGCCTTCTGCACGGCCTTGTAGCCGTCCAGTTGGAGATAGCGGTCGATCTCCGTCGCGCCCTGACCAAAGCGCTTCGAGATCACACGTACCTCATCGGGATGGGAAACGAGAGAAGCCATTTGTTCATTTAGTCATTGAGGTATTGAGTCATTTCCCAGATGATTCAATACCTCAATGAATCAGTGATTCAATTTCCTACTGCGTACCCTTCTTCTTATATTCGTCCAGAATTTCGTCCATCTTCGCGTTCGTCAGGTTCTCGTGAAAATCGTAATTTACCTGTGCTGCCGGAGCCCAACTGCAGGCGCCGATGCATTCCACTTCTTCCAGCGAGAACAAGCCATCCTGCGTCGTGCCCTTGTGGCCGATGCCCAGCTTCTTCTTACAGTGGTGGAGAATTTCCTCGCCCCCGCGGAGCAGGCACGCGATATTCGTGCACACCTGCACGTTGTACTTCCCGCGTGGTTTGGTGGTCAGCATCGAGTAGTAACTGATCACGTTGCGGACCTCGAGTTCGGTCAGGTCCAGTCGCTGCGCCAGTTCTGCGATCACCTCGTCAGTCAGCGCACCCGCCTCATCCTGCGCGTAGAGCAGCGTAGGCACCAGCGCCGAGCGCCTGGTCGGATAGTGCGTAAGCATCTCGGCAAACCGCGTCTCGAATTCTTCGGAGAAACGCATTAGCGATCAATATCTCCTAGGACCACATCAATGCTTCCAATCGCCGCAACCACGTCGGCAATTAGCTGGCCTTCGCACATCTTGGCCAACGTTTGCAGATTTGCGTAGGATGGGCCGCGCATGTGCACACGATAGGGCTTGGCCGTTCCGTCGCTGACGATGTAGTACCCCATCTCGCCGCGCGGCGATTCGATTGCCTGGTAAACCTCGCCCGCCGGAACCGAGAAGCCCTCGGTGATGATCTTGAAATGGTAGATGAGGGCTTCCATCTGGGTCTTCATCTTCTCGCGATCGGGGAGCACGATCTTGGGCGCGTCGGCTTTGATCGGGCCTTCCGGCATTCCTGCGAGCGCCTGCTGTACCATGCCAATCGACTCCCGCAACTCCTGCACGCGGCAAACGTATCGCGCAAACACGTCGCCTTCGGTGCGGACCGGTACATTGAACTTAAAGTTTTCGTAGCCGGTGTAAGGGGCATCGCGGCGGAGGTCGATATCGACGCCGCTGGCGCGCAAGGTGGGGCCGCAAGCCCCCAGAGCAATTGCGTCTTCCGCGCTCAGGCGGGCGACGCCCTTGGTCCGCATCATGAAAATCGGATTCCCCGTCAGCAGCCCTTCATATTCATCCACGTTGCCCAGGAAGCGGTCGGCGAACTTCTTCACCTTTTCGAAGAATCCGAGCGGCGGCTCCAGCGCCAACCCGCCAATGCGGAAATAAGATGTCATCATCCGCTGTCCGCTGACCATCTCGAAGAAGCGCAGAACGTCTTCGCGCTCGCGGAAGCAATAAAGAAATACCGTCATGGCGCCCAGATCCATGGCATGCGTTCCCAGCCAGACCAGGTGCGAATTGATGCGCGTCAACTCATTCATCAGAACCCGCATCCACTGCGCCTTCGGAGGAATTTCCAGCCCCAACAGCTTCTCCACCGCCAGGCAGTAGGCGAGATTGTTGGTCATGGGGCAGAGGTAGTCGATGCGGTCTGTCAGCGGCACCACTTGCTGGTAAAACTTGGCTTCGCAGGTTTTCTCGATGCCGGTGTGCAGGTAGCCGATCTCCGGCTTCAGCCCAACGATGGTTTCCCCGTCAATTTCCAGCACCAACCGCAGCACCCCGTGCGTCGAGGGGTGCTGCGGTCCCATGTTCAGGACCAAAGTGCGATCACCCGAGATAGTTTCGCGGCCGGACTCAGCGAGAGCAGTGGGGAATTGCGTCATGGCCTACCGGTAACCCTCCACCGGGTAGTCCTTCCGCAGAGGATGGCCTTCCCAGTCATCGGGCATCATGATCCGTTTCAGGTTGGGATGTCCGGTAAAGCGCACGCCAAACAGATCGAACACCTCGCGCTCATAAAAATTGGCGGAGGGCCAGACCGACGTGACCGATTCGATCGCCGGACTGGACCCTTCCAGGCGGACTTTCAAACGCACGCGCTCCTTGGTCGGAATCGAAAGCAGATGATAAACCACCTCGAACCGCGGCTCTGAGGGATACCAATCCACGCAGGTGAGGTCGCAAAGATAATTGAAGGCGCAATCGGTAGAGTCGCGCAAAATGGCGCAGACTTCGCGGATGACGGCCTTCTCAATCCAGAGGGTGAGCTCGTCACGATCGAATTTCACCGCCTCCACCACGGAGGCGTTCCATGCCACCAGGCAGGCGAGCGCAGGATGCGATTTCAACTGCTCGACATCGGTGATGGGGGGAGCCAGTGACATCAGGAATCACTCCGCTTGGCGGCCGTCAGTCCCCAGTCCAGCACGCCCTTCTTCCACACATAGAAGAGGCCGACCAGCACGATCCCGATATACACCATCATTTCCCAGAACCCGAACATCTTCAGTTCGCGCAAGATGACCGCCCAGGGGTAAAGGAAAACGGCTTCCACGTCGAACAAAATAAAAAGCATAGCCACCAGGTAAAACTTGACGGAGAATCGTCCCTGAGCATCGCCTATGGGTTGAACTCCGCACTCATAAGGCGAGACCTTGGCCCGATTGGGCTTGTGCTGGCCCACCAGCCATGAAAGGATCACAATCGCGCCGGCCAGAGCCGTGGCGATGCCGAAATGCATCAGAAGGGGCAGGTAGCGCGCGAAGTAATTGTCCGGCATAGGACGAGCTATATATAATCTGCGGCAAGCACAACAGTAAACGTTCTAGATTAGTTTTGGCTGGCGGAAGTGTCAAGCTAAGTGCACGATTTAACAGTAGTTTCATCCGGTGGAACCTGGCTTGACCGGACGTTGACCAGACTAGGGAGAGCCTGAACCGCATGATTTTTGGCTTCAATACAGATATTCGGCACGAAGATACCGTCTACCACGTGCAAAGTGAAGCGCGTGAAGGCGAACGGTTGCTGCAGACGCAAGTCTTCGTGCGGGGGCGCTGTATCGGCAAGCGCGCGGTTCCCTATGGCGCGGGCGCGTCGGAGGGTAAAACCAGAACTCAGAGCAGCGATCAGGATCGAGAGAAGATGCTGCGCGAGCTGCATCGTGAAGTGCTCGACGCCATCCGCGACGGCAAGCTCGATTCCATATTAGACAAGCGGGATGGGCCCGAAGCGCTGGCCGCGGTCAAGGAGCTTGACCTGGAGTGGATCAATGCCGGCTCCGTGCATGCGAGCGGCACCTTGACCATGCAGATCCGGGTCACCGACGGAGGCGCCACGGTTGCGGGTGCCCGCCTCACGCTCCGCTTCACTAGGCCCGATGCCGCACCCTACTACGCGCAGGTTCTCACCGACGCCAAGGGCAACGCCGAAATGAGCGTCCACGTGGATGAAAAGTCGCTCCCCGAAGCCTCCGTGACCGTGCAAGCAAGTTTCGACGGAAGAACCGCCACCCGCAAGTTCCAGCTGCGCGCCGCCGCGTAGAGTTGCTGGTGTTGCTTGTGTGGGGACGGGCGTCTCGCGAGCCTGCCCTGAGCGGAGCCGAAGGGTCCAAGCCGAGCGAAGCTCGGCAGTGCCTGCGGTGGGAGCAACTCTGGATTCACCATAGTTTCCGCAAAATGTGACAATTGATCCGATGAATTTAACTATCAATGGCGAGACCCAGGTTTTTTCCGCCGAAACTCTGGGCGCGCTCGTCGAGCAGCTCGGCATGAAACCCGACCGCGTAGCGATTGAACTGAACCGCGAGATCGTGTGCCGCGAGCAATGGCCGCAGACTCCGTTGCACGATGGCGATCGGCTGGAGATCGTCCATTTCGTCGGCGGCGGATCGGGTTTGGCCCGAGTTATGATTTGTCATCCCGAGCGTAGCGAGGGATCTGCAGTTCGCCGCAAACAGGCAGACCCGCCGCAGTTTGGCAACCCTTTTCCCAACCTGCTACCCTGATTTCCAGTGGCCCCGTCGTTCAACGGATAGGACTTCAGTTTCCTAAACTGAATATGCAGGTTCGATTCCTGCCGGGGCTACCAATCCCTTCAGTACCAGTAGGCGCATCGAACGGAAGCGGCAGGTTTGCTAAATTGTCGCTGGCGGCGGCAATCAAGCTTCGCGTTTTCCTGCAAACAACTTAGCGCGGAACAATTTGCTCCCAACCGGTCATCCTTGCACTGTGCAAATACTCTCAGTCCACATGGGGTGTGGTATATCAACAACTTAAGGCTGGGGTCCTCTGTTGGCAGTGGGCGTGCATCTCCAGTGGCGTAGACACAAATCCCTCCCCAAGGAGACTGCCATGAAGAAAACACAAATCGCTTTGTCCATGATGTTGCCAGTGGTGGCGCTGAGTGCTGTCTTGTGTCTCGCAAGCCAGCCGACGCTCGCGCAGAGTGCTCCCGACTCTTCGCGCAACACGACAACTCAACAACAGCCGATGCAACCCGACGATCAGAACACGGCTAACGCGGCCTCGGAGAAGACGTTCAACGGAAAGATCGTGAAATCCGGGGATAAGCTTGTCCTTACGTCCGCCGACAAGACCACGTATCAACTCGACGACCAGCAAAAGGCCCAGTACTTCGTCAACAAGAGCGTGAAGGTAAAAGGAGTTCTGGATGCATCCACTGGAACGATTCGCGTCACCGCGATCGATCCAGCCTGATTCCTTTGGAAGAGTGCCTCGAGCCGCCGGGCCGGTGGGGAAGGGAGCGGTGCGTAACCCGCCCCTTTTCCCGCTCCATTGTGGAACATCCATTTCGAACTCAGGGTACACTTAAGCAACGACCCGTCTGAGCGCCGTCGCTTCGTCCCGATGGGGCTCCATAACCAAGTTCCCGGCAGGAGGTATGCATGCGACTATTGAGTGCTCGCCTCATTGTTTCTCTCATTCTCGGCATCGCGCTGGTTTCGGCTGGTTTTTCTTACTACGAAGTGTTGGGTGAAAAGCGCGCTCGGCGTAGTGATCTGGAGCGTCGCGCCGAGATGCTGGGTGAAAGCCTCGTCGGCAACGTCGAGCGGGCGTGGGATACAGGCCCGGACAGAGTCCCGAACAGAGTCCCGAACATGGAACTGCGGCGACTAGTGCAGCGCTTCGGGAACCGAGAGCACCTGCTGGGCGTCGCCATCTACGATCGGCAGGGTGCACTGGTAGCGGTGACTCCGGAACTCGAAACAACGCTTACCGTGAGTCCGCCCTCCGTAACGCAAGCCATCACGCAGGGTCACGAAGAAAGCTCGTTCGTCAAGCTGGGAAGCACGCCGGTGCACATTCTCGCCTTACCGGTTCGCCGCCAGGATGAAGTCTTGGGCGGCCTAGCCGTGGTGCACGACGCAAGCTACATCCGTGCCCAGAGCCTTCTGGTCTGGCGCCAAACATTTTTCAGGGTGCTGGCCCAGGTCTTTCTCATCGTTCTGATTACTTTGTTGATTGTCCGCTGGAGCATCACCGGCCCGATTGCGCGGGCGGCACTCTGGATGCGCGCGCTCCGCACCGGAAAAATATCTTTCCGCCAGGAATTGCCCGACCTCGACATGTTCCGGCCGCTGGCGCGTGAAGTTGCCACCATGGCCGAGAGCCTCAGCCACGCCCGCAACGCCGCCGAAAATGAGGCCCGCCTGCGCGAGGCTGGGGAATCCATGTGGACAGCGGATCGTCTTTCGGTGCAACTGCGCACACGTCTGCAAGGCAGCCACCTGTTTGTCGTCTCCAACCGCGAGCCCTACATGCACCGGCGAGATGGCAAGACGCTCGCCGTGGTCGTTCCGGCGAGCGGGTTGGTCACGGCGCTCGAACCGGTACTCAACGCCTGCGATGGCACCTGGATCGCTCACGGCAACGGCAATGCCGACACCGAAGTCGTGGACGCCTACGACCGGCTGCGTGTTCCTCCCGAGGATCCGCGCTATAGCTTGCGCCGCGTGTGGTTAACCAAAGAGGAAGAGGAAGGCTACTACTACGGCTTTGCCAACGAGGGGTTATGGCCGCTTTGTCATATCGCGCACACCCGTCCGCTTTTTCGGGCTGCCGACTGGCAGTACTACCAGGAGGTCAACCGCAAGTTCATGTCCGCTGTGCTCGATGAGATTAAGAACGTCGTGAAGCCTGTAGTGCTCGTCCAGGACTATCACTTCGCGTTACTGCCGCGGCTGATCAAGGAACAGCGACCCGATGCCCGCGTGGCGATCTTCTGGCATATCCCGTGGCCCAATCCGGAAGCCTTTGGCATTTGTCCCTGGCAGCGCCAATTGGTGGATGGTTTGCTTGGCGCCGACCTCATCGGATTTCACATTCAATCGCACTGCAACAACTTTCTCCATACCGTCGACCGCGTCGTCGAGTCGCGCGTAGATTGGGAGCATTTTTCCGCACTTCGCCAGGACCACCGCACCATGGTGCGTCCATTTCCCATTAGCGTTGCCTTCACCGACGATGATGCCGCCAAAAACAACGATTATGCCTCCAACTACCTCGAACGTTCAGCTCTGCTGCGAAGTCTGGGCGTGGAGGCAACCCTCATGGGGGTTGGCGTCGATCGCGTTGACTACACCAAAGGAATTCTGGAGCGCTTCCTGGCGATTGAGCGGTTCCTCGAGAAATATCCCAGCTATCAGGGAAAATTCACGTTCGTGCAGATCGGAGCACCCAGCCGCACCCACATCAAGCGCTATCACGACTTGCTCGCCGAGGTGGAGGCTGAAGCAGAACGAATTAATTGGCGTTTCCAGAGCGGCAAATGGAAACCCATCGTGCTCCGCGTGCGCCAGCACAGCCATGAGGAGATCGAGCCCTATTACCGCGCCGCCGATCTCTGCCTGGTGACTTCGTTGCACGACGGCATGAACCTGGTAGCCAAGGAATTCCTCGCCGCACGCCACGATGAGCGCGGTGTGCTGATTCTCAGCCAGTTCACCGGAGCCGCCCGCGAACTGCGCGACGCCTTGCTGGTCAACCCTTACGACATCGATCAGACTGCGGAAGCCATCCGCGTCGCATTAGAGATGGAGCCGGAGGATAAGGAATTGCGCGTGCGGCGCATGCGCAAAGTTATCAAGGAGCACAACATCTACCGCTGGGCCGGGAACTTGATCACCGAACTTTGCGAGGTGCGCCTGGACGCGCCGGAGGACATGCAGGAGAAACTGCGTGCCAACGCGTCCGTAGCGTGATCAAGCTGCTCACCTTCAACCAGAGAAAGGAGCCAAGCGTTTGAGGCCAGAAGTGCAGTCCGAACTCACGCCATTCTTGCAAACTGTCGCCCAGGCAGCCCATGCGGCGCTGCTGCTCGATTACGACGGCACGCTGGCGCCATTCAAAGCCCAGCGCGACCAGGCGTACCCGTATCCCGGAGTTACGCTCCTCCTGCAAGAGATCGTACGCAACGGCCGGACTCAAGTGGTTGTCATCTCCGGGCGAGATGCAGACGAGGTCCTTCCGCTGCTTAACATTCACCCCCATCCCGAAGTTTGGGGAGTCCATGGGCTACAGCGCCTGAAGACAGATGGAAGCATGGAAATGCCGCGCCTCGATGAGCGAACGCTCAACGGCCTGTCGGATGCCGACCGCTGGCTGGGCTACCAGCAACTGCGCCATACCGCGGAATTTAAGGGCGGAAGCATCGCCGTTCATTGGCGCGGACTGTTGGAAAGCGAGGCGGAGAGGGTGCGGGCGCGCGTTTTACTGGGATGGCGCCCGATCGCCGATTACAGCGGCCTCGATCTGCTGGAATTCGACGGAGGGTTAGAAGTGCGTGCCTTCGAGGCCGACAAGGGTGATGCGGTTCGCGCTTTTCTAGGCGAAATCAGTCCCGGCACTCCGGTGGCTTATCTGGGCGACGACAACACCGACGAATCTGCTTTCCAAGCGATGCAGGACCGCGGCATCAGCGTGCTGGTTCGTCCCCTCTGGCGGCAGACGGCGGCGCAATACTGGCTGAAGCCTCCCGACGAACTCCTCGACTTTCTCGGGCTCTGGCTGAAAGCCTGTGTCGAACAGGGAGCTTCTAACGGCGGCGCGGCCGCGGCGGTGAACCGATGACCACCACCGCTCAGATACCTCAGTTGCGCACGCCGGTGAAGCCCTTCTACTTCAATACTTCTGCGCATCTGTTACGCATTACCACCCAGAAAGCGAATACTCTGGCGGAGCTACTCGCTGCCTTGCGCGAATGTCCCGACGACTCCATCTTTCAACACACCTTCCGCACTCTGCAGGAACATCACTTTATCCGCGAGGGCTTTTCCAATGACTTCGCCCACTGGGCGCTGGCGGCCTGTAACGAACCCGGTCTGGCGGAACAACTGGCAAGCGTGGACGTCCGTGAGTTCACTTCCCTGGGCGAGTTGCGCGAGCGCTTCGTCCAGATTCTGGAGAGACACCTCCAACTGAACCCCGGGGATGGTTCACGACCGGCTGAAGAAACGTTTTACTTTTGCGCCGCTGACATTGTGATTGTTCCCACCAGCTTTGTGGCCGAGACCATGCAGGATTTCGCCAAGGGTCTGCGAGAAGTGAGCGTGCATTCCATCCATCATCATTTCATTGAGGCGCGCTTGCGGCTCAAGCTCATGTCCAATGATTTCTCCCAATGGCTGCACGAGGACGTGGGCCTGACCGAAGCAGCCCGCGCCCTGAACCGGATCGATATCTATACGGCAACGCTTGAGGGCGTGCGTGGGCAAATGGTTCGCATCGTGGAACGGGCGCTTATGTGACGTGACTTAGCAGCCTGTCATCCTGAGCGAAGCGAAGGACCTATGGACTTGAATCCGCCCCAATGCATGGGTCTTTCGCTTCGCCCAAGATGACAACTAATATTTCGAGTGAGGAATGAAGCTAGTGAAATCGCAAACCGCAGCCACCGCACACGACGAACCGGCGCTCTCCGCTCAGCCTCTGCCGATGCTTCCCGACCGTCGCAAGGCTCCGCGAACCTGGGAAACGCCTCCCGCCCCGGTTCCATCGCCGCATCTGGATGATTACCAATCCATAGTCGGAGCAGCTGTAGTCGACGAATTGCGCTTTCTCGCCCGCGAACCCAAAGGCAAGACGGTGAAGATGGTCAACTCCACGGCCGTAGGTGGAGGAGTCGCCGAGATGCTGAATCGTCTCGTCCCTCTGCTGGGAGAACTGGAAGTCACCACGCACTGGGATGTCATCACCGGAGGAAACGATTTTTTCGAGGTCACCAAGGCCTTCCACAATGCTCTGCACGGCAGCGAGTACCATCTCAGTCGAGCAGCGCAGGAAGTCTTCCTGGCCTACAACGAACAAAACCGGCAGCGCATGCAGTTTACCGAAGACATGGTCGTCATTCATGATCCGCAGCCCGCTGCGCTGATCGGTTCGAAGAAGGATTCGCCTGCGCGCTGGGTGTGGCGCTGCCATATCGACTTATCGAATCCGAATCCGCAGGTTTGGGGATTTCTGCGCCCGTTCATCGAACAGTACGATGCGGCCATCTTTTCTTCGCAGTCGTTTTCCCGGGAGTTGCCCATCCCCCAGTATCTGTTTTACCCGTGCATCGACCCGCTGTCGGAAAAGAACAAAGAGCTCGACGAAAGCTTCGTGCAAAAAGTTTGCGACGAATTCGGCATTGATCGTTCCCGCCCGGTGGTCACCCAGGTCTCCCGCTTCGACCGATTGAAGGATCCCGTGGGCGTAGTACAGGCTTTCAAACTGGCCCGAAAATACGTCGATTGCCAACTGGTGCTGGCAGGCGGCGGAGCGAGCGACGATCCGGAGGGCGCGCTCGTGCTCAAAGAGGTCAAGGAAGCCGCCGGTGACGACCCCGACATTATCATTCTCGACTTGCCGCCCTGGTGCGCGCTGGAGATCAATGCGCTGCAGCGAGCGTCAACCATCGTGGTTCAGAAATCGATCAAGGAAGGCTTCGGACTCACCGTTACCGAGGCGCTGTGGAAAGGGAAGCCCACCATAGCCGGAGCCGTCGGCGGCATTCCCAACCAGGTCATCCACAAGCTGACCGGCATGTTGGTACATTCCGTCGAAGGCTGTGCGTATCAGATCCGCTATCTCCTCACCCATCCCGAGTTCGCCGTGCAACTGGGCCGGAACGGCCGCGAACACGTCAAGGAAAATTTCCTGATTACCACCAACGTGCGGCGCTGGCTGTTGCTGCGCAGGATTCTGCTGCAGGAGCGGACGGTGTGAAGCTGTTGTTGCCGCGGGTGGCCCGTCCTATCGCGAAGCGAAGGGCGGGGCCTTAGTCGCGGAGTCGGACGGTGGGAAAAATTCCCTGCCTTTCCCGTCGAGTTGCAGTCCAGTGCGATTCGATCTCGACGACTCCCTCCACTCCGGTCAGATAATGATGGAAGCTGCTCCATACCCAATCCTCCGGACGTTCCACCAATCCACGCTTCACTGGGTTACGGTGAATGTAGCGCAGCTTCTCCACGCGCTTCTGCTCGCTCCAGACGTTGAAATCGTAATAGCGTGCTTGCCAGAAAGGGGTCTCCGCGGACGGCGGTCGCAAATGTCGGGAGACCATTTGTTTCAGCATCTGCAGTGCGAGGGCGAGGTTTTTACGCTCAGGTTCACTTAGCAACAAGTGCACATGCTCGGGCATGACTACGTATCCGACCAGCCAGAAGCCGTACCAGCGCCGCACAGTTTCAAGCGTCTGCACAAATCGGTCCCGCACCTTCGGACCGGCGAGGAGCGGTTGGCGGTGATAGCAACTGAAAGTTACAAAATGGAGCTGGCGGGTCTGCTGATAGCGCTTCAAGCCCCAGGGCATGACCGGAGATTAGGCTCGTCTGCGGGGATGACGCTGTGATGGCTGAACATTGCCGCTGTTACATTCCTGTCCTTCGCTTCGCGATAGGACTGATCGTGCCCACGCCGTATTTGCGCTGAAGAAAAAGTCAAAGGCCCCGCCCTTCGCTTCGCGATAGGACGGGCCACCCGCCGGCTAATTTTATGAGGTCTTCCCCGGCGGCTTCACCGGCCCTCCTGCCCACTTGAACTCGACCTTCTTCGTCTTGTAGGTCCGGTGCAACTGGTCGATGAAAATCACACACCCCGTCCAGTTCCTACCCTCCTCGCCGATGACGGGCGTGACCATGAGGCTGACGGAATACTCTGGTGTGACTAGCTCCTCTGGGTCGATGTCAATAGGTTCGTCGAAGTGGAACTTGGGCTTTGTCCCTTTGAGGAAGGCCTCAATCAGAATGACAGTCTGGTCTGGGTCGTCGTGGGTGAAATCCGCCATGAACGTCACCTGCATGATGCGTTCATCTCCAGCCCGAACGAGACACCACAGAGACGTAGCGGGGTGGAAATTGACGTATAGCCGAGGCTTACGCTTTAGGAGTATTTCCAGCCGCGTCGACACTGCATTTGATAAGACTCCGAGCGGCCTGGTGAAAACTTCGACGATCTTAGACAGGGCACTGGTGACCTCTTTCCAGAATCCCGGTTCTGGCGACGGCACGTTCAAAGGTCGTCACTCACTTCTTCGGTTGGTTCTTCAACATCTCGCCGCACTTAGTCGCTAGTTCCATCGCTTGGTTATTGAGGTCTTCCTGTGCTTCAAGCTCTCGGACCATGAGAGCGTGGACGGATTCGCTCACCGTGTAGAGATGCAGCGAAACGTCCGAACAGTTTTGGATGACGGTCATGATTTGGTAAGCATCTTTGGGATCGAAGTGGTCAATCAGCCCTTTTGTAATCTCAGCCGATCCCGCACTGGAGCACAGAGCGGCATTTCTGGAAGCATCATCGAGCGTGGAGAGCAACAGGAGACCCCCAAGGCCGTGAAACTTGTCAGGGTGTTCCTTCAGTGCGACGACGAGCTTGTGGGACATCTCGACGACTTCTTGGTCCTTCTTCAAGCTCGATGGGTCTCGCTTTGACGACTCAAGGGTTTGCTCCATCACAACTGAGTTCTTGTACTGCTCGAACGCTCGTTCGGCTTGTGTCAGAACGAGAGTGATTTCCTCAGCCTTCGGAAATTCAACGGCGCTTTTTTGTTGGGCGAAAGAAGGGACGCCAGTGAGAATCAGGGCTGTCAGAAGCAAAGTCGTCAGCAGTCGCATACACGCTCCTGTCAGCGACCATTGTAGCCCGACGTGCGATGTGACCGGGTGCCCCACACATTCGCGTCTTTTGGTGATGGCCGCGCGACGGTTCCAGTCGAATGCTGATGTTGTGCGCATAGCCCACTCATCGCAATGTGCGCGATGAGTGGGGCACCCGGCACCACCAGTTATCTCGGTCAATGGGGAATCAATATAGTTATCACATTTCCACATCATCCAAGAGTTCAATATTCTTGTGACTCTACCCCATATTTCTTCGAATGAAATCGACCTTGTAAAAAGCACCATCTCTTTACTGCTCGTCCTGGCACCTTTCTTTTTTAAAAAAAAGCCGAAAACATCGTACGGCCTTTTAAAAAAAATCTAAAATCACGGGCCCTAGATTTTAAGGAATAGAAAATGTCTTATAGTTCAGCACGAGCTTCCGCCCAGACTGCTGCGAGTTTGCCACTTGACCAAGCCATCAAACAACTCGCCGAAGCAATCTATGCGCTTTCACGAGCCGTTGAAAAAGACGTGAAGGAGCTTGAACGCGAGATTAGCAGCATCAAGACAAAGTTGAGATAGCGTCATCCCCAAGTGAGGGCCACTTCTTCAAAAAGCGCGAGAAGTGGTGCACCCCCAGTTATTTCGGGCAACGTTCAAAGACAAATCCGCGTTATACTTCCCCGCTAGAGTGGCCCACCCGCCTGAATATACCGTGAGTGTGGAACTCCCACCGGCAGTCGTTGCTCAAGCTCGACCTTAGCCGAGCGTTTTTACCGGCCAGCGCAGTTTTCCTATCGCTTTGAACTTGCTGACGGCCAGCGCACCGCGCTCGTTCCGCGCTAACGAACCGGGCGCGGAAAGAGCCTCAAGGACTTTCGCACGCGGCGCTTCGTAGATCGCCGTGGCTTCGAAGTTCTCGTCCAATAGAACTAGGAGCACAGCGTCCCATTCCTTGCTAACATCGATACGGCGGGTGGCCCGTCCTATCGCGAAGCGAAGGGCGGGGCTCTTAGCGGTGGCGCCCCAGAGCCTGCCCTGAGCTTGTCGAAGGGTCTCGCGCTTTTCGAGACCGGGGCTTCCGCGCCGTGTCAATCTTGGAGTTCGGCTTCACGGCGTACTGAGTCTCCGTGATTTTTCATCCCGCCCAACGGCGATTCGAAATACATTGACCTAAGCCCCGTTGTGCGTGACGATAGAGATCTGATGGGGGCGGCTCCGAGGAGCTTCCCAAACCAACTTTCACGCTCTTTGACAACTTAAGTCGTTGGTTCTTAAAGACTTTACCAGCAACTCCTTTAAACCCAAAGACCTGGCGGGGACTTCCACCTAAGTCTTTGATTCCAAAAGACCGGGTGGGTAGGGGGTAGGGGGTAAGGGTACTAAAACACGTAGGATAATACCTCAAGAGTAAATATCCAGAATCGTGCTTGCGTCGTGTTAGTTTAGCCCCATGGCGAAGTCGAAAAAATTCGATTTAGAGAATCCCGTTTCCATCGTCGATGACGAAGGCGAGGAAACGCTCGCCGCCATTGATGAAGGCTTGCGGGATGCCGAGGCCGGCCGAACCGTGCCAGCGGAAGAAGTGCGACGCCTCTTACCCAAATGGACTACCGCCTCCTCTACACGCAAGAAGCGCTAAATGACTCGCCGAAATCATCTCACCGAGCTGCGGCTCACGGAAGTTACTTCGAAAGCTGCGCTCGCTGCCGTATAATCAAAGCCACTAAATGCTCAAATATTCAATCGTAGTTCCTCTCCACAACGAGCAGGAGAACGTCACCGACCTGTACGCGCGGCTTAAGGCCGTAATGGAAGCGAGCGGCGAGACCTTCGAGATGGTGCTGGTCGATGACGGTTCGATCGACGGCACGTTCGCGTTGCTGCGTGAGATTGCCGCCGTTGACAGCCGCGTGACCGTGGTCAAGCTGCGCCGTAATTTTGGCCAGACTGCCGGCCTCGCGGCTGGATTCGACCATGCTCGCGGGGAGTACATCATCGCCATGGATGGCGATCTGCAACACGATCCCGCCGACATTCCTCTGTTCCTCGAAAAAATTGCCGAGGGCTACGATATCGTCAGCGGATGGCGCAAGAATCGCGTCGACAATTTCTGGCTGCGCCGCATCCCATCGCGCTGCGCCAACTGGCTGATGGCCAAGCTGAGCGGCGTTGACATCCACGACTTTGGCACCACGTTTAAGGCTTACCGGCGCGAAATCCTGGGACAGATTCCGCTCTACGGAGAGCTGCACCGCTTCATTCCGGCCCTGGCTTCATGGCACGGCGCAACCATCATCGAAGTACCTATCAAGAACATCAACCGGGAACGCGGGGTTTCGCACTACGGAATTTCGCGCACCTTCCGCGTCTTCTTCGACCTGATCACCATCCGCTTCCTGCTCAAGTATCTTTCCCGCCCCTTGCACTTTTTTGGCACGGTGGGAATGTTCAGCATCTTCGCGGGCAGCGCTGTTTCCTTCTGGCTGATCTGGCAGAAGGTACTGCACCACACCGACATCATGTATCAACACGGCCCGCTGATGGTGTTCTCCATGGTCCTGTTGCTGGCGGGCCTGAACATGCTCGCTGTTGGCCTGCTCGGAGAAATGCAGGTGCGCCATTACCACGAACCCACGCAGCGGGCGCCGTATTCGGTCGATCGCGTCCTGCGGGCGCCGAGCGAAGAAAGCACGATCTCGGAATAAGGTAGTCCATCACAAGCGGCTGTGATCCCTGCGATTGACCCATCATCACCACTCGCGTGACAATCGAAGTACGGGCCAAGCCAGCCTCGAGGGTTATAATGCCAACCGCCGCTATGCCAACCACTCAGCTCGAATTGCGTCTTGCCAGCCGGATGTCGCGGCTGGGCACCGAAACCGCCTTTGAAGTCCTGGTCCGCGCCCGCGCGCTGGAGAAACAGGGCAAGAGCATTATTCACCTCGAAATCGGCGAGCCCGACTTCGACACGCCCGCCAATGTCATTGAGGCCGGAGTCGACGCGCTCCACCATGGATGGACCCATTACGGCCCGTCCGCCGGCCTGCCCGACCTGCGCCAGACCATTGCCGACTACGTCAGCCGCACCCGCAATGTCCCGGTCTCGAGCGAGGAAGTTGTCGTTGTTCCCGGCGGCAAGCCCATCATTTTCCATACCATGCTTGCCTTGATTCAAGAGGGAGACGAAGTCATCTATCCCAATCCCGGCTTCCCCATCTACGAGTCGATGATCGAGTATGTCGGCGGGCGCGCGGTTCCCATTCCGCTGCGCGAGGAGCGCGATTTTTCTTTCGATGTCAAAGAATTTGCCTCTCTGATTACCGACCGCACCAAACTGATCATCCTGAATTCGCCGCAAAATCCGACCGGCGGCGTCCTCACCAAGAAAGACGTTCTCGCGATTGCCGACGCCATCGGCGACCGCAACATCCTGATTCTTTCGGATGAAATCTACAGCCGCCTGATCTACGACGGCCACGAACATTTCTCCATTATGAGCGTGCCCGGCTTCAAGGAGCGGACCATCCTGCTCGACGGCTTCTCCAAGACCTACGCCATGACGGGATGGCGCATGGGCTACGGCGTGATGCGGCCCGACCTGGCCACACACATTGCGCGGCTGAACACGAATTCGATTTCCTGCACGGCCAGCTTCACGCAGATGGCCGGGATCGAAGCGCTGCGCGGCGACCAGTCGTCGGTTGACAAGATGAGCGCGGAGTTTAAACGCCGCCGCGATGCCTTCGTCGCCGGCCTGAACAAGATCAAAGGCTTCTCCTGCCGCACGCCCAAAGGCGCGTTCTACGTTTTCCCCAACATTACGAAGACCGGTTGGCCTTCCAAGAAACTGGCCGACGCACTCCTCGATCAAGCTGGCGTCGCTGCTCTCTCCGGCACCGCATTTGGCAAATATGGAGAAGGCTATCTCCGCTTCAGCGTCGCTAATTCGCTGGAGAACCTGAACAAGGCCTTGGCGAGAGTTGAGGAGTGGGTGGGGAAGAACCTGCGCTGAAGGGAAGTGGAGAGCCGGGCGTTCTGCACGGCTGGACGGGCGAGACGCCCGTCGCTCCATTGGTGTAAACTTCTGCCGCTATGGCAAATGTCGATAAGCACCCCGCCGGTTCCTTCTGCTGGATTGAACTCCACACCTCCGACCAGCCCGCCGCCAAGAAGTTTTACAACTCGTTATTCGGCTGGGAAGCCCATGACAATCCGATGGGCGATGCCGGCGTGTACACCATGTTCAGGCTCCAGGGCCGCGATGCCGCCGCGGGATGCAGCCTGCGTCCCGACGAGCGCTCGCACGGCGTTCCCCCTTATTGGATGATTTACATTACCGTCGATAACACCGACGCAGCCGTTACCAAGGCGAAGCAGTTAGGCGGCAAAATCCTAGCCCCGGCTTTCGACGTCATGGATGCCGGCCGAATGGCGGTCGTCCAAGATCCTACCGGAGCGATTTTCTGCCCCTGGCAGCCGAACAAGAACAACGGAATCCAAATCGCCCAGGTCCACGGCACGCTCTGCTGGGCCGATCTGAGCACGCCCGACGCAAAGCGCGCCTCTGCTTTTTACTCCGGCCTCTTCGGATGGCAATTGACCGCCGATCCAAAAGATCCTTCCGGCTACCTGCATATCAAGAACGGAGAACATTTCATCGGAGGCGTTCCACCCGCAGCTCATCGCCAGCCCGGAGTGCCTCCGCACTGGCTAGCCTACTTCCAGGTGGATGACGTGGACGCCTGCGCGAATAAAGCGAAAGGGATGGGCGCGAAGTTATACCTCCCTCCGATGAGCATGGAGGGTGTCGGCCGTTTCTCGGTGATCGCCGACCCGCAAGGCGCCGTTTTCGCAATTTTCAAGTCGGCGCGCTAAGTATGAGGCCTAGACCCAAGTTGTCATCCTGAGCGAAGCGAAGGACCTATGGATTTGTCTGGTGCGCCGGAATGCCTGGGTCCTTCGCTTCGCTCAGGATGACAATTCATATTGGTTTTCCCAGGAATTCTCTCGGCGTTCTCCGCGTCTCGGCGGTGAAAAACCGACCGCCCGGACGGGAATGCTGTCGTGCATCACCCCTGCCTGTGACCCCGCTCACTGATCGTTGCGACTGCCCCGCTTACCCTCATCCTGTAAGCCTATGCGCCGTTTTTCGCCCTGCCCAGATTGTCGTCCAATGCGCGGCGTAAGCGAAGGAGCCACCCTATGTCTATTCAGAATTCAACCACCGGCGAAGTTCTGCGGTCTTACAGCATCGACGAACTGAAGCAGCAGGCCAACTTGATGCGCGGCTACGATCTGGCCGCCTTGTGCGCTGCCACGTCCGGACACGCCGGGGGCACGCTCTCTATCATGGACATCACCGCCGCGCTCTACCTTCGCGTTGCCAACCACGATCCCAAGAATCCCAACTGGCCCGACCGCGATCGCATTATCTGGTCAACGGGCCATAAAGCGCCCAGCCTTTATCTTGGATTAGCCTTCGCCGGCTTCTGCCCGAAAGAAGACGTCGCGCTCCTGCGCAAACTCTATTCGCCCTATCAGGGACATCCGCATTGGCTGAAACTGCCGGGCGTTGAAGTATCTACCGGATCGCTCGGCCAGGGCTTGAGCATCGCCGTCGGCATCGCTCTTGCCGCCAGGCTGGACAAAAAGAATCACCACGTCTTCTGCATCATGGGAGACGGCGAACAGCAGGAAGGCCAGATCTGGGAAGCCGCCATGGAAGCGGGCCACTTCAAGCTCGACAACCTGATCGGAATCGTGGATCGCAACCGTCTCCAGATCGATGGCTGGGTGAAAGACGTGATGAACGTCGAGCCGCTCGAAGAAAAATATCGCGCCTTCGGCTGGGACGTCCTCACTATCAACGGCCACGACATGAAGCAGGTCGTCGCGGCGCTGGAGAGTGCCAAGGCGAAAGCCGGCTCCGGCAAGCCCACCGTCATCATCGCCGACACCGTCAAAGGCAAAGGCGTCAGCTTCATGGAAGATCAAGCCGGATGGCACGGTAAAGTGCCCAACCTGGAAGAGTTACACAAAGGCCTGAAGGAACTCGGCATCGATGAAGTTGGCCAGGTTCCCGTCGAACAGCTCTTTGCCCACGCCAAGAAATATCAAGCCGAGGTCGAGCGCAAACTCGACGCCAAGATGCCCCACTTCCACCGCAACTACTGGTGGAACGCCGCCGGAAACATGAAAGTCCAGATGAAGCCCACCCGCCTCGGTTTCGGACAGTCGCTCGCCGCCAACGGTGACGATCCTCGTGTAGTCTGCTTCGGCCTGGATATTTCCGGCTCCATCACCATCAGCGAGTTCTATGCCGGTAAGCCCGAGCGCAAAGGGCGCTGGATAAGCATGGGCATCGCCGAGCAATCCGCCACTTCGGCCGCCGCCGGACTGGCGCGGGAAGGGAAGCTCCCCGTCTTCGGCACCTACGCGACCTTTGCCGCTGCCCGCAATCTCGACCAGATTCGTACCTCGATCTGCTACGGCAACTTCAACGTCCTGATTGCTGGAGCCCACGGCGGCGTCAGCGTCGGCCCCGACGGCGCTACCCACCAGGCACTCGAAGACTGTTTCGCCATGTGCGGACTGCCCAACATGAACGTGGTCGTCCCCTGCGACATGGTTGAAACCCGCAAGGCCACCGACTACCTGCTGCTCAAACACGTGGGCCCCAAGTACATTCGCTTCGCCCGCGAAGCCACGCCGATCGTTACCGACGAAAAGACTCCGTTCGTCTTCGGCAAAGCCAACGTGATTCGCCTGCGCAAAGTGGCCGCGAATTTTATCGAAGCCTTCGAAACGAAGCTCGAATCCGACTACCGCGACGAGTGCGAAGATCTGACCATCATCGCCTGCGGTCCCATGGTGCCCGAAGCCATGCGCGCCGCCTGGATACTGAAGGAAGACTTTGGCTATGAAACCCGCATCCTGAACATGCACACCCTGAAACCGCTGGACACCGAAGCCATCGTGCGCGCCGCCCGCGATACCAGCGTCGTACTCACCGCCGAAGAGCACCAGATCGGCGCGCTGGCGTGGCCCGTCTCAAGCGCCATCACCCAGTCGCCGGCCCTCTACGGCATCCCCATCATCACCGGCGCGATCGGAGTCAAAGACCGCTTCGGAGATTCCGGCGCTCCCTGGGAGTTAATCAAGGAGTTCGAAGTTTCCGCCGAACATATTGCTGCCAAAGCAGTTGAGCTGATCGGAGTGAAGAAGTCGCAAACCGGGCCGCCGGTGTCAGAAGTGCATCTGGTAGGGACAAAGTAAGACCAGAAGCTCTCGCACAAATCGCTTTGGGAAGGGCGCGGCTAAAGCCGCGCCCTTCCACGAATCTCGGCCTGCGGTTGCAGCGCCCCAGCCCCTAAAGGGGCATCTGAATTCAAGGAACTTGCGGCATCGCTAAAGCGATGCCCTGATACGGATCCTTAAATTTTTCCACAGCTCCTAATGGTAGGCGCTGCGTGCTTCAAGCGGCCTGGGTGTGAATCGGACGCTCTTCGAAAGAAATATCTACCTGGTCGCCGACGACGGTCTTGGATTCGCGGACGGTGCCTGTGGGAAGCTCGAGTACGGAAGCGGCTTGGATGCGAACCGCGGCCAGACGCCAGGGCTTTAGGGCCTCTTCTATGTGGATGACAATCCGGTCCCGGTCGAGGTAGACAGCGTCGATGGGAAAGCGCATGGCGAAGGTGTGAATGCCGTGGGAGGGGTTAATCCATAATCCCTGGCCGCGCGGGAAGCGGGAGGAATCGGTGGCCATGAGGCCGCGAAAGCGCGACCAGTGGGTGCTTGCGATCAGGAGATTGGTCGCGAGATAGGTGGTGCGGGTGCGGTTGAACGCGTATCCCTTGGGGCCGCGGGGAAGCATGAACACTCCTCAATTGGGGTTTAGCAGCCGGTGGTGAAGGTCGGGCAGCAGTCCACGGGAATCTAACTCTTCAAGAATTGTCATCCTGAGCGAAGCGAAGGATCTGCAACTCGCCGCAAAAAGCAGGTCCTTCGCTTCGCTCAGGATGACAACATCTAGAAGAATGACAAAATCCAACAAAATGACAAAATCCAGCGAATTGCGAACTGACCGGCAGTGTCTCACTTGCGCCACGGGCGGTTGAGGCTCACCGCTTTCCCCCGACCGGCACGAAGATGTGCATCAACTGAATTACGGCTGGGCCTACGGTTACAAAAATCAGCGAGGGCATTACAAACAGGACCAGGGGAATAATCATTTTGACGGTGGTCTTGGCGGCCTGTTCTTCGGCGCGCTGGCGGCGCTCGGTGCGCAGGGAATCGGAATGCACTCGCAGGGCCTGGGCGACGCTGGTTCCGAAGCGGTCGGTCTGAATCAGGGTGGAAACCAGCGAGCGAATGTCGTCGACTCCGGTGCGCTCGGCTAGGTTGCGGAGCGCCTCGACGCGCGGTTTTCCGGCGCGGGTTTCGAGGTCGAAGAGATGGAATTCAGCGCTCAGTTCCGGGTGAGCGTAGCTGAGGTCATTGCCGACTCGCATCATGGCCTGATCGAGAGACAGGCCCGCTTCCACGCAGATCACGGTTAAATCCAGTCCATCGGGAAGGCCGAGGCGAATACGGCGCTGGCGTTCCTCCAGCTTCTTTTTCAGCATGAATCGGGGAAGGAAAAAGCCAAACGCCGCCGTGCCGATCAGCAACAGGGGGGAATTGAATCCGGTAAAAAGAAAAACCGAGAAAAAGCCAACGGCGGCGAACAGGACGCGCAAGCCACGATAGATGGTGACGTGTTGCGGGCTGCGATATCCCGCCTGAATCAGCCAGGCCCGGGTTTGCGAGACATCCGCGGGCGAGACTGGCAAGGCGCGGCTGAAGGGATCGAGAGCCTGCTGCATGCGCTCGCGCATGGCAGGTTTAGCCTGAGTTTTGGGGCGCTGCCAGCCGATTTCGCGGAGACGGGATCCGAGCACCGAAGAGGGCGCAACCGTGGCCGCTCCAAAGGCGAAGACCACCACCACGATGGTTAGAAAGACGAAAATGGAGAGTGCCAGCGGCAGCGTCATGAAACAGACCCTTATGAATCTTTAGTTCTCAGTTGTCAGTTGTCAGTTCTCAGTAAAAGCCAAGGCCTGCGCCGGTTTTACTGAGAACTGACAACTGACAACTCATATTTCACACTTGAATCCTGATAATTCTGCGAATAAAAAAATAGCCTAGCGTCTGCAAGGTGATGCCGCCTACGATCAAGGCGTGGCCCAGGGGGTCGGTGAACAGCGGGCGAATGAATCCCGGGTTCAGCAGGAGCATGACCACGACAATGGTGGGCGGCAGAGCCATGAGCAAGACCATGGTGAGCCGTCCCTGAGCGGTATGGACGCGGACCTGGCGCAGGATCTTAAAGCGTTCGCGAATGACGTAAGAAAGGTTGTCGAGAATCTCGGCCAGATTGCCGCCGGTTTCGCGCTGCAGCATGACGGCAGTCACAAAGAACTTCACGTCGACCAGAGGAATGCGGTCGGCCAGGTTGAGCAGGGCGTCGCGTACGGGAAGGCCGAATTTCTGCTCCTCGAAGAGCTGGCGAAATTCTCCAGCGACGGGCTCGGCGACTTCGTTGGCAATCATCTCGATGGCGGTGGTAAAGGCGTGTCCGGCGCGAACGGCGCGGGCGAGGGTGTCGATGGCCTCGGGAAACTTTTCCTCGAATTTCTGAAAGCGCTTGGTGCGCATGTGCGAAGCGTAGGCGTAAGGAGTAAAAAAACCGAGCAGAGCGCCGGCCCATCCGAACATAATGTTGCCGCCGGCGAAGAAGGCGACGGCGGCGAGCACCACGGCCGAGACGGCGCAAAGCATCAGGAAGTTTCCGGCGCGAACATCCACGTTGCCCTGCGCCAGCATTTTCTGCAGATTTGAGACGCGCTCCGAGCGGCGCAGAATGGTGTCGAAAGCGGGTATCCGGCTGAGCACTTCGTCGCGCAGAATAGCCAAGTCCGGCGCAGGCTCGGTTGCCGGTTGCTGGACGGTGGAGAGGCGGTCGCGGAGAACGCGGGCTTGTGCCTTGCGCTGATCGAACAACGACACAGCGGTAAACACCGCCACGCTGACCACCACAAACACCATAAAGGCGATGAAGAACTGCATCCGCTAGACCTCCATCCGGGACTCGAAGAGCTTGGGATTGAGGCGGCAACCGGCGACGGCGAGGCGCTCGGCGAAATGCGGCGGCGTGCCGGTGGAATGGAAGACGCCGCGCACCTTGCCGCTTTCGTCAATGCCACTGCGGTCAAAAACGAAAACGTCCCGCAGGGCAATCATCTCGCCTTCCATGCCTGTGACCTCGGAGATGGTGATCACCTTGCGCGAACCGTCGGAGAGACGCGCGACCTGGACTACGGCGTGAACAGCGTTTGCGATCTGCTGGCGAATGGCGCGCTCGGGAATATTCAGGTTGGCCATGGAAACCATGTTTTCGACGCGAGCCAGAGCATCGCGCGGCGAGTTGGCGTGGACGGTGGTGAGCGAACCTTCGTGGCCGGTGTTCATGGCCTGAAGCATGTCAAAGGCTTCTTCTCCGCGCACCTCGCCCACCACGATGCGGTCGGGGCGCATACGGAGGCTGTTGATGACGAGCTGGCGCATGCGGACTGAGCCTTTGCCCTCGATGTTGGGCGGGCGGGTTTCGAGGCGGACCACGTGTTCCTGCTTGAGTTGCAATTCGGCGGCGTCTTCGATGGTTACAATGCGCTCCGAATTCGGGATGTATCCGGAAAGGACATTGAGGACCGTGGTCTTACCGGCGCCCGTTCCTCCTGAAATGATGAGGTTCAGACGGCCTTTGACCATGGCCGAGAGCATTTCGAGCATGGGCTCGGTCAGGGTTTTATTCTCGATCATATTGCGGGCGGTGATGGGATCGCGGCCAAAGCGGCGGATGGAAAGACAAGCGCCGTCGAGCGCCAGGGGCGGAATGATGGCGTTGACGCGCGAGCCATCCTGCAGGCGGGCATCGACCATGGGCGAAGACTCATCGACGCGGCGGCCGATGCGGGAGACGATGCGGTCGATGATCTGCATCAGGTGCTGGTTGTCTTTGAACGACAAGCCGGTAATTTCCAGCTTGCCGGCGCGTTCGACGTATACGCGGTCGTAGCGATTGACGAGAATGTCGGAAATGGTGGGATCTTTGAGCAACGGCTCGAGCGGGCCCAAGCCGAAAATCTCATCGAGGATCTCGCGCGACAGCTGTTCGCGCTCGGCAAAGCTGAGAGGGACGGCCTCGCTGTTCACCGAACTGCGGATGAGGATGAGAACTTCTTCGCGCGCCGAATCTCCGGTGGTGCGGCCGAGTTTTTCCAGATCGAGGCGATCGAGGATCTTGCGGTGCAGGTCGGCTTTGACCTGCTGGTACTCGCTGCGTTCGAAGGCTTGCAGATTGGCCATAAAAACTCAGGTCTTAGGTCCCAGGTCTTAGCTCCTGGCCCTTGGCTAGAAGGCTGAGAGCTGACCGCTTAGAGCTAATTTACACCGTTTTAAACAACGACCAGGCCGTGCGTTTCACGTCCAAGTCGTCCTTGGTCAAGTATTCCGCCAGCTCGGCAATGGAGCGGGCGATTTCGGTGTTCCCCTGCTGCATCAAGGGAACGCCGCGATCAATGGCGCTCGAGACCGCGAAGTACTGATTGGGAATGCGCCAGAGCACCGGGACCCCAATGGCGGCTTCGGTCTCAGCCTCATTAAAGCCTGCCACCTTGCGATAACGATTCAACACCAATGCGAAACGGTCCCGCGATCCGCTCTCGCCGAGATACTGGGCCACTCTGCCTGCGCTCCATAGGGAAGCGACGTCGGCATGGGCGATGAGCAGAATTTTCTCCGAAAGATTGCTGATGAGACGAGTGGCGCTGTCGAGCCGTGAGGAAGCGTCAACGACGATGTAGTGAAACAGACCGACCATGGTGTCAAACAGGCGTGCAAAGTCGGCAGCGGAGGGTTCGATGGCGGTGGGAGTCGCAGGGCCGGCCAGCAACTGCAATCCGCGATCGTTGCGCGCCATGAAGCTATCGAGCAGGGACGAGTCCAGGCGGTGCAGGTTGGTGAGCGCGTCGGAAACGGTGAACGCCGGCTTCAGATTGAGGTGCAGTGCACAATGGCCGAGGGGCGCCAAGTCGATCAGCGCGGTGCTGTGGTGAATCGACTGCAAGGCCAAAGCCAGATTGACGGCGACGGTGGTGGCACCGCTGCCGCCTTTGGCGTTCACGATGGTGAACACCTTTCCCCGTGAACTTTCGTGCCCGGGCTTGCGCCGGGTTGCCGTAAGGCGGACGAAGGCTTCCAGCAGATCGGTGGTGGTGGTGGGGCGCTCAATGTACTCGCGCACTCCCGACCGCATGGCACTGACAATCAAGTGCGGCTGAGTCATGGGGCCAACCGCGAACAGCGCCGCGTTGGGAAGTTCCTGGTGCAGCAACTCCACCGCCCGCAGCGCCGAAGTGACGGCATCGGTGGCGATGTCCACCATAATCACGTCCGGGGCAAAGGCCTGGGTTCTGCGGATGACCGGGTCGTTGGCGGCCAAAGGCATGGTGGGGTGACTGCAGACGGTGCGGGCAACACTGGTGCCATCCACCAGAACCTGCAGCACCGCGCGCTGGTCATTGTCCGTGGCGAATACGGCTACTGACAATTCCGGCATGATTGGTTCCCCACCTCTGATCGGGTCATCTCACCATCGGGTCTTCGGGCCATTTGAAACCGAACACCCGGTCACTCCAGTCTACTTGTCGCTTCCCGGCTTCTTGGCGTCGAAATTGGTGTGATCCAAATACGGCTGCGGGGTCTCTGGCAGTTTCGGCGTCTGGGTAGTGGACGAGATCCGGTGCACCGTACACAGTACCATCAATTCCGAGTTGCTCTTTTGCGTGCTCCTGCTCTTGAAAAAATTGCCGAGGATCGGGATATCGCCCAGACCCGGAATCTTGTTCGCAATATCCGTGACCCGGTTGTCGATCAGGCCGGCGATGACGAAGCTCTGGCCGTCTTGCAGCTCGAATTCCGTCTCCGCCTTACGCGTACTGATGGCGGGGATGGTGGTTCCGGCCACCGTGACCGCGTTCGCGAAGTCCAGGGTGCTCACTTCGGGGGCGACATGCAGGTGGATGCTGCCGTTCGGCTGAATGACCGGCGTAAATTTCAGGTGCACGCCAAACTCCCGAAACTGCACCGTGACGGTGGCGATTCCGCTGGCGTTTTGCTGGGCCACCGGAAAGGGAAATTCGCCACCAGCCAGGAAGCTGGCCTCTTTGCCGTTCACAGCAATCAAGTTGGGTTCGGCCAGAATCTGCAGGAGATTCTTCTGACGCAGGGCCTCGATCACTGCTCCCAGGTTGATGTCGGTGCGAGCCACAAAAAGGTTCAAGAAGTTGCTGATGGTGGTTGTCGGTGCGGTGGCGGTCGTGGTCGTGGTGGTAACGCCGTTTTGAGTGGTTGTGGTTGGGGCCGCGGTGCTGACGCTGAGGCTGCCGAACTGCCCGGTCTGGCTGAGGGCAACGGTGTTCCCCAATCCGGGCATGAACAGGTTAAACCCCATCTGGTGCAACGCGGTGCGGTCAACTTCCGCAAATTTGACTTCCAGCAGGACTTCCTCCGCGCCGACGGGCCCGAAGCTCAGCACGTTCACGACATTCTTGGAATACGCCGCGGCCAGTGCGCCCGCATGCTTGGAAACGTCCTCGGTGGTTACGTGACCGGAAAGAACAATGGCGGAGCGGGAGGGGGTCACGTTGATCTGCTCATCCGGAAACAGGCGATGCATTTCTTCGGTAGCGGCGGTGATATCAACATCCACCCGAAGATCGAAGCTGCGAGAGCGCTCCAGTTCGTCCCAGATCAACAGTGAGACCTCGCCGGGCGAGAGTCCATTGACCAGGACCTGGGTGGGTGTAACCACCAGCGCATCTGCTACCGAGGGGTCAGTTACCGAGACGCGCTTCAGCCTCTCGGTAGTGTTGATGAGGAGGGACTTTCCCACCATCACCCGTAGCGGCGCTGCACCTGCCGTAACACTCTGGCTGGATGCCGGGGTGGAGGGTTGCGCGGCAGGCGCAGTGTCCTGATTCTGAGAAGGGGCGTTCTGGGAAGAAGCCGAAGCGGTTGCCGGGGCGTTTGCCGGAGCGGGCCCGGGAGCGCTTTCTGGAGCTACGGTGCGCGCGACAACGGTTGTCGCACCGAGAAGTACAAGGGCTGCGACCAGCGTAAGAGCTTTCATGAATGCGGACCTCGGCGAGGATGCACGGGCAGATCGATCGCAGGCAGATCGATTGAAGGCAGATCCATTGAAGGAAAGAATGGACGCGAATGGTTCGAGGATCGGCGGCTCAAAACTTATTTTCTTCAAACTTGGTCTCATCCCGTTTACTGCCACGAATCATTTCCACCTGATAGGGCGCTGGCGGAGCCGCCGGAACTTTCGCTACCACTTTGTGAACTTTCGGTTTCGACTCGGTCACCACCGGTTTGTCGCCCAGGTAGAGCGAACTTGTGCGGGTGGCGCCGATGCCTCCCTTTTTAGTGTCCAGCGGATTGCGCAAAGAAAGTTGAATCCGGCCCTCCTGCGAGACCAGCGCCAGCTTCTGCGCGTCATCCGGAGAAACCAGGAGAGTAATCACCGAGGCAGCCGGCGCGTCTGTGGGAGCATTCCGGTCCAGGTTCTTGCCCACGGCGATGACGGCGACGTTTTCGAGGACGGTGGTGGTTTGATGGTCGTTACCACCTTGGTTCCCGGTAGCCAGCACATCCACGCGGGTGCCGGGTTGCACGAAGCCCGCCACCGAAACCACGTCGTTGACACGCACCGAAACCGCGCGCATTCCCTGCGGGATCAACGAGGGCAAGCCGGCTCCGGCATTGAGCGCCGCCAGTTTGCTGGGCAAAATAAATTCGCCGTTGCTCATGGGCAGAATTGCGCCGCGGCCGAGGACCTTCGACGGGTCGGAAAATGCTCCGGGAGGGGCCGCCGATTGCGGCAGAGTGATGAGGCGGACATCGTGGGCATCCAACTTGACCCCGACCTGAATATCATCGGCAGCCACGACGACGCGCACTCCACGCTCATTGGTGTTAGAGCCTACTGAGTTTCGCAGCCGGCTATAAACGCTATAGCTGACGAGCAGGCCGATAGCGAGAGCCAAGCCTCCGATCATCAACAAACGGCTTCGGTTCATTCCTCTCCTTCCGGCATGATGCCAGACTCATAAACCGCCGCGGGGGCTAACTTCCGCAGAGGCCTACTGGCTTCCTATTGAGCTGGCGACCGACGAAAACACGTTGTTTGCGTTGCCGCCGATCAGACGGACGGTGCCGATTACGATCACCAAAATCACGGCCAGCATCACGGCGTATTCCGCGATGTCCTGCCCTTCATCATTGCGCCACAAGAGCTTAGCCAAATCTGTCATTCAAGACTCCTTCGGGCTTTACCTTAGAAAGTCCCGATTCGAGGCGAGTGTTGGAAGCACTCCCTATCTGCGCCCTAGTTTCGCAGATTCGGGATGGCTCTGGGAAACATTTTTTCACTCCTTGCCTCCGCTGGCGAGGGAAGTATTGAGATTTTCAGCAATTCTGATGGCCGGGTGCGTCCGGAGCAGGATTATCGACTTAGAGTCGCTGAATGCTGCATGCCAGTTGGGGTCAAGCAGGAGGGCCTGAGCCACCGCACTGGAAGTGGGCACAAGTACCGTCTCCACCTGCCAGCGGTCAAGAACGTCTCGCCAACCGGTCTGGAGCCGGACAGCGGTTTTGAATTGGTCGAGGAGATCGTCACCGTAGAGGTCGGCGCGGCCGTCTACGAATACGCGATACTCGGGATAAAGCTTCCAAATCGCGTAACCTCCCCAGTCGTAGTAAACGAAAATTCTCTGGGGATAGTTGCCGGCGAGCAGGAACGAGACAGCTTTTTTGGGAAACTGGTCCGCCTCGCGAGCGTCCTGGTTGCGAGCCAGACTGACCCAGTTCACCAAGGCAAACAGCGCGATGGGGACGAGGATGGCGGTGTTGAAAAGCAGCCGGAACCGCGAAGATCGGGGAGGCCGTTGTGCGGCGGCCAAGGACGCGGCATTGACCGGGAGCGCGGCGGCGATCACGGGTATCACCACCAAAATGAAAATGGGTATGTGGCGGACGGCATCGAGCGCGGCGAAAGCGGTGAGGAGCAGGGGGACGACCACACGTCCCCTGGGGCGCCAGCGGGAAATGGCGAGTGCGGTCAGCAGCAGCAGCCATACCAGCAAGAATGGGCGATAGAGCGATTCGTGAAAATCCGGTGAAAACCACTCCACGATGAACGACCGCATCCCGGAGGAACGTAAAGTATCGAACGGATAACGATACAGTTGCAGGCCGCTGGGGTTGAGCGGCACGAGCGCCAAACAGGCCACCACAAGCAGCATTACCCGCAGTAGTATGGGGCGTGCTTCCAGCCAGGGCGTGTTGCCGACGGCGGTTTCCAGGAGCAGGCCGACAGCATAGGCCAACAACAGCGCCGGGCCGAGCGCGAACCCGGCGTGCAGATTCAGCCAGAGGAGAAACAGAGGTGGTATGCAAAGGAGGAGCTTTGGGTGATACTCGCCACTTTCGAGGAGCCAGAGCAGGAGGCTGGCCAGCGTGAAGGTAAACATCTGCGGGCGCACGCCCCATGAGGGGGCCGAAGCCAAGGCGCCGAGGACGGTCGCGGCCGCAGCCCAGTGCCGTTTTCCGGGGCAGCGCAGATAGAGAAGGATGAAGCCGGCGGTCGTAATGATCGCGGAGAACACAATCAGTGCGGCGGTGCCGCCGTGTTTCCAGAGCTCGTAAAACACGACCTCCGACAACCACTCATGCGATATCCAGGCATGGCCGGCGCGAGTGAAGGAAAAAGGGTCGGAGTGGGGGACGTGGCCGGTTTCCACGATCCACTGTCCGGTGCGCAGATGCCACCAGAGGTCGGGATCGACAGCGTTGCGCGCCGTCATCGCGAACAATCCGAACAGCAACACCACCGCGAACATGTTGGATAGAGAAAGACGGTTCGCTTTCACGCTGAGCGATGATACCCCAAACTCGAAACTGTTCCAGTTGGATTCCGGTACTCTTTCGTACTTTTCCCGCGGGGCGCTAGAATCCAGGGTCAGCAGTGATGAGCAGCAAAGTCAAGGCTCACAGTGGGCAATATTGCGGCATTCAAGGTGAAACTAGAATCTCCAAATCGAGAAGCGGCAGTCCCGGAGGCGTCTGCGATTGCGGGGTCGAACAGGTGGGTACGGTTTGCCCAGAACGTGCTGCTTCTTCTGATGCTAGCCGGCATTGTTTACTATTTCGCGCATGATATTGAAGAAAGAGCCAAGGGGACCGATTTCCCGGACCGCTACGCCGCCGCCCGGATGGTACGCGAAGGCTATGGACATCAACTTTACGATTACCACGTTCAACAGCAATTCCAGGTTCGCTATGCCGGACGCATCGGGGAATACTACATCCACCCTCCATTTGAAACGCTGCTCTTCCTGCCAATCTGCTTCTGGTCAATGCGCACCGGCTATCTGCTATGGTGCCTTCTTAACGCAGGGGTTCTGGCCTACACCGCGATCGTGTTTCAACGGCATGTCTTCCAACGTTTCGACTGGCGCATCTTGCTGCCCCTGTTCTTCCTGTTTCCGCCGGTGTTGATCGCTTTTCTGCAAGGTCAAGATTCTCTGCTGCTTCTGCTGGTGATGACGCTGGCACTGGTTGAACTGAGACGGGACCGCAACTTCGCGGCGGGGTGTTGGCTGGGCTGTGGGCTCTTCAAGTTTCATATAGTTCTTACCTTAATCGTATTAGTCGCGTCGCTGAGGAGAAAAGGGCTGGTCGGTGGGTTTGCCTCCATCTTCGTCACGTTTTTCCTGATTTCAGTGAGTATTTCGGGATGGGGCTTTCTGACCGTATATCCTCGCTTCCTGATGACGTTGAGCAGTCTGCCGCTGGCAAATATTCACCCCGCAGCGATGGCGAATATCAGAGGCCTGGTAAGCGTTTCCGGGGTCATACCGGGCACAGCGGCTCGTCTGGCTTTTATCTGGATTGGTTCAGTCTTGCTGGTCTGGTATGCGTGGAGAAGTTTCAGGAACAGCGATCCGAAGTTCGCCGATGCCACAAATTTGGCGTTCGGGAACTTCGTTTTGGCGGCCATCCTCGTTAGCTATCACCTGAGTCCTTCCGATTTGTGCATCGTACTTCTACCCGTTGGACTGTTCTCGCAATATCTGGCGGAGCACACCGGAATTCCGCGATGGGCTAGACTCACCCTGCTGGCCAGCCAGGGAGTCCTGTTCTTGCCGTTTTTGCATGTGATCGCGCTAGCCTGGCATGTTTACGTTTACGCTGTCATTCCGATTCTGATCATGTTCGTGCTTACGGCTGCCGAGATCTTTAAGAAGTATTCCGAGACAGGTTCACGGGAGCCCTCCAGTATTCGGGGTTCCCCAATTGCGCGATGAGACTTAGCCTTCCCCACCATCCGTTCTGTCTGCTACTCGCCGCCGCGCTCTGCACGGCGGGCATGTGGACTTATGCCAGCCGCGTGCTGATTCCGTATCAGATCTCCGATGCGGCTGCCCACGGGCGGCCGCGCGGAAATCTTTCCGACCTCTATCCTCGTTGGCTGGGGGCGCGGGAACTACTGCTGCATGGCCGGGACCCTTACAGTCCCGAAATCACGCGCGAGGCTCAAATGGGCTTCTTCGGCCGTCCGCTGGATCCGGACCGGCCCGGAGGTCGAAATTACCAGCAGGGATTCTACTATCCGGTCTATGTCGCCTTCTTTGTGGCGCCCACCATCCGTCTTCCGTTTGAGATCGTGCGCAAGGGCTTCTTCTGGGTCTTGCTCGGGCTCACGGTCGCGAGTATTCCGTTGTGGCTGCGGGTGCTGCGCTGGTCGGCGCCGCTCTGGATGCAGGCGAGCCTGGTCATCTTTACCATCGGTAGTCTGCCCGTCATGCAGGGGCTCAAACTCCAGCAGATGACGCTTCTGGTGGCTGCCCTGGTGGCGACGGCGCTGGCGCTCCTCGTGGCGGACCGCCCCATTGCCGCCGGTGTTGCGCTGGCTTTGGCCACCATCAAGCCGCAACTGGTCTGGCTATTGCTGCTCTGGCTGATGATCTGGACACTGGCCGACTGGCGCCGGCGCTACCGCTGGGCTGCGTCATTCCTGCTCACCATGGCCATCCTGTGGGCGGGCTCGGAGTGGTACCTCCCGCATTGGGTTTCCCGCTTCTGGCAGGCGATTCGCGAATACCGGAGCTACACCGGGGAAGTGTCGGTAATGGACGAACTGATGGGTGCACCCTGGAGCCGGGCCCTCGAATTCCTGGCGTTCGCGGTCATGATAGGTGCCTGCTGGCGCGACCGCCGGCAGGCGGCGAATACCAACGCCTTTGCGGGCACGCTTAGCCTGGTGCTGGCCACCACGGTGCTGATCGTGCCTACCTACGGCCCCTACAATCAGGTGCTTTTGATGCCGGCGTTGCTGATCATGCTTAACGAGGGCCGGGCGATCTGGCAGAGAAGCGTCGCTAACCGTGCGCTGTCTGTGTTCACGGCGGGCCTGGTCGTGTGGCCGTGGATCGCGTGTATTGCGCTGGCGGGGCTTTCTTTTCTTTTGCGACCAGAACTGGTCGAACGAGGCTGGGCAATTCCTTTCTGGACCGTGCTCCAGACTCCAATGGCGGTAGCTGCCCTGATGTTGGTTCATCATTATCAGAGGACTTTTACTACACCGTCAGGGCCGGGCTCGTCGTAGAATGCTTTGAGCCCATGCCGGGTACTGGCTGCTGTATTGGCATGAGGGCCGCAGGAGAGTTCAGGGTACATGTCGGCAACGTCGCATTCGGGCATATCCAGCATTTTTCCCATCGCGATCTTCGTACAGGGGAATGATCAGCAGACATTGTCGCTGAATCACACGCCCTACACCGTGGGCCGCAAGGTGGATCGCGACCTGGTGATCGCCGACCCGCGCGTGTCGCGTGAGCATGCCACGATCGTTTCAGAAAATGGCGAGTTTTTTGTCGTCGATCTGGGGAGCAAGCACGGTACCTTCGTCAACGGCGAGAAGGTGGACCGCCACAAGCTGCAGCGCAACGACCGGCTGGAATTTGGCGCGCGCGACATTGCTTACATGATTTTCCATCCGCTGCAGACAACCTCGAACACGGCGCGGGAGTTTCTCAGCCAGATTTCCGGAATTCAGATTGCCCCCGAGGCCAGCGACCTAGAGAAACTCACGCTGTTCATGGAAGCGGCGCGCAAGCTGAACACCATCGGCGTGCTCGATGAAATCCTGGTCACGCTGCTGGAGGCCACGCTGAAGCTGACGCAGGCCGAACGCGGCTACATTTTTCTGCGCGACCTCGACGGCACGTTGACGCTCGCCGCCGGACGCAACAGGAAGGGCGAGCCGCTGCTTGACGACAAAACAATTTCCCGTTCGGTGCTTGAAGGCGCGTTGACCTCGAACTCCGAGTACCTGATTACGGACACCAGTCAGATGCTCGATGTAAAGGAGAGGAAGAGCATTGTTGCCTTTGACCTGCGAACCGTGATCTGCATGCCGTTGCGCAAGCCGCTGGTGCAAGCCAGCCGCGGCGAGCAACCCGCCGGCGGAGAGGTGATGGGCGCTCTTTACGTCGATTCGCGCTTCGCTTCCCGCGATATCACCAGCGTCAGCAAAGATGTTCTGCGGGCGATCGCGATGGAGGCGGCGCAGTTGATCGAGAATGCGCGTTTGGTGCAGGCCGAAGAAGCCGGGCGGCGTTACCAGCAGGAACTCTCGATCGCGGCCACCATTCAGCAGCGTCTGCTGGCGGTGACTCTGCCCGAGGTTCCTTTTGCGCGAGTGAACGGACGCAACCTGTCTTGCAAGGAGATTGGAGGCGATTTCTTCGAAGCCGTGAACACGCCGCAAGGACTGGCCGTGGTCCTCGCCGACGTCAGCGGCAAAGGAGTCTCGGCCGCGCTGCTGGCTTCCATTCTCCAGGGCATGGTCTACTCGCAACTGATTTCCGGCATGCCGCTGGTGGAGATCGTCGACGCGGTCAATCGCTTTTTCACCTACAAGCACATCGGTGAGAAATACGCGACCATGATCATTACGCGGCTGCGCAGCGACGGCGACCTGGAATACGTCAACTGCGGACACGTGCCCCCGGTGTGGATCTGCGGCAACGAGGTGCTGCGGCCATCCCACGGCAACTTGCCCGTGGGCCTGCTGGCGGATGCCACGTACTCGAGCGACCGCTGCCAGTTGAGGCCGGGGGACCGGATGATCCTGGTGACCGATGGCGTCACGGAAGCCGAGAATGCCCGCGGAGATATGTTCGACAGCGAACGGCTCGAGCTGGTGGCAGGGAAGAGTGCTTCGATGGAAGACGTCTTTGCAGCCGTCGCCGATTTCTGCGGCGGCACTCCGCTCAACGACGACTGTACCGTGGTCGAACTCTTCTACACCGGCAGCTGAGGCAAGCAGCCGAGCTGCGCTCGGCTTGGACGGGCGGAGCGCCCGTCCCTACACAAGCAAACCTAGCCTTGTGCCCAGGGATGAATCTCAACCGTGGACCAAGTCTTGTCGGCGGCGTGGCAGAGTTTCTCCAGGGCGCAGTCAGCGCACTTCGGGCCGCGCGCCACGCACAACTTCCGCCCGTGCCAGATCACTTCATGAGAAAAACCCGTCCAGCGCTCGCGTGGGATGATGCGCATAAGATCCTCTTCGATTTTCTTCGCGTCTTCCTGCTTGGTCAGCTCCAAACGGCGTGAAATTCGGGTTACGTGCGTATCCACGACCACCCCTTCATTCTTTTTGAACCACGTTCCCAGCACGACGTTCGCGGTTTTGCGGGCCACTCCGGGAAGGCTCAGCAACTCTTCCATCGTTGTGGGCACGTTGCCGCCAAAGTCTGCTACCACCTTGTGCGCCGCGCCCACTACCGACTTCGACTTGTTGCGGAAAAATCCGGTGGAGTAGATGTCCGGCTGTAACTGTTCGGGCTCGAGCGCCGCGAAATCCTGGACGGTAGGATATTTCTCAAAGAGCGCGGGGGTGACCATGTTCACCCGCACGTCAGTAGACTGCGCGGAAAGAATCGTCGCCACCAGCAACTCCCACGCGCTGCGGTGGGTAAGAGCGCAGGTCATGTTGGGATAGAGCTGGTCAAGGCCGGCAATAATCTGGCGGACGCGCTCCGGGGCCACAGGATCGTATCCCGATGCGGACGTTTCTGTTGGCGAAGCACGCTTCGGAGCGGAAGGCTTGGCTGTCGGGGCTTTCACGCTCTTCGACAAAACCCGAGGAGTACTGGTTTTCGGAAGCGGATTTCTCTGGTGGCGGACACCTTCCTGACGTCCGCTGCGACTGGGTTGACGCGGCGCATTTCCGCGAGGCATTGGCTCTCTCCTGAACATTGCCGAACAGCGGGTCCATGGTAACAAAGCTGCGGACTCGCAGCAGCCCCAGCCCCGACCAAGGTAACTCGGCTGCAATTGACGGTTTGGCGGCCGGGTGGGTACTCTGAGAACTAAAGGATAAAACCTGTGGCCGTAAAGAGCGTTCAACTCGGACAAGTCTGGCGCCAGGATGCAACTGGCCAGGATCATCTCGTCACCAAGGTATATACGGAAGTGTTCACGCAATATGCGGTGCTCCGGCCCGCCGAAGTCACCGCGCCCGACGCGCCAGTGGTGAAGGTGAAGGTGACAAAATCGGCGAATGGTGTAACCTTGCCCGGCTTCAGCTTCACCCAGGAAGGGGCGTTCTGACTTTTCCCGCTTGTCATCCTGAGCGAAGTGAAGGACCTGCTGTTCGGCCCGCACCGTTGATCGCATGACCGAGAAAATCCTCACCATCCTCTTCGTCTTCGTCAATTCCATCGTGGGCACGACGGGCTACGCCGGCATCGGGCTGTTGATGGCGATTGAGTCGGCCTGCATTCCGTTGCCTTCTGAACTCATCATGCCCTTCGCCGGCTACCTGGTTTACACCGGCAGGATGAACCTGGTCTGGGCGGCCACGGCCGGCGCTATCGGATGCAATCTGGGCTCGCTCGTTGCCTACGAAATTGGCTGCTACGGCGGGCGCCCGCTGGTCGAGCGCTACGGACGCTGGATCCTGATGGGCCACCGTGAACTTGACTGGGCCGACCGCTTTTTTCAGCGCTGGGGGTATATGGCCGTGTTCATTGCGCGCCTGCTGCCGGTGATCCGGACATTTATTGCGCTGCCTGCCGGAATTGCCCGCATGCCGCGCGGCAAGTTCCATATCTATACCTTTCTCGGGTCGTGGCCCTGGTGTTTTATGCTGGCCTACTTTGGCATGAAACTTGGCGAGAACTGGCGCTCGCTCGGCAAGTACTTCCACAAGTTCGACGCGATCATTGGAATACTGCTGCTAGGCGGGGTTGTCTGGTTCCTCTGGTCGCACTGGCAGAACCGGCTGCGGACCGACGAAAGCTAGCTTGGCGTTCGCTTTTCCTGTGAACCTCTGTGTACCCTGTGGTTCAAAAAAAAGATCTTTACCACAGGGTACACAGAGGAACACAGGGGAAACCTGTCTATTCCGCCAAGGGACGCGCCAACTGCGACGCTACCAGCTTCCACTCGCCCTCGCATCTTCGCAGTACGTCGAGGTAAACGTAGCGCACTGCGGAGCGTTTTCCGTTGACTTCGACGTCGTCGGATTCCGAGCCGTGCACGACCGCGGTGTCGCCGAATATGCGAATCTTGCGGCTGGTGGAAACAATCGACGGATAACGAATCGCCCCGGTCCGGAAATTGTCCAGCACATCCTGCTTGGTGAAAGCCTTGCCGGCCTCGTTGTACTGCACGTAGTCGTCGGCAAAAATCCGCGCCAGTTCGGCGAGATCCGCGTTCATCAAGGCCCGGTCTCCGGCCTCGTGCAGCGCCAGAATCTGCCGCTCGTCGTTTCTGTTCTGTTTCTGATCGGTCTCGCTCGACATCCTGGCTCCTTGCTCCCCGGCAGTCACTTTCTCCATCTTCCACAAATGTGTAATCTCACGCTAGGACTTATACGGCATGGGACTTCTTAGCCATCTTCTATATCCGTGGGGCATCATCCTGCAGGGACTGGCCATCGTGCACTTCATCCGGCGGCGTCCGGATAACTATTGGTTCTTCGTCATCCTGTTTCTCGGCCCGCTGGGGGCGATTATTGATCTCTTCGTTGAGGCGCTTCCGGATATTGGACTGGTGGGCCAGTCCTTCAAAGTGTTTCCGCGCCGCAAGCGCATTGCAGAATTGGAAGCTGCGATTCACGACAATCCGTCGGCGGGAAACTATGAAGAACTCGGCGACCTTTATATGGACGACGGTAAGCTCCAGTTGGCGCGAGCCGCATTCGACAAAGCCATCGCCGCTCGTGCCGATACGCCTGACCCCTTTTATAGGCGCGGAGTTTGTGCCATTTACCTGGGCGATGCCGCGTCCGCGTTACCCGATCTGGAACGGGTGGTCGCGAAAGAACCTGACTACGATTTCCAGCGAGCCGCCGCATTGCTCGCCCACGCCTACGCGCAGACCGGACAAAAGGACAAAGCCGAGAAGCTCTTCCGCCAGGTCACGATCACATCGACATTGTCAGAGACTTACTTGAATTTCGCGGGGCTGCTGGCCTCCGAGGGTCGCAACGCCGAGGCCCGTGAATGGGCGCAGAAGGTGCTTGATAAAAAGCCGACTATGCCTGGTTACTTGCGGCGGCGCGAGCGGCCTTGGTTCAGGCGGGCGAAGGACGTGCTCAAGAGATTGCCAGCCTAGTGGAGCACGGACACAGAGAGTGCGCCGAAGCCTCAATTGCTCTTGTCGCTTCAATCACTCAGGTGATCGACTGGTAGTTAGATCGCGTCATCGAGTGCGAGCATGTCCATGATCTGTTTACCGGTCTTCCAGGCAACATCCCAGTCAGATTCGGGACTCTCGAAAATGAACAAATACAGAGTGTTGGTTTTTGGATTAGCCACTGTGAGCGTGTGCATCACAATTGTGCCACTAGCGTCAGTGTCTTTCGTCAGGCATCCGAATTCCCGGAAGGGTCCAACGTCTTGAGCCCATTTTTCTCCATGTTTGGAGGTTGCCAACTGGTCGATCATGTATTTTGCCCTCTCGACCGCAGGATCTTTCTTGAGGTGAAAAACATTGACAGTCAGGCCGGTCTGAAACTGACCGTCCTTATCAATGTTTTCCTTGGTGATGAAATATGCCAGAGTTCCTTTCTGTTCCTCCCGTTTGAAAAACCAACCATTCGGTTTCAAGAGGGCAGCTTTCAGCTCTGGAATTTCTTGCCAGGTGAAACCGGGCGGAGGGGGTGGGACATCTATCGCAGACACGGTCTGCAAGTTAAGCATCGCGAAAAGAATGATTAGTGCAGCTTTTTTCATCGGCTCTCTCATACCCTTCGATCTGGGTGGCGCCCGCTGATGGCAAGATAATAACAACAATACATCGGTTAGGCGCAGCCTAAAGACCAACGCCAAAGTGCTATCCTTCCACCGATGCGAATTTCCTACCTTGAATGCACCCGTTGCGGAGAGCATCTCTCCGCTGACCGTCCGCAGAATGTCTGCCCCAAAGATGGCGGCGTGCTTTACGTCCGCTACGATCTTGCCAGTCTGAAAGGAAAGTTGCGCCGCGAAGATTTATCAGGTCGCGTGGCCAGCATGTGGCGCTACGCCGAAGTTCTCCCGGATGCCAAGCCGGTCACGCTCGGCGAGGGATTCACGCCGATGCTCGCCAGTCGTGAGCATGAGAACGCCTACATCAAAGACGAAGGGCTAAATCCCACCGGATCGTTCAAGGCGCGCGGCATGTCGGCGGCGGTGACCATGGCTCGACAATACGGTCTGAAGAAATTGGCGGCACCTTCCGCCGGAAACGCCGGTGGCGCGCTGGCAGCATATGCGGCTGCTGCGGACCTTGAGGCCTACATCTTCATGCCTAAAGATGTGCCCTTGGCGAATCGGATGGAATGTGACTACTACGGCGCGCACGTCACTCTGGTGGACGGCCTGATCAGCGATTGTGGGCGCATGGTGGCCGAACGCAAGGAGAAAGAAGGCTGGTTCGATGTCTCGACCCTCAAAGAGCCGTTCCGCGTTGAAGGCAAGAAGACCATGGGCTACGAGGTTGCCGAACAGCTCGGGTGGAAGCTTCCGCAAGGCGTTATTTATCCGACAGGCGGCGGCGTCGGCTTGATCGGAATGTGGAAGGCGTTCGATGAGATGGAGGAGCTGGGCTGGATTGAACGCGAGCGTCCAAAAATGATCACCGTGCAGGCGGCGGGCTGCGCGCCGATTGTCACTGCTTTGGAAGCAGGGAAGAGCACATCCGAAATGTGGGTCGGTGCCGCGACCTTTGCCGCCGGCTTGCGGGTGCCTAAGGCGTATGGCGACTACCTGATTCTCGACATTCTGAAGAAAAGTCACGGCACTGCGGTCGAGGCTACCGACGAGGAAATGCTCGCAGCCATGCGGCACTGGGCCAGCGTGGAAGGCGTGTTTGCTGCACCTGAAGGAGCGGCATCGCTGGTTGCCTACCGGAAGCTGCTTGCCTCCGGCTTCTTCAGCGCCGAAGACACGGTCGTGCTCTTCAATACGGGATCGGCTTATAAGTATCTCGATATGATCGAAGCGCAGGAAAAAAACGAGCGGCCAGCGCTTCCCACCACCCGCAGCATTGGCGGAATCATCGGGCCGTATTGACGGTGCGGATAATCTGCCCGGCTTTGCCGGGCCGGACGGACGAATGCGTCCGTCCCCACGTGATTCGAGAAGCCATGGGCTCGCCCTTCCAACGCGACTCTCCGCAGCGCCAGCGCGAAGCAATGGTTCGCGTGCAACTGGCCGAACGCGGCATTCGCGACCTGCGGGTGCTGGACGCTATGCGCAAAGTACCGCGGCACGAGTTTGTCCCGGAGTCGTTCCGGCAGGACGCTTACGAAGATCACCCGCTGCCCATCGGCGAAGGGCAAACCATCTCGCAGCCCTACATCGTGGCAGCGATGCTTGAGCACCTGGCGCTACAATTCACGGATCGTGTCCTCGAAATCGGCACTGGTTCCGGCTATGTCACGGCGTTGCTTTCACTGCTCTCGGCCGAGGTGTATTCGGTGGAGCGCCACGCGCAACTGGCGGCCTTGGCGGAAAGCACGCTGCAGCGCTTGGGGTGTCGCAACGTGCAGATCAGAGTCGGCGATGGCAGCCAGGGTTGGACGGAGTGGACGCCGTTCGATGCCATTCTTGTTTCCGCCGCAACCGCCGAGATGCCGCCAGCTCTGTTCGCTCAGTTGCGCGAAGGCGGACGCATGATGTTGCCGGTCGGCCCGCCCTTCAGCCAGGAATTGCAATTGATACGCAAAGTTGGCGGACAGCCGGAGGTCAATGTTCTTGAGGGCTGCCGGTTTGTGCCGCTGGTGGAGGGGGGAGTGGATGGTGAATAGTGAAGCGACGGGCGCCCGGCTCTCCACTTGCGTCTGCTTTACAATTGTGCCGTGTCGTTCCTCCGCAATCTGAAAATCACGCTGGAGATGATCAAGTGGGAGCACTCGATCTTCGCGCTCCCGTTTGCGCTGTGCGGAGCCATGCTGGCGGCCGGAGGCCTGCCGGCGTGGCGGCAACTGGGGTGGATCGTCGTCGCCATGGTCGCGGCGCGCTCGGCCGCCATGGCTTTCAATCGCCTGGCCGACACCTCGATTGACGCTGCCAATCCCCGCACTGCTACTCGGGCTCTGCCGGTGGGACAGCTGACGCCGGCGTTTGTGAGTGCGTTCGTTTTGGTGGCGTGCGGAATTTTTGTTCTCGCGGCTTCCCAGTTGAACCGCCTGACGCTGGCGCTTTCGCCGGTGGCGCTGGCGGTAATCCTTCTTTATTCTTACGCCAAGCGATTCACGCGCTGGTCGCATCTGTTTCTCGGATTTGCGCTTGGCATTGCCCCGGCTGCCGCTTGGATTGCGGTGCGTGGGTCACTCGATCCGCGGATACTGCTGCTCACCGCCGCGGTCACGTTCTGGGTCGGCGGATTTGACGTGATCTATGCCTGCCAGGATCATGACTACGACCGCAGTCATGATTTGCACTCCGTGCCGCGGCATCTTGGTATCAGGAATGCGCTGGTCATCGCCCGCCTGTTTCACATCTTGATGCTTGGGCTCCTGGTCGCGCTGGTCGTTGTGTTTGGACTTGGGAAGCTGGCGGTGGCGGGAGTGATTGCTGTGGCTGCTCTGTTGCTTTACGAACACACGCTGGTCCGCCACGACGATCTGAGCAAGCTGAACGCCGCGTTCTTCACCATGAATGGGGTGATTTCGGTGGTGTTCTTTCTGTTTGTGGCCGCTGATCGGCTCGTCCGCCGGTAGCGAGCAGCGCGAACCCAGCCCCTAAAGGGGCATCTGATTTCGAAGGACTTTCGGCATCGCTAAAGCGACGCCCTGATACGAAGCCATTGTTTTGCGCAGACTGTTAGACGCAACGGCGCGCAGGCATCACAAACCCGTGTGATCCCTCGCGACTACTGGGTTATTATTAAATGGATGCCGAACGCGCACCCATTCCAGACCGACGACCCGCGTCTCCTCCCGATCAAAGAGAAGGTCCTCGCGGGCAAACGCCTCAACGAGGCCGATGCGCTTGCTCTTTACGGGACGGGTGACATACTGGCCGTGGGGTGGCTGGCGAACTGGGTTCGTGAGCGGATGCATGGCGACAAGGCGTACTTCAACGTCAACCGGCATATCAATCCGACGAATGTTTGCGTGGCGGCTTGCCGGTTGTGCGCATTTGGCCGCAAGAAAGATACTCCGGGCGCTTACACCATGGCGCTTGAAGAAGCCTTCCAGACGGCCGCTTCCGGCTACTCCGAGGCGGTCACGGAGTTTCACATTGTCGGTGGGCTGCATCCTGATCTGCCGTTTCAATATTTTCTTGACCTCGTCTCCGGGTTGAAGGAGCGCTTTCCGCAAGTCCACATGAAGGCCTTCACCATGGTGGAAGTTGCGTACCTGGCGAAGCGGTCGAAGCTCACTATCCGCGAAACGCTCTTGAAAATGAAAGAAGCGGGCGTGGATTCGCTGCCCGGCGGCGGCGCTGAAATTTTTGCTGACCGCGTCCGGCATATTATCTGCGATCACAAGATTGACGGCGATCAATGGCTCGACACGGCGCGCCTGGCGCACCAGATCGGGCTGAAATCGAATGCCACCATGCTCTACGGCCACATCGAAAACGACGAAGACCGGGTCGATCACCTGCTCAAATTGCGCACCCTGCAGGATGAGACTGGCGGCTTCCAGACATTTATTCCGCTTGCCTTTCATCCGGCGAACACGCCGCTGCAGCATCTTTTTACGACCACCGGCATGGAGGACATCAAACAGATTGCGGTCAGCCGCCTGGTGCTCGACAACTTCGCGCACATCAAATCCTACTGGCAGATGATGACGCCTAAGATCGCGCAGATCTCCTTGCGCTTTGGAGCCGATGACATTGACGGCACCGTCGTTCAGGAAAAGATTTACCACGACGCGGGGGCGACCACTCCTCAGGGTCTGCGGCGGAATGACCTGGTGCGCTTGATCACGGAAGCGGGGCGCGAACCGATTGAGCGCGACACGCTTTACCGGCCGGTTACGCGGACGGAGACTTCGTTCACCGTGTCGGTGTAACTCGCCTCGCTGTTGTTACTCAGTTGTCTGTAAGAAGTACGGTTCCTGCGGGTTCCCGTCATAAAATAGTGATTCGCTCGGGCCGCTTTGTGCGGTACTATCGCTGTTCCTCCCGCTGTTGTTTGGGGGCGGTCGTGCGACTCCTCAAAGTCTGCTTTACGCTGGGATGCGTGGTGCTGTGGTCACGGCAGAGTTTTGCCGGCGACCCGCAGTGGGTGGAAGTTAAGTCGCCGAACTTCTCGGTGATCACCGATGCCGGTGACAAACGTGGCCGGGATGTTGCACTCCACTTCGAGCAGATGCGTTCCGTGTTCGGAACTCTGATGACCAGGGCCCACGTGAATCTGTCGGTCCCCCTGCAAATCGTGGCCTTCCGCAGCACCAAGGAAATCCGGCAAGTGGCGCCGATCTTTAACGGGAAGCCCACCGAATTGGCCGGGCTGTTCCAGGGCGGCGAAGATCGCAGCTTCATCATGCTCGATATGTCGGTCGACAATCCCTGGTCCGTGGTCTTCCATGAGTATGCGCACCGATTGATGGACGGAAATCTGTCGTCGCGCACCGATCCCTGGTTCGAGGAGGGATTCGCCGAGTATTTTTCGAGTATCGAGGTCGATAACAAAGAAGCCCGGGTCGGCAAAATTCCCGAGGACACCTATCGCATCCTGCAACAAATGGGAATGATGCGAATCGCTGATCTGCTTCGCGTGCAGCAGTATTCAAAGACTTATAACGAGAACGGAGACCATCGCAACGTGTTTTATGCGGAGTCCAGCCTGGTAGTCCACTATATTTATGACAATCAGCTGACGCTGAAACTGGCGGATTATTTCGATGCGCTCCGCAACCAGAAGAAAACCGTTGAACAGGCCTTGCAGCAAGCTTTTGGGATGACGCCGGAGCAGTTCGATAAAGTCCTCCGCAATTACTTGAGCAGTGGCCGGTTCAAGTACTATCCGGTCCCGACCCCTTCCGGCATTGTGGCCGCGCAGTTTACCGAGACGCCTGTCAGCTTGACCGATGCCCGCGCCGTGCTGGCCGACATCGATGCCCACTCGCCTGACCACCATGACCGGGCGCTCAAAGAATTTCAGGAAGTGCTCGAGACCGATCCCAGCAATGCTTCGGCGCTGCGCGGAGCGGGTTACGCTTATCTGCAGCGGCAGGACTTTGAACATGCCGGAGAATTTTTCCGGCGCGCTGCCGAGCGTGACAGCAAAGATCCTCGAGTGCATTATTACAACGCGCTGTTGATGAACCGCGCCGGAGGGCTTGCGAATGGCGCCAGGTCGGGGGAGATAAAAAAGGAACTGGAGACCGCCATCGCGCTGGATCCGCAACTGGCCGACGCGTATTCGTTGCTCGGCTACGCGCAGGCGGTTTCCGGCGAACCCGAAAAGGGTCTGGTGACCATGAAGAAAGCAGTGGAATTGTCGCCCAGAAATGAAACGTATCAATTGAATCTTGCCAATATCTACATGGCGAATCGCAAAGCGGACGAGGCTATGGCAGTGTTTCGCGGCCTTACGGGCAGCGCGAATCCCGAACTGGCAAACCGCGCCAGGGAAGGATTGGCGCAGGCTGAGAAGTTCAATGAGATGGCAAGGTCTCTTGGGACGCAAATCGAAATCCGAGCCTCGGCCCCGCGCGATAGCGCAAGTATTCCAGAAGGAAAAAGTGAGCCTACCGTCCAAGTGCAGGCGCCGGCGTCAGGGCCGGTCCGTTTTATCAAGGGCAAACTGGCGGCGGTGGATTGTTCGGCTGCCCCGCAAGCGGTGCTGAGCGTTGTGTCCGGCGGGCGATCTCTGAAGATGCATGTGGGCGACAGTAAACATGTGGTTCTGATTGGAGCGGACGAATTCTCCTGCGACTGGAAAAACAAGAGCGTGGCGCTCAATTATCGCCAACGTCAGGATGGCGAAGGCGACGTGGTGTCACTGGAAATGCAGTAGGGTGGGCTGGTAGAAACGGAACTTCCCGCGCGCGCTCGCATCTAACCCTTATGGCCAAAGAGCAAACAGCAGTTTTCGGCGGTGGATGCTTCTGGTGTATTGAAGCTGTCTTTCAGCGACTGACGGGCGTGACCCACGTCGAGTCCGGGTATATGGGCGGACGCGCCGACCAAGCTACGTATCGCGAGGTGTGCAACGGCGATACCGGGCATGTGGAAGTGGTGCGCGTCACCTTCGATCCCGACCTGATCAACTATCGCGAACTGCTGGACGTGTTCTTCGCGGTGCACGATCCGACCACGGTGAACCGGCAGGGGAACGATGCTGGCGAGCAGTATCGTTCGGTCATCTTCTATGCCGATGAAGAGCAACAGCGGATTGCTGAAGATGTGATTGCGGAGATGACAGCGGCCAAAGTGTTCCCGGAAGCGATTGTGACCGCGGTCGAGCCGGCCGAGGAATTCCACGCGGCCGAGGAGTACCACCAGAATTACTACAACGAAAATTCGCGCCAGCCTTACTGTATGTTCGTGATTTCGCCGAAGCTGGCGAAGCTGGAAAAGAAGTTTGCGGAAAAATTGAGAGCGTGAGGCGGAAGGCGCGATCCTGTTCGAATTTTGGGCGTTACCTAGGCGGCAAAATCTTTGCCGTTGGAGGTGAATTCGAACCGTTCCTCCAACAGAAGGCGTCGCAAGGTGCGCAAGTCGTTGAGCAGGCGGCTGCTGGTCTTCAGATGTTGTTCCAGCTTGTCTAACTTGAATTGCACAAGTTGCAGAGCCTGCAACCGGCGTTCCGACTTGGCCTTCGCGGCTATGGCGAGGTCGGCTTCGATCTCGCGTTTCGCTTCTGCGATGGCCTCACCCAAAAGCCGCACGTAATCGTGGGCGTTCTCGACAGTATCAAACGGGGTTTGGAGGGAAGCTGCCACGGGCGAGTTCCTCACACTAGTAAAACCAGGGTCGCTGATTCCAAGCGCTTGTTTTTTGTCAGGCACTGATTCTAGCACTCCAAGCGACTGTTTGAGTCACGTTTTTGTGGCGGAATTGCGGAGTGCGGCAGACTCCACACCCTCGGACTCGGACAAGAACCTGACTTGGATTGGTTCCGGCGTTGCAACTTGGCCAATACGAAGAGGGCGCTAACGCACGTAGTTGAAGATATGGCGGAGAGGGTGGGATTTGAACCCACGATACCCGTTAAGGTATGTCCGCTTTCGAGGCGGATCGTTTCAACCGCTCACGCACCTCTCCGGAACAGTTCTCAGTTCTCAGTAAAATCTCCAAGACCAGCGACTAACGACGCTTTCTGAAGAACTCTTGCACCATTTCTGCTGCTCTTCCGGCTAGCACGCCTTCCCTTATCTCCATCTTATGATTCAGGGCGGGGTGGTTTGCCACCTGCAGAATCGAATGGACGGCGCCCGCTTTCGGGTCGTCGGCTCCATACACCAGGCGGCGGAGGCGAGCATGAATGGCCGCTCCCGCGCACATGGCGCACGGCTCAATTGTAACAAACAGCTCGCAGTCGCCCAGACGATGGTTACCGGCGTTTCTTCCCGCCTCACGCAGGGCCACGATTTCAGCGTGAGCGGTGGGATCGCTGTTGGCGAGATTTTGATTCCAGCCTCGTCCAATTATCCGCCCGGCGCACACCACCACTGCTCCCACTGGCACTTCGCCCGCCTCCAGGGCTCGCTGGGCGCAGCGCAGGGCTTCTTCCATCCAAAGCTCATCGGAGCGAAGTTCGTCGGAGGGACCCGCCGTGTTTTTCACTCTGCTGTGATCCATCTCACACCCGACTGTTTCCCATCAGTGATATTCTATGCGGGTTATGGGAATGACCGAAGTCTTACGGAAAGTGTTTTTGGTGGACCTGATTCAGGGATTGGGCGTGACCTTCCGGTATCAGGACCCCAGGGAAATCTATACCGAGCAGTATCCGCTGGAGCGGCCGCAGGTCGCTGAGCGCTACCGGGGCGCGCCTCGGCTGAACGTGAACCCGGATACCGACGAGACTCTCTGCATTGCCTGTGACCTGTGCGCTCTGGCTTGTCCCGAGAACCTGATCGTGGTTTCGAGCGAGCGCAATGAAAAGACCCGGCGTAAGGAGCTCACGAATTTTACCTACGACCTGAGCCGCTGCATGTTCTGCGGGCTGTGCGAGGACGCTTGTCCGGTGGACGCGCTTGAGCTTACCCAGGATTTCGAGCTTGCGAGCTACAACCGCGAAGGCATGATCTGGGACCGGCAGACTTTGGAGAAGGGTCCGCAGCCCACCGAGTACAAGAAGTAACAGCCCGGCAGCCCCTAAAGGGGCATCTGCTTTTGAAGGCCTGCGGTATCGCTAAAGCGATACCCTGATACGAACCCTTGGAACGCCTACGGTATCGCCGAAGCGATACCTTGATACAAACCCTGAGTTTTTGTTCCCGTCAGGAAGTTAGAGCGAGCCCTGAGTTGCTATGCCTCCCGGCTGCCGAGCTTTCGCTCGGCCTGGACCCTTCGACTTCGCTCAGGGCAGGCTCGCGAGGGCGCCCGTCCCCACACGAACACACGAACCTTCTTTCCCAGGTACGCCTGTATGGACATGTCCCAATAGCGCTTTGCGGCGGTTCTCTGGCAAGAGAATGCGGTGTCTTTAGAGTTCAAGGCCGTTTGCGCGGTGCCGATAGTTATGTCCATGCGGAGATGTATGCTGCGCGACGGCATCGTCGTGGCGATCTGCCTGCCGGTCGCTACCCTGAAAACGAGAAGGGGGGAGCCCGAGCGATGAAACCATTGCCTCAGGTCCTTCTCGTGGATGACAACCCCGCTGACGTCGTGCTGGCACGGGAGGCGTTGGCGGGGCGCAGGCATCAAAGCTGCATCAGCAACGTGACGGACGGCGAGGCGGCGATGGCCTTTCTGCGCCGTGCCGGCCCGTATGCGAATACGGTTCGCCCGGACCTGGTGATCCTGGATCTGAATCTGCCCAAAAAAGACGGTCGGGCGGTATTGGCGGAGGCCAAAGCCGACACCGGTCTGCGCACCATTCCGGTGGTGGTGTTCAGCACCTCGCGCTCGATGTTGGATATCGCGCGCAGTTACGACCTGGGCGCCAACTGCTATGTCAGCAAGCCGGGAAATCTGAATGACTATTTTTTGGCTGTGCAAGCGATTGAAGAATTCTGGTTTGGCTCAGCGAGCCTGCCCCGAGAGGAAATATAGAACAATGGAAAACGAACCTGCCCACGTTTTGCTGATTGAGGACAACCCCGGAGACGCGGATCTGGTGCGCCTGCGCCTGGTGGAAAGCAAGTCGGCCGTCCACGTGAACTGCGTACCCCGGCTTTCCGACGCTCTTGCGTGCCTGGACGTGGAAACACCGGCGCTGGTGTTGCTCGACTTAAACCTTCCCGACAGCCACGGCGCCGAAACCTTTCGCCGGATCCGGCAGAAGGCGCCGAATGTGCCGGTGGTGATTCTTTCGGGGCAGGATGATGAGGCGCTGGCCATGAAGGCCGTCCACCAGGGCGTTCAGGACTACCTGGTCAAGGGCGACGTTACCAGCAAACAACTGGAGCGCGCCCTCCGCTACGCGGTGGAACGGCAGGGGCTGCTGCACGCGCTCGAAATCAGCCGCAAGCAGCAACTGGAATTCAAGAACCGCTTTCTGTCTCACGTTTCACATGAGTTGCGTACTCCGCTCACCTGCATTCACCAGTACGTTACGCTGCTGCTGGATGGGTTGGTGGGTCCCATGGCGCCGGACCAAACCAACCACCTGAGAACCGTCCTCAAGAGTGTGAACCAGTTGCACGCCATGATTCGTGACTTGCTGGAAGCTACCCGCGCCGATAGCGGCAAACTGCGCGTCGAACCGCGCTGCATCGATATCGGCGAACTGATTCAGCAGGCGGTCGCGATGATGCGGCCGGCCGCCGCCGAAAACCACGTCGGCCTCGAAGTCGGGGTGGACCTGACCATCCCTCTTGTCTATGCCGATCCCGACCGCACTCTCGAAGTTCTCATCAACCTGATCGACAACGGAATCAAGTTCACCCCTGCGGAGGGATCGGTGATGGTGAGAGCCTCGATGGTGGAAACGGACCCCGCCTCCGTGTATATCTCGGTCAACGACACTGGCCGCGGCATTCCGCAAGAGTCGCTGCCTCTGGTTTTTGAACGTCTCTACCAGGACCCCAACGCGGTGGACGGTAACCGGGCCGGCCTTGGCCTGGGACTCTTCATTGCCAAAGAAATCGTCACCCTCCACGGCGGGAGGATGTGGGTTGCAAGCCAGCAGGGAAGCGGCAGCACCTTCTCGTTCACCTTGCCGCTCTATTCCCTGGCCAAGCTCCTGCTTCCGGTGCTCGTGGACCAGGGACGTTTGCGGAAGGCTATGGTGCTGGTGCGGGTGGAACTGACGCCGCTTTCCAAATCGCTGCGCGGAAGCTGGCGAGAAACCTGCGCTCGCTGCCTGGAGCTGTTGCGGCGTTGCGTCTACCTGGACAAGGATCTGGTTCTTCCACCCATGGCGACGAGCGGTCCGGTCGAAACACTTTTTGTGGTTGCCTCCACCGACATGGAGAGGGTCGGCATCATGATGGAGCGCATCCGCAGCCAGGTTGGCGCGCTGCCGCAGTTGAAGGCCAGCGGCATCCTGCGGGTGACAGCCGAGCCTATTCCTGCCCTGGCGGGCGCCGACGCGATGACCCTGGAACAACAGATCTGGGGCGTTGCCGATTACGTCGCCGAAACTATTCAGCGGAGCCTTTGTAGCGGACCTAACTTCAGCAAAGAGGAGAACCAGGAACATGCGCACTGAAAGTTGCAAGGAGGGGCGGCCTCTGAATCGAGCAAAGATTATGGTCGTGGATGACGATCCCGATCTGCGGCAGGCTCTGAGTTTGCGCCTGCGGGCCAACCAGTTCGATACCGTGAATGTTTGCGACGGTTACTCCGCCATCGCCATGGCGCAAAAGGAACGCCCCCAGTTGATCATCCTCGATCTCGGGCTGCCGGCGGGCGATGGATTCGCGGTGCTGAAGAACCTGCACGAGTATCCGGCGCTTGCGGGCATCCCAGTGATTGTTCTTACAGCGCGCGATCCCGAGGCTAATGAAAAACGTACCCTCGAAGCAGGCGCGGTTGCCTTCTTCCAGAAACCGGCCGACAACGACGAGTTGTTGGGCGCGATTCGTGCCTGCCTGTAGACGGACACGAAGCGGCTCAGGCGGCGGAAGGAGAGCGATATGTATGTCGACAGCCGGGGGAGTTTGGCCCCTTTTCGGAAATACAACGTCCGCCGGCGGGAGCAACGCTATGTTGCGAGCATCCCAGTCAGGCTGCAGCGTTTCCTGCGCTACGGGCCGGTGGATACTCGGGGTGTGAGCCTCGACATCAGCACGCGAGGGATGGCGGCTCTGGTCTGCGGCGCGCCTCGGGTGGGCGAGACGGTGATCATCACGCTGTCGTTGCCAGGCGCTCCGATCGAAATGCTGGCGACGGTCCACCACAGCGGTGAAGCGCGCTCCGGGTTTGAGTTCTTCCCTTTGTCTGGAAGTGCGCAACAGGGAATTCAGGACTGGATCCAGGAACGGCGCGAGCACGAAGAAAAACTGTTCCCCTATCCGTACGCTTCTGCGGCCGGTAGTCGGTAGACGCCGTTGGTGGACGTCGTGCAGATTCGGAGGGATTGCAGGGGTCCGTTCGACTTCGCTCAGGGCAGGCTCTTCGACAGGGACTTCACTTCGTAAAGTTCCTGCTCCGCTCAGGATGACATTTTGGATTGAGTGGCGGCTGAGACCCGAGAGCAGAACTACTGCTCCGCCGGCAGCGGCAGTCCCTGAATATTCCAGGAAATGTGATAAACGGCGCTGTTGGTGGCGAGGATGGCCGACTTGCCAGGCGCGAACGCCAGTCCGACCAACCCATGGCCGGAGACTTCGAGGTTGGCCTTGGCTTGGGGAGTGATCTTCACGATGCCGCGTTTTCCGGCGAGCGAGGCGGCGACATAAACATTGCCCTCAATATCAAGCGCCAAGCCCTGGGGACGCCCCAGCCCGCGGTAGAACACGGACACAGTTCCGTGGGGATCGACTTTGTAGACGCAGTCGAAGCTGGAAGTGCTGGGGCCGGTAACGAACATATCGCCGTGGAGACCGAAGGCGATGTGATAGGCAGAAACGCTGGGCTCCAGCGTCGCGAATACAAAAATCTGGCGGTCGCGGGCGATCTTGAAAATGGTTCCGCTGCGGTCGCCGACGTAGAGATTCTCCTCGCGATCGAAGGCAATGCCGGTGGCGATCCCCATACCTTCGGCGTAAGTTGACATGGTGCCGTTCGGCGCTACTTTGTACACCGCCTCGTCATGGCGCGACGAAACGTACATCTGGCCTTCGCGGTCGAAGGCAATGGAGGTGGCGTTCATCAGGTCGCTGAGAAACGGCTTCACGTTGTAGTTGGTGTCAATCTTGAAGATGGACACTGGAGTTTTCTGCCCACGCGATCCGGAGAAAGTCACATAAAGATTGCCTTCACGGTCGAGCGCGGGATTGGTCACGGGATGCAGGTTGTCAGCCACGGGGACGGCTACTTTGATGGAGTGGGCATTGCTGACGTTCCCGTTCGCGGCGGTCCCGCTCGTATTCACTGTGATCGGCCCTGACGCCGCTCCCTCGGGCACGCGGGCCACCAGGAAGTCGTCGGAACTGATTAATACCGAGCCTTCGATGTCGCCAAAGTGCACGGTGGGACGGCGCAACTCGGGCGGACGCAGGCTCTTTCCAATGACGCGAACCTCGCCTCCGGGCAAAGCGAAACAGGGAGCGACTGCCTCAATGTGCGGCTTGCCGTTGACGTTCTTTTTTCCCAGCAGGCGATCAGAGATGCTCATGGTTTTTGTTCGGGGAGCCAGGCGCTACTTGGTTAGAAGTCCAAAGTGCAATAGAAGATGCATAATGGCGAGCGCAAAGATTCCCGCTCCCAGGTCGTCCACCACAATGCCCGTGCCCTCGGGCAGCCGTTCCAGTCGCCGAATCGGAAACGGCTTCCACATATCGAAGACACGAAAGAGTATAAGGCCCGCGAGAAAGGTTTTCCAAGCGAGCGGAACGGCTATGAGTGTAACCAGCTGCCCGGCGACTTCATCGATGACGATGAATTGGGGGTCTTTCAAGCCGGACGCGCGCGCTACCAGTGTGGCGGCGGGGATTCCGATCAGGGTCACGGCCACGGCGGCAATGATCGTTGCCCAAGTGCGATTCGCGACTGGGATCTGCGAAGTTACTAACGCCCACAAAAGCACCGTGGCTAGCGATCCCCAAGTGCCGGGGCCTGGCTTTAGGCGTCCCGTGCCGAAGAAAGTCGCGACCAATGTGGCCCATAACGGGGCACAGGGGCGAGACGCCCCCGCGACAGCCGGCGGGACGCCGGCGCTACGGTCGGGTGCGGCGTCTCGATAGGGATCAGACTTGAAGGAATCCATAGACATTTAAGGAAGGGTAGCGCCGCCGTCCTCGGCGGCTGTCGGGTGGGCGTCTCGCCCGCCCACCCAAACCCACTTCCAATCTTTCAGATGTGCCTTCGCAGGATTTTCGCTCACATAGACAACGGCTCGTTCCAACTCTTCCTCACTTCGAATGAGGTGGTCATAATACTCTCGCTGCCAGAAGGCGCCGTGTGTCCCTAGGATCCGATTCGCGTGCTTCGCGCTGAACGATTTCCAGGAATGAACTACTGTCGCCAGGGTTTGTCCGGGAAAGAGCCGAGCCACGACGTGCACATGGTTCGGCATGATGCACCACGCAAAGAGCCGATAGCGTTTCTCATCAAAGCAACGCAACGTGTCGGCCATTTCTTCTGCGATGGTGGAGTTCTGCAAATGACAAGCGCCCGCACCGCTGTCGAGGAAGCGTTCAATCACCGGAGTCGAGAGGCGCTGGATTCTCTTGTTTTCGTCGGGACTGAGCGCGCGCCTCGCCTGAGCAGCGGTTTTAACGATGGCTTGACGCTCGGATTCGATGCGATCAAGAACTGACTTGGGAAGCGAATCGGCCAGGCGGAAGGTTATGAAGTAGGTGGCACTGTCTTTTTCCCAGTGGGGAAGTCTACCGCGATCGCGGATTTTGACTTCGCCAAAGCGGGGGCGAGACGCCCCCGCGACAGCCGGCGGGACGCCGGCGCTACGGTTGCTGGTTGCGGGTTTCACGGCTCGTCTTCCTTCTCGAGGACGTCGTCGGGGATTGTTTCTTCGGCGTCATTAACTGGCGACGAAATCACGTACCCACCGCTGGCCCATTTCCCGAGGTCGATTAGGCGGCAACGCTCACTGCAAAAAGGGAAATCGGGGTCAGCGGACTTTACGGCCTTCTTGCAGATTGGGCAGCGGAGCTTGATGGGGCGCTTGTGCGGCATAGTCGGATTGTAGAGTCGGATTAAACGATCTCCGCCACCAAATCATAGTCGTGCGCCGCGGTGATGCGGCAGCGGTAAAACTCTCCCTCTTTCGGTTCGTTGCCTTCGGGATAATTGTTCACGAAAACTTTGCCGTCAATCTCCGGCGCGTGCATCGCGGTACGGCCCTCGAGCAGCAGGTCGGACTCGGTCGAAGCGCCTTCCAGGAGCAGATCGAATTCGCGCCCGACGAGCGATTTCTTCTTTGATCGGCTGACCTTCTTCTGGATCGACATCAGCGATTTACGGCGGCTTTCGATCTCGCGCGCGGAGAGCTTCTGGCCATGATCGAAGGCGCCCGCGCCTTCCTGATCCGAGTAGCCGAAGGCGCCCATCCAATCGAAGGCTGCCTCTTTTGCGAAGCTGCAAAGCTCCTCGAATTCTTTTTCGGTTTCGCCGGGAAAGCCGACAATGAACGATGTTCGCAATGTGACTCCGGGAATGATTCGACGCATTTTCTCGATGGAGCGCAGGAATAGATCGGCGCCGCCTCCGCGCTTCATGCGTTTCAAAACCGTTGCCGAGGCATGCTGCAGGGGCACGTCTATATACGAACAAATGTTGTCGTGAGCGGCGATCGTCTCCAGCAGGCGCCCCGTGATTTTGTTGGGGTACGCGTAGAGGAAGCGAATCCATCGCAGGCCGTCGACGCCCGCGAGCTTCTCCAGCAGCGTGGGCAGGCCGTCTTTCAGGCCAAGATCTTCGCCGTAGCAGGTGGTGTCCTGTCCGATGAGCGTGATTTCGCGCACGCCGGATTGCGCCAGGCGCTCGGCTTCGGCTACTACGGATTCGAAACGCCGCGAGCGGAACTGTCCTCGCAACTGAGGAATGATGCAGAAGCTGCAGGGATGATCGCAGCCCTCGGCAATCTTGATGTACGCGGACGATCGCGGCGTGGTCAGGACGCGCGGCGTGTGGTCGTCGTAAAGATAATTGGGCAGATCGGCGACCGCGCCGTCCCAGGAATCGCGCGCGAAACGCCCTTGTCCGCGGCGATGATCGCCCTCGGGGCGCGAGGTCAGGATATTGAACAGTGACGGTGCGCGCGGTGTTTCTGCCACTCCGGCGGCGGCGAGGATTTTCTGTAATTCGCCGGTGCCGACGACCGCGTCTACTTCCGGGATGTTCTTGCGAATCTCATCGTGAAAACGCTCGACCAAGCAACCGGCAACCACCAGTCGCTTCGCCTTGCCGCCGGTTTTGTGGCGGGCCATTTCAAGGATCGTATCGATCGATTCCTGTTGCGCGCTGCCGATAAACGAGCAGGTATTCACCACGATGACGTCGGCATCCTCGGCGTTGGGAGTAAGTTCGGCGCCAGCCTGGGTCAGCATACCCATCATGACCTCGCTATCGACGAGGTTTTTGGGGCAGCCGAGGCTCACAAAACCCACCTTGGCTGGGGCGGCCGTCTCGGAAGTCGCGGATTTGCTTTGCTTTACGGGCACTGGGAGATGATCGGGAGGAGACCGATCTAGACGATTCTAGCATCCGGCACGCCGGATTCGCGGGATTAAGCCCATCACAGGCGGAAGTGAGGGGCGTCACCGACCGGTTGTGATGTGTGAAATCCCGGTTGAACCGGGCTGGAGTGCGTGATTTAGCCCAAACCGGCGGTCGGGCTCATCGCCAGCAATACTTCTAAGTCATTCTATATCTGTTGTTTACAAACTGCGGCATGTCTGGTGCGGAACTTGCACTTCAAGCTGGGAACAGGGGGAGTGGATATGGCTGTGAATTTGGGCGCACTCGCCCACAAAACCTGGCGCACCATCGCTTCCATCCAGACGGGCGTGGTTCTCTTGATCCTGGTCGTAATTCTGTCGGCGGCCGGGACCATCGTGTTGCAGCGGCCGGCCACCGATCCCGACGAGATGCAGACCGCCTACTCCCCGCACATGCTTCGGATGCTGGACGCGGTCGGGCTGACCGATGTATTTCACGCCTGGTGGTTCCTTGGGCTGATGCTGGTGGTCAGTCTCTGCATCATCGCAGCTTCCGTTGATCGTTTCCCCAACGCGTGGCGCTTCTTCTCGCGTCCCTATAAATATCCCGATGAGAGCTTCCGCCGCGCTTCCCATCCGCAGAAACTGATAGCCATTGCGGACGAAGAAACCGGGTTGGTGGCGGCCCAGCGTGCCCTGCATTCTCTGGGATTCAAACCCGAGCGGGTGGTGCGCGAGGACCACTTTGGAATTTTCGCGGAGCGGCACCGGATTTCCGAAATGGCGGTGTACATCGTCCACGCCAGCCTGTTGCTTATTTTCTTCGGGACGATCGTGGACGGCCTCTGGGGCTGGCGCGGCATGCTCAACCTGAATGAGGGGCAGACCACCAATGTCGTCCAGTTACGCGACGGCGCCACCCGCACGCTCCCGTTTGCCCTGCGCTGCGACCAGGCAGGTCAGGAAAATTACAAGGACGGCACGCCGAAAAAGTGGTGGTCCAAGCTGGTCGTGGTTGAAGGCGGACGAGATGTGCAGAAAAAAGAAATCGTCGTAAACGATCCGCTTCTCTACAACGGCGTCCGCTTCTACCAGTCGAGTTACGGCCAGAATGGCAAGGTCGATAAGCTCATGCTGACCGCGGCTCCGAGCAGCGGTTCCGGCGAGAGGAAGGAATTCGGGCTGGCCGTGAACGACACGGTTTCACTCGATGCCGATACCACCGTCCGTTTCGCTGAATTCTTTCCCGACTACGCGGTTCGCGACGGGCAGGTTTACCGGAAATCGAACGAGTTGGAAAATCCGGCGGCGCACCTGATTGTGACTTCCAAGGCTGCCGGGACAAAGACCGCCGGGAAAGATTTCGACGTCTGGTTTCCACCGCTGGAGGAGGTCGCCGACAACTCGAAGGCGCCTTGGCAATTCCAGGCCACGGACCTGAAGATGCAGCACTTCACCGGATTGCAGGTATCGCACGAACCCGGGCAGTGGGGAGTGTGGTCGGGCGTGGTGTTGCTCGGCGTTGGACTGGCATTCGTTTTCTACGTGGTGCACATGCGGTTTTGGGCGGTACCGGTTTGCGACCGCAAAACAGGGAAGTGCTTGCTGTGGATCGGAGGCAGCGCGAACCGCAACCGCGACGCGTTTGAGCAGCGCTTCAACGAACTGGTGGCGCTGGTGGGAAAAGAATTGAAGACGATTCCCAAGACCGCTCCGAGTGACCAGGTCACGACCGTCGTTGAGCGCTGAAGCCGGAAAATAAACTGGCTCATTGGAGGAAGTCGATGGCACGAGCAAACACAGAACAGCAGCAACCGGCAACCGGTACGACCTTGATCGTGCTGGTCGGATTGGTGATTGCGTTCCTGCTGTTCATGGCGTTTTTGAACGTGGTCAAGAGCGGCAATATTTTGAACGAGACGAATCTGCTCTTTGCCACTTTGATTTTCTACTCCGGCGCGGGTGCGCTGTACCTGGGATTTGGAGTCACCGGCACCGAGTCATACGTGAAGTTCGCGTCGCTTGCCACCTGGCTGGGATTGCTGGCGAACACGGCAGCTGTTGCCCACCGCTGGTATGAAGCTGGACACGCGCCGTTCTCCAGCGTTTACGAAATGCTGCTTAGCTTCGTCTGGACGCTGGCCGTACTCACACTGGTGGCGGAAAAGAAATACGGCGTGAAGGTCATTGGCACCGTCACCATGCCGGTGGCGATCGTGGGCGTGGTGTTGATGCAATTGCTGCGGACCGAAGTGCATCCGCTGGTTCCCGCCCTGCAATCGACCTGGCTGCATGTGCATGTCACGCTCGCCATGCTGGCCTATGCTGCCTGCGCGCTGAGCTTTGCTCTGGCTATGATGTTCTTGCTCAAGGACAACCTGAAGACCGAGACCGTGCTCGCCGTAACCAGCGCCAGCACGCTAGCGATCTACGCGAGTATCGTCTTGACACGCTTTGAGAAGTGGGGCGGACTGAGCCTGGTGGCGTGGGATCCGGAACGGAAAGCGGAAGTTTACCTGGCCCGGGGCGTGCGCTTGTTTGTCACCATTCCCGACCTTGGCTGGCTAATGACGCTGACTTTGTTGGTGGTCGCGTCACCGCTGGTTTTTTACGGACTGGTGCGATGGAAGAAGACGAACAACGATAGCTTCCTCGTGCTGGCCAATCGAGCAGTATTCCTCAGTATCCTCCTCCAGGTGATGGCACTGGCCATGTTCCTGGTGCGCGCCGGTGACGGCCGCTATCCGTCACTCGACGCCGAGGGATTATTCCCGACAAGCCTCGCCGCTTCCCCCTTTATACTGTCGGGATTGGTAGGCGGCGTCTTTATCTCGCTGCTTTATTTGCTGCTGGTGTGGCGGCGTCCGGATCTGGAGCGTTTGCTGCCCAGCACCGACGACCTCGACCGGCTCACCTACAAAACCATCTGTCTAGCCTTCCCCTTACTGACGTTGATGATCGCCTCGGGAGCGTACTGGGCCAACCAGACCTGGGGCTCGTACTGGAGTTGGGATCCGAAAGAGACCTGGGCCGCGATTACCTGGCTGGTGTACGCCCTCTATTTGCACATGCGGATTACGCGAGGATGGCGTGGCCGCCGCGCCGCTTATTTCGCCATCGCCGGCTTTGCGGTGGTGATGTTCACGTTCTTTGGGGTGACGTACCTGTTGCCCGGATTGCATGCTTATGCCTGATCGTCCTCAGTTCGCATCGAGCCCAGCTGGGCCGGTTGGCACCAAGCCAGTCGTGTCCACCTCGTCGCAGGCGGAAGGCTCCCGATTGCGTTTTAATTGGCAGCTCAAGGCAATCTTGCCGGTCGCGTTCGTATTGCTGGCGGGGTTGCTGCTGTTCATGCTGGCGACCGTATCTTTTCGGGACCCGGAACGCCACGCCGTGCTGATCGTCGCAGGAGCGGGAGCAGTCATCATCTGTGCCGTGTCCATCGTCGCTCTTGCCTATCAGATTCAGCGGCCCATGGTTGAATTGCAGGAGAAAATCGAGCAGGTAAGCGACGGCGATCTGAATGTTGCGGTGAGCTTCGCCCGGCGCAACGACGAAATCGGGGACCTTGGACGCAACTTTAATTACATGATGGAGCAGTTGCGGGAGAGCCGGGAGGAGATTGAGCACCTGCATCACACTCAGATCTCTCGCGCCGAGCACCTGGCGACACTGGGCGAGATGGCTACGGGCTTGGCCCACGAGATTCGCAACCCGCTCGCGGGCATCGCCGGAGTCATCGAAATCATCGGCCGCGATCTGCCTTCGACCAGTCCGGCGCGGGCGGTGGTGAAGGATGTTCGCCAGGAAATCGCGCAGATCAACCGCATTCTGACCGATCTTCTGGAAACGGCGCGGCCGCATCCGCCGCAGATTTGCCGCAGCAACCTCAACACGACCGTGGAACACACCGTCATGCTGGCTCGCCAGCAGGTGCTCTCGAGACCCATCAAGATCGAACTGCAGGAAGCGCCCGACCTGCCGGAAGTCGAACACGACAGCGATCAGATCCACCAGGTGCTTCTGAACCTGCTGCTGAACGCGGTGCAGGCCATGGAGGATGCGGGCACGGTGCGCGTCGAGATCGGTTCGCGAGAGGGCTACGCCAGTGTGGTGGTCAGCGACACCGGGCGTGGTATCCCTGCACAGCTCCTCTCGAACATATTCCGGCCCTTCTTTACCACCAAGGGCAATGGCACCGGCCTGGGCCTTTCTCTGGCCCGCCGCATCGTGGAAGAACATCATGGCCGCATCGAAGTGAGCAGCGTGGTTGGAAAAGGCAGCAGGTTTGAGGTGTTGCTGCCGTTTCAAATGCCCGTCCCTGAGGTCGTCGCGTCCTAGAAGCCCAGTACCAACCGAATCAGTTCTTCGTCCAGCCCTCAAAGCCAGCGGCTTCCATTTCGTAGTAAATTAGAGGTTCATGCCCGTTGGGAAAATTATGATAGTGGACGACGAGCGCCTGGTGCGCTGGTCGTTGCGCCAGAAGTGTGAGGAGTGGGGCTACCACGTAGTTGAAGCCGATTCCGGGGAACCTGCGCTTAAGCTCGCGCAGCGGGAATCACCCGATCTTGTTCTGCTGGATGTGCGCATGCCGGACCTGAGCGGCATCGAAGTGTTGGATCAGCTCAAGAAAAGTGGTGATGCCCGGGCCGTCATCATGATCACGGCCGATCCGCAACTTGACGATGTTAAAGCCGCGCTCAAGCTTGGGGCTTACGACTTCGTTGGCAAGCCGATCGATTTCGACGAGCTTCACATCACCATCAAGAACGCGCTTGAGGCCAACAACCTGCGCACGGAGGTTCAGGCGCTGCGCGGAGAGGTGCGCGGCGGGGCCGGTTATGCCAGCGTGGTGAGCGTTTCGGCGAAGATGACCGAGCTCATGAACTTCGTGCGCAAGGTGGCCTCGAGCGAGGCCACCACGGTTCTGATTCAAGGTGAAAGCGGCACCGGCAAGGACCTCATCGCCAAAGCCATTCACTACGAAAGTTCCCGCAAGGACAAACCTTTTGTAGCGATCAACTGCTCGGCTATCCCCGAGACGCTGATGGAGGCCGAACTTTTTGGCCACGAAAAAGGCGCGTTTACCGATGCCAAGCAGATGAAGAAGGGGCTGTTCGAGGCCGCCGACGGCGGCACGCTGTTTCTCGACGAAATCGGAGAACTTTCTCCCCTGCTGCAAGCGAAGCTGCTGCGCGTGCTGGAAGACCAGGTCATCCGCCGCGTGGGAGGCGTCCGCGATATGCAGGTGGACGTGCGCGTGATCGCGGCCTCCAATCGCGATTTGGAAAAGGCGGTGCGCGATGGCCAGTTTCGTCAGGATCTCTATTACCGGCTAGCCATTATTGCCATTTTTATTCCGCCGCTGCGGGAACGAAAGGAAGACATTCTTCCCTTGGTGGACTTTTTCATTGATCGCTACAACCGCAGATTCAAGAAATCGATTCGTGGCGTCACCGAAGACACCCGCCGCCTTCTGTTCAGTCACAACTGGCCCGGCAATGTTCGTGAGCTGAAGAACACCATCGAGCGGGGCATGATCCTGGAAGACGAGCCGTTCCTGCGGCCTGTATATCTGCCGTTCTCCGTGGGTGAATCGGGCGGCCGCACCGTCTTTGAACGGAGTTCATCCGCCGAAAGTGGACAGACGCTGCCCAACGGCCGCACCCTGCCACGGCTTTATATCCCAGAAGGCGGAACGTCGCTTGAGGAAGTGGAGCATGCCATGGTCGAGTTGGCTATGCGCCAAGCCAACGGCAACCAGACCCACGCCGCCAAACTGCTCGACATCAGCCGCGATGCGCTGCGGTATAAGCTCAAGAAATTCGGCTTGATTCGCGGCGATGAAGAAGGCGTCCAGACCGGCTCCGCTGACGAGCAGTGAGATGGGTAGGAGTGGCTCCCATCCACTTCGATTTCCGGTCATATCCGCGATATACTCTCAGGAACTTTAGCTGCTTCCAGGTTGGCCAGTTCGAGAAATAAGCGGTGAGTTAGCTGTGCTCAACCCGCGGACACTCAGTCGTCCGCGTTCACGCTTCGCAGACCAATTTGCCCTTCCTGCGGAGTGCCCGGTTCTCCCACCCAGATGACTTGAAACTCTGCATCGACGCCGTCCGAGATCAGATGAACGACTTCGCCGGCTTTCAAATGGAATACCAGGCCGCCGACCCGCGCGCCGCTATTGCTGACATCGATCAAGGAAGTAGTCTGGGGAAGCGATGCCTGATGATCCTGTCTCCACACTTCTATCGGCCGCGACCTGGGTACTCTCGGTTCCCGGCGGTGAGGAGCGACAGGCTCGGGTAAGTTGAGTTCTGACGCGCTCCCTGGAGAACCTGCCAACTGGCGCTGTTCTAGTTCGAGAAGAAACTGTTTCCGGGTAAGGGTGGCACCGCTGCGGAACAATTCCAGAAGAGGATCGGGGTCCGCCTCCTCCACTGGCGCAGTTGTGGCCGCTTCCGGCGAATCTGCGGCAGCATCGTCCCAATCGAGTCCTTCCGGCTCAACCAGCACCTCGGCAATGGCGTCTGGGCTGGCCGTCATTCGCTGGATTAACTGTTCCAATCTCCGCCTCTGCTGGAACGTCCGGGTCAGGAACTCGATCCCCATACCGAGTTCGGGATCCATGAGCCGAACTTTTCCTTCCGTCTTGACCGAACAATCCGCGGCTCGGAGCAGCAGATCGACCCGCGTCTGGGCGGGGAAGGGAGACTGGGTTCGCAAGAAGCATCCGCCAAAACTAAGCCCCAGCAAAGTACAGCGGATGGGCGGATCGTGCTTCTCTCCGCTCTGCAAACGCAACCATTCTTTCAGGCTCTGGTGCGCCGCATCGGATAGCGTTGCAAACTGAATGCCGACACGGCGCAAATCCTGCCAGGCAATCGTCCCGGTGGTTTCGATCACGGTCGTGGTGTCAGGTAGTGCAAAGGTGAAGCTGATCAGGCCGCTTTTCCGGCGGGGTGAACCCGCAAATCGGACCGAGATTCCGCCCTCGCTCAGCCCCTCGATGGAAGCCTGCTCGCCATCTCCATTCTGAAAGCGAAAATATGCGGGGATATTCACTTCCAGCCGCACCGACCGCCGCCGCTCCCGTTTCATCAGAGCTCGAGCCGCGCGAAAACTCGACTTCACCTTTTCGGTCGAGATCGGTTTGTAGACTACAAAGTTTGCCCCAAGCTTGAAGGCAGTCTGCAGATTGGTGTGCGCGTCGATAATCGCGATCGCCACCGATTTACGGTTTTGTTGCCCGGAACGGATCCGGGCTAGCAGCCCGAAGCTGCGCTCGTCCTTGCAGTCAACGATGACCGCTTCGAAGCTGTGCTGCGCCAGCTTTTTCGCGGCGCTCGCGTGGTCGGCGCAGTGCTCGACATGAATCTCCAGTTCACCCAGGACGTTACGAAGAACGCGCAGGGCCCGGTCGTCTGAGCAAACCAATAGTGAGTCGAGATTCATGCCTGTACCAGAAATGGTA
>CAVWAN010000017.1:0-32936 GCA_963752985.1 uncultured Acidobacteriaceae bacterium
ACGGCAAGGACTTCCAAAGTTACGGCAGTAATGCGGCTGCGGACCGGTTCTTACTAACAACTGACAACCGCCCTACTCATTCAGCGAGCAACTGCAATCCGCCGGCGGCACGTGGGCCTTCAGGAAATCCGCCACCCGCTTATAGGCGTCAATCTGGTTTTCGACCTTCGCGAAGCCGTGGCCCTCGTTTTCATAGACTTTGTATTCGACCACGCCGCCACGCTTCTTCACCGCATCCACCACCTGCTGCGCCTCGCTCTTGGGGCAGCGAGGATCATTGCCGCCCGCCAACAAATACAGCGGCGCCTTGATCTTGTCCACGAAGTTGATGGGCGAGCGATCTTCATAGAGAGCCTTGTTCTTCTCAGGATCACCCATGGTTGCGAGATCGCTCTCGCGCAGCACCGGGTCTTCATTCTGAATCTCGGTAAACCAGTTCACAAACGGCACAATCGGAATGCCCGCCGCCCACAGCTCGGGAGCCTTGGTGACGCCCATCATCGTCATGTAGCCACCGTAGCTCGCGCCCATCAGGATGAGTTTCTTGGGGTCGACGTAGCCCGTCTGCTTGATCCAGTCCGCCGCCGTCAGCACATCCTGCAAATCACCGCCGCCCATGTCGAAAAGATTCGCCTGCTGGAATTCTTTGCCGTAGCCCCTCGATCCGCGATAGTTGGGAGCGATCACAATGTAGCCCTGGTTGACCATGTACTGGACGAAGCGGTTGAACGTGTTCATGGTCTGCGAAGTGGGGCCGCCGTGAACATATACGATCGCCGGGTGTTCGGCGTTGTGCGGAAGGTTGTAGGGCACATAAACAAACGCGGAGATCGTCCACTTGCCATCTTTGCTGGGATAGTGGACGAGGTGAGGTTCGACCATGTCCTCAGATCGCACGCCGCCCACCAAAGAATGAGTGATCTGATGCGACAGGTTGTCTGGCGCGGGCATTCCTGCCCGCGTGCCTTTGATCTTCGCCTCCTGACCCGCCAGTGTGTAAACCCATAAATCGCCGGGAGCGGTCGGGCCCGTGTGGTAATAGAGCAGTCGCGCACCATCGCGGGTAAAGGGCGAAGGTCGGCCCGCAACCTGATTTACTCCTCTGGGCAAGGGCAGGGCACGTGCCTTTCCGGATGCGATGTCATACAGGTAAATGTCGGTGTTGCCATCGACGTTCGCGGTGTAGGTCAGAGACTTGCCGTCGGGCGAAAAGCTTTCGGCAGAAATCTCCCATTTATCTTGTGTGAGCCAGCGAATTTTCTTGCTCGCGATGTCGAGCAAGCCCACGTTGTCATAGCCGTCGCCGGCATTCGAAGTGATCAGGACAGTTTTGCCGTCAGACGAAACGTCACTCGCCGAATACGTCCGTTCGCCGTCATGCGGCGTCAGCAGCGTGCTTTCGGCGCTCGCCACCTCGACGAGAAACACATTCGAGTCCGTCCCTTTCGACTGCTCCTGCGTATAGACGATGAACTTACCGTCCGCCGACCAGATGGGCGCAACGTTCATGCGGTCTTTCGCAGTGCCGGTGGTCAGGTGCTTCACCTCGCGCATGACCGTGTCGTAAACATCAATCTCGAACACGGACGACGTCTTCGGCTTAACCATGTAAGCGAGATAGCGCCCGTCCGGCGACCAGGTTGGGCTTTCCTCCGCGATCTCGCGCGTGTTGGTCAGGTTCACGACTTGTCCGGTCTTCGGCGACACCAGAAAAATGTCCCACTGCTCGTCGCCGTCGTAATCGGATATGTAGGCAATCCACTTGCCGTCCGGCGACCAGGTTGGTTGGGTCTGGCGCTGATCGCTCACCGTGAGTTGCGTCGGCCATCCCCCTTCGGAGGGCACCAGCCAAAGATTGTTGCGGCCACTCAGGTTGCTGATAAAGGCAACGGTCTTGCCATCCAGCGACCAGGTGGAACCGCCCACCTGGCGCGTCATGTAAAGCTTTTCGATGGATAGATTCTTCTCCACCCGGGCATCGGGCTTCGAGGTGATTTGCTTCGGATCGGTAATGGCCTGAGGTGCAGGCAGAGTCTGGGATGCGGTCAGGACGTTCATCAGTACGACCATAACAAACAGGCTAAGAATGCGCATGGGGCCTCGAATGGAAGTTTGTCAGCAGGGAAAGTTTAGCAGTGTCGGGCGGGAGCGGACTGCTAAACAAGAAAAAGGCGCTTCTTTCGAAGCGCCCTTAGAGATTGCTACACACTTGCCTACTGCACAATCAAAGTGAGCGAAGTGAAATGTTGCACGCTGCCGGAAGTTCCGATGACCAGGACGGTGTACGTACCCAGAGGAGTGGAGTTTCCCGTTGGAGGGGGAGGCGTGGTCGTGTGGGTGGCGCCGCATCCGGCCCAGAGGATGACTCCCACGATCAGAACCAGCAACAGCAGGAGGATCGCGTGCTTTCGGCCTGCACCGGTGCCAAGCACGAACATACCGAACAGTCCGAGGCCCGTGGTCAGCGTTCCCCAAGCCAGCATGGTGCGCTGCACAGTTCCGGGGACAGAAAGTTGCGCGGTGGTGCCAGTCGTCTTGATGGTGACAGTGACCGCCGCAGCGCTGGCACCGGGCGTTGCCGAGGCGGGGCTGACGGTGCAAGTCGAGAACGCCGGAACACCGGCGCACGCGAGCGTCACCGTGCTGGAGAAGGTTCCGCCGACCGGGCTGATCGACATCGGATAGGTCGCGGTGGCGCCGGCCGTGACCGTGGACGAGCCGCCGGAGGTTGGCATGCTGAAATCTATGCCGGAGCCGGCGAGCGGAACCAGTTGTGGACTGTCGGCAGCCGTATCGGTGAGGGTGAGAGTTCCGGTCCGAGTACCGGATGACGTAGGCGTGAAGGTCACTTGGATGGCGCAGGTTCCGCCATTGGCAGCAACCGTGGTGCAGTTGTTGGTCTGACCGAAATCACCGTTGGCTTGAACACTCGCGAGGGTGAGAGCACCGTTGCCTGAATTGGTTACGGTGACGGTCTGGGCGGCGCTTGACGTACCCACGGTGAGTGCCGTGAAGTTGAGACTGGTTGCGTTGAGTTGAACAACGGCGGCCAGGCCAGTGCCGCTGAGACTGACGATGTGCGGGTTGCCTTGCGCGTTGTCGCTAATGGTCAACGTGCCGCTGCGAGCGCCTCCCACGGTCGGAGAGAAGGTCACGTTGATGGTGCAGGACCCCTCGACCGCGACCGGAGCGCTGGTGCAGTTGTCGGTCTCGGCGAAATCCACGGACGGGGTTACGGCTGAGACGGCAATAGGATTGGAGCCGGTGTTGGTCACCACGATGGCCTGCGCCGCACTGGTCGTGCCCAGCGTCTGGTTGCCAAACGTGAGCGACGCTGGAGCGACGGTGGCCGTGGTCACGTATCCGCTGCCTGACAAAGAGACGGTGTGCGGACTGCCGGGAGCATTGTCGGCGACGCTCAACGTTCCATTGCGCGCGCCACCCGCCGTCGGAGTGAACGTCATTTGAAACTGGCAACTGGAGCCGATGCCCAGCGACGACGGGCAGTTGTTGGTCTGGGCGTAATCGCCGGTGATCTGGATCAAGCTGATGACCAGCGTGGCGTTGCCGTTATTGGTCAGGGTTGCGCTCTGCGCCGAACTGGTCTGGTTGATCTGCAGGCTCGGGAACGTCAGGCTCGCCGGCGCAAGATCCGCGACGGCAGTAGCGCCATTGCCGACCAGGTTGATGAAGTGCGGCGATCCCGCGCCATCGTCTTCGATCATGATGGAGCCGAAGCGTGGTCCCGGCTGTGTGGGCGAGAACGTCACCGTAAAGGTGCAGGTGCTCGCTGCCGCAACGCTGGACCCGCAAGTGTTGTCGACGGAGAAGTCTCCGGTGGTGGTGATGTTCGAAATCGTCAGCGCGGCGCTTCCCATATCGCGCAGCAGCGAACTGTTGGGCTGGCTCACCGACCCCACCGGACGAATCGAGAATTGCACCAGCGACGGGCTAATCGACACGGCCGAAGCCGCCACCGTTCCGATCTTGCTCACGAACGCGTCATAGTTCCCACCAATCGTGTTTTGCAGAGCCGCCGCGGTGACCGGATAATCGGAAGAGTTCGTGTATCCCGCGACGTAGATAGCGCCTGCCGAGTCAACGGCAATTCCTCCGGGGTAGTCCTCTCCGTACCCGCCGAGAAAGGTGCTGAACAGTTGGGTCACACCGGTGGGATCGATTTCCTGGATAAAAAGATCGGCCTGGTTGTTGTAGCTCTCGATCGGGTTAACCAGGAAACTTGGGTCGCCGCCTCCCGATTCACTGAGCACATAGGCGTCATCGTTGGCGTCGACCAGGAGTGACTGCGGCCAAACGTCCACGTTATTTCCCAGCGGTGTGGAGTAGACCAGCGTCGAGAAGGTCGGATTGAATTTGGTGATGAAGCCCCAACTGCAATTCGATAGCGTCGGGTCGCACAGGTTCGGAGTTGTGATCGGAAGTCCATTCGTGCCTGGGTACATAGTTCCCACAATATATGGAGAGCCGGCCGAGTCCACCGCCACTGCACTCATGTTGAAGTCGTAGGAGTTTACGTCGGCTCCGAAATAGGTGGAGTAGACCAGGTTTCCCCAGGAATCGAATTTGCCGACCACTCCGACCTGCGGGTCGTAGTTCGTCGCATTCGAGGTCTGATAGGCGCCTTCCGTGACCGGGAAATCATAAGTGCTGGTGATGCCGGCGACGTAGGCATTGCCGCTGCCGTCCGCCACGACTCCGCTGACGCTGCTATAAGGCCCCGGCAAGCAAGGCCCGCCGTAGCAAGTCGTCAGCACGGTCGCGCTCCCCGCATAGTAGGTGGAATACACCAGTGCGGAACCGTCCGGAGTGAGCTTGCTCAGGAATCCGTACTCGCCGTACCCGCCATCTGAATTCGGCACGGCGGTCGCTTGGAATGCGTTGAATACTGGAAAATCCAGAGAGTAGGTGGCGCCCGCTACATAAATGTTTCCGGAATCGTCGAGGGCGATAGTGTACGGATAGTCATAGTTGCTGCCACCGAGGTAGGTCGAGTACAGCAGCGAGGCTCCATCGGCTGCAACTTCGGTGATGAACCCGTCTGTGCCTCCTGCATTAGCGCTCTGATAGGCGTTCACCATGGGAAAGTCGCCGGAATAGGCGTAGCCCGTGATGAAGACATGGTTGGAACTGTCCATGACCATGGCCGTGGGATAGTTCTCCGAACTGCCGCCGATATAGTCGGCATAGACGAGGCTCGATCCGCTGACATCGAGTTTGGCCAGGAAAACATTCGTACTGCCCGGAGGCGGCCCACTCTGGCTGGCTAACGGAAAATTATTGGACTGCGTCCAGCCGGCAACGTAGGCGCTGCCATTGCTATCCACGGCGATACCAACCGCCTCATCGTTTGCCAGCCCGCCGAGGAACGTGCCGTACACCAGCACGGGATCGATCACCAGCGGCATGGTCTTGTCATACGCGCCCAGGGAGAAGGAAACGTGGGTCGAGTTCACGCTGTACTGGCCGGCCACGGGGACCTGTGCTCCGTGAAAATCCTGATAGATGACCGGGGCCTGCAGCCGGATTTCATCGCTGCCCTTGTGCAGCACGAGGTCGCCATTGCTGGCCACGCTCAAACGATCGACGCCTTGAACATCAAACTGGACCTTGCTGGCATCCGCGCCGGGCGCGATGACAAAGTCGTGCTCCAGGCGCGACTGGTTGCCGTAGTAAACCAGATCAATTCCGGGATAGACGTCCTGGTAGCGCACCTGCTTGTAGACGGGAACGTTGGTGCGCCACTTTTTCGGATCCTTGCCCAAAAAGTAATTAACCTTGCCGGACTGAGGGATCTCTCCCACAATTTTGGGATTCTGATTGGCGCCAGCCAAGTTGATCTGGATGACCGCGCCGGAGGGTTTCTGCGCCGTAGCCGCCGAATTGTTGGCGGCATTGCCCGCTGCTGCCGACGACCGCAGTGCCAGCACCATCTGTCCCGAGGTGAGGAATACCGAGTACCCGTGGCCGTGGGCTAGGAATTTTACGCGCGGATCGATTTGTCCTTGGTTTGCCTCAAAGGTTATCGGAAGCTTTCCATAGTTTGCCTGCACTTGGCTCGCTGGGGCAGGTCCTTTGGCGGGGACGGTTTGTGCGCTGCATAAGAAACTACCCATCAGGGTCAACATGGCCACGCCGCTGAACAGGGATCGAGTTGCAGATTTCATTTTCGAGGTCCTTTTCCCTCTGCGGACCCAAATCGGTTGGAGAAGGAAAAGGCATTACAGGTCCTTCGTCCCCAAAAGGACGATGTACCTGTCTCGAACCGTTTGCCGCCAATCTGGAGGTGGGGAAGAGCGGCCGCGAACTTGTGCGAAGTCCGGCAAGTGGCGGCCACGGCGGGACTTGTCCGGCTGGTCGAGCGCAGGCTATCGACGGCGCATCGATCGTCTACTCGACCGTAACGGTGAAGTCGCGGCCCTCCCAGCGGGACGCGTCCTTCCAGTAGAACGTGAAGATGATCTGGCGGCCTGCGGGAAGAGCTTCTGTCGGCAGATCGACATGCTGAAGATTCCACCCGCTTTCGTTGGAGTTGCTGTCCTGGCTGGTTTGCCAGTTGTCAAAGCTCCAGTGCACCAGGGCTGGGTCCATCAACAGCAGCCTTAGTTTCTTACCGCACGGCATGGTGCGCGGCTTATTGTTAAAGCGCCAGTTGAAGTATTCGGAAGATACGTGTCTTTTTAAATAGCGTTCCACGGTTTGCGGAGGCTGATCGAAAATCTTGCCGTCGACCAGCGACCGCCGCAGCTTGATATATTCGGAGTGTGCCCACACCAGCGGGCACGCCGATCCCGACGCTTTTCCCGCGAACAGTTCTCGCTCCGGAATATCGGTTGTGTCCCAGACTTGTTCGGGAATCAGCCGGCTCGTTCCCGTCGAATTTTCCAGCACGCCCAGCAGGGCCTCGGCGGAGGCCGCGCGTCCCGCAGCCAGTTCGTAATGGGCGCGTTCACCTGCCAGCAGCGGCCATGGCCGGCCGATGCCGGTGCCGTCGAACGGAGATCCGTCCTCGTGTTCCCCGTAGCCATCGCAGTTGTAGCGATACCAGGCCGGACCTGAGGGAAGGGCTACGCGCAGCAGTTCATCGATGACCTTGACCGTGTTCAGCATTCGCGGATTATCGGGCGCGCGCAAGCCGAAGCGCACCAGAGCCAGCGCATCTGGACTGACGATTTCTATGGCGGGGGCATTCGAGGTGCTCAGGGCGTGATTCTTAATCGGGACGAATCCCTGCAGCGGCGACGCCGCCCCGTCTTCGTCCGGAGGCGAGATGCGGACGTAATATCCTTCGACGCCGACCTGTCGCGCCAGGTCGCTATTTACAGCGTAGGTCCAGCGTTCGATGTTGTCGTTCCAGGTGTCAGCCATCTGGCGCAGAAATTCGGCAGGCTGCGACTGGCCCATCGACTGTGCGAGGTCGGCGGCCACCAGCAGGGCAGAAACTTCGGCCGCCAGCGTGAACGGCGAATAACCGCCGTCCTCTTCCCAGCGGTCCTGCTGCGTGACCGGGCCGTTGGCCACAATGAATGCCGCCGCTTTGTGCACCATGGGCCACCAGCGATCGCTCTCGCCGAAACAGCGTGGCGATTCCCGGCGCAGCAGATCGACCAGCAGAATCGGAAAGGCGGTCTCATCCATCTGCGAGCCGCTCCAGTAGGGACGCCCATCCAACCACATGTTCTGCGCCCAGTGCCCATCGGCTTCCTGGGTGGCCTCGAGGTAATGCAATACGCGGAGCGCGTCGTCGTGTGCGCCCGCGGCCAGCAATCCACTGGCACTCTCGACCAGATCGCGCGGCCAGATCAAATGGTATCCGCCGAGGTCTTCGTCTCCTTTGTTGAAGCCCCAGGGAACGGAGAGGCTGGCGATGATTCCGCCCAAGAAATCCTTGGATTCGTGGACGCGCAGAACCGCCATGCTGACCCGGTACAAATCTTTTTCCCGCGGCTTCTGGTCGAGCTTCTTCAGCGTCCGCTGCCAGTTTTGCCAGTGAAAGACGTAATCTTTGCGGATGGTTTCATAAGCAGTGAGCAGGGAAGAGATGGCTTGCTGACCCGCTTCGGCCCAGATTCCTCCGAAACCGAGGGCGAGGATGAAGTCGCCGTTGCAGGAGGCGAGGTCAATTTCAGCGGTCAGGGCGATGTTGCCGTTTTCCGCGCGGTCGTACTCCCACATCATCTGGAAATGTTGCGAAAGGTCCTGCCAGCCGTCCGATGCGCCGGCGAATCCAACCGAACGTTTTAGCCAGGGAGCGGAGCAGGCCAGGGCGAGCGCGCAAGCATCGCGCTCAGCAAAAAGCATGGGCTTGCCCTTGTACTCGCCTGCCCAGCCGGTATTGCCATATCCCATGTTTGCCAGGTGCGAGGCCAACAGGGCGTAGAGGTGATAATCACCGAGATTTCCCTGCAGGGGTACGAACCGGATCTTCTGCAAGACCACGTTTCGCCACGGGTCGGTCAGCACTTCCTTCTCGATCCGGTAGCGGCCCTGCATATCAGTGTTGGTTAGTTCGTAGACGGGCACGCCAGGTTCGATGGGAAGGTTCTGGAAGTTGCAATGGCGTTTCTCTTCCGAGAAGAATCCGCGACCGTCGGTGACAATCAATCCCAAGTCGCGGGTGCAGGCCTGATCCACTCGGGGAAAATAAATTTCATTCAGAATGCCGTGGCTCAGCGTGAACCAGACCCGGCTGTGGAGATTCAGCGCGGTGCCTATTCCGGTCTTGGCGCTCGAAGTCCAGCGGGGTGCGATTCCGGGCCAGCCCGGCGCATAACGAAGATCATTACCATTGCTCAAAGAAGGTCGTCCTCACCGTCAAGCAGTTTGCCAGAAGATGCGGATTTTTGCTCGATCTTCATCGAAACGCGGGGAACGCGCATCTAATTCAACACATGTTCAGATGCTCCTTCATGCGCGTTCTGTTCCGGCTTGGTCGCAACGCGAAATGGATCCAGGCCGCAGTCCTGGCCGCTTTCATCCTGCTGATGACTGTTTCCGCGGCGGTCGCCGATCCGCCTTCGGCAGGGCTCAATAGCGGATTCCGCCGGCTCTACGACCTGGATTTTACCGGCGCGCAAAGAGAATTCGAGTCGTGGGAGAAACTGAACCCGGAGAATCCCATGGGGCCGGTGAGCGAGGCGGCGGGCATTCTGTTTTCCGAATTCAACCGGCTTGGGGTGTTGGAAGCGCAATTCTACGAGGACGACTCGATCTTTGCCGCGCGCAAGAAATACGAAGCCGATCCGGAACAGCGCGTCCGTTTCGACCAGCAACTCAGCCGTGCGGAAGACTTGGCAAGATTCAGGCTGAGCCACGACGCCCGGGACCTCGACGCGCTGCTGGCGATGACGCTGGCCAACGGCCTGCGCTCCGATTTTGCTGCGCTCATCGAAAAGCGCAATCTGGCGTCGCTGCATTACACCAAAGAGGCAACGGCCTGGGCGCAACAACTGCTTGCTGCCGATCCCACTTGCTACGACGCTCACCTGGCCAGCGGCGTCAGCCGTTACATCGTGGGATCGATGGTAGCTCCGGTGCGCTGGGTGCTCCGTCTCGGGGGAGTTTCAGGAGACAAAGCCGGCGGCATCGCCGAACTCCAGATCACCGCTGATCAAGGTCATCTTCTTGCCCCGTTTGCGCGTATTCTGCTGGCCATCGCCTACGTTCGCGAGAAAGAGTCGCCGCGCGCTCACGAACTGCTGCTAGGGCTGCAACGGGACTTCCCTGACAACTCCCTGTTTGGCCGGGAACTGGCCCGGCTCGACCAGAGGGGCAGCCGCTAACAACTTTCTCGTAGAGATGCGGCTTGCCGCGTCTTCGGCCGACACCAGAATTTTGGGTGCGCCACGCGGAGACGGGGCAAGCCCCGTCTCTACAACAGGAGTTGCTAAGTACTTGGGAAAACAACTGGGTTCATCAGAAATTCACTGCTTTGTAACCTTCCTTTAACACTGCGCTCATAGAACAAAGCTGCACACCTAAATCAATTAAGCACGAGGAGGACTCGTCTAGTGAAATTTCGCATTGCGTTGCTGTTGGCAGGTCTCGCACTGGCGCTGCCGGTTATGGGGCAGACACAACTGAACGGAGCGGGTGCCACCTTCCCGTATCCCATGTATTCCAAGTGGTTCAGCGATTACAACAAGCTGCACCCGGACGTGCAGATCAACTACCAATCGATCGGCAGCGGCGGCGGTATTCGCCAGGTCTTGAATGGCACCGTCGATTTCGGAGCCAGCGATGGCCCCATGACGGACGAGCAACTGAAGGAAGCGAAGATGAAGATCCTTCATATTCCGACCGTCATGGGCGCGGTCGTACCCGCCTATAATGTGGCCGGCGTCAGCGGCGAGATCAAGTTCACTCCCGATGTTCTGGCCGATATCTTTCTTGGCAAGATCACCAACTGGAACAGTCCGGCCCTAGCCAAGGCCAACCCGGGAGTTAAATTTCCCGACCAAGCAATCGTCGTCGTCCACCGCTCCGACGGCAGCGGCACGACCTTCATCTTCACCGATTACCTGTCCAAAGTGAGCAAGGATTGGGAAGGAACAGTTGGCAAAGGGACGTCGGTGAAATGGCCCATCGGATTGGGCGGCAAGGGCAACGAGGGAGTGGCCGGGCAGATCCGCCAGATTCAGGGTTCGATCGGATATGTCGAGCTCATCTATGCGGTGCAAAACAACATACCGTATGGATCGATGAAGAACGCAGCCGGCAATTTCGTGAAAGCTTCGCTCGAAGGCGTTACCGAAGCCGCGGCATCATCGAAGAGCATGCCCGCCGACTTCCGGGTTTCGATCACGAATGCTCCCGGCAAGACGGCGTATCCCATCTCCAGCTTTACCTGGATGCTGATTCCGGCGCAGGCCAAAGATGCGAAGAAGGGACAGATTCTGGCTGACTTTCTGAACTGGATGGTCACCGACGGGCAGAAGATGGCGAACCAGCTGAGCTACGCTCCACTGCCGGACAGTGTGGTGGAGAAGGTGAAAGCAGCCATCAAGCAGATCCACTAGACTGCACCACCGGCCCGGGAAAGGAGAGTAAGCCAGAACCGGGCCGGAGGCACTTCCTCATCAAAAGATGTAAACGGTGTCGAACTGCAAGCGTGTGAGCCAAGGCTCGGCAGTTGCCAGAGGACGACCGACCAAGGCGGTGAACCCCAACTGCACATTGCGGTCGAGTTGGTAGAAGGTGTCGAAGCGATGTTGTGTGACGTTCGTCCCCTGGCGAATATCACTGTAATTGAAGTTGCCCACCACGGCTTCGCGCTCAATATAGATGTGCGTATATCCGATCTGCAGGTCGCCTTTTGTTTGCAATCGGCCGACTCTTGCTTCCGCCCAATATCCGCGCCGTTGATGCGAGTTGCAAGGAGCGTTCACGGTCTGTTTGAAGGTCTGGGTGGCCGTATTTGCCGGAGCAGGCAGTATGTGGGCGAGATTCGCGCAGGCCTCGGTATTTTGGACGTAATCGCCGATGAAACTCAGCGGGAGTCGAGGGCGACCCGTATCAATGTCGAGACGTGCGATGTTGTCGAACAGCGCGAATCTCGAGGCAAACTGCGCCGCGCTGATCGATGTAACCCCCGTTGGATATGCCGTGCCGCCTATCGTGATTACAGTGGTCGCGGTGGTGGTGTAGGTTGAGTCCTGAACCGGGTTCGCGGAATACAACGGCAGCGCGCCGCTAAACGGGGTCTGAGGATTCTTACTGCTGGCGCGCGCCAGGGCAAGAGCAATCGAGTCGGCGCCCCGGTAGTCATAAAATCCCGAGTAGGCGGTCAAAGCTACCCGTAGCCCAAGCTGCCATGAGGTTTGCAATTGTCCGCCGTAGGTAATGTCCTGAGCAATTCTCTTGTCCGTGGATGTGGTTCCGGCCACTTCGGCAAACGGCAATTCGAACCCAATCAGCGCGATTCGCTTTAGCACCGGCGTATTCAGCTTGAACGCCAGGGTTTGGGCGGCGCCTTCAGGATTCAAGTCCTTATCCCACGTGAGTTCGGTGTTGTACCAGGGATAGCGAAATTTCCCGCCGGTTAGGGTAAGAGACTTGAACTGCCGGGGTGTGAATTCCACGAATGCCTGGTCTAAAGCAATTGGCTTTCGGGTATAGAAGCCAGTGAGAGACTGGTTCGTCGAAATGGGATCGTTGACATCACCGCTCGCGAGAGTGATACCGGTGCGAAACTGCGACCCCAGGTCAGCGACCGCATTGAAACGGACACGAACGCGGCCGCGCGCGCGATCCAGTGATTGATCCGAAGGACCCCCGAAGATGGGTTCTGCGCGAAGACGTACATCGCCACTGAAAGAGATCGGGCCTATACCTTTGATTTGTCTCTCCAGGTTTCGGATCCGTTCGTCGGAGCTACCCGCCTGTTGGCCCTGGCCCGCGAAAGCTGTTTGCAGGTTCACCGCCGAGGGAGTCGGCGCACTGGATGCCGGGTGCTGGTCAGACGGGGGCGGCGCGGAGGAACCCGTGGAATTGACGACCGCGGGATATTGGCGCTCCGATTCGAGAGCGTCGATACGTTTCTGCTGTGCGCGGACGAGTAGCTTCAGTTCTTCCACCTCGGAGCGAAGATCCGCGTCCGCCGCTGGAGAACCCGTGGTCGCTACCGATTCAGAGGATTGCGGAGACGAACCCGCAGCCGTTTGCGTGTCCGAGAGTTGTGCCCAAACGCGGCCCGAAAGAGCCGCCAGCGCCAGGACCACCAGAAACAGGTGCTTGGTCGATTTCATAAAATGCTAATCTCTCCTTTTTGAGGTTCAATCGAACAACAAATTACGGGGGAGGAACAGAAACTCTTCGCCATCGCAAGCCGGCGTGGCGGCCTTCCGTTGGTAATTATCCCATAAAGTCTATTTTATTAATCGACTTTATTAACATTAAGGAGATAGCAGGCGCGCTGCCATCCTCACAAGCTACCGCAGGACTCGCTAACCGCCGTGCTATTAGCAACTTGCGGGAACCGCCGCAAGCTCACGGCAAAGCCGGGTGTGCATGGAATTGCAGTTTCGCAGAACGAAAGATTCGTATGCTCGGAAGCTTTTTCCTCAGGGGCTTGCCTCTGAGGCGGACGCCCTTGGTGCAACCGCCGGCAACCGGATTGGTATACTATTTGGGGTCGGATGCCTCGCAGGATCTTGGTTATACTGCCGCGCAACCGGTCGAAGTGCGGTGGATCGTCACACGTCGCACCAAGTTACCTCCCGAACAGCGTAACGTCCCACTTTGACGATATGGTTCATTAAATATGGTTCGACAAACTCCGAGCAATCGCGCGCCCCTCCTGAACCGCGAAGCGTCGTGGCTGAAATTTAATGGGCGCGTGCTCGAAGAGGCCGGGGATCTTCGCAACCCGCTGTTGGAGCGCGTGAAATTCCTGGCCATCACCGCCAGCAATCTGGACGAATTTTTTGAGGTCCGGGTGGGCGGCCTGCTGCAACAACTGGAAGACGGCCACAACTCCACCACCGCCGACGGGCTCACCATGGTGGAGGAACGGGAACTGATCAAGAACGTGACTCACGAATTCGTCGAAGAACAATATTCCTGCTGGAACGAACGCCTGCGTCCGGAACTGGCGGAGCAGGGAATTCGCGTCCTCGGCATCGACGAACTGGATGAAGCGGCACTGGCGTTCGTCGACGACTACTGCGAACGCGAACTTGATCCGCTACTCACCCCGGTAACGGTGGATCCGGCGCATCCCTTTCCTCGTGTGATCAACAAGGCTCTGTGCGTGGCGTTGTTGCTGCGCCGCCGCCGCCGCTCCTCGCTGACCTATACCGGAGTCGTAACCGTTCCCCGGGCGCTGCCGCGACTGGTCCGCCTGCCCTCCCAGGGAACCATCGATTTCATTTTTCTTGCCGACCTCGTCGTTCACCATGCGGTGCGCATGTATCAGGGCTACGACATCGTTTCTTCCGCCGCCTTCCGCGTCACCCGCAACAGCAACCTCTATTTGCAGGAGGAAGAATCGCGCAGCCTGCTGGAATCGGTGCGCGCGGAACTGCACAACCGGCGCAAGGGAGATGCGGTGCGGATGGAAATCGAGTCCGAGGCCGACCCCGAGATCATCGAGCGCCTGGGTACCGTGTTCGAGCTCGACCCCTGGCAGATTTTCCCGGTCAACGGTCCGGTGAATCTTTCCCGCCTCTTCAACATTTACGACGCCGCTGCGCGCCCCGACCTGAAGTACCGCCCCTACGTGCCGCGGGAGCTGCGCCTGACCGCGAAGTCCCATGATCTGTTTGAAGAAATTCGGCGCCATGACATTCTGTTGCACCATCCCTACGATTCTTACGATGCGGTGCTGTCGTTCATCCAGTCGGCCGCCGACGACGAACGCGTGCTCTCTATCAAGCAGACCCTGTACCGCACCAGCGAGCATTCGCTGGTTGTTCCATCGCTGATGGCGGCTGCGGCGCACAAGGAAGTTACCGCGGTCGTGGAACTCAAAGCGCGTTTCGATGAGGCGCCGAACATTCGCTGGGCGCGCGATATGGAAGACGCCGGCGTGCAGGTCTTTCACGGGTTGGTCGGCCTGAAGACGCACTGCAAGCTTTCTCTGCTGGTACGGCGCGATCCCGACGGTGTAACCCGTCAGTACGCGCACCTGGGCACCGGAAACTACAACTCGACCACGGCCCGCATCTATACCGATCTCAGCTTGCTCACGGCCGACCCGGAGATTACCAGCGCGGTGCACGATGTTTTCAGTTTTCTGACTGCCTACGCCGAGCACCCAAGCTACGGCCCGCTGCTGGTAGCGCCTTTGGATTTGGCGGAAAAGTGCCTGCGCCTGATTGAGCGGGAGGCCGAGCACGCGCGTCAGGGGCGTCCGGCGCGCATCATTGCCAAGATGAATGCCCTCCTCGACAAGAATATTGTCCAAGCGCTGTACCGCGCTTCGCAGGCGGGAGTGGACATCGAGCTGCTCGTGCGGGGTATGTGCGCACTGCGGCCGGGGATTCGGGGCATCAGCGACCGCATCCGCGTGCGCAGCATCGTGGGCCGGTTCCTGGAGCACAGCCGCATCTTTTACTTCGAGAACGGCGGCGAAGCGGAAGTCTATATCGGCAGCGCCGATTGGATGCACCGCAATCTGCACGAACGGGTCGAAGTTCTGTTCCCGCTGAAGAACCCGCTGCTGCGCGACCGCGTGGTGCATGAGATTCTGGCCGCCTACCTCGCCGACAATATAAAGGTAAGATTTCTGCAAAAGGACGGCAGCTACCTGCGCCCGTGGCAATCGCTGCACGGACGCAGCAAGAGGCCGCCTCGCGGCTCGGCCGTCTTCAGTTCGCAGGATTTTCTCGTCGGGCTGGCGGAAGGCACAAGAACTCCGGAAGACATTCCGGTTACCGTCCCGCGGCGCGCTTCGCGAGCGTTGCTCGGTCGAGCCTTGGCCGGACGACCTGTGACAGGAAAGGAATAGTCACTCCGAAATGTTTCTCTATTTCTTGCGCCACGCCAGTGCCGGGCAGCAACTAAGTTCCGCTAAGAAGGACGTCAAGCGCGGCCTCGATAAAGACGGCATCGAGCAATGCGGATACATCGGCCGCGCCCTGGCTGCGCTCGGCGTGCAAGTGGATCTCATCGTCTCCAGCCCGCTAAAGCGATCCACGCAAACCGCAGCGCTGGTGGGAAACGAAATGGGGCACGAAGGCAAACTGGTGATGGAAAACGCGCTCGCTCCCCAGGCCAGCTTCTCGGATTTTCAGAAGATGCTGGCGAAGTATGCCCACCAGGACTCCATCCTGCTGGTAGGACACAACCCGAACCTGCGCGAATTCCTGGGACGCGTGATCAGCGACAGCGGATGCGAAGCCGTGGTGGAACTCAAGAAAGGGGCCGTGGCCAAAGTCGAAATGCGGCGCAATTCGGGTTCGATGAGCTGGTGCATCACGCCCCGCATTTTGCGCACGCTTCACGCCGCAGCGACAGAAAGCTCGCGGCCGAAAACTTCGCGGAAGTAGGCCCGGTCCTTCTCAATGGACCATATCTCCAGATCCAGGCTTGCCTTTCCGCGTGGAGTCAGCTTCATAGTGACCTTCCCGCTGCGCGCTGACACTGTAACCTTGCCTACCGATTGACTTCTTCCCATATTCAAAGCTCGCGCGATGCGGAGCAGTAGCGACGCTTTCTCCACATTCTCCTGCTCCTCGGGGCTTAAGCCGCTCATTGGGCCATCGCCCGGAGTGGGGCGCGATTTTCCCAGATAGCGCGCGATCGAGCCTATGATCCGCCGCTGTTGTGGGGTGTATCCCAGAATTTCGGAGTTGGCGATGATGTAGTAAGTATGGCGGTGGTGTCCGTTACGGTTCACGTAGTCGCCGACCTCGTACAACATGGCTGCGGCCGAGAGCCATTCGCGATACTCCGTCGGAAGCTGGTGGACCGACTTCAACGAAGAAAACAGCAGCAGAGCCGCGTCGCGCACGTGCAGCGCATGATGCAGGTCGACCCGGTAGTGATCCACGGCACGCTGGATCGACTCCCAGCGCTCCGATTCAATCGCCCGCCCCGATCGCGTGCTGCGATCGTAGTCCGCCGCCATCTGGGCGAGGATGCCGTCGCGCAGCCCCAGGGGTGAGTAGCGAAAACCGGCGAGGTGGCAGCGCTCCAGCAATTCGGCATACACGACCGCGCCGGCACAAATAATTTCAGCGCGGCGGGGACCGATTCCGGGAACCTTCCGCCGCTCTTCCAATGTCATACGCGCAATCTGTTTGGCAATCCTCCGGATCATTTCGCGGGTAGCGTAATTCGCCGGCCGGCTCTTCCTGGGACGTGACAGGTGGCCGGCGACGCCCACCAGCGCGGCCGCGGTACCGGAGGTGGCGATAACAGCGCCCACGCGCGCCGACTTGATCCGGTCTTGAATGCGCGCAATTTCCCGCGCCACAAATCCTTGCAGCCGCTTCAGTTCGCTCTTGCGCGGCGGATCGTGCTTGAGGAATTCTCCCGTCAGGCGCACCGCCCCAAGCGACAAGCTCACCGTATCCCGAAGGTGTCCGTCGCGCGAAAGCGTGAGCTCGCAACTGCCCCCGCCCAAGTCCACCAGCAGCACGCTGTGGGCGTCCAGCCGGGCAGCCGAGACCAGGCCCAGGTGAATCAGGCGTGCCTCTTCCAGTCCGGAAATGATCTCGATCGTCCAGCCCGTCGTGGAGCGCACCCACTCCAGAAATGCACGCGAATTGCGGGCATCGCGCAGTGCCGCCGTGGCCACCACCCGCACCGAATCGGCGCAGCATTCCTGCATGGCGCGATGGAAACGCCGCAACACCTGCACCGTTTCCGACATGGCCTGGGGCGATAGCAGGCCGCCGCTGAAAACGCCATCACCCAAGCGCGTGACTTCGCGGTCTTCGTGGATGGCTTTCAGCCGCCCGCCTTGCAGGCGCGAAATCTTCAGACGAACAGAATTCGATCCGATGTCGATGGCGGCGAAGGTGGGCATAGAAGTAACCAACAGTCTTCTCACAACCGGGGTGCCTGGCGCAACTCCGGTGATTGCGCGCTGAGTCAACCAGATCAAAGCAGTCTGCGGTAGTGTCTTAAACGTTTATTCAGCCACTACCAATTCCGCTTTTTAACCAGTTTGTAACAACCGTCTGCTAGCCTGAAACGGAATGTCTAATCAAGCCCTGCCCCGGCCGCGTTTCAACGCTCCCGAACCGGAGCGGGGCGCAAAGGCCGCCCTGAAAATCGAAGCCAGAACAGCGCCGCTGTTGCCAGGGAAGGTCAGCGAAATCCCCGACGCTTTCTTTGGCGGGGCGATGCGCCTTTGCGGCTTGGCGGTGGTCGCGCTGCTGGGCCTGATCGTTTACCAACTGGTGGTGGGGTCCGAGCTCTCGTGGCGCGCTTTTGGCTGGAAGTTCTTTGCTCAATCGGACTGGAATCCGGTCGAGGATTCCTACGGCGCGTTGCCGTTCATCTTCGGCACGGTTGTATCTTCGCTGCTTGCGCTCGTCATTGCTATCCCCTTGTCTCTTGGGGTGGCTGTGTTCATTACCGAGATGTGCCCCATCTGGTTGCGGGGAATTCTATCCTTTACCACCGAACTTCTGGCCGCCATTCCCAGTGTGGTCTACGGACTTTGGGCAATCTTCGTTCTGGTCCCGGTCCTACGCGAATATGTGCAGCCGTTTCTTGCCAAGACGCTCGGTTGGACGGGCCTGTTCAGCGGCCCTCCCTACGGCATCGGCATGCTGGCCGCGGGCGTGATTCTGGCTATCATGATCATTCCGATCATCTCGTCCATTGCGCGGGAGGTGCTCACTGTGGTGCCGCAGCATCAGCGGGAAGCGGCGCTGGCGCTGGGTGCGACGCGCTGGGAAATGATCCGCATGGGTGTGCTGCGCAATGCGCGGGCCGGGATTGTGGGCGCCATCATTTTGGGTCTGGGCCGGGCCCTCGGCGAAACCATGGCGGTCACCATGGTGATTGGCAACCGTCCGGAAATTGCCAAGTCGTTGTTTGCTCCGGGATACACCATGGCCAGCGTGCTGGCCAACGAATTCACCGAAGCAACCGGCGATCTCTATCTTTCGGCGTTGATCGAGATTGGCCTGGCGCTGTTCTTTGTCACCATTGTGGTCAACGCGCTGGCACGGCTCATGGTGTGGAGCGTTACTCGAGGTCAACCGGCAAGAAGCATCGTGTAGCGAGATTGCCAAATACGACATTGTCTGACACGAACTCCAATTCGACACCAGCCCTGATGCCGCCCATCAGTTTGCGGCGGCGCGTGACCGACCATGTGATGACCGGCGTCGCCGTGCTCACCGTCGCCCTTGTGCTGTTGCCGCTCTTCGCCATCTTCGCCTATCTGGTTTATAAGGGCATCGGTTCCATCAATCTCGCCTTCCTGACCCAGACTCCGAAGCCGGTGGGCGAGCCCGGCGGCGGCATGGCGAATGCTATCGTCGGCTCCATGGTCATTCTTGCCATCGCCAGTTTCCTCGGCGTGCCGCTGGGCATCGGCGCGGGCATCTTTCTCTCCGAGTACGGGCGCAACCGCTATGGCGATATCGTGCGTTTTATCTCCGATGTGCTGAACGGCGTGCCTTCGATCGTGATCGGGATTGTGGCTTATGGGCTGGTCGTGATGCGCCAGAAGCACTTCTCGGCGCTGGCCGGAGGCGTTGCCCTCGCCATTATGATGGTTCCGACCATCGCGCGGACCACCGAGCAGATGCTACTCCTGGTGCCGCAGGCGATCCGCGAAGCCGCCTATGGTCTGGGCGTTTCCCGCTGGCGCACCACGCTCTCGATTACGCTGCGCACGGCAACCTCGGGAGTCATCACCGGCGTCATGCTGGCCTTTGCCCGCGTTGCTGGAGAAACCGCGCCGCTGCTGTTTACCGCCTTTGGCAACCAGTTTTGGAATTGGAAGTCGGACCAGCCGACCGCTGCCCTGTCCCTGCAGATTTTCACCTATGCCATCTCGCCTTTTGACGAGTGGCACCGGCAGGCGTGGGCGGGCGCGCTGGTTTTAATTATCCTGATCGTCGGGGCGGTCGCCGCCGTCCGCATTGCGGTACGGCACGGAACGTTGTCAGGAGCTTAACCGACGATGGTGAACGTAAGTTTTGTATCAGGGTATGCCTTCAGGCATACCAATTCGTTTGATACGAGCGCCTTTAGGCGCTGGCTTGAGCGCTGGAGTTCCAGCCCCTAAAGGGGTGTCCCATTTTGAAGAGGTTACGGCATCGCTGAAGCGATGCCCTGATATGAATCACACTTGCACCACGGGCTGCTAACCAGAGCAGGAGCTAAAGGATTTATGGGAGTCGGAATTACAGTCGAGCACCTGAATGCGTTTTACGCCAAGACGCAGGCCTTGTTCGACGTCAACATCATCGTGCAAGCCAACCACGCGACGGCGCTGATCGGACCGTCGGGTTGCGGGAAATCGACGTTTATTCGCTGTCTGAACCGCATGCACGAAACCATTCCCGAGGCGCGGGTAGAGGGCACGGTGCGGATCGGCGACCTCAGTGTTTATAACGGAACCTCGGCCACCCAACTGCGCCGCCGCGTGGGCATGGTGTTTCAGAAGGCGAACCCGTTCCCCACCATGTCCATCTACGACAACGTGGCTGCCGGGCTCAAGCTGAACGGTTTTCGCAACCGCAAGAAACTGGATGAGATCGTCCATAAATCTCTGCACAGTTCCGCCCTGTGGGACGAAGTAAAAGATCATCTGCACAAAAAATCCGGCGCCAGCCTCTCCGGCGGCCAGCAGCAGCGCCTGTGCATTGCCCGCGCCCTCGCCGTCCAACCGGAAGTTCTGCTCATGGATGAGCCTTGCTCGGCGCTCGACCCGATCTCCACCGGCAAGATCGAAGAACTCATTTTTCAATTAAAAGAGCAATACACCATCGTGATTGTGACGCATAATATGCAGCAGGCTGCCCGGGTAGCGGAGTTCACCGGGTTTTTCCTGCTGGGCAAGATGATTGAATTCGATAAAACGGAAAAGATATTTACCAATCCCTCCGACAAACGGACGGAAGATTACGTCACCGGCAGATTCGGATAAGAGGTTCAGATGATGCGCACGCGCTTTCAACAGCAAATGGAAGATCTCCGCGAGAAACTGCTCCGTATGGGCGGTCTCGCGGAACTGGCGGTTGATCGCGCCACTCAGGCCTACACGCAACGGGATCTCTCGCGCTGCCAACTGGTTCTCGAAAACGAGAGCCTGATCAACGCGGCCGAGCGCGAGATCGATGAAATGGCCTTCGACATCCTCGCCACCCAGCAACCGGCGGCCGTGGACCTGCGCTTCATTCTCGCGGTGACCAAGATCAACGCCGACCTCGAGCGCGTCGGCGATCAGGCGGTGAACATCGCCGAGCGCGTTATGGACCTGATTGAGTTGCCGGCCGTCGAGTTGCCGGTCGACATCGCGCGCATGGCCACCGCCGTCAGCGCCATGGTGCGGCGCGCCCTGGAGGCTTTCGTCGAAGGCAAAGCCGAGCTGGCCCAGGCCGTGCTCGAAATGGATCACGTCGTCGACCGGATGCGCGACGAAGCTTTTATCGTGCTCGTGCGAAAGATGAACGAAGAGCCGCAAGTGACTCAACAGGCGCTAGATGCGCTCCTGGTGGCGCGCAATCTGGAACGCGTCGCCGACCATGCCACTAACATTTCTGAGGATGTCATCTTCTGGGTTCTGGGAGCCGACGTCCGCCATCATGCGCAGGCAGTATCCGTAGCGCCACGCCCGGAGAGACGGGAACAATAGACGCGAGCCACCAAGCTCAAGATTTTCCCTGTGAACCCCTGTGTCCTCCGTGGTGAAGACTTTTTTCAACCACAGAGAACACAGGGGTTCACAGGGGAAACCGTCGATCCTCCTTCACCCCGCTAAGGCCCTGCGATACACTAATCGGACTCGCATGAGCCAGAGAATCCGCGTTTTTGCCACCTGCGACATTGGAGACGCACTCAACATTCTTCGCGACAAGGGATACGACCTGGAAGTCTATCCCCAGCCCGAAGCTCCACCGAAGAGCCTGATCATCGCGAAAGTGAAGTCCGGCGTGGATGGCCTGATCACCACCCTGCGCGATGCCATTGATGCCGAGATTTTCGCTGCCGGAAAAGGCACACTCAAAGTGGTCGCGCAGTACGCCGTCGGATTTGACAACATCAACCGCGCCGATGCCAACCAGTACAAAGTCCCGTTCACCCATACCGCCGACGTCCTGACCGAAGCGACGGCGGAGTATGCCTTCTTTCTGATGGGTGCGCTCGCCCGCAAACTCTGGTCCGCTGAACATCTGACGCGCGAAAATCGCTGGGGATATTGGCATCCCTACCTGCCGTTTCTGGGCGACGAAGTTACCGGGAAAACCGTCGCGGTCATCGGCACCGGGCGCATTGGCCTCGCCTTGATCAAGAAGTGCGCCGGATTCGACATGAACATCCTGTGCTTTGACCCAGCCTATGAAAACCACGATTACATAAAGGCCATCCAGGAGGTGAAGGATCTTCGCTTCCGGCACGGCATCAGCCGCGAAAGAGCGACAATTCGTTACACCTCGCTGCATGAAGCCTTGAGCACCGCGGACTTCATCAGCCTGCATGTTCCGCTGCTGCGCGAGGGCGAAAGTAGCACGCCGACCTATCACCTGATCAACGAAACCACGCTGCGCATGATGAAGCCCAACGCCATGATCGTCAACACCTCGCGCGGCCCGGTGGTCGACGAGACCGCCCTGGCCCATGCATTGCGCGAGAACTGGATCGCCGGCGCCGCTCTTGATGTTTATGAGGAAGAGCCGCTGCCCGCCGATTCGCCGCTGCGCGATCCCGCCATCGCCGACCGCTGCCGCCTTCTGCCCCACTTCGCCAGTGCCGCCCGCATCACCCGCTTGTCCTCCGATCCCAATAAAGGCATGGCCGGACGCTGTGTGCAGGGACTGAGGGACGTGCTGGAAGGAAACTACGGCGGCGACATCGGCAAAATGCCGTATGTGGTAAATAAGGAAGCGTTTGTGAAGTGATTTGCAAAGTTAACGGTTGCCCCTCGAACGGAATTGACACGGCACGCTCCGAAGCATAATCTTCGCGACAACTGAGCTTTGGGCAGAGCGCTTTCGCCCGCGGCTCAGTCCATCAACCATCAGGACGGTTTGCCATGAAGCAGTTCTTGCTGCTCCTCGGGGTCATCGCCGTAGTGCTGGCGGCACTTCTTTTCAGCTTTTACATTCTTGACCTGATGAAACTGGCGGACCTCATGACCGATCTGCGAAAGTTGTTCGAAATTGCGGGCATCGCCGCGGTAGCAAGCGTGTTGATTATGCTCCTCGTCCGAGCTGCCCAAAAGACGTAAGACCACTCTTCTGGCGCGGCCGTGGGCGTTTGCACTCACCGACTTCAACTGGGACGGCTCCTGATTTGCAATGCGGGCCGGGTTCGTAGAGAATGCCCCTTCGCTTAGCAAAATGTTATTGCGAATGAATTGACCGGAGGAGAAATGAATCTGCGTCGCGTGGTTCGGTTGGCGGTATGGTGGGCGATTCCGGTGCTGGCATGGGCGCAGCGACCGTCGGACATGAAGCCGGTGACGGACCAGCTGGCAGCTTCGATTTACAACGGGCCGTCAATGACAACTCTAGGGGAACTGACGGACGGCATAGGCGGGCGGCTGACAGGCTCTCCGGCCTATGTCAAGTCAGCCGAATGGGCAGCGGCAAAATTCCGGAGCTACGGAATCGAGAATGTTCGGCTGGAGCCATTCACGATTCCAGCCTGCTGGCAGCGAGGGACGGCGAGCGGGGCAATGCTGTCGCCTCTGTCGCGTCCGTTGTATGTGGCGTCGTTGGGGTGGGCGCCGTCCACGCCCGCTGGCGGAGTGCGCGGCTCGGTCGTGGTGGTCGCGGACGTTTCGCCGGAAGCGCTGAAATCGCGTGAAGGTGAGCTGGGAGGCAAGATCGTTTTCCTGGATACGAGCAAGATCTACGCGGAAGGCTATGGCAAGGCCTTGGCGAAGATGGATGCAGCGTGGCACGTGTTCCAGAAGGCGGGCGTCTTGGCCGTGCTCATGCCAGACCGTGAGAAGAGCAATGTTTTGAATGCGCACGACGGGAGCTGGGGCGCCAAGGCGCTTCCGTTGCCGATGGCCCAGCTTGGCATGGAGGATGCGAAGCTCATTCAGCGCGAACTGGAACGTGGGCCGGTTAACGTCGAATTGACCATCGAGAACAAGATGTCGGGAGAGACGACGGTCAACAACGTGGTAGGCGAGATTCGAGGCAGCGAGCGGCCCGACGAGTGGATCTTGATCGGCGCGCACCTCGATTCGTGGGACTTTGGCACCGGCGCGCAGGACAACGGCACAGGCGCTATCAGCGTCCTCGAAGTCGGGCGCGCCGTGATGACGTTGGGCAGGGCGCCGCGACGCAGCGTCCGGCTGGCGCTCTGGGGCGGAGAAGAGCAGGGCTTGCTCGGATCGTATGCCTACACGCAGATCCACAAGAGCGAATTGAACAAGTGCGTAGCCGTTCTGAATACCGATAACGGTGCTGGACATCCGAAGGGATGGAAGACGGAAGGCCGCGAGGATCTGAAACAAGCGATGCAGCCCTGGAGCGACGGCCTCTTGAAAAATTTGAACGGCGGCGATCTTTCGCTGGAAACAAGCTACGACACCGACCACGGCCCCTTCGTGTTGCAGGGAATTCCGGCGCTCGATCTGTGGGTGGACATGGCGCACTATATGGAAATCCATCACAAATCCAGCGACACGATCGATAAAGTCGATGCGCTGGACTTCAAGGGCGGGGAGGCAATTGTGGCAGTGACCGCCTACGCCATCGCGCAAAGCGAAACGCCAATCGCTCCGCACATTGATCACGCGGCGGTGGCAGAAATCCTGAAGAAAGCGAAATTGGAAGAGCTACTGGAGTATGTGGGGGTGTGGAAACCGTAAAGGGCTGTCAGGCGAGCCAGGCGGCTGACCCTTATTGCGCGTTGCAACTCTTCCGGGGAATTGACTGGAGATTGAGAATTAGTTGGCGTAAGCCCGTCGGGCTTGGTTCCGTGGCTCGGAGCGCCGCCAGTGCGAACTGCACTTAGCGGATCGGAAACGCATACATGAGTCCGCCTTGCGTCCAGAGGTTGTTGGCGCCGCGGGGCAGCTTCATCACTGAGCCAGAGCCGAGGTCGCGTTCGTACATCTCTCCATAGTTGCCCACGGCTTCGATGACTCGCGCGGCCCAGGCATCGTCGAGTCCGAGATATTGGCCATAGCCGCGCTGCAGGCCGAGCAAACGCCTGACGACCATATCCTCAGTGTTGCTCTTCATTTCGTTGACATTCGCTTGGGTGATTCCGCTTTCCTCGGCTTGGATTAAAGCTTCCACTGTCCAGTCGACAATAGCCGCCCATTGGGGATCGTCGACACCGTAGGTGGGTGCCAACGGATCTTTGGCGATGACCTCCGGCAGGATTTCAAAATCCTTGGCAACACCCTTAAAGCCGAGCCGCTCGTAAGCCAGTTGCGTAACGTCGGCGGTGATGGCAGCGCAGTTGCGCGTGACCAAAGCCGCTTCCATCTCGCCTTCTTCCTGAAAGGGAAAAGGCAGGAATTTGATCGCCTCGCGCTGCATATAGCTAGTGAGCTGGGTCTCGATCTCGAAGCCACTGATGAAACAGATTTTCTTGCCGGCAAGATCCTTCGGGGAAGTGATTCCCATGGTCTTATTCACAAAGAAGGCCTGGTAGTCATAGAAGATGGGCCGTGCAAAGCCAAGGCCCCTGTTGGCCGTATTCATGTAATTGGGAGATCCGGTGGCGAGCAGCGCGATCTCGTGGGATTTGAGGGCTTTCAGGGCGTCCTGCTCATCGCGGAACTGCTTGACGGTGAACTTGGCGTTCGGCCCGAGCACAGCGACGGCCACTGCCTTGCAGATATCCAGGTCGAAAACGATGTGGTTCCCGTGTGCGTCCTGAGTGGAATACTCTGGCTCTTCGGTGTTGACTCCGCAGGGAAGTGAAGCGGTGCTCTTGATTCGATCAAGAGTAGACCCGCCGTGGGCGGTGGCGGTGATTCCGAAAATCAGCCATGCCATTGCAAATAGAAGTGCGAAACTTTTGCTCATTTGGATTTTTGTTCCTTCCTAACATCAGCGACTGCCAAGCATATAAAAATCCGGCGGCCGGAGAAAGATCCGGCCGCCGGAGTAGTGGTTGAGAAGATCCGCTAATTGGTCGGCCAGCCACCCTGATACGGAACACCAGGGTTGGTGCTGGGACGAGGATTGACGTCCTGTGGGGCGGGATCAATCACTCCGCCCGCTTTGACGTCCGTCGGAACAATCCCCAGTGCGCGGCAACCTTGCCCGCCGAAGTGAGGCAGGCTGAATTCCGACTCGGGAATCACCGCATACGAGGCTGCCAATGGCGGGGTGTGGCCGGTAAGGCGCCCATTGTCAAAGCCGGAAAACAGGTCGCCGACGCCGGGGGTAGCGCCGTCGGAGGGCCCAAGGTACTTCTGTCCGTAGGTCTTCAGGCCGAGAGCGCGAGCCAGGGATTCGTCGGGCAGATTGGCAAGCGGAGTCAATTTGAAGATCTCGTCGATGAACTTGATGATCGAGCCATGCTCGGTGGCTTCATGGGAGATTCCGTGGACTACACCGAACGGCGAGATCACGATCGTGGGAATGCGTGGACCCTGACTGAGAGCGTTGTTGAGGGGATCCCACGAACGAATATTGGGTCGCGTGTGATCATAGAGACCATCGGTCTCATCGTAGGTGATGATAATGGCGCTCTGAGGCCAATAGGGGCTGTTGGCGATGGCGTTGATGGTGTCGCCCAGAAGGGCTTCGCTGATCTGCGCGTCGGAGTAGCCTGGATGATCGTCGTTGCCGGCATAAGCCGCCTCGACCGCCGGGCTGGGGGAGCGAGGAACGAGGCCATCGAGGTTGCTATACCCGCCGCGGACGTAATAGACTCCGCCGCTTCCGGTGCCGGGCAGGGCGGTCGCGTTCAGGGCGGTAAAGAAGTCGCCGAGTCCCTTCATGTGCGCCGCGGTTTCGTTCGGGTTGTTGGACTCATAGCCGAAATATTGCGGGGCATCATGGTGAGCGATGTAGCTGGAATGGGAGGCTACGCCTCCGGTGTCGATCGGCTCAAGATCATAGCCTAGCTCGTACCACGCCCAAGGCACCGGTCCATTTGCGCTGCCAGCGATCTTCTTGATGTCCTTTTGCACGTCCAGAAGGTCGAAGGCGGGATTCAGGTCCGCTGCCGTAATGCTTTGAATCTGGTTTCCCATAAAAGAGAGTCCCAGACTGGCATACGTCTGGTTGGAGGCCGGGTTGGTGCTGGGACCGCCACCGCTTTCCGTAGGCTGCCGATTGGTTACCGTGGGGTCCAAAGCGGAGCCCCAGAAGGGCTGTGGGTCGCCGGTAACCGGTAGTTGCGCGTTGGTGGTGTTGATATTGCTACCCAGCCCGGGATGCTTGATCCACTGCGTCACGCCCGACTGGGCAGCGAACATAGCGAGGGCGTTGGGCGTGGAAGGCCCGATGATGGTGTCAAAGAAGTTATCGAAAAGCGTGAACCGGTCGGCATAGTTCCACAGAAATGGGACTGTATTGCAGTCGATATGGCTGACGACCAGTTCGCCTTTTTGCACCTGCGCTTCGGTCGGCGCCGGTCCGGTGTAACTGCACGTCCCGCCACTGCAGGTCAGGGTTCCAGACAGCCCTTCCTCGGTGAAGGCATAGCGATCATTCTGGGCGACGTTATTCACCAGATCCAGTTTGGCATCGCTGGCGACGTGACCGTGATTGACCGAGTCCGTGTCCTCCGGGTAGATCTGCACGGTGTTGCCGTTAATGTCGGTGATCGACGTCGGCATCAGGAACGGGGAGATAGTGGTTACCGAGCCGTCCGTCAGAACCAGTGGCTGGACAAAGCCGGGTGTGTTGGCGGCGGACTGGGAGAACAGTCCCCGCGCCCCAGGGTAAGTGCCGAAGTGGAAGTCAAAGGACCGGTTTTCCTGGAAGAGAATGAACACGTACTTGATGTTGTTATGCAGTAGCGCGAGTTTTTGAGCATGCGTGAGAATTGGCTCGCTTGCCAAGTCGCGCGTGTAGCGGGCGACGGCAGCGCTTGATCTGGGTGCGATTTCAACAACTTTCTTCTGGTCGCGAGACTCGTCGGTCTTTGGATTTGGGTTTTCGGCCAGGGTGGGGAGCGGCTGCAGCGTCAAGGCAGCGATCATCAGTGAAGCGCAACTGGCCTTCACCTTTTCTCTCGTATTCATATTCTTTTCCTCTCGTGATGGAAAGCTTTGTGCTCATGTGGTTTTCGCCGGTGGTCGCCGCCCGAGCAGGTGACGATCCGGCGCGGAAAATATTTCCGGGACCATCGAAACAGAGCTATGTGAATGGAACTTTGATCGAGTGTGAACAGTCGATGAAAAGAAAGATTGTTAAAGCAGAGTTCCTGAAGGTTCGCGACAGTCACCGCGAACCGTGAGCCAGCTCACGGCTGGGCAGAGTTATGAGGTCGAAGTCGTGCGGCGGCGTGTGAAGCCCTGCCACCGCTCTTACTTCGCGTTGCGACTAGCCTTTTCTGAAAAACAGCGCTCCCAGCGGCGGCAAGGTCAGCCGCAGCGAATAGGGGCGGCCGTGGGTTGTTATGGGGAGAGCTTCGGCGCCACCCATGTTGCCTGCGCCGCTGCCGCCATATTCCGCGGCGTCGCTGTTGAGAATTTCTTTCCAGTAACCGCCTGCCGGCACGCCCACCATGTATCCAACTCTCGGCACGGGCGTGAAGTTACACGCGACCAGCACCGGGTTATCGCCGTCTTTGCCTTTGCGCAGCAGCGAGATGACGCTGGCCGGCGCGTCGTTGCAGTCTACCCATTCAAAACCCTGGGGATCGTTATCGAACCAGTGCAGCGCAGGTTCGCTGCGATAGGCGCGGTTGAGTTGCTCGACCCAGTTCATGAGCCCACGATGCACCGGGTACTGCAGGACGTCCCAATCGAGGCTGCGATCATGTCCCCACTCGCTGACTTGCCCAAACTCGTCGCCCATAAAGAGGAGTTTCTTGCCGGGCTGCGCGAACATGTAAGCAAACAGCAGGCGCAGGTTCGCGAATTTCTGCCATTCGTCGCCCGGCATCTTCCCGATCAGCGAACCTTTTCCGTGCACAACCTCGTCGTGGCTCAAAGGCAGCACAAAATTTTCATGGAACGAATAGAGCATCCTGAAGGTCAATTTGTTGTGGTGATACTGGCGATGAATCGGGTCCTGGCTGAAGTATTGCAGCGTGTCATGCATCCAGCCCATATCCCATTTCATGCCAAATCCCAAGCCGCCGAGATGGGTTGGCCTTGAAACCATCGGGTAGGAGGTCGATTCCTCCGCAAAAGTTTGAATGTCGGGATGCTCTTTATAGGCTTCAAGGTTGAAGCGGCGCAGAAAGTCGATAGCTTCCAGGTTCTCGCGTCCGCCGAACTGGTTGGGAATCCATTCACCCGCATTGCGCGAGTAGTCGAGATAGAGCATGGAAGCGACCGCGTCCACGCGCAGGCCGTCGATATGATATTTGTCGAGCCAGAACATGGCGCTCGACATCAGAAAACTGCGCACTTCGCTGCGGCCGTAATTGAAGATGTGCGTCTTCCAGTCGGGATGGAAGCCCTGCCGCGAGTCGGAGTGCTCGAACAGGTGGGTGCCGTCGAAGTAGGCAAGGCCGTGGGCGTCAGAAGGGAAGTGCGACGGGACCCAGTCGAGGATGACCGCGATACCGTGCTGGTGCAGGTAGTCAATTAGATACATGAAATCCTGCGGCGTGCCGTAACGCGACGTGGGAGCGAAGTAGCCCGTGGTCTGATATCCCCAGGAACCGTAAAAAGGATGCTCCATGATGGGGAGCAACTCGACGTGCGTGAATCCCAGCTTATTCACGTACTCGGCGAGGCGGGGCGCAATCTCGCGATAGGTGAGCGAGCGGTTGTGCTCTTCGGGAACGCGCATCCAGGAGCCGAGGTGAACTTCGTAGATCGACATGGGCGCATGCAGCGAATTGGCGGCCGCGCGTCTTTGCAGAAAAGCAGCGTCGTTCCACGTGTAGTCAAGATCCCAGACCACGGAAGCCGTGCGCGGCGGCTTCTCGGCGAAGAGCGCCACCGGGTCGGCCTTTTCACCTTGGTGCCCGTGTTTCGTGGAGTCGATATGGAATTTGTACAAAGTGCCCTTGTCAACGCCGGGGATAAAGCCTTCCCATATCCCCGATGAGCCGCGAGGCTGCAGTTGATGGGATTGCGGGTTCCAACCATTGAAGCTGCCAATCACCGACACTTGGCGGGCATTGGGAGCCCAGACGCTGAAGACGGTGCCCTTGGTTCCATTCGATTCCACAACGTGCGCGCCCATCTTTTCGTAAATGCGATAGTGGCTGCCTTCGTTGAATAAATAGAAATCGTCGGCGCCCAGCAGGGAAACGTCGTAGCGGACCGGAGATAGTTCCTGAGGTGGAGGTTTCGGCGTCATGGTTTCGCGTCGGGTCTAGTGTATTCCAATTCAGTGTGTCAGGAGGCTTTGCCCTGCCAAGACGGGGCAGAGCCTCGTCACCACATCAATTCCGCTAACGACGTTTCTGCTCTTCCCGTTTCTCCCGCGCCCAGCCTTCCTTCACACTTTGCCGTGCCCGCCCCAGCGCCAGCGCATCCGCCGGCACATCTTCCGTGATGCAACTGGCGGCGGCGACGTACGAGCCGCGTCCAATCTTCACCGGTGCAACCAGCGTGGAGTCGCTACCAATGAACGCGCCATCTTCGATGACCGTCTTGTACTTGTTCACGCCGTCGTAATTGCAGGTGATGGTGCCTGCGCCTATGTTGACGCCTTCACCGATTTCCGTGTCGCCCAGATAGCTGAGGTGATTCGCCTTCGAACCTCTGCCCAGTTTGATTTTCTTGGTCTCTACGAAGTTCCCTAGGTGCGCGCCTTCGCCAACCTCACTGCCAGGACGCATGTGAGTGTACGGTCCAAGCACAGCCTCCGTGCCGATGCGCGAGTCTTCCATGATTGTTCCTGGCTTCACCAGCACGCGGTCACCGAGGACAGAATTCCCGATCACGCTGTAAGAGCGAATGCGGCAGTCCTCGCCGATCTTGGTCTTGCCCAGCAACTGCACGAAGGGCTCAATTACAGTGTCAGCGCCAACTTCCACATCGCTGTCAATGACGCAGGTATGCGGAAAATAAATCGTGACGCCAGCGTCCAGCAGCGCGCGGCACTTCGCCAGCCGCAGCTGCGCGTCCAGCATAATCATTTCTGCTCGCGTGTTGCTGCCCAGCACTTCGCCCGCATCCGCGGTCTTGATGGCGACCACCTTCTTGCGCGCCCGATGAAACACTCCCGCCATGTCGGTGAGATAGTACTCGCCGTGCGGGTTCGCGGTTGAAAGACGGTAAATATACTCGTACAGAGCGGCTGCATCAAAGGCATAGAATCCGGAATTGATCTCGCGGATCTTCTTCTGCCGCGGGGTCGCGGCCTTTTCTTCGACAATCGCCTGCACCTCGGCCCCTCTACCCTTGCGGATCACCCGCCCATATCCGTAAGGATTGTCGAGATCGGCACTCAGCAGGGTCATGGTCGCTTTCTGGGCGATATGGAAGCCGCTGAGCCGTTTTATGGTTTCGGCGGTGATCAGAGGAGCGTCCCCGGAAAGCACGATGACCTGGTCATAGTTATTGCCATTGTGTTTGCCCGCAATCGCGTCGCGCGTCACCATGAGCGCGTGTCCGGTGCCTCGCTGTTCGGCTTGCAGCACGAAGTTCACACCGGAGCCGGCAACTGCCTCGCGCACGCGTTCCGCCTCATGGCCGATGATCACGAAGATATCCTGCGCCGGCACGACTTTCTCCGCCGTGGCGATCACATGGGCCAGGATCGGCTTGCCGCCAATTTCATGCAGAACCTTGGGATGTTTCGATTTGAGCCGCGTGCCCTTGCCCGCCGCCATAATCGCGATGGCGATCCGCGGGGGCTTCGGAGAAGACTTCGAGCTGGTGTTTTTCGCTTTTGCCATGCTCAGTCAATATACCGCGAACTCTTCACGAGAGATGGAGAGCCGGGCGTCCCCGCCCGGCCGCCCAGCGCTGGACGGGCGAGACGCCCGTCGCTCCACAAATCAGGCCCGCCCGTCGCTCCACAAATCGAGCCCGCCCGTCGCTCCACAAATCGAGCCCGCGTCTTCTACCTGTCCGGCGCTTGCGACATCAGCGCCATCAGATCGTGCGCCACCCGGTCGGTGGCATGCCGCGCCACCGCGCCTTCCTCCAGATAATCTCCCAGCACCGGGCACACCCCCAGCGCCTCGATCGCTTCCAGATCGACCGCGATCTGCGAAGCTCCCTCTAGCGCGTACTTGGCCTTCATCTCCGGCGACGCCGCCTTCTGATTGATCAGGGCATAATCGAACAACTGACCACCAGCGTGGCCATTAAGGGCCCGGATGTGGTCTGCAGCACTTAAACCAAGACTTTCATTCGCCTGTGTCATCAAATTGCAAACAAATACAGTAACCGCAGGAGATTCCAGGATCGCTTCGGCAATCCCGCGCACCAGCAGGTTGGGAATCAGGCTGGTGAAAAGCGATCCCGGGCCGATCGTGATCAGGTCGGCGCTGGCGATCGCCTCCAGCGTCTGGGGGAGCGGCTCAACGTCGGGAGGCACCAGGACGAGTTCGCGAATCTTGCCCTTGCTTGCCGTGATCCGGGTCTCGCCGCGCACCCGCGTCTCGTCTTCGAAGTGCGCTTCCAGTTCCACGCTCGACATGGTTGCCGGATAGATACGCCCGCGCGTAAGCAGAATTTCTGACGAAAGCCGTACCGCCTCGGCAAAGTCCCCGGTAATCGAAGTCAGCGCCGCCAGAAAAAGATTGCCGAAGCTGTGACCTTCCAGTCCGGAGCCCCTCTGAAAGCGGTGCTGGAACAGTCTGGAGAGCAGGGCTTCGTCTTCGGAGAGGGCAACTATGCAATTGCGTACGTCGCCCGGCGGCAGCATATTGAGCTCTTTGCGCAGACGGCCGCTCGATCCGCCGTCGTCGCTCACCGTAACCACGCCGCACAATTCGCGAATGGTGGGCTGGCCGGAAGTGGCCAACGCCGGCGTCATGACGTATCGCTTGAGCCCCTTGAGCAGCGTGGAAAGACCGGTGCCGCCCCCGATTGCGACCACGCGCAGTTCGGGGCCCGGTTTGCCGTTATCGGATGAATTCGTGCGCGACTGGGGAAGCATACCGCCCTGAGATTGAATCATTGAACCATTGAGTCATTAAATCATTGGGTCAATGATTCAATACCTCAATGATTCAATCAGCGTTCGGCTGGAATCTAGCGCGGGCTACTAATAGGC
>CAVWAN010000018.1:0-71205 GCA_963752985.1 uncultured Acidobacteriaceae bacterium
CTCGCTTCTTCTTCCTGTGGCTCAGCTTCGGCGCCCGGATCCGGATACAGCAGTTCGGTGAAGCGCGGATCTTCCGCCAGATTCTGGAAGTCGGTATCGTTCCGCGCCTGGAAGCGCAGCGCGGGTTTGGCTTGAATCGCCTCATCGAGCATCTTCAGCGATTCCTCGACGTGTCCAGTCAGGCAATGCAACGCGGCCAGCCCGTACAGCACAAATTCCGCTTTCGGATTCTGTTTCAAGAGCTTGTCCAGATGCTCGCGCGCCGTCACATAGTCGCCCGTGTTGATCAGCGACACCGCATAGTCGTAATGCTCTTCCGTGGTCTTGAACTGCAACGTGGCCGTTTCCATATGCTTGTCGCAAGTCAGGATATGCACCTGCGCCCGGTCGACCAGGGACTTGTTCGGCCCGCTCAGTGCTTTCTGCAGGTAGCCTTTGGCCTTCTCGAACTTGCGCTCCTGCAGCGCGCGGAGTCCAGCCTCGTAGCTCTGCACCGCCTGCACGTGCCGTGGATCTTCGACTACTTTTTGCTTGGGAGTTATCTTGAGTGCCATCAAACCGCCTTGAGTTCAGAATTTAGTTCAGAATTTAGCTTTAAAATTGAAATCGAAACTTGAAATCGAGCGCGTCTTCAGTCGATGGTGGCCGCTGTCTCCAGATCGACCAGCTTCCACTCGCCCTTGATGATCCCGGCGCGAATCTGCCGCGCCGTCTTGCCCTGCTTGTGCATGGTGTAAGTGTAATAAAGTTCTTTCAAGCAGGTTCCGCACTCTGCGCCGTGGGTGCCGGAAAAGCAGCTGTGCAGGCTGGTGTGCCCCATGCCGCGGTCGCAGTAGCAGTAACACGGCTGCTGGTAAATCACCTTTGGAATCTTCGCCGCCAGTTCATAGGCATGCGTTTGATAAGAAAACTGCGCGTTCGAGCCCCAGAGCTGACCCTTGGTCAGGATCGGCGGAAGCTTGCTGCCCGCATCCGGAGGACCCGCGTTGAAATGCGGCACTCCCTGATCGCTTTCGGATTCGAGCCACGGCGCCGACACCAGTGTGACCGCAAAAAACAGCACTGCCGCCGCGAAAATCCGTGTACGCATGCCTTCCTACCTCGAACTTGTATTTTACCTTAAGGCGCTGGATTGGCGATTACCGGGTAGATTCAGGGGTGTTACCGGCATCGACGTACTCATAGATCTTGTCATCCCGAGCGAAGCGAGGGATCTGCATTTTGCGGCGGACTGCAGATCCCTCGCTTCGCTCGGGATGACAATTCAAGAAAGGCTATTCCAAAACTCTGCCTTTACCCCAGTTTTTCAAAGAAAAGACAGATCGTTTCAATCCCGCGATAAAAATTCGGGATGTGAAACTTCTCGTTCGGGGCATGCAAGTTGTCGTCGGGCAGCCCGAAGCCCATCATGACCGATGGAATCTTCAGCACGTCCTGGAAATCGGTCACGATCGGAATCGACCCGCCGGAGCGAATAAACACCGTGTCTTTCTTGAACGTGTCGTGCAGAGCCTCGGTCGCCGCTTCGATGAACCGGTTGTCGGTGCCGACTACGGACGCGGGGCCCTTGCTCCAAACTTTGATCTTCGTCTCGATTCCTTTGGGTGTGAGTTTCTTGACGAACGCCGTGTAGCGCTTCAGGATGTCGTCCGGATCCTGGTTCGGCACCAGGCGCATGGAAACTTTTGCCGACGCCTTAGCCGGAATCACCGTCTTCGCCCCCGGAGCCACAAACCCGCCTGGCATGCCGTGCACCTCGAGCGTCGGACGCGCCCAAGTGCGGTAAAGCACCGAATATCCCGGCTCGCCGGTCAGCACCTTGGAGCCGACTTCGGTTTTGCGATAGTGCTCTTCGTTGAACGGCAGGCGCTTCCAGGTCTTCAACTCATCTTTGCTGGGTGCCTTGACGTTCTTGTAGAACCCCGGAATCAGTATCTTTCCCTTCGCATCTTTCAGCCTGCTGATGATCTCAATCAACGCAAAAAACGGATTCGGCGCTGCCCCGCCATACACCCCGGAGTGCAGGTCGGTCTTGGCCCCAAACGCTTCAATCTCCGTGTACACCAGACCACGCAGGCCGACGCAAAGAGTCGGAATTTCCGGCGCGAATAATTCCGTGTCGCAGACCAGCGCGAAATCCGCTTTCAGCCTCGCCTTCTGTTTGCGGACGTACTCGGCAATCGATTCGCCTCCGGTTTCTTCTTCGCCTTCAAAAACAATCTTGACGTTGATCGGCAACTTGCCTCCGTTAGCCTGCATCATGGACTCAAGCGCTTTGACCTCCATCCAGAGCTGTCCTTTATCGTCGACCGCGCCGCGCGCGTAAATGTTGTTGTTGCGCTCGGTCGGTTCAAACGGCGGCGTCTTCCACTCGTCCAGAGGGTCGGGCGGTTGCACATCGTAATGGGCATACATCAAGACGGTGGGCTTGCCAGCCGCGTGCAGCCAGTCGGCGTAGAGCAGGGGATGTCCCTGGGTGGGGATGATTTCGACGTTGTCCATGCCAATGCGGCGCAGTTCAGCGGCCACAAACTCTGCCGCTTTCTGGACGTCGCCTTTATGTTCATCGAGCGTGCTGATGCTGGGAATGCGGAGAAGGGTCTTCAGCTCGTCAAGAAAACGCGGCTGATTATTGCGGGCAAAATCGACTGCCGGGGAAGCCATACTCTGTTGCCTTTCTGGCGCACGGACGCGCGGACTGAAATTAAAATCATTGCCGAAAACGGTTCAGTATATACCTGATAGGACACGGCGTCTTCCTGCGCAGCGGCGACGCCTGCCGCGTCTGTCTTGGGCCTCGGGCGATGTCAACGTGCTGCGGATTCGCTATTGCTTGGCCTCAACTGCGGGTTGGGTGGCCAGACTCTTGACGTCGTCTGCGATCTTTGCCAGAGCTTGATCAAAGTTCTTGTCGCGGTTGCCCTGCAAGCGGGCAGATTGCACATGCTCCGTGAATGCCCACAACACAATGTGCGTTTTGGGATCCAGTATCACCAGTCGGAATTGAGGCTCATCCCCAGCACCAACGCTGTCGCCCTTGTAAACACTTGCCGCTGTCATGGCGTCAGTAAACCGTATTTCGAACACCAGGTCGCAGTCGCCGGGAGCAGACACAAGGTCATAGCGGCCCCAGTTCTTCAGGGCGGAGTAGAACTGGTTGTAAGTTCGATTGATCCCGCCGCTGTACTCGCCATAAAAGTCCGCCCGGGGATTAAGTTCTTGTCCGGCGTTGGCGATGAACACTCTCTTGGCGCCGACGATCTGCGCCGGCAGAGGCGCTGGCGGGTTTTCCTTCAGTGTTTGGGCTTGCGTGAATGAGGGTGACAACAGCGCCAGCACAATAGCCAGACAGAAGATTCCAAACCTTACGTTTCTCGGCATAGCCTTCCTCCATATTGATAGCGATTGAAAGCAGGGACGGCGATATCGCCCCCTATAGACTAAGATACAGCGCCGCGACTTCAGTGCGAAAACCTGCGAGCGGGAAACGCACCGAGATTCCACTGGGGAGGCCGTCCCGAAATTACCTCTGCCATCAGCTTCGCTGTTACCGGCGCCAGCAGAATTCCATCCCGAAAATGCCCGGTAGCCACAAAATATCCCGGCGTTGTCGTTGCGCCCAGAATCGGCAGCCCGTCGGGTGTTCCCGGACGCAGCCCTGCCCACGCCTCCAGAATTCGCGCGTCGGCCAATTTCGGAACCAGATCGAGCGCTGCCTGCCGCAACTTCTGGATCGTCTCCGGCACCGTCTGCTTGTCGAATCCCGCTTCTTCCTGGGTGGCCCCGATCAGCATGCGCCCGTCGCTGCGCGGGATCAGATAACCCTCCTGCGTTCTAACCACATGGCGCACCATTTCTTTTTCCGGCATGGCGACGCATAGCATCTGCCCTTTGACCGGACGGGTGGGGACGCGAAACCCTGCCGAGCTTTGCTCGGCTTGGACGGGCGAGGCGCCCGTCCCCACACGAATTTGCCCGGCCCAGGCTCCGGCGCAATTTACGACGATGCCCGCGGCAAACCTTGTCTTGTTGGTACGCACGCCGGACGCCTTGCCGTCCTCCACCTCGACAGCCAGCACCTGGTCGCCAGACGAAAAATCAATGCCCCGATGTCGCGCCGCGGCGATGGCGGCTGTAGTCAGCTGCCGGGGGTCCACACAGCGTTCCTTTAAATACAGGGCGGCCAAGGGTGACGTCGGGCCGTCCACGCGAAGCGCCGGCTCCAGTTCTGCCAGTGGTCCGGGCAGAGCATAAGCCTGTGTGGTGGCGGGGTTCTGCCCCGCCAACACGGAGCGGAGCTCCGTCTCCACATGAAGAAACGCCAGCGTCCCCACCGACCGTAGATCAATCTTCAGTCCCGACTCGTCCTGCAGCTCCCGCACGAACTCGGGATACATCTGCGCGCCAGCCGCCGCCAGTTCCCGCAGCCCAGGCCGCGTTTCCAGAGGGAAGTCAACCAACATGCCGCCCGCGGCCCACGATGCCTCGCGGCCCGGCTCGCCTTTCTCCACCACCAGCACCCGCAGTCCTTGCTTATTGAGTTCAATCGCCAGCGACAGCCCGACGATGCCCGCTCCAACGACGATCGCGTCCCAACTCTTCACACCTTGACTCTAGCCGGAAGTCACGACCCTGAACCTGAAACGCAATTGACAGCGCTCCCCATCTCACAAACAATAAGGACCGACAGTCCACTTCAACTGGAGACCCACTTATGTCTGAAGGTGAACAAGCGCACGTTTACCACCCCGAGCCGCAGAGCAATGTCGGCAAATGGATTCTCATCGCACTAGCTATCGCCTATGTCGGAGCCTCGGCATTTTTCATTTACGACCAACACGGCAAGATCGATAAGCTCACGCAAGACCAAACTGCCAGCCAGAAACAGATTGGCGATCTGACCAAGCGCATGCAATCCGCTGAAGCCGATTCTGAGACTCTGGCTCAGAATCTGGGCATGACCAAGAAAGAATTGGCGACGCGTGCTGCCGAGTTTCAGCATGAGCAGCAAGCCGCAGCGGCACGCCTAGCGGCCCAAGCGGCGCAAGAGAAGAAAGACGTGGGCGCCGTGGCCGGAGAAGTCGGGAATGTTAAGACCGACGTCGGCGGCGTAAAGACCGACGTGGCCACCACCAAGGCGTCGCTCGAGGCGACCATCGCGAAACTGCAGAACACCATCGGCGATCTCGGCGTGCAAAGCGGATTGATCGCCAACACGCGCAGCGATCTCGACGCCCTCAAGCACAAGGGCGATCGCCAGTACTATGAGTTCACTCTGTTGAGGGGGGCGCAGCCGCAGGCCTTCTCGACCGTGGCTCTGCAGCTCAAGAAGACCGACCCCAAGAGGGGCAAGTACACGCTGAACGTCACCGCCGACGACAAGACCATCGAGAAGAAAGACAGGAACCAGAGCGAGCCGGTGCAGTTTTACACCGGACGCGAGCACATGCTGTATGAACTCGTGGTCTGGACGGTGGACAAGAACAAGATCACCGGCTATCTGAGCACGCCGAAGAATGCTCCGATACCGGTTACCGCTACACCGCAATAGCAATGAGGTCAGAGGTTAGAGGTCAGATTGCAGAGGTTAGCACCTGATTTCACCTCTGCAATCTGACCTCCGACCTCTGACCTTGAACTTCCGACCTCCCATGTTGCCCGCGAATGCGCATACGCTCCTGGAGATCGCACTCCGCACCGGAGTCATCTACTGCCTCGTGCTGATCGGAATTCGTATCAGCGGCAAGAGGGAAGTCGGCCAGATGACTCCGTTCGATCTGGTGCTTCTCTTGCTGCTTTCGAACTCCGTGCAAAATGCCATGACCGGCCCCGACACTTCGCTCGCCGGAGGCGCCATCGCCGCCACTACACTGCTCGTCCTGAACTATCTGGTGGCCGAAGTTTCCGGCGGGAATCGGCGCTTCCGGAAATATATTCAGGGACAGCCCAGCCTGCTGGTGCATGACGGCGAAGTCATCGAATCGCACATGGCCAAAGAGCATGTCAGCATGGATGAACTGCAACGCGCCCTGCGCGAGCACGGCGTCGGAACCTATAAGGATGCGGCGCTCGCCGTGCTCGAAGTGGATGGTTCGATCAGCGTGCTGAAGTACGACGACATCCAGCCGACCGCCTCAACCCACCTCAACCGGCGGCGATTTCTGAAAAGGAATTGATGCTCTTCATTTCTTGCACTCTTTGGAGTCTTTCAGTTTAGCGACCCTCTCGATGTAGGCGTCAACGTTCTTCCGCACAAACCCGATTTCGAATGGATTTCCCCTTCGGTCTATGTACTCGTCGCCCTTCACGTCCACCGCGAAGAGCTTAGCTTCGCGGTACTCCTTAAGGGATTCCTCCGGGTACCCTTCTTTCTCGAGCACAACACCAAGTTCAAATAGACCGATGGGATTCCTACCGTCTATTTCGAGAGCGTTGAGCAAAGCTTGCCGCTGCTCGCGAAGCGTTCCCTTTCTTTGGTAGAGAGCAAAGAGGCCGTAATGATGGATTGGATCGTCTGGATCTAGGGTGGATGCCAACTTGAGTTCTTTCACAGCGATATCGAAGTGGCCCAGAGCGTCGTAGGCGACGGAGGCTTGATTATGCCAAAAGGCAGACTTCGGATTATCCGCGATGCCTGCTTGGGCCTTCGCCAGTTCAGCCTTCCAGTCTACCTGTATCGTGCCGTGCTGTGCCAAAAGTGACACGGCCCCGCTGAAGGCAAGAACGCAAGCAATTAAGACGATTCCGAGGCTTCTCATTTTCCTATTTTCCCACCGGATATGGACCGCCTAACAAACGAAAGTACTAATTGCTCTGGTATAGCATTGACCGTTTCATAAGATGATCACAGGCGTGGACGCGTTGGGCACCCGCACGCGAAATTCTAGCCCTTGCGGCCCAATATTTCGCGCAGCTTGTGCGTCAGATCGGCCAACTGGAAAGGCTTCTGGACCAGCACTACCTCGGAGCCTGCGATCGAGGCGTGGCGCAGCCTATCGTCCGTGTACCCGGAAATGTAAAGCACCCTCATGCCCGGACGGCGCGGAGCGAGCGATCGTGCCAGGTCCGGGCCGCTCATCTGAGGCATAATCACGTCCGTGAGCAGGACATCGATGGAGCCCGGGTGCTGATCAGAAACCCGAAGCGCGTCCACACCGTCGGTTGCGACTAACACTTTGTATCCGTCGGCCCTTAGTCCTGCGCCGATCAGTTCCCGCAGCACCGAATCATCTTCCACCAACAGGACAGTCTCCGAACCTGGTGTCGTCTTTACCGGAGCCCTCTGGACCGCCACCTCCACCGCCTCATCGACTTGCGGCAGGTAAATTTTGAAGGTCGTTCCCTTTCCCGGTTCGCTCTCGCAAAAAATATAGCCGCCGCTCTGCTCGACAATGCCCAACACCGTTGCCAGACCCAGACCCGTCCCTTCTCCAGCCGGCTTGGTCGTATAAAACGGCTCGAAGATGTGTGCCTGCGTCTGGGCATCCATGCCCACCCCGGTATCGCTGACTACCAGCATCACGTAGGGTCCGGGCCGGACGGATACGCCCTGTTCCATCGCGCCTTCTCCGAACTTGGTGTTAGCGGTCTCTATGCGCAGTTGGCCACCCTTCGGCATGGCATCGCGAGCGTTGACCGCCAGATTCATGATCACCTGAATGATCTGCCCGGGGTCGGCTTTCACCGGCGCCAGCGTGGGATCCAAGACCATCTTCTGCTCGATGTCCTCCCCCAGGATGCGTTGCAACATCTTCCCGGTCTCGGAGACCGTGGCGTTGAGGTTGAGCACTTTGGGCTGCAACAAGTGCCGGCGGCCGAAGGTCAGCAATTGTGAGGTCAGCGAAGCCGCACGCTGGCATGTGGATTTGATGGTTTCGACTCTCTTGTTCCACGCCGGATTCCAAGCCACGTCATTGCCCAGCATTTCGGCGCACCCCAGGATCACCCCGAGAAGATTATTGAAGTCATGCGCGACCCCACCTGCCAGCCGCCCCACCGCTTCCATTTTCTGGGCCTGCCGCAGTTGCTGCTCCAGCAGTTTATGCTGCGTGACGTCGCGCGTAATGGACAGCAAACAGGGTTCGCCCTGCAGCTGAATGCTCTCCACGGAAATCTCAACTTCACGCATCTGTCCCGACTTCGTTCGAAAGGACGCTTGCACACCGCGAACCCGTCCCTTGTTAAGGAACTGCTCGACCATATGCCGGCGCTCTTCCGGGTTGCACCAGACATTCAGCGCCAGCGCCGTCTTCCCCAGCACTTCCGAGCGCTCGTATTCCATCATGTGCAAGTAGGCATCGTTGACTTCGATGTAGCAGCCATCCGATGCGGTAGTGATGGTGATACCTTCCGGACTGGAGTCAAATGCCTTGTAGAAGCGTTCTTCGGAAAAGTGCAGATTCGCGGCGATGGCGTCGAGCAGTTCGCGGTTTGCGATCTGCTCCTTGGCAAAAAAGGCAAGCGCCATGAACACGAAAGAAACCAGGATGATCAGGAGTCGAAACCGGTGCATTTCCGGCGCAGAGCTCCCGCCGAACACTTCCCAAGCACCGATCACCGGAATCGCCAGCCCCACCAGCAACGCCAAAGGGGAAAGGTATTTGCGCGGAGGCATCACCGGCTGGTCCGTTTCCACCAGTTGCGGCGCCAGTCGCATCCCCACCATTGGGACCCAAACGAACCAGCAACAGGCAGCTACCGCGGCCACGTCCAGCCAACCTCCCAGGCGATATCCGCGATGCAGGGCAAGGTTCTGCATCTGGAGGCTTATGGTCCAGAGTCCGGACGCTCCCAGAAAATGCCAATAGATAGTCCTCCAGGGAGGCCGGGAACGAACCACCAGAGAGGCAAGAATAACCAGCAGAAAGAGGTTTTCGGCAGAGTACAACACGTCGTAGCGCAGCCGGAAGATGGAGAGATTGAGAAGTCGGTAGGAAAAGACGAAATAGGCGTAGAGAAAGACCCAAAAAGACAGCAGCAGAACCAGGTTCAGGGTGGCCCGATGGAGGACTTGGGCCGATTGTTTCCAGTGCGGATAGGTGGTTGCCGCTACCATGAGCGGAACCGGCCGCAAAAAAAACACCGTCAAGTGAAACGCACTGAAGGGATTCTCGCGGTGCAGCACGAAAACGTAGTACACCCACAACCAGTCGATCAGCCACAACAAGCCATAGCTGCTGGCGATGAAGGCCCAGAAAATCCGGCGCGCGCCGGCGCTCTGAGCCGCATCCATCGTAGCCGCAGCTGTCGCCAGAAGAATAATCAGGAAGTAAACGATAACTGCGTACTTAAGCTGAGAACCGCCCGGCTTCAACGTAAGCGCAGCGATGGCTTGGGCAACGACCACTCCAACGGCAATAGCTGGCCATCGACTGATCAGCTTATTCATAGTTCGCATCCTACAGGGATGTATGCATTACCGTGGAAGAGCGGCCCTTCAGCGCCGCGTTGGCTTAGTTTCACAGCCTCCTACGGATGCGTCATCTTCTCCGGCTTGACCAGCGAGTCGAATTCCTCGCCCGTAAGATGTTTCAGCTTCACCGCCGCCTCGCGCAGGCTCGAGTGCTCGACGTGCGCCGTGTGCGCAATCTGCGCCGCCTTGTCGTATCCCACCTTCGGAGCCAGAGCCGTCACCAGCATCAGCGAATTCTTAACGTAGAAGTCCACCTTGTCGCGATCCACTTCAATGCCCTTGACCATGTACTCCACGTAGCCGTGGCAGGCGTCAGTAATCAAAGTGACCGAGTGCAGGAAGTTGTAGATGATCACCGGCTTGAACACGTTGAGCTCAAAGTTGCCCTGCGATCCCGCAAATCCCACCGCCGCCGTAGCGCCATGAACCTGCACGCAGACCATAGTCATAGCTTCGCATTGCGTGGGATTGACCTTGCCCGGCATGATGGACGATCCCGGCTCATTCTCCGGAATCACCAGCTCGCCCAGCCCGCACCGCGGACCGGAAGCCAGCCACCGGATATCGTTAGAAATCTTCATCAGCGAAGCCGCTAGAGTTTCCATGGCGCCCTGAGCAAACACAATCTCATCGTGCGCCGAAAGCGCGGCGAACTTGTTGGGATGCGAGCGGAAGGGAAGTCCCGTAAGTTCGGCAATCTTGGCAGCCGCCCGCACGGCAAACTCCGGATGCGTATTCAGCCCCGTGCCCACCGCGGTACCGCCGATCGCCAGATCGTAAAGCCCGTCCAGCACCATCTCCAGCCGCTTGATGTCGCGGTCCAGCAGACTGGCCCAGCCGCCAAATTCCTGTCCTATGGTCAAAGGCACAGCGTCCTGCAAGTGCGTGCGCCCAATCTTCACCACGGAATCAAATTCCTTAGCCTTGGCCGCAATCGCATCGCGCACCGTCCTGATCGCCGGAATCAAAGCGTTCTTCACCCGCTCCGCCGCCGCAATGTGCATCGCCGCCGGAAACGTGTCATTCGACGACTGCGACATGTTGACGTGATCGTTAGGATGCACCGGCTTCTTCGACCCCATCTCGCCGCCCGCGATTTCGATGGCGCGGTTGGAGATGACCTCATTTACGTTCATGTTGGTCTGCGTGCCGCTGCCTGTCTGCCAAATGCGCAGCGGAAACTGGTCATTCAGCTTGCCGGCAATCACTTCGTCGGCGGCTTCGACGATGAGCTTAGCGATGTTGGCAGGAAGCTTGCCCAGATCCTGATTCACCAGCGCGCAGGCTTTCTTAAGCGTGCCAAACGCCCGAATCAGCTCCGGAGGCATGGTGTCGCGCCCAATATTGAAATGCAGCAGCGAGCGTTGCGTCTGCGCCCCCCAGTAAACATTGGAGGGAACTTCGATCTTCCCCATGCTGTCGGATTCAATGCGGGTATGCGGAACGGCTTTGGTAAGCGTAGCCATGATGGAATCTCCTATGAGGAACTCAACATTATACGGCTGAAATTTCGGAGAAACCCGGTCGCTCACTGAGAGTTACGGCGTCAAGCCAGCGGTTTGCCATTGCAAGGCCGCCACCCGCCTGGTCACCCGCCAAGGTGATTTTTCTCACTGACAAAATGTTTTGCGGGACTATCTTTCATTTGTCTTGAAAACGGGGATTTCTGTTCAGTTCTGGCATTCTGAGAAGAACATCCATACGAGGAGAAATGCAATGATGAAGATGAAGACGAGTTGCATGGTTGTAGCTCTGATATCGCTTGCTCTCGCCCTGCCGTCGTTCGGCAAGACCTCCAAGAATACCTATCCCGCTCCTTGCAGCGAGATGTGGGGCGCGGTCAAAGACGTTCTTAGCAACGCGGAGAACTACAACGTCGAGGAGAGTAACGACTCCCTAATGACCGCTACCTACAAAGTGAAGCACGCCGCTCACGTCACCGTTAGCGGAGCGCTTCTCCAGCGCGCCAACCACGTCGCCCTGGTATCGAAGGGCGCAGAGTGCGAGATGCAAGTCAAGTCGAACTATAGCGGATTTGAGCACGACGACAGTGGTGACTTCCGGAAGCGCGTGGAGGAGTCCTTTGCCAAGCCGAAGGGCCCGAAGCCTGCCGAGCCCGCTCAACCGGTGGCTCCAGCCAAGTGATTTCGGGCAGGCGGCCCTGCCAATAGCACTGGGGGTTTTGGGAAGGGCGCGGCTTCAAGAGCCTGCCCTGAGCGAAGCCGAACGGTGCCGCTCAGATCGGGGAAGAATGGACTTTAGCCCCTGAACGCCAAGACACCCTTAATGCCTCATCGGTCATGACGCGAACAGGACGCAAGGGATGGTCTTGCGGCACTCGCTGCTCGGGACTTACATAGCTGAACACATCCAACTGTTGCTCGTCTTTTCCACGCATACCTTCTTCTGATCAGGTTGTGTTGTGGAAACAAGAGAGTTTTGTGGTACTCCATCCCCTTCACATCGAGTGTTTCCGCAACCTGCTAGGGATGCTCCCTCAGCCAGGCGATCGCGTGATTCACGTCTGGGACTTCGACCATTTGGAGCCCGCAAGGACCAAGGTGGGCCGTAAAGCTCTTAATGGCCATATTTGTTAGTGCGGAAGCCGACTTGATGGTGATGAAATACTTGATGCCAATTGCCGCAAAAATTTTGAAGACCTCGGTCTCAATAAGCTTTTGTACGTCCTGAGGGAAAGCTCCTTTAGCTTTTGTGGCATCCATTACCCATGCTCGACCCCCATGGACTTTGGCATACGCAACCCCCTTATTTAAGATCGCTTCGCGAAACTGCGGGACCTTAATGGCGTAGTTTGACCAAGTGTCGACCATTGCTCTGACATCATCGTTCCATTCAACGAGAAGCACGCCTGGTATTTCGTGTACTAACATAGTTTCCTCCGTGGCTACTTACTTGCCGGAATTGTGTTTTGCCTCGACAACGACACCATCGTTAGCATCCAGAATCATCCATCGACAGCTCTCGAAGGATGTCGCTCCAGTTTGCAAATTCAATCTCGAGTCTTTGGCTAGATCAGACTCGGGTGCTTTCACCCAGCCTCCTTTGCCCGTAAGCCCGAAGTGCTCGCCTAATGTTTCGGACCGTGAAAGATGCTGGCGGCCGGAATGATCATTTTGAACCAGACCTTATCTCCGCCGAAGCGGTTGCGGACCAAAGTTTCATGCTGCCACTGCGCCATGAGAGTCATATGACGCTTGTTGGTGTATCCGGCGCTGGGCCCGACGGCGAAGACTTGTCCTCTGCGGCCTCCGTCCCACAGACCGGGCGTAACGGCCACGACTTGGCCGTTGACGGTATCATCGGTCAACTGTTTGAGGGCGTACCCGGTGCCACCGAACATCCAACTACCGAAATGTCTGCCAACCATATAGTCCATGTGGAATTCTTGCCCGGAGTGATAGTTGGTGGCCTGGTTGGTAGTTTTGACGTTGTACATCAGCTTGGTGGAGGCTTCCCAGCCCGCCTTCGGCATATAGCTGAAGGCAACTACCGGCTCAAAACTGTAGTAGTGTGCACCCACGCTCATCCGCGGGTCGCTCCGGTCGTAGGCGCCGGTGGGAAGGTCGATATCCAAGGCCGCCACTGCATGCCACCGCTCGCGGTGCCACCCCAGGATGACCGGGGAGAAGGTGAGGTCGCCAACACTGGTTGTGCTATTCCTCCCGTTCAGGTTCATGGACTGATAGACCACCGGGACGATGACATGCACTCCGTAATCTGCCCCGAGAATCTTGAATTTGGTCATCTCGATGAAACGGAAGGCATCGAAAGTAGCCTGCACGGACGGCGTTGTTCCGTTCAGGATTACCTTGCCGCCGGAAGCATTTTTCAGCTCGCCGGTGTAATAGCCAAAGTAATTCACGTAATAAAACCCGGGAGGTGGGGTTGCTCCGGCAAACCAGTTCTCGGCGCCGTTCGGATACTGGTCGCCCCCCTCCTTCGCATACACCGCGGGGGCAATCAGGATTGCCAGCCCAAGGATGAAAATGCACCTTTGTCTCTTCATACTGTTCTTCGCTCTCCAGTCCCGTCAACGTACGAGCAAAAACATGCGCACCAATCCGCAGCAGCATTGAATCTGCTTTGCGCAGCGACCTGAATCTCCGTCCGTTGTTTTATCGGTAGATTGGAAGCTAAACTTTAGCGCCCCAACTAGAGGATTCGCTCTGGAATCTCGGAGTAGGGCGAGAGCAGGATGATCGGTGGAGCGGGAACCGCTTCTTGATCTGGCGGGCTATGGCTTTCGCGACCATGCCTTCCTGTTTGCACTCCAGCAGAACCGCAGCAACGCCGTTTCTTCCAATGTCTTCATCCTGTTGCTCGTTTTTCCACTCATACCTTCTTCTTATCAGGTTGTGCGGTTGTGCTGTGGAAACAAGAGAGTTTTGTGGTACTCCGTCCCTTTCACATCGAGTTTTTCCGCAACCTGCCAGGGGCTAAAGCCCGCATCTTTTCCCGATCTGAGCGGCACCCTTCGACTTCGCTCAGGGCAGGCTCTTGAAGCCGTGCCCTTCCACAGAACCCCGGCTTGACAGGCGAACGGCTCTGGTCCAGAATTTCCACATCTCGTCGAGCCCAATCGGTTGACTCCCCAAACAACCGCCGAATCCCCCGGGGCTCTGAGTCTGCGGACAAACAAGCGATGTTGAGGTTCGTCGGCTCTGAGTCGGAAGCCGTCGTCCAGCAGAATCGCAAGCGTATGAAGAGGCTTGAGCATCCCCGCGCTGGCGGGTCTCAAGTCAATAACCCAGCGCACCAAATCTCGGGAGACAACCATGATGCTGAACAAATCGACCCTTCTCTTAGTCGTACTCACGTTATCGACACTGGCGTTCGGCCAGCGGGCCAGCCAGCCGCAGGCGGGAACGGCTGCGCCGGACACGCTTGAGTGCCTCGGCTACAGCTCCGGACCTCTGTCTACCTTCACTCGATACTGCCTGAGCGTGAATGGCAACATCGTGCAGTTGGATAGCCCCTCGGGTTTCGAGTTCATTAACAACGGAGATCTCATGGAGGGCTATGGCATCTGTGACGTGACCCCCAACGTGTCGTATTACGACTATGCCTCCGTTGACAGCGGCAACTGGGGAGCAACTTCGGTTACCACCCCCAGTCCCACCAGCGCGCGGTTCGTCCGCACCACCAGCGATGGCCTTTGGCAATTAACCCAGACCATCACTCAGATCAAGGCAAATGCGGCGGGTCCCGGATCGGTGAAGATCACCATGGCCCTCAAGAATCTGAGCACGATTAGCCGGAACGTAGCCCTGCTGCGGGTTGCCAATGTAAATGCGGGTCCGGTGGCAACCAACGACGAATTTGTCTCCAGCTTCAATTCCGCCTTCGGGCAAGAGCCCGGCGCCAGCTGGGGCCTGGGGCTCACCACCAACACATTCACCTTTGCCCACAATGGCGCTGTCTTCAACGTCCCTACCGGTCCGGATCCCTGCCACTACGTGACGCATATCATCAACGCAGCTTTTGTCGGGGATGGTTCTATCGGACACGTCTATGCGATCACAGTGCCCAAGGGAGCCAGCAAGACGGTCACTATGACGTATAAGCCGATCTAAGAACGTATTTCGCCGGGTGATCCGTCCTATCGCGAAGCTAAGGGCGGAAACGGGCCACCACGATACGTTCTCAGAGCTGGTCTAGGATGGCTGAGGCGGAGCCTATGGTCATCAAGATCTGCGTCATTCTTGTAACGGAGGTCCTCTTTTTCGCGGCCCTGCTCTTTGGCGCTGCCGGGACCGTCCGCTGGACTGCGGCGTGGGCCGATCTCATTCTGTTCATCGCCGGAGCCCTCTGGATCACCCTTTGGCTGGCGCGGCACGATCCCGCGCTTCTGGCCGAGCGCCTCAAATCGCCGCTGCAAAAAGGCCAGCCCTTCTGGGACAAAATCTGGATCCTGCCCATGACGGTTGGCTGGTGCGCCTGGCTGGTCCTGATGGGCCTGGATGCTGTCCGCTACCGCTGGTCCGTCATGCCGGTCTGGCTGCAATGCGCGGGCGCGGCCATGGTCGTCATATCGTTCTGGATGATCGGCCGCGTTGTTCGGGAGAACCCATTTCTCGCGGCGGTGGTGCGCATCCAAAGCGAGCGCGGACACAGAGTCATTTCCACCGGACCTTACGCCATTGTCCGCCATCCGCTCTACGCCTTGATGCTGATCTACCTGCCGGCGAATGCGTTAGTGCTTGGCTCCTGGTACGGCTTGGCGGCCTCGGCGGTTTTCTTAGGCGGCATCGTTTTTCGGACGGCGATGGAAGACCGCGAACTCCAGCGCGGTCTCGCCGGCTACCCGGAGTATGCCGCCCGCGTTCGCTACCGGCTGATACCGTTGATCTGGTAAGTGGGACCCGCTGTTTCTCTGTATGCCACGCTCAGAGGATATGTGGCACCAGCGCGGCCACCTGCCGAGAGTACGCTTCATATGGCTCGCCGAAGTGCGCGTGCATCCATTTCTCCTCAAGCCGTAGTTTGCGCCACAGTACGCCGAAGACCAGGGCGACAGCAAGTAACCCGCGCCATTGGCCAAGGGCCACTGCGCTACCAAGAAATCCCAGAAGAAGTCCGGTATAGATAGGGTGGCGAACCAGGGCGTAAGGTCCACTGGTAATGAGTTCGTGGCCTTCCTTCACCGTGACCGATTGGCTCCAGTTGCTTCCAAGGTGACGACGCGCCGAGACGGAAAAGAGTAGCCCGCCTGCGGTAATTGCTGCGCCGGTCCAAAAGCACCAAGCGCTGAGCGGAAGAAATCGTTCTTCCAGCCATGGGAGCGGAACGTGTCGGAGCCACTGAAGCAGCACCCCGCAAGCAATCAAAACCATGCGTATAAGCCGCGACGTCACGGACTCGGTGCGCTCGTTGCCCTTAACCTTCGTCGACATCGCCACCCAATAGGCGATATAACTCATCCACATTGCAGGGAAAAGATACCTATATAGGAGTGGCATCCAGCCTCTTAGTCAATTGCCTATAAAGTTCGTATCGTTTGTACATACAACTATACCAGTACGATGTTTCACGGGAAACACGTTGTACCTACGACACGACCGGCGATTCACTCTCCGGATTCAGAAGTACGCCGCGGAGCCTTGGCGCGCTGGCGGCCGTTTCACCGGACCGGGAACTCCTGCAACAGCTTCAGCACATTGGCGGTCGTGTCCGTCTCACCCAGCCGGAAAAAAATCTTCTCGACGCTATGGCGGTGCGCGTCGGCGTCCCGGTCCGTCATTGCATCCACGACCAGCGCTACGTTGTAGCCCAGATCGTAGGCGCTGCGCGCCGTCGATTCGACGCCAATACTCGTCGCGATGCCCGTTAAGACAATCTGGGTCACGCCGCGCCGACGCAAGGTATCGTCCAAAGATGTGCCCAGGAACGCGCCCCATCGTTGCTTGGTGATTATGTGATCGCTGGGATGCTGCTCCAGTTCGGGAACCAGTTCGGCCCAGTCGGCAGGCAATGAAAACTCGGGGAATGCGGCATCGGTGCGCCCGGGAGCTCTGCCCGCCACGTTGACGAGAACAACCGGCAGACCGCGCTCGCGGAAAGCGCGCGCCAGTTGGGCAACTCGGCCGATGATCTCTACGGCAGGATGCACTGTCGGCATACCGACAATGCCTTTTTGCAGGTCAATCACGACCAAAGCGGCGGTGGCATCGAGTTTTGTGAGAGGCATTTTTTCTTCGCCTCAGATCGACTTCACTGGAATCGCCATCACATCTTCTACAAGCCCAACTTCCTTCTGCACGAACGGCTCGGCGTAGGTGACGCCGCCCATCATGCCGTAAAAGCGGGCCATGGATTCCACTCGCGCCCGAATCTCTTTGTGCGCGGGAAAAATTCCGCTGCCAGCTTCCTGGTCGGTGAACTGAGATTTATAGGCCATCAGCGAAGCAAAGCGCGTTTCGAACTGGTCGGTGATGTCCACGACAAACGTAGGCCGAACGTCGCGGTACAAGCTGGCATAGATAATTTTGAAAGGACGATGAGGCGCAGACGCATCGCCGTTGGGGTTACTGAGAGCTGACAACTGAGAGCTGAAAGCTAGCTTCGCGAGTCCCGATATAAACGCTGCTTCATATCCGAGCACGGAAGCCGTGTAGTGATCTGGATGGCGCCCCTCCCAGAAGGGAAGAATCAGCACCCGCGGACGCTGCTCGCGCAGCACGCGGACGACCTTCAAGCGATTCTCCCAGGTATTTTCGACGCGGCCGTCGGGAATATCGAGAGCGTGGCGCCAGGACACTTTCAGAATGCGGGCCGCTTCCGCCGCTTCGCGTTCGCGGTCTTCGGCCGAGCCGCGCGTCCCCATTTCGCCTTGTGTGAGATCGAGGATGCCGGTGCGGTACCCGCGGTCGGCCATCTTGAGCAGAGTTCCGCCGCAGGTTTGTTCTACGTCGTCGCGGTGCGCGGCCAGGGCGAGAATATCTAAGGGCATTTTGCAATTTCGTAATCGGGAATTGTGTAATTCAAAACCTATCTTGTCATCCCGAGCGAAGCGAGGGATCTGCAGTTCGCCGCACGATGCAGATCCCTCGCTTCGCTCGGGATGACAACTCCTGAAAGACGTGCCTACGCTGCCGGCTTCGTCGTGCGCCGGTTCGCCAGCACGAAAGCCAATCCGAACATGAATAGCGCAAACAGCACCAGCGTCAGAATCGATGCGGTCAGCGAGAACGCGCTGGGCGCTTCGGGATACATCAGCGTGCGCAGGGCCTCGACTCCGTAGGTCAGCGGGTTGGCATACATGAGCCAGCGAATCCATCCCGATGCTCCGGAAAGAGGGAAGAGCGCTCCCGAGAGCAGCCAGAGCGGAATCAGAAATAAATTGATGATGGCATGAAAGGCTTGCGTCGAATCCATGGGCCAGGCAATGGCGAAGCCGAGCGCGGTCAGGGCAAACGAAACCAGAAACACGGTGAGGACGATCAGCCCGAACGAGGCGAGCGTCACGTGCACGCCGACGAGCGGCGCGAAGACCAGAAAAATCAGTCCCTGGACGGTGGCCAGCGTCGTGCCGCCCAAAACTTTTCCCAGAACGATAGCCGCGCGCGGCACCGGTGCTACCAGCACCGAAAGCAGGAACCCTTCGTTGCGGTCTTCGATCACCGACATCATGGTGAAAATGGCGGTGAAGAGCACGATCATCACCAGCGTTCCAGGATAAAAATAATTCAGATAGTGCTGCTGACCGGCGGCCTGTCCGGAACGAAATGAGGTTCCGAAGCCGCTTCCGATCACCACCCAGAACAAGAGCGGGGAAGCGATGACGCCCACCACGCGCGCCCGCTGACGATAAAAGCGCACCACTTCGCGCCACCAGAGCGTGAAGGCTGGCAGCAGGACTCCGGCGGATGCAGGAGCGGTTGCAGGGAAAATTGCGGTTTGTGTTGCCATTGGTTTTAGTTTAGCAGCGTCAGTAGTTCAATGTTTCTTGGCTTTCTTCTTGCCAGTCTGCGGTTTCGGTTCTGCATCTTCGCTCCAGAAGCGGTGGCCGGTGCGGTGAATAAAGACATCCTCGAGGGTGGGCTTGCTCACGCTTAGCGATTGGATTTCTCCCGGGAAAGCTTCTACCACGTCGGGAACGAAGCGATGTCCGTTTTCAATCTCGAGGCGAACCTGGTGATCCATGACGGTGGCATCAACATGAAACTTACTGCGAATGTGGTCGGCCAGGGTTTGCGGGTCGCGCGCTTCCAGCAGAATGACGTCGCCTCCGATCTCGCGGGTCAGCGCTTCGGGCGTGCCTAGCGCCACTAGGTTGCCTTCGTTCAGTATGGCGAGGCGGTCGCAGCGTTCGGCTTCTTCCATCAGGTGAGTGGTGACGATGACGGAGACGTGCTCCTGGTCCCGCAGGATCTGGAGATATTGCCAGAGGTCGCGCCGAGCGCCGGGATCAAGGCCGGTCGTGGGCTCGTCGAGAAGTAGAACCTCGGGATGGTGGAGCAGGCCCTTGGCTAGTTCGATGCGGCGTTGCATTCCGCCGGAAAAAGTTTCCACGCGATCGGCGGTGCGGTCGAGCAATCCGACGCGGGTCAGAATCTCGTTGATTCGTGTTTTGAGTTCGGGGCCGCGCAGGCCGTAGAGGTGTCCCTGATGCCAGAGGTTCTCGTACGCGGTAAGTTTGAGATCGACGCTCTGGGCCTGGAAGACGACGCCGATGTGACGGCGCAGGGCTCCGGGTTGCCGGACGGCGTCAAAGCCGGCGATGGTGGCGCTGCCGGACGTGGGCACCATGAGCGTGGAAAGAATGCGAAAGAGAGTGGTTTTGCCGCTGCCATTCGGGCCGAGCAGACCAAAAAGCTCAGCAGGGCGAACGTCGAAAGAGACGCCGTTGAGCGCGGTGCGGTCTTGGTAACGATGGACAAGGTCGCGAACGGCAATGATGGGCTGGCCTGCCGGGGTGACGGGCTGGGCAAGCGGAGCTAAGTCGATAGCGGTCGAATTCGGAGTCACAAGCTATTCTACGACGGGAACGGGGGATTATCATCCGAAGCCCCATCGGGTCATCGGACCATCGGGTGATCTAAAATCAAACGTCTTTGACCTTCGATGACCCGATGACCCGATCATCCGATGACCCGATCTCCTAGGCGGCGACTGGGTTCTGTCCGGGAAGGCGCTCTTCAAAAACGACCGGCACGTGGCGCCAGACCTGGATGGCCAGAACTACGGCGGTGGCCAGCAGCAGCGCTCCGACGGCGACGTGAACCACGGTCGAGATCACCATGGGCAGTTCGGGCTGCTCGGTGTCTCGTCCCCACATGACGCGGGTGATGAAGGCGAGAAAGCCCAGACAGAGTTGCGCCACCATCAGGCCAAGCATGGCGATTGCCGGGCGGCGCACGGCGTCGACATGGTGGTAAACGGAGATGGCGCGAACCGCAGTCCAGGAGAGGACGAAGGCCACGATGCCGGCGTTGATGACGTGGGGCCACCAACTCAAGCCATGATGGCGGAACATGGCGCCGAGCACCAGTTGGACGTAAAGGACAAGAATCGAGAGCAGGGTCAGCGTGAACAGAGTGGGGCGGCGCTGGTCAAGTTCAGTCCGCGGTTGCTCTTCCACCCAGTGCCGGCCGGTGAACATGGCAATCGCGACAGCAATACAGAAGAAGGTCTGCGCTACGGCGGCGTGCGCGCTGGAGATGGGTGCGGGTAAGAAGAATAAGACGGTGAGTCCTCCCAGAATGCCCTGCGTGATCACGGTCGTCAGCGCTCCCAGACCGAGAAGGCGCAGCCAGCCGCGCTTTTCTACTCGCCAGGTCCAGATGGATAGGATGATGGTGAGCAGTCCGATGAATTCCGCCACCATGCGATGACTATGCTCGTACTTAATGCCGCCAACCATTTGCGGCATTTTGTAGAAAGAGCCAAAGCTGGTCGGCCAGTCGGGGACGGATAACCCGGCGTCGTTGCTGGTGACGAGCGCCCCGGCGACGATGAGGACAAGAGTGGCGCAGGCAGTGAAGACGGCGAAGCAATGCAGTCCGCGATGATATGGAACTTCGATGCGGTTCAGGTTGGTCTCCAACGATAGCCCCCCAGTGAATCGGCGCGAGCAAACGGGGCCCGGCACGGTTCCCGAAACGCAATAGTCTACCACCGCGACAGGCTGCGTCTCTACTTCTGCGCCGACGCCTGCGGAGTGGCACCCTGCGATTCCATCGCCTGAATAATGGCGTCGGCGAATTCCGAAGTTCCGGCAGTGCCGCCGACGTCGCGGGTAAGTTTGCTGCGGTCGCGGTAGACCTCGTCGATGGCGTTGCGGATCTTCCAGGCGGCGTCGGCCTCGCCGAGGTGGCGCAGCATAAGCAGGGCGGATCGCAACACGGCCGTGGGATTGGCGATATTCTTTCCCGCAATGTCCGGTGCGGAACCATGGACGGCTTCAAAAATGGCGCACTCGTGGCCGAAATTCGCGCCGGGGACTAGGCCCAGTCCGCCGACCAGTCCCGCGCACAGATCTGAAATGATGTCACCGTAGAAATTCTCCAGCAGCAGCATGTCGTACTGGTAGGGGTTCATCACCAGTTGCATGCAGGTGTTGTCCACGATGTGCTCGCCGTAGGTGATCTCGGGATACTCCTTGGAGACGTTGCGGGCACAGCGCAGAAATAATCCATCGGACAACTTCATGATGTTGGCTTTGTGGATGCAATGAATTTTCTTGCGGTGGTTTTTGCGGGCATGCTCGAAGGCGAAACGCGAGATGCGGGTGGATGCCTTTTCGGAGATGACCTTGATGCTCTCTACCACGCCGGGAACAACTTCGTGTTCGATGCCGGAATAAAGTCCCTCGGTGTTTTCGCGCACCACAATCAGATCGATGCCCGGATAGCGGGTGGGAATATGCGGCAGGTTGCGGATGGGCCGGAAGTTGGCGAAGAGCTCGAAGCGCTTGCGCAGTTCGACGTTGATGCTGGAGAACCCGCCGCCGATAGGCGTAGTCACCGGGCCCTTCAGCCCGACCCGGGTGCGCTCGATGGATTCGCTGAGTTCCCTGGGAATGTATTCGTGGTACTTCTCAAAAGCTTCAGCGCCGGCGGCGAAGCTTTCCCATTCGAATTTGACGCCGGTAGCTTCCACCATGCGAACCGTGGCCTGGATGACTTCGGGGCCGATACCGTCGCCGGGAATAAGAGTTACTTTGTGCGCCATAGAATATGAAGTTGCGAGCTGCGCTCGCTGGACGGACGAATGCGTCCGTCCCTACGTGAATCTAAGTCAGGTCTTCGCGGTTTTGCTTTTCGGTTCGGGCGCGTCTTTCGCTTTCAGCAGATCTTTCAGTTCGGTCATGAATTCCTGCACGTCTTTGAAGTCGAGATAAACGGAGGCGAATCTTACGTACGCAACCTTATCGTAGCGGCGTAGACGGTTCATGATGAGCTCGCCGATTTCGCTGGTCTTGCGCTCGCGCTCGGCGGACTCGATGACGAAGGTCTCGGCTTCATTGACGATCTGTTCGAGCTTGCTGATGGGAACGGGGCGTTTCTCGCAGGCGCGCATCAGACCGTTGAGCACTTTCTGGCGGTCAAAACGCTCGCGCCGGCCGTCCTTCTTTACCACCATGTACGGAATTTCGTCGATGCGCTCGTAGGTGGTAAAGCGCTTCTCGCACTTCAGGCATTCGCGGCGGCGGCGGATGGAATCCGCTTCCTTGCTCTCGCGCGAATCCACGACTTTGTCATTCTCAAACCCGCAAAAGGGGCATTTCATGCGCTTGGCTGTGCTCGGGAATCAACACGATTGTAGCAGGGGCTGCGGGAGGAGACTCTAGTGCCTCACTAAACCGCTAACCACTCCGCCCAATGAGTCCTGCCACGCATGGGCGATCATCCCAGGCCGAACGCTCCGACGCCAATATGCCAGAATCCCGAACATTGCCCCGAACAAGCCGATCAGAATCGTCCGCCGGAAGCCCTGGTACGCGTGCGCCGCGCCGAAGGCCGCAGCAGAAAGGAGAATGCCGGCAGGAGCGCTCTGAGTCAGGGCCATGAACTGCCGTTGCAGGTACCCTCGAAAAATTGTCTCTTCGCAAATACCGGCGGTAACTGAGAGTGCTATCCATAGCGTTATTTCAGCGCCCCCATGCGGGAGAAAGAACTGCATATCGCGACCCCGCACGTCGACGCGCAGGAGCCTGGCGAGGATCCCAAGCAGCGGCAACGCAATGACCCAGAACCCTGCGGCAATTCCAATATCGCGCAGCACCTGGCGCGCGGACTGCCAATGATCTCCGAGAACGAGGAGGACGGACGCGCCACTCCGCCGCGCGCCCGCCACTACAAGAACAAAGAAGAACCACTCCACCAAGATGGTGACCAAGTAAAGGCGCACGCGGTTCGGATTCGCGGCTGCCCTCATTTGATCCGCAAGAATCTTTGCCCCGAACGTCCAACCGGCGAACGCGGCGAGCATCAGGGTCGTGTGAAGTGGGCTAGCGACTCGGGGATAGTGGTCCGGCGTGGACTGAGCCAGAGCAGAAGTCTCCATGCTTACCTCATCCCTTCGTGAGCTGTTGCGCCCTCATCAGCCTGCGTCGTCTCTTCTGAAAGCTTGCGCAGCGACAGGCGTTCATGATGGGAGAGAATCAGTCCGACAGGAACGACGGCGACAAACGTTACCAGCCACAGCATGATGCCGCAACTGGCGGCGAGTTCCGGGGAAACCTCGAAAATGCGATGCAGAGTCGCGATGGTTGCTAACTGAGATCCGCCACCAATACCCGGCAACTGCACCAAGGAACCGATCATGCTCGCTCCCATGAGCACCAATACCTGCGAGCGGCGAATATTCAGAATGGCCACGCCGTAGGAGTGAGCCACTTCCTGGTAGGCCACGATGATCATGAACCACATCACGAGCGAGAGCCCGATGAGCGCAAGCAGCGAGAGCGGGCCGTGGATGGTGTTTAAGCCGCTGCGGAATTCGCGGATGCGAGTCGCGATCTTGTGTCCGAGATTGGCTGCGAGGTGAGAAAAGCGGCGCTCGACCCAATCTGCGATGGCTTCTCCCTTCCAGTGGACGGCTGCCGCCCCAAAGGAAATGGCCGCCACCAGGGCGACCAGCAAAAATCCTCCTTCGCGGAAGCGATCATAAAAGGGGAGTGAGCGCGGACCAGGCGACAGAAAGATCGCGCTTACCAGCAGCATCGTGAAGGCACCTATGTCGAAGATGCGTTCGACCGCCCAGACCGCAAGCTGTGACGAAAAGCTCAGGCTCTGGCGGCGAGCAATCAAATATGGGCGGATCAACTCACCGGGGCGGCCCAGCAGTGCGAGGCCGGTGAAGCCAATGATGGTGGGCGCAACCAGGCTGGCAGAGGAAGCTTGCGGGCGGACGGGTCGAAGGAAGATCTTCCAGCGAATGGCGCGCACCAAATAGGCAAGGTAGATGAGCACGATTCCGTGCAGAATGTGCATCCACTTTTGCGGGCGGGTTTGGCGGAAGAGAGCCCAGTCGAAGTGCTGCCAGGTGCGGAACTGCAGATAGACCAGCACCGCCAGCACGAGGAAGACAACTGTGTACGCTACGTATTTTCTTTTGTTCATGCGGCGCGAAAGTAATTACCGAAGAGAGGCGCGGCCGTGGTGAGCACAGCCCCACTTGAAGGTAAATGAGGAACCACGCTGGGTCAACGTAAGGTCGATCACCGCTGAGATTCGGCGACAACGGCGGTGGCTGCGGGTTTCCGGGTGCGGGGGCCGTGGCTCAGAGATTTGGCAGACGCCGGTTTTCGTTGCGCTTTTTCCTGGGCGATCTTCTTGAGGTTGTACTCGTGCACGATGCGGGCCACGTAGGCGCGAGTTTCACGAAATGGGGGCACGCCCCGATACTGTTCGACGCGCTCGGGGCCCGCGTTGTAAGCGGCCAGCGCTTTGATGAGATCGAAGTGGTACCGCTCCAGGAGCTCCCGCAGATAGCGGGTCCCGCCCGTGACATTGGCTTGCGGGTCGAAGGCATCGTTCACGCCCAGTTGGCTGGCGGTCGAGGGCATCAACTGCATGAGTCCGCGGGCACCTTTGGGAGAAACGGCGTGCGCGTTGAATCTGCTTTCGGCGTGAATCACGCTGTTCACCAGGTCGGGATCGAGATGATAAGTGGCGCTGGCGGAGTCGACGACTTGATTCAGAGGGGGCGCGGACTTCGCAGGCTGTGCCGGGAACGAAATAGAGATTTGCGACCCGTCAGGCGCTGGCAAGGGTAAGGAAAGATCTTTTTCGTAGCCGGTAATTTCTTCGGTAGGCACGTCGGTAAAGGTGGAATCGTCGGCAGCGAAAAAGAGGCGAGTCGTCGCTCCCATCACCAGGCGATGCTCGTGGCGAATGCTAAACCCGTTGCGGAGGATCGCCAACTCCGCAGCGGTTGCGGGACGAGCGCAGAGGGCAACGGCAGCGATGCAGAAAAGCGCAGCCGCTTCCGCCACAATGCCTGCAGCCCACCCCTTCGGTGCTCGTCTTCTTCGCTTCATCACAAACTGTTCATGATCGTCGATCCGGCAATCACCGGCCCGCTTTGGTCCACCAGCAGCGGTTCCAGCGCTTTTCCGTATACCACGTGCTCGATGGCAGCGGACACTCCGCTTTCAGCGTTCGAGCGGGTCAGCGTCCAACCTCGGTCACGCAATTCTTGCGATGCATTTCCCATGATAAAGGGGTGGCCAGCGAAGGCAAGCATTTCAATATCGTTATAGTTGTCACCAATGGCCATGACCTGCCCGGCGGTAAGGTTGCGGTAATTGGCCCAGCGCTCCAGCGCGTGTCCCTTGGAACAGCCGTCGTTGAGCACATCGACGATCGAAAGATCGCGGCCGGGATACTCCGTACGCAAAACGGTGATGGGCAGGCCGCAGCTGCCCAAAGCCTGTAATACCCGCTGCATATGTGCCACCGGGCCGCAGAACATGGCCTGCACCGGGTCGGTAGTGAGCGCATTCTCGATGGGAACCACGAACTGAATATACTGCCGGTTTTTCTCCAGCCAGCGCTGGATGCTCGCTTCCAGCTCATCGAGACGCTCGATCACGATCGTGCCCGGACCGTTGCTGTCAAAAGTTAGAACGGTTTGACCGCGAAATTCTTGCATTACACGCAGCAGCTGGCGGCAGGTCTCCTCAGGCAGCAGGTCGCGGTGGAAAGTCTCTCCGGCCAGCGACCGGGTGACGGCACCATTCGAACTGATCAACCATAGATCGAACCCCAATTGCTGAGCGATGGGCAGGGCGAAAGTATGGCGGCGTCCGGTGACCAGGATGACCTCGACGCCTTGAGCGTGCACGCGTCGAAGGGTCGCCAGATCGGTTTCGGAAATCCGAAACTCCGGGTTGAGCAGGGTACCGTCAATATCAATGGCAATGAGGCGGACGGAATCGGCGGGCACAGTCAATTTTAGCATTCGCACTGGCTGGTGGAGTACCGGGCGTCCCCGCCCCGCCGCCCGACCTGACGGGCGAGACGCCCGTCGCTCCACTTTCTTTTGCAGGTTCCTTGCCCTGTGCGACAATCATTCCCCACGGAGAACACCCATGAAATTCAGATTCCTGCTGTTGTTCTTAACGCTGCTCCCAATCTCTCTCCCGGCCCAGCAGCCGCCGGAAACGGGCAAACCCTTCGTCATCGAGTATTACTACAAAACTAAGTGGGGGCATGCCGACGAGTTTCTGCAACTGTTCAAGAAAAACCACTACCCGCTGCTGAAAAAGCAGGTAGAGATGGGCCGCATGCTGAAGGTGTGGATGGACCAGCCCCGCTACCACACGACCGAAGACGGCCGCTGGGACTATCGCGTGACCATCGTCTTCAGGAACTCGGCGGCCGCCAATGAGCCCTTCGACGAAGACGCGCTGAAGAAGCAGCTTTGGCCGGACCAGGCCACGTATGCGAAAGAAGAGCAGCGGCGGTTTGAAATCCTCGACGCACACTGGGACCTGCCAATCAGGAACGTAGATCTGGATACGAAGTAGTTGGTGAACACGTCAGCGCGAACACCGCCCAATGCGTCATAGACGCCATTGAACTGCTTTTCCGCGGGATTCAGGCGCGTGCGTTTGCAAAAACCTCGCCAGATACGAGAACATAGTTGGTTTGCATACATCCCACGGTTCCTACAAGGAAGCAGTCAAAAATATGGCAAAGGTAAAAGCGGTGAAAAAAGTATCGAGCGTCGAGGTGAAGTCCGTCGAGGTGAGGTCCTCAAGGAAGGAACGCAGCAGTGACGGGCACGAGCGTGTGATCGAGCCGGCGAAGGGCAAGCTGGGCGTGATGATCCCCGGCATGGGCGCGGTGGCTACGACTTTTGTAGCGGGTGTGGAAGCGGTGCGCAAGGGAATCGCGCATCCCATCGGCTCGCTGACGCAAATGGGAACCGTCCGTCTGGGGAAGCGTACCGATGGCCGGTCTCCCAAGATCAAGGAATTCGTTCCCCTCGCCGGGCTCAATGATCTCATTTTCACGGGCTGGGACATTTTCGAGGACAACATGTACGCCGCCGCCCGCAATGCCGGCGTGCTCGAGCGCGACCTGCTCGACAAAGTAAAGGGGAGGCTCAGCGCTATCCAGCCGATGAAGGCTGTGTTCGATCACAACTACGTCAAGAAGATCGACGGGCCGAACGTAAAAAAGGGGAAGAACAAGCTGGAGTTGGCCGAGCAGCTTCGCCAGGACATCCGCGACTTCAGGAAGTCGAGCGGAGCCAGCCGGCTGGTCACCATCTGGTGCGCCTCGACCGAGACTTTCATCGAGCAGAGCGCCGCTCACCAGAGCGTGAAAGCGCTCGAAAAAGGGATGAAAGATAACGACGAGAATATCGCGCCCTCGATGATCTATGCCTACGCTTCGCTCATGGAGGGTGTGCCCTTCGCCAACGGCGCGCCGAACTTGACCGTGGATATACCGGCAATGCACGAGCTGGCCCATGAGCGCGAACTGCCCATCTGCGGCAAGGACTTCAAGACGGGCCAGACTTTGATGAAGACCGTGCTCGCTCCCGCTTTCAAGGCGCGCCTGCTCGGCCTGAGCGGATGGTATTCGACCAACATCCTGGGCAACCGCGACGGCGAAGTGCTCGACGACCCCGGGTCTTTTAAAACCAAGGAGGAATCCAAGCTGGGAGCGCTGGAACATATCCTGCAGCCGGCTTTGTATCCCGAACTCTACGGCAATATTTTCCACAAAGTGCGCATCAACTATTACCCGCCGCGCGGCGATAACAAAGAAGGCTGGGACAACATCGACATCTTCGGATGGCTCGGCTATCCCATGCAGATCAAGGTGGACTTCCTGTGCCGCGACTCCATTCTAGCGGCGCCGATTGTGCTCGATCTAGTGCTCTTCCTCGATCTCGCGCAGCGTACGCCGGAGCTGCGCCGCCTGGGAATTCAGGAATGGCTGAGCTTCTACTTCAAGTCGCCGATGACCGCGCCGGGACTGTACCCCGAGCACGATCTCTTCATCCAGCTCATGAAGCTGAAGAACACACTGCGGCACTTGAAGGGCGAAGAGCTGATTACGCACTTGGGGCTGGAGTATTACGACTAGAGCACGGCTTGTGGAGGGACGGGCGCCTCGCCCGTCCTTGTGTCTGCCTAGACCAAGTCCAAGGCCATCTTCAGGGCAACGTTGAGTTCCGCAATCTTCGTTCTGGGCAATGAACCGATGTATTGGGTGAGGTCGGCTTTTCGTAGACTGACCAGATTGTCACACATGACCCAACTGGAATGTTTAAGTCCTTCGGCCGGTCCGACGGCGACCTGGGTCGAGAGCCCCTCGCCGGTGCTGAAGACTGGAGCGCAGATCACAGTGGAGAAGCGGGATTCGATGAGCACTTGTCGGCTCACAATGACAAAGACCCGATAAGATTTTGGGTCGCCGTGCGGCTTGTGAACCCGGTATAGGTCACCGCGCTTCACGCTCCCTCCTCTTTTTCTCTCGCAGGGCGATCAGTCGTCGGTCGCCTGATAGTCGAGTACGTCGGCAGCCTCGGAGTTCAGGCGCTCGGCTGCATGATTGATCCGCTCCAAGTCACGGGCATTAGCCTGCGCCCGCACCTGCTCCCGCAAATACCGCCGCAACACGCGCTCGATGAATGCGGAGCGTGAACAATCTGATCCGGCCAGGCGGTCGATCCCGGTCAGAAGGTCTCGCGAAAGTGTGATAGAAGTCTTCTCTTTCATACTACCAATATACTACCACAGCCTACTCGTCCATCTCATAGGCTTTTTTCAACCACCGCTTCACCTCGTCGTCAATGTCGGCTTTTGCCTTGACCTCAATCCTCCGTGTGATGCGGTCCTTCTTCTCATACCCGCCGGTATCGATCAGCCGCTTGGGCGTCTTCGTATTGCCCAGCGCGAATCCAAAATCGATGCGCGTATTCGTCGCCGGCTTGATCTGCGCAAACACATGGTTGCGATAGAAGGGAACCATCGTTTTACATGGACAGGCCTTCACGTCCTTGCCAAGCGAAAATCCCAGCTTCAGCAGTTGCTCATACAGCGGACGCAGCGCGGCGCGCGGGCCGAAGTACTGCGCCTCCACCCATGCGGCGGCGGTTTTCAGGTAAGCTTCGGGCGAGTCTTCCTCCGTGTTCTTGCCTCCAAGGCGCCCCGCAATCCAAGCTGCGGAGATTGTGCCCAGCTTGTGTTCTTTCTTCAGCCATTCGCGGCGTTCTTTCTCCGTCGGCGGGCCGGAGTCCTTGGTGAGGGCGATCCATTCCTCCAGCGACCGTCCGGTCTTTTTTGGCAACTCCTGTATCCACTTCTGAATTTGGGCTACGCCAGGATGAACGGCGTAGGGGCCAAGTGTTTTGGCAGCGGCGGGCATTAGGAACCTCCTTCGGCGTGCCATGATACCCAATCCGGCGGCGCGCTCGCGATAGAATCTTCCGATGGCTGGCAAAAAGCACGAGGCTGGACACGACACACGTTACGTACAACTGCAGAAGAACTACTGTTTCGCCTGCGGCAAGGATAACCCTGAAAGCATGCGGCTGCGCTTCACCTACGATGAGGAGCGCGACTGTTTCGTCTGCCGCTTCCGCCTGGGCAAGCGCTATACCGGCCCTCCCGGACACTGCCATGGCGGCATTATCGCGACGATCCTCGATGAGGCCATGGGCAAGGTGAACAAACTGCGTCACGTCGTGGCGGTGACCTCCGAGATGACCGTGAACTACCTCAAGCCGGTGCCGCTGAAACAGCCCCTGCGCGTGGAATCGCGCGAAGTGAGGGTAAAAGGCCGGAAGCACATCAATATGGCCGAGATCCTCAACGAAAAAGGGGAAGTGCTGGCGCGCAGTCAAGGTTTGTTCATAGCGATCGACCCGCACCGCATGTTCGCAAGGTTTGTGGAGCGGTAAGCCCACGTAGGGACAGCCACCCTCGGCTGTCCGCGGGGCGAAGCCCCGCCACCCAAACGCAGCAATGGACCAGCGAGACCAAGGCGAGCTGCGCTTGCCAGGACAGCCGAGGGCGGCTGTCCCTACGCGTTATAGGGGGTACCGCGAATCGCGCACGGGTTGTAAAATGAATGCAGGAGCGGGAAGCGCAGAGTTTCCCGCGTATGCTCCCGGTTCCGGCGTGCTACGAGCGCGCCGACGATCATCCTTCGCGATTGCAGAAAAGAGTAGACCTATGTCGCAAAATAACGGACACAACACCAGCCTCCGCCTGAAGACCGGCCTAGCCGAAATGCTCAAGGGCGGCGTCATCATGGACGTCACCGACGCCAAACAAGCCGAAATCGCCGAGCGAGCCGGCGCCGTCGCGGTGATGGCTCTGGAGCGCGTGCCGGCGCAGATCCGCGCCGAAGGCGGAGTGGCGCGCATGGCCTCGCCGAAAAAGATTCGTGAAATCATGGCGGTGGTGGATATTCCGGTCATGGCCAAGTGCCGAATCGGTCATTTTGCGGAGGCGCAGATCTTGCAGGAACTGGGCGTCGATTACATTGACGAATCCGAAGTCCTCACCCCGGCCGACGAAGTTCATCACGTGGATAAGCAGCAGTTCACGGTTCCATTCGTCTGCGGAGCGCGCAACCTGGGCGAAGCCTTGCGGCGCATCGCCGAAGGCGCGGCCCTGATCCGCACCAAGGGCGAGGCTGGCACTGGAGACGTGGTGCACGCCGTCCGCCACATTCGCCAGATTGTGCTGGAGATGAAGATTCTCACCGTGCTCGGGGAAGAAGAACTCTATGCCAAGGCCAAAGAGCACGGCGCGCCCTACGAACTGGTGAAGATGGTGGCGCGTGACGGCAAGCTGCCGGTGCCCAATTTCTCGGCGGGAGGAATCGCGACTCCAGCCGACGCATCGCTGGTGATGCAACTGGGAGCGGAGGCGGTATTCGTAGGCTCCGGCATCTTCATGAAGAACTCAACCGAATTCGCAGAACCTGCGGAGGCCGAGAAGCGCGCCAAGGCGATAGTGCAGGCGGCAACGCACTTCAAGGACCCTAAAGTGTTACTTGAAGTCAGCGAGAATTTGGCAGGCGCCATGAAAGGCTTGGCCGTGTCTACGCTGGACGAGGCCCACCTGCTGCAGACGCGGGGCTGGTAACGAAGTCAAACAGATGCCTAATGAGACGCAAATGACGGAACAAACGATGGACGGACTATGGACAGCCGAGTTTGGGAGCAGTGCAGGAGTCTTCGGTGGCGGGGTAGCCACTCTTCGTGACGGAACAATCACCGGAGGCGACGGAACCTATTTCTACCTCGGCAGTTATCGATTAATGGGCCGGACTTTTCACGCAACGCTGAGGGTTTCCCCGTACATCGAGGGTGCCGAGAGCGTATTCAAGACCACGGGACGAGACCTCACACTAGAACTGAGTGGGTCGCTAACACCCGACGGCCAAGTGATCGCTCAAGGCACCCCACGAGAAGTGCCGGATGTTAGGTTCGCGGTAAAGTTAACAAGGCGCTCTTGAAACAGCTAACAAGATGGCGAATTCGAAAAACCGCGGCGATTCCAAGGCGAGTCTCGAAGCGATCTTAGCGGAGTTTGGCCGACGGGAATCCACACTCTCATCCTTTTGCGCAAGAACCAAGGGCCTAATCGAAGCCAGCCTCCAGGACGCGAACATTCGGTACCAATCCGTCCAGGCGCGAGTAAAGACAAAAGCTAAGCTTGAGAAGAAATACCTTGATCCCACAAAGAACTATACCCAATTAGACGACATAACCGACCTAGCGGGCCTCCGGGTCATCACCTACTATGAGGATGAGCTGGACTTGGTTGCGCAGGTACTCGAGCGCGAATTCAACATCGACCGTAAGGATTCTGTTGATAAGCGAAACACCGAGCCCGATCGATTTGGGTACCGGGCCATCAACTACGTGTGCTGCCACCTGGATAAGCGAATTATGGACGTCGAGTACAAACAGTTCGCAGGAGTCAAATGCGAAATTCAAATCACTTCTATACTCGGGCATGCGTGGTCTGAAATCGAACACGAGTGGTACGACCTTAGAGAGGCATATCCCGACGAGGTAAAGCGTCGCTTCTCGATCATAGCCGCATTGTTTGAGCTCGCGGGAAGGGAATTTGTAGATATCCGAAAAAGCAAGACACAATATGAGCGAGCAATTGCGCTCCAAGTCGAAGCTAACGTCCCCGATACGCCACTTGACGCCGTCTCGCTCAGGACCTTCATCGACCAAGAGCCGCTCGTCGGTGAGATCGACGGTGCGGTGGCTTCGGCGCTGGGCTTTTCCCTGACCGCACCGCTGACTGACGGTGTACTAGAATCCCGCGCGAGGGCCGCCAACCTTGTCGGTATTACAAAACTCCAGGACCTTCGCACCGCCCTTGGGGTCCTCGGCGAGGTAATCCCCGAATTCATGGAGCGGTGCATAGACGAGGTATGGCCCAACGACCCACAAAGCTCCCGGGCGGAACCGGGCGTGTGCATTTATCACCTCGCGTTGCTGACTGCCGCGACGCGCGGCGAAAAAGGCCTGTCCGCATTTTTCACATCAATAACAGCAGACTATACAGATAAGGAGCTTAAGCGCATAACCACAATTGCGCAGGAAACCCTCGCGAAACGGCGAAAGTAAGGCGCGGGTGGCCGGCAATCCCCGCTTTTCGAGAAGTGGCCCGCCACGCAATTCGCAGCTTCGGGCTTCATCGCGTGCAGTTCTTCAGCGGAGCCTTTAGAAAAGCAAGAGCCCCGCTGGTCAGGCGGGGCTCAGCATAATTGCCAGTCGGTACGCTACCTTTCAATTTGTATCAGACCAACAGTCTTGAATGCATTCATAAACTGTCATATTATGAAGCTATGTCCATGACCTCACTGAACATCTCCCTCCCCGAACCACTCAAACAATACGTCGAAAGGCAGGTCGCTACGGGCGATTGGGGAACGCCGAGCGAGTATGTCCGCGAACTGATTCGGCAAGACAAGGAGCGGCGCCTAAGCAATCTTGAACAGGATCTCGTCGCTGCCGCCAAGGGGCCGAAAATTGAACTTCCCGTAGCCGAAATCCGCCGCAAGGGCTTAATTCCCGCTCTCCGCGAGCGCGCCCGTAAACAGTGAAAAAGAACCGTCTTGTCCTCAGCGATGCGGCTGTCGCTGACATTGTCGAACAGGCCGAGTGGTATTCGGCCCAGTCCGGAAAGGTTCTCGCCGGACGCTGGGAGAGGGGAGTCACCTCCGCCATGCTGCGCGTGGTCAGTCGCCCGACAACAGGAGCACCGTGCACATTTCAATCTCAGGAACTCCGTAATGTGAGGCGAACGGCAATTGGGGGATTCCCCAAGCATCTGCTCTTCTACAGGTTCGACTCAGGAGAGGTATTCGTCCTCCGCGTGGTGCACGGCGCGCGCGACTTGGAACGTCTGTTATAGGTTCATACCCGAGGCGGGTGGCACCTAAGCCCCGAACTCGTCGTCGTATAAAATCAGCTCATAGCGTTTCTTGGCCAACGGCTAACGACGAACGACCTACGACGACTGACTAAAATGAAAATCGGTGTTCTAGCCCTGCAGGGCGATTTCGATGCGCATCGCCGCCGGCTCGAAGAGTTGGGCGCGAAAGTTGTCCTGGTGAAAAAGCCCGAGCAACTGAATGACATCGACGGCCTGGTGATTCCCGGAGGCGAGTCGGGGACATTTCTCAAACTGCTCGGGGAAGACGGTTTGGCGAAGCTGAAGGACTTCGTGCGCACGAAGCCCACTTTTGGCACCTGCGCTGGATGCATCCTGCTGGCCGCAGAGGTAGAGAATCCGAAGCAGGCGGGCCTGGGCGCGCTCGACATCACCGTGCGCCGCAATGCCTACGGACGCCAGATTGACAGCTCGATCCGCGAGGGGCGATTCCTGAACCATCCCATCGAGATGGTCTTCATCCGCGCTCCGAAGATCGAACGTGTTGGCAAGAGCGTGGAAGTGATCGCGACCGAAGGCGACGATCCGGTGATGGTGCGGAAGGGCAAGACGCTGGCGGCAACGTTCCATCCTGAATTGAGCGCTGACACCCGCATACACCAATATTTTGTGGAGTTGGTGAGGAACGGAAATCGTTCGGAAACGCCATTGAAGGCGCCAGGCAGTTGAAGGCGGAGGGGGAGTGCCGAGGGGGCTCTCGGCAAAGAGAAGTTAGTCGCCCAGACGGCGCCGAACCAGGGTGGCCAAGCCCACCAGGCCGCCTCCAAGTAAGGCCAGGAGGCCGGGTTCCGGAACAGCCGAGGATCGTATGACGGCCGGTGCAGCAAGACAGGTCGCAGCCAGGATGAGCACCAACAGAATGACCGAGCCCAACTTTCGCATTCGGAGAAAACTCCTTTCGCTTGCTATAGTGGCAAGCTGTTCTCCAATAGGCCGTCTTTCACAATCAATTCATAGAAGTTGTTTTCCGGGGAAATTCTGGCCCTGAATTTTCTGCGCTCCCCGCTTTTCCACGTCGTGAATTTTGTCGTGTGCAAGGCTTTGCACAGTTAGGCCAACTGACGGCCTGGTTCGGGCTTAAGATGCGGGGTCTGGTTCGATCCGGTATGCTGTGAAATTCTGATCTCTCGCCCGTATGGAACCTGCTCCTGAACTGGAAGTGAGTGCGGTAACGTTTGCGTCGTACGCGCGCTTGCTGGGCGGCAACCGCAATTTCCGCCGATTGTGGAGTGCGCAAGTCGTCAGCGAACTCGGCGACTGGTTCTACACTTTGGCGATCTACAACCTGCTGCTGCAACTCACCGGACGCGCCGGATCGGTGGCGCTGGCGCTGGTACTGCAAGTCCTGCCGCAAGCTCTAATCGGTCCCACCGCGGGCGTGGTGAACGACCGGTTGCGGCGCAAGCACGTCATGATTGCGTCGGATATTGGACGCATGCTGATCGTCCTCTGCATGCTGCTGATTCGCACCAAAGAAAAAGTGTGGCTGGTCTACCCGCTGCTCATGGCGGAAACCTTGCTGGTCGCTTTCTTCGAGCCGGCACGCAACGCCGTGGTTCCGAACCTGGTGAGGCGCGAAGACGTCGTCGTGGCCAACACGCTGTCTTCGACCACGTGGAGCGTGAATCTTATGGTGGGCGCGACTCTGGGAGGCGTGGTCGCGGCGCTGCTGGGCCGCGATGCCGTCTTTTTGCTCAATGCGCTGTCGTTTCTAGCTTCTGCCGCGTTGATTGGGGGGATGCGCTTCTCCGAGCCTCATGCCGAAGGCGGACATCCGTTCCGGGCGCGTGAGTTGGTGGACTTTTCGCCCATCCTCGCGGGCATCCGCTACGTGCGGTCGCAGGTTCGTTTGCGCTCAACGATTCTGGTGAAATTCGGGAACCTGATTATCGGACCAGGCTGGGTGTTGTTCACGGTGATGGGACAAAATGAATTCGCCGTCCGCTGGCGCGGCATGGCGCCCGAACGCGGCGCGTTTGTCGGCATGAGTCTGCTGCTCGGAGCCCGCGGACTGGGCGCGCTGCTCGGGCCGCTCTTGACGGCTTCATGGGCGGGGCATTGGAGGCATCGCTTGGAAGTCGCGATCTTCTGGGGATATCTCGCCGCTGCCGCCGGCTATGCGCTGCTAGGGATTTCAGGACATCTGTGGGAGGCCTGCTTGTGTGTAGTGTTGGCGCACTTTGGCAGTTCGATCATATGGGTGTTCTCGACGACGCTCTTGCAGATGCAAACTGAGGACAAGTTTCGCGGACGTGTGTTTGCCGCCGACGTGAGCCTCTTCACGATTACGATTGCCGCCGGGGCATACCTTGCCGGACGCTTTGTAGACTGGGGCTTCGCCGCGCGTCACGTCGCCAGCGTCGCGGGCCTGTTGATGCTGATTCCGACAGCGCTGTGGGGCTTGGTGGTGCGACGGAATGCCGCGGCAGATTACTCGGTGGAGTGACGGGCGCCCTCGCCCGTCCAGCACACGTGCGCGATCCAGTTCGGGAGCCGTTAAGCCAACTGGTCGATCTTCGCGGCCAGAATGAAATCCGATTCCGTCAGCCCGTCCACCGCGTGCGTCCAGGTTGTGATCTCAGCCTTGCCCCATCCCAGCAGGATGTCGGGATGATGGCCCTGTTCCTCAGCCAGTGTGCCAACCCGGTTCACGAACGCCAGAGCGGACTTAAAGTCGGGGAACTTGTAGGCACGTACAAGGTGATGTTCGTTGACGACCTTCCACTGCGCAGGCTCCGCCAACTGATGATGAATTTCTGCGAGTTTGTTTCCCTTCAGCGGCGGTACGCCACCGCGGCAGGGGACACAATTTCGGTCGGCAAGCATAGGACTGCTCCACGACTAGCTTTGAAAGGGCATGGCTTCAGCCATGCCGTCAGAACCCTCTCCACAAGCGGCTTTAGCCGCTGAGGTTCGCCCGTCCCAGGCATCCAGTCTGGTCGCGACAGACTTAATCGGCAATCCCTAACTAGAACGGGATGTCTTCATCCGTAATCGGAGAGCCCCCGGCTGGCGCGTGCTGCGGTTCGGGCGCGCTCTGGTCGAAGTCGTTTCCGCTGGAAGAAGCCGCGACGCCGCGGGTGCTGCCGGTGTGCTCGCCGCCGCCACCACCGCCTTCGCCGCGTCCGCCCAGCAGGACGATGTCATTGCCGATGATGTTGGTCATGTACTTTTTCTGGCCAGTTTGCTTGTCGTCCCAGGAGTCAGTTCGAATGCGGCCTTCGATATAAACCTTGCCGCCCTTCTTGAGATACTCTCCGGCAATCTCCGCCAGCCGCTCCCAAAGCACGATGTTGTGCCATTCGGTGCGATCCTGCCACTGGCCGTCTTTGTCTTTGTAGCGCTCGTTAGTGGCCAGGGAAAACTTCGCCACCGGTTTACCCTGCGGCGTGTACTTGATTTCGGGATCCTTGCCGAGGTTTCCAACCAGGATGACTTTGTTTACGCTTTTTCCACTCATGACTGCGGGCTCCTTCGAGATGCTCACTATAGCAGAATTGGGCGACCCCGAGTCGGTGTCGCACGTACAGGAAATTTGTGATGAATCGGGCAGGCTCGGGGGAAGCCGATTTACTCCAACTCTCCCGTAGAGACGCGGCTCGCCGCGTCTCCGGCTGCGTCCGCGGGAGACGGGGCAAGCCCCGTCTCTACACAAAGATCTGATACAGCATGAGATAGACAATCACGCCCGTCACCGAGACGTAGAGCCAGAGTGGAAACGTCCAGCGCGCAATGGCCTGATGCCGGTCAAATTGCTCCCGCAAGGCGCGGGTCAGCGTAATGATCACCATGGGCACAATGACCAAGGCCAGTGTGGTGTGCGAGATCAGGATGCTGAAATAGAGTGGCCGGGTCCATCCCGTGCCGCGGAAATGCACCGAACCCACGTGATAGTGGTAGTAGAGATACGAAGCCAGGAAAAGGGAAGAAGTTCCGAGAGCGGTCAACATCACCGCGCGATGCGCCGCCATCTTGCCGCGCGCGATCAGCACACGTCCGGTAACCAGCAGCACCGCGCTCGATCCGTTGAGCGTGGCATTGATCTTCGGGAAAATTGAGTAGTCGGCCATAGAAAGTCTAGTTGTACGAGGAACGGAGTCCCTTGGCAAGGTCAGAGGTTAGAGGTCAGATTGCAGAAGTAAGGACCTTCGAAGCTCCGCTAGTCACGTTTTCACCTCTGCAATCTGACCTCTGACCTCTAACCTCGTATAAAATAGAGGGCACGATGCCTGATGTGGGGAGTCCTCAGCCGCCGGCCTCGGTGGCGACAAGAGAGTCAAGCGCGCACCCGTTGCCCGTGGTGGCGGTGTGGGTAAGAGATCTGCTGGTCTCGCTCGCCATCTCCGCTTTCATCATCATCTTTCTCTACCAGCCGGTGAAGGTGGAAGGCACCAGCATGATGCCCGGCCTCGAAGACCAGGAGCGGATTTTCGTCAACAAGTTCGTCTATCGCTGGGAGCCCATCGAGCGTGGAGACATCGTGGTTTTCCGCTACCCGCGGGACACGTCGAAGAGCTACATCAAGCGCGTCATTGGAGTTGCCGGCGACCGCATCCGCATCGACAACGGCCAGGTCTTCGTAAACGGCGAAGCCCTCGACGAAGACTATGTTCCGAACGATTACGCCGACGCCCGCTCCTTTGGCGAAGTGGTGGTTCCGCCGCGTAGCTTCTTCGTCCTCGGCGACCATCGCACCATGTCGAACGACAGTCGCGATTTCGGTCCCGTCAACGAACGCTACATCTACGGCAAAGCCGTCTTCGGATATTGGCCGATGGAAAAGATGGGAAGGCTGCGGTAGGGCAAGGTCTTAGGTGTCAGGTCTTAGGTCTTAGGAAACCCTAAAGACTGCCGACAGTTGGCGCTTTTCCCAAGACCTAAGACCTGACACCTAAGACCTTTCATCAAATCTACTCTGCTGCTAGAATCTACAAAATCCACTCCCAGGAGTTCCAATGCAAGCGATCCTTGCGCTCGAAGACGGCAGAGTCTTCCGAGGCAAAGGCTACGGCGCTAAAGGCGAGTGCTCCGGCGAAGTCGTTTTTAATACTTCCATTACCGGCTACCAGGAAATTTTCACCGACCCCTCTTACGCCGGGCAAATTGTTGTCCTAACCAATCCTGAAATCGGAAACTACGGCACGAACCCGGAAGACAACGAGGCGGTGCGTCCGTACATCGAAGGGCTGATTGTGCGCGAGTTCTCGAAAGTCAGTTCCAACTGGCGCTCGCAGCAGGTCACGGACGAGTTCATGGAGCAGTTCAAGATCCCGGTCCTCGCCGAGATTGACACGCGGGCGCTGGTCCGCCACCTGCGCACCAGCGGCGTGATGCGCGGCGTGATCTCGACCCTGGAAGAAGACACGGGCAAACTGGTAGCCAAGGCGCGCGCGATCCCGAAAATGGATGGCCAGGATCTGGCCAAAGTCGTCTCCACCAAGCACACCTACGTGTGGGAAACGGGCGAGCGCTCGCACTTGCCCGACGAAATTGTCGGAGTAAAGGACGAGCCGTCGCGCTTCCACGTAGTCGCCTACGACTTCGGCATCAAGCAGAACATCCTGCGCAAGCTGCGCGGAGAGGGCTGCAAAGTGACGGTAGTCCCGGCGCAGACAACGGCTGAGGACGTGCTGGCCCTGAAGCCCGACGGAGTCTTTCTGTCGAACGGACCGGGCGATCCCGAGCCCTGCACCTACGCGGTCGACAACATAAGGCGCTTGATGGGACGCCAGCCGATTTTCGGAATCTGCCTGGGACATCAACTTACCGGCATCGCGCTCGGAGGCAAGACCTTCAAACTGAAATTCGGCCACCACGGCGGGAATCATCCGGTGAAGCAACTGGCTAGCGGCAAGATCGAGATCACCGCGCACAACCATAACTTCGCCGTCGATCCCGACTCGCTGCCGCAGAGCGAAGTCGAATTGACCCACATGGACCTGAACGACCAGACCCTCGAAGGCATGCGCCACCGGAATTTGCCGCTGTTCACCGTGCAGTACCACCCGGAAGCCGCGCCGGGTCCGCATGATTCGCACTACTTGTTCAAAGATTTCGTGAAGATGATGGAGGAGTGCAAGCGATAACGCTCTAGAACAACTCTCTAAGAATTGTCATCCCGAGCGAAGCGAGGGATCTGCAGTTGGCCGGCATCGCCATAATGTTCGCGCCCGGATAGCCGTGCGCAGTGAAGGATTGAAAGCATGCGGGAAGAGAAGCGCTATTACGTTTACATTATGGCCAGCCGCTCGCTGACGCTCTACACCGGCGTGACCGGAGACGTCTACAATCGCGCACTGCAGCACAAGGCAGGCGAAATCGAGGGCTTCACCAAGAAGTACCACATTAACCGACTGGTTTATTACGAGACGTTCAAGTACGTGAACAACGCCATCGCCCGCGAAAAACAAATCAAGGCATGGACGCGGGCGAAGCGACTTGCACTGATCAAGACTATGAACCCGGCATGGCAAGACCTGGATGACGGTTGGGGCGAGCTGACAAAACTGCAGATCCCTCGCTTCGCTCGGGATGACAATTCTGAAGAGAGGGATGAGAACCCTAGAGTAGAAGGGGGCCGTGGCGTCGCACCTGAAGGCGCGCCCTTTCAAAACGTCAAGACCAAGACAAAGAGCGCCTAGATGACCAAAAGAGCCACCATCTCGATCAGCTTGACGCTCGTCGCGTTACTCCTTCTTTCGCTGCCCGCCGTCGCCGCCGACGCCATCGACATCCAAACCGCGCACCACTCCGCGCGTGAACTCCAGGAAAAAGTGGAACTCGAACAACTGCTCAAGAAATACGACGTCAGCAAGTACACCTTCACCCGCACCGTCGTCATCGAGGAGCGAGCCATGAACCACGCCTTCCCAATGCTGACGCTGAACGTTCACTTTCTCGGCTCCGATGACGAATTGCTCTCATCTTTTCTGCACGAGCAGTTGCACGGGTATCTGGCCCAGCATCGCCTCGCGATGGAGGACGCCGTCCGCCGACTAAAGCAAATGTACCCGCATGCACCCGTAGGACTGCCCGAGGGCGCCGACACCGAATACAGCACCTACGGCCACTTAATCGATTGCTACCTCGAAATCCAGGCCGACCGCGAACTGATCGGCCGCGAGCGCACCGACCGGGTAATCAAGAACAAGCCGTGGTACACCTGGATTTACAAGACGATTCTTCGAGACGAGGACAGGATTGCCGCGCTGGTTAAGGCAGAGCAGTTGGAAATGCAATGAAACCTCGCAGGACAGGGTGTTACTGAGAACCGGGAACTGAGAACTGAATTTAATGCCAAAGCGAACTGATATTTCGAAAATCCTGATCCTCGGCTCCGGCCCCATCGTCATCGGCCAGTCTGCCGAGTTCGACTACTCCGGCACGCAGGCTTGCAAGGCCCTCAAGTCGGAGGGCTTTGAAGTGGTGCTGGCGAACTCGAATCCGGCTACCATCATGACCGATCCCGAGTCGGCCGACCGCACGTACATCGAGCCGCTAACGCGCGAATATCTCGAAGAGATCATTCGCGTCGAGCGCGAAATGTCGCCCAACGCGGGCTTTGCTATTCTGCCGACGGTTGGTGGACAGACAGCGCTCAACCTCGCCATCGAACTTGCTGACGCTGGCGTGCTCGACAAGTACAACATAAGCCTGATTGGCGCGCAGATCAGCGCCATCAAGAAGGCCGAAGACCGCCTGTTTTTCAAAGACGCCATGCAGCGCATCGGGCTCGACGTGCCGAAGTCGGCGCTCGTCAACAACCTGAAAGACGGCATCGAGTTCGCCGGCAAGATCGGCTTCCCGGTCATCATTCGTCCCTCGTTTACGCTGGGAGGCACCGGCGGCGGCATCGCCTATAACCGCGAAGAACTGATGGAAGTGCTCGCCCGCGGCCTCGATCTCTCACCCGTGCATGAGTGCCTGATTGAAGAATCGGTTCTCGGATGGAAAGAGTACGAACTCGAGGTGATGCGCGACACCAAAGACAACGTCATCATCATCTGCTCCATCGAAAACTTCGACCCCATGGGCGTGCATACCGGCGACTCCATCACCGTCGCCCCGGCGCAGACGCTCACCGACCGCGAGTATCAGATGATGCGCGATGCGGCGATTGCCGTGATCCGCGAAATCGGCGTCGAGACCGGGGGATCGAATATCCAATTCGGCGTCAATCCGTCAACCGGACGCATGGTCGTGATTGAAATGAACCCGCGCGTCTCGCGCTCGTCAGCGCTCGCGTCAAAAGCCACCGGCTTTCCGATTGCGAAAATTGCCGCCAAACTGGCCGTCGGCTACACGCTCGACGAAATTCCCAACGACATCACGCGCAAGACTCCAGCCTGCTTCGAGCCCACGCTCGACTATGTCGTCGTAAAAATTCCGAAATGGCAATTCGAAAAGTTTCCCGGCGCCGACGAATCGCTCGGACCGCAGATGAAGTCGGTCGGCGAAGTAATGGCCATCGGCCGCACGTTCAAGGAAGCCTTGCAGAAGGGAATCCGCGCGCTCGACACCGGCAAGCGAGTCGGCTCCGGCAAAATCGAGCCCAAGATTCTCACGCAGCGGCTGGTCACGCCACATCCCGAGCGCCTGACCTATGTTCAATACGCCATTCGCCAGGGGCACCCGATCAAGCAGATCGCGAAGATGACCTCGATCGATCCCTGGTTCCTCTACCAGCTCAAGGAAATTAACGACATGCAACTGGAGCTGGAAAAGCATCCGATGGAGTCGGTCCCCACCGAGGTGCTGCGCGAAGCCAAGCGCATGGGCTTCTCCGATGGACGCCTCGCCGGCACCTGGCGTCTGGACGGCAAAGGCGGCCAGGAACAAATTCGCCACTTCCGCAAGAAGCACGGCCTGAAACCGGTCTACAAGCGCGTCGATACCTGCGCCGCGGAGTTCGAAAGCTACACGCCATATCTTTACTCGACCTACGAAGAAGAAGACGAGGCGGCGCCCACGGCGAAGAAGAAAGTCGTGATTCTCGGGTCCGGCCCCAACCGCATCGGCCAGGGAATTGAATTTGACTACTGCTGCTGCCACGCCAGCTACGCGCTGCGCGAGGATGGCTACGAAACCATCATGATCAACTGCAATCCGGAGACGGTCTCGACCGATTACGACACCAGCGACCGCCTCTACTTCGAGCCGCTCACGCTCGAAGATGTGTTTGCCGTCTGCGAGCACGAGGCCTCCGGAGGCGCACCGGTCGGTGTGATCGTGCAGTTTGGCGGTCAGACGCCGCTGAATCTTTCTCTGCCGCTCAAGGCCGCAGGCGTCAACATCATCGGCACCACGCCTGAATGCATCGATCTGGCCGAAGACCGCAAACGTTTTGGCAAACTGTTGGAGGAACTTGATATCCCGCAAGCTCCCGGAGCCATGGTCGCGTCAGTCGAAGAAGCGGTCGAAGCGGCGAAGAAAATTGGATTCCCGGTGCTCGTCCGTCCTTCGTATGTCCTCGGAGGGCGAGCCATGGTCATCGCCTACGACGAAGACACCATCACGCAATATATGAAGCAGGCAGTTGAATATTCGCAGGACCGCCCCATCCTCATCGATAAGTTTCTGGAAGACGCGATTGAAGTTGACGTGGACGCGCTCTCCGACGGCGAGGACGTGGTGATTGGCGGCATCATGCAGCACATCGAGGAAGCCGGCATCCACTCTGGCGATTCCTCCTGCGTGCTGCCGGCCGTCGACATTCCCGAACTGCTGCTTACGCGCATGCGCGACTACACTTTCAAACTGGCGCGCTCTCTCAAAGTGATCGGTCTGATGAACGTGCAGTTTGCCATCCCGCGCGGTTTACATGTGGGAAATGTGGGGACGGGCGACCCCGCCCGTCCAAGCGGAGCGACGTTCCGCAACCAAACGGCCGATGGCAACGGCAAAGTCTACGTGCTCGAAGTGAACCCGCGCGCCTCGCGCACCGTGCCCTTCGTTTCCAAAGCGACCGGAGTGCCCATGGCCAAGATTGCCGCGCGCCTCATGACCGGACGCAAGCTGCGCGAGTTCCTCCCTGAATACGTCGAGCGCGGCGCGGACTTAGACACGGGCCGCTGCTTCCACGTGAAATCGCCGGTCTTTCCCTGGTCGAAATTCCCCGGCGTCGACACGGTGCTCGGCCCCGAAATGCGCTCCACCGGAGAAGTCATGGGCATCGCCGACAATTTCGGCGAAGCTTTCGCCAAGGCCCAAATTGCCGCCGGTCAGAAACTGCCGACCGAGGGCACGGTTTTCATCAGCGTTACCGACCATGACAAGCCGCAGATCGTTTCGGTGGCGCGCCGCTTCGTCGACATGGGATTCAAACTGGTGGCCACGCACGGCACCGCCGACGTCCTCGAAGAATCCGGTCTGGCGGTGGAGCGAGTCTACAAGGTAAAGGAAGGCCGCCCCAATGCCGTGGACCTGATCAAAGCCGATCGCATCCAGTTGATCGTCAACACGCCGCAAGGGCCCGACCCCTACTTCGACGAGAAGGCGATCCGCCGCGCCGCCGTCAGTGGCCACATCACGACTATTACCACGCTTTCCGCTGCCCGAGCCGCCGCCGAAGGTATCGCCGCGTTGCAGCGCGGCGAAGTGCGCGTGCAAGCTCTGCAGGCGCTGCACGCGGAGCGAATCGCTACCAAGTAACGCTAGCATTGGCCAGGTTTCCACCGGAGAGAGGAAATGGTCGGTTTCGTTGTATTTCATGTCCTGATGCTGATTCTGGGCCTGGGCATTGGTAGTCGCGTGGTGCCGGTGGAGCGCGTGAGCGACGTGCTCGGCTATCTTCATAACTCGATCGGCATCTCCACGCCGCCTCCGGATCAAGTGCGGACGATTGCCCTCATCTGGATCGGATCTGCCATAATCATCGTTGACGCATCTATCTTTTTTCTGGTCTTCATTACGAAGCTCTTGCACTAGGGATGTCGAACCAGGAATGACAGCTGGTTCGATGCGGCAGTAACCTGTAGTCACATCAAGAACGGAGTCCACTATGCTTTTATCCGGAATCTTCCCGCCCATCACAACGCCCTTCTATCCTGACGGCGAAGTCTATTACAAGAAAATCGAATCGAACGTCGAGCGCTATTCGCGCACCCCAGTCGCGGGCATCGTCGTCCAGGGCTCAACCGGGGAAGCCATTCTGCTCTCTGACCAGGAGCGTCGCGACGTGCTGAAAGCCGCAATCGCCGCCGCCGCCCCCAACAAAGTCATGATAGCCGGCACTGGCATCGAGTCGGCGAATGAAACTCTGCGACTCACCGAGTACGCCGCCGAACTCGGCTACGACGCCGCCATGGTGCGCACTCCGCATTACTACAAGAAGCAAATGCACCCGGCGAACTTGCTCGCTTTCTACCGCACGGTCGCCGACCGGTCGGCGCTGCCGCTTATCATCTACAACTTCCCGCAGGCCACCGGATACGACATCCCCGCGGAAGTCGTCATCGAACTCGCGGGACATCCCAACATTGCAGCCATCAAGGAGTCGAGCGGCAACCTCGACAAAGTGAAAGCGATGGTCGAGGGCACGCGCCAAATAAAAAGACAGGCCACTGTGACCGAGACGTTCGAAGCCGTGACTCCGCGCATGCTCAAGGCCGCCGCCGCAGAGAGCGAGAAACAGAGCAGGGAACTGGTCAGCGTAGCCTCTCTAGCGGGTACCGCCGAATCAATGGAGAGACGGGCGCCCTCGCCCGTCCCAGCAGACACGAAGCCTTCATCCGCCGCGGTAACCGTCGTCGGAAAATTGAAGACGAGGCAGAAAGAAGTCGGCTTCCAGGTCATGGTCGGAGCCGCCCACCAACTCGAACCGTCGCTCGGATTGGGAGCGGTCGGCGCCATTCTTGCTTTCGCCTGTCCTGCGCCCGGAGCGTGCTACGAAATCTACGCCGCGCTCAAAGACGGAGACACCGCGCTGGCCCGCGAAAAACAAGAGCGTGTGAAGCTGGCGGCCCAGCGCGTAGTCAGTGAACTCGGTGTCCCCGGCGTGAAATACGCCATGGACCTCAACGGCTACTATGGAGGCCCGGCGCGCCTGCCATTCTTGCCGCTCTCCGGCGAGCAGAAGGCGGAGATCGAGACGTTGATGGCCGGAATCAAGAGCTAAAGGGTTTTGCCCCGCCCGGGTACATCACAGAGTCTTGTGATGTGCGTCACGTTCCTCTATACTTAGAACGAACGTTCGAACGCATGGCCACCCTACCTGCAACCCGCGCCTCCCACCGCCGCAGAAACGCTTTGCCCACGGCTGCAACGACCCGTTTCGACCGCCGTCTCAGGGAGATTCTCGGCCACGCCATAGAAGTCTTCTGCGAGAAGGGATACGAAGGCGCCTCGATGCGCGATCTTTCTCGCGCCACCGGTATGTCGCTGGCCGGGCTTTATCACTACTTTCAATCCAAAGAGCGACTGCTGTACCTCATTCAGAAACATACCTTCACCACCATTCTCGAAAAACTCAAAGCGCGGCTGGAGAATGTCACGGATCCCGAAGAGCGCGTCCGCATCTTCATTCTGAATCACCTCCAGTATTTCGTGAGCAATCAGCAGGGGCTGAAGGTGCTCGCGCATGAAGACGAGTCTTTGAAGAACGGCCTGAGCTCGGAGATCGCCGGGATCAAGCGCGAATACTACCGCATTTGCCTCGGGCTGATGGAGGACCTGCGGCGCGAGCGCGGCCTCGATTTCAATCCGCGGACGGCGGTAATGAGCCTATTCGGCATGATCAACTGGATCTACACCTGGTACAACCCGCGAGTCGACGGGAACGCCGAAGCGCTCGCGGAGCAGATGGGCAACATTGTTCTGAACGGAATTGTGCACGGCGGCAAGCCGCGCAAACGATAAGGATAAGGAGCGACCTATGGCGACAATAACGACTACGCAGCCGACCACCGGCGAAACGACCAAACAACTCATCAACTATCGCACCGATGCCGGCGTGGCCGTGATCGCGATGAACGATCCTCCGGCAAACACCTACACCTACGAAATGAACCGCCAGCTCGACGAGGCCATCCTTCGGGCGCGTATGGACAACGATGTGCACGTGATCGTGCTCACCGGTGTGGGCGACAAGTTCTTCTCCGCCGGTGCCAACATTAAGATGCTGGCCTCGGTCGATCCCACCTTCAAGTACTACTTCTGCCTGCACGCCAACGAAACGCTGCTGCGGTTGGAGCACACGCCGAAACTCGTGATCGCCGCCATCAACGGCCATTGCGTCGGTGGAGGCCTGGAGATCGCTATGGCTGCCGACCTTCGTATCGCGCGCAAAGATGCGGGCAAAATCGGCCTGCCCGAGGTCAACCTCGGCGTGCTTCCCGGCACCGGCGGAACGCAACGGCTGTCGCGCATGGTAGGAAAAAGCAAAGCCATCGAGCTGATGATCACCGGCAACACCTTCTCATTCGAGGAAGCGCAAGAGTTCGGGATTGTGAACGATATTTTCGAGCGCGAGGGTTTCATGGACAACATCATGGAGTACGCACGCCAGTTCACGCCGCCAAACAAAGCCGCGAAAGCCGTGGGACGCATCAAGCGAGCGGTACAGACGGGATGGGAAATCCCCATGGAATCGGCCTTGGCCGTCGAGCGCGAGAACCAGCAGATCCTGTTCCAGAGCGACGACGCCAAAGAAGGCTTGGCCGCATATGTTGAGAAGCGTCCGGCGATATTTACGGCAAAGTAAGAGCAAAAGTGTGAACCACCGGGAACACAGAGGAACACAGGACAACCGGTGGCTTTCCCCTGTGTTCCTCTGTGCCCCCTGTGGTAAAGATTTGAGGTCTTATGCCAGGCAAAGTAGCGAAAATCGGAAATTTCAGCGACTGGGTCGGCCTGTTCAACGAATGGCGTAAAGAAGTAGGCGTCAACAAAGACGACGTCGAGGCCTTCCACTTCGATACGCTCTACGGAGCGATCGAAACGGAAGAGATCCAGTTCGGTTCCTACAAAGGCCGCAATAAGTGGGAGAACCTGCGCCAAGTGCCAACCCAGCAGATGCGCGACGCCCTCATGAACATGATCGTCTACCAGGGCGACACCGAATTTGCCAGCGTGGAGCAGCAGCGCAATCTGTTCGCAACCGCGCCCACGGAATATGACCGGCGAGCGATTACCCGCGTCATGATCGAGGAAATGCGCCACGGCTGGCAGATGTGTGCGCTGCTCATCGACTTCTTCGGGTCCTCCGGCAAGGTGGAAGCCCAGAAAATGCTCGAACGCCGGGCATTCGAAAACAAGCGCCTGCTCGGCACTTTCAACGTCGACGTCGATAACTGGCTCGACTTCTTCACCTACACCGATTTCGTGGATCGCGACGGCAAGTTCCAATTGCAGATGCTGAAGTATTCATCGTTTGCGCCGCTCGGACGTTCGACTTCGTATATGCTGCGCGAAGAGGCCTTCCACATGGGGACCGGCCACGATGGACTGCGCCGGGTAGTCGAAGCGGGAGTGATTCCGCGGTGGCTGCTGCAGAAATATCTGAACAAGTGGGTCTCAAGTTCGTTCGACCTTTTCGGTACAGATCATTCTTCCTCAGCGCACTGGGCCTACGTCTGGGGAATCAAAGGCCGGTACGACGAACTGCAGAACGAAAAGGCCGCCGACCTCGACGACCTGAACGACTACAGCCGCCATCTCTATCGCCAGGAGGTCGCGGGATTGGTCGATCGCCTGAACACGTTTCTTCAGCCAGGCGAGAAGAAGTTCTACACCCCCGACATCCACTTCAACCGCAATATCGGACGATGGGCGGGGCAGAAGTACCACTGCGAAACTGGCGAGCCGTTGGATGACCGCAGCTACGGGCAGCACTGTGAAGAAAATCTTCCCGGCGCGAAGGATAAAGAGCTGCTGCTCGACATCATCCGCAACGAAAAGAAATGGATCAAAGAAAAAGAGGGCGCACGCGATCCATTGTCCACGATTGCCGAGCCGCGCAAATCGGCGATTAATATCTAGCGCGTGCAGGGCGGACACTCTTGTTCGCCCGCACTGAACGATGACCACCGCCGCCACAAGCCGAGTGGAAGTAAATGTGACAGCGCCCGTCGCCCGCGTCAAGCTAGTCAACTCCTCGCTCAACATCATCGACCTTGCGATGATGGGCGAACTTAGCCAGACGCTGGCGGAGTTGGAATCCCGTCCCGACATCTCCATCGTCCTCATCCAAGGCGACGCTCGCGCCTTCTCCGCCGGAGTCGATATCAAAGCCCACCTCCCCGAGCAGATTCACGAGATGCTAACGAGTTTTCACGCGGTGATCCGCGCCGTCGTTTCTTCGCGCAAAGTTACAATCGCCGCCGTCCGCGGCACATGTTTTGGAGGGGGCGCGGAACTAGCCGCCGTGTGCGATATGGTTTACACCGCTTGCGATGCCAGTTGGGGATTTCCTGAAATCAAGCTGGGATGCTATCCACCGGTTGCAACCGTCGCTCTGCCCGCCTTAGTCGGCCAGAAGCGTGCCGCTGAACTCATCCTCACCGGTCGCCAATTCTCAGGCGATGAAGCTGCGGCGATGGGCCTGGCGAACCGGTCTGTAGCTGCCGAGGAACTCGAGTCGGTGGTCGAGCGGACGCTCCATGAACTCCGCCAATTGAGTCCGACTGCGCTCGCCCACGCCAAGAAGGCGATTTACGCGTGGGACGCGATTCACTTTGACAAAGGGTTGGCGCGAGCCGAGAAGGTTTACCTCGAGGAACTCATCTCGACCGCAGACGCACGCGAGGGTATCATTGCTTTCCTTGAGAAACGGCCACCGAAATGGACACACAAATAGAAAACGAAAAGGTCAAGGTAGAGACGAAGAACGGGGCGAAGCGGGCCTATAGTTCCGGCCACCTGATGTGCCGCACGCCACTGTGGGGGGTGGCAGGATTTCTCGGCTGTAGTTACTTCGCCTGGCTGTCGTTCAGCCACGTCACTCGCAATGAGTATGACTGGCCACACGATCTCTGGACGGCCGCGACCTACGTCGTGTGGATCGTCTTGCTGGCCGCCTTGGCGTTCGACACGCGCTGCCTGCGCGAGCGCGTATTTTTCGGCCTGCTGGTTATTAATTTTGTCGCCGGCTGCAGCCTGACGCTGTGGCGCAACGTTCCGTACGCCGATGTGCGCATGGCCCGGATCGGAACCGGCGCTCTCTGGGCGCTGGCCGCGCTGGTAAGTTTGACCACGTTGAGAGGCGCGCCAATGGGTGATGGTGCGGCAAAGTGAACGGGGAGAGGTTTAGGGGCTAATTGCTAACTGCTAATTGCTGATCTTATGGACTTCGAAATCTCCCCAACTCAGGTCAAGGCGCTGCGGCAGCGCGGGGAAACATTTACCCTGCTCGATGTTCGCGAGCCTTCGGAATACGAGGCCTCCCGCATTGAAGGAGCAAAACACATTCCGATGGGCGACATCCCGACGCGCGCTCATCAGGAACTCGATCCCGACGATTACATCGTGGTCATGTGCCATCACGGCGTGCGCTCGTTGAGCGTCACCAATTGGCTTCGCCAGCAGGGATACGAAAAGGTGCAATCCATGCGAGGCGGGATCGACGGCTGGGCGAGGACGGTGGATCCGAAAGTGCCGTTGTACTGAAAGAAGCTCTTAGCACTTAGCCTTTAGCACTTAGCGAAACCAAAGCGTTGCTTCGGCGTGGGAAGAACTGACCACTTACCACTGACCACTAGACATGATCACTGACTGCCACGTCCACATCGATCCGATCGAACTGTTCAAGCCGCAGGCGCTGGAACTGATGAAGCGCAAGCGCGCCAATTTCGACGAGATCGCCGAATATTGCCGCTCGCCCAAGGCCTTCCTTAAATATCTGGACCGTTGCGGCGTTGACCGTGCCGCGCTGATCAACTACGTTGCGCCGGAAGTGATCGGCTTTACGCCCGAGGTCAATCAGTTTGTCGCCGATTACACGAAGTACGATCCCAAGCGGCTGATCTCCTGTGGCAGCCTGCATCCGCGGCACACCACCAACATCATGGCCGATGTCGAGCACATCCTGCGGCTTGGCCTGCGCATGATCAAGATCCACCCACCGCATCAACTGTTGTTTCCGAACGATTATCTGCACGGAGTGAAGGAACTGGAAATCATCTACCGGGCAGCCGAGGCCAATGGCATCCCGGTCATGTTCCACACGGGAACATCGATTTTTCCTGGCGCACGCAATAAGTACGGAGACCCGATCTACATTGACGATGTCGCAGTCGATTTCCCCAAGCTCAAAATTCTGCTGGCGCACGGCGGCCGCCCGCTGTGGATGGATACGGCGTTTTTTCTCATCCGGCGCCATCCCAACGTCTATCTCGACAGCAGCGGCATTCCTCCAAAAACGCTGCTGAAGTATTTTCCGCGGCTCGCGGAGATCGCCCACAAGACGCTATTTGGCACCGACTGGCCGGGTCCCGGTGTTCCCGACGTCAAGCAGAATCTTGAGGAGTTCAAGGCTCTGCCCATCAGCCAAGAGATGCAAGAGCAGATCTTGAGCAAGACGGCAGCCTCGCTCTGGCCGGAATAAGAGCAAAAAGAACTTGAACCACAGGGGACACAGGGGTCCACAGGAAACCATCAAGCAGGTACTTTTTCCCTGTGTTCCTCTGTGTCCCCTGTGGTAAAGATTTTGACGTCCTATGCCGAAGCGGTGACGCTAAGGTTCTATTTACCTGCCGCCTTGCCTGCCCCTTTCGTGCCGGTCAGTTCATCGGCCAGGGCATCGGCGCCGTAGATGTGGCGCAGAGCTTCGATGATGCCGCGCGAATCGACATGCACAGCGCGCGCCTGGCGGTCTTCGTAGTAGAAGTCCAAGACCAGCGACTGAATATTTCCGTCGAAAATAATTCCGACCACTTCGCCCGCCTTGTTGACCGTAGGACTGCCCGAGTTGCCGCCGATGATGTCTGCGGTGGAAACATAGTTCAAAGGCGTCTGGAGATTGAGTTTCGCCTTCATTTTCGGCCAGCTTGCAGCAAGATTGAACGGAGGCTTATTACCATGCTCCGCGGCATGTTGGAAAGCCCCGCCAAAAGTGGTGAAGTAAGGAATCTTCTTCCCATTCTCTTCATAGCCCTTCACCGGACCATAACTGAGGCGCAGCGTAAAGGTCGCGTCCGGAGGCTGGGTGAAGCCACTCTGGGCGAATTGTGCCCGGGCGATGGTTGCGCCGTCGCGGCGTACCACCGAATCGACCTCGTCGTCGAAGCGTTTGCGCACGGCTCGTGCCTCGGCGTCTTCGTTGCGCATCAGGATAATCAGCGGGTCCGGACTCGCCTCTACCGCAGTCTTTCCGCCTGCGTACAGTTGCTTGCGGACAGCCACATCTTGCAGTCTTGTACCGCCGATCAGCGCCTGGGCAGCCCCTTCGGGCGACTTCCCGTTTAGCGCCGCTTTCACCGCTGGATCTTCGGCTCCCACCGCTTCCTGCATTTGGGTCAGGAAGACGGCTACGGAAGCGGTCTCAAGATTTTTGTAGATCGGAGCAGTGCTGAACAGTTGTTGCTCCAGCGAAGGCAATGCAGAATCACGATACTCGCGCAGTCGGCCGCCATTCGGTTTCGATTTTTCCTCTGCGATACGAACCAGAGTCCGCGCGTAGGACATCAGCCGTGAGTTGAACCGCCGGGGCTCGAGGTAGGTGTACGCTTCGTAAATTTCCCGGTTCACCTTCATGGCGTTGGAAATCTCTTCCCAGGGGTTGGGCTCGCCCGGGTGCTCGTCCATATACGCTTTTTCCCGCTCGCGCTCCGTCGTGTTCATCTGCGACATTACGGCCATATCCTGCAGCCCTTCGTACTCGCCGTTAATCGCCTTCTGCGAGTTCTGCAGCGAGAAGATATCTTCTTGAGCTATGCGCGCGTTCTCGGCCGACTCCGCGCTGAACTTCTGGAGCGCGGCGATCCGCCGCTTGTAGACGGCGAGGCGGGACGGGTACTCCACATTCTTCAAGAACTGTAATTGCGCGACCGTTTTCAGGCGGTCCGTGTTTCCCGGATGGCCGGAAACGAAAATCAGATCGCCATCCTTGACTCCAACTTTCGACCACTGCAGGTAGTGGTCGAGATAAACCGGCTTGTCATTCTCGTAAATGCGGAAGAACGTGATGTCGAAGTCATAGCGCGGGAAGGTAAAGTTGTCGGGATCGCCGCCGAAGAATGCCGCGTCATATTCGGGTGCAAACACCAGGCGCACGTCGGTGTACTTCTTGTATTTGTAAAGGTTGTAAACTGCGCCGGAGTAGAGCGTGATTACGTCGCAGCGCAGGCTGGTCGAAGTCGCACAGTCTTTTTCGATGGCGCTCATCGCTGAGCGCTGCGCTTGGCCCGCGTCGGCGGCGGACAGGGTTGCGGGGGCAGCGGCCTTCACCTTCGCCGTGACGTCGTCAATACCGACCAGCACGTTCAGTTCAAGATCGGGACATTTGGCTTCCTCCGCCTGGGCCTTGGCGTAGAAACCGGTCTTCATGTAATCCGTGCCCGAGGTGCCGAGTTTCTCGATGCAGTCGGCGCCGACGTGATGATTAGTAAAGGCCAGGCCGTCGGCCGACACGAACGATCCTGAGCCGCCATTGTTAAAGCGCACGGACGACAGCCGGAGGTGGTCCAGCCATTCCTGCGTCGGCAGAAAGCCGTATTGCTTCTGGACTCGATCTCCCGGGAAAGCGTTGTATAGCCACATGCCCTCGTCGGCCGGCGCCAAAGGCGTTGCCAGGGCAAGGATGAGAATGAGGCCGAAACCGAAAATGAGTAATCTTGTCTTCATGAATTTCTCCGAGTCGTTCTGGGGGATTCTGCCCGAGGCGCAGGTCTTCCAGCCGCCAAGGGCAAGCTCATCAGTCTACGCCGCGCACCCGCTCCGACCAAGCGTACGTCTGGAACCTGCTGCTGGTTTGGCGTATAAAGGAAAGTTGCCTTGCCGCGCTTTTTTTCTGACGCGGACGAGGAACATCAATCCATCCCCACTGCAAGCGAGGAGCCATGTCCAGCCTTACGAGCCTGCACGCCCCCAAGGGACTGGAAGGGGTTGCTGCAACCACATCCAGCATCTGCTACATCGACGGTGAACAGGGAGTGCTTGCCTATCGCGGATATGACATCCACGATCTGGCCGACCACTCCACCTTTGAAGAAGTCTGCTACCTGCTGTGGTTCGGACATTTGCCCAATAGCAGCGAACTCAAGGCTCTGAAACAGCGCTTGGCGGAGGAACGAAAGCTGGATGCCTCCATCGTCTATGCTCTGCAGCTGGCGCCGAAGCACGCGCTGCCGATGGATGTGCTGCGCACGATTGTCTCGGCGCTTTCTTTTTACGACCCGGAATACGACCGCAGCGATCACGACGCCAATGTCAACAAAGCGATTCGCCTGACCTCCCAGATCGCCATGATCGTGGCCAACTACGACCGCATTCGCAAAGAGGAGCCGCTGGTGGAACCGGATCGGTCGCTTTCGCACGCGGCCAATTTCCTGCTCATGCTGAACGGCGCCGTACCCTCGAAGACTGCCGAACGCGCTCTTGATATCGCACTAATTCTGCACGCCGACCATGAACTGAACGCGTCCACCTTCGCGGCCCGGGTCACTGCGGCTACGCTTTCCGATATGCACTCGGCAGTAACTTCCGCCATCGGCACGCTCAAGGGGCCACTGCACGGCGGCGCCAACGAAGCCGTTTTCAGAATCCTCAAAGAAATCGACGCCAACGGAGCCGATCCCGTCGAGTACGTCAAAGGGTTGTTGGCTCAAAAGAAGAAAATTCCTGGCTTTGGACACCGCGTCTACCACACCGAAGATCCGCGGGCCACGCACCTGCGCCAGATGTCCCGCGACCTGGGCCATTCCAGCGGCGATCCCAGGTGGTTCGAATACTCGCAAAAGATCGAAGAATTCGTGAGAGCGGACAAGAAACTCAATGCCAATGTGGACTTCTATTCAGCTTCCACCTACCACACCCTGGGTATCGATGTGGATTTGTTCACCCCCATCTTCGCGGTCTCACGGGTGGGCGGCTGGACCGCGCATATCATCGAACAGCTCGACGACAACCGCTTGATCCGCCCACGCGCCGATTACATAGGCCCGGTCTACCCGCAGAAATACGTCGCGCTGGAGAGCCGCTAGTTTGCTGGGGGAGTGCCGGGCGTCCTCGCCCGGCTTCCCGACGTGACGGGCGAGCCGCCCGTCGCTCCACACGAACATCCGCGCATCGTTACAACCTCGGTACAATAGCAGCATGATGCGCCGGGTCTATCTCGATAACAATGCGACTACGCCAGTGCTCGCCGAGGTCCTAGAGGCCATGCGGCCTTACTTTGGCGAGCACTTCGGCAATGCGTCGTCCATCCACCATCATGGACAGGAGACGCGCGCTGCCGTCGAGCGCGCCCGGGAATCCGTAGCCGCGCTGCTCGGCTGCCGCGCCTCCGAGGTTGTGTTCACCAGCGGCGGTACGGAAGCCGACAATCTTGCGATATTCGGCCTGGTGCAGCCGGGAGACCATGTCATCACCTCGACCATCGAACATCACGCCGTGCTCAACCCCTGCAAGCATCTCGCCGCCAACGGGTGCGAAGTCACGTACATTCCGGTGGATGGCCGCGGCCTGGTGGACCCGGCGGACGTAAAGCGCGCGCTCCGGCCGAACACGAAGTTGATCACCGTCATGCTCGCCAACAACGAGACGGGCGTGCTGCAACCCGTCGCCGAAATTGGGAAAGTTGCCGCCGAAGCCGACGTTTACTTCCACACCGACGCGGTGCAGGCGGCGGGGAAAATCGCAACCGACGTCAACCAGATCGGATGCGACCTTCTCACCATCTCCGGCCACAAGTTTCATGGGCCGCAGGGAGTCGGCGCGCTCTACGTCCGCAAGGGAACTCGGATTGAGCCCATGCTCCATGGCGGCAGCCATGAACGCTCGCGCCGCGCCGGCACAGAGAACGTTCCCGGCATCGTAGGTTTGGGCAAGGCAGCCGAACTGGCCGTCGCTGGCCTCGATCGCGACAATGATCGCGGCGACGATTTGAGAACGGCGTCAGCGCGTGACCGGATGGAAAGGGAACTGCTCAAAATCGAAGCCACAGGCCTGAACGGCGAAGGCGCGCCACGTATACCGAATACGACCAACATCTATTTCGATGGCATCGAAGGCGAGGCCATGGTCATCGCCCTCGATTTGAAAGGCCTGGCAGTCTCGACCGGCGCCGCGTGCTCCTCCGGAGCCATCGAACCGTCGCATGTGCTGATCGCGATGGGGGTGAGCCGTGATCGCGCCAAAGCCAGCATTCGCTTCAGTCTGGGTAAGCAAAATACGGGAGAGGATGTAGACTTCGCACTGGGGTTGATCCGGGAGACGGTCGCTCGTCTGAGAGAGTTGTCACCCGTATGGAACAAAGTGCCAGCAAGAATCACGTAGGGGCGGACGCATTCGTCCGCCCAGCCGAGCGAAGCTCGGCAGTTAGCTAGGAGCCAGCAACTGAATTCCGAAACCATCGCCGTCGCCATGTCGGGAGGAGTCGACTCCTCAACCGTTGCGGCCATGCTGCGTGCCGAAGGCCGCAACGTCATTGGCCTTACCATGCAGCTCTGGAACCAGCGCCGTCTTGCCGGACACGAAGGCATGCCGGAATCCGTACAGGGACGCTGCTGCTCGATCGACGACGTTTACGACGCTCGCCGCGTTGCCGAAACCCTGGGCATCCCGTACTACGTGGTGAACCACGAGGAGCGCTTTGAACGTGATGTGGTGCGCCCGTTCGTAGAGGAGTATCTCGCCGGGCGCACGCCCATCCCCTGCAGCCTCTGCAACAATCACTTGAAGTTTGACCAGCTTCTTGTTGTAGCCCAACAGATTGGGGCTGATAAGATCGCCACCGGCCACTACGCCCGGGTCGCCTTCGACGAGCAGACAAACCGCTGGCTGCTGAAGCGTCCGACCGACAAATCCAAAGACCAGACGTACTTCCTCTTCGGCCTGACGCAGGAGCAATTGAGTCGTACCTTGTTTCCGCTCGGTGGCATGACCAAGCCGGAGGTCCGCGAACTAGCCCGTAAGCACGGCTTGGTGATTGCCGAAAAGCCCGACTCGCAGGAGATCTGCTTTGTTCCTGGCGGCGATTACAAGCGCTTTCTCGAAGCCTACCTCTCCGAGCAGGGAGACAAGCCCCTGGAAATTGCAGGTGAGATGGTCACCACCGGCGGCAAGGTGGTCGGCCAGCATGCCGGGGTTCACAACTTCACCGTCGGCCAGCGCAAGGGACTCGGCGTGGCTACCGGCTCGCCGCTCTATGTTATACAAATCAAAAATGATACGCGGCAAGTCGTGGTGGGCAATGACGAAGACCTTTACTCGCGCACTCTCCGCGCCCGCCGGGTGAACCTGATTTCGGCGGCCGAGCTGCAAGAGCCGAAGCGGATCACGGTGAAGATCCGCCACAAGCACCAACCGGCGCCAGCCATGATGGAATCCGCCGGGCCGGATGAAGTTCGCGTTACCTTCGACGAGCCGCAGCGCGCCATCACCCCCGGCCAGGCCGCCGTCTTCTACGACGGTGATACGGTCGTCGGCGGCGGCTGGATCGAAACTTCCGAGTAGAGACGCGGCTTGCCGCGTCTTGGCATTGCCGCGCTGCCGGAGACGGGGCAAGCCCCGTCTCTACGGGGGACGAATACCGCCTGTCCTCGACTGTTGGTTACCGCGAATTACTTACCCCGGATTACTTTTGTTGGACTTTAATGGCACCTTCGTGGCCTAGACCTGCCGATAGAGCAGAGTTACGGTTAATTCACGACGGGCCCTTCGAAGTCTCTCCCCGGTAAGAGGTCCGGCGTGGGGAGCGATTGTATGAAAATCTGGCATCTGGCTTACGCGGCATTGGGGATTGCGGTGGCACGCTGGGTCTTTAAGCGTCAATCAATGCAGGTAACCGATCCGATCGCCCGTTTCCGTACCTCTGGCCTGCTGTAGCGTTGATGGGTTGAAGGGCATGGGCGCACCCCGTTGCGCCTCACTCCGATTAGTGGGCGTCCATGCCCCTTTCCCCATTTCTTTTGCCGAACCTGGAAGTGCTAGCACCACCGTGTCCCTTCGGTAACTTCTTTTCCCTTCCATCTCGCCTAAACTTTTCATGTGGACGCGGTGAGCGCGTGCCGCTCAACCAGCGAAATCATGAGACCCGGATTCTCCAGCTCGCGCTTGCTCGCGCCCGTCGCGGTCCTCGGCGCCCTGCTCTTCGTACTCTGCCCGAGAGCCGCTACGGCGCAAGACGACGACCCTTCGCTGGGCGACCTGGCCCGTAACCTGCGTAAGAACAAAGTGCAGCAGCCGCAACAACCGTCGGACCCAGCCCAAACCGTCATCGATAACGACAATCTGACCCAGGTCATGGAGGACGCCAAGAAAGCCAGGCCGCTCAAACAAGACAAGACCGTGTTTTCTATCGACCCTTCCGGCACGCTGAAAGTGCAGTCGCCCGATGTAACCTGCAGTCTCTCTTTCAATGCCCGGGCCAGTTCGCTGCTGATCAAGCCGGTTTTGATCGAAGACTTGCCGCTGACCGAACTGCTCAAGATCGACGGTCCCGGCTCGATTCAGGACGAAGCGCTGCAACTGGAAGTATTCAACGGGACTGACTGGGATCTGCGCGAAATCACGATTGGCCTGACGCTCGAACGCAAGCCCGGAGAAAACGCCGAATTGGTTGCGCGGGCGCGGGTGATTCCCGCCGCGGAGGGCCTTGCGCCCATCGCCGTCGAAAGGCGTTCCGACGTAACTCTCCTCTATCACCTCAAGGCTGAGGCCAAGCCCTTCAGCACCACCGCCTTTCACGAGAATATAGGGATCACCCCCGGTCCCGATGAAGATTGGCGATGGTCGATCGTGGAAGCCAAAGGAATCCGGCCGGCGCAGGAGCAGTCGGCGCCCGATGCGCTGCCCGACCCGCTGTTTGCCGCTCCATCGTCGTTACTGCCGGGCTCAAACGGGCCGCAGCTTATACCCGCGCCGACCGTAATTCCACCGGCTCCAGCCGCACCAACTCCGCAGCAATAAAATCTTGTACCACAGGGGTTCACAGAGGAGAGCGCCAGAGGTGTTTTCCCCTGCGTTCCTCCGTGTCCTCTGTGGTGAAGGACTCGTCAGCGCGGTCAAGATGCTGGAATCTCAATCGTTGGCAGGAATCTCGGTTTCTGACGCGCCTTCGTCAGTTGTTCAAACCCGTAAGCGATCTTGAGCAGCGTGGGCTCGCTCCAGGCGCGTCCGAAGAAGGAGATGCCGACCGGCAGTCCCCAGAGATATCCGGCTGTCACATTGATATTGGGATAGCCGGCGACGGCCGCAGCGCTCGAACTGCCTCCAGCGGAGTGGTCGCCGTTGATCAGGTCGGTGATCCATGCGGGGCCTCCCGTAGGGGCAACCAGCGCGTCGAGTTTAAATTTATCCATGACCAAGTCAATGCCCTCGGCGCGGCTGAGTTGGCGATTCAGGGCCAGCGCATCGAGATATTCTTTTGTGCTGAGCGGACCCTTCTGCTCCGCTTTAAGAAAAAAGTCCTGCCCGAAGTAGGGCATTTCGCGGTCCCGATTGCGCTCGTTGAAGTCAATTACATCTTTCAAACTCTTGATTGGCGAGGAACCAGCGCGACGAGCGAAATAAGCCGCCAGGTCAGCCTTGAGTTCGTAATAGAAGACGGTAGTCTCGCTGTCGTCGAATTTGCCAATGGTGGGAACGTCGGCGGGATCGACAATCTCGGCGCCAGCGCGCTTCATCTCGCCCAGCAGCGAATCCATGAGCTGGTCAACCGCATCGTTGAAGCCGAAATATTTGCGGACCACGCCCAGGCGCACGCCTTTGAGTCCTGCTGGATCGAGGAATTTGGCGTAGTCGGGGAAAAGCTTGCCCAGACTATCGGAAGTTGCAGCATCCTGCGGATCCGCTCCTGCCATCGCTCCAAGAAGAATGGCGACATCCCGCACCGTGCGCGCCATTGGACCCGCCGTGTCCTGAGTGTGCGAGATCGGAACGATACCGCTGCGGCTGACCAGCCCCACCGTAGGCTTCAGCCCCGCCAGGCCGTTCGCCGAAGCCGGACAGACCACCGACCCGTCCGTCTCCGTGCCCATACCGGCAATGCACAAATTCGCGGAGACCGCGGCTCCAGTTCCGGAACTCGATCCACAAGGGTTGCGGTCGAGAGCGTAAGGGTTGCGAGTCAGTCCGCCGCGGCCGCTCCACCCACTGGTGGCATGACTGGAGCGAATGTTGGCCCACTCGCTGAGATTGGTTTTTCCCAGGATTACGACGCCGGCCTTTCGCAGCTGCGCGGCGACGGAAGCGTCGTTCGCAGGCCGCGATCCCAGCAGCGCCAGTGAGCCCGCCGTGGTATTCATGCGGTCTCCGGTATCGATGTTGTCCTTGATGAGCATCGGAATCCCATGCAGCGGCCCGCGCGCGCCCTTCGACTTGCGCTCCCGGTCGAGCGCGTCTGCGATCTCCAGCGCGTCAGGGTTGAGCTCGATGATCGAGTTGACCATGGGTCCGGCTTTGTCGATTTCCTGAATGCGTGCCAGGTACTTCTCGGTCAGAGAGTGGGAGGAATATTGACCTGACTGGAAGGCTTTCTGTACGTCGTCAATCGTGAACTCGTCGAGTTCGAAGTCCTTCTTGAAATCACTGGCAAACGGCACAGGCGCAGGATCGGCAACCCGAGCCGAGCCGAGCGCCGGATAAGCAGCCGTGGCCAGAGTTGCGGTTAACCCCGTGCGAAGGAAGTTGCGGCGCGAACTGTATTTCTTGGGAAGGGAATTAGTGGACATCAAGACTCCTGGGAGAATGGAATGAACGTCGGTGCAGGTTCCGCGCGGGAATCTTACGCAGAGTACAGGAGAAAGGCAAACGTCGCGAACTTGTGAGCAGCCTGCGCAACCGCCCGTATCAGTGATGGTTCGTATCAGGGCATGCCTTCAGGCATGCCATAAATGCTGCGTCATCAGAGCGTCTTCAGGCGCTGAGGCCGGAGATTCGGGTTTACCACTGGCGCCTAGCGGACCGTTGTCTTGCCCAGAGCGGAATGGTAGTCTAACCAAGTTGAGCGGGAGTAGTTCAGCGGTAGAACGCCAGCTTCCCAAGCTGGATGTCACGGGTTCGATCCCCGTCTCCCGCTCCATGTTTCAAACACTTTTCCCCTTACAGCAGCATAACTCCTCTGCCGTACAGACCGGAAACTCGGGGCGCAATGGGCGGGCGCGAAACAGCGCAGGCTCCCGACCCCGTTTGTGATTCAGTCTCGAGAATAGCGACATCGAATACACCGACGAAGTCACCATGCTCACGGCCATGAAAGGCCGGCGTGAAATGTGGCGCCCTACCGCGGCTGCGTTAGCAAGAGAAGATCCTTACCCCTGGTTCACACCCTGCCGGCAAGTTACCGACGGACATGTCCCCTGGGACATATCCATCGGTGCACCTCCGGTGTACCATAAATGCAAACCAAACATTTTCTTCGCGGGAAAGGGTTATGAGCCGAATCCGTATTAGGGATCGAATCGTTTTTGGGACCATTCTGCTGCTGGTAGCAACGGGCACGCTCTGCGCGCAAGATGCTCTCCCCACTCCAGTCGCCGGAAATTCGGCGGTGGATCCGGTGGTACAGCGCAACATCGACGATTGGGCCGTCCAGCAGCGCGGATTGCCCGACGATTGGAGTCATCACTATCTGGTTTTCTCCAATCCCGGCCCGAGGCAACAGGCGATAGAGAGTGGCAAGTTCGAAGAGTGGCTCAAGATTACCAGCGATCCCCGTTTCACTCTGCAGCAGATCAAGCGGAGCGGCGGCGCAAAGGCGCTGGAAGGCATGGGTGTCTCTGCCGCCAGCACGCCAAACGAGCAAGTTTCAGGTGCGCCTGACCAGAGGCTGGGCATCGTTTGGAACCCGCCGAGAAGGCGAAAAATCGGTCTGAAGAAAGACTGGGCCGTGCCGTTCGGCGGGGCTGCGGCGAGTGGGGCGGGCACCGTCACCACCAACAACGCGAGCGCTGCCTCAACCATAACCGTTGACGGCCAGATCTTTACCGGGAGCGCGCCGACAACGGCAAGCGGCACGGGAATCTTCACGGGTGCGCCCAGCGTCGGTCAGGGCGTCACCATCACTTACGGCGCAAACGTGTTAACCCTTACAAGCAACGGGACTCCATCGTCCGTTGTGGGCACTGTGTCATCCGCGCCAACTTCCACAACGGCTCCCACCATCACCCTCACCAACTCCGCGGGAGTCGTTCCCAACACATTAAGCCTGACGACCAGCGCGACTGGGGCTACGGCCACGGGCACCGTTTCCGGCGCCGGCCCAACCGCCGGCCAGACGATTACCATCAAGAATGGCGCCAATACGCTGACCCTAACCGCGATAAACGGCGTGTTGGGCACGGGTACGGTGAGTGTGTCAAATGCTATCGGCGCTGCGAACGGCGACGTCGGTACTGTAGGGTCTATCCAGTACGTGTTCGAGGAGTCGACCACGGCATTTGCTGGCGAGCAATTTGTTGGCCCGCAATTTTACTGTCCAAACACGACCACGCCGTGTGTGTGGTGGGGAACCACCTCGGCGAACACTGCCCAGGCTCTCCTGGCTGCGCTCACGAATAACCCGGCAGTGTGTCCGACGGTCGCCCAGGGGCTCTACGGCAACTGGCAGCACACGTGTTACTCATATGTGACGGCGGCGAATCCTAGTGTCACGGCGACCCGAGCGGCAGGTGTGGTCACGTTGACCAACATCACGGGCAACAATACGCCCTTTAGCTGGTACTCCGTACAGAACGCCTGGACATTAGTGCCTAATACGGGCTTCATACCCGGTTATGCCGCGGGCACGAACGCATGCACCAGCGCCACCAGCGGAACTTTTAGTGTCAGTGCCAACCCGGCCATTGTGGCCTCGAACCTGGCAAATGCCATTAACGCTTGCAACAGTTCGTATTCCGCCGTTGGGGTCACCGCATATGCGACTGGCAACGTGGTCACCATCGCGAGCACCACGCTCGGAAGTCCTGCCAGTAGCCTTACGCTCAGCAAAACCGCCAGCAACTTCGTTTGGAGTGTCGTGACCACGGGCTCCCCGGGCAGCAACGGCTGCACCAGCGCCACCGCCGGAACGTTTGCCGCCGGTGGCAGCACCGCAGCCGAGGCCGCGAACATTGCAGCCGCCATCAATGCATGCAACAGTTCATATCCGGCCGTTGGGGTCACCGCCAGCTACACCTCTGGCAATACGTTTACGGTTTCCGGCGCGGCGGCCGGACCTTACCTCGCAGTCGGAGCGTCGAATAATACCGGCCTCTTCTCGTGGGGGACCGTGACCGCCGGAACTGCCGGAGCCAACACTTGCCCGAGTTCGACAACCGGGACCTTCGCCGCCAGCAATAGCGCCGTAACCCTGGCGGCAAATCTGGCAGGGGCGATTAATGCCTGCCCCGCTGCGGCGGGTGTTACCGCAATCGCATCCGGCCCTGTCGTCACTTTGACGGCCCGCGTCGCCGGGTCAACCGGAGACTGCGCACTTGCGACTACGACATCGAACTTCACCTGGTCAGGCTCTTTCATGACCGGCGGCAGCGACGGCGTGACCTCGGCGAACACCTTCGCTTACTGGTCAGGCGCCGCTCTGGCTACCCCGACGCAAGTGGCCGCTAATATCGCGTCCGCCATCAACCAGAACACCACGCTGCAAGCGGTTGCCACGGGCGTTTCCGCGAGATCGAATGGATTTACGGTTACGGTTACGGCCAACGCGCCAGGGACGGCGGGAAACAGCTATGGAACCACGAAAGCTAGTTTCGGCGGTTTCGCCTGGGGAGGCGCGACGCTCAGCGGTGGCACCGCCGGCGCTGTCGTGCAGCCCAATATGTATCCTGCCAAGTACTCGTTTAGCTCCACCACGGCCAGTTGCAGCGACTTTGTCATCTATCCCATGGGCACGGCGGGCGCGACGGGGGCGGCGACGATTGTCGCGTTCTCAAATCTTTATACGGGTGGATGCACGGCCCCGGTTCCGTCGGCCTATTGGGCTTATAACACCGGCGGCATGGCCACGACTTCTCCCGTGCCCTCCCTGGATGGCACACAAGTGATGTTCGTTCAGGTTAGCGGCACTACGGCAAGCCTGGTTCTGCTGAAGTGGTCGCCGAACAGCGGAACGCCCACCCTGCCTGTGACTCCTGCGGCTGCGACGCCTGCCACTTATCGGGGTTGCACAGCTCCATGCGCGGTGACCTTGGCCTTCAGCGGCAACCCTAACGACACGTTCTCTGCACCCTATTACGATTACGCCAGCGATACGACTTTTGTGGGCGACGACAGCGGCAACCTCCACAAGTTCACGGGACTGTTTAGAGGAACCCCAGCCGAGGCGGGGAGCCCTTGGCCGGTAACTCTGGGCGCGTCGAAACTCTCGTTGCCTGTCTACGACAGCGTCACCGGGAACGTGATTGTGGGCGACTTTGGAGGTGTCCTGCATTCCGTAACCGCGTCGACCGGGACCGTACACGGCACAGCGAACACCGGTGGGGATGCTATTGCCGACGCGCCCCTGGTGGATAGCAGTGCGGGCAAACTCTACGCCTTTGTCACCACAATCGGTACCCACAACGCGGTGTATGAACTTTCGACCAATTTCACTAGCAATGCCGGTGCGGGCGTCCAGCAAGTTGGTACGGGCGGCGCGGGATATTACCTTTACCATGGCATCTTCGACAACGTGTACTACTCGTCGGCAACGTTTACAGGAAACCTTTACGCAGTAGGAAACACCGGCGTGACTGCCGGAGCGATTCTGTACCGGATACCCATTACGAGCTCAGTAATGGGAACTCCTGTTCTTCCCCTTGCCGGCGCCCTCACCAGCGGCGCCGCGCCTCCGTGGCCATCTACCCTTAATGAATTTTGCAACAACGGTCTGAGTGCGTGCACCACCAATGGAATACGGACTACTGCGGGCACAGACTACATTTTCTTCAGCGTCTACCGCGGGACTGGGGCCGGATGTACGAACGGTGCTGGACACGGCTGCGTGCTGTCCTATAACGTAAGCAATCCAGCGGCGGTCAGCCTGTCCGGCTCCGGCTTGGACGTTATAACTCCTGTCGGGAATGGTTGCTGGCCGACGGGTGGAATTGTGATCGACAACAGTGTCCCGACGGGCACCTTGGCAGGCGCTTCACAGACTTACTTCATAGGTTTAGGTGGCAACACTGCAGGCGGTCCCACTGGTACCACCCAAACCAGCGCCAACTGCGCAACTGGCACTGCAGGTACGATGTCAGCCACCCAGGCGGCACAATCGAACCCATAATTGTGGGCGAGGACCTATGGGACCAGCCGGGGCGGGTGGACTGAGTACGGGGATCACGAGCGGATCACGAGTTGGGGAATGTCCGGTTCTACCTCTAGTAGCTCAGTGAATTGTCCGAGCAACGCGGGACGTCTAGCGTCCATTAGCGATGAACGATCATTATCGCCATGAATCAGAAATCACTTCCTCAAAGCTGCCTTTGTAGCCCAGAAATATCTGCGCGAAATGCGGCGCTGCTTGGTCCGATAGCGGGCCTGTAGGCTTGCTAGGAAGCGTTGCGGTGAGGCACACAATTCCCAATCCCACCCTGAATCTTTCCGCAACTCAGCGCCTGCGTCTCGAACACTCGTTCGAACCGGAATGCGGGTTTCGTGTAGGGTTTCTTCGCTTGCTTTTTCCGAGTCCGTCTCTTCTCTTCAGTTTCCACCGGATCCCCATTCGCCATTAGACATTCACCTCGAATAGGCAGACTTGTCCTAACGAACAGAACTCCCTCTGCTGCCGGGATTATACAGTCTCGGGGTCTCCGTCGAAAGTTCGCAGTGCAGCGCTCGCCGAAGTTAAGGATTGCCGAAAGCAAGTGCGCAACAGCTCCATCCATTGGGAACCCTCTGGGGACGGTCAGGCTCATAGCATTCACCGCACGCCGATCTACAATCCGCGGCCGACTTTCGAATTAAAGCAGCATCAAGTTCACCTGCAGTTTTGCGTATCCGCGTTGCTGCGCCCAGAGATCGAGTGGGATCGAAGCGATTTCATCCACCACCGGATCAGCCAATCCGTTGCGCGTCAGATCCACCGTCTTGATGTACTGCCGGCAGCTGTCGCAACATTCCACGCGCACATGCTCGAACTGCTCTGCCGTATAGACTGGAAGCTTCGCGTGGTCTTCTTCTCCGCATCCCGGACAGACGATGCGCCGGAACTCCCACTCGCCCAGACAGAGCGAACACACCAGCGAGCGCTGTCCGCCGTCTCCCAATGGCCGGAGTACTCCCACGCCCGGCCGGCGCCCGCAGAAAGGACACAGACAAGGCGTGGGAGCGTTCTCTTGCTTTCCCGCGCGCTCCCGGATGAATTCCGCGTAAGGTTGAAGAAACGCCCGCGCAAAGAATTCTTTTTCTCCCATAAGCTGGGCTCCGGCTCTAGTCCAAAAGGCACTCAGCAGCTCGCGGTGAGCGTCCGCAGCCTGGTTCTGTAGCTCGCGAGCTGCTGCCGCCACCGGACGGGGACCGATTCCTTCGACCAACGACAAAAATCCAGGGAATCGACCCGCAACCCCAGCCGCAAGTGGTTGCGCGAACGAAACGCTTTGCTCCTGATTCTTGAATACCTTCTCGGCAGACGAGTACGACTCGTCCTGAAAACGAGCGACCGGCACGAAAAAGCGCAGCATCTCGGCGGCAGAAGGGTACTGGGTAGCCAGTTCTTCGGCTCTCGCAATCCGCCGTTGGCGCAAGTTTCGCGACATGGCAGCGATTATCAGCCCCGCGGCTCCGGTTCGCAATGCAACACTGCAGGGCACTTGATCATCCCCCCGCTCCAGATGGAATCAGGTTCGTTCCCCGACGTACCAGGGTGCAGTCACCGCAAAGACACGCTCGTTACCGCGGACGAGGAGCACCCATTCCAGAAGCCGGCCACGCTGATTGTGAAGGAAATATTCATACCATTTGTCTTCCACGAGCTCGGGTATGACCACGATGATGCTGCGATCGGGATGTTTTTTCGAAAGGTCGAGAATGAACTGAACGATGGGAATGATGATAAAGCGGTAGGGCGAAGGCAGGACGTGAAGCTGGGGAGGCTTCTTGCCTGCCGCGCGGAAGGGTTGCACAACATATTGCTCCCAGTCGTCTTGCAACAATTCGGAATGTTCGTTGGGCTCGACGTGCAAGGCAATCACTTCCGGAGAAAGCCGGGCGGCAAATTCAATTCCCTGGCGGGTGATGTTGCTCCAGTGGTCGATAGCAATGATCGCAATGGGATGCTGGCTGAGACCTGCCGCGTCAACGGGAACTTTGCAGCTCGTAAGCAGTTTTACGGAGTGATAGTGGCGGCGGATCAGGGTGAAAAAGAAAATTGTCAGCGGAATGAAAAGCAGTGTGATCCAGGCGCCTTCCGCGAATTTCGCAACCAGCACGACCCCCGTGGTGATGCCGGTGACGAGGGCGCCGAGCCCATTGACGAGCGCGCTCTTCAGCCAATTTGGCCCGCGATTTTTCCACCAATGCATGACCATGCCGGATTGCGAAAGCGTGAAGGCCATAAAAGCGCCGACGGCATAGAGCGGGATAAGCCGGTCGGTGATCCCGCCGAAAAGGACGAGAACGCCGCCGCAGAGTACCGCCAGGACGACGATGCCATAGGTGTAGACCAGCCGCCGCCCGCGGTATCCAAAGGCGTGCGGGAGGTAGTTATTTTGTGCGATGGCACGGCAGAGGCGCGGGAAATCGGCGAAGGCGGTATTGGCAGACAAAGAGAGAACGACAAGAATGGAGCCGATAGTCAGATAATAAAACAAACCTTTGCCAAACACCGCGGCGCTGAGCATGGAGAGAACGCTTTGGTAGCCGGGCCGGCCCGGATCGGTGGCAGCAATTCCGTAAGTCTTTACGAGATACGAAATTCCCGCCAGCAGCACCGCCAGTAGCAAGATAATGACGGTGAGGGTACGCTGGGCGTTTTTCACCGTGGGCTCCCGGAACGCCTTCACGCCGTTGCTGACCGCTTCCACGCCAGTCAAGGCCGTGCAACCGCTGGCGAAAACCTTGAGCAGCAGCCAGTAACTGACTGCTTCCGTCATGGGCAGCGGAGGCGGAAGCGGAACTGCCGGCGTGGGATGCCCTCCGCTGACGAGAACACGGCAAACGCCTGCGATGATCGTTATGAGAAGTGTCCCAAGAAACAGATAGGTGGGAAGCGCGAAGGCAAGGCCCGCATCGCGCACGCCGCGGAGATTGAGGATGGTGATGACAATGAGAATGCCCACGCAGAGAGAAACCGTGTGCGGCAGCAAGGACGGAACCGCCGAAACCAAGGCACCGACTCCCGCGGAAATGCCAACGGCGGCCGTCAGGATGTAATCGGCGAGGAGCGCGGCCGCGGCCAGCAGGCTGGCAGGTGCGCCAAGATTGAAGCGCGCCACGGTATACGAGCCACCGCCGGAGGGATAGGCGGCAATGGTCTGGCGGTAAGAGAAGTACACGATCACGAGCAGCGTGATGATGGCAGCGCTGACGGGTACGATATAACGAACACCGAGAAGACCAAGCGGGATCAGAAGGCTGAGGGCCGCTTCCGGTCCATAAGCAGCCGAGCTCAGTGCATCGAGACCAAAGATCGGAATCCCTTGCGCAGGACCGATCTGCTCGGCGCGTTCGTCGCTAGTCCGGATGGGCTTACCGACAACGATGTCGAGTATGTTCATGAGTGGTGGTGTCCACCGGACTCTTCACGCCAGGAAAGCTTTACGCACTGAGTATCCCACAATCGGAAAATTGATTGTCCCACGATAACAAAACTCGACTTCGAACTCGATTCCATTGCGACGGATAGTTGACCACGATATGTACGGTTCGCCAGCCCCAGGTCCGCAAACAGGGTTAGCGGGACGCGCTACGTCTTCTGGGCGGATCGTTACCTACTTGGAAACCGGATTTCCTCCCACCCCCCATTGACGCCCCAGAAAAACATGAGGTATAGTGTTCCGCGTTCGGCAGTGCAGGCTGGCCGTCGTCGCGACGGTCGCAACCATCAACCTCCGTACTTCTCCGATTGCAACGCGGAGGCATTTATGGAGTTTTCCCGCAGGACCTTTCTGAAAGGGACTCTGGCCGGGGGTGCCGGACTCTCCGCTCTGGGATTCGACCTAACCCCGCTTCACGCCCAGACCCAGGGGCTTAAGATTTCCCGCGCCAGTGAAACCCGCAGCACCTGTCCCTACTGTTCCGTCAGTTGCGGCGTGATTATCTACACCCTGGGAGACAAGGCAAAGAACGCCATTCCCCAAGTCGTGCACGTCGAAGGCGATCCCGATCACCCCATCAACCGCGGCACGCTCTGTCCCAAGGGATCGTCTCTGGCGCAGGACATTCTCAACGAGCGCCGCCTGCTCAAGCCGCAGGTTCGCCGCCCCGGAGCCACCGACTGGGAAGACATCTCCTGGGATCAGGCCTACTCCGAAATTGCGCAGAAGGTGAAGAAGACGCGCGACGACACCTTCCTCGAAAAGGATGCCGCCGGCCACACCGTCAACCGCTGCGAAGGCATCGCCTTTACCGGCGGCTGCACTGACACTAACGAATTCAACTATCTGGTCGTCAAGACTATGCGCAGCCTGGGGGTCTGCTACCTGGAAAACCAGGCCCGGGTTTGACACGGCCCCACGGTCTCCAGTTTGGGGCCCACCTTCGGACGCGGCGCAATGACCAATGGCTGGATCGACATCAAGAACACCGACTTGATGCTGATCATGGGCGGCAATCCAGCCGAAAACCATCCCTGCGGCTTCAAATGGCCGATCGAGGCCAAGCTCCACCGCAATGCCAAGATGATCGTGGTCGATCCGCGGCTGACGCGTACCGCTTCCACCGCTGATCTCTTCCTCCAAATTCGCGCCGGAACCGATATTGCTTTCCTCGGCGGCCTCATCCGCTACGCCATCGAGAACAACCGCATCGCGCACGACTACCTCGTCAACTACACGAACGCGGCCTTCATCATTAAAGACGGATTCAAGCTGCCAGAAGACGGTCTGTACTCCGGGTTTGATCCGGAGAAGAAGACCTACGACAAATCGACTTGGAACTATGAAGAGGGCGGTGACCTTGCCGGCAAGCCCGTAACCGGATCGCCTCACGAGAAAGTGGCTGCTGCCAAGCCCGGTGCTCCTCCACCAGCGGCAGCGCTTCCTGCGAAGACCGCCTTTGATCTATCCCTGCAGCACCCGCGCTGCGTGTATCAACTGCTGAAAAAACAGTATGAACGCTACACGCCGGAGATGGTCGAGCGCATTACCGGAATTCCGCAGGATCAATTCCTGAAGGCTGCCGACCTGTTCACCTCCATCCGCAAAGATGGCGACATGAAGAAAGTTGCCACCATCATCTATGCGGTGGGCTGGACCCAGCACAGCTTCGGCACGCAGATCATCCGCACGGCTGCGATGCTGCAACTCCTTATGGGCAATGTGGGACGCGCGGGTGGCGGCGTTAATGCTTTGCGCGGCCATTCCAACATTCAGGGCGCCACCGACATGGCGGGCGTTTTCGACATCCTTCCCGGATACCTGAAGATGCCGGCTCCCACGGATGTGGACCTGGCCGCTTACCTGAAGCGGACAACGCCGACGCAAGCCAAACCCGACCCCTGGGATTCGTTCAACTACTGGTCGAACACGCCGAAGTTTGCCGTCTCGTTCCTCAAGGCGATGTATGGCCCCGCGGCAACAAAGGAAAACGACTGGGCCTTCCACCACTTGCCCAAGATCGACCGCAATCACTCGTGGGTGAATATCTGGAACGACATGTACGACGGCAAGATCAAGGGCATCTTCGCTTTCGGCATGAACGGCGTCATGATCGGCCCCGACTCGCAGAAGAACATCGAAGCGCTGAAAAAGGCCGACTGGCTGGTGGTCTGCGAGATCTATCCCGACGAAACCAGCGAATTCTGGCGCGCTCCCGGTATCACGCCTGAGGAATTGAAGAAGATCAACACAACGGTCTATCGTCTGCCGGGCGCAGGTTTTGCGGAAAAGGATGGGACGTTCGTCAACTCCGCGCGCTGGCTGCAGTGGAAAAACGTTGCTGTCCCGCCACCCGGCCAGGCTCGCCTCGATCAGGAAATTCTCGCGACCATCTTTTTGAAAGTTCGCGATCTCTATCAGAAGGAAGGCGGCAAGTTCCCCGATCCCGTCCTGCATGCATGGTTCCCGTATACGAACCCCTACAACCCGTCCTTGGCGGAACTTGCCAAGGAAATCAACGGCAAAGCTCTCGCCGACATCACCGACCC
>CAVWAN010000019.1:0-18093 GCA_963752985.1 uncultured Acidobacteriaceae bacterium
AGTACGACTCGTCCTGAAAACGAGCGACCGGCACGAAAAAGCGCAGCATCTCGGCGGCAGAAGGGTACTGGGTAGCCAGTTCTTCGGCTCTCGCAATCCGCCGTTGGCGCAAGTTTCGCGACATGGCAGCGATTATCAGCCCCGCGGCTCCGGTTCGCAATGCAACACTGCAGGGCACTTGATCATCCCCCCGCTCCAGATGGAATCAGGTTCGTTCCCCGACGTACCAGGGTGCAGTCACCGCAAAGACACGCTCGTTACCGCGGACGAGGAGCACCCATTCCAGAAGCCGGCCACGCTGATTGTGAAGGAAATATTCATACCATTTGTCTTCCACGAGCTCGGGTATGACCACGATGATGCTGCGATCGGGATGTTTTTTCGAAAGGTCGAGAATGAACTGAACGATGGGAATGATGATAAAGCGGTAGGGCGAAGGCAGGACGTGAAGCTGGGGAGGCTTCTTGCCTGCCGCGCGGAAGGGTTGCACAACATATTGCTCCCAGTCGTCTTGCAACAATTCGGAATGTTCGTTGGGCTCGACGTGCAAGGCAATCACTTCCGGAGAAAGCCGGGCGGCAAATTCAATTCCCTGGCGGGTGATGTTGCTCCAGTGGTCGATAGCAATGATCGCAATGGGATGCTGGCTGAGACCTGCCGCGTCAACGGGAACTTTGCAGCTCGTAAGCAGTTTTACGGAGTGATAGTGGCGGCGGATCAGGGTGAAAAAGAAAATTGTCAGCGGAATGAAAAGCAGTGTGATCCAGGCGCCTTCCGCGAATTTCGCAACCAGCACGACCCCCGTGGTGATGCCGGTGACGAGGGCGCCGAGCCCATTGACGAGCGCGCTCTTCAGCCAATTTGGCCCGCGATTTTTCCACCAATGCATGACCATGCCGGATTGCGAAAGCGTGAAGGCCATAAAAGCGCCGACGGCATAGAGCGGGATAAGCCGGTCGGTGATCCCGCCGAAAAGGACGAGAACGCCGCCGCAGAGTACCGCCAGGACGACGATGCCATAGGTGTAGACCAGCCGCCGCCCGCGGTATCCAAAGGCGTGCGGGAGGTAGTTATTTTGTGCGATGGCACGGCAGAGGCGCGGGAAATCGGCGAAGGCGGTATTGGCAGACAAAGAGAGAACGACAAGAATGGAGCCGATAGTCAGATAATAAAACAAACCTTTGCCAAACACCGCGGCGCTGAGCATGGAGAGAACGCTTTGGTAGCCGGGCCGGCCCGGATCGGTGGCAGCAATTCCGTAAGTCTTTACGAGATACGAAATTCCCGCCAGCAGCACCGCCAGTAGCAAGATAATGACGGTGAGGGTACGCTGGGCGTTTTTCACCGTGGGCTCCCGGAACGCCTTCACGCCGTTGCTGACCGCTTCCACGCCAGTCAAGGCCGTGCAACCGCTGGCGAAAACCTTGAGCAGCAGCCAGTAACTGACTGCTTCCGTCATGGGCAGCGGAGGCGGAAGCGGAACTGCCGGCGTGGGATGCCCTCCGCTGACGAGAACACGGCAAACGCCTGCGATGATCGTTATGAGAAGTGTCCCAAGAAACAGATAGGTGGGAAGCGCGAAGGCAAGGCCCGCATCGCGCACGCCGCGGAGATTGAGGATGGTGATGACAATGAGAATGCCCACGCAGAGAGAAACCGTGTGCGGCAGCAAGGACGGAACCGCCGAAACCAAGGCACCGACTCCCGCGGAAATGCCAACGGCGGCCGTCAGGATGTAATCGGCGAGGAGCGCGGCCGCGGCCAGCAGGCTGGCAGGTGCGCCAAGATTGAAGCGCGCCACGGTATACGAGCCACCGCCGGAGGGATAGGCGGCAATGGTCTGGCGGTAAGAGAAGTACACGATCACGAGCAGCGTGATGATGGCAGCGCTGACGGGTACGATATAACGAACACCGAGAAGACCAAGCGGGATCAGAAGGCTGAGGGCCGCTTCCGGTCCATAAGCAGCCGAGCTCAGTGCATCGAGACCAAAGATCGGAATCCCTTGCGCAGGACCGATCTGCTCGGCGCGTTCGTCGCTAGTCCGGATGGGCTTACCGACAACGATGTCGAGTATGTTCATGAGTGGTGGTGTCCACCGGACTCTTCACGCCAGGAAAGCTTTACGCACTGAGTATCCCACAATCGGAAAATTGATTGTCCCACGATAACAAAACTCGACTTCGAACTCGATTCCATTGCGACGGATAGTTGACCACGATATGTACGGTTCGCCAGCCCCAGGTCCGCAAACAGGGTTAGCGGGACGCGCTACGTCTTCTGGGCGGATCGTTACCTACTTGGAAACCGGATTTCCTCCCACCCCCCATTGACGCCCCAGAAAAACATGAGGTATAGTGTTCCGCGTTCGGCAGTGCAGGCTGGCCGTCGTCGCGACGGTCGCAACCATCAACCTCCGTACTTCTCCGATTGCAACGCGGAGGCATTTATGGAGTTTTCCCGCAGGACCTTTCTGAAAGGGACTCTGGCCGGGGGTGCCGGACTCTCCGCTCTGGGATTCGACCTAACCCCGCTTCACGCCCAGACCCAGGGGCTTAAGATTTCCCGCGCCAGTGAAACCCGCAGCACCTGTCCCTACTGTTCCGTCAGTTGCGGCGTGATTATCTACACCCTGGGAGACAAGGCAAAGAACGCCATTCCCCAAGTCGTGCACGTCGAAGGCGATCCCGATCACCCCATCAACCGCGGCACGCTCTGTCCCAAGGGATCGTCTCTGGCGCAGGACATTCTCAACGAGCGCCGCCTGCTCAAGCCGCAGGTTCGCCGCCCCGGAGCCACCGACTGGGAAGACATCTCCTGGGATCAGGCCTACTCCGAAATTGCGCAGAAGGTGAAGAAGACGCGCGACGACACCTTCCTCGAAAAGGATGCCGCCGGCCACACCGTCAACCGCTGCGAAGGCATCGCCTTTACCGGCGGCTGCACTGACACTAACGAATTCAACTATCTGGTCGTCAAGACTATGCGCAGCCTGGGGGTCTGCTACCTGGAAAACCAGGCCCGGGTTTGACACGGCCCCACGGTCTCCAGTTTGGGGCCCACCTTCGGACGCGGCGCAATGACCAATGGCTGGATCGACATCAAGAACACCGACTTGATGCTGATCATGGGCGGCAATCCAGCCGAAAACCATCCCTGCGGCTTCAAATGGCCGATCGAGGCCAAGCTCCACCGCAATGCCAAGATGATCGTGGTCGATCCGCGGCTGACGCGTACCGCTTCCACCGCTGATCTCTTCCTCCAAATTCGCGCCGGAACCGATATTGCTTTCCTCGGCGGCCTCATCCGCTACGCCATCGAGAACAACCGCATCGCGCACGACTACCTCGTCAACTACACGAACGCGGCCTTCATCATTAAAGACGGATTCAAGCTGCCAGAAGACGGTCTGTACTCCGGGTTTGATCCGGAGAAGAAGACCTACGACAAATCGACTTGGAACTATGAAGAGGGCGGTGACCTTGCCGGCAAGCCCGTAACCGGATCGCCTCACGAGAAAGTGGCTGCTGCCAAGCCCGGTGCTCCTCCACCAGCGGCAGCGCTTCCTGCGAAGACCGCCTTTGATCTATCCCTGCAGCACCCGCGCTGCGTGTATCAACTGCTGAAAAAACAGTATGAACGCTACACGCCGGAGATGGTCGAGCGCATTACCGGAATTCCGCAGGATCAATTCCTGAAGGCTGCCGACCTGTTCACCTCCATCCGCAAAGATGGCGACATGAAGAAAGTTGCCACCATCATCTATGCGGTGGGCTGGACCCAGCACAGCTTCGGCACGCAGATCATCCGCACGGCTGCGATGCTGCAACTCCTTATGGGCAATGTGGGACGCGCGGGTGGCGGCGTTAATGCTTTGCGCGGCCATTCCAACATTCAGGGCGCCACCGACATGGCGGGCGTTTTCGACATCCTTCCCGGATACCTGAAGATGCCGGCTCCCACGGATGTGGACCTGGCCGCTTACCTGAAGCGGACAACGCCGACGCAAGCCAAACCCGACCCCTGGGATTCGTTCAACTACTGGTCGAACACGCCGAAGTTTGCCGTCTCGTTCCTCAAGGCGATGTATGGCCCCGCGGCAACAAAGGAAAACGACTGGGCCTTCCACCATTTGCCCAAGATCGACCGCAATCACTCGTGGGTGAATATCTGGAACGACATGTACGACGGCAAGATCAAGGGCATCTTCGCTTTCGGCATGAACGGCGTCATGATCGGCCCCGACTCGCAGAAGAACATCGAAGCGCTGAAAAAGGCCGACTGGCTGGTGGTCTGCGAGATCTATCCCGACGAAACCAGCGAATTCTGGCGCGCTCCCGGTATCACGCCTGAGGAATTGAAGAAGATCAACACAACGGTCTATCGTCTGCCGGGCGCAGGTTTTGCGGAAAAGGATGGGACGTTCGTCAACTCCGCGCGCTGGCTGCAGTGGAAAAACGTTGCTGTCCCGCCACCCGGCCAGGCTCGCCTCGATCAGGAAATTCTCGCGACCATCTTTTTGAAAGTTCGCGATCTCTATCAGAAGGAAGGCGGCAAGTTCCCCGATCCCGTCCTGCATGCATGGTTCCCGTACACGAACCCCTACAACCCGTCGCTTGGCGGAAGTTGCCAAGGAAATCAACGGCAAAGCTCTCGCCGACATCACCGACCCCAAGACCAACACGACTATCAAAGCTGGGCAGCAACTCCCCGGTTTTGCCTGGCTCAAGGACGACGGCACCACGCTCTCCGGCAATTGGCTCTACTGCGGATCATGGACCGAAGCCGGCGCCATGATGCAACGACGTGGTACCGATGATCCCTCGGGCCTTGGTATCTATCCGAATTGGGCCTGGTCGTGGCCGGCGAACCGGCGCGTTCTTTATAACCGCGCCTCCTGCGACCTCGAGGGCAAGCCCTGGGATCCTTCGCGTCGCCAGGTTTGGTGGGACGAAGCCAAGCAGAGTCTGGGCGGGCGTTGACGTTCCCGATTTCAAGGCCGACTCTGCTCCCAAAGATCACATGGGGCCGTTCATCATGAATCCCGAGGGCATCGGGCGCTTGTTCGTGCCGCTCGGTCCGATGAACGATGGGCCTTTCCCCGAATACTACGAGCCCATCGAAAGCCCCATCCCGAATCCGCTGCACCCCAACCAATCCACCAATCCCGTGGTGAAAAAGTACAAGACTCCTTTCGACAAGTACGGCACCGTGGCCGACGGATTCAATGTCATTTGCACCACCTATCGCCTGACCGAGCACTATCACTACTGGACGAAAAACAATCCGATGAATGTCCAGCTCGTGCCCGAACCTTTTGTGGAGGTCCCGGTCGAATTGGCGGATCAGATGGGCATTCGAGGCGGCGAGAAAGTCAAAGTCACCAGTGCGCGCAGCCATTACATCGCCAAAGCCATGGTGACCCGGCGCATCCGCCCGATGAAGATCGACGGCAAGGAGATGTTCCAGATCGGAATCCCCATCCACTGGGGCTTCCGCGGCATTGCCGAAGACGAAGGCAAGACCTCCAAAACATTGGCCAACGAACTGACGCCGACGGTGATTGATCCGAACGCATTCACCCCGGAATTCAAAGGCTTCCTCGTGAAGATCGAGAAGGCCTAGAAGGGAGGGACGAGATGGCAGACCGAAAGACATTACAAACCGAAATGATCTCGGCCCATCCCGGGCCGGTTCCGGGCAACGGTATGCAGCGGGATCTGGAAGTCTGCAAACTGGTGGACACCACCATCTGCATCGGCTGCAAGGCCTGCGAAGTAGCGTGCGTCGAGTGGAACGACCTGCCGTTCTCTCCGACCACCTTCGACAACACCTACCAGACCATGCGGGAGACGCGCTGGAACTTCTGGAACCTGATCAAGTTCAACGAACACCCGCAAGCGGATGGGACGATCCAGTGGCTGATGCGCAAGGAGCAGTGCATGCACTGCGCCGATCCCGGATGCCTGGCCGCGTGTCCGGCCGACGGCGCCATCGTGAAGTATGCAAACGGCATTGTGGACTTCAACCAGGAGAACTGCATCGGGTGTGAGTTCTGCGTCTCCGGATGCCCGTTCGATATTCCGAAGTTCAATCCCTTGACCAAGCGCGTCTATAAGTGCTCGCTCTGTTCCGATCGCGTGGGCGCAGGGCTGGAGCCGGCGTGCATCAAGGCGTGTCCGACCGGTTGTTTGAAGTTCGGCACCAAGGACGATATGAAGTTCATCGCCGAGGAGCGCGCTACGCAATTGCGCGACAAGTTCGGCCTGGAAAAAGCTGGCGTCTATGATCCGCAATCCGTCGGCGGCACGCACGTCATCTACGTCCTTCACGACGCTACGGATCCCGAGCGCTATGGCGGTCTGCCCAAGAATCCGCAAATCCCCTGGAGCTATACGGTGTGGAAGTGGCTGTTCAAACCTGTGCTGGGGACGGTCGCCTTGTTTGGGATGGTAGGCGTTTTCCTGCATTACGTGGCTGTCGGCCCACGCCGGGTACAGCCCGAGCCAGCCGAGGTTCCGAGCCAACAGGGAAGGAGGACGGGAATGGCCAGCGCGGTTGAGCGCTTCGACGACAAGGCTCGCGAGAGTTTCGAATCCGTGGGCCAAACTACCGTCTATCGCGGAGAGTTACTCCGCCATCCCGTGTACACGCGCGTTCTCCATTGGATGGTGGCGCTGTTCTTCTTCCTGGCTCTGTTTTCGGGATTCGGTATTTACCTGCCCTGGCTGTTCCGCTGGTTTACACCCATCTTCGGCGGAGGCCAACTCAGCCGCGCCATGCATCCCTGGTTCGGCGTGGGTTTTGTTTTCTTCTTCGCATTACAGACATTGAATTGGCTGCAGCCGATGGCCTGGACTTCCGCCGATTCCAACTGGATGCGTAACATCCACAAAATCGTCGGCGGCAAAGAGAAGATGGATCCCCCGGATACCGGATTCTTCAATGCCGGCCAGAAAGTTCAGTTTTGGGAGATTGTGATCGGGTGCGTGGTGTACCTGATCACTGGCATTATGATGTGGGCGGGCGCCGGCACGTTTGGAAGAATTCCGGTTGCCATCAGCTACGTGCTGCACGACATTTCCGCGCTCATCATGCTGGGCGGAATCTTCATTCACATCTATGAGAGCACATTCGGTCAGCCGGGAACTTTTCAGGCGATGACCCGCGGCGCGGTCAGCGAGGCGTGGGCCTGGACCTTTCATCCTGCCTGGTACAAGAAGGTTACTGGACGCGATGCCCGGCAAGCCTGCGAAGAAGAGCGCCGACGTATGACAGGGAAATAGCGGTTAAACCGCGCGAGCTGTCGGGGCCGGCCAGAATCCCTCAATACTCGCTGGCTGATTTTCTCCAGTCCTTCTTGAGTTGTTCAATGATGTCATCCGCCAATCTGTTTGTATCAAAGGCTTCGGATTTTGTGCTCTTCCAAATGGGTTTCTGAGAGTGACGGTCACAAGCGTAACTTCCGCAGTCGTTACCCGAACAACCACCTTGGCGGGCACAATGGTGCTCTCAGTTTGACAAGTAAGAATCGCATCCGCTTCTTCCGGCTTTGCAGCGATCCCGACTGCCGTCCATTTTTCGAGACGCGCCTTCACCAGAAGCACAAAATCATCCGAGGACGGAGCCACATAGATAGTCCTCACCTGATGCAGCAGAAGGGGTCCAGCTGTGAAAGCGGCCTGTGCGGCCAGCGATCCTGTGGAGAATAACAGCCAAGCGAAAATTGCCAGAATCTTCCAGTGCACTCCGAAAGGTGCGGAATTGAATGGACGGGAGTTCATAACGCTCCACCTTCCTTTCTCATGCACTGCCTCTTATGCGTGTGCGGATCTTCCCAAACTCATAGGTTCCCAGACCGCGCTGGGCCGCCATTTTCAAATAGGGCAGGGAAGCAACTTCCAGATTCCAGTAGGCCTTCGCCACGTAAGCGTCGAGTGCCACCGGATCGGTTCCGGCCACCAGCGTCTTCTTGAGCAGGACATCGTCAAGGTTGCCTCCGATGGGGCCATTCCGTATGAGCACGCGATAGCAATCGATGATGCGTAAGAGTCGGACGAATGAAATCAGCGAGGTCCACCAGGCTTTCGTGGATCTTCTGGTGCAATTGATGGCGTGGTCCACCCAGGATGCCGTACCAGTTCTTCATTCCCAGTGTCGTGCCGGTCAGGCTGTGGTGTTTGGCGATCGGGACGTTGATGATCTTGTCGGCATTCAGGAAAGGATCGAAAACCGCCCACTCCCGCAGAACCTCTCCCTGTAGGTCGACATCTTTGAATCTGGAGGGTTCGGGCAGGATTACTTCGGCGCCTACACTCTGCGCTGCCTCGGCAATGCCCGACCTCTGAAAACACCGGCGCGGGTCGTTACAGCTCACGTCGGTCACGATGACTCGCTTCGCCCCAGCGTTCCAGCACTGCCGGACAATCTCCGCGACAATTTTCGGATTAGTGTTAGCCGCCTGTTCTGGAGTGCGGTCCCAGCCGATGTTCGGCTTCACCAGCACGACGTCCGCGCGGGAGACGAAGCGATGCATGCCGCCCAGTTCTTCAATGGCAGTCCGCGCCAGTTGTTCGGGATCATCTCCCTGGATGACCGCCATCTCGGGCAAAGCCGCATCAGCCGCCACCGCGTGACTGCGCTTTGCGTTCATGGCCAGCGCGTGCTCGGGCCGGACGCTGTGTTCGCTAAGCCAGAATCCGAGGCCGGCGGCTCCGGCAGCGACTCCTCCCACGCGGAGCAGTTTGATTAACGCTTCACGACGGTTGAGTATGGTGTTTTCGGTCGGCGGCATATTGCTTGTGACCTCTTTGCTTTTGCCCGACAACTAAATTCTAATCTCGTTCTGGTGGCGCAGCTATGCAGTCCGTCACGATGCCGTGTGCGAAGCAACCGACGTCGGCCGTAAGGGCGGCTCTGGCGCTGATCGGATTCAGCGCCGTCATCGGCCAGATCGTTCTCATGCGGGAGCTCATCGTCGTCTTCAACGGCAACGAGATTTCGCTGGGAATCATGCTAGCCACCTGGCTCTTCTGGACCGCCGCCGGCAGCAGCCTGAGCAGCCGTTTTGCGCTGGGCGGGAACCAAGCTCGCCGAGCGGTCGCCGCGCTCGAATGCCTGCTCGGCGTCAGCCTGCTGCCGACGATCTGGGCATTGCGCGCCTCCAGATCTTTTTTTCAGACCGTGCCGGGCGAGTTGGTTGGTCCGGTGCCGATGCTGCTTACATCCCTGGCATGTCTGAGCCTGTTTTGCGTTATCGCAGGGTCGCTTTTCGTGGTTGCCACCCGAATGTACGAACAGGAGTGCGGAGTCTCCGCTCGCGTCGCAACCAGTTCGGCGTACTTGCTGGAGGCCGCTGGTTCCGCCTTCGGAGGCGTCCTGGCCAGCATTGTGTTGCTGCGCTTTCTTGGGTCTTCCAGATCGCGATCGTCGTCGTCCTCCTGAACCTTTGTATGGCGGCCGTTTTGCTGTTCCGGATGAGCCGCAAGCAGCTTGCGGCCGTGGCTGCGGCAGCGGCGCTTTTCGCGATTCTTCTCCTTATATATGTCGCACCGTCGTTGGACAGGTCCGCGCAGGCGCGCCTGTGGCGGGGATTCCAACTGGTAGGATCGCGCGACTCGATTTATGGCAACCTGGCGGTTATCGAAACGGGCAACATCCGCAGCATTTATGACAACGGCGTGATCCTGGCCAACGCGCCCGACGAGAACGCCGCCGAAGAGGCGGTTCACTACGCGTTGCTGGAGCACCCGGCGCCGAGGCACATTCTAATGATCGGCGGCGGCGTAAACGGCAGCATCGCCCAGGCGCTGAAGCATCCCACAGTCGAGCGCATCGACTATGTTGAACTGGATCCCGCGCTCATCGACATGGCGCGACAGTTCTTCCCCGCGCAGATTGCCCCTGCGCTGTCAGATCCTCGCGTCCACGTGCACTACGCCGATGGCCGGTACTTTCTTAGGAACTATCTCAAGACGGCGAGCGGCACATTCGACGTAATCATTCTCAATGTGCCCGACCCGCAGACCGCGCAGTTGAACCGCTTCTACACGGCCGAGTTCTTTCGTTCCGCTCGCGATCACCTCGCGCCCGGCGGACTGCTCGCCTTGCAACTGCGCTCGTCAGAGGATTACATCAGCCCCGACCTGGCGGAATTCCTGCGCTGCATTCATCACACCCTGCGGGAAGTCTTCCCGTACGTGGTCGCCATCCCAGGCGAAACCATCCACTTCTTCGCCGCGATGCGACCCGATGTTCTGACCGACAATCCTCAAACGCTGATCAGAAGATTGCAGGAGCGGAATCTGAAGACGCAGTATGTTCGCGAATACTTCATTCCCTTCCGCATGATGCCCGATCGCATGGAGCAGGTTCGCGAGCAACTGCGGCCGCTGCCCTCGACGCCCGTCAATCGCGATTTTGAGCCGATCGCCTATTACTTCGACGTTGTGCTCTGGAGCGCGCAGTTCAAGTTGGGCTATTCCCGCTGGTTCCAGGCCGCCGCGCAGATCGCTTTCACCCGCGTCATCGATGCTGTCCTTGTGATCACCTGGTTTGTGGCGGTTCTTCTGGCGCTTGTGCCTAATCGCGAGAAACGCGCCCGTTCCGCCGCAGCGTACTGCATGGCTGCGACCGGATTCACTCTGATGGCGCTGCAGATTTTTCTGCTGCTGGCATTCCAGTCCATTTACGGTTACGTTTACCACCAACTCGCGATCCTCATCGCCATGGGCATGGCAGGCATTGCCTTAGGAAGTTGGCTGGGTATCCGCCGCATTAGTTCCAGCGACAGTCCGCCCTACCGCACCATGGCAACCACCCAGTTCCTGCTCGCCCTTTCTGGTCCCGTGCTGATCTTTGTGATCAGCCTGCTGTCGAAGATTTCCGGGGTGGCGGCAACATGGTTGGCGGCGCAGTTTGTTTTCCCTGCGTTAGCTGCTCTCTGCGGAATGCTGGGCGGCTATCAATTTCCTATCGCGACAGAGATTTATCTTTGTGACAATGACCGCAACGGTCGATCACGACTGGGCACACTCTATGCCATCGATCTGCTGGGCGGATGCGCGGGCGCGCTTTTGTTGAGCAGCTACCTCATCCCGGTGTTCGGATTCTGGAAAACCGCATGGCTCAGTGCGGCGGTAAGCCTGGCGCCGTCGCTCCTGGCCGCGCGGGTAAGCCTGGAGGCAAAGAGGTTTCGGGCGTAAGCTCTTGCGGCCTCTTTTCGCCGAATACCACCGCGGTAAACATGAAGATGTCCGTGTTCTCATCCTTCCAGCAGCCGGAGCGCATACCCGCTTTGGCGCAGGTTTCTTCCAGAAATGTCTGCCGATCCCATTTCTCGTCCACCGGCACCTGCGGCAGCAAAAGGCCCTCGTAGGCGCCGTTCTTCATCAGCAAACCGTGCTGGCCAACCTTGATCTGCCGAACGTCGAGCACGCGCCGAAGCGGTGACAGCACGGAGACTTCATAATCGATTTGCGGCAACTCTGAGGCGGATACCTGCGGGAATCGCGTATCGCGCAGGGCAGCCAGCGTAGCCGTGTCCCGCACGGTCATGTACAGAGGTTTAGCCGCGGAGGTATAGCCGATGCATCCCCGCAGTTCTCCCGATTTGCGCAGGGTCACGAACGCGCCGCGCTCCTCATTCAGCACTTCGCTCGCGCTCGCGGTTGGTTCATACGGCTTTCTCTCCCGCACCGCGTACTCCACCGACTTGCGAGCCAGAGCAAGCAGTTCGTTTTTCTCGTGACCGGTCAGTGAGAATTGCGGTTCCGCCGTTTTTCCGCTGGGAGCTTTCAAAAAGACGTCCGCGCTGTATCCGACCACGCGCGAGTGATCGCCGGTGGTGTCGCCTGAATTGGCGTACTTGAGCACCACGGCCTGGTTCGCTCCCATGCGCTCGGCGGCAATCATGGCGGCTACGATGGGCGCGCCACCGCAGGCTTCCCATACCCGCGCCTCGAAGTTCCGCGACATGCTGAAGTAGTCCCACGCCTGCAGCGCATCCAGCGTTTTATGGTCGATCTTCACCGCTTCGTCGTAGGGGTGATAGTGCGACAGATCGGAACTGGCCACGATCAGCGTTTCTTTATCTTTTATCTTTGCCCTGTATCAGTTTCGCCAGCGCCACACCCAGCGCGCGGCTGCTTTCGTAACTCTGGTCTCCCATGACGACGGGCACGAGTTCGAAATCGCCCAGCACCCGTTGCAACCATGGCAACTCCACCTCCAGCGCGTGCTCAGCGCCCTTTGGTGGGAACGTGTCCCTGGCTGGAAAGCCGGATGGTCGGGCTCATCTTAGCCAACTGCGCAGCAAACGCCTTGTCTACCGGAACAGTCCCCAGCGGCGTCGCATAAGCGTCGCCCTCATAGACAGAAGTGAAATCAAAGGCCTCGTAATGCGACGGAGCAATGACGACCACGCGCGAAAACCGGCGCCCTTTCAGCGCCGCGTAAGTGTACGCAGCGACCGGGCCGGAGAACTGATAACCGGCGTGAGGCGCAACCACAGCGAGAATCGGAACGGTGATCGGCGGCTGAGACGAAGCGGCATGCGCCAGCATGTCATCGATCATCGCCGAAAGCGTCTTGGGGTCGGCCGGGTAGAAGCCACCAGCAACACCGGCTTGCCTAACGTTCTCTTGTCCGGCGTTCTGAGGATCGGCAGCACGAACCTGCCACACCACCGCCATCGCCGTGATCGCGATGAATAGCGCCACCAGCCAAAAGACTGTGGGACGCATCTTGATCTTCATATGCGAAACCTCCTCTCGCGTTGTCATGCGTGCCAAACGCCAGGAATCGGCTGCCCGCAGAACGGGCAACTGCCCTTGCGGATCAGTATCTGCGTCGCTGTCAATCCTACTCGTTCCACCAGCATGTGGCGGCACTTCGGGCAATAAGTGTTCTGCGCGGGATGTCCCGGCACATTGCCGATATAGACGTAGTGCAGCCCCTCGGCGTCGGCGATCGCTTTGGCACGCTCCAGCGTGGGCACCGGCGTGATGGGCAGGTTTTTCAACAGGTATTCGGGATGAAATTGCGTGAAATGGATCGGCACATCCACGCCCAGATTGGTCTTGATCCAGCTTGCCAGGCCGCGGAATTCAGCATCGCTGTCGTTCATCCCCGGCACCACCAGGTACACGATCTCGGTCCACTTGTTCATCTTCCGCAAGGTGACCAGCGAGGACAGCACCGGCTTCAACTCAGCCACGACCACATCTTTGTAGTAAGACTCCGAGAACGCTTTCAGATCGATCTTGACCGCGTCCATCTTTCCGTACGCCGTCTTCAGCGACTCCTCTTGCATGTAGCCATTCGACACGGCCACACTGCGAATGCCGGCTTCGTGCCCGGCATCGGCCGCATCCATCAGGTACTCGCTGAAGACCACCGGCTCGCTGTAGGTGTACGCAATCGTCGGGCAGCCGCGCTGTTTGGCCAGCTCGGCCACTAATTTCGGCGGCGCGTACTCGGCCGGAACCTGCTCCGGACGCACCTGGGAAATGTCCCAGTTCTGGCAAAATTTGCAGTTGACGTTGCAGCCCGCCGTGGCCAGCGAGAATGCGAGCGTCCCCGGCAGGTAATGGAACAGCGGCTTTTTCTCGACCGGATCAATATGCGCGGCGCACACCCGCGAGTGCACCAGCGTGTAGTAGATTCCTCCGCGATTCTCGCGCACCCCGCAATAGCCGCGCTCCCGGTCCCCTACCTTGCATTCGCGAGGACACAGCTTGCACTTGATCTTTTTGTTATTGGGAAGTTTCTCGTAGAACTTCGCTTCGACCGTGAATCGTGAATCGTCCTGCTTCTGCGGACCAGCCCACGCCGGAATAGCGACAGGGAACTGGACAAGCTCGCAGACGCCGAAAGCCGCTCCCGACGCCAGGGCGCACTGCAAGAACGTCCGCCGATGGAGCTCACGCGACATATTCAACCCTCATCGAGCAGCACCCCTACACCTCAACAACCGCGATTCTCTTCGGATCGTTAGTACCCAGTCGATGTTGTGCATCGGCGGCGGTGGCGATGTAGTTTGGCGCTCGTTTATCGTTTTCCAGCGTCTTCAATTCTTTTTCGGCTCGCTTGCGCTCGATGATTTGCCAGCCCGTGTAGTCGAGCGCGACGGGATCTTGCGAAACGATCACGGCATTATTCTTCCAACTGTATTCCGGCTTGTATCCGGGTCCACCTTCGAAGCAGGCCGTGGTCGCATCGCAAATGGTCAATCGCATTTTGCTTCTGATTTCCGGCAACATGTTCAAATCAGCGATATACGGATTGCAGCCGTTGGGATGGTACTTGTTCGGATTATGAATGACGCCATACATGTTTTTCATGGCGATGGTTACGCCGGCTCCGTCATGGTCTTTCAGCACCGGGACATTGATCAGGACGTTGCAGCGTTGCGTCAAAATCTTTGACAACCGGCTGCCAACGCTGCCATGCGTGACCAGTTCCTGTTCGTAATCGACGCGATCGGTGCCAAAGCACTGCACTCGGTTTCCGCCCGTCGCCACATGGAATCCAACGTGTTCCATCTCGTCACTGTCGCGGTCCCAGACCACGATATCGCTTGCCTTGATGCCGGCCTCCTGCAGCCGCTCGCAAATGGCTTCGACGAGCTGAAGGTTGCTGGAGAGTCCTCGGCCTCCCAGCGCATTCACTTTCAGTCCCACCGTCTCGCCCGGCCGGACCAGCTTTTTCCAGCTCTCCATCGGATTGTCGCGGTCGAAAAGAGCTTGCATGGCGCGATCCAGAAGGCTCAGCATCCGGCGCGAGTCGACCGTCGTGCCCGTGCCGCGCAGCAGGGCATCGCGGGCGATTACCACCCGGGATTTCGTGAGTGCCGCGCCCTCTTCTGCCGGCGCGAGCAGTCCCATCCGGCCGCTGGCGCCGAGAACCGCAGCGCCGGTGAGGCACTTCTTAAGAAAATCCCGCCGATTGGCGCCACGCAGTGAGCTCATAATCAAATTACCTATACCGCAATCCCTATGGCATTTCAGTGACGAACCGCACTCCTGGCGATCGTCACTTGGCCAGATGCGGCTCGATACCATGCCCGAGTTGTGAAAGTGCCTGCGATGTTTCCGCCGAGTCCTCAAAGGCAACGATTCGCACCAGGAAACGTCCCTTGCGGAACACCAGGCTCTGGCTGGACAAGCGGGCGGAGTCTCCCAGCTGAATCGGTTTCACATCGACCGCCGGCTCCGCTCTGAAAATCGTCGCAGCGCCCTCCGCGTTCTTCATGGTGTAGATATCTACTGTCGCGTCGATCTTGTTCTGGAACCTGTAGTCAGTCGTGGACACGCTCTGCACCCCAGCCTTCAAGTACCGTTCCGCGTCACCGTCAATGTACTTCCACAGGTCTGCTGCCTCGAAGGTCCGTACATGTCCAGTCGCAGCCCAGCCCGTAACTTCATTGGACGCAGGAAAAACCGATCCCTCACTCCCCGATTGCCGTTTGCAATCGGTGTCCAGGAGCAGCGCGACACCGATCATGACCAGCAGCACTCCGCGGGCTTTCACCTCGGCCTCTCTTTGCCACGGTTCAGTAGGATTTGATTGGTTCGCGACCGGCTCTCGCCGACGCTGGTCACGTAAACTGCCGGCCGATCCTGAACCGGGCAGGCATATTCGCAAGCCCCACAGCCGACGCACCGATGAGGATCAATCAGCGGTTGTTTAACCTGCACCAGATGGCCCTCCGCATCCGCGACCTCGGCGGGTTGCAGATAGATGGCTTTGGGCGATGTCGGGCACCACTCCTCGCAGACAATGCACGGCGTGGCCATAGCCCAAGGCAAACATCGCCCGCGATCGAAGAACGCCGTCCCCAAGCTAATGGGTTTTGCGTCACCGGCGACCCGCGCCTCCCAGCCCTTTTCTTTATTCGTGATCTTCCAGATTGCTCCAGTAGGGCAAACCTCCGAGCACAGCACGCAACTGCTTTCGCAGTAGCCAATCCGCGGCACCATGACCGGCGTCCAGACGCCTTCCAGCCCCGCTTCGGTCAACGCGGGCTGCAGCGCGTTGTTGGGACAGACCTTCATGCACTCGCCGCACCGTATGCAGCGCGCCAGGAAATACTCTTCGTCCAGCGCGCCCGGAGGACGCAGCAACCGCTCCTGGCGCTCAACGGCGAATCCGGGCGTGCTGCGCAACAGGGGAACCAGGGCTACCCCAGCTGCCAATCCCGTAAGCACCTTGCGTCTCCGCAGGTTCACACCGATGGACTTTTGCGCGGGGAAAAACTTGAACTGCAAGCCGTGCTCCGGACACTCATCAACGCAGTTCAGACACAGATGACACTCCGGTTGACGCCACGGAACTCCGCCGATCGGATCATCGCCGCCCTGGCAGCGCAGCAGGCACCGATTGCAGTCCTCGCAGCGCTCTGTGCTCTTGACCAGTCCAAGAATCGACCAGCGCGATACGATCCCGAGCAGAGCGCCCAGCGGGCAAAGTGCCCGGCACCAGAAGCGGGTCACGCGAAAATTCAGCGCCAGAAAAAAGATGAAGATGATGCCGAGCCAAACCCCTTGTCGAAAATACGGCTGTTTGAAACCGAGCAGCAGCGCTCCGAAAATGAAATGGAATCCGCTGCCCACCATCTGCACCGCCGCAAATCGGCTGTGTTCCATCGCACGCAGCACGGCGCTCAGGCCATAGTCCGCTGCGGGCAAAATGGAGAGGCCGAGGGAGCGCACCAGCAACGAGAAAGGATCCAGCCATCCGACAATCCCTGTGCCCAGTAAAGCGGCGATCAAGGCAGCGGCTAACAGGTAGTACTTCGTCGCCTGCCAGCGCTTGTACCGGTTCGATTCAATCAGTTGCCTTCCACGTTTGCGCTCGGACCGCAAGCTGCTGAAGAAGTGGTGAATTGAGCCCAGGGGACAAATCCATCCACAGAAGAAGCGTCCGAGCAACATCGTCGGAATCAGTACGACCAGACTCCACAACAGGCCGTGGTACAGGGCGCGGCTGGAGAGCGCATTCGACAGCGCCACCAGCGGGTCAAATTGGAAAAACAACTGCACCGGATAGGGAAGCCGGATGTCGCTCCCGCCGGCATGCAGCGATCCGCGGAACTCCGTGCGCAGCAGAAGAAACAGGAACAGAGAGAAGAAGATGATCTGCGAAAGCCAGCGCCACCTTGTCGGCTTAAGACGCACCTTGTACTCCTTGCATCTCCACGCCGTGAATCGGCGCGGCGCACACTAAACCTGCGACGCTTTCTGAGCGCCCACCGCTGCACTCCCATGTTCTGCTAGGCGGCCTCCGCTTTCTGTGACCAGGATCACTGGTTACAGTCAGGCACACGAACGAGACACGTAGAGGGAAGGTCTTTGTGATACTTCGTGTCCCTGGTGGTTCATGATTCTAGAGGTTGAATCGGATAGGGAAAGAGGCCGCATTCTCGGGCATAGGTGCCGGATCGAGACGCGCTGGATGCTTGATTGATTAATTCTGGGTGGGAATCCGAATTTACTTGCTAGTGCTGGCTGCAGACGACATGGCCCTTAACTGGATCGCGCCAATTCCCAAGCCTCCCACGGCGCCGGCGAGCAGTCCCAGCAGCACCAGCATGGGTATGCTCTGAAGCAGTGGATTCTTCTTTAATCTCGCCATTCTGTCTTCTCCATGGGGAATTCGTTGTTATAGTCATTTTAGCATTTGCACTTCCATCCCTGGATCCGGGAAAGAGCCGCAAGAGCTTGGGGCAGCGAGAGATAGCCAGGAAAGCAGAGCTTGCAAGGACGACTGTGCAGAGTTTTGCACCTAAAGGGAAGCTGGCGCAGTCAATGCTCCTGCTAGCCCGCGATTGCGCCCTATAATGAAAAAGACATTCGAGGTGTCGTCATGACAGAACCAAGTTACGAAGAATTGAAAGCCCGCTTGGCCGATCTGGAAAAACAAGTGGAAGGGAAGAAAAGAAGCGGCGCCATGGAGTTCCGCGTCAGCGAAAAGGGCGGCGTCAGCGTCTACGGATTGGGCCGCTTTCCAGTGACTCTCTACTATGAACAGTGGACAAGGCTGCTCGACGCTGCTCCCGATCTGAAGACTTTCATTGAAGAAAATAAGAGCAAG
>CAVWAN010000020.1:0-46800 GCA_963752985.1 uncultured Acidobacteriaceae bacterium
GATTCTAGAGGTTGAATCGGATAGGGAAAGAGGCCGCATTCTCGGGCATAGGTGCCGGATCGAGACGCGCTGGATGCTTGATTGATTAATTCTGGGTGGGAATCCGAATTTACTTGCTAGTGCTGGCTGCAGACGACATGGCCCTTAACTGGATCGCGCCAATTCCCAAGCCTCCCACGGCGCCGGCGAGCAGTCCCAGCAGCACCAGCATGGGTATGCTCTGAAGCAGTGGATTCTTCTTTAATCTCGCCATTCTGTCTTCTCCATGGGGAATTCGTTGTTATAGTCATTTTAGCATTTGCACTTCCATCCCTGGATCCGGGAAAGAGCCGCAAGAGCTTGGGGCAGCGAGAGATAGCCAGGAAAGCAGAGCTTGCAAGGACGACTGTGCAGAGTTTTGCACCTAAAGGGAAGCTGGCGCAGTCAATGCTCCTGCTAGCCCGCGATTGCGCCCTATAATGAAAAAGACATTCGAGGTGTCGTCATGACAGAACCAAGTTACGAAGAATTGAAAGCCCGCTTGGCCGATCTGGAAAAACAAGTGGAAGGGAAGAAAAGAAGCGGCGCCATGGAGTTCCGCGTCAGCGAAAAGGGCGGCGTCAGCGTCTACGGATTGGGCCGCTTTCCAGTGACTCTCTACTATGAACAGTGGACAAGGCTGCTCGACGCTGCTCCCGATCTGAAGACTTTCATTGAAGAAAATAAGAGCAAGCTAAAGATGAAGCAGGGCTAGCAGTTCGTAGTTCAGGAACGATTCGTAATCAGGGCGTGCCTTTCAGCATGCCGCAAATGTCCCCCTTTGAGAGCGCCTTTAGGCGCTGGGATCCGCGTTGGAGATCCCTATAGTTGACAACACGTATTGTACGTGTTACACGTGTAATACGTGGATAAGCGATTCGTCACAGGTTTCCGTGACCCTATGACCAGACAAAATGTGACCGTAAGCCTAACCCGCCAGACCCTCCAGAAGGTGAGGGTTCTTGCTGCCCGACGCGCCACTTCCATCAGTGGCCTGCTGGCCGAGCAAATCGAGACTCTAGTCGGGGAGGAAGAAGCCTACGAGCGTGCGCAGCGGCAAGCCCTGACGCTGCTCGATCAAGGCTTTCATATGGGCGGTGTGATTCGAACCCGTCGAGACGAATTGCATGAGCGATAGAACCTTTGTTGACACCAACGTTTTGATTTACGCTCACGACGTCGATGCAAAATCAAAGCATGAAGTGGCCAAGCGCGTCCTCTCGGAACTTTGGACCCAGCGCACCGGCGTTCTCAGCATGCAAGTGCTCCAGGAATTCTATGTTAATGTGACCCGCAAAATTCCGTCTCCCTTTGCCAAAGATGTGGCGCGAATGGTGACGAGCAGCTACGCCATCTGGTGCCTCGAAACCACCCCGGCTGAAATTTCGTTGGCGTTTCGAATTGAGGACGAATCCCGTATCGGATTTTGGGATGCCCTCATTGTCGCCTCCGCGGCCAAATGCGGGGCGAGCCGGATTCTCTCCGAGGATCTAAATGCAGGGCAGATGATCGCGGGCGTTCGGATTGAAAACCCGTTTAGAGGGTAGAATGGTGCGCCCGGAGAGAATCGAACTCCCAACCTCTTGGTTCGTAGCCAAGCACTCTATCCAATTGAGCTACGGGCGCATCGTGGCGGAATTACGTCTCTGAATTATAACGGAACCGATTCGTTTCGCCCAACTCCGATCGCCGGATACGCTCTCCGAAAACCGGAGCCGATTTCGGTTACGCTCCTGCTCCGCGCCAAATCCCGCGCTGTGGAAATCGTCGCCCTGCCGGCACAGGAGAGTTGAAATTTAGAGTAAAAGTTTCCGGCGCAGCGCAAAAGCTACCCGCTCCAGCGTTCTACCCTTGCGCATTGCCAAGACCTTAGCGATGGCACACGACATGCTTCTGACTGGGTCAGACGAAGTGGCGCGCAACGGGGCATCTTGGAAATTACTTCGGCCAGAGGTCTTTCCGAATGCCCCTTTGCACTTGCTCCGTTTGTCGGACCAGACCGCACTCCGCCCCATTTCCCGGCCCTCCCCCGAGAGTCCTCCCCAAAGTGAGGATTAGCAGGGAAGGGGCGGAGCGCAATCTGATCCCGTCTCACTTCCCGTCAAAACTCTCAAGCCAGAACGAGCTGTTCGTGCACGTCGATACCGGACTGGCGCAGCAACCTGGCCACTGCGTCGCTCTTCAACCGCGAGGCATCGAACAGCACCCGCACTGTCCGCTCTTTCTCGTCGAACTTGATGCGCTGGATACCATAGACCTCACGCACACTGTCGATGGCCCGCAACACAGCTTCTCCGGGCGGAGTCTGGTAGCGGTAGGCGGCTTCAAGGTACGTCATTTCAGTTCTCCCAAAGAATAGGTTCGAGGATTACTCTTCGTGTATCTAATAGGAGTATCTAATAAGCAACGGATTCCGCCAAGCGCGGTCCGGCAATCCGGGACGAATCCAGCCCCGGAGGGGCGACCGAACTTAGCCCAGCGCTTCAGCGCTGGGAAAGATGGATTAAGGATTGAAGTCCCGGAGGGACGACCAAGACTCTCACGCACACCCTTCGCGCGGGGAAGAAGTCTCAAACACTATGGACCATCTCGACCCTGTCTGCGGGATGCATGTAAACCCGCTAACCGCCAAACACAAGACTCTGCACAGCGGCAAAGAGTATTTCTTTTGCTGCGCCGGTTGCCTGGCGAAGTTCCAGGCGAATCCCGAGAAGATTCTGTCTTCCCCGCCCAAGCCCATGGGGACGAGCCTAGTGTCGCTCGGTGGTCCCACCTTGGTCATGCCGGCACCGAGCAAGCCCGCCACGGCTGCTGATGCTGCGCCAGACGAATCCAGAAAAGACACGCGGGCCTATGTATGTCCGATGTGCCCCGAGGTGCGCCAGTTCGGGCCAGGCCCCTGTCCCAAGTGTGGGATGGCGCTCGATCCCGAATCGCCCGCACTCGCTGCGACCAAGACGGAGTACACCTGCCCCATGCATCCGGAAATCGTGCGCTCAGGACCGGGGAATTGTCCGATCTGCGGCATGGCCCTGGAGCCACGCACGGTGACGGTTGAAGAAGATAATCCCGAGCTGCGCGACATGACGCGGCGGTTCTGGATCAGCTTGCTGCTGACCGCCCCATTGCTGGCGATTGCCATGGGCAGCATGTTGAGACCGCATACCTTCATGGCTTCGCCGTGGACGTGGGGCTTACCCTGGCTCGAACTGCTGCTCGCCACGCCGGTCGTGCTCTGGGGCGGCTGGCCGTTTTTCCAGCGCGGATGGGCATCGGTGGTGAACCGCAGCACCAACATGTTCACGTTGATTGCGATGGGCACGGGCGTCGCGTACCTCTTCAGCGTGGTGGCCACTTTGTTCCCGCAGATATTTCCCGCGTCCTTCCGCAGCATGGGTGATCGCCCGGATGTTTACTTTGAAGCCGCCGCAGCGATCGTAACGCTCGTATTGCTAGGACAAGTGCTGGAACTGCGCGCCCGCAGCCGGACATCAAGCGCCATCAGGGCTCTGCTCGATCTCAGCCCGAAGATGGCACGCGTCATGAGTGCAGACGGTTCCGAGCGCGACATCCCACTTGAACAAGTGAAGCCCGGAGATCGTCTGCGCGTTCGCCCAGGAGAAAAAATTCCGGTCGATGGCGTTGTGCTGGAGGGCTCGAGTGCAGTGGACGAGTCCATGATCACCGGCGAATCCATTCCCGTGGAGAAGACAGCAGCCTCGCGTGTGATTGGTGCGACCGTGAACGGAAACGGAAGCCTCGTGATGCGGGCCGAGCGCGTCGGCAGCGAGACCATGCTGGCGCAGATCGTGCAAATGGTAAGCCATGCACAGCGCACGCGCGCCCCAATCCAACGTCTGGCAGACAAAGTTGCCGGTTGGTTTGTTCCGGCGGTAATCGCCATAGCGGTTATAACCTTCATCGCTTGGGTAGCCTTAGGCCCAGGGCCGCGTTTCGCCCACGCCATCGTGAACGCCGTGGCGGTGCTGATCATCGCGTGCCCATGTGCACTGGGCCTGGCAACGCCAATGGCGATCATGGTGGGCACCGGACGCGGCGCCCATGCCGGCGTGCTCATCAAGAATGCCGAGGCACTGGAAACACTGGAAAAGGTGGACACCATCGTCTTCGACAAAACCGGGACCCTGACCGAGGGAAAGCCGAAGGTCACGGGATACAGCGATGTCGAAGTCGTTCGCCTCGCAGCCAGCGTCGAGCGCGCCAGCGAGCATCCGTTAGCGGCCGCCATCGTGGACTCAGCCAGCCATCTGAAGCTGAAGCTCTCAGAGGTCTCCGGGTTTGAGTATCTGCCCGGCAAGGGCGTCAAAGGCTTCGTAGAGGACAGAAGAGTCGCGGCAGGGAATTGGGCCCTTATGACAGACCTCGGTATTTTCGGCTCTGGCCGCAAGACGGCGGTTTCGGTGCTGACGGCGCCCGGCGCAAGCCAGGTCTATGTTGCCGTCGACGGTCAATACGCCGGACACATCGCAATTGCCGATCCGCTCAAAGCAAGCGCAGCCGACGCGTTGCGCGGACTCAAGGCCCAGGGAATCCGCATCGTCATGCTTACGGGCGACAACGCGTCTACGGCGCAGGAGATCGCCAGCAAGTTGGGCATCGATGATTTTCGCGCCGAGGTTCTGCCCGGGCAGAAAGCCGAGATCGTAAAAAGTCTGCAGAACGAAGGCCGCGTGGTTGCCATGGCGGGTGACGGCATCAACGACGCTCCCGCGCTGGCGCAAGCTCAAGTCGGAATTGCCATGGGCACTGGAACAGACATAGCGATGGAAAGCGGCGGCATCACCCTGCTTAAAGGAGACCTTGAAGGCATCCTGCGCGCCCGGAAGTTGAGTCAGGCGACGATGCGCAACATCCGACAGAACCTGTTCTTCGCGTTTCTCTACAACTCGATCGGAGTGCCGATTGCGGCAGGCGTGTTGTATCCAGTGTTCGGACTGCTGCTAAGCCCGATTCTTGCCGCTGCTGCCATGAGTTTCAGTTCGGTCTCGGTAATTACGAATTCGCTGCGCTTGCGCAATACCAAGCTGTAGTAGAGACGCGGCTCGCCGCGTCTCCCGTGTGCGCTGGCACACGGTTCAGGATAAGTCGGCACTGTTGGTCGGCTCTAGTTGTCCGCGCCCGCCCCGTGTTTCTGCCGGCACAACTTGCACTCTGTGGGCGCTTCCGAGTTGTCCACCCGATGCTTCACCGGCTTCAGCGTGCGCAGGTAGGCGAACATCGCTTTCAAGTCACTGTCGGTGAGGTTCGCGTAAACCATCACCGGCATGATCGAACTCAGGGGACGCGCTTTGACGTATCCGCTATGCATGACCTGCAGAAAAAGCGCTTCGTCGTAATAGGGAATTCCTGTCGGATCCGGCGTAAGGTTGGCGCTCGCGACATTCCCCCAAGGACCCGAAAGGATCCCGCCACCGGCAAACTCCATACCCGGCAGGCTTTCACCCTGCACTTGCGGGGTGTGACAGTCGCCGCAACCTGCCAGATTGACCAGGCGTGCCCCACGCCTGACCAGATCGGATGGCTCCGGCTCTTCGCGGACGGGCGAGGTCACCGGCTCGGGCACACTGCGAATAAGGTACTTTACCGGGGAGATGATCTCGGTCTTTGGCAGTTCGTGCCGCACCGCAGGCAGCGAGCGCAAATAAACCACAACTGACGCCACATCCTCGTCGGACATTTTCCGGTAATGGGTGTAGGGCATGATGGGAAAAAGTGCCCGGCCGTCGTGTCCAATCCCCTCGCGAACGGCACGTGCGAATTGGTCGTCCGTCCATTTGCCGGCCCCGGTTTCCGCATCAGGCGTCAGGTTGGGCGCGACGATGCGTCCGGGGAGATCGCTATAAGGCAGAATCTCTCCTGCTCCCTCCAAGCCAGGCGTGATGAGTGTCCCCGGCACCGACCAATCATGCTGGGAATGGCAATAGATGCAGCCACTCAGAGCCGTCGCGATATAGCGCCCGCGCTCCAGGCGCTGCGGCGTGCGTTCAAAAGTACGGCTAGTGAGAGGGCGCGCCTTCGGCCCAATAAAAGGCCGCCACCCGATGGTCAGAGTGATGCCAATTGCCAGCACCCCCGCCAGCACGATAACCCCAATCAGAAACCATTTCCCCAGTCGCCCCATAGTCAAGTCCCGATCTTAGGTGTCAGGTTTCAGGTTTCGGGTTTTAGGCGTCAGGGAGCCTTAACCGCGTCATCGGTTTTGTTTTTCCTGAGACCTGACACCTAAGACCTGAGAACTGCTTCACAGCTTGCTCAAATAATCCGTCACTTCCGGGCTGGTCCAATCCACGGGCCCGATAAACTTCCGGCGAATGACTCCGTTGCGATCAATGATGTAGGTTTCCGGCCAGCCAAACGTGCCGTAGAGCGTAGCCGCCTTCTTGGCTTCATCCCGCACCGTAACCATGTTGACGCTGTAGTCCTTGAGGAACTTGTGGTACGCCGCGTCATCAGCATCAATACTGACGGCAAGCACCACGACGCCCTTATCTTTGAGGCGCGTCTGCATCCTAACCAGCGACGGCGTCTCTTCGATACACGGCGGACACCAGGTCGCCCAGAAATTCAGCACCACCACCTGCCCCCGAAACTGGCTGAGCGTGATCTTGTGGTCGGAGTCCTGCAGGGTGAAGTCCGGAGCATTTGAACCGATGCGCGCGGGATGGCTCCCGCTGTAGCATCCGATCAGGGCCGCCAGCAATCCAATAACTAGGTAAGCTGCGGAGAAGCTCGGCTTTGTATCAGGGCATCGCTTTAGCGATGCCGTAAGTCCTTCAAGGTCAGATGGCCCTTTAGGGGCTGGATGTCGATCCGGGCGAAGCGGAGCAAGAAGCGTTCGTCTCACCCCGCTATAATAGCGAAAAACTAATGGATAGTTCATTCTCAGCCGCGCCGCTCCAGTTTCCGATTCCCGAAACCTCGATTCCCGAGGTCTCGATTATCATTCCGGCGCGGAACGAAGAGGCCAGCCTGAGGGCTTGTCTGGAATCGCTGACGACCCAAACCGGCGTCGCGTTCGACCTCATCGTGGTCGACGACGCCTCCACCGACCGCACCCGCGCGATCGCCAGAACCTTCGCCGGAGTGCGCGTGATTTCTTCGGACCCGCTGCGCCAGGATTCAGCAGGGAACACCTGGACCGGGAAGAACAATGCCGTGATAGCCGGCGCCAAACAAGCGCGTGCCGAGTATCTGCTCTTCACCGACGCCGATACCGTCCATCTGCCGGGTTCGCTGGCGCGGGCTTTGGATGAAGCGAAAAAAGAGCAAGCGGATTTGTTGTCCTACTCGCCCCAGCAGGTGGTTGTTACCTTGGCCGAGCGAGCCGTGATGCCCGTAATCTTCGTGGAACTGGCCGCGCAGTATCCGCCCCACAAAGTGCGCGACCAGACTTCGGAAATCGTGGCCGCGAACGGCCAGTACATTCTCGTCCGCCGCGCAGCCTACGAAGCCGTAGGCGGACACGCCGCAGTGGCCACGGAAATACTCGAAGACGTGGCGTTGGCGCGTCTGTTTCGCAAGGCCGGACATCGCGTGTACTTCCGTTACGGCGGAGACGCCGTGCGCACCCGCATGTACCGCGACTGGCCGCAACTGCGCGAAGGCTGGACAAAGAATCTGGCGCTGCTATTTCCGCAACCAGAATTTCTCGCCTTCCAGAGTTTGGCCGTATGGTTCGCTGCCTGGTCGACACTCGCCATCGCCGTGTCTGGCGTAACCAGCCGGCACTTCGTCTGGATTTTGGCCGCCGCCTTCTGGCTACTGGTGTACCGTCGAATTCGCGCTGCGCATTTCACAACCGCGAACAACCTGCTCGCCATGGCTTTCGGTCTGCCCATGTTCGCCTATTTGTTGCTGCGCTCAAGGAAGGCGCACGCAAAAGGCCAAGTATCATGGAAGGGCCGTGTCTATAGCGTCGGCGCGACAAGAGGAAGTACGCCTGCCGAAACGCAAGCTGCCCGACCAATTCGGAGGATCGGGAGTCAAAAACTGAGAGCTGAGAACTGAGAGCTGAGAGCTGTCTTTATGGTCTATCTCACACGCAAAGCCGAATTCTCCGCATCGCACTACTATCACAATCCGGAATTCACTCCGGAAGAAAACCAACGCGTCTTCGGCAAGTGCAACAATCCCAACGGCCACGGACACAACTACACTCTAGAAGTCACGGTGAAGGGAGCCGTCGATCCCCAGTCGGGCTTCGTCGTCGACCTGAAGCAATTGAAGGACGTCATGAGCAGGGAAGTGCTCGACGCACTCGACCATCGCTTCCTGAACAAGGAAGTGCCCGAGTTTTTCACCCGGATTCCGACCACCGAGAACCTCGCTATCGCCATCTGGCAGCGCCTTGCGCCAAAACTCACCGCCACCCGGTTGCATCGCGTGCGCGTCTACGAAACCCCCGACCTGTTTGTTGATTTTTATGGGGAAGCATGAAGACGAGAAGCATGAAAGCGCATCTGACTCGCCGCTACATGTTCTCGGCGTCGCACCGCTTGCACAGCGACGAAATGTCGGAGGCAGAAAACCGCGCGACCTACGGCAAGTGCAATAATCCTTATGGACACGGGCACAACTACATAGTCGAAGTCACCGTCAGCGGACCGGTTGATGACCAGACCGGAATGGTCTGCAATCTGGTCGATCTGGATGGCTTCGTGCACAACGAAATTCTCGAGCGCTACGACCACCAGAATCTCAACCTGCTCGCGGAATTCGCAAAGCAGGTTCCGACCACGGAAAACCTGTGCATAGCGATCTACGAAATAGTGAAGCGCGGCTTCGATAAGGCTCATCTAGAAAAGGTAAGAATTGAAGAGACGATGATGAATTCCTTCGAATATGCGGGAGGGAAATGAGATTTGTAATTGGCAATTTGTAATGTGTAATCGTGAGGTTTGAAATTACAAATTACAAATCGCAAATTGCAAATCCTATGAAATCCACCACACAGCCAGCCACCCTGACCAGCGCCACCTACGAAGAACTGGTACGCGAGATGCTTATTCGCCTCGGCGAAGATCCTGATCGCGAAGGCCTCGTGCGCACTCCGGAGCGCGTCGCAAAAGCCATGCAATTTCTGGTCAAGGGTTACAAGGACGATCCCGAAGTGCTTTTGCGCAAGGCGCTGTTCACGGTCACGTATGACGAAATGGTCATCGTGAAAGACGTCGAAATGTTCAGCCTGTGCGAGCACCACCTGCTGCCGTTTTTTGGCAAGGTGCACGTGGCCTACATCCCCAACGGAAAAGTGATCGGCCTGAGCAAAATACCGCGCCTCATCGAACTGTTCTCGCGCCGCTTGCAGATTCAGGAACGCCTGACCACACAAATCGCGGAGGCGATCCAGAACGCCATCGAACCCCAGGGCGTCGGCGTGGTCATCGAGGCCCGGCATCTCTGCATGATGATGCGGGGTGTCGAGAAGCAGCATTCGTCGGCGGTTACCTCGTCCATGCTCGGCAGCTTCCGCCGCGAAGAGGAAACGCGGACCGAATTCCTGTCCCTGATCCGTCAGCGCACCAACGGCGTGTGAGTAGTAGTTCGTGTGGGGACGGGCGACTCGCCCGTCCAGCCGAGCACAGCTCGGCAGCTGCCCGCAGGGACCCAGCTCTGGGAGTCATGGCAATGCTATTGCCGAATCGTGGACTCCCGCTCGAAAGATCGTGCCAGTTGGCATAAGCTGAACCTGCCGCATGCCGAAACGCCAAATTCCGCAGCGCGACTCCGCGCTTTCCGGACGCCTCGCCGTCATAACCGGCGCCAATCGCGGCATCGGACTAGCCATTGCCCGGGCGCTGGCCCGCGCAGGATGCAATCTGGTCATCACCGCCCGCGACCAGCGTGCCCTGGCCAAAGCGCGCACTGAACTGGAAAAGTTGCAGCCGCAGAAGTCGAACTTGCATGTGATGGCGCAGTCCTGCGACGTTCGCAGCCCTGACTCCGTCGATTACCTCTTCGCCCTGGTCCGGGGATTGCACAAACCGCTCGACATCCTCATCAACAATGCCGGCATTGGGCATCTCAACCTGACCGTCAGCGACTTGCCGTACCCCACCTGGATGGAAGTGATCGACACCAACCTGAACGGCCTGTTCCTCGTAACCCAGGCGGCGCTAGCCGTGATGAAACGCAGCAGCACGATCGTGAACAATCTCTCCATCGCCGCCGAGCGCGTGTTCCCTGGGTCGGCAGCCTACAATGCGTCGAAGCACGGCGCGCTGGGCTTTACCGAGACCCTGCGCGAAGAGTTGAGGCCGAAAGGCATACGCGTGATCGCCCTTATGCCCGGCGCCACCGATACCGAGATCTGGAACACGCTCTGGCCGAAAGCGCCCAGACGCAAAATGATGTCTCCCGAGGCCGTTGCCCGCACGGTAGTTGATGCATTGCTCTTGCCCGAAAACACAACCGTGGAGAAAGTAGTGGTGATGCCCGCAAGCGGCGCGCTGTAGCGCGTGGAAAAACAGTTCCAGAGATGCGCTGGTGCGTGATTGAGCATCTAATCGACCGCGGGCTGAGGAAGCAATGTCCTTCTTGGATTACTTCAAATCGCTGAAACCCGAGCACCGCTTGGCATGGGCCGTAGCGATCGCCGCCGACGTTCTCCAGATCGTCGCTTTCCCATTCTTTGTCGAAGGAGGCATGTCTCCCGCAGACTCGGCACTCGATCTGATTGTCGCCTTCGTGATGATCCGCCTGCTCGGATGGCATTGGGCTTTCCTGCCGACGGCGGCGGCGAAACTCATCCCCGCCGCAGACCTTTTTCCCACCTGGACCGCGGCCGTATGGTTCGTAACTCGCCAGCGGTTGAGCGCCAGTTCCGAGGCAAGTTCCAATTCCAATTCCAATTCCAATCCCAAAGACCCGGAGATTCTGCCGCCCGGCCCCGCGCCAGAGCCGCGGCGCTAAAGAATCCGCAGACCGCCTCGGATGCTTTTCCTGAGAGCTGAGAGCTGACAGCTGAGAGCTTTCTACCAAGTCCCATACCGGTACCGGTGAGGCCGCTCGTGAAACACTTTAATCATGACCACACCCGCGACGAAGCCGCCAACGTGCGCCCAGAAGGCAATCCCTCCCGAGGTCTGGCTGGTTTCGGCGATCGCGGTAGCGGTGCCGCTCAGAAAATTTCCCACAAACCAGTAACCCAGCATCAGCCACGCTGGAACGTGAAAAAAGAAAATCGGAGGAAACCAGATCAGCACCCGCGCCCGCGGATACAAGATAAAGTACGCGCCCATCACTCCCGCAATCGCGCCGCTCGCGCCCACACTGGGTACGCGCGAACTCTGGTTCAGCAGGATGTGAGTGACCCCGGCCGCCAGCCCGCTCATCAGGTAGAACACCAGATAGGAGAAGTGTCCGATGTAGTCTTCGATGTTGTCGCCGAAGATCCACAGGAACAACATGTTCCCAGCCACGTGTAAGAATGAGGCGTGCAGAAACATCGAAGTAAACAACGGCAGAATTGCCGTAACCGCCGGATCGTAGGAGTGTCCGGTAAGCACCGCCAGCGTGTGGTGAGGAACCACGCCAAACTCCACCATGAACGCATTTAGCGCCCGGTGGCTGATCGAAAGCTCCCAGAAGAAGACCAGCAAGTTCACGACGATCAGAAAATAGTTGACGAACGGCGTGGAGAACGTAGGCTGATCGTCGCGAAGAGGAATCATTTAATTGGTGACGGGCAATTTGAATCTCGATCTTGCTTTCAAATTACCCATTACAAACTAACAGATTACAAATCCTCATGAATGGTGTCGTAGTCATCGATAAACCGGGCGGCCTGACGTCGCACGACGTGGTCAACCGCGTCCGCCGAATTCTCGGCCAGCGCGCCGTCGGCCATCTCGGAACCCTTGACCCCTCAGCCACCGGAGTCCTCCCGATTGTCCTGGGCAACCTGACCCGCCTGGCCCAGTTCTACGTCCATTCGGAGAAGACGTACGAAGGCGTGATCCGCTTCGGCTTTGCCACCGACACCTACGACGCCGACGGCGAACCCACCACGCCACTTCAAGAGGTGCATATAACGCTCGAGGAAGTGCGCGCCCTGGCTGCCCAGTTTCAGGGCGTCATCGAGCAGATGCCGCCTCCGTTCTCGGCAAAGAAGATTGCCGGAGTCCCCGCCTACAAACTAGCCCGCAAAAAACAGGAGGTCGAACTCAAGCCGGTACAGGTAGAAATCAAAGAATTCGAGATTCTGGGGACGACCGCCGATCAAGCCACCTTCCGAGCGCGCGTGGCCTCGGGCACATACATAAGATCGGTGGCCCACGAGATGGGTCAGAAGCTGGGCTGCGGCGCTCATCTGGCGGCACTGCGACGCACCGCCGTAGCCGAGTTCACCATCGAAGAGGTTCACTCGCTGCAGGCGTTGGAAACCGCCATGCAGCAGGGAAGCGCTGAGTCTCTGTTGGTCCATCCCAGAAAGCTGGTGCCGCAGTTGCCCAGCGTCACCGCCAATGAAGAAAGCGCCGCCCTCATCCGCAGCGGCCGTGCCGTGAATCTTCCGGAAATGTCTCGTGCTCCCCAGGTAAAGGTCTTTGCCGGCCAACGCGATCTGATCGCCATCGCCACCCGAATCGCCGGGACGCTGTTCCACCCCCGAATCGTGTTCACGGGCGGGAATTGAAGCAAAGAGGGGCGGAGTCCTGCCGGTATATGCAGTGTCCGATAACAGGTATTATGTGAAGTAACGGAAATATTTCAGGTTCTGTGTTCCCACCATCCTGACCTGGATGAAAGAGCAGCTGGCTCTTGTCCGCTAAGACCTCGCAGACATTCAGCACACCGCGGAACGATAGTGGCGCCCGAGTTCGGATGCATAGCGATTCCCTATCGTCTCGGCATGGCCCTTGACCCAGCCTTCCAAACTCGTCTGCCCCGTCGGCGGCCCATGGGAGACGAGGAGGTCGGCCATCAGCCCTGTAATCTCTTCTTCCGTCAGCACGACGTCCTTGAGGATCGCACCCAGAATTCCGGAAGCAAGTTGAATAAGCCCTGGCGGCAAATGAACCATTAACGACTTGCTTCGAATGGTGCGCCTGATCATTCCCACCAATTCTGTGTAGGTATAAGTCTCCGGGCCGACCGCGTCCACGATGTAGCTGTCCGTTCGCTGTCCGCTATCGACCGCCAACTCTGCTAGATCGTCCACAAAAATGGGTTGAACGTGGTACTCGCCGCTTCCGGGGATGGCGAACAGCGGGGACCGTCTCAACATGAAGGCAATGTTGTTGATGAGAATGTCGCCCTCCCCGAAGAGCACCGCCGGCCGCAGAATTGCATATGACAACGGCGAGGATTGAATCGCCTGCTCCAATCCCGCCTTGCCTTTGAAATACGACAGTGAAGAATCTAGCGAGGGATTTGTAATACTGACATGAACGATTCTCTTCACTCCCGCTACTTCGGCGGCATGAATGAGAGTTCTTGTGTTCTCTACCGCGCGTTCGTGACTGAGGCTCGCATACGAGAACCGGACCCAATAGGTGTTGTAAAGGACGCTCGCGCCCCTCATCGACTCCGCCAGTTGTTCAGGATCGCTAAAGTCGAGCGGCGAGACCTCAACCCGGCCAAAGAGCAACGATCCCGGCTGCGGATGATTGGTCAGCGTTCGAACGCGTTCTCCGCGGAGAAGCAGTCGCTTCGCGATCTGCTGACCACTGAACCCAAATGCTCCGGTCACGATACTCGTTGTTACCCTAGCCGGGCTTCTGCCCGCTTGCTCGGAATCCATAGGGGCCCCCTCCAATGCCTGGCGAACTAGACGACCGCTGCGGGAGTTGGTTGCTTTGTCACAAGCTGACCGGCTTGCCGATGTATGAAGCCCTTCAGCACCCAGCCCAGAATGAGTACCGCGAAGAGCAATCCGGCCAGGGCCCACTTAAGTTGGGCGGCCAGCTCGAGCACTGCGGAACTTCCCGCTTTCAAGTCGGGGGTGTACTGCATCGCGAAAATCAACGGCACGAGAGTGATGGTCACATTTGAGAACGAGACCCAGAATGCAGCACGCTCCCGCGTACCGCAGAGCTCTACCAGGATGTCCCGCAGGGGAGATCGCAGGTACGCGACTATTGCAAACGTTGCGATCATGGTGAGGCTGAGGCCCATCAGAAACAAAACGGAGGTTGTCATTGGACTGCTCCTTTAGTTCTTATCTCCGACGTTTGCGACTCTACTGAACTTATAGTGCAAAACGCTCCCATCAACGGCCCCCTTTCAAGGACAGGATCTTGCGGACGGTGCCACGGGCTCTGACGATTCCGCGGAGAGTCGCGACGGGAAACTGGCGGATGTCCGCATAGAGCGCCTCCACGTCTGCGAAGAATTCATAGATTTCGCGCAGTCGCTCTTTCGTGTAATTGTCCTTGGCATCTGCCTTGTCCAGTTCCGCAATGCATAGCCGCAGCACCTCCAAAGTTGGGTCAATTTCGCGCCGCTTCCGCTGGTCGATGATGATGCGGAACATCTCCCATACATCCTTGATGGACTCAAAATGCTGCCGCCGGTCGCCTAAGCCATGCACGGGCCGAACCAGGCCCCAGCCCTGCAGTTCGCGGATACTGGTGCTCACGTTGGAGCGGGCAACACGCAGGGTACCGGCAATTTCCTCCGCCGTAAGGGGCGTCGCGGAGACGTGCAGGAGGGCGTGGATCTGGGCCACCGTCCGGTTGATTCCCCAGCGCGTTCCCATCTCTCCCCAGTGCAGAACGAACTGCTTTTTGGCGGTACCCAACTGTGCCATATTTCTCTCATGACAGAAATTACAGACATAACAGTAAAATGTCAAGATAAACTTTTTCCCGGTTGCGCATCCCCTTTCAGGACTGGTGGATAGGGCCTACCAGCGGCCTAGGCTGCGAGCAGCTGTGCGAGGTCGTCGCGAAATTTCTGCAAGATCGCCAGCCGCTCCAGAGTGGCTTCCACCACCTCGCTCTTCGCCTGAAAGACCTGGCGGCCTTCCCTTTCCGTGAGCACGCCCATGACTTCGCCCATGCGCCAGCCCGGTGTGCCGAGGACTTGCAAGCCGCCCACGCCCGGCACGAGCAGGGCAACGCAGTTGTCGCGCATCACCCCTATGCACTTGGGAAAGCGTTCAAACGTTTGCAGTTCGAATCCGGCAAGGTACAGACGTTGGAGCTGTTCGGCGGAATCAGGCATCGAGGAAATTGGTAATTTCGTAATTTGGGTGCAGCGTTCCCATGCAGCGGGGATGTTCCGGTTTCGTATCAGGGTATCGCTTTAGCGATACCACACGCCAATCGAAATGAGACGCCCCTTCATGGGCTGCGCCGCGTTCACTGCGCTTCGGCGCGGATCACTTCCAGAGCGTTCGCCTCTCCGAGCCGCAGGAAGGTGAAGACTCCCTCATTCGCCGAATAGCAGGCAAACGATGTTCCCATGCCGGTGGTATCGGCATAGCTGGCAATCTTCCGGCCAGTCTGCGCGTCCGCGACTGTGATCGTCTTGATCTGGTTTTCTTCGTTCGAGAAAGAAATCGCCAACTGATTCCCAGAAACATGAAACCCGTTGGGCACCGACCCCGCCAGCGGAGCGGCAACTTTGATCGTTTGCATGATCTTTCCGCTTGGTGCGATCACATAGACCAGTGCGGGCGAAGAACCACGCATGACGTAAAGGTTGCCGTCGCTTCCCACTTCGGCATCCGCCAGATCGAGCATGGGTGCCGGTTTCTCAGCCTCCTTCGCGCCGTCCTTCTGACGCCCGCCCGCGTCTGCTTTCGCGCCGGCTTTTGCAGGGCCATGAGCCTCCTGAAACGACAATTGCGCCAGTTCCCTTCCATCCGCGGAAAAAACCGCGCTGAAGTTGCGCCCCCGATCATTCTTATTCTGATAATCGCGCCGCACGCCCGAGAGCAGGAAATTTCCCGTGGCAAACGCCGCGAACGTATACACCTCAAAGTCGGCGTCGAGCAGCGTCGGCGACGAAGGTGATCCGTCGGAAGAAAAACGCAGCACATAGATCCGCGGCTTCACAACTCCGTTCTGTGCGATCTGATACAGACCGCCATCGGAAGCGGGCGAGAATTCGTCGGCCCGGTCGAGCCCCAGCTGTGGAAATGCGGCCGGGTCAAACAGCGCCGTGCGCTTGCCCTCTGGATTGATCTTGACCACCGGACCCAGCAACGGCCGGTCCATAGCGTACTTACGGATGTAGAGATTGCCGTCGGCATCGCACTTCGACGGCACCATGAACGCTCCACCCATCTCCGAAGCCACGCTCATGATCGAGGAGGTGCGCAAAGCAATCGTCGATCCCGGAGGGTTCGATCCCAAGTCCGGACTCTTCGCGGGCGCATCGCCCTTTGAGGAATTAACTTGCGCAGTCGACAACGCGGCATAGAAGAAGAAAAGGAGTACAAACGCACACGAGCCAGTGGAGAATCTCATTCTGTGCCTACGTCCGATTGAAACTGCGAGCCTATAGCTAAGGGCCGAGAGCTGCCTTCCTACATTTTGTACTTGCCCAAGTCATCATCGCCGAGGTCTTCCAGCCACTTGCGCAGTTCCTCGCTACTCACGGCAGGAACCGGATTGGCCGCTTGCTTCGAGTTCTTCAGAACCTCGTCCTCCACGAAGATAGGGCAATCCACCCGCAGCGCCAGCGCCAGCGCATCGGACGGGCGAGAGTCGATGCTGACGACGTGCCCTTCCCGTTCCACCCAGATGACCGCATAAAAAGTATCGTCTTTCAATTCCGTGACCACCACTTTGTGCACCAGCGCGTCCAGGCCAGTGAGCACGTTCTTGATCAAGTCATGGGTCATCGGCCGCGGCGTATTGATCTTTTCGATTTCGAGCGCAATGGCATTGGCTTCGTACACCCCCACCCAGATGGGAAGCACTACATCGCTGCCCACGTCCTTAAGCAGCACAATCGGCATGTTCGAAACCGGATCCATCATCAGTCCGCGAATTTTCATTTCCACTTCCATGACACCCTCTATGCAAACCATCCGTAGAGACGGGGCTTGCCCCGTCTCATTCTGCGGCCGGAGACGCGGGAAGCCGCGTCTCTACGCGAGATCTGGAGCCGGCCATCTCTCCCACCAAACTGTTCGGGAAACTTCCGGTCACGAGAACCGGAACATAGCTCCCCGTCGTAAGTTCCACGCCCTCCGGAACCGTAAAGTTCATCACCTTAATCTGCGACGTCCGTCCGATCCACTGTCCCCGGGCCGGATTCTTCCCTTCCACCATGACCTCGACGATCTGTCCAACGTGCCGCCGATTGCGATCGGCACCTATCTGCTTTTGCTTCTCATTCAATATCGCCAACCGCCGAGCCTTCTCCACATCGGGAATCGCGTCATCCAGTCGCAAAGCCGGAGTGTTCGGCCGCGGAGAGTATTTGAACGTAAACACGCTGTCATACCCAACTTCATCCATCAAGCTTAAAGTCTCTTCGAATTCCCGTTCCGTCTCGCCCGGAAATCCAACAATCAGATCGCTGGTGAGAGATATATCCCGCCGCGCCGCCTGAATCCAGGAGATGCGCTCCAGGTACTCGTCCCGGCTGTAGAGCCGTTGCATGGCATCCAGCACGCGAGTAGATCCGCTCTGGACGGGGAGATGCACATGGTCGCAAAGCGCCGGCACCGCGTCGATGACGTCGACAATATCGCGCCCAAAATCGCGCGGATGCGAAGTAGTAAAGCGCACCCGCCGGATCCCAGAGACCGAAGCAACCGCAGCGAGCAGTTCAGCAAAGCTCTTCTTTCCATCAGGATCGCGATAAGAGTTAACGTTTTGCCCGAGCAGCTGAATCTCCGTATACCCCAGGTCCACCAGTTGCCCCGCTTCGTCAAGAACCGACGATGAAGTCCGGCTGCGCTCCTTGCCGCGCGTGTAGGGCACCACGCAGTATGCGCAGAACTTGTCGCATCCCTCGATGATCGTGATGTAGCCGCGATGCGGGTTGGTGCGCGCCGTGTACTCGGTCTCAAAGCATTTGTCGGTGGCGCGATCATCCAGCCCGGTAACCCGCGACTGACCAGTCTCCAACTGCACCAGCATCTGCGGAAGACTGCGATACGAAGCGGACCCGCAGACCAGCGACACGTATGGCGCGCGCTCGAAAATCTTCTCCCCCTCCTGCTGCGCCACGCACCCCAGGACGCCAAACTGTTTCCCCTGCGCCCGATACTTCTTATAATCCGCCAGCCGGTTAAACACCTTCTGCTCCGCCTTGTCGCGAATCGAGCAGGTGTTATACAGCACCAGCCCCGCCTCTTCCACCGTCGGAACCTGCCGATACCCCTGCTGCAGAAGCGTCCCGACCACCTTTTCGGAGTCGTGCGCATTCATCTGGCACCCGAAAGTTTCCAGGTAGAACGTCTTGTCAGCGGACTCCGACATCGGTTCAGTATAAACCAAGGTTTCAGGTGGTTTGCGGGGGCCCCATCCTAACGTCGTGTTTTTCGACGTTAGAGCCTGCCCTGAGCGGAGTCGAAGGGGTGGGATTCCACGCCGCGTAAACTTTGGGATTTCCCCCAGGTCGAGGCTCCCGAATTGCACCGTTGAATGTTTACTTCTTGCCCAGCAGTCGAATGCGGGTGGTGAAGGCGCGGCCCTCGAAACTGCTGAAGGTGCGGAACTGGGCGGAGTCGCGGTCCGCATTCACCACGGCGGGATTGGCGTGGTCGGTGATGTTCTCGAAACCGCCGCGAAGGGCCCAATAGCGGCCGAATGCGTGAAAGCGTTTCTCCACGAACACATTCAGCGAGAAGTAAGTTGGGAAGCGTCTCGTTCCCGGTGGCTCCACAAGTTGCCCGTGGTCGTCGGTGACGTTGAACGGGAAACCGCTGCGCCCTTCGAGCGAGTAGGCGATATCGAGTTCGTGGATGATGGGCAACTTGAAGAACGGCAACAGTCCCCAGGAAAGAAAACGGTTGGGTGCATCCCAGAGATAAGGACCAGCCGCTTGCGGGCTGAGGATAGGATTGTCGACGTTGAAATCGAGCACCTGATTGGAGCGTGAACTGGAACGGGTGTAAGAACCGAAGACCGAGTAGCTGTGCCGGAAAGCGCGGCGCAGGTTCACCTCGAAAGAGTGATAGCGATCTTCGCGGGTGTTCTGCAAGATAAAGGTTCCTCCCGGCAATCCATTCAGGGTGTTGTAGACCAGGCCGTGCGTGCCATTTCGCTGCATGAATTCAGCCTTCAGGTAGATCACGCCGGGCAGCTTTTGCTCAAGACCAAGGCTCCAGTTGAGATAGCGCGGCTCCTGCAAGGTGTGCGTGTTCGCCGAGAATGTTGTGACAACTGAGCCTGTCGAAAAATAATCGGTTCTTTGGCCCGCCGATGGCCGCGCCACGAGCAGCAGGCTGGTGGCGTCGTAGACGATTCCAACTCCGGCGGAAAGCTTGGTGTTGCCCTCGCTGTCGAGCACGTAGGTGCCTGCCAGTCGCGGAGAAACAAGCGGAGACCGGATGATCTCGTCCCAATCAAAACGCAAGCCGGGTTCAATCAGCAGGCGGTCGGTAGCTAACCAGCGATCCTGGATGTACCCGCTGGTTTCCAGGTTGTCGGCGGAGGAATTAGCACCGCCCGAAAAGACGGAGTAGCGGGAGCAGGGGGAAGGCGTAACCGTCAAGCAGTCTCCGGAAGAAGGCAGCGTCTGACCTTCGAGGAGAAACGAGATCGGCGTGCGCTGAAAGTCAACGTTGTAGATGAGCCGGTCGGTGTCGATGCCCATCTTGACTTCGTGCTGCCCATGCCATTTCTTCGGAGGCAGGTAGAGATTGGCCAGACCCTGCCAGCGCCGGGCCCGCGTATCGGCATAAAAGTAATAGTTCCCGCCCGTGGCTTCTGGGGTAATGAAGTACGGCTGAGTTCCGGCAGGTGTTAGCCCCAGGTTGTATTGCAGGAAAGCCGCTCCGGTTTCGAGCAGTTCCCCGCCCTGGAAATAATGCTGGTTCTTCACGCTGGCTAGGTAGCCACTTTCGATGTCGGATGGTGTTGCCTCGGCGGGATTGATCAGCGAAAGACCGGCGTGCTCGTCGTGAAGGTGGTTGATGTTGAAAGTAGTGGTTAGAATGTCGCGCGTGGTCAGGTTGGTCTGCACCTTGGCGAGATTGCCGAAGCGCCAGAGGGGGTCGGCGTTAGGGCCCGGCAATTCGGGGATGACGATGTTGTCAAACTCGCCGTCAGGAGAGTCGAAGAACCACATCTTGCCTCTGCGAATGGGCCCGGAAAAGGTGAAGCGCGGGTCCACCTTGTCGAAAGCCAGTCCCTTCTTGTTCTGCACCGATGGAACGAAATTTGTTCCTGAGTAGCGGAAATGGTCGTCGCCTATCATCGTGCTGAGGCTGAGCACGCCGCCCGAACCTTTGCCGTATTCGGCGGAGTTGCGGCTCGGTTCGACGTCCACCGTACGGAGCGAGTCGGGACTAACCCGCATGAGCAGCGCGCCGGTGGCCGGCTGGGTGACGTTGAAACCATCCAGCAGGGTGAGGGTTTGATACGTCTCTGACCCCGCGATGTGCGGCTGTCCGAAGACATCGTTGACCACCCCGGGAATAAAGTTCAGCGCATAGCGGTAATCGCGGGTCGTGGGGTAAGGGAGGTTGATAATGTCAACGCCGGTGAGCTGCTCCTGATCCGTAACCTGGGCGGGATCGATGGCGGGCGGAGACTCGACCACATCGACCACCTCGCGCACCTCTTGCTGGTGGGTGAGAGTGACCTCAACATTCGGCGCCCCCCCAGTCTGAATCGCAGGCAACGTCAACGTTACCGAGTAAAACCCTTGCTTCTCCACGCGGAGCTCGTAAGTGGTAGCGGAGAGATTGGAGAATGCGCAGTGGCCGGCAAAATCGGTAACTGAGCGCAGCGCCACCGCCTCTGGAGAAGCTTGCAGAAACACCAGTGCGGACATTACCGCAACATCGTTTTCATCAACGACCGTGACCACGATGTTTTGTGATGGGTTTGCTCCCGGCGCTTTTGCGGAAGTCTGCGCCAGAGAAACGCGGATCAGACAGATACAGACTGCCAAGCAAAGCACCGATGTGCGCAACCGATGAGGCCTGGGCATAGATGTTGTTTCTATTTTCGCTCAGGAACAGCCGTTTTAGCGTGGGTCAAACTCAGGAATCGGCATGGTTTTGAAATCCGGGCGTCCGAAACTCAGCAACTACTTCAGCAGCGCACCCAGAAGGCGCGCCAACTCAGCCTTTTCCGGGGTTCTACCGGAAGTGTCGGGACTGTCCTCCGTAAGCTCCGCCAGTTCGTGCGCCAGGACGTGCGCGGCGAGGTGCTGAGGAAGGTAGATCGTGTTGCGCCAGGGCGTCAGTTCCCAACTCTGGCTGTCGCGGCGGTTCAGGGCCCAGCGGTGCCGTTCCGACCGTTTTTGGAGCTCGGCTTTATTTCCTGTCAGAGAAACCAGTTCATCGATCTGAACCTCGACCCAGCCCGAGTTCCCCTTAATGTGTACCTTCTTGACTTCGAAATTGTCGAACACAATCAGAGACTGATCGGGCTTGAATTGATCCGGCCTGAACAGGTCGAGCCCACGGAGGCTTTCCCCCCACCCGGTACACGTTTGCAGGAAGGCTGCACCCACCTGATCGGGTTTGGGCCGGCTGGAATTCACCACCACAACATGAGGCATCTCCGCGTTCACCGGTCGATCTTCCGCAACTTTGGTGGCTGACGAGGTATCGCTTGCGGATTCTTCCGACAAAGGCACCGGGCCATCAGCAACCGTTTCCCGCGATTCCGTCTTGTCTAAGGCAGTGGGCTTCAGCTTCGCCGTCCGAATCGAGGTGGAGAGGACGCCACCCGGGGCCGGCTTAACGTAACGAAAGAAGCGAGGCCGTCCCCGCTGTTTCCAATACGGCGAATCGTACGCATCGACACCAAGGCCGGAACTCAACGCGCTGAAAAAGGAATGTTGAGTGGGATTGACCACAATTCCAGCATGTCCATGCCAGACAGCTAAATCGCCCGGTTGCGGACTGGTTACTCGCCGAAATTCGTCGATCCCCGCATACAGGTCCGAGGAGCTCGCGTACTCGTAAGGAAAACCGGCCCGCCCATAGAGTTCATGGACAAGGTGGGAGCAATCGGAGGGAAAATCCGGATAATGGCGGGCATCCAGCGCGGCGCCCAGAATCGCCAAACCTTCACTGGGGGTCAGCGGTCGGGACTTAAATGTCTTCTGCTGCCCGCCGCGATCTTCGCCGGTGACTTGGTGTGCCCCGGTCGAACTCGCCCGATTCTCCTGCCCTGACGCGAAACAGACAGCGCCCCAGAGCAGCAGAAACAACAGCGCGTATTTGGCCTGCCACCGCATAGTCTGTCTTATAACCCACCTTCATACCGCAGTACAGGTCACAGGGGTGCTGCCAGATCAGATGCACCTTAGGACCCAAGAAGCTTTACCACGGGCGGGCCAAGGTGCATCGAGGCCGCTGATGCCAAGTCGTCAGCTCAGTTGTTAGGTGGCCCCAACCGCTCCCGCACAGGCGACGGCTTCGCCGCGGAAACGGTCTGGGCGCCACTGGTGTCGGTTGCTGGGTTGTTCGAAGCATTGGCCATTGCTTCCACTTCGACCCCCTTGTACTTGGGTTCGCTGACGTAGCCGTGGATATGGTTCTTGCTGATGCTATTGATCACCAACTCCACCGGCACCTTGCGATCTCCTGAGTAAAAAACCACGGGTTCATAGATGCTGACGTGATTCTTCGACACTTTGAAATCCTCTACCAGCATTTCGAGGTCGGCGTACTCATGTTTGGTGTTGGCCTTGCGCAATCGGACGCCTACCGGGCCCTCGCGTTGCATCTGTCCACTCTTGTCGAGATCAAACTCGTAATAGCTCCGTTCCCCTTTCTTCTCCAACATCACCAGTTGGTCGTGAGTGGTGGCAATCGAACCCTGGAGTTCCGTGCGGGCGTTCGCGAGGTCCTGGCGAGTGGAGTCGATCTGTTTCCCCTGCTCGTCCAGTTGCCCCTGGACTTTTTTCCATCGCGGGTCGTCGATGCGCTGGCGCATACTCGCCGCCCTCACGGGCTTCCGATAGAGGCCGGAATGATCACGGGCGGAATGAGGCGCCGCCGCTTTCTCCGCCTGTCGTTCCGCGTTCATGGCGTCGAGCCTCGTGCTCAACGCACTCATCTGGTCGCGGGTTGTATTCAGGTTGGAAGTAATCGCGCTGTTCTGGTCGGCCAATTGCTTGGCTACATTGCGCTCATGCACGGCATAGCCGCCGGCAGCTACTCCGACCGCCAACAGTGCCGCCACGGTGGCTCGGAATCGGATCGCAGAACCCGGGTGAGATGGTATTTCTTCGGGCATGGGAGTTCTCCTGGCTTCCGTTTGAGCAAATGAAGTGCCAGTGAAGACCGCGGCTAATCCATTGAAAAGCCGTGAGTTCTCACCCGCCGGAACCGCCCCGGCCTCCCCATTCTCCCTGCCACTATGAAATCCCTGCCCGGTTGGCTTTGAAGGGGCGCGGCTTCAGCCGCGCCGTCCAGAGCCGGCTTTAGCCCCTGAGGGAGCTACTTCACCCGCTCCAACGTGAACACTTCCTTCATTTCTTTGCCATGATCAAGAAAGATCCACTCTTCAACGTGGTGATTGACGTCCGGCTGCGTGAAGCTCACGTGCTGCATGTGTCCATCACCGAGACCGATGTTGGTGCCGTCGAAGAATTCGAAGCTGACCGATTTCGCATCGGATGCAATCACCTTCAGGCGCGGCTGGTTGCCCGCTCCGCAGTAGTGCGTCATCAGCAGGCGGTCGCCATCCATGTGAAACATGGTGATCATGTTTTCCGGGCCTTTCCCCAGAATTTCGCTCATCAGCGCTGACCCGCCCGCAGTCATGCGGAAAGTTACTTGAATGGCTTGGCCCTGTGAGCCCTTCCCGGCCCAGTTCCCTTCCAGTCCCTTCAGCAGGTCGAATGACTTGTGCGCGTCCGACTGCGCCACAGCCAAGCTGACGGAGAGGACGATGGCGAAGGTTGTGATGGCGCCGATATTGCGAAACGCCTTCATAGATTCCTCCATAGATCGTTTTGTGCTCGCCGCGTACCTTTTAAGTCGCGTCCAGAGGATAATTCGGATTCCCCCCGCCCAGTTTCTCGCTGAGATGGGCGGCGATCAGTTTGCCGTGGAAACGGCCATTCTCAATGAAGATTTCGTTGGTCTTCGATCCCGCCACGATCACTCCCGCCACATAGATTCCCGGAACGTTCGACTCCAGATTTTCTGGATCGCACACCGGACGCATCTGTTGCGGGGAAAGTTCGATGCCCACGCTGCACAGGAAATCGTAGTCCGGATGGTACCCCGTAAGTGCGAACACAAAATCGTTTCGCAGCCGTAGCGATCCGGACGGCCCGCGCAGCACCACGAAGTCCGCTCCAATTTCCTGCACCGTGCTGTTGAAGTACGCCGTGATCTCTCCGGCCTTGATGCGGTTCTCGATGTCGGGCCGCACCCAATACTTGACGTGGTGGTGCATCTGCGGTCCGCGATACACGAGCGTGACTCGCGCCCCGTGTCGCCACAAATCCAAAGCCGCCTCCGCCGCTGAATTCTTGCCTCCGATGACCACCACGTCGGTGTCGTAATAAGGATGCGGCTCCCGATAGTAGTGGAAGACTTTGTCCAGGTCTTCGCCGGGGACACCGATGAGATTGGCAAGATCGTAGTAGCCGGTGGCGATCACGATCTTGCGCGCCCGGTAGTCGTGAATGGCGCTATGCCGGTCGGTCGTAGTCACCCGGAACTTGCCGTCCTCGCCCGTAATCGTCTTCACCCACTCGTACTGGCGGACGTGCAGGTGAAAGTGCTCGGCGACGCGGCGGTAATATTCCAGAGCCTCCAGACGAGTGGGCTTGGCCAGGGACGTAGTGAAAGGAATATCGCCAATTTCGAGCAACTCGGGCGTGGTGAAAAACACCATGTTGTTCGGATAGTGATAGATGGAATTGACCAGGCATCCCTTGTCGACGATGAGCGCCTTGAAGCCAGCCTTCTGCGCCTCGATGGCGCAAGCCATGCCGGTGGGGCCAGCGCCTACGACCAGGACGTCGCTGGAAGAGTCGGGCCGCGCATGTGCTTGACTGCGGGGCAGAGTTTCGGGAATATGTTCAGCGGCGGTCGGGGTATTCATCGCGGTGATTGAAACCCACAATTCTAGCACCGGGCGCTATCGCCCTATAGCAACGATCGCGCCGCCTCCGATCCGCTACTTCTTCACACTGACCGAAACTCCATCGCGGATGGGCAAAATGGTCGTAAACAAGTCTTGCGACTCGCAGATCAGTTTGTTGAATTCCAGAATAGCCTTGGTTTGGGCGTCAGGATTGGGCTTACCCAGCGTGCCGCTCCAGAGCACGTTATCAGTGATAAAAAGGCCGCCGCTTTTCAGGCGCGGCAGGGCTAGACGAGGGACGCGTGGGTAGTCAATTTTATCGACATCATTGAAGATGATGTCGTAAAGCTCCTTCTCTTCCGAAAGAATTTCCAGCGCGTCGCCCACTCGAACCTTGATGCGCTGGCCGACGCCGGCACGATCGAAGTAGCGGCGGGCCTTCTCGGCGCGCTTGCGGTCGCCGTCAGTGTAGACGACGACTCCTCCTTCGCCCACCGCCCGTGCCCACCAGATAGTGGAGTAGCCGATGGCCGAGCCCATTTCAAATATCTTTTTCGCGCCGCTGATCTTTGCCAATTGATAAAGCACGCGAGCAACGGCGGGGCCGACAATGGCATAGCCGTTCTTCGCGGCGTCAACTTCCATCTCCGCGAGAACTTCGTCGCGCGGCGGCAGCATCGTGTACATGTAGTCTTCGACTTTGGGAACTGTGATTCCGCCCATGCGCCAGTCAGGCTTCGGCGATTGATTCGTCATTTTTCTCCTCTAAATCTGGTGGTGGAGAGCCGGGCACCCCGCCCGGCCAGCCAACTGCCCAGGGACGAGCGATACGCCCGTCGCTCCAGGGTAAGGCTCATTACGCGATCGCGTTTACGAAATCGTCTTCCCCGGTTTCATTCCCAGCACTTTCACGCCTGGCGCTAGTTTCTGCAGCTCCCCGGGTGTCCCCGTCAGCGGAGGAAACGTGCCGAAATGCATGGGGATGACAGTCTCCGGCTGCAGCAGCTTACAAGCATAGGCAGCCTCGCGCGGCGACATAGTGAAAAGGTCGCCGATCGGCAGCATGGCAATCTTCGGCGCGTACAGGTCGCGAATAATGGCCATGTCGCTGAAGACGTTGGTATCTCCCGCGTGGTAGAGCTTGACCCCGTTTGAGAATTCGAGCACATAGCCACAGGCTTCGCCGCCATAGATGATCTGGTCGCCATCCTGAATGCCGCAGGAGTGCACCGCGTGCACCATGGTGATCTTCACTCCGGCGATGGTTTGCGTGCCTCCCTTGTTCATGGGCGCGATCTGTTTCACGCCTTTTTTCTGCAACCACAAGCAGAGCTCGTAGATGCCAACCGCAATCGGATTGAGCTTCTTGCCCACCTCGACCGCGTCCCCGATGTGATCGCCATGCCCGTGAGTGCAGAGCAGCACGTCGGCTTTCTTAACGTTCTTCTCACTCTCCGGGCACATGGGATTACCGGCAATCCACGGGTCGACATAGAGGGTCTTCCCTTCCGGCGTCTGAATGCGGAAGGTGGAGTGGCCGAGCCATGTAAGTTGGATTCCTTGAAGATTCACGACACACCTCAATGGTTAACCTGCGAACTAAGCATTCTAGTGACTCGGAAAAGCGCGCGCAACGAGCGTGCCCAGCCCGCAAAAACGCTTCGTTGGTGGAGTGACGGGCGCCCCGCCCGTCCACTACGAATTGTCAGCGTTCAAATCATTCCCGCTTGCACGCAAACCCGTGTATTAAGATGGTGTCCCATGCCTGACCTAAGAGTATTGCTGTCACGCGAAACCATCGCCAAGCGAGTCGCCGAGATGGGCGCGGAGATTGCTCGCGACTTTAAGGGCCAATCGATCATCTTCGTCGGCGTTCTCAAGGGCGCTGCCGTTTTCTTGAGCGATCTTGCGCGTCAGGTTCCGCTCGACGCCACCTTTGACTTCATCGGAGTTTCGAGTTACGGAAACCGTCCCACCGCCAAAGAAGACCCCGCGGGCCACGCCGCCTGGGATTCCCTCGGCGAGGTGCGGTTGACCAAAGACATGGATCAATCGCTGGCCGACCGGAACGTGATTCTGGTCGAAGACATCCTCGACACCGGGTTGACCCTGAACTACATTTCGAAGCTGATCGAGGCGCATCAACCAAAATCGTTGCGCATTGCGGCCCTGCTCGACAAGCCTTCACGCCGCAAGCAACCGATCCAGGCGCAATACATCGGCTTCACCATTCCCGATGCCTACGTGGTCGGCTACGGCCTGGACTACGCGGAAAAATACCGTAATCTTCCGGATATCTGCGTGTTGGAGAATTTGTAAGTGGTGATTTGTAATTTGTAATTTTCAACCCCGTGTGTTTTTCCAATTACCAATTACAAATTACCAATCACAAATTGGTCGGCTGGTATGATGAATCCTGTGAACCCGACCGCCTCGCCAACTGGACGCGCTTCCGCGGTGGAACCCCTCCTGCTCGAAGTGGCTGACGTGGTTAACACCACGCTCGACCTGGAAACCACGCTGCGGCGTGTGGCCGAACTGGTCCGCAAGGTCATTGACTACGAAATTTTCGCGATCCTGTTGCTCAACGAGCAGCGACAGGAATTGTACGTCCGCTTCCATGTGGGATATCCGCAGGAAGTTGCCGACCGTTTGCGCGTGAAAGTGGGCCAGGGGGTGACCGGACGCGCGGCACAGACTCGGCAAGCCGTCCTGGTCGCCGACGCGACAACAGAAAACTTCTACATTGAGGCCCTGCCCAATGTTCACTCCGAACTCGCCATCCCGCTGATCGTCAAGAACCGGGTGATTGGCGTGATCGATCTTGAGGCCCGCGAAAAGGGCTACTTCACCGAAGAGCACAAACGTCTGCTGACGCTGATCGCGTCGCGCATGGGCGTGGGCATCGAGAACGCGCGGCTGCATACGCGCATCACGCGCCAGGCCCGCACGTTGATGCTGCTGAACGAAATTGCGCGCGAACTCACCTCGATTCTGAACCTCGACGAACTGCTCAAGCGCATTGCCGAGTTGCTCAACCGCCTGATCGAGTACCAGATGTTCAGCATTCTTCTGGTGGATGCCACCGGCGAAAAACTGCAGCACCGGTTTTCGCAGCGCTTTGAAGAACGCCTCCACCTGAAGCACGACATCCCGCTCGGCCGCGGCGTGGTGGGCTATGCCGCCCAGGCCAAGGAAGCCATCCTGGTGCCCGACGTCACCAAGAGTGAGCGTTACATCCCGGTGAATCCGGAGACGCGTTCGGAGTTGGCGGTCCCGCTGATCTACCAGGAAAAGGTAATTGGCGTTCTCGATCTGGAGCACACCCGCCGCGGCTATTTCACCGAAGATCACAAGCGGACTCTCACCACGCTGGCGGCGCAGCTCGCTATCGCCATTGAAAACGCGCGCTTGTACGAGCAGATTGCCCGGCAAGAGCAGCGCCTGGAGCGCGACCTGGCCTTGGCGCGCGAGTTGCAGTTTCGCTTACTGCCGCATTCGCGTCCGAAGATGCACAATCTTGAAGTCGAGGCGAAGTTTGTTCCCGCCCGCGCCATCGGCGGCGATCTCTACGACTTCGTTCCCTATTCGCTGTCGCGCCTGGGAATCGCGATTGGAGACGTAAGCGGCAAAGGTGCGCCGGCGGCCATTTATGCCGCGCTGGTCAGCGGCATTCTGCGTTCCCATGCGCCCATTGAGCCGGGCCCGGCGGAGATGCTCTCGGCGGTGAATCTGTCGCTCGCTGAACGCCGGATTGCGGCGCAGTTTGTTTCCATCATCTACGCCGTGTGGGACGACGAGAAGCGTACCCTGCTGGTGGCGAATTCGGGCTTGCCGCGGCCCATCTATTGTCACGATGGCAAAATTGAGTTCATCGAAGCCACCGGGTTGCCGCTCGGACTGTTTGACGAAGCCGAGTACGACGAATTCAGTTTCAAGGCCAAGCCCGGAGATCTCTTCGTGTTCTACAGCGACGGTATTCTCGACGCCCGCAACCTGCACGGGCAATCTTTTGGGCCGGAGCGGGTCGAAGCGATCGTCGCCGGATGCGCCACCAAGTCGGCGGACTGCGTGGTAAACGAAATTTTCAAGGCGGTGACCGAACACGCCGCGGGGGTGGATACGTTCGATGATCAGACGGTAGTTGCCATCAAAGTAAAAGCCGGTACGGGCAAACGCAAGTGAAACGCACACGCGAATCGCGAGCATTACGCCCACCCGCCTTTGAATATCATGGCCAGTTCTTGTGTGGTGATGGGGCTTTGCCCCGTCCACGCGCCATGGAACTCTATTGCGAAGCAGTTGCGCTTGAGAGTCTCGCCGCGAGCCATGGAACCCCGCTATACGTCTATTCCGCGGCCATGATTCGCGCGCGCTTGCACGCCTTCGCTAACGCGTTTGAGTCCATCCCGCACACGTTGTGTTATTCGGTCAAAGCTAATTCGACCCTGGCGATTCTGCGCTTGGTCGCCAGTGAAGGTGCCGGCGCCGGCTTCGATGTGGTTTCTGCCGGAGAACTGCAACGAGTTCTGCGCGTAAGCCGGAAGTCTGCGACGAAGGTTGTGTTCTCCGGCGTGGGTAAAACTGCGGCGGAGATGGAACTTGCCCTCCGCTCGGGAATATTGCTTTTCAACATTGAAAGCGCTTCGGAATTGAATTTGCTTTCCGCAACCGCGACACGGTTGAAGAAGCGAGCAGCGGTAGCGGTGCGGGTCAATCCCGATGTCTCGGCGAAAACTCACCCGTATATTTCGACCGGGCTGCATCAGCACAAGTTTGGCGTGCCCATCCCCGAAGCCCGGACGCTCTATGCGCTGGCCGCGAAGCAGCCTTACCTGAAAGTGGCGGGAGTGAGCGTTCACATCGGATCGCAGATCACCGATGTCGGTTCTTTTCAAGCGGTCCTCGAGCGCGTGGCCGGTCTGATTCGCACCCTGCGCGAACAGGGCCACGACATCCACTACATCGACGCTGGCGGCGGCTTGGGAATTTCCTACCAGGGAGCGCAGGGAAGCTTTGAGAAGCAGATTGCCGCATACGCGAAGGCCGTATTGGGTCCGTTGCGCGGGTTGCAGTTGCATTTGTTGCTCGAGCCGGGACGCTCCATTGTTGGGCCAGCCGGTGCGTTGCTGACGCGCGTCCTCTATCGCAAGACGAATAATCACAAGCGCTTTCTGATTGTCGATGCGGCCATGAACGACCTGGTGCGTCCATCGCTCTACGGCGCGTATCACGAGATTGTTCCGGTGAGCCGCGAATCGCGCCAGATCGAGGTCACCGACGTAGTCGGCCCCATCTGCGAGACCGGCGACTTCTTCGCGCGCGACCGAAAACTTCCCCGGGTCCGCGAGAGCGATCTGCTGGCCATTCTGGACGTCGGCGCCTACGGCTTGGTGCTGGCATCGAATTACAACACGCGCGGCCGCGCGGCAGAAGTGCTGGTAGACGGCTCGAAGGCCCGAGTGATCCGGCGACGCGAAAGCCTTCAGGATCAGATACGTCTGGAAGCCTTCTAGCTTCGAATACTGCGGAGGCGCTTATGAAAGAACGCCGTTGGTTTTGCTGGAATCGCCCGTGTTTGACCGCGAAGGCTCTCTTCGCGTGCTGCGTGCTGGTTTGCATTGCTACCCTATCAGCCTTCGCTCAGGACGAGCCAGCCTATGTGTTTCACCCCAACCAGGAGGTCCGCATAGCCAATCTGCCGGCGCGAACAACGCAATCGACCAACCCTTCCGCGGTGCTCGCGGCGGCGCTCGAAACGATCCTCCACGACAAAACCGTGTGCTGCGGAAAGGATTCCGCCCTCGAAGATACGGTACTCGCAGCGCCGCCGTCATTGCAGGAACTCACTGCCAAGTTGCAGGGAAAGCACGTCTTGAGCGACGGCCGCTCCGTAACCGTGAGTGCGGAGTATGTCCCGCAACGCTCGATTACCCCTGATCTCATGCTCAGTGCCCTGGTTGACCAACACGCTCTGCTCATCAAGTGGAAGTCGCACTTGTACGTGTTGTATGGAGCGATCTTTGATGAAACGGTCTACTCCAGCGGACAGCGTCAATTTGCAGTCCACAAACTCTTATTGCTGGATCCACGATTCTCTGACCGCCGCCGGGACGTCGAATTCAACCGTGACCGCGACGATTGGGGAAAAGTTGAGGGACTCCTGACGCTGTCGGTTGCGCGGCAGTAACCGGCGTCTAAAGCGACTCCAAAAAATTCGTCACTGCCCGCAGCACCGGCTCCGGCTGCTGGATGAACAGCGCGTGTCCCAGGTTGCGGAACTTCACGTGCGCGTGATGGGGCAGCAAACGCGTAGCCAGCGCCACATCGGCGTCGGACATCAGGCCGCCTAATTCCGGGGTGCCCTGCAAAAGCAGCGTTGGACAGGTGATTCCACGCAACACCGTCTCGCCGTCCCAGCCTTCGATCGACGATCCGTCGAGCGTCATTTCATACGCGTCAGGGTCGGTCTGCTGCACGCAGCGCGCCCAGGAAAGCAGGTAGGCCTCATCGTTGCCGGGGAGTTCGCGGATCGTGACCGACCCGCCGCTCGGAACCCGTAACACAATCTTGCCGATGCCGTCGGCAATCTGCTCGACCGAGCCGCCCGTGCGCGCCAGATCGCGCAGTCCCGAGAAAAGCGCCGTGTACATCGGATTGCGAAGCCGCTGGGCGACGATGATGTTATCGCCAAGCACCAGAGCCCGCACCAGCTCCGGATGGTGCGAAGCGACCCACATGGCCAGCATGCCGCCGAGCGAATGTCCAAAGAGCACGGCGGGAGCCGAAACGCGCTCGCGCAGAAAGCAGGCGATGTCATCGGAATACTGCGGGCCATGATATCCGCGAGCCACACGCGAGGATTTGCCATGACCGCGAAGGTCAGGCGCGAAGATGTGCCAGCGCAGGCTCAGCGCAGGAATCACCGGCAGAAATACTTGCCAGCGCCGGCCGAGTCCGTGCAACAGCACCAGCGGCGGCCCATGGGCAGGGCCCTCGGCATAGTTCAACTGGACGCCCAATTGAACTTCGCCGCACTCGAAGGTGCGCTCCACCAGCCCTGGATGATTCTCACTCACAACATCACTACTTTCCCGGTGGAGCGACGGGCGCCCCGCCCGTCCACCTGTGGCCGCAGCGTATGGACGGGCGAGGGCGCCCGCCTCTCCACCAGTTTGTCTCAGAGCCTCACCGGCTCGCAGCGTCGTAAGTCAGTTTGCCGCCGACCCAGGTTTTGACCACTTTGACGTCCCGAATTTTGACCGGATCGATCGTCAGCACGTCGTCACTGAGCAATACCATGTCGGCCAGTTTCCCCGCCGTGATCGAGCCTTTTTCCTTCCCCTGAAATTCGGCGTAGGCCGACCCCATGGTATAGGCCTCAATCGCTTCCTTGATGGTCAACTTCTGCTCCGGAAACCATCCCTTAGGATTCTTGTCGTCAAGCGTCGCGCGCGTTGTCGCCGCATACAGCGTGAGCATGGGATCGAGCGGCGCAACATCCCAATCCGTCCCCAAAGCCAGGCGAACGCCGTGGTCAAGGAAGGTGCGAAAGGCGTAGGTGCGGCTGGCGCGGTCGTGTCCGATGCGGCTCTCCGCCCAGCGGCCGTCGTCGATAGCGTGATAAGGCTGCACCGACGCGATCACGTGCAGTTGAGCAAAACGATCAAAGTCCTTGGCCGCCATGTGCTGCGCGTGTTCGATGCGCCAGCGGCGATCGCGGCTGCCATGTGCCTTCTCAACTTCGGTGTAAATGTCGAGGATCGCCGAAATGGCAGCATCGCCGATGGCATGGGTGCAGAACTGCAATCCGGCAGCGTCGCCTCGCATCATGCGATCGCGCATCAGCGAAATAGGTTGCATCTCTTCATTGAGCAGGCCGCGATTGCCGGGCTGGTCCGAGAAAGGTTCAAAAAAATATGCCGTCCCCGATCCGAGCGAGCCATCCGCAAATGACTTCACCGCGCCAATGCGCAGATACGGCCCGCCAAACGCCCGCCGGATGCCAATCTTCACCTGGTCGTCCACCTGGTTGATCAGCGGCGCGGCATAGATGCGCGTAGTCAACTTGCCTTCTTCCAGCAGCTCCGAGTAGATGGCGATGTCGGCGGGGTCAGGGTTCATGTGCTGCACGCTGGTTACCCCAAGCGAGGCCGCGTGTTCGAGCGCGCGCTCAATCGCGTGTCGCCGCTGATCGTGGCTGAAAGGCGGAACGGCTTTAAACAGCAGATCCTGTGCCGCATCTTTCAGTGCGCCGGTTGGATTCCCCTGCCGGTCGCGGACGATCACTCCGCCCGCGGGATCTGGCGTTTGCGCGGTGATTCCCGCCAGCTTCAAGGCCAGTGAGTTCGCCAAAACCATGTGGCCGTCATAGCGGCCCACTGCCACTGGCGTTTCGGGCGCTGCCGAATCGATCAGTTCCTTGGTTGGCAGTTCGGCGGGGCTCCACTTCGTCTCATCCCAATCGCCACCAAGCACCCATTCGCCCTTGGCGCTTTTCGCGGCGCGCTCGCGAATTCGGCGGACAAATTCCTGGGCGCTGGTAGCGTCGTTGAGTTGCACGCTGTCGAGTTGCGCACCGCCATCCGTGAAGTGCACATGAGCGTCGTCGAATCCCGGCAGCAGACGCGTCCCGCCAGCATCGACCACGCGGGTTTGCGGCCCGCGCCAGGCATCCACCTGCTGGTTTGTTCCAACCGCGACGATGCGGTCGCCCAGGACGGCAACCGCTTCAGCCTCTGGGTGCGACGCATCCACCGTCCAGACGCGCGCGTTTCGGATGATAAGGTCCGCGGCCGGCGTAATTTGGGCGTAGGCCCAGTGCGCGCAACCGAGCATAACGACGATTTGCAGGAAATATTGCTTCATTATTTTCTCCCGATGAAATCCCATTCGATAAAGACGCAAACCGCATGATCAGCGAATACCTTAAACGAGGAAAATGTTAAAGACCGTCTCCGCTTTTCCTGCGACCTGACACCTGACTCTAGCGGTCTCCCCACTTGAGTTTGGTGGCAAGCACTTCGAAAAATGTTTTCTGAAAACGTAGCAGCCGGGCCGGATGTGCGGCCTTTCCGCAGCGCACGATATCACCATCTCGCACCGGCATGCCCACCTGGCCATCCAGGCTCAGGTAAGCCTCTTCCTGCCCCGTCTTGACGTGGATTTCGATCTCGACCGTATCCCGCACCACCACCGGACGGTGCGTCAATCCGTGGGGAGAAACCGGCGTAATGACGAAGGCATCCACATCCGGCTTGAGAATCGGTCCACCCGCGCCCAGAGAATATGCGGTAGAACCGGTCGGCGTCGCGATGATCAAAGCGTCGGCTTTGTAGCTCGAAACAAACTCCGAATCCACGAAAAGATCGAAGTAGTTCAGCCGGGCAATCGCACTCTTGCTTACGACGACATCATTCAACGCCTGGTGAGTCGCCATCACATTTCCGCCCCGAACCAGCGCGCAGACCAGCATGGACCGGCTTTCCACCACGTATTCACCCTTGGCGACCGCCTCTAGCGCGGGGTAGAGATCGGCCAGCGGCAGTTCAGTAAGGAAGCCGAGCGTGCCCAGGTTGACGCCGAGAATCAGCGTGCCAGCTTTCGCCACCGCGCGCGCCGCCGAAAGCAGCGTACCGTCGCCGCCCAGCACCAGAGCCAGATACGGCGACCGCGCCGCCAATTCACGCCGGGGCATCACCGAGGCAGCCGAAAAATAAGCGGCGCTTTCCTGGTCTGTCACCACCGAGTAGCCGCGCTCCTGCAGCCACTTTTCAAGCACCGGCAGTGCTTTCGACAACTCCGGACGCTCCGGTTTGGAAACGATGGCAACGGTTTGCTGGCGGGTTGAACTGAGGGCGGACTCGGACATGTCTGCGGGCTTCTCTGCTGGCATCTCGTCTGGCATCGGACTTCCGATTGTACAGAATCAGCGAATGGCAGGCGGAGAAAACTCTACGTGCAGCAGAAACTCGCGATTGCCTTCGCCGCCAAGAATAGGCGATTCGATCCATTCGGCGCGCGCGCCTCCAAGTTTCAGGAGCGCCGCCTCCACCTTGGTCACGGCCGCTCGTTGTGCCGCTTCGTCGCGCACGATCCCGCCTTTACCCACCAGTTCCCTGCCCGCTTCAAACTGCGGTTTCACCAGCACCACAATCTGGCCGCAACCCGATGCGGCATGAAGCACTGCCGGCAGCACCAGCGTAGCGGAGATGAAGGAGACGTCCATGGCAATAAAGTCAATCGACTCGCCAACATCACTGGCCTCGAGATAGCGGGCGTTGGTTTTCTCCAGAAGCCGAATACGCGGATCGTTGCGCAACCCGAAGTCCATCTGCCCGTATCCGGTATCCACGGCAATCACCCTGGCGGCGCCGTGCTGCAGCATGCAGTCGCTGAAGCCTCCGGTGGAAGCGCCGATGTCGAGACAGACTTTGCCCAGGAGATCGATGCGCCAGTGCTCAAGCGCCTTCTCCAACTTAAGCCCGCCACGGCTGACGTAACGCAGGTCCGGGCCCAGCAGTCGCAGAGACGATGCAGACTCAATCAATGCGCCCGCCTTCTCGATCTTCTGCTCGTTGACCAGAACTTTTCCAGCCAGGATCAGCGCCTGCGCCCGTTCCCGCGATGGCGCCAGGCCTCGCTCCACCAGCAACTTGTCAAGACGTGTCTTCATTTGCGAGCGACGCTGATTCTCTAGTAGAGACGGGGCTTGCCCCGTCTCCGCCGCGTCGGAACGGGAAATCGTATTCCCCTTTCGTGGTGGCGCATGGCACGATGCGGCTAGCACCTGATGCAGTGCAGAATGTTGAAGCGATTCGTTAACAGGAGGTTACAGGAATAAGTTCCCGCTTTTCCACAAACTTTTCCTCAGCGGTGTTGAAAAGTGAGAGAAAGAAAAATTATAAAATAAGAATGAAAATGATTGTCATCTGAGGAGCGAAGGGATGAATTCACGTTTGAAGTGAACAGTGTGTTCAAGAATACCTCGTTGGGAGTTTTGAAGCCGAGGCATTTTCTGGGTGTGTCGTTATAGCGTTCGAGACAGAGGGCGAGGCGATGAGCGGGCAGGGTATCGAGGTCGGTGTTTCTGGGCAACTGGCGGCGCAAACGACCAATCGCGTTTTCGATGCCGCCCTTCTGCCAGGGCGAGTGCGTGTCGCAGAACCAGGTCTGGATGCCGAACCGTCGGCTCAGGAGATAGTGTTTGCTGAACTCCGTTCCGTTATCGAAGGTCATGGATTGGCACGACACGCGCGGGCATCGCTTCCACCAGGGCGCTGAGATTGTCGGCGACCGACTGCGCCGTTCTCGCCTTCTGCCGCACCAGCAGGGCGCGCCGCGACCGGCGTTCCTGCGCCACCAGCAAGAACTGTCCCGGTTTGCTGAAGCTCATGAGGTCGGCTTCCCAATCGCCCAAGCGCGTTCTGGTCTCCACCACGGCCGGACGATCATGGATGGAAACCCTGTCTACGATGGACGCCGTCGACCATCGGCCATTGGGCAGACGCTTTCCGCGACGGTACTTTTGGCGAGGCAACCAGCGATGCAGCGTTTCGTTGAAGGACCCACTGCGCCAATAAATGTAACGATAGATCGATTCGTAGCTGATGCGGTCGCTGCCTGGTCCCTGGGCCATGCGTCCGGCAATCTGCTCGGGCGACCATCCCGCGGCGAGACGTTGCAAAACTTTCTCACGAAGTTCCGGCTGACGTTCGAGCTTGTGGGCTCGACCGCGAGCATGGCGACGCAGCATCAACTGCTGCGCGCGCTGCGGATCGTAGCCCCCGGTCCACTGCTTGGACGTCTTGCTGTTGCGCTTCAGCTCACGGCTGATCGTCGCCGCGCTCCGCCCCAGAACGCCAGCGATGCAGCGCAGAGATTTACCGTCTGCATGCAGACGGTAAATCTCAATCCGCTCCCTGAGGCTCAGCTGCTCATACCTTCTTTTTTCCATCGCAACACCTTTGTACGGTGTTGCACTTGATTCGTGAACTCATGAGGACCTATGAATTGATGCGGCATCGGGTCATCGGGTGATCGAAATTCAAGGACGGAGTAGTTTTGGACTTCAGATGACCCGATGGCCCGATGACCCGATCTTTTCTCAGCCCGCAACTTCTTCCAGCAACTTCTGGTCAATATCGAAGTTGGCATGGACGTTCTGCACGTCGTCGCAATCCTCGAGTGCTTCCATCAGCCGGATCATCTGCGCGGCCTGCTGCCCTTCCAGCTTGATGTAGGTGTCCGGAACCATATTCACGCTCGACGAGAGGGGCGTGATGCCCGCCTTCTTCACGGCCTCCAACACGCCTTCGTAGGCGGAAGTGTCGGTCAGAATTTCCCAGTTCTCGCCATCGTCCTTCAAATCTTCGCCACCCGCTTCCAGGACAATGTTCATCAAATCGTCTTCCTTGGCCGCCGACTTGGGAACGATGATGTCGCCCTTCTTGTGGAACATATACGCGACAGCGCCCGCTGCGGCCATGTTGCCATTGTTTTTCCCGAACACGTGCCGAATCTCGCTCACCGTGCGATTGCGATTGTCGGTAGAAATTTCCGCCAGCAAAGCCACGCCGCCCGGGCCATAGCCCTCAAGCACAAATTCCTCATAGCTCGCGCCCGGCAGTTCGCCGGTACCACGCTGGATGGCGCGCTTGATGTTGTCGGCAGGCATGTTCTCGGACTTCGCTGCCAGAATCGCCGTCCGCAGCCGCGGGTTCATGTCAGGATCGCCACCCGACTTGGCCGCCATCGCGATTTCCTTGATGAGACGGGTGAAGATTTTGCCGCGCTTGGCGTCAAGCGCACCCTTCTTATGCTTGATGGTTGCCCATTTTGAATGGCCGGACATAGCTCTACCTCGTATCTAGAGAACTTGAATGGCGCTGATTCTCGGAATTATGGATCCGCCCGCGGAGGAAATCACAGGATCAGCCTCGACGTAAAACGTTCAGGCGAATGGAAATTATAGCATGGGGCAATCGACCGGCGGGTGCCCCACTCATTCGCGTTCTTTGCGAATGAGTGGGTAGCGTGCGGCGAAGCCCACTCATCGCATAGGGCGCAATGAACGTTTTGGGCAGGGCACGGCTTCAGCCGTGCCGCTAAAACCAATAAAAATGCGGGCTTTAGCCCCTGAGGGCCGGACAGCCTGCTCTGAAAACCACTCCCCACAGTACCAAACTTCAAACTACAGTCAAAACGAGAGATCTGGGCCGAGTCTACAGCGTCATCAGCTAGGTAACGCCTTGCACTCAAGCTATGAGGTACCCTTTGTTGGGAATCCCCATGGCCACGAACGCTCTCGACCGCCAACTCACCCGACTAGAAGCCAGCCGTTATCGCTTCGGCCATCATGAAGCCGCAAGCGTCATGAAGTTACTGAATCGGCTCGACGACGCGAACTTTACCGATACGACGTCGCTGATCCGCTTCCACGAAGCCTTACTTTTCCTGCGCGCCTTTCCTCAAGGACCAGCTGTCGTTCGCACCACAGGTCGTATTCTTAATAGTTTCCACAGGAAAGTGGAAGCATTACATAAAGCCGGAGCCGACATGGACGACTTCGAGCCCATAGAGGTCTCCGGCATCGCTGGCACGCAGATGGAAGACACCCTCAGCTTCGATGTGGCGCGCTGGCTCCTGAAGCGCATGCCCAACCAAGTCGAAATCGCCTGGGAAAACTATGACCGTGGACGAGAGTTAGGCACCACCGGTCCGCGCTTCATCCCATTGCTCGAGGACGACGCCTATGTCGAAGCCGATACGCCCTGGCGCCAATGGCTGGAAGCAGCCGGAGGAAAGAAGCATGCCACTCCGTGGTGGCTAATCCGACGTTTCGAACAGCTGCCGCTGCCGCCCAATCAGAAAGCCGAACTCTACGAATCCCTGCGCGTGCCCTTGCGCTGGAATCTCGAGAACTCGGTCATCTCAAGAACGCGAAACTGGAAGCCTGTTCGCAACGTTTTCTATCACAACGAGCCGCTGATCAGTCGCAGCCAGGTTTCGCTAGCCGACGAACTGGCACAGCGTCCAGTCCATCTGACGAAGCTCTCCCGCAAGCAGGGAGAGCAGGTCATGGACCTGATCCGAGAAGTCATGCTGGTGCGCTACCGCGAACTTTACGGCACCACGCTAGGTGATTCGGCGTCGGTAGTGAGGGCCGATGTAGGCCGCGGCGTGATCATCCACCTCTGGAACCTGCCGCCAGACCGCCGTCTCCCGCTGCGCGCCTATGTCGCGGGATTGACGCTGAAGAATGGCGTGCCCATTAACTACATCGAGGCCATCGGCCTCTGCGAGTGGATGGAAGTAGGCTTCAACACCTTTTACACTTTCCGAGGCGGCGAAGCCGGATGGGTCTACGCGCAAGTCCTGCGCTGCCTGTGTCACTTCATGGGAACGACATGCGTCTCGGTCTATCCGTATCAACTGGGCCACGACAACGAGGAAGCCATCGAATCAGGAGCATTCTGGTTCTACCGCAAACTAGGCTTCAGGCCGGGACGCGCGGACCTGCAAAAATTAGCGGAACGCGAAGAAGCCCGAATCGCCGCCGATCCGAAATACCGGACGCCCGCCAGAACTTTGCGCCGCCTGGCGAGTGGACACGTGTTCTACGAGTTGCCGGGCAGCCAGGTGGGAGCGTGGGACACCTTCAGCACCCGCAATATTGGCCTGCGAGTGAATCGCCGGATGGCAAAAGAATTCCAAGACGACAGCCATCACATGCGCAAGGAATCGGTGCGCGCGGTCGCGAGGATTCTCGGCGTGGATACCTCTTCGTGGACGTCTTCCGAACGCGCCAGCTTCGAGAATTTTGCTATGGTCCTGGCTTTAGTTCCCAGCCTTCGCGACTGGAAACGCGAGGACAAAGAGGCCCTGTTGCAGATCATCCGAAGCAAGAATAAAGCCGACGAGATGCTCTATCTTCACCTCACGCAGCGGCACGACCGGCTTCGGGAGGCGCTAATCGAGCTGGGATCGTAAGTGGAGCGCCGGGCGCCTCGCCCGGCTGGCGAGGGCGGATGGCCCACCCATCGGTTTTGGTCTCCTTTGCACCACACAACTGGGGTTGCCCCATCCTTGCGTTTTTTGCAAGGGTGGGCGGCGATGCTGCTCACTGCGCCGTGGCCGAGAATCTCTTGGCAAATTCCACCGGCAGCGCTGGCGTTGCCCCCGCCTGGGAACAGACATAGCGTGCCACGTCGTTGGCGATGGCATTAATCTCGTCCAAGTCAATTTTCCGGAGCAGTCCGAGAACCAGTGCAGCAGTGAATGAATCACCCGCGCCCACGGTGTCGACAACCTCCACCGGCCGAGAAGAACAATCGGACCATCGTCCCCGCTGCCAGAGCAAACTGCCCTTAGCCCCACGCGTCAAGGCGACAACATGCAAGCCAAATACCTGCGCCAGTCGCTCGATCTGCTGTTCGATCTTGTGTAGCGCGGACACTCTTGTCCGCGTGTTTGCGGCGAGGATACCGTCTGTGCGCAGAGAAGTGTCCGCGCTACACGAACTATCCTCGGTCGATCCGGGGAGGCTAAACATCTCCGCCAAGATGGGCAGTTCGTCATCGTTCAGCTTCAGAACGTTTGCCAACCGGAGCGATTCTTCAATCACACCGCGCGAATAAAACTGTTGCCGAAGGTTAATGTCAAAGACGCGCAACGCGTCCGCCGGTGCCGCCGCGACCAGTTGTTGAATCGTGGTGCGCGACGGTTCCGAACGCTGGGCGAGGCTGCCAAAACATATTGCGTCGGCCGCTCTGGCGACCGCGAGGGCCTCCTCGGTCAGAGCAACGCAGTCCCACGCCACATTTTCCTGAATGGTGAAATGGGCCAGCTCAACGCCCGAGAGTTCAACCTTCGCAGCCCCAGTCGGCGCGGCGTCATCCACTTGCACACCGGCCTCCGGCAGGCCCATCTCCTGAAAGCGCCGAATGATCTCGCGCCCGTAGTCATCTTTCCCTACACGAGTAATGACCTGGGCCTGTGCCCCCAGAGCGTGCGCATGATACGCAAAGTTCGCCGGGGCCCCACCCAACTGCGGCCCTGTGAGAAGCAAGTCCCAAAGCACTTCTCCGACGCCGACGACGCGAAAAATCATGGCTGCCCTATTCGATGCCCAGTTGTTTCTGAATGTGTTCCAGTGGCACGCCCTTCGTTTCTGGGACCAGCGCCTTCACCCAGATAAGCTGCAGCACCATCATGCCGGCAAAGAACAAGAAGACGTAACCCGGCGGGAAACTGGAAACCATCGGCGGGAAAAAAGTCGTAAGCAAGGCGGCGAAGATCCAATGCGTGAAGCTGCCCAGGGCCTGACCTTCGGCACGATGCCGGTTGGGAAATATCTCGGAAATAAAAACCCAGATGACCGCTCCCTGCCCGATAGCGTGCGCCGCAATGAAGGCAAAAATGCAAACCGGCACAATCGCGAAATGCTGAGCAAAAAATGCCCAGGCCACCAGTCCGAGCGAGCCGATGTAGCCGAACGAGCCAATCAAGAGAAGCGTGCGCCGCCCCAGTCGGTCAATCAGCCAGAGTCCGACAAAGGTGAAAACGAGATTGGTGACGCCGATGCCGATCGACTGCAGAAGCGCCGCCTTTGCCCCGAGCCCCGTAAGTTCAAATATGCGCGGAGCGAAGTAAAGAATCGCATTGATGCCGGAGAGTTGATTGAAGAACGCAATCAGAATGGCCAGCAGAATCGGCTTGCGCAGACGCCGTGTCCAGAAATGTGCCGACGATGCTTTTTCGGTCGACGCCGCAGTAATCTCGTCCGCCTCAGCTTCAATCTCTGCTTTGGAAACTTTCGGCTGAATGCGTTGCAGCACTCCCAGCCCACCCTCCCGATCGCCCTTCCTGCCCAAAAGCCAGCGCGGGCTCTCCGGAATACCGAAGCAAAGCAGAGCGTAGAGAAGCGAGGGGAACGCGGCCACGCCCAGCATCCAGCGCCAGGCATTCTCGCCGATCCCCGCCAGCAGCGCGTTCGACACGAAAGCGATCAGGATGCCAAAAACAATATTGAACTGAAACATGCCCGCCAGCCGTCCCCGCTGTTTGGGTGGCGCAATTTCCGAGATGTACAGTGGAGCCGCCACGGTCGAAATGCCGATGCCCAGACCTCCAATGACCCGCGCCACGATGAAAGTGGTGACGTTCGTTGCCAAGCCGGACCCAACCGCACCCACAAAGTAAAGAACACCGATCCACAGCAGCGTGGCTTTGCGTCCGAATCGGTCCGCAGGCCAACCCCCGATCAAGGAACCCACCACGGTGCCATAGAGGGCGGAAGCCATCGCAATCCCGTGGAGTCCGGGACTCAGTCCCCAAAGCGACTGAATTGTTTTCTCCGCGCCCGAGATGACAACCGTGTCAAAACCAAAAAGAAACCCGGCCAGGGCCGACGTAAGCGACCAGAAAAACACGCGAGCATTCATAGGGGATCAAGTCGAGGAGCATCTCACGATAAACGCATCGCGGACGTCAAGCAAATGTCAGGCTTCATCCTTGGGCGAGAGCCGCTTACCACACCACAGGCGAACTTGAACCGGCTCGTTTGACCGTGTATAAAGACATAGGAAGCACGATGCCGGGTGCGCCGTGTCTGAAGCACGAACGATAGCGATCCCGGTTAGACATCATAGCGTAAGATATTGATTTTAAAGCGGAAGTGGTGGAACTGGCAGACACACCATCTTGAGGGGGTGGCGCCGAAAGGCGTGGGGGTTCAAATCCCCCCTTCCGCACCATCATCTTGATTCCACCGGAATTTGAAACGGGCCGCGGCCCCGACGGAGTTTGTTTGCAATGACCATTTTGATCGTAGTGGTTCACGTTATCGTCTGTTTCTTTCTGATTGCGGTAGTGTTGCTGCAGAGCGGGAAGAGCGGCGACCTGGCCGCGGCTTTTGGCGGTCAGGGCAGCCAGACAGCATTTGGCCCCCGCGGCGCGGCTTCGGTCCTTTCCCGCGCAACGACCTGGTCCGCGATCATTTTCATGTGCACCTCGATCACCCTTTCGATCTTTGCCGCGCGCAAAACAGGTCCCACCTCCGTGCTCTCCGGAGTGAAACCCTCGCAGACCAAGTCGCAGCCGCTGACCCCAGCGCCGTCCACCCCGCCGACGGTTCCGCAGAACCAGGCGCCAACCCAGAAATAAAGGTCTCAGGTCTTAGGTGTTTGGTCTTAGGAACCACTTCCCGACCACCGGTGCGGCCGCTCAACAATAACGTCCGGACGATTTTGTTTTTCCTAAGACCTGACACCTGAGACCTAAGACCTCGCTTTTAGGAACGGATTCTCTTCCCTTTCCTCTCCGATGGTCGTTCGCGGGCCGTGCCCCGGAATCACGACCGTATCGTCAGGCAGGGTGAGCACGCGCTCGTGCAGCGAGCGCATAATTTTGTCGAAAGATCCTCCAGGAAGATCGGTGCGTCCAATGCTGCGGGCAAACAGCGTGTCGCCCGCGATCAGCATTTTTTCCGCCGGGAAGTAGAGGCAGACGCTGCCCTCGGTATGCCCCGGAGTGTGCAGAACGTTCGCCGTCAGGCTGCCCGTCTGCAGCGATTCGCCATCCGCGATGCTCGCCTCGATGGCCACTTCACCCGGCGCAGCCATACCCACCCATGTAGCCTGCACGTCCAGCATCTTCAGCAGCGCGTAGTCATTCTGATTCAGCAGGATGGGCGCGCCCGTAGCCGCGCGCAGCTTCATGGCTCCGCCCACGTGATCGATGTGAGCGTGGGTGATGACGATCTGCTTCACGTCCAGCTTGTGCTGGCGGACGATGGCAAGAACGTCTTCAATGTCGTCGCCAGGATCGATGACCATGGCTTCGTGCGTGGTCTCATCGCCGATGATCGAGCAGTTACACTGCAGCGGGCCGACAGGAAGGATCTTGTGGATCATGCACTCCAATTGTCGCAAAAAAAGAAGTCAGAAGTAAAAAGTCAGATTGAAGAAGTTAAAGCTCCGTTATTTCACCTAGTTCGCTCGAATTTTAGATGTTCTACTGCTTCAATCTTACTTTTGCCTTCTGACTTGCCCCTACGATGCTATCGCGACCTGCCCCGTCGTCTGATCCGACCGGAAACGTAGCAACGCCGCGATGTTCCCGGCACTATCCAGATCGCTGTGCTCCTTGAGGTAGAACAGCTCGATGTCGCGGCGGATGGCGATGGGAATGATGGCGTCCGAAACGTCGGCGAGTTCCCGCGTGGTGCTTCCGCAAGCCACACACAACGGGACCACGTGCGCGTCGAGGTGGCCGCAGTGCGTACACTCGACCGCTCGAGCAGAATAGTTTTCGGCGAGAAAGATGCTCTGCACTTCCCCGGTTTCCAGCGCTCGCAGCACGCGGCGCAGACCGGTGACCCCGCGCCCATTCGACTTAGCAAAATCCACGGCTTCGCTCGCCTTCGTAGAGGCGCGCGCCGTGATCCACCGGTTCAGCACGGCCGCAGCGTGATCGCGAATCGCTTCATTCCCGACGCTGGCAACATCGGCTGAGAATCGCCCAATCAGCCGCTGCTTCACATAAGGATGCAGGTGGGCCTCAAACTCCGGCCAGTTGGCATCTTGGCAACCGACAATCAGCCGATCCCAGATACCTTTCTCGAAGTCCGTCCGCAAGCGTTCGGAAACCGATTTGAAATGCTGCAGCGCTTCCTCCGACACGCGGCGTTCCGCATGTCCGCCTTCGTAGCCGTTGTATCCGTAGCTGGCAGCGTTGCGCGAGAGCATGTGGACAATGGCCCCGCGTTCCCGCAAATCGTCCAGGCGAAGATCAAAAATCCGGGCGCGTTGCCGGTCGACCATGGCCACGCACAGCGCCGGTTGCGCTCCCAGCAAAGCCGCCAGCGGTTTCAACTGAAAACGGGACTGGAGATAGATCTGCGTCCCGCCAAGCTGTGGCGGCAGTTCAAACTCTCGCCAGAAATTCTGCGCGGAGCAGGCGAACACTGCCCGTCCCCGAGAGTTGCCGTGCAGGTTCGTAGCCACCTCGAGCACGCGATCCAGGTCGGCATGCAGCCATCCATTCTTGCCGCTCGCCGCAGCGCTTTTCAGGGCCTGCTTCACCACATCTTTGGCCACGATGGCCTCGCGGCGATGCGAACGATCCTGCGGCGGATCGGGCTGGAAGTAAAAACTCAGGGCACACGCCCCTTTGCTGTCGTCCACTTGAAAAGCTGCCAATTCACGGATTTCGTTCCTTGTCATCATCTCGATGCTCCTTAAGTACTGAGATGCTAGGTTCGAGTTTTGACTAAGAGTTCCTGGTGGAATTCATTGGCAACGGAAGGTGCGCTGCGAACGCAGTCGCGTGCCCGCTGCACCGACTCGCGCACGGCCTCCACATGCCGCCCGGTGATGGCGGCAATTTCGTTGAGGGAAAAGCCTTCGATGCCGTAAAGCAGGAAAGCTTCACGGTCGGTGCGGTCCGCGCCGCGCAGAGCGGCTTGCACCAAGGCAATCATTTCGTCGGAGTAGGCGGCCTGTTCCGGAGTAGACACGCGCCGGTCGGGGATAGCGCTTTCGCGCGTCCAACCCTCGTCCGGCTGATGGAATTGCAATCCGGCTTCGTCGGAAGCTTCGACATTTTGCCGGCGCCGGCTGTGCTTCCAGAGCGACGGGAGACTCCAATTCATGAAGGCGTGCCGTCATCTCGTTCATGGCTTGCAGGGCAAGGTGGTAAAGCCACGGTTCGAGCGCAAGTTTTTCCGGCCGGTCATGATCGCCAAGAGCTCGCGCGATGACTTCGTCCACCACCTCGGGGGTGGAGAGACCGTCCTCCGGAATCTCCTCGTCGGCGCGGCGGAAGTGGAGTTCGCGGTCCACGAAACGCTCCAGGCGGCCAAGGTTCGCGTTCACATAGGAACCGATGTCGTCGGCGGAAATGGTAGGCGGCATGACCGCTGCCAGCGTCTGCTCAAAAGGCACGCCGGGTTCCGGAGATTCCTGCGGCCCTCCGCGCCAGCGCCGCCATTTATGGCTCGAGCGCAGCAGTTCCTTATGCCGGCCGATTTGCTGGATTAGTTCGTCGAAGGCAGCCTTGATGGCCGCGGTGGCGCTCGGAGCCTTCTCCTGGGCCGTCAGTTGGCCTGAAGGCAAGCGCAGATTCAAGGAGACGACGGTTCCCTCGCGCGGCGAATTCTGATCGAGAATGGCCTTCAAATGCAGCAGTTCAGGCCGGAAGACCTGAAGCCGCTTCTGGATCTTCTCGATCTGGTGGCTGATTTCTTTTTCGATGTCGGGAGTTTTGTGGACCTTGTAGCTGACGTGAACGTTCATTTTCGAGCCTCGAACGCGGAACAGAAAGCCCGTGAAGCTTCGACCCTGACAAATTCATTGTACACCCGGTTGGAAGAGCGGAAGCGGCGTTTGCGGAGTCGCTGCTCTTTCTATTCCTTCCACCTGTTGCGCTGCCGGAAGAACCCGATTTTTCTTGTGATTTTGGGTGGCGCAGCGCTTCAGCGCTGCGGTAACTGGCTTGTTTTCAGCACCGGCTTTGGCCGCTGAGGAGTACGCTCTAGGGCTGGCAACGTAGTGCTCAAGCTACGAGCCATCGGTTTGCTCGAAGCTCGCGGCTCGTACCTCGTAGCTCTATTTCATGTACACCGAAT
>CAVWAN010000021.1:0-140681 GCA_963752985.1 uncultured Acidobacteriaceae bacterium
ACCTGAAACTTTGAAACCTGGATTTCCCTACATCACTTCACTGCGTTTCCTCAGGAACGCCGGAATGTCGAGATCCTCCACCTGGTAGATGGGAGCGGCCGACCGCATCACATCCAGCGGAATCACTTCGCCATGCGACGCGCCACCCGGCGCCATTTCCTGGAACCCGACCGGCGTGGGATCTGGCTCGAACGCTGGCTCCGGCACAAACACTGGCTCCGGCTCGGCCACCGGATCGGGCTCGTGAAAGTGATCCCGCTGCTGTGAAATCTCTCTCGAAACGATCACCGGATCGTAAGTTTCGCGGTGCCGCGTACGGCGCATCCCCGCCTCTTTGAAACCGGTAGCGATCACCGTGATCTTAACCGCGTCCTTCATCTTCTCGTCCAGCACCGCGCCGAAGATGATGTTGGCATCTTCGTGCGACGCACTCTGGATGATGGTGCACGCCTGCTGCACTTCAGCCAATTTCAGCGAATTCGAGCCCGTGATGTTGATGAGAATGCCGCGGGCTCCGTCAATCGCGCCCGCCTCCAGCAGCGGCGAGGCGATGGCGCGCTGCGCGGCTTCCACCGTGCGGTGCTCTCCGGCCGCGGTAGCCGTCCCCATCACCGCATACCCCATGCCCGCCATGATCGCCTTCACATCGGCAAAGTCGCGGTTGATGATGCCCGGAATCGTGATGATGTCGGAAATGCCCTGCACCCCTTGCCGAAGAATATCGTCGGCAATGCGGAACGATTCGAAGAATCCCGCGTTCTCGGCGACGGCCAGTAATTTTTCGTTGGGGATCACGATTGTGGTATCGACCGACTCCATGAGTTCGGCAATCCCGCGCTCCGCCTGCTGCATGCGCCGTTTGCCTTCAAAGGCAAAAGGCTTGGTCACCACGGCCACGGTGAGCGCTCCCATTTCGCTGGCCAGCGAGGCAATGATCGGCGCCGCGCCCGTGCCCGTGCCGCCCCCGAGTCCGGCCGTGACAAAGACCATGTCTGCGCCTTCGAGGGTTTCGATAATTTTGTCCGAATCTTCGAGCGCCGCCTTGCGGCCGATCTCGGGATTCGCCCCCGCGCCCAGTCCATTCGTCAACTTCACCCCGAGCTGAATCTTGGTGCCCGCGCGCGACATCCGCAACGCCTGCAAGTCGGTGTTGGCCACAATGAATTCAATGTGCTCCATCCCCGAATCAATCATGCGATTGACCGCGTTGTTGCCGCCGCCGCCCACACCAATGACCTTGATGCGAGCGTCGTTGCGAGCTTCTTCGTTGAAGCAGATCCGAAGTCCGTTGTCATCAGTCATAAGTCACCTCGAAAATCAGTTGTCAGCTCTCAGCTCTCAGTAAAAACCAAACCCATTAAATTAAAATTGTCATCCTGAGCGAAGCGAAGGACCCGCTTCTTGCAGCGAACTGCAAAGCTCTCAGCCACGCCCTACGCGCCCTTCCCCGCAAACAGCGCCTTCATGCGCGTCCCAAAACTAGGTTCCTGCAACCCGCGAGCCAGGCGAGCGCGGTGGCCGTAATAAGCCATGCCTAACACGGTCGCAAACTCTGGCTCGGACAAGAACGACGGCATCTTCGCCATCGGCGTTGGCCAGGCCAGGCGCGCCGCCTTTCGCAACACCGATTCCGCCACGTCGAGGATGCCGGGAAGCCGCGAGGCTCCGCCGCTCAGCACGAATCCTGCAATGCAGTGCTCCAGAACTCCCGCGTGGCGCAGGTTGTCGCGCAGAAGTTCGAACAGTTCGCGGGCACGCGGCTCCAGAATCTCACCCGCCAGGCGCTGCGACATCATGCGCGAAGGCCGGTCCCCGACCGACGGCACTTCGACTTGGTTGCCCTCGGGGATGAGCGTCGGCACCGCGTTGCCAAAATTCTTCTTGAGCGCCTCCGCGTCCGCCAGTCCCGTGCACATGCCGACCGAAAGGTCGCTGGTAAAGTGGTCGCCGCCGATGGGGATGACCGCCGTATGCGCGACTGCTCCCTGCTGGAAAACAATCAGGTCGCACGACCCGGCGCCGAGGTCGGCGAGGCAGATACCGAGTTCGCGCTCGTCGAACCGCAACACCGAGTCCGCGCAAGCCAGCGGCTCAAAAATAGTGTCATCCACGTGGACGCCGGCCCGGTTCACCGCCGTCACCAGGTTCTGCGTGGCGCTCGAAGAGGCCGTCACAATGTGTACGCGCACTTCCAGCCGCGTGGCCATCATGCCCGTGGGATCTTGCACGCCCGGCTGATCGTCGAGAATGAATTCCTGCGGCAGCAAATGGAGAATCTCGCGATCGCCCGGCAAGGGCACGGTGCGCGCCTTGTCCACGGCCTGGCGGATTTCCTCGCGGCCAATCTCGCGCGACCGCGCGCCGAACGTGATGCCGCCATGGCTGTTCATGCCGCGGATGTGCGCGCCCGCAATCCCCACCAGCGCATGTTCAACCGGAATGCCGGCTACATCTTCCGCGTGCTCCACCGCTTTTTGAATACTGCTGATGGCCTTGTCGAGTTCGGTGATCACGCCCTTGCGCAGGCCTCGCGATTCGCTGATGCCGTGGCCGCGATAACGCAATCCGTTCTCGCTCAGTTCGGCCACCAGCACCGAAGTCTTGGCGCTGCCTACGTCAATCGCGGTAATAAAATTGGGCGCGTGGATCGGCATAATAAATCGCTAGTTCTGCTGCGTCTCCTTAGGAATTCCAGCACTCGGTTTCTTTTTCCCTGCAGGAACCGCAGCCGCTGGCGCCGACGCAGCCGGACGCGACGCCGCCGTACTTTTCGCGACTGCGACCGGCGGCGCTTTCACCGTGGTCTTCAGCGCGGCCTGAGTCACTGGTGCTGGCTTAACTGGTGCTGGTTTAGCTGGCGCTGGTCTCACTGCCGATTGTTTAACTGGCGCTGTTTTAGCGGAAGAATGATGAGCCGCCTTCGGGCCGCCTTTGGTCTTAGCAGCCTTCACATCCTTCCTGACTACAGCCGGTGCCACCGGATGCGTCACATATTTCTCGTAGTTCACGATGGCTGCGGTTTTCACTCCCGCTGCCATCGCCGTTTTGGCCGCCGCTGGCGTCAAGGCTGGCTGCCGGGCCATCCCGTTGAGATCGGGATTCACGATGATCTGGCCGTCGTAGCGCAAGTCGACCGATTCCAGCTTGTCGAACTGCTGCCGCCACTGCTGCACATGCGTCACATAGGTCTTGTAGCGCTGCAAATAGTTCCCCGAGCCCAGATGCACCAGCACTTCGCCGTTCGCATCCGCGGCCAGAACTTTCACGTCCTCGGGATCGGTGAGATCCACTTCGCTCAGTTCCTGGGAATAGTGCGCGCCGCTGGAATCGATCTCGCGCACCAGTTCGTTGTAATTCTTCATCCGCGCCGCCCGGGTAGAGAGCGGTTCGCCCGCGTTCATGCCCGCAATCACGGCGAACGAATACTTGTGCTTGCCCCCCGGAGCCAGTTCCATCAGCGTGCCCCCGGCGTCGATCAGCGAAATGTGCGAGCCGATACGAGCAAAGGCAATCGGCGTTCGTTCATGAATCTCGATGCGCAGGCGATTGGGGACAAAGCGCATCACGCTCGCCGATTCCACCCAGGGAATCTGCTCCAGTTGTTGTTTGCGTTGCGCCAGCGGAACGAAGAAAATGTTGCGGCCAATATCTCCGCCCATCACTTCCATGATTTGCGCGTGCCCGACGTGCTCGGCGCCGGCGACTTCGATCTGATCGCTCGAATCAACGCGAAAGCGCCAGGAGTGCTTCCCGTAGCGGTAGACTCTCGCGCCGGCCGCTCCCAGAATCCCCAGAACGACGAGCGACAAGATAACCCACATCAACAGGTTGGCAGTCTTTGGGGGAAGGGATCCACGCCGGACCGAGACGCGCTTCTGCCCGCGCAGAAATGGGGATTCCTGCTCCGCTTCCAGATCGACAAGCCGTGCGTCGTCGAAAGGCTCACGCTCGCGAGCCTCGGGCTGAGAAACGCCGGAAAGCGGATACAATTCTTCCTGTACCGCGCTAGAACTTGATGTCCGCGCCACTCTTTCGAGTCAGTTGTCGACAGAAAACCGCTGAGCAGATTTACTATAACTGGTTTTCGCGATTTGAGACATTGCCAATTTGGTTCGGCTGCTTAGGTGCTCACGTAGGGACGGACGCATTCGTCCGTCCAGCCGAGCGCAACTCGGCATCTGCCAACAAATTCCTTCGTAGAGACGGGGCTTACCCCATCTCATTCGCGTCCAACTCTAGAAGTTGCCCTCAACCTCGACATCCGGAGAAACATCCGGGGACTCCGCATCCGCGTTCACCACAACCCGCGCCCCCGTCTTCGGACAGACCACGACTCGTCGAGCCGCCGTACGGGCCAATCTGAACTCCGACCGAGTTCGCAACCGAATCTGCTTGATCTCTGCGCGCTGCATTTCGGCCCGTGCCCGCACGACCTCTCTCTGCGCCAGAATCTCGTTCCGGACCTGCTCACGCACCAACTCGGCCTGCGCCCGGGCCTCTTCTCGAATCATGTCGGCCTGTTCCCGCGCCATTTCGCCCCGGTCGGCGACGGCAAGCACGTCGTCCGGCAGGATGGCCTGGCGAGACGTTACACCAGTTGCCAGCAACACCGCCTCTTCGGCCTGTGTCGAAAGCCGGCACATTTCCGCACCGGCACGATCCGCAACCCGATGCAGCGCCACAAAACGTCCGTGCTGGTACTCGCTGTTCAGCCCCAGCGCTAATACTCCCAGTGCAATCCAATATGCGGCTTTATTCGTGTCCATAGGTGCAATACCCACTGTCTGGACCTTGGACGAACAGCAGTAAAAAAGGTCAACCAGGATAGAGCATCTCGTGTGGGGACGGAGCTCGTGTGGGGACGGGCGACTCGCCCGTCCAAGCCGAGCGAAGCTCGGCTCAAGATAGCTTCGAAGCGGCCGTACTCTCTAGCCTCTCCAGAATCATCGGTCCCAACTGCGAGACGCTCCCTGCTCCAAGCGTCAGCACCATATCCCCCGGTTGGGCAAGAGCGGCAACCACGGCCACGGCGTCCAAGAAGGAGGGAGCATAAGCGACCCCCCGCTTCCCCGCCCCGGCAATGCGTCCGACGAGTGCCTCCGCCGTAATTCCTTCGATCGGCCTCTCGCTGGCCGGATAAATGTCGAGCAGGCAAAGCGTGTCCGCGTCGGCAAACGCACTCGCGAACTCATCCATCAGATCGCGAGTGCGAGTAAACCGGTGCGGCTGGAAGATCACATGCACGCGCCGAAATCCGCACTGCCGAGCCGCGGCCAGCGTCGCCCGAATCTCCGTAGGATGATGCCCGTAGTCGTCAATTACGCTGACCCCAGCCGCCTTGCCCTTGAGCTGAAACCGGCGGTCCACCCCGCGAAAACCATCCAGCGCGGAACGGATCTGCTCCGTCGGAATGTCGAGCGCCACGCCCACCGCAATCGCCGCCGTAGCGTTCAGCACGTTGTGCGCGCCCGGAACGTGCAGCGTGAACCCGCCCAGATCCTTCTCTTTGTAAGTTACCTGGAAATGGTGGATGAGCGAACCGTGCTCTCCGCCCGCCGCCGACGTCCCCAGCCGAATCAGGAAATCCGACCCTCGGCTGGTTCCGTAAGTCGTCACCCGGCGATGGACGCGCGGCAGCAAGCGCCGCAGCGATGCGTCATCATTGCAACCAACGATCATGCCGTAAAACGGCACGCGCTCCATAAATTCCAGAAACGTCCGCCGGACATCCCTCATGTCGCGGTAGCAGTCCATATGCTCGCGGTCAAGGTTCGTGACCACCGAGAGAATCGGCGAAAGCTTCAGAAACGACCGGTCACTCTCGTCCGCCTCCGCCACCAGGTATTGCGACTTGCCCAGGCGAGCATTCGAGCCCATTGCGTCCACCCGCCCGCCAACTACAACCGTAGGATCGAGCCCGCCAGCAGCCAGCACCGCCGCCACCATCGAAGTCGTAGTCGTCTTCCCATGCATCCCGGCAATCGCGATCCCGTACTTCAGCCGCATCAGTTCAGCCAGCATCTCAGCCCGCTGAATTACCGGAACATGCAGCCGCCGAGCTTCGGCAACTTCAGGATTGTCAACCGAGATCGCGGAACTGGTCACGACCACGTCCGCTCCCGCGATATTGCCTGCAGCGTGCCCCTCAAAGGTGGTAGCGCCCAAAGCCGCCAGCCGCTCAGTGACCGCCGACTTTTTCAAGTCTGAACCGGAAATCCGGTAGCCGAGATTCAGCAACACCTCGGCAATCCCGCTCATGCCGATGCCGCCGATCCCCACGAAATGGATGCGCTGAATCTTGGCAAACATAAAAACTCAATCCGGAACGCTGATGATAGACCATTTAACCGCAGAGCTCGCAGAGCACGCAGAGAAGATTCGGGATTCCCCCGTGCCCTCTGTGATCTCTGTGGTTAAGATTTTCTTCTGCGCACTCAGCGTCCTCTGCGGTTAAAGGGTCTGGTCGCGGTCGGCAAGCTCCCTAACCATCTCCGCAATCTCTTCCACCGCCCGAGGATGCGCCAAAGATTTCGCCGCCGCCGCCATGCCCTGCAGCCGGTTCGAATCACCAATCAGCGCCGCAATCGTGTCGACCAGATAAGCCGCGCCCAGATTACTTTCTTCCACCACCACCGCGGCGCCGACTCGTTCCAGCGCCCGGGCATTCACGTTCTGATGATCGTCAGCAGCCGCCGGAAACGGCACGAAAATCGCAGGCTTTCCTGCGGCCGTAATCTCACCCACGGTGCTAGCGCCCGAACGGCAGACCAGCAAATCGGCGCGCCCGAACGTGCCCGGCATATCGTCAATGAACTTGTGGACTTCTCCCGAGATTCCCGATTGCTGATAAGCGGCTAGCACATGCTCATAATCGCGCTGCCCAGTCTGGTGGATGATGTGAATCCCCGGAATCTTCGCGCGCAAACCAGCCAGCGACTCAATCATCGCCTGATTGATGGCGCGCGCCCCCTGACTACCTCCAAAGACCAGCAAGGTGGGCACGCCTCCATTCTTAGGAGGAATAGAAAAAAACGCCGAGCGCACCGGCACGCCCGTCACCCGGCAGTGAGGAAAAAACCGGCAAGTTTCTTCAAAGTGTACCGCCGCCGCCGAAACCCAGCGCGCGATCATGCGATTGGCAAATCCCGGCACCACGTTAGGTTCAAAAGCCAGCGTAGGAAGCCGCCGCCGAATCGCCGCCACCATGGCCGGTCCCGAGGCGTATCCCCCCACCCCAATCACCACTTCAGGATCGAACTCCGAGAGCATCCGCGAAGAAGCCGCAATCGCCCGCGGCAAATCAAACATCGTCTTCGCCCGCGTCATCAGGCTGACATTTTTCAGCGCCCCAACCTGAATCAGTTCCAGAGGAAACCCAGCCTGCGGCACCAGCCGAGTCTCAATCCCCCGAGCCGTCCCGATAAAAAGAACCTCAGCCCCGAACTGCTTCTTCAGCTGTTGGGCAATGGCCAGAGCCGGAATGACGTGCCCACCAGTCCCACCGCCCGCAATGATGATGCGCATGAATTTAGCTTCCGCCAAAGATTCGTATCAGGGCATGCCTTCAGGCATGCCACCAGCCATCAGAATGAACGCGCCTTCAGGCACTGGGATTCCGGCTTCACCACAGCGTCTCAGGGTGACTTTTCTACTCCGCAATTTTTGCGTACTTCTTTCGCGCCTCTCCCAGCAGCCCCAGCACCGACTCCTTCTCCGCCTCCGTATTCCACGAAGTGTTACTCCGCGCCGCATCAAGCAAACGGTCAACCCACGCCCCAAAATAAGCCGCATCCGCCGCATTCCGCACGGGCGCACCCGCCAAGCTGACATACACCGGACTAGTCGTAGCATAAGGATACAAATCAAGAATCGGATACTCCGCCTTATCGCTGAAAGCCCGCAGAACGCACCACCCGCTAGCCTCCAGCGGGATCGAGCCATCGACATGCGCCGACGTACGGTCGCTTTCAAGAGCAAGGTCCCGCGTCACCTTTCCGTTACAAACGATCTGTAGATGATCCACCGGAACCATCGAGAACAGCTCGGCCGAAAAGTGCACCTCTTGTTTTTTTGCCAACCGCACTTCCCCGCCAATCCCCTGCCCTCCTAGCGAGAAATACAGCAGCGGCCCATTCGTCGCAAACGTTCGTCCCGCCTTGATGGCCGCCAGCCATGGCTCGATCTTCAGAGGCCCCCAGGGCACTTCGGCATATACCCGATTCAGCCCCACCGGCCCGCGCAACGACGCGTAGTTCCCCATGAAGTCCGTCCCCGAAGCCGTGGGCAATCGAAACCCGCAATTCAGCAGCCTGTACCAAACCTCGGCCGTCGACTTATGATCGGAAAAACCAACCACCTCGATGTAATCCACCTTGCCCAGCGCCACATCGGCAGGTAACTCGTTAGTAAGAGGATCGTCTTTCGCCGGATCGGGAATGCTGTCAAAAGGATGCACATATCCGACCAGCGCACCCTGCGCATGCGCCAGGTCGGCGACATTCCCGTTCGTCGGATAAAGGCTGGCCGCTGCCGTATTGGGATAACCCGCATATCCCGGAAGAAGAATGTTACGAGTCAGATTCAGCAATCCCAGATGTCCCCAATAACTCGTGTGGTACTCCTGCCCGTGCAGCAGCAGATGATTCGCCGTCGAAGCCGGATCCGGTTGGGGCGAGAAATACGCGAAGTCCGGAACGCGCTGCTCCTTGTTGACAATAAGATTCTCAACGATTGCCACATCCTCAGCGTCCGCCTGCTCCACCAGGTGCGCCGGCGTGTTCCGATACGTCCCCGCATAGTTCATGTGCGTGTGAACATCCCCGCTCACCCAGTTCGGCCATTCATCCACGGCGATAAAAAGCGGCACGATCCGCACGGTAAGCTGTGCCGTGTTATCCGCTTTTACCTCCAACTTCCGCTGCTCAAAATGATTCTCAAATCCGCGCATGACGTCGACTTCGACAGCGCCCGCTGGCACCGTAATCTCAGAGCGACCTGAGGTGTCGAAATAGTGCGCCTCAAACGGCCGCTCCGAGCGATCAAAGCTGTCGTCGGCATGCATCCATACATTGTCGGGAGCATAAGCCAGTCCATCCGCGCCAGTCACAAAAACCCGCGCTGCTGCCGGCTTTCCACCCGCATCCACCACGCGCAGTGAAATTCGCCCCATCGGCTTCAAATATTTCCGTTCGTGCGCGACGACCTCGGTCTGCTCTCCCCCCGGAATCGTCTGCACCCAAAGCGAAGTATTCCCGCTTCGATTGGAGATAAACGCGATCTTCGATCCATCCGGCGACCACCGCGGATTCACGTTGTCAAAGGCGCCATAAGAAATGGGGAACGCATCCCCGCCCGCCGCCGGCATCACCCACAGCTGATGCCAACTCTGCCCCATGTAGGACGCATATACCATGCGTTTTCCGTCCGGCGAAAAATCCGGACGAGCCTTCCAGTTGGTTTCTTCGTAATGGATTTCGCGCGCCTCGGCTCCCGGTTCCGCCTTGATCTTCCAGAATCCGCCCGTGCCGTGAATGTGCCCGCGATTCGAGATAAACAGAATTTCCGAGCCATCCCGCGTCCACACCGGACTGATCTCGTGATCCACCCGGCTGTAGTAATAACGAGGCAGCAAGCTGATATTTTCCTTGGTAAGTTGCCGCACGTCGCTGAGTAATCCATCTTCGAATCGGCCTATAAAGATATGAAAGTGCCCCTTATAAGACGTGGACACAAACGCCAGCCTCTTCCCATCTGGCGAGAATCGCGGCTCCACATTCACCGCGCCGCCGGACGTCATTTTCCGCGTCCGCCCATCCCGCGTATCCAGCGACCACAACTCGACAGCATCGTGATCGTAGCGCGCAAACACCACCCACCGCTGATCTGGCGCCCAATCCGGCTGGTAGTCGTAGCCCGGCCCCGCAGTAAGCTGCTCTGCTTTCGTGCTGCCCACCTCCTGCCGCCACAACGAGCCCGCCATCGAGTACACCAGGCTGCGCGAGTCCGGAGACCAGGCCGCCGCACTGGCGCCCGTCGTCAACTGCGGCAGATACATTTCCCGGAAGTAATAGGCGTGTGGTAAGTCAATCTGCTTGAGCACCGCCTCCCGCTGTGCCAGACAGTCCAGAACAGACACAACCACGAAAAGTAAGACAAAATGAAGCCTTAACAAGAGTCCTCCATTCTTCGCCGAAAGTAGCGCCGCCGTGCCGTAATCATCCTGCGCTAGTTCGCGCTTGAAATCACCGGCAGCAGAATCTGCGATGGATGTTCAGCGTCGTGATACACCCGGATCCGGGCTTTCTTCACCTCCGCACTCTCAACCTCCGATTTTCCACTCTGCAAGTTGCGCGAGAGATTCGGATAAAAGCTGCCCGAAATCTGTACCCGCACCCGGTGTCCTTTCAAGAACACATTGCTCGTGATCAGATTCTTGAGGTCCAGTTCGTAGACTTTTCCCGGTTCTAGCCACTGGCGTCCACGTGCAAGATCGCGATAGCTGGCCCGCAACACGTCCAGCCCCGGGCTCATCAGGTTGAATGCCGTTCCGTCCGGAGCGACATCCTCAAGCCGCACCCACAGGTCCAGGTCACGGCACTCGCACGACACAAACATATGGGCATGAATCGGCCCAGTAACTTCCGTATCGTTCTCCAGGACCTGTGAATCGAAGGTCAAAACATCCGCCCGCCCGGCCAGTTTGCGATAGTCGTGCGCACCGGAAGAATCGTACTCATTCACCACCGGGTTGGCTGGATCGGAAACGAACTCGCTGAATCTTTCCCCGCGCCCCGCCGGCTTCTCAGCCAATTTGCCTACTCGTTCTCCGGCTGCCACCGGCGCAAGGAAGAACGGAGTTGTCCGAGCCGGAGGCGGCCATACCTCCGAATCGCGCCACTCGTTCGCCCCCATCACGAAATAGCGCACCGGCTTATCGCGCTCGACGCCATTCTCGATTCCCTTGAGATAGTGATCCATCCAGCGCAGTATCACACTGTCATAATCGATCGCAGCCGACGCCCCAAACTCGCGCTCGCCAGCCTTAGTCAAACCCGTCTCCTCCACCCCATGCACCCACGGACCAAGTAACAAATGCGTTCGCGGATCTTTCTCCCCCGCGCGCGCCTTGAGCAAGCCGGCGTAGTTCGTGGTGGCGCCTTCCGGTCCATAGTTGTCGTCGTACCACGCCGAAAGATTCAGCACAGCCGCATGCGCACGGTCATATTTGTTCCGCAGTTCACTCCAATCCCACCACGGATCTTCCGCCGGATGCCGCAGCCAATCGAAGTAATACGGCGCGACTTGCCGAAGCTGGGGCACGTCCATCAATGGCAGCGCTCTCTGCATCTTCGGCCCCTCAACCTTCCATGCCGCGAGGGCCTCCTCATAGGTGTGTGGGCCGGAAATATTCTTCTTCACCCGAGTATCCCAGGCAATGTTGTCCCAGATCCACTCCATCCACGACATGTCCCACGTGCCGCCCGCGTAGAAAAAGTTCTGCGGCGTAGAAAACGTCATTGCCGGCACCATTGCCTTCAAGTGCGGAGGACTCTCCACCGCCGCCAGCCACTGCACCGCCGCCGGATAGGACAGTCCAAACATCCCCACCGCGCCGTTCGACCACGGCTGACTGGCAGCCCACTCGATGGTGTCATAACCGTCGCGGCCTTCGTTTTCATAGGGCCGGAACTCTCCCTCCGAATGGTAGCGCCCGCGCACGTCCACGATCACCACCGCGTAGCCGCGTTCGACCGCATGCCGGAATGTCGTGTACTCCCGTTGCGCATCGTCCTTCCCATAAGGAGTCCGATAGACCAGCACCGGGAACTTGCCCGCCACCGCTGGACGCAGTACATCCGCTCGCAGCCGAACCCCGTCACGCATAGGTATCGCCACGTTGTTTTCAACCGTGAAATGCTGCGATGCGGCTTGTGAGTCTTGCGCAACCAGTAAAGAACTGCTGCACAGGAGGAGAACCAGAGCCCATGATTTCATTCGCCGAGAGGGTATCACAGCGCCCATCGCCTCAACCGTCAGACTTTCACCCGATCCGCTCGCCGCGCCCATACCCAGTTCAAGATTGCCGCACCCACCGTCGCCGCCAGGATCAACGACTTACTCAAATCCACCTGCGTTGCCAGCACTACCGTAATCCCCACTCCCAGCACCACCAGCACCGGACCTCCCGGCAGGCGCAAACGGACGGCCAGCGGCTGTTTCCGCCGCAAAGCGATCAGCGCCGCGCAAACCACTGCGTAGTAAAACAGCCGGGCAACCACCGACAACGTCACATTCCACACAAAATTCCCAACCATCGCCAGGCCCCACACTGCCGCCGCATAGAACAGAATCGAAAACCAGGGCGTGTGAAATCTGGGGCTCACTGCGGCAAACAACCGTGGCAGATCGCCGCCTTTGGCCAGTGCGAACGTGACCCGTGGCATTCCCAGGAGTTTGGCGCCCAAGTAACCGTATACCGAGACCAGCGCCCCGATCGCCACCAGCGCCGCTCCGCGATTGCCCATGGTGATGCGCGCCACCTCGGCCAGCGGACGATCCGTAGTTGCCCCCGGCCCCAGCACTCCCACCACCACCCATTGCACCAGTGCATAAATCACCGTGCACGCGATCAGCGCCGCAAACAACGCAAACCCGGCGTCCCGTCCCGGGTTCTTTGCCTCTCCCATGGGCGCCAGCGCCGATTCAAATCCACCGTAAGCGAAGATCAGCAGCACCATGGCCTTCATCCACGCGTTTGCCGGTACCGGCCCGGCTGCATTCGCCGCCGGATTTAAGATCGCCGGATGGATGATCATGACCGCCGCTCCTGCCGAAATCACCATCAGCAAGGGCAGAATTTTCGCCACCGTGAACACGTTACTTACCACCGTGCCTTGCCGCGCTCCCCGGACGTTAATAAGCGCCAGGACTCCGACCAGCAGGGTCAGGATCACAAAACGCGGCCACGGCTCTTTCGCCCCCGGCCAGAATTCCGCCAGATAAATGACAAACAAATTTGCATTCGCCGCCGGAGCCGCCGCCTGCGCCAGGTACAGCATCCAGCCCACCAGAATTCCCATCAGCCGCCCGAACGCCGCGCGCGCGTACAGGTAAGGTCCGCCCGCCTCGGAAAATTGCGAGGCCACCTCGGCAAAGCAGGCCATAATCACGCCCATCGCCGCCCCCGCAATCAACACGGCCAGCACGCTGCGTTTGCCGAGAAGTCCGGCCACCGTGCCCGGCAGCCCAAAGATGCCGCTTCCGATAACCGAGTTGACCGCCAGTGCGGCCAGGCTCCAGCGGCCAATAGCCCGCACCAAGCCAGTTTGCCCCAGGCCAGTTTGTGGCGATGTCATTGCGAACCGTTTGTACCACAGCCAGCCCCTGCCTTGAATTGAAACTTCTTTCACAAGCCGCAAGAACCTGAACATGACTGCCTGAAATCGCCCGCCCCGTGCTCCTTTTCCGACCTAAAGTAACTTCAATTACCGAAGCTCATGCACACGGGGAACCTTCCCTCCCGGTGCTCCGGGGTGCGATCTTGGGTTGAGCAGATTTCTGAGAAATGCCTGGTAGGACGGAAAGGGCCCCATGGATCGCGAGAACAAAGAAAGCATGGAAGAGATTCATCTCCGCATTTTGCGGGTCACCGAAGACCTGCGCGTGATCCAGCGCGAACTCAACTGCGCCGCCATGCAGGCCCCCACCGACCCCGAGCTCATGGAAGCCCTCGCCGATCAGCCCGAGATGGAATCCATCCAGGTCCTCAAGTCCGCCCTCGACCAGATGCGCCACTTCCTCTGGTTCTACATGCAAGTCGTCACCAGCGATTCCGAAATGGGTGAGAAATTCCGCCAGACCGTGCGCCAGGATGCCCGCGTGCAAGCCCCCGAATTGGAGCAGCAATTCCAGAGCGCGACCGACGCCATCATGCTCCGCTATCTAGCCGACAGCAAATTCCGCAAGCCCAACTAAGCAGAATTAGTGTGGTGACGGGGCGGAGCCTGCCCTGAGCGGAGCCGAAGGGTCCCGTCCAAGGTCCGCGTAGGGACGGACGCATTCGTCCGTCCAAGCCGAGCGCAGCTCGGCCATAAGTTCGCCCACTCCACCACCCCTGCCCTTGAAGTAAAATCCAGCCATTGCTGAATCTTTCCAGGACCTCCTATGCGTACACTCTCGCGTTCTTCCTTTGCCGCAATCGCGTTGTGCTTTCTTCTCTCGCTCAGCGCGTTTTCCCAAGCCCCCGATTCTTCAGCCAAACCATCTTCCGCGGAACCTGCCGCCCCCGCGAAAAGGCTGAAGATCGGCGTCGCCCTCGAAGGCGGCGGAGCTCTGGGCCTGGCTCACATAGGCGTGCTCCAGTGGTTCGAGGACCACCACATTCCCATCGACTACGTCGCCGGAACCAGCATGGGCGGACTCGTAGGCGGACTCTACGCCACCGGCAAGTCTCCCGCGGAATTGAAGGCCATCGTCAACAACCAGGATTGGAACGCTATCATCGACCGGCGACCGAATTACCAGGACCTATCCTTCCGCCGCAAGGAAGACCAGCAAGCCTTCGCCAGCCGTCTCGAAGTGGGGCTGAAACACGGGTTTTCTCTTCCCTCGGGACTGAACTCAGGCTATGGAGTCAGCCTGCTGATCGATCGGGAGACGCTCCCCTACACCCACAACGGATCGTTTGATGACCTTCCCATTCCGTTCCGCTGCGTGGCGACCAATCTGGTGACCGGGAAACCCAAAGTCTTCGATCACGGTTCCATCGCGCAAGCCCTGCGCTCGACCATGTCCATCCCCGGCGTCTTTGCCCCGGTTCGCGATGGCGATGACGTCTACGTCGATGGCGGACTTTTGGGTAACTTACCCACCGATGTTGTGCGGCAAATGGGTGCGGATGTGGTCATCGCCATACACCTCGAAACCGCCCCGACCGACGCGTCTCAGATTCAATCTCTGTTCAGCGTGCTCGGACGATCCGTCGAGGTAGTCATTCAGCAAAACGAACTGCGCGGTCTCGCCGGCGCGGATCTCGTAGTCAACGTCGATCTCAAGGCTTTCAATTCCATCGATTACGAAAATGCCGGGCAGATCATGGACCGCGGCTCGCAAGCGGCCGCCGCGAAAGCGAACATCCTCGCGCCCTACGAGCTCGACGATCCCGCCTGGAACGCCTACCTCGATCATCGCGCCGAGCGCCTGAAGACCGAAGTCCCCGTGCCCCAATTCGTGGAGGTTAGAGGCACGAACCCAGAGTCTTCCGAGGAAGTGGCCCGCTTCTTGCAGCCTCTGAAAGGCCAGCCCATCCATGTGCCTGCGCTGGAAGAGCGGTTCAACCAGTTGACAGGGATGGGCAAATTCGATTCTGTCGATTACTGGCTCGCCGACGAAAACGGCCAGACCGGCCTGGTGGTTTCCGTCCACGAAAAAACTTACGGGCCTCCGACTCTTCAACTGGGCTCTGAAACAGACGGCTCGGAGCCCAAGGACGTCACCATTACCCTGGCCGGCCGCCTCACCTTCCACAATGTGGCTGGTTACCGCTCAGAGTGGCGCACTGACTTTGCCTTCGGAAATAATTACGGCCTCTCCAGCGAACTCTATCGGCCTTTCACTTCGCGCAGCAAATGGTTCTTTGCCCCTCGCCTCAGCGTCAGCAACACCGGATTCAAGTTCTTCAACCAGACCGATCCCATCGCTTTGTATCGCTTCCACCAAGCCAACGGCGGCTTGGACCTGGGCTACGGATTCAACCGTTTCACCGAACTTCGCGTCGGATACCAGATCGGCTACTCTAATATTCTTCTCAATCTCGGCCGCGCAGGTTTCGCTTCCGTCAGCGGCCGCGTCGGCGACACCCACGCCCACTTCGTAACCGACCACACCGACGACCCCATCGTTCCCCGCCGCGGCTACAAAGGCGACGCCACCTTTCGCTGGTATGACAACTACCCCGGAGCCACCGACGGCCTTCCCGCCTTGGATGCCCGCCTCGAAGGTTTTCAACCGGTCAGCGCCAAAGGCTCGATCTTCATTTCCGGCGAGGGTGGAAGCACCTTCGGCGTTCACAACATCAGCTTCCCGCTCTTCTTCCTCGGCGCCCCGCTCCGCTTGAGCGCCTATGGCACCAACGAGCTCTATGGACAGCAGTATTATCTTTTCCGCGCCGGCTACCTTCGCGAGCTTCTGACTTTGCCTCCCTTCTTCGGCAAGAAGGTTTACGTCGTCAGCTCCTATGAAGTCGCTAAGATGTACAGGTTCTCCCCGGAGACCGGGTTTCCCAACGATGTCGAAGCGGGCGTGGTGGCCGAAACCGCCTTCGGTCCACTCTTCATCGGCGGCAGCGTCGGCGATTCCGGCCACCAGAAATGGTTCTTCCAACTGGGGAGAGTCTTCTAATCAAGCTGCGGATACCGTTTTGAAAGGGCGCGGCTTCAGCCGCGCCGTAGTGCAGCAAAATCAATTGCGGCTTTAGCCGCTGAGGGCGGCCGCCCTCGTCCCGTTTATAATCTTGAATTCGGCTCACCACCGTAAATCCAGCTGTACCAGTTGCAGCGAGACAAGGCGAAAACGTGCTCGATTTTTTAGGCGACCTCAGACGAACTCATATGTGCGGAGCGCTTCGACTCTCCGATGCAGGCAAGAAAGTTGTGCTCATGGGATGGGTCAACCGCCGCCGCGATCTTGGCCAGATCATCTTTGTCGACCTCCGCGACCGCACCGGCGTGACCCAGGTAGTGTTCAGCCACGAACTGAGCGCCTCCGTACACGAGAAAGCGGAAGCGCTGCGCAATGAGTTCGTAATCGCGGCCATAGGAAAGGTCAAGCGCCGCGACGCCGATACCATCAATCCCAATATTCCAACCGGCGAAGTCGAGCTCGTGGTGGAAGAGCTGCGCATTTTGAATGTGTCCAAGCCGCTGCCGTTTCTGCCCTCGGACACGGTGCTGGCGAACGAAGAAATGCGCTTGAAATATCGCTACATCGACCTGCGCCGCGACGCCATGCAGTTCAACATCGAGCTCCGGCACAAGGTGGCGTTGGCCATCCGCGACAACCTCGCTTCGCAGGGCTTCTTCGAAATTGAAACCCCGTTCATGACCCGCTCCACGCCCGAAGGCGCGCGCGATTATCTAGTCCCCAGCCGAGTACAGCCGGGATCGTTCTACGCCCTGCCGCAATCGCCGCAGCTGTTCAAGCAGATCCTGATGATCTCGGGCTTCGACAAATATTTCCAGATCGTGCGCTGTTTCCGCGACGAAGATCTGCGCGCCGATCGCCAGCCCGAATTCACCCAGATCGATCTCGAAATGTCCTACCCGCAGCCGGAACGAGTCTGGGAAGTGGTCGAGGGCTTTCTCACCGCCGCCTTCAAAGCCGCCGGACACGAGATCAAAACGCCTTTCCCGCGCATGGACTTTGACGACGCCATCCGTCAGTACGGCATCGACAAGCCCGACCTGCGCCTGCCCGCCTTTACCGACGTCGGCGATTGTTTTGCGCCCGCCGATCTGGAAACGCTGGCGATCAACAAAGATCTGCCGGTGATTGCCATTCGCACGCCTAAGGTTGGCGAGTTGTCGAGAAAAGAACGCGACGATATCAAGCCCTTGTTTGTCTCCAAGGGCGGAGCCCGCGTCTTCGAAGACTTCAAGCGCATCGAGAACAAGCATCCCGAGGCGGCGGCGAGAGTTCGAGAGAAGGTTCGCGCCAAAGCGGGCCTCGCCGCCGACGATTTGCTGGTGCTGGTAGTGGGCTCGAAGCAGTCGATCCGTGACGACCATCCGGCGGGGAAGCGCAAAGTAACGCCGGCGGAAATGGCCATCTACGCTTCGGCCGGATTGCTGCGGGTGGCGCTGGCCCAGAAATATTCCGACCGCCACAAGCTTTTCCAGAAAGGCGATTACCGTTTTCTGTGGGTGACGAACTTCCCCATGTTCGAGTACGACGAAGGCGAAAAGCGCTGGATGGCCGCGCACCATCCCTTCACCTCGCCCCACGATGAAGACATGGACAAGCTGGAAACCGACCCGGCCATGGTCCGCGCCCTAGCCTACGACGTGGTCCTGAACGGAACGGAGTTAGGCTCGGGATCGATCCGTATTCACCGCCAGGATGTGCAAAGCAGAATCTTCCACGCCCTCGGCATGACCGAAGAAGAAGCGCGCTCCCGCTTCGGCTTCTTCCTGGAAGCGCTCGAGTACGGCACCCCCCCGCACGGCGGGATCGCTCTAGGCCTCGATCGCATCGTGATGATTCTGGCCGGAGCAGATAGTCTGCGCGAGGTAATCCCCTTCCCCAAAACCGCCGCCGCAAAAGACCTGATGATGGAAGCGCCAACCCCGGTGGCGGAGGGGCAGTTGCGGGAATTGGGGATCGGGGTGGTGGTGAAGAAGTAGGCGCGCGACCCTAGGGGGTACCCCCCTCCCCTACCCCGGTCTTTTAGAATCATGGGGTTAGAGAAAAATTCCCGCCAGGTCTTTGGGTTTAAAGGACTTGCGGGTAAAGTCTTTAAGAACCAACGACTTAAGTTTTCAAAGAGCGCTGAAAATTGGTTTGGGGCAGTCTCGAGGGCCGCCTTGGCTGACGGACGCACCTCAGAGCTAACCCAATCAGATCTCCATCGTCACGCACGACGGGTCTTAAGTCAATGATTTCGATCAGGGATGGGCGTGATGAAAAAGTTAGGCATCAGACTGCTGGAGTGAGCGTCCGCAGTGTCCCACGTCTCGAAGAGAACTCAGCGTTGTCGTTTGCCATTCGATTCTCCAATTGCCTTGTCTACGGCTTGCGAAAATGCCAGTGAGTCTAGATAAAAGTTGGGATATGCCCGTTTAAGAGCGGCAACCGAATCCACGGAAACCAGGACGGACTGTATCCAAGGCTTGTCATTGTTTTGTTTCTCCGATTCCAAGTAATCTTCTTGTGCTTGCGGTAGGTCTTCTTTGGCGTAACCCGTAACGTCAGTGCGGCGCTTTTGTGAATCCAAGACCATCAGATAGCTATGAATTTTTTCACCTTTCTTAAAGTTCTCAACCATCTTGAGGCCAGTTCCACAGCCAGCCATAACATCGTTTACATGTAGACGCTCCGCCAAATCGCGCAACTCATTATGCAACTCTTCTGGGTCAGCGGGAGTATCCGCCACAAGCGGTCTCCCTTCCCGAAGGGCCATGTCATTGCCCATCAGTTTGAAAAAGCGCTTCTATGAATCATCCCCGATATTCGACTTCAAGGCCTGCCCGGTAAAGGTAGAGACGATTTCGACAGCAGTTGTCCATGCGTGTTGGAGCTGACTGCGTATTTGAATTTCAATTTTCAAGCCATTGTATGGTTGATGTTTTTTTGACTTGCTTCGATAGCGGTAAATCATGTGGTAGCTGCGATAACCATCCGCTTTCGGCTCCGCGATGTAATCCTTAGCGTGCAGGAATTCGTGACGAGCTTTTGGATTCTTGCCCACTGCTCTTTTGTATATTGCAACCAACTTGTCAACATCAGTGATCGTCCTAAGAACCGCACGACATCCGCCCAAGTCCTGCATTTGGGTAAGGCGCATGTCAGGAAACCTCGTGAGCTTCAGTGCGATGGACGGAAGGCGCTTTAATCTCTGCGCAGTAAGCGCCCTCGCATCAACTTTCTTGCCACGTTGGCGTAAGGTTACATGGAAGGCGTTTAGCGGGAAGGCATGAGACGAACGCCAGTTGTTGATAATCGTCAAGGCTTGTCTGCCATCGAGATCGCACGCTTGTCCGGCGAGCAATCGACCGGCCATGTTGGTATCCTGACGGCTATAGATTGGCCTTGAATAAGCCATATAGGGCAACTGCACGATGAACTATCCTTTCGTTCATCGGCAAAATTGATCTTAGACTCTTGGATGAGTCATGTTAATTATTGCTCCAGGGGGGTACCCCTAGCGCGTCGCCGCCAGCCGCTGCTCCACCAGTTCCTCGATTCGATTGACGACTTCGTCCTCGCTCATATGGGTCGAGTCGAGCATCACGGCATCCTCCGCGGCTACCAGGGGAGAAGCAGCGCGGGTGCGGTCCCGCCGGTCGCGCTGCCGGAGTTCCGCCGCGATTGCCTGCGCCGAAGCGCCTTTCACTTTCAACTGGTCGAGCCGCCGCTGCTCGCGAACCACCGGATCGGCGTCCAGAAAAATCTTCAAATCGGCATCGGGAAAAACTTTGGTCCCAATGTCGCGTCCCTCCATCACCACGCCGCCACCGATGCCCAGTTCGCGTTGCCGCGCCACCATCCACTCTCGCACTTTCGGATGCACCGAGGCCCGTGATGCCCCTTCCGACACATCGCGCTCGCGGATGCGCTCGGAAACATCTTTCCCGTTGAGCAGGACACGATTCCCGCCGATGCTGCGATCGAGAGTGATGTTCGAATTCTGCGCCATCTTCAAAAGCGTAGCTTCGTCATCAAACGACGCATCCCACTCGATCGCCAGCAGCGCCAGCGCACGGTACATGGCTCCGCTCTCCAGGTTCACGTAGCCGAGCTTGCGCGCCAGGCGGGAAGCGATCGTGCTCTTTCCGGCTCCGGCCGGGCCGTCAATAGCAATGATGAGTTTGCGTGGGGAAGAGTCGGTCATCGTAGCGCGATCATCAAGCGAAGAAGCATTGTACACGGACCGCGAGAGACCTTCACCGCAGGAAATCCAGCCCCGGAGGGGCGACCCAACTTAGCCCAGCACTTTAGCGCCGGGAATTGTGCGCTAAGGCCTGAAGTCCCAGGGGGACGACCGAGCTCTCACTTTAGGCCTACGCGTGGCATCCGACTCCACTTTGTTTCTAGCCGCCCGCTAGCTCACGCGCTCAGGCCGCGGCTTGGGAACATACGCCTGCTTAGGAGGAGTGACTTGCAGCAGCGACTTGCTCCCGACATGCACAAAGCTCAATTCACGCGCCGAAAGCAAGGCATGGATGGCTTCTTTCACCCGCGTCCGCGGAACGAAGTTGGCGAGAAAGTTCTCGACCTCTCCCTCATCCACGGCGATAACGCAGCCCAGATATTTCGAGACCAGCGCCGAGAGCGCTTCGGGCACCGAAATTCCGACGCCCTCGCGCACAGCATCCGGAGCCCAGCGCGACAATTCGTCCCACACCGAGCCTTCCTCCGCCGTGTAATCGACGCGCGTGATGCGCAGCTTGGCCCACAGTTCGCCAAGCGCACGGTCCAGGCCGGCGTTCGAAACCGCGCCGCCCAGCATCTCCCCCAGTTTCAATTTTGAAATCGGTCCGCGGCGCCGGATGATTTCGAAAGCGTCACAAGCCAGCGGCGAATAAGGAGACCGCGGTCCCGATGCCGGCGGCTGCTTAGGATTGCGCTCGCCCACCAGCGAATAGAAATAAGGAAACACCGATGCCGCCAGCAGGAAGGAGTTGTTCTCGTCAATCAGCAAAGCTTCGTAGGCCGCTCGATCGCGCAGCGCGCGCACCATCAGTTCCGTAGCTTCTTTCGCCCGCGGATCGTTATAAGCGTGCTGCCGCGTCGGCAGCTTGTCATCGGCTCCCACCCAGGCTCCCACGAAGGTCGGCAACAGCAGCGCAGGCCGCATCGGATACATCAGGCAAAATCCGACCGACTCCAGGAAGGCGCGAGCCTCATCCAGAGTGCGCACCGGCTGCCCGTCGAGACGCCACTTTTGCGCGCGAGCCTGCAGGAGTTCCGGGTCGGTCATGATTTCGATTAGAACACAGGCTAGCTCTCAGCTGTCAGCTCTCAGAAGAGTTCGCACAACCACCACCAGCAGTCAATAGTCAATTGAGCAACCGAGAAAAAGCAACGCTCCACGGTAGCGAGATTTTACTGAGAGCTGACAGCTGAGGGCTAAATTCTCTTGAACGCCTTCTGAATATCCTGCATCGAGTAACGCAGCACCACCGGCCGGCCATGGGGGCAAGTCATCGGATTCTCAGTTTTCGCCAACTCCGCCAGCAGCCACTCCATCTTGTTCTGCTCCAGCTGCATATTGACTTTGATGGCAGCGTGACAAGCAATCGACGCCGCAATGCGCGTTCGCACCGCTTCCAGATTGATGGCTTGGTCTTCGCGCGTGAGTTGCTCGAAGATTTCGTTCAGCATGTGTTCGATCCGCGCCGCGTCCACGCCGGCCGGTGCCATCTTCACGGCCACGCTGCGCGAGCCAAAGGGTTCCGCTTCAAAACCGTTGTGCGCAAGTTCTTCGGCAATGTCGCTGAATATGGCTTGCTGTGCCGGAGTCAGTTCGATGACAAGTGGCATGAGCAAGCGCTGGCTCTCGACCTTTTGCGCTGAGCGTTGCCGCAGGACACGCTCGAACAGCACGCGTTCGTGGGCCACATGTTGATCAATGATCCAGAGTCCGTCTTCGTTGACCGCTAGAATGAACGAATTCCGAATCTGACCTAACGGTCGCAGGGTTCGCAATGACTCGAGAGTCGGCGCGGTTTGCGGCTCCTGCGCGATCGGCGGTGCGCACCCGTGATCGGGAATGATTTGAGAGCTGGCTTGAGCAACGGCTGCCTCCGGGGCGCGCGCCAGCGATACCGCCGCGTTGGCCTCGACCGCAATGTCTCCTTCAAATTCCAGGCGCGCCGTCGCTGCGGGAACCGACGGAGCCTGCAGCGCGAAGCCCCCCGCCACTGCCGGTTCGTACAAGTCGCGCCACGGTGCGCGTTGCAAACCGTCGCTGCCTGCGCCCTGGTTAAGCAGAGGGCTGGTCAGGCCGGGACCTGCGGTTGGCTGAGCGCGAATTTCCGTCAAGAACTGCGGCACCGGCCGTGCCTTCATCAGCGCCGCCCGTACCGACTCGCGCACGAAATCGTGAATCACCGTCTGTTGCCGGAAACGTACTTCGGTCTTCGACGGGTGCACGTTGACATCGACTTCAGCCGTTGGCATCTCGATAAAAAGCAGCACGACCGGAAACACCGTCGGCGGCAAAATGTTGCGATAGGCCTCGGTGATCGCGTGTTGAATGAGGCGGTCGCGAATCAGCCGTCCGTTCACGAAGATAAAAATCGAATTGCGATTGAGCTTCTGAATTTCCGGCTTGGAAACAAAGCCATGCAGCCGCACCTCGCCAAAATCGTGTGGCGCGGGCGCCCCCGCCCGCGTGTCGCCATCATCCGAGCCATCTGCAGGATGACCCGCGCCGCTGCCAGCAGACTCGCGCGCAGCAGTCTCCGCGACCCGTCGCCAGGGTGGAGGCTGCGGCAATCCGATACGTTCCAGCGGCTGCACCGCCGCCAGCGGAATCAACTGGTCGAGGGTCTCGCGTCCAAAAACCTGGTAAACGCGCTCACGATGCCCGGCCACGGGCGGCGCCACCAGCAAGGCATTCGTCGCCGAGTGCAACTCGAAATGCTTCTCGGGATGCGCCAGCGCATAGTGGGTTACCAGCGAAGCGATGTGGGACAACTCGGTCGATTCCGATCTCAGAAATTTCTTGCGCGCCGGCGTGTTAAAGAAGAGGTCACGAATCGTAATCGAAGTCCCCAGCGGCAGGCCCGCCTCTTCCACGCGGATGATCTTGCCGCCGTTAATTTCGAGGACTGTCCCAGCCGCTTCTTCTTCGGCGCGAGTTTCCAGATGGAGCCGAGCCACCGAAGCAATGGAAGGCAGCGCCTCGCCGCGAAATCCGAGCGTCGAGATGCTAAGCAGGTCGTCGGCGTCTTTAATCTTCGAGGTGGCGTGACGCTCGAAGGCGAGCATGGCATCGTCGCGCACCATGCCGCAACCGTTGTCGGTGATCTGGATGAGCTTTTTCCCGCCCGCCTCAACCTGAATCCGGATGCGTGTGGAACCAGCGTCCAGCGCGTTCTCCAGCAACTCCTTCACCACCGACGCAGGACGCTCGACCACTTCGCCGGCAGCGATCTGGTTGGCAACTCTTTCGGGAAGAACGTGAATTTTGCCCATGGACAAGTGGCCAGTGGTCAGTGTGACAGATTTTCCAGCGCAGCGTAAAGGCGGTACGGCCTCACGTGTCGTATAGTTTTCCCGGGGAGCGGATACATGACACATGCAATTTTGGGAGCAGGAGCAATCGGCGGTTTGGTCGGCACCGTGCTGTCATCGCTCGGCGAAGACGTCATAGTAATAGTCCGACCGGAGCAGTTGTCGGGCTATCCCGCGAACTTACTGCTCGAGCGTCCTTCGGGCTCACTTACGGCGCCTGCGAAAGCTGTTGCCTCACTGACGAAACCGGTTGACGTCCTGTGGGTAGCAACCAAGACTTATCAACTGCAAGCTGCGCTGGAAGCGGTACAACTGGCGCCGGGGTGGGTGGTTCCCTTGCTGAACGGAGTAGACCACGTCGCCGTGCTCCGAGAACGCTTTGGGCGTGACCGCGTGGTTCCGGCGACGATCGCAGTGGAAGCGGAGAGGATTTCTCCGGGACGATTCGTCCAACGGTCTCCGTTCGTTCTCCTCAACCTCGCCTCCAGCGGAGAGCCCCTCTTGGGCACCATCATTGGGCAGTTGAGCAAGCTTGGATTCACCTGCCAGTTCATCCCGAACGAGCAGACTCTGCTCTGGGGGAAGCTTAGCTTCCTGGCGCCATTTGCGCTGGTGACGTCGGCCTCGGGGATGAATCTTGGGGAGATTCTGGCGAACCCAGATTGGAAACAGAAATTACATTCCGCGATCGCCGAGACCTGCGCTGTGGCTAACGCCAGCGGCGCGGAACTGGACGCGCAACGGGTCCGGACGGGTTTTGACAGCGCGCCGCCGGCTATGCGCAGCTCCATGCAGAAAGACCTTGCCGCCGGACGGCAGCTTGAACTGGATGATATTGGCGGTCCAATTGTGCGCGGCGGAGAACGGCACGGCCTTGACGTCTCCACCACGGTGAAGCTGATGGCGGAGATTCGATCACGGGAGCGCCTAATTTCCGCGTAGAGACGCGGATTGCCGCGTCTCAGACCGAACGCAGCAATGCCGTGCGACGCGCAGAAGACGGGGCAAGCCCCGTCTCTACTTTGCTTTCGGATCAGGGCTCGAGTTCCCCATATCGACGACCACCTTCCGTCGGCCGTCCTTCTGCTTCTTCCAGATCGAGGTGTACTTGCCGTAATTGGCGACCAGCTTGCCCTCTTTATTCTTGGCGGTGTAGACGTAATTGCCATAGGTGTAGCCGAGATCGCCGGAAGCGGCCATTTCGGCCTTGACGGGAGTCCAGGTAAGGGTCGTGCCTTCGGGCCAGGGAGGTTGCTTGCGGATGGTGTCTTTGGTGTCGAAGCCGCCGCCGTCCACGACTTCCACTCCATCTTCAGCGAAGTGCGTGACAAAGGCAGCGTGGCCATGCTGGGCGACATCCGCAACGAATTCGGCTTCGAGTTGGATGAGGAGTTCGGGACCTGTCGGGGATTTCTGTTTCGTGGCAAAAGAAACGGCAGCGAAGAGAAGCAGAAGTGTTATGGCGATTCTGTTCATTGAAAAATTCTCGGGCCGCAGCGGCGGCGGGTTCGGGAAGTCAGGTCTTAGGTCTCAGGAAATTCAACGGCAAGGTTTTCCTAAGACCTGAGACCTAAGACCTGGGACCTAGGACCTACTCCGCGATAAAGTTATCATGAGATTCAGGATCGGGTGCTGAAATGAAATGGCGGCGATGGGTTATCACAGGAGCGTTGTTGGTGCTGGTGCTGGCGACCGGGGCGGCTTACCTCGCCACACGTGAGAACGGCACCCCGCGAACGAGTGGCAAGTCCTCCGCCACGCAAATGCCTCTCGTCGACGTTAGCCCCCTGCCCACCGCCCGCGCCCTGGCCCCACTGGCAATTACTTCTGACGAGCAGGGCTTTGCCCAGGAAGCGGAGCGCATCGCGGACCACGAAGTGGATCTCGCTTTCGCTGACGCGCTGCTCCAAGCCAGTGAACTACATCCCGCGCAGGATCCCAAGAATCGAGATCTGTACCTGAAGTTGCAGCAAGCGCAGGTTGCATTAGCGGACGTCCTGGCCCGAAGCGAGCAACTCAAGGCGAAAATCGCCACCGCCAAGCCCGCCGAAAAGGACGCGCTCCAGGATCAACAGGATCTCCTGGAGGCCGAACAGGCGTTGGACGAGGACGAAGTCGAAGGCGCGCAACAGGAATTGATTCGGACAGGAGGCGATCAGGAGACCGCAATCCAGCGTCAGCGCGATCAACACGAAGCGGCCGAACATGAGTACGACCAGCGCCAGGCTCAAACTTCCGCGCCGACCGCACCAGCAGTCGATCTCAACGCCCATAATCTTGCCGGCCAGGTGCGGGCCTGGATGTGGCTCCGAGACAAGCAGGCGCACCTGGAATCTGCACGCAGCCAGGCAGTGTCGATCAGCAGCGGCTTGGCCGAACAGCATCAAGCTCTCCAGGGCCGCGTTCACGCACAGAAGCCCCAGAGGGAAGAAACTAAGCAGCGGGCGGCGAACCTTCGAGGCACAGCCACGAAAGAAGACACCGCCACCGCCGTCAACTCCCTGAAGCGTTTTTCCAGCGATCAGAAATTGCTCTCCGGGTACAACAAGCGAATTCAGGATGAAGTGGAGTTGCAGCAGATCTACGGCCAGTGGCTCGATGCGACGGCAACCCAGCAACGCGCGGTTCTGCACGATATGTTGCGCTCCTTCCTCTGGATCCTCTTGGTGCTCGTCCTGGTGTATTGCGGGAGCCTCCTGGTGGACCGGCTCTACAGCCACGCCGCTGCCGACAAGAAGCATCTGCTCACTCTGGGTGGAGTGATTCGATTTGGTCTGCAAGCCGTGGGCGTTCTGCTCATCGCCTTCGTGGTTCTCGGGGTGCCGAACCAGATGCCGACCATCCTAGGGCTGGCGGGCGCCGGGCTGACGGTAGCCATGAAGGACTTCATCGTCGGATTTTTTGGATGGTTCGTGCTCATGGGACGAAACGGAATCCGCGTCGGCGATTGGGTCGAGATCAACGGCGTGGTCGGCGAAGTGATCGAGATCGGATTGCTGCGCACGGTGCTGCTCGAAACCGGCAACTGGACCGATACCGGACATCCGACCGGACGCAAGGTCGCGTTCGTAAACAGCTTTGCCATCGAGGGACATTACTTCAATTTTTCGACGACTGGACAGTGGTTGTGGGACGAACTGCAGGTGGTGGTTGGGCAGGGCGAAAACCCTTATCCGCTGGTGGAGTCGATCCAGAGACTGGTCGAAGAAGAGACGCGGGCGAGCGCCGCCCAGGCCGAGCAGGAATGGAAGAAATCCGCAGGTTATCGCAAGTCGTTGACCGTATCGCCCGCGATTCATTTGCGCCCGACCGCGGCGGGCGTGGAGATGCAGATCCGCTATATCACGAGCGCCAACGAGCGCTATGTAACGCGCTCGAGGCTCTACGAGAAGATTGTGGGATTGCTGCGCGGGGAGGCGAAGCCGCAGGCGGCGCCGGTTCAGCAGGCGTGAGCAGGCTGGAGAACTTCCAAACTCTCCGCAGGTCCCGCAACTCAGGCTTCGTATCAGGCCATCGCTTAAGGGATGCTGCAACCTCGGAAATCGGACGCCCTTCAATGTGTGCGTGAGAACTCATTTTCGGGTAAGCGGGTGGAACGAAGCGCAACAGAATCCAGCCCCGGAGGGGCGAACGAACTTAGCCCAGCGCTTCAGCGCTGGGAAAAGTCGGCTAGATGATTGAAGTCCCGGAGGGACGACTGAGTTCGCACGCACATTCTTCGGGAGCGGAGAATCGGTAGTTCTTTTACTAGCTAGGTGGAGTAACTCGTACGGCTCTGCCGCAGCAGTTGGTCCTTGATTTTGTCTGGGAGGCGCGAACTGGCGAGCAGTTCTTGCAGCAACGGAGCGGGAATTTCGAGGCTGAATTCCAGGGCGCGGGCCAGAGACAGATGCTCGGTTCGCAGCAGGGCGGCACGGATTTCTCTGCGCAGGGACCACTTCACGTGCCGCGCGACCGCATGCACCAGGGCTGCGCTGGCGGCGGGGCGGAGCACAGAGTTGATGACAAGGGGTTCTGTAAGGCGCGGATTTTCGAGCGCGGCCTGCATGACTCGGGTTTCACGAGCTACGGTCTTGGCGTCGATGATCTCGCTGCCGGTCACTTCCAAGTCGAGCAGGAGCGCAGCCGCTACTCTGCCCGAGGCGCGGCGGGCCAGCGTAAGACGTTCTCCGGTAGTGACCGTTTTGAGACGCGAGATGAGAACATCGTCGACGGCAACTTTCACGTCGGCGGGAACGCCGGGCGAAAGTGCGACTTTCATCAGATCGAAAGTGTAGAACTGGCGCGCCAGCGGCACCGACACATGGCGCGGCGTGTGCGGATGACCCGCCAGTGCGATCTTCACCTTGCGGCTCTTGAGAGCGCTGGCGTTCTTGGCAAGTTGCTCGAGAACTTCAGCGGGCAAGCCGGCGTGCTTGAGGAGGGCTAGAGCCAAATCCTCAGTGAGAGCTGGGTCGGAGGCGGTGCGCAGCAGACCGTCGGACGCAGGCGCGGTTGGGCTCGCCGATGCCGTTTCCGATGGGGGCGGAACATCTTCGCCTTCGAGAATCTTGTCTTCGGACATTTCGTTGTATTTCGGTCAACCGCGTGAGACGGGGCAAGCCTCGTCTCTACATTCGTTTTGCTCTAGCCAGCGCGCCTTCGACCGGATCGGCCAGCTCTTGCCGGACATCGATCCCGGGAAAGATCGTCTGCAGGGTATTGTGGAAAACCTGGCGCACATCGGGAGACTGGCGAAAGACACTGCCTGTCATGGCTACAGGAAGCATGTCCGTTGCAGCTCTCTCTATCAAAGGATTGGGCGCAAGGCGGCGGACGACGGCGGTCGCGAGGTTAGCCAACTTGGCTCCGGCGTCGGCCAGGAGCTCGCAAGCAATGGAATCGCCCTCGTCGGCGGCGTGAAGCACAATGGGAAACAGGCGCGGGAAGTCGGGCGGCGGAGTTGAGTTGGCTTGCTGCACCAGGTCGTCGATCGTGGTGAGTTTCCAGGCCTGTAGAACCATAGCAGCGAGCGCGGTTTCGAGTCCTTGGTCGCGGGAGTGAAGTATAGCGGAGACAGCGCGGCGCCCAATCCAGTGGCCGGAGCCTTCATCCGAGATGGCAAACCCCCAGCCCCCGGCACGCGCGGTGCGACCGGCGGCATCGCGTCCGTAAACCAGGGAACCGGTGCCGGCAATCGCGATCACGCCGGGGCCCGCCCCAAAAGCGGCTTCGAGCGCAATTACGTTGTCGCCGACAACCTCGATGTCAGCAGGACTGATGTGGGGCGTTAGCTCGCTGAGAATGCCGCAAATCTTCGCGGCGACCTCGGGTATGGAAGCTCCTGCAACACCGATACTGATGGCGCGGATCTGATCGGGAGAAATCCCGGCAGTCAAGCACACCTGGTGGATGCTGGTGTGCAGAGCTTCTCTTGCCTGCGTCTCGCCCAGACGAACTATGTTACTGCCGCCGCTCGTTGCCGTAGCAAGTGGCCTCGTTTCGTCGCCGAGAAGGCAGCGGGTTTTCGTGCCGCCGCCGTCGATTCCGAGGTAGTAGGTCATCGCGTTAGTTCTAACACATGTTTGTCCTAAATTAGTTCTGCGGCGTTTCGGGACACGAACATCCCTGTACAATGCGGCGAGACGCGGGGAGCGGCCCGTTCCACGTAGGGACAGCCGCCCCGCCGGGGTCCCCAGACCGCGCGCTTTTCGCGGGCTGGGGTGGTTCGGCTGTCCAGCCGAGCGGAGCTCGGCAGCGCCTGGTGCCGGAAGGATCGCTTGGGATTAAATCGGATCGATTTGCTGATTGTTGCGGCGTACCTGGCGGGGATCACGCTCTTCGGCCTGCGGTTTCGCAAGCGGCAGCGGACGATGCGAGACTACTTTCTCGCTGACCGCAACATTCCCTGGTGGGCGATTTCGCTATCGATTGTGGCGGCGGAGACCAGCACGCTGACCATCATCAGCATTCCCGGCCTCGCCTACGATTCGAATCTTACTTTTCTGCAAGTGGTAATGGGATATGTAATCGGGCGCGTCATCATTAGTTTCGTGCTCCTGCCGCAGTATTTTCGCGGTGAACTCTTTACCGCCTATCAGCTGATTGAACGGCGTTTTGGCCCGGAGCTGCGCTCGGTAACTGCGGGTCTGTTTCTGCTGACCAGGGCGGCGGCGGAAGGAGTTCGCGTCTATGCCGTATCGATTGTGGTATCCATTGCGCTCGGCACGGGCGAAGTTTCTTCGATCGCGATCATCACCCTGCTGACTTTGATTTATACGTTTGAGGGCGGCTTGGCGGCGGTGATCTGGACCGATGTGGTGCAGACGTTCATCTATGTTGGCGGGACGCTGGTGGGGCTGGTTACGATTCTCCATCTCGTGCCGGGTGGATGGGGATCGGTACAGGCGATTGCGGCGGGGCTGCACAAATTCCAGGTGTTCGATGTTCATTTCTTCGATCCCACGGTCTCGGTGCACTGGCCGCATTTGAATTTTGCGACACCTTACACGCTCTGGGCAGGCATCATCGGCGGCACCTTCTTAACGACGGCCAGCCATGGCGCCGACCAGCTCATCGTGCAGCGCTTGCTGGCGGCGCGGAACCAACGGCAATCGGTGCTGGCGTTGCTGTCGAGTGGCTTGGCGGTCTTTTTTCAGTTTGGGTTGTTTCTTCTTGTGGGCGTGATGCTGTTTGCCTACTACCGGGTTCCGTCGTCGGTGTTTGGGCGGGCGGACAGAATCTATCCGACGTTCATCGTGAGCCGGATGCCGCACGGGATTTCAGGGTTGTTGATCGCGGCCATTCTGGCAGCGGCGATGTCGAACTTGAGTGCGGCGCTGAACTCGCTGGCCTCGAGTTCGATTATGGATTTCTATGTTCGGTTTCGCCCAGCGGTCAGCGAAGCGGCGCGACTGCGGCTGGCGCGGCTGGCGACCCTCGGCTGGGCGCTGGTGCTGTTCGCGCTGGCCGTACTGGCGCTGCATCGGGTGGGGCGCGTGGTGGAAGTCGGGTTGCAAATCGCGTCGGTCGCTTATGGGGCTCTGCTCGGAGTGTTTTTGCTGGGAGTGCTGACCAAGCGCGCCCATCAGCGTGGGGCGATGGTGGGCATGCTCTGCGGATTCGCGGTGGAGCTGTATTTGTGGGGGTGGTCGCAGATAGCTTTCACCTGGTGGGTCGCAATCGGGACGTGCGTGACGTTTGCTGTGGGGTACACGGCTAGCGCCCTTTTAAGGGATGGATCAAAAGCTTGAACCGCAGAGACCGCCGAGGACGCCGAGAGAAGCTGGCTCAAATCATTTCCTTTGATGCTTGAGTTCTCAGCGTACTCCGCGATCTCTGCGGTTAGAATCTTTCTTTCGATCAGCTGGTAGAAATTATGGACATGCTCACCAAGAACAATCCTCCCCGTCCCGAACTGGCCCGCGATCTCGGGTTGTCGCATGCCGGCGCCGTTGTCGTTGGCACCATCATCGGCAGCGGAATCTTTCTCGTCCCCACCGAGATGATGCAAGCGGTGGGCTCGGCCCGGCTTGTGTATCTTGCGTGGCTGGTCGGAGGGTTGCTCTCTTTTTTCGGAGCTCTTACTTACGCCGAACTGGGCGCCATGAAGCCGCAAGCGGGCGGCGAGTATGTGTATGTGCGCGACGCCTACGGGCCTCTGGCCGGGTTCCTGTACTCATGGACGACGTTTCTAATCTCTAAGCCGGCTTCGATCGCGACCATCACTACGGGGCTGGTGCGGATACTGGAGACTTTTCCGGTTTTCTCTTGCTTCTCTCGCGCTTTTTTCTCACACACCTGGCAGTCGCATACCTTCGCACTTACTTACGGGCAACTGGTGGCGATCGGAGCGACCGTGCTGCTCTCGGCGCTGAACTACATCGGAGTGCGCCGGGCGGGAGAATTTCAGTTTCTGTTCACGCTACTAAAGGTTGCGATCATCTTTGGAATTGTCGCGGTGGGCTTTTCGTTCCGCGGAGGAACTTGGGCAAATTTCGCGACCGAGTTCACCGGAGCGAAAGGCGGCGTGGTTGGATTTTTCGCGGCCCTGGTGGCGGCGCTGTGGGCTTACGACGGCTGGAACAATCTGAACATGGTGGCGGGCGAGATAAAGAATCCGCAGCGCAATGTTCCGCTCTCGCTGATTTGGGGCGTGGCGACGGTGAGCGCGCTCTACATGCTGGTGAATGCGGCAGTGCAGTACGTGCTGCCGGCGGCGACGGTGGCGGGCACGGAGCGTCCGGCATCGGCGGCGGTGGCGCTGGTGCTGGGGAGCGCTGGCGCCGGACTGGTGGCCATCGGCGTGGCGGTTTCGATGCTGGTGACTCTGAATGGCACCATCATGAGCGGAGCCCGTGTGCCCTTTGCCATGGCGCGCGATGGCAATTTTTTCAAGGCGATTGCGGAGGTTCATCCGCGCTTTCACACGCCGTCGGTCGCGATTGTGATGCAGTGCGGACTGGCGATCCTCCTGCTGCTGCTGGGAGGCAATTTCCGGCAATTTTTCTCGCTGGCGATCTTCGCCGAGTGGCTCTTTTACATGATCACGGGCAGCACCGTGTTCGTTTTCCGCCGGCGCGAACCGAACGCCGAACGCCCCTATCGCGTGTGGGGATATCCGGTGGTTCCGGCGCTGTTTGTGCTGGCGTCGGCGGCACTTCTCTACTACACGTTTACCGACAATCTGAAGAGTTCGGCCGGCGGATGCCTGGCCATACTGGCGGGCGTTCCAGTGTTCTATTTCTTTGCGCGGCGGCGGGCAGCACTGAAGTAAGGGACCGAAAGTAATCGCCCAGAAACTGGGCGAATATCTAGGGTGTTACCAAAGGACACGCGCAAGGGACACGTTTACCCCCTGTCCAATCTCCCCTAATGTGAAGACTCCAACGTCCGAGCGCTCTCCCCAGCTTCGGGCCCACTTTTGGAGTCACTGGATGCCTACGTACGACCGCGGTTTTCAACTCGGCTTGCTGCCTGAAAGAAAGTGGAACTGGCGGACCTTTGCAGCGAGCTATGGGATTCTGACGGCCCTGATTCTGCTGCTGATCGTCATCGGGATCATGACGTCCGATACGCTGATTCCAATGGTGAATTATCACGTCACGGAACTGGTCCCGATGCCCGCTCTGCGGCCGGAGCCACTGCCTCCGCCGAAGCCGCTGCCAGTGCACGCCAAATTGCTGCCGCCGGAGCCCGTGTTCCAGTCTCCCAGACTGATCGTGCCCAAGGAACTCCGCGCGCCCAAGCCCCAGCCGCAGGAGATTGAACCGCCCAAGGTGGCGCTGAATAACTTCGCGCCCGCCGTGCTAAAGCAGACCAGTGGAGCGCGTCCGGTGCTGATTCATACCGGGGACTTCCAGGGAAGTTCGCAGGTGCCCACTGTGAATGCCCCGATCGAGAAAGTACAGACGGGCGGGTTCGGCGATCCGAATGGGCTGAAACCGAGTGCCAACAGCAAACCGAACGGCAAGCTGGTCGCAGCCGTGGCGGGTGGGTTCGACATGCCCGTGGGACAAGGACAAGGCAACGGGTCGGGTGGCGCGAAAGGGATTAAAGGAACGGTCGCCAGCGCCGATTTTGGTAATGGCGTGGCCACACCGGGACAAGGTGATGGTCGCAGAAGTGGCCGCGGCAGCGCGGGTGTGCAGACCTCGGGCTTTGGCGCGCAGGAGATCGCACAGAACACGCCACACATTCAGCGCGTAGACAGCGGTCCACCGGCGACCTCGGTCGAGATCACGTACAAGCCAAATCCGGTTTATACGGATGACGCCAGAAGTCTGAAACTGGAAGGTGAAGTTCTGCTCGAAGTGCAGTTCCTGGCGAGCGGTCAGTTACACGTGAACCGTGTGATCCGCGGCCTCGGCCATGGACTCGATGAAGCGGCCATTTCCGCCGCCAACAAGATGCGTTTCAAGCCGGCCATGCAAAACGGGCAGGCAATGGATTCGACAGCAATTGTGCACGTGGTATTTCAACTGGCGTACTGAGCACTTTGGAGATGAGAGTTATGCGAAACATGAAGTGGATGGTATTGGCACTGCTGGCGGTGACGACCATGGCAGTGGCCCAGCAGCCGGCGTCCGCGCCGCAGAACCAACAGACAGTTTCAACCACGCAACCGGGACAAGCGCAGTCCGCTCCGGCTCCGACCAATCTGGCGCCGCCGACCACCATGGATCAGGTAGTCGACCGCGTCGTCCTGCGCGAGAAGGATCTGATCAAATTTCTGACGCCGCGCACTCCTATTGTGGAGACTTACCTGCAGAACCTGATGCAGGATCCACAACTGGGGCCGATTCCGCAGGACGATCATTACTTCCTGGGACGCATGGACTTGAGCGACTCCATCGACCGCAGCGACTACCTTGAGGGCAAAGATAAAGGCAAAGACGAGGGCATGGAGAAGCATCTCCTGGGCGGAATCACGAAGAAGTTCAAGTTCCAGTACCAGCCGCTGGGCTTTTCCTGGATGATCTTCGCCGACCGCAACGACTTTGACCGGCAGCACTACGATTTTCACTACGCGCGGCGCGAGTTCCTGGGCGACGTGCGCTGCCTGGTGTTCGATCTGACGCCGAAAAAAGACGCTGGACGCGGGCGTTTTCTCGGCCGCATCTGGGTTGAGGACCAGGACTTCAGTATCGTACGGTTGAACGGTACGTATGCGCGTCCTTCGCGCAACAATTATTACTTCCACATGGATAGCTGGCGGTTGAATCTGGTCCCGGGCTATTGGGTACCAGCTTACATCTACAGCGAGGAAGGCGACTTCACGGCGGGAGCCAAGAACAAGATCGCGTTCAAAGCGCAGACTCGCATGTGGGGATACAACCTGAAGACGTCAACCGTGAACGATGAACTTACCAACATCCGGGTGGACAGCGTAAAAGACGACACGCCAACCGCGCAGGACGCTTCGCCGCTGGCGGCCGAGCGGGAATGGCAGCAGCAGGCGGAAGACAACGTCCTCGAACGGCTGGAACGCGCCGGACTGTTGGCGCCGGAAGGTGACGTCGACAAGATTCTGCAAACCGTGGTCAACAACCTGGAGATCACCAACAACATCGAATTGCCGCGTCCCGTCCGGACACGCGTGTTGACGACGTCTCCGCTGGAGACTTTCAGCGTCGGCAACACGATTGTGGTAAGCCGCGGACTGATCGACGTGCTTCCCGATGAGGGCAGTCTGGCCATGGTGCTCGCGCACGAACTGGCGCACATTGTCCTGGGACACAACCTGGGCAGCCAGTATGCATTCAACGACCGCATGCTGTTCTCGGACGAGGGGACTTACCAGAACCTCGGATTCAAACACATTCCCGAGGAGGAAGCGGCAGCCGACAAGAAAGCCATCGAAATGCTGAAGGGCTCGCCCTATGCGCAGAAATTGGAAACTGCCGGACTGTTCATCAAGGCTCTGCAGGCGCGCGCTCCCCAGTTGAGCGCTCTGCTGCAAGCCCACCTCGGCAACAACATCGCGGAGAACGGCACCGTAACCCGTATGGCGCAGTTGGGCCAGTCGGCTCCGGCGCTCGATTGGAACAAGCTGGACCAGATCGCCGCATTGCCTCTCGGCGGCCGGGTCAAGTTGAATCCATGGGATGACAAAGTGGAGATCGTAAAAGCGCAGCCCGTCGCGATCACTTCAGCGCGCGACAAAATGCCGTTCGAAGTGACGCCTTTCTACCCGCGGCTTGCGCGCTACGGCACGGCGAACGCGCCTGCACCCACAACCGCGGCAGCGCCCACAACGACAGCAACTACCGCCGAAGCCACACCCGCTCCGACCAACTGAGCCGGGTTCCAAGTTGATAGAAGCGCGGGCCGGGACCGGAAGAAATTCCGGGCTCCCGGCCTGTGTCTATGGGGGGAAACGCGCAGGCTAGAAGTGCTTTTTCAGGTCGGCAAAACGATCTACCACCAGCAGTCGCTGCGCTGCGGGAGCGGGAGCGACTTCCTCGTGCTCGAGAATCCAGGTGTTGTCATGGGGTATGAAGACGGCGTGCAGGCCGGCAGCCAGGGCGGGGTTGATATCGGATTTGGGACTATTGCCGACCATCCAGGTGGTCTCCGCCGGCAGGGAGTATTTGGCGATGGCGGAACGGTAGGTGGATTCGTCCTTCTCGGCTACGATTTCGACGGCGGAAAAATATTCTTTCAATCCCGAGCGCTCGACTTTGCCGGATTGCTCGGCGGGGTTTCCCTTGGTCATCATGATGAGGTGGTGACGCTCGCCGAGATACTGCAAGGTCTCGGGCACGCCGGAGATAACTTCGATGGGATGATCGGCAATCTGGTGGGCAAAGCTGCGAATGCGTTCATGCAGTTCGGGCGTGACCGGATCGACGGAAAGCTTCTCAAAGGTTTCCACCAGCGAATGTGCGAAGCTGTGCAGGCCGTAGCCGTGCTTGATGATGGAGTCCCGCTCCACGTCGTTCAGCACCAGTCGGACCGTCTCGGGCGAGTGTTCGCGATGGTCGAGAAACGAAATGAACTTCGCGATCGCCCGTTCGAAATAAATATTGTTTTCCCAGAGCGTGTCATCGGCATCGATGAGCAAAGTCTGGGCGCCATTTTCCCCACGCATGTATTTATGATAATGGTTCCGGACCCGATTCGCGGCTTTGATAGACTGGTACGCGTATGAAGAAAGCTTGTTGGAAGAGCCATGGGCCTGTTTTATTTTTCATTTTCCTGATAACGGTTTTCAGCCCAGCGCAACCAAAGAAAAAGGGGATGACAGGTTCGGCGGCGAGGGTGGGCGCGCCGGCGGACCTGAAAGTCGCGGCTGACCTGGGGCAACGACTGGCGAAATTCCAGCGCGTCCGCATGCCGTTCTGGACGGCGAGTCTGAGCGCTCGTGACCAGCAACTGGTTCGCAAACTGGTGGAAGCGTGCGGCTACCTGGAGAGTATCTACTGGCGGCAGAGCGATCCCGAAGCGCTGACGCTGTACCAGTCGCTGGCCTCAAGCCGGAACCGGCGCAATATCGAGCTGCGAACTTACCTCCGGATTAACGCTTCGCGTTTCGATCTCCTTAACCAGAATGAGCCGTTTGTTGGAACGGAGGCCATGTCACCGGGCGCAGGGTTCTATCCCGCGCATCTGACGCGCGACCAACTGGAACAATACGTCAAAGAGCATCCGGAGCAGAAAGCGGCAATCTACGACCAGTTCACGATCGTGCGGTGGAATCAGGGAAAACTTGAGGCTGTTCCCTACCGGATTGCGTTTCGCGCTTTTCTGGAGCCGGCGTCAAACGCTCTGCGGGCAGCGGCCAAGCTCAGCGATGATGCCGCGTTCGCGAAGTTTCTTGAACTGCGAGCCGATGCCCTGCTCAGCGACGATTACTTCCCCAGCGACCTGGCATGGCTGGAGTTGAAGAACCCGAAATTCGACATAATTTTTGCGCCCTATGAGACCTACCTGGACGGACTGCTCGGCGTGAAAGGTTCGTACGGCGCGGCCGTGCTGGTGCGCAACCAGCGGCAGAGCGAGAAGCTGGAACTGTTCCAGGAATACGTACCGCAAATTCAGGATGCGCTGCCCCTGGCGGAAGAGGATCGGCCGTCAAAGCATGGACTGGAGACGCCCATGGAAGTGATGGACAATCCATTTCGCGCGGGAGACATGGTCCACGGGTATCAGGCCGTGGCTGACAATCTGCCCAACGATCCGCGGGTGCACGAGCAAAAAGGCAGCAAGAAGCTTTTCTTCAAGAATTTCATGGACGCGCGAGTGACCTACATCATTTTGCCGGTGGCACGCAAGTTGATGGAACCGAAGCAGGCGGCGAAAGTTTCAGGCGAAGCTTATCTGCTAGGCACGATCATGCACGAGATCTGTCACGGGCTGGGTCCGTCGTTTGCGCGGACTTCGTCAGGTACGTCGGCGGGCAAAGTCAGCATTCGGGAAGCGATCGGTCCGGGCTACGCTAGCCTGGAGGAAGCTAAGGCCGATGCGACCGGGATGTTCGCCTTGAAATGGATGGTGGATCACGACGCGCTTCCGAGAAACAAGCTGCAAGAATATTACACGTCGTATGTGGGCGACCTGTTTCGAGCGGTCCGCTTCGGAACGGCCGAGGCGCACGGTCAAGCGGAGATGATGGAGTTCAACTATTTCTCCGAGCGCGGCGCGATCGTCCGCAACGCCAGGGGCAGGTACGCAATTGACTACGAGAAGATGCCGGGCGTAGTGGCGGATCTAACCAAGGAACTCCTGGATATCGAAGCCACGGGAGACCGCTCGCGCGCGGAAGACTGGTTCAAGAAGTATGGCACGATGTCGGAGGAGTTGAAGACATCGTTGAAGGCGGCCTCGGCTGTACCGGTGGATATTGATCCGGTGTTTTCGTTTGAGGAGAGGGTACGGTAAGGCGGCTTCGAGCTTCGAGCGGTCGGACACGCGGGTCTTGGCTTCGACGAAAACCATGTAAGAATTGTCATCCCGAGCGAAGCGAGGGATCTGCAGTTTGCCAGCAAGATTGTCGGCATGGGATCGTGCCCCGAGGTTGAATCTCAAGATTCTTGCTCGGAGCTCGCATCGCTCTCACACCCACTCCACTTTCGGCTTTGTCGGAATAATCCCTGCCTTGTGCCCCATATCGAGCAACCGCCGCACCGCTTCGCGGCCGTCATCACCGTAGTCGAGGGTGCGCTCATTGACATACATGCCGACGAATTTGTCGGCAAGTTGCGTATCGAGATCGCGGGCAAACTGCATGGCGTAAGCCAGCGCTTCCTCGCGATGATCGATCGCGTACTGGATGCTCTCACGCAGCGCCTGGGTGACGCTGGCCATCGTTTCCTTGCCGAGCGAGCGCCGGATAGCGTTTCCGCCGAGCGGCAGCGGCAGCCCGGTAACTTTCTGCCACCATCTGCCGAGATCGACGACCCGGTGCAATCCCGACTTGTCGTAAGTAAGCTGGCCTTCGTGGATGATGAGGCCGGCTTCATGTTTTCCTTCCAGAATCTGCGGCATGATTTGATCGAAGGGGACGACTTCCACCTCAATGCCGGGTGCGAACAATTCGAGGGCCAGGTAGGCGGTGGTGAGTTTGCCGGGAATCGCGATTTTCTTCTGCTTGATTTCGTCCTGTGTAAACGGCCGGGTGGAAACGATCATGGGGCCGTAACCGTCTCCCACGCTGCCGCCGCACGACATCAGGGAGTATTTTTCCTGAATGTAGGGAAAGGCGTGGAATGAAATCGCGGTTACGTCGTAAATGCCGTCGCCTTCTTGCGCCTGGCGGTTCAGCGTCTCGATGTCGCAAAGGGTGTGGGTAAACTTCAGTCCCGGCACGCGAACTTTGTTCGTGGCCAGGCCGTAAAACATGAAGGCATCGTCCGAGTCCGGGCTATGCGCCACGGTGATTTCCCGAACAGGAGTGGAGACTGTACTCATAAGATTCCGTAATCTGTTCTGACTTTTCTTTTTTCCTGCCGGAGGTTCAGGCCAATCAGGCTTCCGGCGGCGACGAGTGGTTGAGGCTGTCGAGTTCGGTGGTGTGAGCCGCCGCGCGCTTCATTTGCCGCCGTACCCGCACATACAGGGTAAGCGCAGCCGACCCGACCACCACGGCACTGACTCCCAATATGAGAAACCACCAGAGCATCCGCACAGCCCACTTAGGATAGCAGATGCGCGGGCGCGAAAATGTGCTCAGAACGAAGATTGCGCGGAACGAAGATAGAGGTGCGCTAGACGCCGGTCAGCCCTTCTTCGCCGGCTTGGCCAGTGCTTTGAGACGATTCTGAACGTTCTTAGAGACTCGCTCCAGGCGCTTGCGGGCCAACTTTGATCCGGTGGCAACTTTCTCGATGTTGCCGAAGGCATCGGGATTGTTGGTCTTCGCGCGAAACTCCTTCAGGAACGGATAGACCTTGGCAAAAATAAAGAACATTTCCCCGCTGCAGCCCGGCTGCAGAAAGAGTTCCTCGTTGAGCGCGCCGTGCAGCACGAACGACGCCGCCATATCCCAATAGCCGCCCACCTGGCGAATCCAGGCATTTTCCTGGCTGGGAAACGAACTCGCAACCTTGATCAGTTCGTCGGCGCTTTGCGGCCAGAATTCTGCCGTGAACCAGTTTCTCGCCTTGCGCATCTCCGCTTCGCGGCGGAGGTCGTAGAGTTTCAGAATCAGCCCTGCATCGTGAACGGTAGCTTTTTTTGCCATACTCTCACCTCGTTGATGATTTTCTTTCCCGGCTTGTCATCCTGAGCGAAGCGAAGGACCTGCTGTCTCGCGCGCCCATAAGAAAGCAGGTCCTTCGCTTCGCTCAGGATGTCAACTGAAATTGAGACGCTCCTGAAATTTCCGTACCAAGTGCCTGATCTCGGTCAGGCTTTCGATACGTCTGCAGTTGCGCCTTCCACCGAGCGTTCGTAATCGCACTCTTTATTCGGGCAAGCGATCACGGTTCCGTCTTTGCGGATTCGCTCCACCAGGTACTCGTGCCCGCAATCTGGACACTTCTCGGGGACGGGCTTGGCCGCGGACGTGAACTTGCACTTCGGATAATTTCCGCACCCATAGAACGTATTGCCCTTGCGCGCACGCTTTTCGACGAGTTCTCCGTCTTTGCATTCGGGGCACTTCACGCCGATGAAGTTCTGCTTCACGTACTTGCACTCGGGATACCCGCTGCAGGAAGTGAACTCGCCGAATCGGCCATGCCGCAAGATCAAATTACGTTTGCACAGCGGGCAGGTTTCATCGAGCGGAATGTCAGGTACTCTCTTGCCCTGGTCGAGGCGCCGCGTCGTCTTGCAATCGGGATAGCCGGTGCAGGCCATGAACTGGCCGAAGCGCCCGCGCTTCAGAACCATGACACGGCCGCAGTTCTCGCAGTATTCCTCCTGCGCCGTCTCCTGCAGATCGGCCGAGTCGAGGTCGGGCAGATTGATGGGATTTTCTTTGGTGAACTTGCAGGTGTCGGGATTTTCCTTGTCGTAAGTGCTGCACGCATAGAACGAACCGTGCTTGCCCCACTTGATGACCAGCGGCGCCCCGCAGAGTTCGCACTTTTCATCGGTGGGCTTCTCCATACGCTTGATGTTTTCCATGTGCTTCTCGGCGTATCGGAGATCCTTAGAAAATTTCTGGTAAAACTCGGTGAGCGCGTCGTTCCCCGTCTGCTTGCCCTCCTCGATCTCGTCAAGCTCTTCTTCCAGGCGCGCAGTGTATTGGAAATCGAAAATATCCTTGAAGTTCTCTACCAACAGATCGGTGACGACCAGGCCAATTTCTGTAGGCACGAACTTGCCGCCGACTTTCTGCGCGTACTGGCGCTCCTGGATAGTGCTGAGAATCGTCGCATAGGTGGAAGGCCGGCCGATGCCGCGTTCTTCGAGTTCCTTCACCAGCGAAGCTTCATTGAAGCGCGGAGGCGGCTCGGTGAAATGCTGTTCCGGCAGCAGCGACTTCAGCGCGAGCTTCTGCCCGGCTTCGAGCGGCGGGAGTTTGTGCTTCAGTTCCTCGTCTTCCTCGTCTTTGCTGTCCTTGGACTCTTCATAGACTTTGAGGAAGCCGTCGAACTTCATCACCGATCCGGTGACGCGGAACCAGAACACGTCGCTGCCAGATTTCGCATCGATGTCAACCGAGGTCTGATCGAACACGGCCGGGTTCATCTGCGAGGCGACGAAGCGCTGCCAGATCAGTTTGTAAACCTTGAATTCGTCTTCATGCAGGTATTTCTTGATCGTGTCAGGATGGCGCATTGCCGAAGTTGGCCGAATGGCCTCGTGCGCTGCTTGCGCTTCTTTCTTCTCCTTATATGTGTTGGGAGAGCCGGGCAAATAGTTGGCGCCGTACTCGCTGGTGATGTACTCGCGGACCTCCGCAATTGCCTCAGCTGAAACGCGAGTCGAATCGGTTCGCATGTAGGTGATCAGGCCGACCAGTCCCTCATCCCCGAGTTCGACACCTTCGTAGAGGCGCTGCGCGATCATCATGGTGCGCTTCACGCTGAAGCGCAGCTTGCGCGAAGAATCCTGTTGCAGCTTGCTGGTGGTGAACGGTGGAGTAGCATTGCGCCGCCGCTCTTTCTTTTCCGCCGAGCGGACCACCCAATCGGCCCTTTCGAGGGCCAATCGGATTTTTTCCGCTTCCTCACCATTCGGGATCTCGATCTTCTCTTCGCCCTTGCCCAGGAAGCGGGCGTCGAATGCCGGAGGCTTAGCGGCGGTGAGATGGGCGTCGATCGTCCAGTATTCCTTCTTCTCGAAGGCTTTGATCTCGCGTTCGCGATCGACGATCAAGCGCAGCGCGACGGTTTGCACCCGTCCGGCGGAAAGACCACGGCGGACTTTGTCCCATAAAAGAGGAGAGACCTGATAACCCACCAGGCGATCCAGCACACGGCGGGTCTGCTGCGCGTCCACCAGGTTGCGATCGATATCGCGGGGATGCTCGAACGCGGCCTTGACGGCGCGCTGCGTGATTTCGTTGAAGGTTACACGGCGAATGCGCGCGCCATCGCCGATGTCGTCCGTCTTCTTCTTGGCAGTCTTCTTCCCTTTCTTCTTCTTACTGGAGTCCTCGCCGAGTTCGTCGGCAAGATGGGCGGCGATAGCTTCGCCTTCGCGGTCCGGATCAGGCGCAAGGTAGATGTGGTCGGCCGAGAGCGCCAGCTTCTTCAGCTTGGCCAGGACCTTCTCTTTCCCCGGGATGACGACGTATTCGGTTTCGAAATCGTTTTCGACGTCGACACCCAGGCTGCTCTTGGGCAAATCTTTCACGTGGCCGTAAGAAGCATCGACCGTGAATCCCTGGCCCAGATATTTCTGGATAGTTTTCGCCTTAGCCGGCGATTCGACAATGACTAGACCTTTGGACAATGTTCTCCCCAATTTCGCGGTATTGGAATTGAAGCTAGCACGAATTAGCAGATTGCAACAACCCGCTCTCAGTTATTAGTTTTCAGTTGTCAGTTGACTGCCTTCACTTTTTGCATCAGGGACGACAGCATCCGCTTTACCTCAACTGTTTGTGTTGTAAGGTGCTCATACTCCGGATTCCGCAGATAGTCGAGGTCGTGGGCGAGCAGAAGTTGGTACTCCACCTCACTTGCTGACCCCATCGCAATCTGTAGAAAGCGCGCCATCTCTGCACTCCCCTTTCTGCAGCATCCCTCCGCAATATTCATTCCGATAGATGCCGAAGCTCGCCTCATCTGACTTTTCAAACCGTACATCTCTTCCCGAGGAAAGGTTTTACTGGATGTGTAAACATCCAGAGTCAGTTTGTGCGCTTTCTCCCAGACTCGGAGACTGCGAAAACTCTGCACGAAAGGCCTCCCCGGTTTTACTGAAAACTGATAACTGACGACTGAAGGCTAAAAAGTTTTCACGAAATTCTTTCCTGGTAACTGTCGAATCTTGCCGCTCAGTTCAAGTTCGAAAAGCGCAGAGAAGATCTCTGACGAGGATATTTCGTTCTCCAGCAATTCGACCAGTTGATCGATATGGGTGGATTCATCGGCCTTGAGCAAACGAAGGATCTTTTTTTCGTGGGGCGAGCTCACCTCGTCCGGGAATAGAGATGCGGTTTCGGGCTCGGGGGATTCATTCTGGGCGGAACTGAGCGCGGCCTGCACTTCCGCCGGCAGCTCTTCCCATACGTCTTCCCAGGTAGCGACGAGCTTAGCTCCCTGCTTGATCAGCGTGTTCGGACCCCAGGAATTCTTGTTGGTCACATTTCCTGGGACGGCATAAACGTCACGATTTTGTTCGAGGGCGCAGCGCGAAGTGATGCGCGTGCCGCTATATTCCGCGGCTTCCACCACCAGCACGCCCGCCGACATGCCACTGATAATCCGATTGCGAATGGGAAAATTCTGCGGCGTGGGAGAAGTTCCGACCGGAAACTCGGTGATCAGCGCACCACCCAGGGCCACGATTTGTTCGGCGAGCCGCGTGTTTTCCCGGGGATACATCACGTCAATTCCGGTGCCAAGGACAGCGACGGTTTTTCCTTTGGCTGCGACGGCGCCGCGATGCGAGGCGGTATCGACGCCGCGCGCCAATCCACTGATAATCACCAGTCCCCGAGCGGCCAGGTCGGTCGAGAGGCGTTCGGCCATGCCGCTGCCGTAGGGCGTTGGATGACGCGTTCCCACCATGGCAATGCCGGGCTGCGCCAGCACTTCGACGCATCCTTTGACGAACAAGACTACGGGCGGGTCGTAAATTTCCTTCAGCCGCGCAGGGTATTCGGGATCGCTGAGCGAAATAATTCTGGCGCGCGCCTCGGCTGCCTTCTCGCATTCCTGCTGCGCCAGTTCGAGCGACTTTCCGGTCGCGATCGATTGCGCGGAAACGGCGCGCATTCCGGTAGCTTCGAGTTCGGTCAAGCTGGCCTGGAAGACGTGTTCGGCCGTGCCATAGTGCTCGATCAGTTTGCGAATGCGCGTGGGACCTAGACCTGGAGTCAGGGCCAGCGCAAGCCAGTAAATGCCTTGATAAGAAGCGGGGCTGGGGGCAGCAACTGCGACATTGGCCATATGGCGTGACGCTATTCCCCGGCGGAAAACGCTGTCAAGGATGGCCCTCACATCACTTTTGGTAGAATTCGTAACTTGATGAGCCGGTTAAAGATTTCGGCCATTTCCTACCTGAACACGGCGCCTCTCATGTGGGATTTTGAGCATGGAGAGCCGGGCGCCCCCGCCCGGCAGGACTTCGACATCTCCTACACCATCCCTTCGGCCTGCGCCGAGGCTCTCGGTGCGGGAACGGCCGATATTGGCATCATCCCGGCCGCAGCTTATGCCACGGTCTCCGATCTCGTCATCATTCCCGACGTGGCCATTGCGGCGCGGCGCGCAGTGCGGTCGATCCTGCTGGTGAGCAAACAGCCCGTCCATAAGTGGGGCGAGCAGGTTCGCACCGTGGCGCTCGATACTTCTTCGATGACGTCGGTTGCGCTGGCCAAGATTTTGTTTGCCAAATGGCTAGGCGGAGCGCGCGACTATAAGCCAATGGCTCCTGATCTCGATGCCATGCTCAGCAAGTGCGATGCGGCCCTGCTCATTGGAGACCCGGCGCTCCAGGTTGACCGCGCACGCTACTATACCCTCGACCTGGCCGAGGAGTGGGTGGCGCGCACGGGCAAGTCATTCGTCTTCGCTTTCTGGGCCATTCGCAAGCAGGCGCTCGCCGGACGAAATGCAGCAGCGATTGTGGAGGCCTTCCAGAAATCCCGCGATCATGGCCTGGCGCCGAAGAATCTAGAAGCCATCGCGCAGGAATGGGCCCCGCGCCTCGGCCTGACCGGCGAGGCCGTTCGCGTCTACCTGACGCAGAACATCCATTACTATCTCGACCCTCCCTGCCTGGAGGGGCTTGAACTTTACTACCGCCTGGGCGCGGAGGTCGGAGCACTTCCGCAGGCGCCAGGACTGCGGTTCGTTTAGAACTTGTCCACTCAACTCAAGAAGTGCGCTTTTGATGTCACTGGTGAAATGACGATGTTTCGCCAACTATCTGGCAAAGGGCGGTCACGGCTAGACTCCGCTACGGACTGGGAATTGCTGAATTACTGCTCGTAGTCCCTCAACGGTATGTAACAGAAATGACTGGTCGCTTCCAAATGAGAAATCGAGCTTTGTCCGGCTTGGAACAACTGAGAGTTGAGACTGGACGGTGCCGAACACGTCAGCGTGTCCGGCGGCCTTGAACTTGATTTCCAGCTTAAGACCTGACTCTGGAGTAGCGAAAACTGCGGTGCCTTTCAATGAACGTAACGCCTCATCCAAATCACCGAGAAAGCGGACGAAATCGTCAGTCATTAGAGATAAGCTGACGTCACAAGAGAACTCCTGAACTGTTACGCCGCATTTGCAGACAAGCCAATTCGCGTCGCTCCCCTCGGTGGACTTCGGTCGCTCATAATTGAGCACTTCAATTTGAACCTCTCCACCGTCTCCCCGGATTACAACCGTTTTATGCATTGAATTGTCCCCGAGGCGGAATCATAACTGTTGTACTCAGCCTTTGCACCAACTGCCCCCGAACGCCCTTCGCCCATCTTTCTCCACCCTCGCCTCCACCCCCTCCCACCAGCTAAAATAGCCATTACTGTGGGGGTAAGGAGGATGTCCCTGACCAAGCAACAAGCTTTGGAGATGTTTCGGTCCGACGATCTGATCGGGATTGGCATGGAAGCGGACGCGCTTCGCCGCAAGCTGCATCCCGAAGGCACCGTAACGTACATCATCGACCGCAACATCAATTACACCAACTTCTGCACGGAATATTGCACCTTCTGCGCATTTTATCGCCCGCTAAAGGGGCCGGCTGCCAAAGAAGGCTACATCCTCGATTTCGACACCATCTACGAAAAGATTCGCGAGACCGTCGAACTCGGCGGCACGGGCGTCCTGATGCAGGGAGGTCTTCATCCCGACCTCAAGATCGACTGGCACGAGCGCATGTTGAGCGGCATCAAGCAGCGCTTCCCGAAAATTCACCTGCACTGCTACTCCGCCTCCGAGATTCTCGCGATTGCCGAGTACAGCAACCTCAGCGTGCGCGATACGATTGCGCGGCTGCGCGACGCGGGACTCGATTCGATTCCCGGCGGGGGCGCTGAGATTCTCGACGACGAAGTCCGCTACAAGATTGCGCGCCTGAAATGCCTGACCGCCGATTGGCTGGAGGTGCATCGCACCGCGCACCAGCTCGGCATGAGAACCACCGCGACCATGATGTTCGGTGTCGGCGAATCCATCGAGCACCGCGTCAACCACTTGCAGGTTCTTTACGATTTGCAGCAGGAGACGGGTGGCTTCACGGCGTTCATCCCGTGGAGTTTTCAGCCCGCCCACACCGCACTCGGCGGACGCCACTGGGATGAGGCCACGGCGGTCGAGTATTTGAAGGTTCTGGCAATTTCGCGGCTCTATCTTTCGAATTTCCTGAACGTGCAGTCCAGTTGGGTGACGCAGGGATTGAAGGTCTGCCAGATGGGCCTGCGCTTCGGTGGCAACGACGTGGGCTCGGTGATGCTGGAAGAAAACGTCGTGCGCGCCGCCGGCGTCACCAACTGCACAACCGAAGAAGAACTGCGGCGCATCATACGCGATGCGGGCTTCCGTCCGGCGCAGCGGGATACGTTGTACCGGCAATACTTTCTGAACTGAATTGTGCCGCGTCCCGCGAATTCGATATCAGTTTGGAGTGTCATCCTGAGCGAAGCGAAGGACCTATGCATTCCGCAGCCAATACACAGGTCCTTCGCGTCGCTCAGGATGACAATCTAGGTTTACATCTTTGTGTATCTATGACGCGCCCACTCGCCATCGCCTTCTTTCTCCTCAGTGCCTCGCTGGCGAGCGCGCAAGACTCCGCACCCGCGGCGAACACGTCCTCAATTGCAGGCACGGTGGTAAAGGAACCGGGTAGCGAGCCGCTCAAAAAAGTGCTGGTGCAGGTCGTCGCGGAAGATCAGAAGCAAGGTGGAAACTACACCGCCACAACCGACACGGACGGTCATTTCCGCATTGAGAACGTCGTCCCCGGGCGTTACCGGCTCTTCCTGGAGAAAACCGGGTTTGTCGAGGTGAATGGGCGCGGGTTCAAGGCTGACGTCAACGTTTTCACGGTTCAGGCTGGGGCTGCGGTGGAAGACCTGCTGTTTCGCATGTTGCCCACGGCCATCATCAGCGGCCACGTCACCGACGAAGATGGCGACCCGATGTCCGGGGTCAGGATCATCGTACAAAAGAAAAAACCAGGGAAGTCAACGCGGGAAACCGTTGGGGGCGAGTCCACGAACGATCTTGGCGAATACCGGCTTTCCGGTTTATTTCCCGGTCAGTATTGGATAGTGGCCATGCCGCCTCCTGACATGCGCGATTACGAAAAGCCGCCGGAGAAATCGCCGCTGGGCGATAACCAGAGCGCGGCTCTGCCCGACACCCGTTACGTCACAACCTACTATCCGGGCACCTACGATGCCATGCAGGCCTCGGCTGTGACGCTTAAGGCGGGCGACGAAATGCCGGTTAACCTCACGCTGGTTCCGGCGAGAACGTATCGGGTTCGCGGAATCGTCACTGGTATCACGGCCGGCGAGAAGCCCTTCGTGGAGTTGATCTCTAGGTCGGGCGATTCTGTCCGTGCGAGTGAAGTGGGGCCGGACGGCCAGTTCGAAATGCGAGGGGCCGCTCCGGGATCGTATGTGGTGAGGGCATCGACCGGCATCGAATCGCACTTGCTAACAGCACGCCAGGATATCAGCGTCGTCGCCGCTGACGTGGAAGGCTTGAAGCTGGTTCCCTTGCCTTCTTTCACGCTCTCCGGTCGTCTCCAAATCGAGGGCAGCGCGTCGAGAGACCTCACGCAATACTCGATAAACCTGCGCCTGGTTGACTTGCCGGAAGATGCAGGCTTCTCCATGTCCCAGGACTTCTTTGGCTTGAACGCGCCGGTGGACCGACTCGGCAAGTTTGAGTGGAAAGACGTTAAACCCGCCACCTACATCGTGCAAGTGTACGGAGGCAACGGGCGGGGTAGCTTCTTCCTGAAATCGGTGACCCTCGGCGGACGAGACATCGCAACCGGATTCACGGCCAGCGGGCCCGCGACGCTTGATCTGGTCGTCAGCACCAAGGGTGGCGTGGTCGAGGGAGTGGTCGTTGAAAAGCAAAAAGATGTAGACACTGATCATGTAAACAATGATCATCCGGTAGCCAACGCCACCGTGGTGGCCGTGCCCGAGGAAAAATATCGCAAGCTTCCCGATCGCTTCGGGATCGGATCGACCGACCAGCAGGGACGTTTCACGATTCGCGGCGTGGCTCCGGGCAGCTACACGCTCTATGCCTGGCAGGACCTGGAAGACGGCGTCTGGCACGACGCCGACTTCCTGAAGTCCCAGGAAGCAAATGGCACGGCGGTCAAAGTGGAGGAAGGTTCTCACCAGCAAGTCGAACTGAAGCTTAGTCCGGCGGGCGAGGAGTGGCGGTAGAGCTTGTGTGGTGGCGGGGCTCCGCCCCGATGGGGCAAAGCCCCGTCACCACACGACCCATCAGTTACAATGCTTGAGCTGCGGTCTTTCCTTTTGATTCAGGATGCTGTTTCCGTACATGTCTTTGACCACCCCCACTTCGTCCCCGCTGGCCTTTGGCTTCGTCCTGGCTTCCAAGGGCCTGATGCCGTACCTTCGCCATCATTTTCTGGACACAACTTTCAAGGGGCTTTACCAGGTCAATGCATTCGATCTGGCGCTGCTGATTCCCTATTTCATCGTGCTGGTCATCCTGGCGGCCTACGGCGGGCACCGCTATTGGCTGGTCTACCTCTATTACAAGCACAAAGCGAACAAGACAACGGAACCTGCGGCTCATTTCCCGTTGAACGACCTGCCGCGCGTCACCGTGCAGTTGCCAATCTTTAACGAGCAATACGTGGTGGACCGACTGCTCGACGCCGTCTGCCGGCTCGATTATCCGAAAGAAAAACTCGACATCCAACTGCTTGACGACTCGACCGACGAAACCGTGGAGGTAGCCCGCATTTTGGTGGAGCGTTACGCCGCCCTGGGACATCCGGTCACCTACCTGCACCGCAACAATCGCGAGGGCTTCAAGGCGGGCGCACTGGCGGAAGGATTGAAAACGGCGAAGGGCGAATTCGTTGCCATCTTTGACGCCGATTTTGTTCCCCCGTCCGACTTTCTGCTGAATTGCATCCATCACTTCACCGATCCCAAGGTGGGCATGGTGCAAACGCGCTGGACGCACATCAACCGCAACTACTCCGTGCTCACCCAGGTCGAAGCCATTCTGCTCGACGGCCATTTCGTGCTGGAACACTCGGGCCGTTCCCGCAGCGGTGTTTTCTTCAACTTCAACGGCACCGCCGGAATGTGGCGGCGCTCGGCTATTGACGAGGCCGGAGGCTGGGAGCATGACACGCTCACCGAAGACACCGATCTCTCCTACCGCGCCCAGCTCAAGGGATGGAAGTTCGTTTATCTGCAGGACGTCGAATGTCCGGCCGAGTTGCCGGTCGAGATGACCGCCTTCAAAACGCAACAAGCACGCTGGGCTAAGGGATTGATCCAGGTCTCCAAGAAAATACTCCCCAAGGTGTTGAAAAGCGACGTATCGCGGCACCAGAAGATCGAAGCCGTGTATCACCTGACGGCCAACATCAGTTATCCGCTGATGATCGTGCTTTCGGTGTTGCTGATGCCCGCCATGATTATTCGCTTCTACCAGGGATGGTTCCAGATGCTCTATATCGACCTGCCCCTGTTCATGGCTTCGACGTTTTCTATTTCCAGCTTCTACCTGGTTTCACAGAAAGAGCTGTTTCCGAAAAGCTGGCTGCGATCGCTGCTCTACCTGCCACTGCTGATGTCTCTGGGAATCGGACTGACCATCACCAACACGATTGCCGTACTGGAAGCGCTCGTCGGCAAGCAGACCGCCTTCGCCCGCACTCCCAAGTACCGCGTCGAATCGAAAAAGGACAAGGTCGGCGCGAAAAAATACCGCAAGCGTCTGGGATGGGTTCCGTGGATTGAACTGGCGATCGGGACCTATTTCGCTCTGGCGATCTTCTACGCCATCGACAACGAAAATTACTTCACCGTTCCCTTCCTGGTGTTGTTCGTAGTCGGATACTGGGTCACGGGGTTGATGTCCTTGCTGCAGGGGCGATTCGCCGGACTCTCGGTGGGCTCAGAAACCCACACCAAACCGTTCCCGGTCGGCGTGTAGAACATTCAGGTCATTGAGTCATTTAGTCATTGAACCATTGGGTTCCCAATGACTAAATGATTCAATGACCATATGACTCAATGATTTAGTTCGGGAAGCTTGAAGTCAATCTTGATTCCGATCTCGTTCTTCACCGGCTTTCCGTCGAGCTCAAAAGGCTCGTACCGCCAGTGCTTCACCGCGTCCACCGCGGATGGGGCAAGCTCGGGCGGGCCTTCGACAACCTTCACATCGTCCACCGTCCCATCGTCCATGACCGTTGCGGTCAGAATGACCGTGCCCTCCAGGCGCAGCAGACGCGCTTCTGCGGGATAAACAGGCTCAACCCGGTGCAGCAGTTGGCCGCCCGAAACCCCTCGCGACATCGGCGCAGAGGGCGCGGGCAACGACGGCTGGGCCTCGGCGGTTTCATCGAAGTGCGTTCCTGTCGCCGAACTTGGATTTTCATGGCGAACGGTAACGTTGGCAGCAACCTCGGTGGGCAACAAAGAACGATCCGCCTGAATCTTCTTTCTCGCGAGTACGTCCACCTTGGAAGCAAACTTCACCGGAGCTCCGGCGGAAGGCTGTGCGCTCAACGGAATCAGGGACTCGCTGCCAGGACTCGCCTTCGAGACAAGGTCATTGCCGGGAGGATGAGCAGTGGCGCTGTTCACGGTTGCAGCACTGGCAGAGATAGAAGCGGCGGTCGCCGCGTGGCCCCTGCCATCGGTCTCGTCGGGACTGCGCCATCCCAGCCAAATCGCCAAGGCGAACAGCGCGATTGCCCCCAGGCCGATGGCTCCCAAAACGAACGGTCGTAGCCGGTTGCCTACGAGCGCCAGGGCCACATCCCCGACACGATCCGAAGCCGGCAGCAGGCCGGAGGGTTGCGGCTTCTCCATCGCAGACGAAAGTTTCGGCGCGCCTGCGGATGCGCCATGCGGTTGCGATGCGCGTGCCCGTTCCGCAAGCGCCGCCAGTTGCTGAAGAACGGCAATATGCTGTTCCCTGAAGGCTGCGGGTCTGGCGGAAAACACTTCGAGAATTCCGTTGATCCCGCGCCAGCCCTGAATCGGCAAAACGGCAATCGAGCGCAAACCGAGACCGCGGCAGACCTCCACATCAACCAGTGGGTCGTTCTCGGTATCTGTGCAATGCTGAATTTTACCGCTGCGCAAACACTCTCCTGAGATTCCAGTGTCGGCATTCAACCGCGTACCCAGAGCTGGAGCCGTGTTGCCGCTGCGTGCGCGGCACACCATGGCGCCGTCCTTCCACATCGCCAGCGCTGCTCCGGAGGCGCCCGTTAGTTGCCGGGCGGCGTCGGTGATGGTTTCGAGCAACGGGTCGAGCCGGTGGTCTCCGGCTGCGATCAGTTCCCTCAGAGACGAAAGGGCCGTGCTCTGGTCAAGGTCGCCAGAGAGGTTGCCGGACCGGCTGGAGGAAGCCTCCGGCAAAGCATCGCGATCCAGAGCGCTTGGTATTTTCCCGGAACGAAACGGCTTGGATTGAGGCACAACCACAGATTTCTCTCGGTCGGTAGATTGCCGGACAGAACCGGCAGAACGCAAGCGGCGCGGGCGATTTGGCCGAAGTATGTGCCAACGCCAACCGCCTGTCAAGGAAAGTGCCGCCGTGTATGTCCTTCCGAGTAACTATCAGTGATCGGATCGTAACGCTAGCTCTTCTTCCGCGGCTCGAGGTTTCCGACCACCCGATGACCCGGTGGCCAGATCGCCCGCTGCTTTTGCTCGCACCAAACTGGCTAACAATTGAGTCGCGGGGCGATGCTACGCTGGTACCGCTCTGGTTTCTCGCAGGCGCCTCCGCAAGAGGATTGCAGGGAACCAATCTCAAGAAGCTGTTAAGAACAGTCGAAGCGCTGGCGGATTTGGGGCCCGAACTCACAGCGGACCGCGACTTCCACCAAACCGCTCACGCCATGCTGGCCGCTGTGATGGAGGCGGCTGGCGCGCGCGAGGCTGTGCTCTTTTCGTTCGGCGAACGGCCTTCCTTGCTGACCTCGGTCGATGCGCAAGGATTCGCGCTGCTGCCAGAACCGTCGCTGATTCCCCTACTTCCCCGCCATGTGCACACCCTCACCGCGACCGCCGGCCCGGTGCCGCTCAACAGTTCCACCTCTGACGTTTTTCTCAGTTCGAACGGTAATGTCGCGCCCGAACTGTTCAAGTGCATTTGCCCGCTGCGAGTTCGAGGAAAGCTCGTCGGCGTAATCGCCCTGGGGCGCCGGCAAGGCGAAGCGGTGTACGAAGAAGACGCGCTCGATGCATTTGAAATGCTGAGCCACTACGTGGCGCTGGCCATTCAAAACCACACTCTCGGCCAGACTCTGGCGCAACGGGTTTCTGAAAACCTGCGGCTGCTGGCCTCGCTGCACGGCTTCTACGACAACGCTCTCGAGGCTTTCGCCACCGCCATCGACGTTAAACACATCAATATTCATGGCCACTCGCTACGGGTGGGCCGCTACTCACAGGCCATCGGCGAGGCGATGGGAATGGACGCGAGCGATGTGGCATCCTTGCGGTCGGCCGCCTATCTGCACGACATCGGCATGGTTGCCGTCGACAAACGGCTGTTCGGAAAACCTGCCGCGCTCGACGCCGAAGAATACCGCGAGGTGCGGGACCACACTGTCGTCGGGCATCAGATCGTCAGCGAGGTTCAGTTTCCCTGGCCGCAGATTCCGGAAATCGTGCGCTGGCACCATGAGCGCGCCGATGGGTCGGGATATCCGGATGGCTTGCATTCGAACGAGTTGCCCCAAGCCGTGCGCATCGTGGCCCTGGCCGAAACCTTTGACGCCATGCTCAGCGAGCGTCCTTACCGCGAACGCATGTCTGTAGGAGCGGCGCTGCAGGATTTGATCCGCATGACTCCGCAGAAATACGATCCCCAGGCGCTGCAGGCTTTACTCATCCAGGTGCGGCGCGATGCCGTCGGAAGCAACCGCGTCCCCCTGCTGGAACCTGACATGATGACCCTTTCGGCCGTGGACGTGGATCAACTGGCTTCCACCCTGCAACACCGGATCAGCCAGGACAAACTCTTCCTTACCTGAAAATCACATTCCATGCTGGTAGTGATTGACAACACACTCCAGCAGACGTAATAATTCCCCTGATCTATTAAATCGTTTTAATTCAGTGACCGTTCTGCGACAAATGTGCTATATATCACTTATCCGCCGGACAACGAGCCCCCATGTAAGGCAGTTCGGTCCAGCGCGGAGGATAAGGAAATCACATGCTTGCCACCAAATTAACAGTGCCCTTTTACGGTCATGTTCGCCAGTATCACAACATCAAGGCGGAAATCGACGCCAACATTAAGGAAGTGCTCGAAAGCGGCCAGTATGTTCTGGGCCCGATGCTGAAGAAGTTTGAGGGCGAGCTGGCGCAGTTCCACGGCACGAAGTTTGCCATTGGTGTGGGCAACGGAACCGATGCCTTGTGGCTCACCTTCAAGGCGTTGGGAATCGGCCCCGGCGACGAGTGCATCACCACCACCAACACTTTCTTCGCCACCGCCGAAGCCATCTGGTTCACCGGAGCGACGGTGGTGTTTGTCGATTCCGATCCTCGCACGCACTGCATCGATCCCACCAGGATCGAAGCCGCGATAACCCCTCGCACCAAACTGCTGGTACCGGTCCACCTGTACGGCCAGTGCGCCGACATGAAGGCCATCCGCAAGATCGCGGACAAACACCATCTCAAGGTGGTCGAGGATAACGCGCAGGCCATCTGCGGGCGTGGCAACGGCTTCAAGATCGGAGAACTCAGCGACGCTGCCACCGTCAGCTTCATTATTCAGAAGAACCTGGGAACGTTCGGCGACGGCGGCGCCATCGTTACCAACAACGCCGAGATCGACCGCATCGCGCGCAAGCTGCGCAACCACGGCTCGGAGAAACGCTCCTGCCACAGCATGGGATACAACAGCCGGCTCGACGATCTCCACGCGGGAATCCTCAGCGCCAAGCTGAAGCACATCGCGGAATGGAGCGAGCTGCGCAGGAAATGGGCTGCACGCTACAGCAAGGGGCTCGCGAACGTGAAGAACATCACATTGCCTTACGAAAATCCCGGCTACTATCACGTGTATCACCTGTACGTGATCGAGACCCGGCAAGCCAAGCATCGCGATCCCCTGCTTCAGTTCCTGAACGACGCAGGGATTGACGCCAAGTGCCACTATCCGATTGCGATTCACCAGCAGGAAGGCTACCCGTGGGGTCATGAAGCGCGCATCCATGGCCCGATTCCGAATTCGGAGCGCAATGCCGCCTGCTGCGTTTCCCTCCCCATGTTCCCCGAGCTGACCGAAGAGCAAGTGGATTACACCATCGACAAGGTCCTGGAGTGGGACAGGAGCGCGTAATGACGACGAGCCGCAAGTATCGGGTCGTAGTAGTGGGCATGGGCAAGCGCGGAATGCACCATGCCCAGGCCTTTCAGGCGAACGGCCGGTTCGAAGTGGTCGGCGTCTGCGACATCGACCCCGCCCGCGCGGATGCGGCCGCAGCCAAGTTCGGCGCGGCCAAGGGCACCGACGCGCTCCAGGTCGCTTCCGCCGTGAAGCCCGACGTCTTCTGCTTCTGTACTCTTCCGAACCTGCGCAGCGAGATGATCCGCGTCGGCATCAAGAGCGGTGCGCGCTTGATCGCTTTCGAAAAGCCGGTGGCCTTGAACACACGCGAAGGCTTTCAGGTCAGAAAGCTGCTGGCGGAGAGCGGCGTCAAAGCCGTGGTCAGCCATCAGCATCGCTACGGCGAGCATTACCGCAAAGTGAAGGAGATCGTTGCCAGTGGCGCGCTCGGACGCGTCCACACCGTTTACGGCACAGCGGCCGGCTGGATGGTGCACATGATTTCGCACCTCATCGACTACATGCGCTGGTTCAACCAAGAATCGGGCAACGGAGAGTCACCGGCGGAGTGGGTGATGGCACAGGCGGCAGGGCGCGGGAAACTAGCCGACTTGCATCCTTCCCCCGACTACATCGCTGGCTTCATCCAGTTTGCCAACGGAGTACGCGGAATCGTGGAGTGTGGCGCCGGCGCTCCCGATGTCCCTGAGGTCGATTACTGGTGGCGGAAGTGCCGCATCGGCGCGCAGGGCACCGAGGGATTCGCCGAAGTCCTGACGGGTGGCGGCTGGCGAGCTGTGACCAAGGCGGGCGCGTCATCAGGCGACGGCTGCATGAACTACGACCTGGATATGCCTCCATACGTTCGGGAAATGGCCGACTGGCTGGATGACGACCGCAAAGTGCACCCCTGCAATTTCGAAAGCGCGTATGCAGGGTTTGAAATCATGATGGCGCTCTGCCGCTCGGTGGTTAACGGAGGGCAGGTGGCCCTGCCGCTCACCGATGCGGCCGATGAAATCGAGATGTTGAAAGCGCACCTGGCCGACCGCAAAGTCCTGCTTTCCACGCCGGTAAACGCCAAGGAATATGGGTAGTAAGGCATGGCTTCGCAAGCTATGGAAAAGCTCATGTAGAGACGGGGCTTGTCCCGTCTCGGACTGCCTATGAATTTTGGTTCACGCCGGTTTTGGGTAGGGCAAGGCTTGGGGCACATGGCTTTGAAAGGGCATGGCTTTAGCCCTGCCGTCAGAACCTGCTACACAAGCGGCTTTAGCCGCTGAGGTTCGCCTGTTTCTGGAGCCGACGAATACGTAATCAGACAATTCCCAATCAACTACAACCGCCAGCGAGTTCAATTCTTCTCGGTGTAAAATCGCAGCTTAGTCCTCTCGTGTTCTTTTGATTCCCGATCACGATGTAAACTTGGGTGATCGGCACGCTTGTATCCATTGGGCGCTGATTTCATCTAATTTGGCAGTGGGGCAATGCTAACCAATTTGCGAGGAGAGAATTGATGGCTGTCAGTGACCAGTCTGTCGCCACCGGGGCCGAGCTCGATCAATTGTGTATCAACACGATTCGCACGCTTTCGATGGACGCGGTGCAGAAAGCAAACTCCGGCCATCCAGGAGCACCGATGGCGCTGGCTCCCGTGGCCTACTGCCTGTGGCAACAGTTTCTGCGCTATGACCCCGAAGATCCCATCTGGCCGAACCGCGACCGCTTCGTTCTCTCCAACGGTCACGCCTCCATGCTGCTGTATTCCCTGATCCATCTGGCAGGCATACGCGAAATTGGTCCCGACGGAAAAATTCTTTCGACGCCCGCCCTCTCGCTCGACGAGATCAAGAATTTCCGGCAACTGGGGAGCAAAACACCAGGGCATCCCGAATACGGCTTGACCACGGGCGTTGAGACCACCACCGGCCCGCTCGGTCAGGGCGTCGCCAACAGCGTGGGCATGGCAATCGCCGAGCGCTGGCTCGCGGAGTATTTCAATCGCCCGGGATTCGAGCTGTTCAACTACAACGTCTGGGCGATTTGTGGCGACGGAGACATGATGGAAGGAATTTCGTCAGAAGCCGCGTCGATCGCCGGCCATCTCAAACTTTCGAACCTGTGCTGGATTTACGACAACAACCACATCACCATCGAGGGCAATACCGATCTCGCTTACGACGAAAATGTGGCCGCCAGGTTTGCAGCCTACGGCTGGGATGTCCAGCACGTCTACGATGCCAACGATTTGGTTGCGCTGGCCGACGCCTACACCCACGCACTCAGCGTGAAGGATCGTCCCAAGCTGATCATCGTTGACAGCCACATCGGTTTCGGCGCGCCCCACCGGCAAGACACAAGGGAAGCCCACGGCGAACCGCTCGGCGAAGAAGAAGTCAAACTGACCAAGCGCGCCTACGGCTGGCCCGAAGACGCCAAGTTCCTGGTCCCGGATGGAGTCGCGCAAACTTTCCGCGACGTCATGGGTAAGCGTGGGCGGCAATTGAGCGGCCAGTGGAACGCAAGGTTCAACGAGTACCGCAAGCAGTATCCCGACTTGGCGATTCAGTTCGAACGCATGCAGTGTCAGCAGCCGTCCGACGGATGGGACAAGGAACTCCCCACATTTGCGCCCGATCCGAAAGGGCTCGCAACTCGCGATTCGTCCGGCAAAGTTCTCAACGCCATTGCGAAGAACCAGCCCTGGCTCATGGGCGGCTCAGCCGACTTGTATCCTTCGACGAAGACGCGGCTCACTTTCGACGGCGCCGGCGATTTCGAAGCCGGCCAGTATAACGCGCGCAACTTCCACTTCGGCATTCGCGAACACGCGATGGGAGCGATCGTAAACGGCATGGCGCTATCGAAAATCCGCGCCTACGGTTCGACCTTCCTCATTTTCAGCGACTACATGAAGATGCCGATCCGCCTCTCGTCGATCATGGAAGTTCCGTCAATCTGGATCTTCACCCACGATTCCATCGGCGTCGGCGAAGACGGACCCACCCACCAGCCAATTGAGCAACTGATCACCCTGCGAGCCGTTCCCGGGCTGATGACGCTGCGTCCCGCCGACGCCAACGAGGTCATCGAAGCGTGGAAAGTAATCATGCATCTAAGGAGGGAACCGGTAGCGTTGATCTTGACGCGCCAGGCACTGCCGACCTTCGATCGCTCGAAATACCGGTCAGCCGCAGGCGTGGCCCGCGGCGCATACATCCTGGCCGACGCCGAAGGTGGCAAACCGCAGGTGATCCTGATGGCCACCGGCAGCGAGGTGTACCTGTGCATCGACGCCTACGAAAAATTGAAGGCGGAAGGCATTCGCGCGCGCGTCGTCAGTATGCCTTCGTGGGATTTGTTCGAGCATCAGGACCAGAGTTACCGCGATGAGGTGCTTCCGCCCGACGTCACCGCACGCGTCGCAGTTGAGATGGCTTCGACCTTCGGCTGGGCGCATTACGCAGGCCCGAAAGGACGAATCATCGGCATGAAAACTTTTGGAGCGTCCGCGCCACTCAAGGATTTGCAGAAGAAGTTCGGCTTCACAACCGATGCCGTAATCCAAGCAGCGCGCGACCTGCTCGGCAAATAACGCACCGCTTGGGGGGATGAAGATCGGGTTAGAGCGCGAAACCAGCCCCGGAGGGGCGACCGAGCTTAGCCCAGCGCTTCAGCGCAGGGAAAGGTAGAGAAAATGATTCAGTCCCGGAGGGACGACCGAGTTCTCACTATCCGGGGCAGCCGTAACGCTCTATTAACGTCAGGCCATTATTCTGCTGCCTGACTCAGTCAGGAGACAGTCATGAATCCCGTAGACACGCTTGATACCGCAAAGGCCGCGAATCCTCTCACCCAGCTTCAGAATTTCGGCCAATCCATCTGGCTCGACTACATTCGCCGCGACCTGCTGAAAGGCGGCGAACTCCAGCGCCTGATCAAGGAAGACGGCCTGCGTGGTATGACGTCGAACCCCGCGATCTTCGAGAAGGCCATCGCGGGCTCGACTCAATACCAGGATTTTCTGGATTCGCTCGCTGGCCGCACCGACCTCGACGCCAAGGGCCGCTATGAACTGCTGGCCATCCGCGACATCCAGGACGCCGCCGACCTGCTCGCTCCCGTCTACCGGAGCACGAAGAAGCGCGACGGCTATGTAAGTCTCGAAGTCTCCCCCTATCTGGCGCACGACACCAACGGCACCCTCGACGAGGCGCGGCGGTTGTGGAAAAGCGTGGCCCGCGAAAATCTGATGATCAAGGTGCCGGGCACAGTCGAAGGCATTCCCGCGTTTCGCCGGTTGATCGGCGAGGGCATCAACGTCAACGTGACCCTGCTGTTCGCGCAAGGTGTGTATGAGCAAGTCGCCGCAGCCTTCATTGACGGAGTTGAGAAGTTTGCTGCGACCGGCGGCGATGTAAGCAAGCTTGCCAGCGTCGCGAGCTTTTTCATCAGCCGCATTGATTCGCTGGTTGACCAACTGGCGGGCGACCAACTGAAGAAAGAAACGGATGCGGCCCGCAAGGCGAAGTTGCAGTCGATCCTCGGCAAAGTCGCAATCGCCAACGGTAAGCTGACCTACGAAGCCTACCAGCGCATCTTTTCTTCTCCGCGCTGGACGGCTTTGGCCGCTAAGGGCGCGCAAACCCAGCGCGTGCTGTGGGCAAGCACCAGCACCAAGAATCCGAATTACCGCGATGTGCTTTACATCGAGGAATTGATCGGCCCGGACACCGTTAATACCATCCCTCCGGCGACGCTCGATGCCTTCCGCGATCACGGCAAGCCGCGCCAGAGCCTGACCGAAAACCTGGACGGAGTCCGGAAAACGATGGCTGATCTTGCCGGCGTTGGCATCGTCATGAAAGACGTGACCGACAAGCTGACTGCCGACGGAGTAAAGTTGTTTGCCGACGCCTTCGGCACCCTCCTGGCCGCAGTCGAAAAGAGTACAAAGCAGAGTACAAAGCGATGAGCACCGCGCAGATCAATCACGAGGTCAACTCACAGACGGCATCGCTTCCGGCCGATCTGGATGCGGCGGTAAAAAAAAACCTTGACGACTGGCGCGCATCGGGGAAAGTAAAGCGGCTTTGGCAACAGGACGCCTCCCTCTGGACGGGCGACGACGAAGCCAAGTGGCTGGGATGGCTCGGCATTACCGACGAACAACTCGCCAACGCAGCCAAGCTGAAGGCGCTCGCGGATGAGGTCAACAGCGCCGGATTCTCGGACATTCTTCTGCTCGGCATGGGCGGATCCAGCCTTTGTCCGGAAGTGCTCGCGCTGACTTTCCCGCAAGCACCCGGCTTCCCGCGCTTGCATATCCTCGACTCGACCGACCCGGCGCAAATCAGGAGCACCGAGAAGAAGGTTGACCTGGCAAAAACCCTCTTCATCGTTTCCAGCAAATCCGGCAGCACGCTCGAACCCAACATCTACAAGCAGTATTTCTTCGACCGCGTACTGCAGACCGTGGGCAATAACAAAGACCAAGCGGGCAGCCGCTTCATCGCCATTACCGATCCCGGTTCGAAGATGCAGTTGGTCGCCGAGCGCGATCGTTTCCGCCACATTTTTTATGGACTGCCCTCCATTGGCGGACGCTATTCCGCGCTCTCGAACTTCGGCATGGTTCCGGCCGCGGCCGTGGGCCTCGACACCGGCAAGTTCCTCCAGCGTACGAAAGAGATGGTCGAAGCCTGCAAGGCGTCCGCTGCCGTGGAGCAGAATCCGGGAGTGATGCTCGGGCTGATCATGGGCACAGCTGCAAAACTTGGCCGCGACAAAATTACCCTGATCACCTCGCCCAGAATCTCCGACCTCGGCGCATGGCTCGAGCAGTTGATTGCGGAGTCCACCGGCAAGCTCGGCAAGGGCATCATCCCGGTTGACCGTGAAGACATCGGCTCGCCTGACGTCTACGGGAATGATCGCATCTTCGCCTACCTACGCCTGGATACCGCGCCCGACGCGGCACAGGACGCCAATGTCGCCGCGCTCGAAAAAGCCGGGCATCCCGTAGTGCGCATCGCCGTATCTGACATCTACAGTCTCGGACAGGAATTCTTCCGCTGGGAGATTGCAACCGCGGTCGCGGGCTCGATTCTCGGAATCAACGCCTTCAATCAGCCTGACGTCGAAGCCAGCAAAATCGTCACCAAGCAACTGACGTCCGCGTATGAAAGCTCGGGTTCGCTTCCTCCCGAAAAACCGATATTAGAAGAAGCGGGCTTTAAGCTCTTCACCGACGACAAGAACGCCGCCGCGCTCAGCCAAGCCACCGGTTCCGACCGCTCGCTCAAGAACTATCTGCGCGCGCATCTCGGACGTCTTGGCGCCGGCGATTATTTTGCCGTGCTTGGTTATGTCGAGCTGAACGCGAAGCACGAATCTCTGCTGCAAGACCTCCGCATGACCGTGCGTGACGGCAAGCATGTAGCCACGTGCCTAGGCTTTGGCCCGCGTTTTCTGCACTCGACCGGACAAGCTTATAAAGGCGGCCCTAACAGTGGAGTCTTCCTGCAAGTCACGTGCGACGACGCTCAGGACTTGCCCGTCCCAGGACAGAAGTACACTTTCGGAGTAGTAAAGGCGGCACAGGCTCGCGGCGACTTCCAGGTTCTGGCCGATCGCAATCGCCGCGCACTGCGGGTGCACCTGGGCAGCGATGTAAGAGCGGGGCTCACGAAACTCGCAGAAGTGGTCAGGCAGATTTTGTAGACCTGCGAATAGTTTATGAATTGTCATCCTGAGCGAAGCGAAGGACCTGCTGTTCGCCGCAAGGAACAGGTCCTTCGCTTCGCTCAGGATGACAATTCAATGCCGGTTTGAGGAGCACGAATGCAACTGGGAATGGTAGGTTTAGGGCGCATGGGCGCCAATATGACGCGGCGCTTGATGCGCGGCGGTCACACGATGGTGGTGTCCGATCTGAGCGCCGATGCCGTAAAGAGTATCGCGGGTGAAGGCGCGGTTGCCTCCTCTTCACTTGACGATCTGGTCGGCAAGCTGAACCCGCCGCGCGCTGCGTGGATCATGGTGCCGTCGGGCGATCCTACGGAAAAAACCGTGCAGGCTCTCGTCGGATGCATGCAGGCCGGCGACACCATCATTGACGGCGGCAACTCCTATTTCAAAGACGATGTTCGCCGCTCCAAGATCTGCGCTGCCAAAGGCGTGCACTACGTCGACGTCGGCACCAGCGGCGGCGTCTGGGGATTGGAACGCGGATACTGCATGATGATCGGCGGCCCGAAAGAGGCCGTCCAGCGCCTCGACCCGATCTTCAAGACGCTGGCTCCAGGACGCGGCGACATTCCGCGCACTCCAGGACGCGAGAAGATGGCGGGTACTGCCGCTTCTACGGCAGAAGACGGCTACATCCACTGCGGCCCTTCCGGTTCCGGACACTTCGTCAAGATGGTCCACAATGGCATCGAATACGGCATGATGCAGGCCTATGCGGAAGGCTTTGACATTTTCAAGAACGCGACCAGCAAAGATCTTCCCGAAGACATCCGCTACGATCTCAACCTGCCCGATATTGCCGAGGTCTGGCGGCGGGGTAGCGTGGTGAGTTCATGGTTGCTCGACCTGACGGCGATGGCGCTGGCCGAGAATCCCACACTCGCCGAGTACAGCGGGTTCGTGCAGGATTCGGGCGAAGGCCGCTGGACGATCCAGGCGGCGATCGAAGAGGCGGTTCCGGCCGAAGTGCTGACCGCGGCTCTGTACACGCGTTTCCGCTCGCGGCAGGAGCATACCTTCGCGGAGAAAATGCTCTCCGCCATGCGACAGAAGTTTGGCGGTCACGTGGAACCGAAGAACCATTGAGGCGAGGAAACCATGGCGCAACTTGAAGCTCTGCCAGCAGTAACCAAACCGCGAGTCGGGCGCACGGCGGATCCGTGTGTCATGGTAATTTTCGGCTTTACCGGCGACCTGACCCGACGCAAGCTGATTCCCGCTCTCTACAATCTCGCCAGCCAGCAATTGTTGTCGCGCGAGTTCGCCGTGATCGGCGTAGGCCGCAGTCCGATGAGCAACGACGATGCACGGAAAAAGCTCAGCGAAGACTTCAAGCAGTTCGCCACTGGCGCCGTCGATAACGACTTGTGGGAATGGTTTGCCCGCCGCGTCAATTACGTCAATGGAGATTTCGACGATCCCACCACTTACGACAAACTGAAAGCAACGCTTGCCCAGGTTGACCAGGAGCATAACTCCCACGGCAACTATTTCTTCTATCTGGCGACTGCACCCAACTTCTTCGGCGACATCGTGGAGCGACTCTCGAAGGCCGGCTTGATGACCGAAGAAAACGGCCATTGGCGGCGCGTGATCGTCGAAAAACCTTTCGGCCACGATCTGGATTCCGCCAAAGCCCTGAACCAGCAACTCTTGAAAGTCACATCGGAAAGGCAGATTTACCGCATCGACCATTACCTCGGCAAAGAAACCGTGCAGAACATTTTGGCGCTCCGCTTTGCCAACGGAATTTTCGAGCCTATCTGGAATCGCCGTTACATTGATCACGTGCAGATCTCGGTGGCTGAAACCGTTGGCGTCGAGAAACGCGGCGGCTACTTTGATGGAGCAGGTTCCCTGCGCGACATGGTGCCCAACCACATCATGCAGCTCATCACGTTGACCGCGATGGAACCTCCGATTTCCTTCGAGGCCAACGCGGTGCGCGACGAGCAGGCTAAAATTCTGCACGCCATTCAGCCCTTCAGTAACGAGGACGTGCTCAGCAAAACCATCCGCGGCCAATATGGAGAGGGCGCCATGGACGGCGAGCGCGTGCCCGCGTACCGCTCCGAAGATGGCGTGCCTCCAGACTCGCGCACCGAAACCTTTGTCGCCATGCGCCTGCTGATCGACAACTGGCGCTGGGCGGGAGTTCCCTTTTATCTGCGCACCGGCAAGCGGTTGCCGGGACGCAATACGCACGTCGTGATCCAGTTCCGGCGCGCGCCTTTCATGCTGTTCCGCGAAACTCAGGTTGAGAACATGATGCCCAACCAACTGGTGCTGCACATCCAGCCGGAAGAAGGCATCTCACTGCGCTTTGCCGCCAAAACTCCCGGACCCGCAATGCAGCTCGGCGAAGTGAATATGGACTTCAACTACGCCGACTATTTCGGAGTCTCTTCTTCGACCGGATACGAACGCCTGCTGCATGACTGCATGATCGGAGACGCTACGCTCTTCCAGCGCGCCGACATGGTCGAAGCCGGTTGGAGTATTGTCAATCCCGTGCTCGATGTGTGGAAGGCGCTGCCTCCGCGTAATTTCCCCAACTATCCTGCGGGGACCTGGGGCCCGAAAGAGTCCGACGAACTGATGGAGCGCGATGGAAGGCGCTGGAGAAATTTCGAAAAATAATGCAGCGGAGGCTGTAACCATAACCACAGGGAGCACAGAGGACCGCAGGGAAACCTCGATTCCCCCTGTGTTCCTCTGTGCCCTCTGTGGTTAAGAACTTTGTTCGAAGCGAATCAAATTACGAATTTCCTATGCCCTCGACTAGAAACATCGAAGTGTTAGCCACTGCAGCTGATCTGTTTCATGCTGCCGCCGAAGAATTCGTGGGCGCGGCTCGCACCGCCATCGGCGCTCAGGGACGATTCACGGTAGCGCTCTCCGGAGGCTCGACTCCAAAAGCTCTCTATTCCCTGCTGGCGTCGAATTACGCCGACTTCGTCTGGAATCGCGTCTTTCTGTTTTTCGGCGACGAGCGCCACGTTCCGCCCACCGACGCCGAAAGCAATTATCGGATGGTGCAGGAATCGTTGCTCACGAAGATTGCGATTCCCGCCGAGAACGTTTTTCGCGTGCCGGCCGAGAATCCCGATGCTTCCGCTGCAGCGGCCGACTATGAGGCCCAGCTTCGCCGCTTCTTTGAAATCAACTCCGGAGAATTTCCGCGCTTTGACCTGATCCTGCTGGGCATGGGTCCCGACGGCCACACCGCATCGCTCTTCCCGGATTCCGCGGCGCTCGACGAGCAGTCGCGACTGGTGGTTGCCAACTGGGTAGCAAAGTTCAACACTCACCGCATCACGTTTACTTTTCCCGTGCTCAATCGCGCCGCCGAAGTAATGTTCCTGGCCAGCGGAGCGGACAAAGCCGAAATCCTGCATCAGGTTCTCGAAGGGAAGAACGCCCCTCTACTGCCCTCGCAAAGAGTGCAACCGTCTGATGGAAAATTGCTGTGGATACTCGACGAAGCTGCTGCCTCGAAACTCACTCGGTGAAGTCCGTGCTTGCAACTTCGGCAGTGTTGGGTACCCCCCTCCCCCTACCCCGGTCTTTTGGAATCAAAGATTTAGGAGGAAGCTCCCGCCAGATCTTTGAGTTTAAAGGACTTGCTGGTAAAATATTTATAAATCAATAACTTACGAGATCCGTTCGCTTCGATCAGGATTTCGGCCGGGGTGCCATTCCACAATCGTGTGCGCCGGGGTACCCCCCTCCCCCCTCCCCCCGTCTTTTGGAATCAAAGATTTAGGAGGAAATTCCCACCAGATCTTTGAGTTTAAAGGAGTTGCAGGTAAAATATTTATAAATCAACGACTTACGAGATCCGTTCCCCTTCGGCTGCGCTCAGGGTCAGGATTTCGGCAGTGGGCTCCCCCCTTCGACTGCGCTCAGGGTCACGCCCGCTAAACGCCTCAACTTAGGTTGTCAAAGAGCGCTGAAAATGGGTTTGGGGCGGGCGCAGGGATCCTTCGCTCCCCTCAGGATTTCGGCAGCGGACTCCCCCTTCGACTGCGCTCAGGGTCACGCCCGCTAAACGCCTCAACTTCGAAACTGCCCCAATCAGATAATTAAATCGTGACGCGCGACGGGTCTTAAGTCAATGGATTTCGAGCACGGATGATTTGTGATCAAGAAAGTTGCACTCGTCTGCCCAATGGCCCCTTCTCGAAAAGCGCGAGAAGGGGCGCACCCCCAGTTATTTCTCGGTCAGCATTCCAGGGATAGGTGGGGGTAAACTTACGGGCCGGAGAAGTCGGCCACCCGCCCGCCTGAGCCTATAAGCACGCGGGCTTTAGCCCCTGAGGGCCGGGCTGCCTGTTCGGAGCACCATGCGGCCGACCCGCATTCGAACCTCTAGGCTCGTCGTGTCGTCAGCGCAGCAAGCCATACTGCTTTAGGAGCTTGAGTTGTTTCTCCAGCTTATCGGGGTCGCTGCTAGAATCGACGGCGAGATTCACGGTTACAGCACCTTTGTTCGCACCGGGAGACTGGTCCTGCTGTCGGCCGTCAGGTGCGTTCTCGGCAAACGAGCCGGCGTTTGCAGAGTTAGTTGCTTCATCTGGTGGAGTGTCGAGCTTCTCGACCTCATTCTGTTCCGCTTGAAGAGTGTCGGGCTCGGGAGCTGCCGCGCTTGTCCCCAAGACTATCGAATCCTCATTCATCGTCCCAAGCCCGGCGTGCGTCGCACCCTCAATAAAGCACTCGACACACACGTCCGCGCTGTCTGGATGCACCTCTCCGGTGACCACAACTTGCCGGACACGCGCGCGACTGGCCGTCTCGGACTGAAGCGTGTCGTAAACCTGCTTGAACAATTTCGGCGTCAGAAATGCCCTTTGGATCAGCGCAGGTCGCTGCTCAGGCATCGCAGCCTCAATCTGACGTGCAAGGGGCGACGCGGAGTAACCCTTGGCGTCGCCTTCCATCAGGCCGTACTGTTTAAGCGCGGACGCACGCACCCCGCCCTCTGCTCCCTTGTTGTTGAAAACTCCAACGAGGATCGTTTGCTCGGGCTGTGGCCCATTGTGGGTTTTGCTTACGAGCTTTTTCGAGTAGGCCAAAGCGTCAGCGATGTTAAGCCGCGGGAAACGCGTCCCGCCTTTGCTCCCACCCTTCGGCGTTTTCTTCGCGGCTGGCTTAGTCGGTTCCGCCATCAGTCACCACCTTGCGGGCCTTTATTGACCGGAGCAATTTCTCCAGCCCGTCTTCATAAGACTTAGAAAAGTCTGCGTAGAGTTTGTCGTTGATCGTCTCTGGCATCTTCGCGCCGTCGAGTTTGATCGGGAGCACGGTCACCTTCCGTCGCTCGATCTCATGTACGATAGCGCTGTTGAGTTCCCTCTTTACCCATGCCGAGTTCACCGAGTTCTCGCTGATGACGATAAGAAAGAAGTCAGATTCGGCGAGACCTTGAGCGATCTTCTCTGGGATGGAGTCGCCGACAAGAATGTTCTGCTCGTCGAGCCAGACCTTTACACCGCTCGCGACGAGATCGGCCGCAAGCTTCCGCACGAACGGCTTGTCCTTATTGCTGTGAGAGATGAAGGCGACGCGCTCGTGTTCGTGCTCGGAGCGCCGCACCTCCTTCGCTGCGACTGCCTCGTTGACTAGCACTTCGACCCGAATACCCGGATCCAGCGCTTTCTCGGAGTTGGCCCATGAGACGAGTGGAGCGATGGCGCCCTTGTCGTAGTTTGTCTCGCCGTTCACTGTGGAGGCTTTTCGCATCGCGTCCTCCAAGTTGTTTCCGAGACCAATGAACTGCCGGATGCTACGGATGAGAGGATGCTTGAGCAACGCCTCGCGCACTACGTTCTGCTTTTCTTCCAGCGTGCCCTTGTAAGGATAGGGTTGCGCGAGCACGTATGCGTCGTCGCCTGGCAACTGTACGACTCCGATGAGCCGCGCGTTCTTGAGGATCTTGCCGGCCGTCCTAGGGTCGATGTCGGCGAATTGCGCGATCTCCTTTGTACCAGGAGAGTCGAGCCAGGCGACAGCGTCGAGCACCTCGAAGAGCGAATCGATCTTCACCGGTTCGAAGCGTAAAACAGGCTTCTTCTTAGTGGCGCGCTTCTTAGACACTTCAGAAGTATTATCCGCCTACTTACATCGCACAGCAAGGACGCTGTAACCCCGTCCTTGCGTTCAGCACAAAATGCGAAGATGATGAGTTCTTGGAAAGGAGCATCCAGAGTATGGCGAAGTTCGGCGTGTTTGTCGGTGCGGTTCAAAGCCCTTCGCAAGAGTTTGAGGGCGATTACATGTTGCTGTCAGGTGAATTCGTGAAGATTTATAGAAACGCGCGCAACGGCTCTGAAGTCGATCGCGAGGTCGGTGTCATTCGATTGGACAAGGGGCAGTGTGTTCGGGAGATGTAAGTCTCTAGACGGGGCGGGTGGGCCACATCACGTGGGAAGTATAACGGCGGGTGGGCCACTTCAGCGGGAAGGGCACCTTGGGTTCACCTTTTAACATTAAACCGAAAAAAGTGGGGGGGGCGCCACTTCTCGCGCGCTTTTCGAGAAGTGGCCTGCCGAACCGCCGAAGGGCGGAAATCAAGGTCAAAGGCAGCGGACAGGAGTGTCCGCTCTACACGGCCGGAGGGCGGATCTTCATCTTACGTACTTCCCACTCATTTACTCTTACCCGACCTGTCTCGCCCAGTAAGTAGGAGCGGAAACTGCTCCGGCCGTCGGCGCACGGTTGAGATTGTTCCCTCCGGGGCTGTAGCCCGATCAAGACGGAACACTTACCGCGGCGTGAAGCGCTGCGCCACCCAAAGTCACGACTCCTCGCTTGAATCGACGGCACGGCTGAACGCCGCGTCCCTTCAAAACAACGTCAAAATCCCAAGCGGTCGGCGGAGGTGGAATCCCACCCCTTCGCCTCCGCTCAGGGCAGGCTCTAACGTCGAAAAGCACGACGTTAGGATGGGGCAGCCGGCGAAAGCAGGTCCTTCGCTCCGCTCAGGATGACAAATTTGTTGGCAGGTCCTTCCCCTGCGGCTGTGCTCATAGTTCGTGTAGGGCGGACACTCCTGTCCGCCGCCCTTGACCTTGGTGTCGATTTTTCACCCGGCGACCCCCGGTTCAAAGAAGGAGGGTTCTACGTTGTGCATTGCAGGTTACGCTGAGCGCATCTAAATTAGGTGCGAGAGTTGGAGCTGTACAAGAAAAGGACGGTCCCGATGGAATCTGCCTCTGTATTCATCGCTTCTGCGTCAATCGACGAGAGAATCAAGCAACTTGGAGACTGGCGCGGGAAGATGCTTGCGAAAGTGCGCGACATCATACACGCGGCAGACCCCGAGATCGTCGAAGAGTGGAAGTGGGTGAAGGCGACATCGCCGGGGACTCCTGTGTTTTCCCACGGCGGCATCGTGTGCACGGGAGAGACTTACAAGAACGTCGTCAAGATGACATTTGCCAAGGGAGCCGCGTTGAAGGACCCTTCCCGTCTATTCAACTCCAGCCTCGACGGGAATGTCAGGCGCGCCATCGACATCCACGAAGGCGACAAGGTCGATGAGGCGGGCTTGAAGGATCTCATCCGCGCTGCCGTGGCGCTTAATCTTCAGGGCAAGAGCAAGCCGAAGCCCCGGCGAGCGAGCAGCAGGTGACATCACCCGGCAAAAGCAGGTCCTTCGCTTCGCTCAGGATGACAATTCTTGAACGGGTCCTTCGCTTCGCTCAGGATGACAATTCTTGAAATGTGATTGGCAGCGGTGGACAATTCTTGAAGTGTGATTGGTGGAAGTGTGATTGGCAGCGGTGGTCGCGCCGGATCAGGCGGCGAAACCTCGCCAGTCGGCTATTTCTTTCAGACCTTCTCCGCGGGCGTGCTCGAAGAGCCGGACGCGATGGCGGTCGTGCTCGAATTCGTGGATGTCGGCCCAGACTTCGGCCTGCCACGCTGCCTCGTGAGTCGCGGTCTCTCCGCAGCTGGCACAGCGGGTGTGAAAGGTGACGCCTGGCTTCGGATTTGTAGAAGCCTGCACGTCTTCATATTGCAATTCGAGGTCTTGCAGTTCGATGAAAACGCAGCGTACTTCCTCAATCTCTTCGTTCGGACCGAGAATGTGTTCGTAGCGGAGCAGGTATCCAAAGCCGAGTTTGCGGGCTTCGAGCTCGGCGTCCTCGCGGGTGTGGAAGGGTCCGTATTCGGCGCGCAGTTGCTCGGTCGAATCGCAGGCCATCCAGAAAACGTCCTTGTAAACCATACCTACCTCAGTCCCGGGTCGGAAATCGTGCATTGCCGAACTCGTGAGGCTCTCAACGGATGACGCGAGTCGAACGGGTCCGAAGGTAATCGAGCAATTTGATTACCGGGGAGGCAGTGGTTGGCGCGCCTTTGCCGGAGGCTGCTTCGGTGCGAAGCGTGCGGGGTATTCCTTTGAAAACATGCTGTTTAGACCGATAGTCCCGGCAGTGCCCACCGACTTCGGGGAGCTTCGGGCCACGACGCCACGCTAGCGGTGTGAAATCTGTTTCCGCCCCACCAACCATTGGACGGGCACAATTCCACTTCGGACGTCACGCAGGGCGGCTGGATTGGCGCGAGCACCCGCCCCTTGCAAAGGCGCAAGGAGCGGGCCACTCGCCGTTTTTCGGCACCCTGCTAGGGCGTCCCTCCGGAGGCCATCGCTGACGCCTTTCTTCCTGCATCCGCGAAGGGGACCTTTTCCTCGGCTGCGGATACGCTCCATCCTGCTGCCGGGGACAACAGGCCACTGCCCAGTTGCACGTGCCAGTTCGCTCCACCGTGGCTGGCTACGTAGAGCGCGAGTTCCAGCCGGGTCCAGACTCCCAGTTTGTCGAAGGTAGTGCGCAGGTAATTCTTCACTACCTGCTCGCTGGTGATGAGCACCCGGGCAATGTCTTTGTTGGTCAGACCCTGCCAGACCAGAGTTGCGACTTGAACTTCCTTGACGGTTAGCCGATCACGGGGAGGCATGGTTGCACCTGCTCCTTGATAAACATGGCGGTGGCGAGTTTGACCCGCTTGCGGCCTTCTTTGATGCCGGCACGCAGAAACAGCGTCCGCAGATGCTGTTTGACCGTGCGCGGACTGATGTTGAGATGGCTTGCGATTTCCTTGTTACTGCATCCCTGCACCAGCAGCCGCAGCACTTGCTGGTCACGGGGTGTGATCTTGATATCATTGAGGTTGATCATGGTCGTTTCGTCTGCTCCTTCAGTTCAATCTTGGGGTTGCGACCCGTTGTAAACCCATGCAAGCTGTTCGCCAAATATTCGCTTCGGTAGAAGGTAGTTTAAAACCATACAGTTACGGTTACACGTTCCACTTTCGTTCGCCTTTTCTTAGACCGTGTTCATGAAGCGGTTCCAGATTGGCGTCCCCAAAGCGGAATCGATCCCAAAAAGATCGCTGTTTTTCTTGGTTTCAGACTGGCCCCGATTGCACTACAATGGTGGCAGCTGGACTTTTCTCCTCCCCCCGTTGCCATGCCCTCGAGCCGGCCCAACCTGACCCTTGACGAGCAATCCTTTCAGGGCTTGCTCTCGGCCGCCTTCATCATTCAGGAACATAACGACCGGCGGAAACAGGCTCGACAGGCACAGGCAGAAGCGGAAGGCGAGAGCAACGGCGCGGACGATCTTCGTCCCGGAGAACGCCTGCAGCGCAGTTGGGCCTCGATGTGGCTGATGAGCCAGGAGCAGGGCTTGTGGCCAGAGCGCTCGGGCGAGATTCGCGAAGGTCCGGCAAGGGACGGCCCGGCGCTGCACGCCAAGATCACGAAGGAAAGAACGGATCGCGTCCACGATCCAGTGCGAGGCGGGCTGATGCTGGCCAAAGCAGCAGTCCAGAACAACCGGATCACCGAAGTGGAAGACGACGCCGAAGATCTGGCGACCCAAGATCTGGCGACCCAAGATTCGGCAACCCATGATTCCGCAACCGAAGATTTCGCAGTACCCGCCAGCGACGATGCTTTGCCGAGCGAAGCCAGCGCTGAATCAAGCGACGCCAGTCCCGGCGAGGTTGCTCCCATTTCTGTAATACAGGGCATTGCGGACTGGCGTGTGAAGCTGCGCTTTCAGCGCGCCGACCTGTATCTGGGGACGGCCATCGTCGTGGCGGCGCTGGCGCTGCTGTGGCCGGCGGCAGGTTCACTGCAGCCAGCGGCGCTGAGTCCGTGGGAAAGGGCGCTGGTCACGATTGGGATCGCCGAGGCGCCTGCACCGGCGATCCATTTTCAGGGAGACCCGGGGATCCAGGTCTGGGTCGACCCGCACAGCGCTCTCTACTACTGTCCCGGCGAAGAGCCGTATGGAAAAACGCCGGGCGGCCGGTTGAGCAGCCAACACGACGCGCAGATGGATCGCTTCGAACCCGCCGGCCGCAGCGCCTGCGAGTAAGCTTCCTTCCGTCTACTGTGGACAAAGAAGAAATCGAAAGGCCACCAACTTTCGCGTCTTCGAAAAGTGGGCTGCGGGACAGCCAGCACAAGAGTGGCCTTGGTTTGAGCGCGGCCTATGGTCGCATCCAGAGCATCGATAGCGCAAGTCGCCCACAGGGGTGACTATTGTAACGCCACCACATGTACTGCGGTGCTTTGACCCAGTACTGTCCCGCCCCTACCATGACAACCAGAGCGGTATCGAGACGACGATCCTCTAATAGGGTCGCTGGAGATACCGGGCTGGCCAATTCCATTAACGAATATGTTTGCAGAATTCGGGATACGGAACGGGAGCCGCAGGTGGCGCAAATGATTATGAGAAGCCTGAACAAGAATGCGAGGCATCGGGCGAGCGGCTTCAGCTTGATCGAAGTGCTGTCGGTTCTGGCGATCATCATCGTGCTGGCATCGGTTTCGTCCATCAATTTGGTCCCGATGCTAAGGCAGCAGCACATCACCAATGCGTATAACACCACGATGTCGGCTCTACGCCTGGCGCGGGACAACGCGGTGGGGCAGCGGGCATCGTACTCGGTGACCTTTGCTAACGCGGTTGCGCCGAGTCCTTATGCCACCGTCACGGTGACGCCAGTGGGAGCCGGATTTCAGGGCGCTCAGAATGCGGTGGTCTATACATTGCCGCAGGATGTGTCGTTCCGCGCGCTCCCAGGAATTCCCACAACCTCCACGACGGTTCCAGACGGCTATGGATTGGGGGCGACGGCCATCGATTTTGGGTGGACGATCAACGGGGTCGGCACTGGAGGACAGGCGACGATTTACTTCTGCCCGGACGGTTCGTCGCAGAGGGCGCCGGGCACGAACAACGACGGTAGTTGTCCGGGCACTTGGGATGGAGGCGTGGTGTACCTGGCGCGTCAAGGAGATCTGATGAGTTCGCGGGCCATCACGCTGTGGGGCGGGACGGGACGCATTCGCGGATGGCGGCTCTACGGCACGGGAGGAAACTATCAATGGCAACGGCAATGATGAAGCGCGGCGTGAAGGCGCGCGCGCGAAGGCCAGCGGAGGCTGGATTTTCGCTGCTCGAAGTCATGCTCTCGATGGTCATTCTGACGGTTGGACTGGTAAGCCTGCTGGGGGTTTTCGGGTTGGCCATGGCTTCGACGCAAACCACGCAGGAGGACATGATTGCCAAGCAACTGGCGAATGAGGCGTACGAGAGTATTATGACCGCGCGTAACACGTCACAGATTGACTGGGACGCAATCCAGAATAACCAGGGTATTCAGTACTGCACCGACACCCCCGCACCCTGCGGCATCTTCGTGGGCAACGCGAGCGCTCCACTATTTCAACCGATCTACAACGCGGGACCGGACGGAATTTTTGGGACGGCAGATGACGCGAACGCGGGCGAGCAAACCTTAAGAGAACCGGGGCCCGATGGGTCGTATGGGGACGTGGACGATGTGATACTCCCCTTGACTCAGTATCAGCGCGCCATTCAGATTTCGCCGGTGCTCGACGTGAACGGCGACATTGAGCCTACGCTGCGCAGTGTGACGATCACCATGCAGTACCAGACTCCGCGGTCGAGACAGATGAAGACCTACGTTCTGAATTCGTTCATTTCGCAGTACCAGTAGAAGAGGGGCTATGAGGGATCAATCGACAAAGCGCGCGAGTGGATTCAGCCTGATGGAAATGACGGTCGCCATGGGGCTGGGCACGGTGGTGCTGGGCGCGGCACTGCAACTTTACAGCAAAGGCGTGAGCGCGACCTGGACGGTCTCGCAGCGGGCGGAGTTGCAGCAAGACTTTCGGGCCGCCTCCGGCATGCTGATCAAGGACCTGAGCATGGCCGGCTCGGGCCTGGGCAACGGCACGCAGATTCCACTGCCCTCCGCGATCCGTCCGGTATATGGCTGCGACCAGACGCTGAAGTGTTACCTCGGCAGCACCAACACCTTGCCGAAGCAGTATCCCCTGCAGGGTGCAACGCCAACTCTCTACGGTCTGGTCCCGGGATATATCCTGGGGCCGACCCTGACCAGTAATCCGGCAGCCACCGATGTGGTGACGGTGGTGTACGCGGACAGTTCATTCTATTTGAACTGCTACCAAGCGACGGTCTCGGCGTTGGGGAGGGTAACCTTCGCGCCAGCCACCTCGCCGCTGGTCAACGGCAACCTCCCGGCTTGGCCGCCGGCGGGTTGTTTGCCAAGTGGGGTGGCCGCGCCGCAAACCGTGAACGACACCATGCTGGGGCTGACGCCTGGCGATCTGGTCTACTTCCCCTCATTGAACATCGTGGGCGAAGTCACGGCGGGAGCTATAACGACGGGCGCGAACGCGGTGGGGGCCACTTACACCGTCCCCTTCGCCAACGGCGATGTGCTGAATATGAACCAGACAACCGCCGGCGGCCTGAACACGGCGGCGCTGAACGCCAGTGGAACGAACCCAGTGCGCCTTCTGGCAATCACCTATTACATCGACAACACGGTCAGCCCGGCGCGACTGATGCGACAGATCAGTGGACACACTCCGATGCCGGTAGCGGACGGCATAGTTTACATGAAGTTCAGCTATGACCTATACAACGACGGCACCAATGCGCCAGCGGTGAACCAGCCCAATCCGGGGTCCGGCGATGCCAACGATACGGCTTCGAATGGGCTCAACCCCACTGCGATCACCAAGATCAACATTCTGCACATGGCAATGGATAGCACGCTGCACGGCGCGAAGGGTTATCAAGGATTGGATTTAGAAACATCGGTAAGCGCTCGCGATCTGACGTACAGCAACAAATATCCGCTTCACTAGCAACCAGTGAGGGGGATGGCGAATAAGACGAGCGAGAACGAAGCGATGGGGAGCGAGGCAATGGGAAGCGACACTATGGGGAGTCACGGTATGAAGAGCGCGAAACTGCACACCAAAGGATTCACGCTGATTGCGTCGTTGCTGATGCTGTTGCTGCTCTCGGGGATCGCCATCGGGCTGATGATGATGGTCAACACCGAAGGCAAGGTGGGCGGGACCGACCTGCAGAACAACGCTGCCTATCGCACCGCCGAGGGTGGCATCGAGAAAATGACCGCCGACCTGGCCGCGACGTTCAAAAATGCACAGTCCCCTTCTGCCAGCGACATCTGCAACGTGGGACTTCCTAACACGACTGGGCCGGCGATCGCGGGAGTCACCTGGAAAGACTATCAGGTGACACCAGGCGTGCTGGGGGCGGCTTGCCCGACGAACGTCTCGCTGGCGTCACTCGAGCACTGGGGAAACGTCGTCTCCGGTACGAACCAGGGCCTGTGGGCCCAAATCGTCCCGGTGAACATGCAGGCGACAGCGATGTTTCCGGGCGGACAGGAAGTGAGCATGATTCGGAACGCGCAGGTGGCGCTGATTCCGGTGTTCCAGTTTGGCGTGTTCTCGGAGAGCGATCTTGCCTTTTTCCCCGGCGCCGCGATGACTTTTTCCGGCCCCGTACACACTAACGGGGACCTGTACCTTTTCGGCAAAGCGAACGTGACCTTTCAGAGCCAGCTGTCGGCATACGGCAACGTGGTCCGAACCCTGCTGCCCAACGGAAGTAACGCAAACGCCGCCGGCTATACCGCCACCATATATGTTCCGACCGCCAATACCACCAATGCTTGCAACCCAACCACGTCGAATTGCAAGGCGATGGATGCCCCCACCGCCGCTTCCTACGGGGACGGCAGCGTGCAGGGTGCGGGGGGTAACCCGCCGGCGTCGACGTATAACGGCGCCAACGCCTGGAACACGTTCTCCAAGACCACCACCGCCCACGAGATTGTCAACGGGAACTATGGAAGCACGGCGAACCCGGGGACGGGCGCTACGCTGCTTTCGATGCCCTTCGTCAGCGGGACTACCCACCCCTACGAAATTATTCGCCGGCCATCGGCAGGCGAGGACTCCACGTCGGCGCTGGGCCAGTCGCGCGAGTATAACCTGGCGCAGATTCACGTGCTGCTGAGCGACGATCCGAATGACTTGCCGGGCGGAGCTGCGGATACGAACAACGTCCGGCTGGCGAACCTATCGGCGGCGCAGGCGCAAGCACAGTCCGGCAACGCCACCGCCACCCTCAACCTGCAGTATGGAATCCCGATCGCTGCGGCCAATTTACCCGCGACGTTCGGAGCACCGACCGCCAACAACACCTATAACCTGTACTTCGCCGCCGCGTCCAACGTAATTCCGTACGCCTGCACGAGTTCGACTTCGTGCTCCATGGATTGGCCTTATGCTCCCCTGCCACCGACGGGAGCTTGGTTTAATACGCATCCCACGACCCAGGGGCTTCAGCCGGCAAACCCCGCGCCAGGGGCAGCAGGGGCGGTAGACGCCCCAGCCTACGAGATCCCGGCCACCGCTGCCCTTGCCGCGGCGCTGGCAACCGGCGTGTGTCCGCCGTACAGCACAACCTTGTGGAATTCAATAAGCGGAACTATCCCTACTGGCTGCCCGCTCGCGTCAGCGCCAGTTTATCCATATTTCGCGCTGCCCAACGCTAACTTGCCCACGGCTACCAATACGGCGAATGCCTCGGCTTGGAGCCTGATCGATGGCTACCTGCGCGTGGAATACAAGGACGCATCGGGCAACTGGCACCCGGTAACCAATGAATGGCTGAAACTGGGATTTGCGCGGGGCTTGACTCCGCCCACCGCCCCTCAAACCAACCCCATCACTCCCAATGCAATCCTGTTGCTGCAAGAGCCTGCGGATCGCTCCGGGACCGGCGTCTGGCCCACTACCGCCCAGATCGACGGGGTCGCCCCGGCCTCCGGTTCGATAACGGGGAGTTCGCCCAACAAGAAATTGGCAACGTGGAGCGGAACGGTGCCGCTGGTTATGGCGGATGTGGCCGCGACAACGGCCAATATAGCAAAGGATGCGGCAGGCATATCCGCGGACTGGGCGTTTGGCCTGACTCCGACGGCTCCGGTCGCGACCACGCCGCAGAGCCTCACCCAGTACAACTGGTATCCCATCAACTTCTACGATTCCCGCGAAGGTGAAAATCGGGACAACTCCCTGGCGAATACCGATGACAGCTGCACGACCAACGGGGTGATGAACGCCGTCGAAATCGATGTGGGCAACCTGAAGAAATGGCTGACCGGAGCAATCCCCGGCAGCGGCACGAGTGTGGATTATCTCGCCCAGAATGGCTACGTTCTGTACTTCTCGGATCGCCGGGGCATGCTGTTAAACCCGCATCCCCCGCTGGGAGGAGCAGCGACCAAAGCTGGCGACTCGGGCCTGGAAGACGTGATCAATGCGTCCAGTGCCGCGGGTACACCTAATGGCGCGCTGGAACCCCCGGGCGGCGTTAATTCTCCCGAGGACGACAATCAAAACGGATTCTTGGACAACTTCGGCCCGGCGAACCTGGGATTGGGTTTCTGGAACGGTCCTCCCACCACCACGCCCCCCCTAAACCTGAATAAGGCCATCAACACGCCGGCCAATCCCGATCCCTTCGGTACGGCGGCGGGAAGCGCCCGGATTACGAGTTGCATGCTCACCGCGCGGAAGAACTGGGTCAGCGGGGCGCGGCATGTTTTGAGGCTAGTGGATGGTTCGCTGGGCAACGTACCGCTGCGAACGGACGCTGCTGCGACTTTGAATAGTCCCGGCGGATTCACAGTGGCATCGGAGAATCCGGTGTACATCCTGGGCGACTATAACAGCAACGCGGGCGACTCGGCGGGTTGGGCCGGCGACACTACCGCTTTTGCGGGCGATGTGGCAGGACACTCGGCCTCGGCAGTACTTGCCGACACCGTCACTCTGCTCTCGAACGCCTGGACGGACTTGGAAAGCATGCAGACGGGCAATGTTACGGTCTCGACGAACCGGAACGCTGCCACCACCTCTTACCGGGTAGCAGTCGCCGCCGGGAAGAACAGGACTTTTCCCTATTCGACGACGACGACTTGGGCTGTTTATGCGGCGGAACCGGACATCGGCACCGACGGAGGCGTACACAACTTCCTGCGCTTCCTGGAAGACTGGGGAGGTATCACCGCGAATTACAAGGGCTCGCTGGTGAGTCTGTACTTCTCAACCTACAATACCGGGTTCTACAAGTGCTGTAATGTGGTTTACGATGCGCCAACTCGAAATTACTTTTTCGACTTGGACTTTACCAGTCCGGGAGGCCTGCCGCCTGGAACGCCGTTGTTCCGCGACGTGGAGAGCCTGGGCTACCGCCAGATGTTTACGACGCGGACCAACTAAACGCACGGTCAACCAGTTCACCCAACCCCCGATCCGCGAGGATCGGGGTTTTTCTTGTTCGCGTTTGAAGGAGTTATCCTCGTCTTCTAGGAGTTAGCATTTGCTTGGGAAATCGTGGGGATCGATCTTCCAAGATGACCAGACCTGAGAGTCGCGGGCTATGGCTGCTGCTGGAGTTGCTGGCGATTTTTCCCTGAAGTTGAGAGCTCTTCCGCAACCGGCTATCGCAAAGGACCCAGCAATCATGCGGCATTCCCGGCTCCTGGTGGGCGCGGCGGGGCCCGGTGGGCGGATGGGGGCTGGGAGGTACCTAGTTCCTACCGGGATTACTTAGGTAATCTGGGCTTCTGTTACGGTATTTTCCGTGATATAACGCCGATAGCTGCTGGTCGGCTCTGGGCTGGGAGTTCCGTGGTTTCCCGGCCGGGTTTTCTGCCTTATGATGGATGGCGCAGAGCACAGTAGAGGAGGAGTCGTGGCCGAAGCGCGTACGGGGAAAAGGTTTCCGCTACATTTGCCGATAAAGATACATGGGGAAGGTAGCGCGGTCGACACCAGCGGCATGACCGGCGATCTGAGCGCCGCCGGGGTGTACATCCGCGCGGATGCTTCGCTCGAAGTGGGCTCTCCGGTGGAATTTGAAATCACGCTGCCGCCGGAGGTAACGGGGGGCAAGGAAGATGTTGTGATTCAGTGCCGCGGCCGCGTGGTGCGGACCGATGAGCCAAACGCCAGCGCCGGGTCCGGGGACAGCCGGGGCGTCGCGTGCGTAATCGATTCTTACGAATTCGTTCGCAACAGTTAACCGGGAGTGCGATCCATGCTGAAACTTATTTTGGCCGACAATCAGGCTATTTTCCGAGCCGGCATCGCCAAGGTGCTGGCCGTAGAAGACGAGATGCGCATCGTGGCCCAGGCGCAAACTGCCGAGCAGATGTTCATGGCGCTCGACAAGTTTCGCGCCGCAGTGCTGATCATTGCCGGAGGGTTCCACTCCGACTTCAACTCCGTCCTCACGGCTGCCAACAAGAACAAGACTCGCGTGGTGGTGCTCGCCGATACCGGCGAGAGCGCGCAACGCTACATGGCGGCGGGCGCGCATGGCGTCGTCTATCGCAACGTGACCAGCCCGGCGCTGGTGGACTGTGTCCGCAAGATTGCCCGTGGCGAAAGCTGGGTGCAGGACATGGCGGTGCCGAGCGAGTTGACCGAGAACGATATGGTCGGGCTGAGGGTCCGCGACCGCCTGACGGCCAAGGAACTGCGCATCGTGGCGCTGATTGTGCAGGGCTACAAGAATAAGGAAATCGCCACCCAGTTGGGGACGACCGAGCAGGTGATCAAGAACTACCTGCGCAACGTCTACGACAAGATCGGCGTGTCAGACCGGCTGGAACTGGCGCTGTTCACCATTCACCACCGCATCCTGAACGAAGCCGCGGCCGCTACGGCAGCCGCTGCGATTCCGCAACCTTCGCAGAGTGCGGGGATCACCAACTGAGACTGCTTTCGCTGGAATGTCAGAAGGCCGCCTGCGGGCGGCCTTTTGAATTTTCGTTCAGCCCGAGCATGTGTGGTGGCGGGTCTTCGACCCGCTCGGGACGGGGCCCTTCGGCTTCGCTCAGGGCAGGCTCCGCCCGTTACCACCCAACCGTATGCGACTACACGATTTTTTCGCCCACGCTTTTCGCCTGCGTGAACAGGTAGAGATAATCCGGGCCGCCGGATTTGGAGTCGGTGCCGGACATATTGAAGCCGCCGAAGGGATGCGCGCCTACCATCGCTCCCGTGCATTTGCGGTTGAGGTAGAGATTGCCGACGTGGAACTCGCGCACGGCGCGATCGAGTTTCTCGCGCGAACTTGAATAGACCGCCCCGGTCAGGCCGAACTCGGTGTCATTGGCGATTTCGAGAGCGTGGTCGAAATTATGCGACTTGATCACGACCAGCACCGGGCCGAAGATTTCCTCCTGCTCGAGCTTCGACTTCGCCGGGATGTCGGCAATCACGGTCGGCTGAATGAAGTATCCGCCTTCGGAACTGGCTTTGGTGTCACGCGCGCCGCCGGTGATGAGGCGTCCATCTTTCTTGCCAATCTCGATGTAGCGGAGAATGTCGTTCATTGAACCCTCGTTGATGACGGCAGCCACATTCGCGTTCATGGCGGGATCGCCGACGGTGAAGCGCTCGGTGCGGGATTTCAGTTTCTCGAGGAATTTGTCATAGACGCGCTCGTCAACAATGGCCCGCGAGCAGGCCGAGCACTTCTGGCCCTGGAAGCCGAAAGCGGCCTGGGCCACGCCTTCCACGGCGGAATCGATATCGGCGTCGGCATCGACGATGATGGCGTCTTTGCCACCCATTTCGAGGACGGTGCGCTTGATCCAGAGCTGGCCCGGTTGCTGCTGCGCGGCGGTCTGGTTGATATGCAATCCGACTTCGCGCGAGCCGGTGAAAGCGATATAGCGAATCTTGGGATGGGCTACCAGGGCGTCGCCGAAGGTCGCGCCGCCTCCGGGGCAGAAGTTCACGACGCCTTCGGGCATGCCGCATTCTTCGAGCAGTTCCACGAACTTTGCCGCAATCGTCGGCGAGTCGCTCGAGGGCTTCAGGATGACGGTGTTGCCGCTGACGATGGAAGCAAGCGTCATGCCGGCCATGATGGCGCTGGGAAAATTCCACGGCGGAATCACCGCGCCGACGCCGAGCGGGACGTAGGTCAGGGTATCGCGCTCGCCCGGCAGTTGCACGGGCGGCTCGGCATGGGCAAAGCGTAACGCTTCGCGGCTGTAGAACTCGCAGAAGTCAATGGTCTCGGCAATATCGCCGTCAGCCTCGGCCCAGTTCTTCGACACTTCGAAGACCAACCAGGCCATGAATTCGAACTTGCGTTCGCGCAGCAGGTCGCCGACGTGGAACAGGAGCGACGCGCGCTCTTCGACCGATGTACGGCTCCAATGACCAAAAGCTTGAGAAGCGGCCTGTACGGCGGGCTCGACGTGCTCCTTGCCAGCTTTCTGGTGGACGCCGACTACTTCCGATGGCTTGGCGGGATTGAGGGAGCGGATTTTATCCGAGGTCTTGAGACGCTTGCCTCCGATGATCAGGTCGTACTCGCGGCCCAGTTGGCCGCGCACTTTTTCGATGGCGGTGCGCATCTTGCGCACGTTCTCTTCTTTGGTGAAATCGACAAACGGCTCATTCTTGAACGCACCTTCGTGAAGGCGGACTTGCAGACGCGGTGGGGCTTCCATGGTTGCCATAAGAGATCCTTTCCAGGACGGAACGTTAGTATTAGCGCGGATATTCGCGACCTTTGATTTTACACCGGCTCAGGGAAGCTCGCAGGCTGCGAACACAAATCCGTGTGCTCGGTCTTCCGGGTGTTTTGAAAACTCGCGCAATCGCTTGCTGCTCACGGTGTTTCGCTTGTACATGAAATTTCGCGAGAGATGTTGTCCTGGTCTGGACTGATTTTGTACCCCCCCCCCCCCCAAGATTTCCGCTAAAATATAGAATATAAAGGACTTAATTCAAAAATATTCAGGAGTAAGGACTTAGCTCCAAAAACAACCCTCAAAATGGCTTTGGGGCAGCTTCGAGGGCCGTCTTGGCTGTGACGGCACATCTCTCTGAACTGCCCCAATCAGATTGCTATTGTCGCATTGTGCGGGTTGGGGGTCTGTGATGGCGGACACTGGGTGATTGTGATGAAAAAAGCGGTCGAAGGCTTGGGTACGCTACTCGTCCAGTTTCAGCCGCTGCGCTCAACCAATATCGGCCGGTAAGGAAGCAAAGCCGACCGAGGACGATGGGGGTTCTGAGCGCTATCGCCCCGTTTGCGTCAACCATGATGGGCGATAGGAATGGCCTGAGAGTGCAGTGGTGTTGAATTGCTCTTGTGGGAGACTGAAACTCTGTTCGAAACAACGGACGATCCAAGCTGAGGGGCGTATACTTGCAGCCGGAAATCAGGAGTTGCGAAAGAACGAGTTTCGCCTGCTAAAACGCTGTCAAACCGAATGCCCAGACAAACCTTATTTCCTGGTACCTGCTGGAAACAACTATTCGGCTTGGTCTGTCTTTCACTTCTTTTGTGTAATTGTGGCGGGGGCGGCGGATCGTCGAGTCCTCCACCCCCGCCACCTCCTCCGACCATCACATCGGTCACGGTAACCGCCGCCGGAACGACGATCCTAACTACCCAGACACTCGTTTTCACAGCTAAGGTTCAGGGTACTGGCAGCTACAGTTCTGCAGTGACATGGGAAGTCAATGGTGTTCCTGGTGGAAACGCGCAGAACGGGACAATCAACGACGGGACCTACGTCGCACCTACTACGCTGCCCGGCACCGATCCCATCACGGTAACCGCAACCAGCGTGAGTGATCCGACTAAATCGGGTTCAGCTACAGCGACCGTGTTTTCAATCGTGATAGCGCCGACCAACCCCACTTTGTCTTACGGTCAAACGCAGCAGTTCACGGCGACAGTGACAGGACTCAACAACCCAGTCGTCCAATGGTCTGCGGTCATGGGAACGATCAACAGTAGCGGTTTGTACTCTGCTCCGTCGCAAGGAACTGTGTCAGCACAGGACACCGTTTCAGCTAGTGTAACCGGCGCCACCGGTTCGCTATCAACAACTGTGAACTTGCAACCAGTTGCTCCAACTCTTACTTCAGTTTCATCAGGAGTTGTCGGACAGACTGTCGGAGTTTCCGGCGAAGGTCTATATAACATCACCAACGTGTTCTTTTCGCTGCCGGGCGGAGTTCCAGTCGCTGCAGGGTTCACTTCTATTTCGCCAACTCAGATCCAGGCAACCGTACCGGTGGGCGCTACGAGCGGCCCTGTTTTCGCGCAATATACCCCTTGCAACCCGTGCGGTTCGACGAACAGCGTTAATTTTACTCGTCTTCCAAACCTTCACATTCGCGCACAAAATACTGAACTATCGTCTGGCGAAACAACGCAATTCAATTGGAGCGTATTGGGAGGAAGCACAAGTAAAGCAATCGCATGGACGGCTGACCAGGGCACAATCAGTTCGAGCGGCCAATATCAGGCCCCAGCGGTTTCTGCCGAGGGATTTGCAACAATCACCGCTTGTATCACAGGGACGAAAGCTTGCGATTCGGTAATGTTGCACCTCTTGCCGTTCCGAATTATGCCTCGGGCTCCCGACATCAATTTGGGAGGTACACTGCAACTCGACGCAATCCAGGGCGGGACGCTGGTATCCCCAACCTGGTCCCTACCGGCCGCAGACGGAAGCATCACTCAAGGAGGGTTGTTTGCCGCACCCAGCACCAGCTCCCAAGCTGGCCCGATTTCAGTGAATGCCGGCTTCGGGAGTCTTAGTGACGCCGCATCAGTGGCGGTCACGGGAGGATTTCCGGGGTTGGTAAATCGGGTATGGGACTACGTCAATTTGAACCAACCTGGGAATCTGGGCATGTTTGGCGAATCTGTCGCTGTCAGCGGCAATCGCGCTTACTACCTTGATTTGGGGGCGCCATTCGCTCCCAATTTGTCTTATGCGGCTATCGACGTTTACGACATCACTAACCCCCACCAGCCCGTTTGGATGGCCGCTGTTGACGCCACGAGCAGCCTTCCTATTCACATGTTCACCTATGGAAATTACTTAGTCCTGGTGGATTCGGGCTTCATAGTGCCAGTCCCGAGCCGCATTTCTATCTACAACATTCAGAATGCGGTACCCGTTCTCCAGTCTGTGGTTAATCTCCCCGAACTGGTGATTTCGACAGTGAATGACGGGATCGTTTACGGATTTGGGCAGCCAGCCGTGACCGGCTCAACGACTGTTCCCGTATATACGTTCGATATCCGCAGTGGCAGCGTGATACAGACTGAGTACAATCTGCCGCCACCCTCCGGTGCCGCCGGCATCGTGACTGGCTTCATATCGATCACCGGAAGCGGAAACATGATCTATGCTTCCCAATCCCACCCCGACGGAGGCAACAACGGGAAGGCGCTGGACGCCTTCGACATTTCGACGTCGCCGCCATCCCTTGTCACTTGGGTTCCAAGCGGCGATGCCGGTTTCGAGTTACGAGCCGTCAATCAACTCGTCTTCGCTGACTTTGAGGTATTCGATTTTTCGACCGCGAATCCCACGATGGTGGGGAGCTTCTCGATGATCAATGTACAAGCTGTTCAAGGCAATCAAGTATTGGCCCTCGGGTATCATTTCGACTATCTGGTGATCGATGTCAGCAATCCGGCGACTCCTGTTGAGACGGAGGACGTTGCGGATGTTGCCTCCGAGAATCCATTCTTCAACCCATATGCAACCTTGGGGGGAAGTAATATTTTCGGCGCTGACGGTCAAGGCGGTTTGTCAGTTTTGGATATTTCTGTCCGCGGCGGCCCAGTCAACGAACCTGCTTACCCGTACTATGAAGCAGATGCTGCCCAGTTCTCCCAAATCTACGATCAGGTGCTACAGCCGCCAACCCTCTATACAGCGGGACTTAGCGTGTCTGGGAGTTCTGGAGGTTTGGTCACCTTCGATGCAACTGGAAGTACCCCGAACCCGTTAGGACAGTTGTTTTACCCCAGCGAAAGCGGTCTTGCGATACAAGTTTCGGGCACCAATGCTTACCTGGGCCTTACTGACAGTCTCAAGGTTCTGGACGTATCGAACACCAGCACTCCCACCGAGGTCGCTTCCGTCTCGTTACCCACCAATGCACTCGCATTGTCGGGCACTACTCTATTTGTGGGTACGAACGACGACAGGCTCGTTGTGCTCGATGTCTCGAATCCGGCAGCACCCAACCAGATCGCCAGCATTTCGATTCCCGGACCGCCGGTTACCATGCGGGTGGCGAGCGGTTTGTTATTTGTGGCTGATGGACCTCAAGGTCTCCTGATTTTCAATGTTTCGAACGCAGCCTCACCCATTTTGCTCTCACAACTATCGCTGAGCAGCCCAGTGTGGGACGTAGCGCCATCGGGCACTGCCGCGTTGCTGGCAGCGGATGCTCTCGGGTTGGTAATCGCCGATATTTCGAATCCAGGGCAAGTCAAGCAACTTAGCGTAACCACACTGCCTCCTTTCAATCCGTTCCCATCCTACGGCACGATCGGGTCGCCCACTCTAGCCGTGTCGATTGCGATCCAGAACGGTTTGGCCTACATAGGAACAGCAGTCACGGCAGAAGGTGCGGATGACGGTGCAGTGGACGCTCTAGCAGCGTTCGATTTTGGCACGCCCACGAGTCCTAGGCTCGTCGCTTTCCGCCGTCAATTGACTTATGGTATTACGGTCATAACCCCCTCAGCCAATAACCTTTTCCTGGCAGATGGTGGGTTGGTTACTGAGTTCGATAATTCTTTTCCACGGAATTCAATTGAGATATACCCACCGCCAGCGGCGTTAGCACAATCTTTCGCGGCACAGAGAGCACGCGGGCAATCAACAGCGTATATGCACTCGAAGCTAAACAAGAACTGGAAGACGAGTGAGCGCAGGCGCCAGCCTCTCCGACAGATAGGCTCCCCGCGATGCCCAGTCCGTTCTCAGTGTTCTGAGTAGATTTCCCCCTGTTACTTCTCAGATCTAGGTCCCCTGTTCTCGCTTCGAGAAATGACCCGATTCAAGATCTCACTCCGACGGCCGTCCCTCGTATTTATTTCTTGCCCCTTTTAATTGGTCTTGACCGACCATTCTGAGCAGGCGTGAGCCGAGAGTTCCTGTGAGCAACCACCGAAGTCAACTGGCGGAAAATCCCATTTACACTCATTGAGCGCTGCTGAAGCCGCGCCCCTTCAAAACAACACCCAAGAAAAGACCCGCCCAAGCGGAGCTTGGACTGATTGGATAAGAGCGAAGGCTCGATTCGACCCGGTAGTCTTGATTTGAGGACCAAAGACGCTGGGGAGAAAGGAGTCTTCGCATGATGATTATAGGGTGTGATTTCCATCCCAGCTGGCAACAAGTGAGCTGGCTGGACACGGAGACAGGAGAGACCGGGGAACAGAAGTTGGTGCAGGTCTCGGGCGATGCCGAGCGGTTCTATCGGCAAGTGCCAGCGCCGGCGTTAATCGGCATGGAAGCAACCGGGAACTGCCACTGGCTGGTGGATCTGCTGGCTGAACTCGGTCACGAGTTGTGGGTAGGGGATGCAGCGCAGATCCGGGCGAGTTATGTGCGGCAGCAAAAGACGGACCGGCGAGATGCGGCGCACATTCTGAAGCTGCTGCTGGAAGGGCGGTTTCCGCGCATCTGGATGCCGTCGAGTGCGGTGCGCGATCTGCGGCAGTTATTGTTGCATCGCTACAAGCTGGTGATCATTCGGGCGCGGGTGAAGAATGAACTGCAACATCTTTGCCTGAATAAAGGAGTGCAGCGTCAGCACAAGCTGTGGACGAAGGCGGGACAGCAGGTGCTGCGCGAGTTGCCGTTGAAGGCGTGGGCGGGGCGTCGAAGAGACGACTTACTCGGGCTGCTGGCGATGCTCGACCAGCAGATCGAACCGCTCGACGAGGCGGTAAAGGCAGAAGCGCAACGAGACAAAATGGCGCTCCTGCTACAAACCCAACCGGGAGTGGGACCGATCACGGCGTTGGCTTATGTGCTGACCATGGGCGACGTCCGGCGTTTTCCGCGAGGCAAGCAGGTGGCGAGTTACTTGGGACTGATTCCGCGCGAGCACTCTTCGGGCGGACGGCAACATCTGGGTGCGATCTCGAAGCAAGGCAATCGCATGTTGCGGATGTTGCTGGTGGAAGCGGCGACGACCACGGTGCGACTGGATCCGCAGTTTCGCAAGGAATATTTGCATCGCTGTCATCAGAAGCCGAAAGCGGTGGCCAAGGTGGCGGCGGCGCGCAAGTTGGCGGTACGACTGTACTGGATGCTGCGCACGCAAAAGCCGTATCCGGAGGTCGTTCGTATCGAGAGCAGCCCGCGGGTGCCCCTGGTCGGCGCGAGCTAGACCGAAGGACTGATTGGGCGCTCTCGCATCCCGTAAGCGACGGGATGTTCGCATAGAAGAATCATGGTTGATGTTAAGGCCGAATCGATGGTTGGTGGAACGACGAGTCCACCGCAGGGTGATTCAGCGTGAGATTTCCAGAGTCTTGGTCCTCAACCTCTCTGGCAATGCAAGCGGTGCTCTGGCGCCGCCCAGGATACTTTTGTCCTTGACAGCGCCTTCGCTCTTATCGAGGGGCACCCTCCGATGTTGTGATTACCCAAGATCAGCGCCGCACGGCGGCTGCTACTTCCGCTGGCTCTGGCTCCAGCTTGGCTGTGAAGTGACGCAGGAACGGGGCTTCATAGGTGAGCTTCATGCCTTGAATTCGTTCGCGATTCTTCCAAACTTCGAGGATGATTTCCACCACGTAGTCGATGTGGCTCTGGGTGTAGACGCGGCGGGGAATGGCGAGGCGCACGAGGTCCATCTTGGCCGAGGCTCCGAACATCAGGGTGCCGATCTCGACCGAGCGGATGCCGCCTTCGAGATAGAGTTCATTGGCGAGGGCGACGGCGGGAAAGTGATCGGGCGGAATGTGCGGCAGGAAGGCGCGCGCGTCAATGTAGATGGCGTGGCCGCCCGGCGGCTGTACGATCGGCACGCCTTGCTCGGCGATGTGGTTGCCCAGGTAGCCGGTCGAAGCGATGCGGTATTCGAGGTAGTCATGGTGCAGCGCTTCCTGGAGTCCGACAGCGATGGCTTCGAGATCGCGTCCGGCTAGGCCTCCGTAGGTGGGATAACCCTCGGTTAGGATCAGCAGGTTCTTCTCCTGCTGTGCAAGCTCGTCGTCGTTGGTGCAGAGGAATCCGCCAATGTTCGCCATGCCGTCTTTTTTTGCAGACATGGTGCAGCCGTCGCCGTAGCTGAACATTTCCTGCGCGATCTCTTTCGGCGTTTTCTGCTCGTATCCCTTTTCGCGGATCTTGATGAAGTAGGAGTTTTCGGCAAAACGGCAGGCGTCGAAGTAGAGCGGGATGCGATGCTTGCGGCAAACCGCGCTGACGGCTTTGACGTTTTCCATCGACACGGGCTGGCCGCCGCCGGAGTTGTTGGTCACGGTCAGCATGACCAAGGGCACGCGCTCGCGACCGACCTTCTGGATTAGAGTTTCCAATGCCGCCACGTCCATGTTGCCCTTGAACGGGTGTTTCAGGCTGGGCTGGCGGCCCTCGGGGATGACCAGGTCCACGGCCTCGGCGCCGACGAATTCCACATTCGCCCTGGTGGTGTCGAAGTGCGTGTTGTTGGGAACGACATAACCTTTCTTTTTTCCACACATCACGCTGAACAGAATGCGCTCGGCGGCGCGGCCCTGGTGGGTCGGTATGACGTGCTTGTAGCCGAAAATATCCTGCACGGAGGAGCGGAATTGCTCGAAGCTGCGGCTGCCGGCGTAACTCTCATCGCCTTCCATCATGGCCGCCCACTGGTGGGTGGACATGGCTCCGGTGCCAGAATCGGTTAGCAGGTCGATGAGGACGTCGTCGGCCGGCAGCAGAAAAAGGTTGTAGCACGCGGTGCGGAGCAGTTTTTCGCGCTGCGCGCGGGTGGTCCAGTGAATGGGTTCGACGCTTTTGATGCGGAAGGGTTCGATGATTGTGCGGGGCATGTTGGTCTCTTATTCTTACCACAAACCGTTTGCTGGCGGATGTCAGAGACTGAGATCACGGGAGAGGCAGGAATACGGCTCCCCCTCAGGGGCTAAAGCCCTGATTGTTATGGTTCGAAACGGCGCGGCTGAAGCCGCGCCCCTTCAAAGTAAAGTCAAAACCTGGGTTCTTCCTTGGTCTCTGAGACGGTACAAGCGTTTGGCGGGCGAGGGCGCCCGCCCCACACGATCACACTTTGACCGAGTCCCGGCGCTCGGCGGGGACGTACTTGACGGCGGCGGTGCGATCGAGTTTGTCCCAGGCGAAGGGGCGGCCCTGAATAGCACGCTTCAGGGTTCGGAATAGAACCAGTGAAAATACCTGGCGATAGGCGAAGCGCTGCAGCCACACCTGGCTTAGCAGCCAGGCATCTTCGCGGGCTTCGGGCCGGCGACGCTCCAGGGCAAAGGCGATGGCGGAGGCAATGAAATCGATCACCAGGAAGGCTACGAAGAAAATCAGCAGGCGCTGGAAGCTGGCCGGATCGGTCGTGTCAGGATGAAAGTGTTTCTGGACGAAGTACCAGATCACCCCTACGGCAAACATCAGATCAATGAAGGGCGAGACCAAGGGAAGCAGAATCTGGAAGATGAGGATGTTGGGAAGGGCGACGAACCCCAAAGCGCCCTTACGCGCGAAAACGCCACGATGCTTAAAGACAGCCTGCAAAATTCCGAACGACCAACGGAAGCGTTGCCGCATGAGCGCGTTGGCAGTCGTCGGAGCCTCAGTGAAGGCGAGCGCCATGTCTTCGTATTCCACCCGATAGCCGTGGCGTAAGAGCGCCATGGTGAGATCGGCGTCTTCGGCGACGGTGTCCACATGGTAGCCACCCTCTGCACGAACCGGCGCGACGCGCCAGGCTCCAATCGCGCCCGGCACCACGCTGACCGCGCCCAGGGTATTGAGCGCCCGGCGCTCGAAATTCTGGCTGGTGATGTATTCGAGCGCCTGCCAGCGGGTCCAGAGATTGACGCGGTTGCCGACTTTGGCATTGCCGGCGATAGCTGCAACTTCCGGATTGAGGAAGTGCGGGACCATGCGCGCGATGGCATCGGGAGCGATGATGGTGTCGGCGTCGATGCCGACGAAGAGTTCGGCATCGCCGATGTGCTCCAGTCCAAAGTTCAGCGCCTCAGCCTTGCCGCCGTTGGGCTTAGTGAGGATTAATACCCGGCCGGCGGCTTCTTCGGCAGCAAACGCGCGGCGGGCGATTTCCAAAGTGCGATCCTTGGAACCGTCGTCGATGACGATCACGCGCAGATTGGGATAGTCGGAATCGAGCGCGCCCTGAATGGTGCGTTCGATCACCTTCTCCTCGTTATAGGCGGGAATGAGGACCGCGACCCGGGGCCGGTAGGCCGCAATCTGCGCGGGCGTTCCGTAGACATGCGAGCGGAGACGGTCAAAGATGGCGAGCACGCCAACTGAAACCAGGCGGCCCGTCATGAGGATGTCACCGAGGAAGAAGACGATCGTGATCCCCAGCATGGTGGCGCTGAACAGGCCGAAGCTGATCCAATTCAGGCGCGCGGACCAATACTCGTTGGCCGGTAGCGGCGGCATGACATCGGCTTTGGCCTTGCCCATCAGTCTGTAGACGGGGACGAATTCAAATCCGCGAGCACGGGCGCCGTCGATAATGAGCGGGAGAGCTTCTACGGTTCGTTCGCGGTTGCCGCCGCCATCGTGCATCAGGATGATATTGCCGCACCTCATCTGATCGTTCGGTTGGCAAGGGGGAAGGTGGTCGAGCACCTCGGCGGCGATCTGTTGCGGCGTGAGCGCGGGCTCGTCCTTCCAGTCCTTGGTGTCGATCTTGTTGCCGATGGTGATGTAGCCCAGGCTTTGCGTGAGTTCGAGCGGCCGCACTTCATCTTCGGTGTCGGGCTCGGCATCGACAGAATAGGGCGGACGGAACAGCATGGTGCGAATGCCCAGGCGGCTGGCAAAGAGGCGCTCGGTCAGGTTCAGCTCCACCTTCATGTAGGTGTTCCCAATCGAGCTGATATCGGGATGAGTAAAAGTATGGTTTCCGATTTCATGACCTTCGCGGTAAATGCGCTCGGTCAGACTGCTGAATTTTTCAGCCTGGATTCCGATCAGAAAGAATGCCCCCGGGACCTGCTCGCGTTTGAGGACATCGAGAATTTTCGGGGTCCACTGCGGATCGGGACCGTCGTCAAAAGTAATGGCGAGTTGGTTTTTGCTGGCGCCATAACGCGCTACACGGTAGGGCTCGGGAAGGCTCTTGAAGTCCTCCCCGTCGATGAGTCCGGTCTGCTTGTCGACGGTCAGTTCGCGCTCGCCGTTCGTAGGCCGCGCCTCGATATGCAGGATTTCGCCACTGCCTTCCATGTCGACGTCCTGGCCGGGGGGAACGTCTTTCAGCCGATCTGCCGCATTCGCCTCTCCGGGCATATCCCACACCCGCCACAAGGAACGGTCTTCCGCTCCCAGCCTCCACAAAGCGAAGGTCTGGATGCCGAGGGTCTGGGCGGCACGCATCTCGTTCAGGGCGGTCACGGCGTCGAGGAACCAGACATCGTGGCGGAAGTTATCGTCGTCGCGATAGCTGAAGTGCGGATTGAGGGCGTCGCCGTCGAAATCAACGTCTTCTTCGGAATCGCGCGACCCGATCCAGGCTTCCTGCACGGAAACGCTCTTGTCGGCCACGCCCGGCGGCAGCTTGCCTTTTTTGGGCCGCTCGACCCAGTCGTACCCGTAGTTGCCGATGGCGCAGATGAGCTTCTCTTTCGGAATCTCCTGGACCGCAGACTCCAGGTTCGCCGTGAACCAATCCTGCGAAGCGACGGGGCCAGGAGTTCCGCCGGGAAAATGCTCGTCATAGTTCATGATGACCACGCCATCGACAGCGGAGGAAATGGCCTTGTAGTCGTAATCTTCGTTGCGCACCTGAACGCTGACGTAGAGCTTCATCCCTTTCGCGTGCAGGTCGGAGGAGAGTTCGTTCAGCAGAGCCACGTATCCGGGTTGGGCTTTCTTCGGAAAGGATTCGAAATCGACCATCAAACCGCGGTAATGATCGCTGGCAAGAAAGAGCTCGATTTCGCGTCGAAACCTGGCGCGGGCCTCCTTGCTGTTCATGAAAGCGCCAACGCCCGGAACAAAGTCGGTACCGTCGAAATTCTGCACCACCGGAAAGACTTCCAGGCCCGTGCCTTCCGTCTTCAAGAACGGCATCACCTTGTCATCGACGGGATGGACGGTTTGTCCCTGAACCACATCGAACATGGCGTTGGTTTCGGGATCGACGGCTTGCAGACGCCCGTCTGGAGTGAGGACCTGCAGCCACGTCGGGAAGAGCAAATCAATCTGGCGGGCATACTCGCGCAAGGAGGAAAAGCTGGCCGCATCCCAGGAAACGTAGAACGCGGCCCGCACCCCTTGCTGGGAGTTGAACTTGAGTTGCGAAGGAGCTTTACGGGACTGGTGGCGGTGTCCGGTGCGGGCGAGAGTGGCAAGGCGGCGTTTCTCGCGCGCCTTCTCCTTTTCCTTTTCCTTCAGAGCGTGATAAGGCTTTTTCTCTGTAAGCCAGGAAAGGTCGGGTAGAGGCTCGCTGCGCAGGGCGCTGTAAATGAAAATGATGACCAGCAAAGAAAAAGCGAGGGCGGCCGCATCGACAACCCGGCGAATCCTCCGCCAGCGCGCTTGCAAGGGATCGAAAAAGACCTGTTTGGCCATCTTTGGTGTGGTTTCTTCATCCTAGCAGCCCGTGGTGAAAGTGAGAATCTTAACTCTCGATTCACCGTTATCTCTCATCCTCATCCTGAGCGCAGCGACGGACCTCTGCATTCCGGCGCTGCGAACAAATCTATAGGTCCTTCGCTGCGCTCAGGATGACAGTATGAGATAAAGCCGCGGAACTCCGGACCGAATCACGGCGGAAAGCCGTAACTATTTGATAATATTTGAGAAACCAGTGTCTTCCATCACTCCCATCCAGCTTTCCGACAAAAAGGGCGCCGCCGAGTATCGGGCCGCTCCGGTCGAAGGTCTGGTGCGCTCTACCGCGCGCTATATGCTCCGGACCGAGGTGCACACCTTTGCCTTCTCGGTGGCCGCCAACTCCATTCTGTCGTTCTTCCCTTTCCTGCTGTTGCTGATGACGCTGATCCGGTACGTCTTTCATTCCCAGGTGATGTATGGCGTGGTCGAGAGCCTGTTGCGCGACTACATTCCAACCGGCCAGGAATTTCTGATTCGAAACCTGAATGCGATGGTCGGTGCGCACCATCGGGCGCAAGTGTTCTCGCTGGCCATGCTGCTGATTACTTCCACCGGAATTTTTCTGCCGCTGGAAGTTGCGCTGAACCGCGTCTGGGGATTTCGCAACAACCGCTCTTACCTGGGAAATCAATTGATGTCGCTCGGGCTGGTATTTGCCTGCGGATCGCTCGCTCTGCTCTCGGTGGGACTGACGGCCGGAAACGTTGCCATCGTGAAAAGCGCGCTGCACGGCTACGGCGCCTGGTACGTGCAACTGGTGGGTTTTCTAACCATGAAGACATTTTCGATCCTGGCCAGCATCGCCATCTTCTTCCTTGTCTACTGGCTGTTACCGAACGGCAAGGTGCCGGCTAAGGGAGTCCTGCCGGCGGCAGTGCTGATGGGACTACTCTCCGAGGTATTGAAGTACGCTTATTTCTTCGCCCTGCCGCGGCTCAATTTTGCGGAAGTGTATGGCCCCTTCGCCATCTCAGTCAGCCTGATGTTCTGGGCGTTCCTTTCGGGGATGCTGCTGCTGACGGGAGCGCATCTTTCGGCACGAAGGCTGCGGGCCTAGCTTGACATAGCAATTTCGCGATCTTCCGTAATTCCCTTCAGACTGCTGATTTCCCGACGTGAGCGCTATCGCCTGTTTTTAACAGTTAGAATCAAGCCATGGCGAACCAGCACTGGATCATCTCATCTGTCGCAGCACTGTTCTTCTTCTCGATTACGCTAAGCGCACAGCAGTTCCACAAGCAGTTGCCGCCAGCCGAGAAAGAACACATTCTCGACGGCCCGTTCACCGACGTGACAAAAACGGAATCCATGCCACCCACCGTAAAGCAGGCGTTTGCAAAAATTACTGGCGAACCCTCATTTGCCCTAGCCAATCCCGGCCAGAAGTTTCAGGTCACGGATGTCAATCCTAACCGAGCTCTGCCGCGCCGACGCCTTATTTTCGCGGGAGTACAGGGTGACGAATGGTTTGTTCATTACGAGCGTGGTGGCTTAGCACATAGCTATTACGCGGTCGCGTTTAAGGTTGAGCCTCATGGCGCTGCACATTTTTTTTGGGGCTGTTCGGTAGCGGATCGCGCAAAGACTCTTGAGCAACTCCGCAGCATGGTGGCTGCGTGTCGATTGTCGGAAGAAGAGAGCTACTGGTGAGTCAGTTGACGAAAAATCCCGATAGCGCTCACAACCCGGCCGAACCCGGCGTTACAGTCTCCACCTCGTCGCCGACTTCGGAAAGCTCTTCTCGATGAACCCAAACACAGTGCGCGGACGCACCACAAACATTGGTTCTCCCATGCCGCGGGGGTCCATTTTGTATTTCTTCTCGTAGGCAACCGCGACGCGCTCCAGGACTCCCGCATCCTCAACTTGAGCCGCCTGGCCCTCGATGATCACGGCCTCTTCACCGTTATCGTTCGAAATCGTGCAGGCGGGATTGGCGGCGAGGTTTTGGCCTTTGCGGGATTTTCTTCCGGTGGAGAAGAAGAAGGCCTCGTCGAGCCACACTCCCCACACCGGCATCACATGCGGACGGCCGTGACCGGCGTGAATCGTGGCCAGCCAGAACGTCCGGCAGCGATTCATTTTCCTGGCAACCCAGGCCCACGGAAGCAGACCCTTACCGTCTGCCGGACCGACAATGCCATAGCCGGGCGCGAAGGGGCGGTCGGCCTTGGGTTGCGGCTTCGCTGGATGCTTGGCAGCCGCGGGTTTCTTCGCCATCTGAGAACCTCCCTGCTTGCAATGCATTCGCCAGCGGATCACCCACTCGCTGCTTTACGCGGGCGAGTCGCCCGCGTCCACACAACCGCTACTTCTTCAATTCTTGCACGGCGCGGTAAGCCTGATCTATGGCGCAGTCGGTGTATGCGTATGCGCCTGCGTCCGCGTTCGCGATGGCCAACCGCCCGAATGGTTTGCGCGCGACCTGGCACGGGGTCTCGCCGCCTTCGAACCAGAACGGGTCGAACAGCGAATTGTATTGATAGGCGTAGCCATGCGGCCAGCGGTTGACCGTGATTCCGAGGATGTCGCGCGCGGGATCGAATCCGCCCGGACCCAGCATTCTGGCCAGTTGCTCGCGAATGTTGCGCTCGTAGGTTTCAAAGGTCGTGGTGTAGAGCTGGATGCGCCCCAGCCTATGCTGCTCGCGCGCCGGGCGTCCGGGCTTGCAGGCCGCCTTCATCATGTGCACCACGATGGGCTCGTCCGGCTTTTTCGGGCATTCATAGCCGCCGATGCTGACGGGAAGATCCAGGTTCACGCTGCTGTGGTACATGCCGGGCGAGTAAATCGCTCTTGCGCCCAGCTTCTGGAACGCGCTCCAGTTGCGCACCAGTACGTTGTTGTAGAGCAGCGGAACTTTCTGCGCCGAAGCCAGCGCTTCTTTCTGCGCGTCCGGCAATTCCTGAGCGATGTACGGAATCACCACATGCCAGCAGGCCAGAATGCAGTTTGCGGCACGCACCGTTTTGAGGCTCTTACCGGTAAAGTAGCTGACTTCCACTTCTTTTGCGGAGGCCGGATCGCCGCGGTGATTCACCTTGACCACGGTGCTGTTCAACCGGATGCGGGTCGCGGAAGACGGCTCATCGAGCTTCGAGTAATCGGCCTTGGCCAGCACCACATCGGTGGCCGAGTTTCCCGGAATCGCCGTGGGGATCAGTTTGCGCACCAGCAGCCGGGCGATCGAAGCGTTGCCGTCGGGAAAGTGAAAGAAATATTTTTCCCCTTCTGGGGTGCGAATGGAGTCGCGGTTCATCCCTTTGCCCGGCGTGGGATCGAGTTTGAGGCCATTGAATCCCGGCATGTCAAACCCCCAGGCGTCCTGCGCCGGAACCGCATCGATACCCACGCCGTACAGGGGATGCAGCAGGGCCTGGAATAATTTCACGATTTCACCGCTCACCCCGACCGTGCCGGTGAGATATTCCGCATAGCTCACGCGAGCCAGGCGCGCCTTTTTTTCGTCGGAGCTTAGACCAGGGAAATAATCTTTCTTCTCCGTCAGCAGACGTTGAAAATCCTGCTTGGCTTTCTCCGAGAGCGGAGCTTCCTGCAGAAAGTCCCGCAAGTCCGCTTCGCCGCTCTGGTCGGAGAGGCCGCTCTCATCTCCTCCGGCACCCAACGCGTTCGCGACCAACTTGTCGCTGCCAAAGGTTTCCTTGTCGAAGAAGATGCGCGGTTTCAGACCCAATGAGCGATAGAGATCTTTGCTGACATACTTGGGATACGAAGGCACGTCAATGCCGAGTTCGTCGATCAGAGCCTTCGCGACGGGGCTGTAGGGTGATGGACTCTCAATGGAAAAGGTGCCGCCGAATCCGAGGATGGTGCGGTTGCCGGCGTGGAATTCGTTGCGCTTGGCGTGTCCGCCGAAGTCATCGTGGTTCTCGAGAATCAGAATGCGGGCCTTGGCGCCGGCAGACTGGCGGAAATAATGCGCCGCGGCAAGTCCGCTGATGCCTCCGCCCACGATCACCAGATCGTAAGCTTCGCCTGTGTCCGCGGCCTTGGGAGCGTCGTCCCAGAAAGCGCCGTCGCGGACCTTGTGCATGGTTTCAAACGACCCGGCGTGGTCGCCGCGCAGGCCGGTCTTGCCGGGAGGATAGTAACCGGGGACGCCCTGGGCCTCGGATTGCAAATCGGCAGCGGCCGCGGCCCACATTTCAGGCGGAACGATGGCTGCTCCTGCCGTTAGTGCGACTCCATTCAGAAAATCCCGGCGCGTGATTCTGGCGCCCATACCCAGGGCTCGATCCCGTTCCGCTGACCCATGTTCGTCTGACACATGTTCCCCTGACCCAAGCTGGTCTGACACAAAGCCCTCCGGCGAAGCAGTGTATCACTCCGCCGCGTGGCGCTGGGCGCGCAAGGCCTTCAGAAACTCCTCTACGGCCAGCGACGCCCCCGTGTGTATCAGTTCCAGAAGCGGGTCGGGCGATTCGGGGTCCCGCACGGCGGCCGGCGCCTGGTTCGCCAGCGCATGCTTGCCTTCCTTCCGATCTTCTTTCCGGCCTTCTTTCCGGTCTTCCTTCCTACCTATGAAAATTCGCGGGACCTCGTGACTGTTCATCAATAGGCCGACGAGTTCCGCCACCCGGGCCTTGAGTTCGTGGCCTTGGGTACGAGTGAACTCGACTCCCATCCCCGCATGGGCGTGCGACACCCGCACCACTCCGTCCAGTAAAAACTCCGTGTCCGACACCCGAATACTGAGCAGCACGGCAGTGCCGGCGGGAAAAGGAGCGGATGCTTCCAGGTAGCAGGCACCGGCGCTGATGTCGGTCAAGCGCCAGCGATGCGAACGAACCGGTTTTGGCGGCGCCGGCTTTTGATCGTGCGGCTGCTGTTCTGCGGCAGGCGACGGTGTCTCGTCGATCCTGTGTTCGTCGACCTTCCAATCCGAAGGGGCATAGTCGATACCCCAGAAGTTGCCGGGAGTGTCGAGCTCCAGGCCGACCAGCCAGGTCTCGGGATCGCCACCGAGCGGAACTACCTCCGAGACCCGGGCCGTGGTATGCCGCTTTGCCGAAACGATTTCCAGCCGGACCGGAATGCCGTTGGCGAGTGCGCGGGAAACGATCAGCCCACATCCGTGCGCGTTCACCAGGGTGGTGTTGCACGGCTCGGAAAATGGCCGCGCGGGGTCGAGGCTGGTCACAAGCACGGGAACTTCCAGCGGCAGCCGGGTACTGCGGCGAATGGCGTGCTGGTTTTTTCCCGATGGGCCCATAGAGTTAGCTGGCAAAACGCTGTTCAGCCTGAAAGCGTCGATTTGCACGCCGGCATCTGCGGCGACAATTGTCCACCGACCATGCTAGATCACAGGCAAGCTCAGGGCACGGGTTTTCGCGGCCCCGGTTTCCAGTTAGGCACTAGGCCCGAGAGGGCGCCTCACCCTCGGAACGGCGGGCGAAGACTCCCGCCGGACAGCCGCCGGGACGGCGGCGCTACTTTCAGCGCTTTGAAGAGCGTGTGCGGTGGAGGTGGGAGACGGGGCAAGCCCCGTCTCTACTCAACTTTGATTGCTGTATCGGGGGCCTGGAAGGCGATTTTGTGGCTGCCGTCACAGAAGGGCCGGTTGGCGGAAGCGCCGCAGCGGCAGAGGGAAAACGCCGTCTTGCCCGTCAGGTCGTATTTGTTGCCATCGGCGTCGACCATTTCGACAACGCTGTTGGGATCGTCTATGCGCAGCGGACCGTTCTTACGCACCGTAATCGTGACTTGCGCCATGAAACCTCCAAGACCAGCTCTCAGCTCTCAGTTCTCAGTTCTCAGTTCTCAGTTCTCAGTAAATCTACACCAATGGTCGCGCTTGGTGCTTGCCTATACCAAGACTTGGGAACTGAGAACTGGGTACTGGCAACTGCCTCACCGCCAGCGGTCGACGGCTTCCCACCACAGCAGTTTCGACCACTCCACACAAATGGTTTTTGCCCATTCGCGGTTCGTCCACCAGGCATCGCCGAATTCCTCCGGATTGCGCGCCGCCGCCACATTGAACTGGTACTGCGGCAGGCGATGGCGAAAGACCATCAGGGCGCGGCGGGTGTGAAATTCGGAGGTCACGATCAGCACCCGATGCGCGCTCAGCGGCTGCAGGCAGCGGTTTATATCGTCAGTCTCGGCGTTCGTCGAAAATCCAACCACCGGGCATACGGATACGCGGCTTGCCTCCGGGAGGCGGTTCACGTATTTCTGCGCAATGTCGGTCAGGCGCTGATCGTAGATCAGATCCCGGGTCTCGGCATCCATGAACACGCGCGGCGCCACGCCCTGACGCAGCAGTTCCATGGCGCGGACTGGACGGACATTGGTTTCGCCCGCCAGCACCACGATGGCATCGGATTTCTCCGGGTTGTCCACCACCAGAAAACGCGCCGCCTGGCTGGCGAGCGCAACCAAAATGACGACCAGGAGCAATCCGGGGTATAGCCGTGAGAATCGCATCTGCAACGCATGTTACTAGAACTTGTTCCATAAATGCCTTTCCGCTCGGGAGACAGCGGGCTGCATTCTTCCGCCGCTTCGCGGCTGGATGCGCAGGCCGTAATCTCGGATGCTAGAATCATTTGCGGATATGAATACTCAACTCACCGCTTCTTCCCTGTTTGCTGACTTGAAAAGCCGGATTGATGCGCGCCAGGCTCGGGTCGGAATCATCGGCCTGGGCTACGTCGGATTGCCGCTGGCACTGCTCTACAGCGAGGAGAAATTTGCCGTCACCGGGTTCGATATCGATCAGCGAAAGATCGATACCCTCGCCAGCGGCGGCACCTACATTTTCCGCATCACGCCCGCAGAAATCGCGGCGGCCAAAGCGAACGGCTTCAAGGCCACGGCCGACTATTCGCAGATCACCGCTATGGATGCGATCATCATCTGCGTCCCCACTCCGCTCAACGAATATCACGAGCCTGATCTCAGCTACATCACCAATACCGCCCACGCGGTTGCGCCCTATTTGCGCGCCGGGCAGATTGTCATCCTGGAGAGCACGACCTACCCCGGCACCACCGAAGAAGTCCTGATTCCGATTCTCGAAAAGGAAAACAAGGCGGGGTTGAAAGCTTCGCGCCAGGGCGCAGCTGGCAGCAACGAAATCTGGGTCGCGTTCTCGCCCGAGCGCGAGGATCCGGGCAACACTCAGGTAGCTCGTCACGACATTCCGAAAGTGATTGGCGGGCTCGATCCGCAGGCCAGCGCCATCGCCGCCGCGCTCTACGGTTCTATTTTTCGCCGTACTGTGCCTGTTTCATCGCCGGCGGCCGCGGAGATGACGAAGTTGCTCGAGAACATCTACCGCTGCGTCAACATTGCGCTGGTCAACGAACTCAAGATGCTCTGCCTGCGCATGGACCTCAATATCTGGGAGATCATTGACGCGGCCGCTACCAAGCCCTTCGGCTTCCATCCGTTTTATCCCGGGCCGGGCCTCGGCGGACACTGCATTCCGGTCGACCCGTTTTATCTTTCCTGGAAGGCGAAAGAGTTCGATTTCCGAACGCGCTTCATCGAACTGGCCGGCGAAATCAACGTGGCCATGCCCTACCACGTGATCGCCGCCACTATCTCGGCGCTCAATCGGCAGAAAAAACCGATCAACGGGTCCAAGATCCTGGTTCTGGGAGTTGCCTACAAGAAAGACATTGACGACCTGCGCGAGTCGCCCGCGCTCACCATCATCGAACTGCTGCAGAAAGAGGGAGCCGTGGTCAGCTACAACGATCCCTACTTCCCCTTCGTCGGCCGCGGCCGCAAGTACGACCTGCAGATGAAGTGCTCCTCGCTCGACAATCTTGGCCAGTACGATTGCGTGCTCATCGTCACCGACCATTCCGACTACGACTACAAGAAAATCGTTAACGAAGCCAAACTAGTTGTAGATACCCGGAACGCTACGCGCGGGATTAGGAGCGACAAGATCGCGCACTGCTAACATGCTGTCAGCTCTCAGCTGTCAGTTAAGGTTTTTCCTTTTCTGTACCGGATTTTGTGTCGAGCGGCTTCGGCGAGAACGCGCAGCCTTGTGCTAGTATTTCGCGGTGAGCCGGGGCAACGTCCGGGTTGCAGGTTGCGTCCATACGGTGTGCCGATGAAAGATACGCTTGGAATTTTGCTCGCCGGGGGCGCTGGTGAACGCCTCTACCCGCTCACCCGGGACCGCGCCAAACCTGCCGTAACCTTCGGCGGCAACTACCGCATCATCGACGTCACGCTTTCCAACTGCGTCAACTCCGGCCTGCGCCGCGTTTTTATCCTCACGCAATACAAGGCGCTGTCACTGAACCGCCAGATTCGCGAGGGATGGAACATTTTCGGGCGCGAGATCGGCGAATTCATCGAAATCCTGCCGCCCATGAAACGGGTCAGCGAGAACTGGTACATGGGGACGGCGGACGCGGTCTATCAGAACATTTACTCCATTGGTTCCGAGCAGCCGAAGTATGTAATGATCCTCGCCGGCGATCACATCTACAAAATGAATTACGGGCGCATGCTCAAGCAGCACGTGGACGGCGCCGCCGACGTCACGCTCGCTACCCTGGTGACCGACCCGAACGAATGCCGCCATTTCGGCGTGGTCGATATCGGCCGCGACCACCGCATCACCGGGTTTCTGGAAAAACCGCAACAGACCGAGTTGCGATCGCCCTACGATCCGACCAAGATCTCGGCATCGATGGGCATCTATATTTTCAATACCGACGTACTCATTCCGGTGCTGCTGAAAGACTCCGAGGATGCTAATTCCAGCCACGATTTCGGCAAGGATATTCTGCCTAAAATGCTGGCTGACTACCGCGTCTTCGCTTTCAACTTTGTCGACGAGAACAAGAAGGAAGCCCTTTACTGGCGCGACGTGGGCACGCTCGAAGCTTATTACGAAGCCAACATGGACCTGGTTTCGGTGTCGCCGGTCTTCAATCTTTACGATGAGCAATGGCCCATCCGCACCCACCAGCGCCAGTATCCGCCGGCGAAGTTCGTGTTTGCCGAAAGTGGGCGTACCGGCCACGCGCTCGATTCGCTGGTATCTGCCGGCTGCATCATTTCCGGCGGCACGGTCCAGAATTGCGTGCTCTCTCCGGATGTGCGCGTCAACTCCTACACCGAAATCGAGAACAGCATTCTGTTCTCTCATGTGAATGTGGGACGCAGTTGCCGTATCCGCAAAGCCATCATCGACCGCAACGTGCACATTCCCGAGGGAACCACCATCGGCTACGATACCGAGGCCGACCGCCAGCAGTACTTCGTCACCGATAGCGGCATCACTATCGTGACCCGCGATTATTCTCTGTTCGAGAACCCCGTGAGCGTGGATTACTTTACCAGTGAGTAGAAGAACAGGTCTTAGGTCTTAGGTCTTAGGTCTCAGGTGTTAGGTTTCAGGAAAAACACAGAAACCCGACCCCGTGAGATCTTCCTGACACCTAAGACCTAAGACCTGAGACCTTTTTCTATGTCCCTTCGCCGCCTTTTCAAGAAAGAAAAGCAGGAACGCCGCATCCTGCGACAAATCGAGCAAACGGGCGATCAACTGCAGCCTGAATATCATCGCGCGACGCCCGAGTGTCCGCATCCGGAGCGCTGGCGCATGTTTGATTCCATGACCGCCGAGGCCGAGGTGCTCGAGTTCTTGCGCACGGTGGTCACCACCATCAAGCCTGAACTAGTGGTGGAAACCGGAACTTTCAGCGGCATCAGCACTCTCTGGATCGCCGAGGGACTGAAAGCCAACGGCCGCGGGCGCGTCATCAGCTGTGAGTTCGACCACCAGATCTATGAGAACGCAAAGGCGCGAATCCAAGCTTCCGGACTCGCCGAGTGGATCGAACTGCGCAATGAATCCAGCCTCGACATGAAAGTGGAGGGCACCATCGACCTTTTCTTTAGCGACAGTGACATGCCCATCCGGGAGCAGGAGATTCGCCGTTTTCTGCCGCAGATCAGCCCTTATGGGCTGATCCTGATGCACGACGCCAGTTCGCATTTGAAGATTGTCCGCGAGGCCGCACTCAAACTCGAACGGGACGGCTTGATCTCGGTTGTGCTCTTGCCTACGCCGCGCGGGCTGGTCGTGGCACAGAAGCGGGAAGGGCGAAAGTAGGAAGGGCTCTGTCGAAAACCGGGACCGGACTGCAAGTTCTAATTCAGTTTGAGGCGAACGGTTTGGGCAAGCTTTCTCTGCTGCTGGTCGAAGCTGTAGAAATAATCCACGCCCAGTTCGAGTGCTGCCGCAACGTGCAATAGGTCCGCTGTCCGGGTACCCAGTTTGGCGGTTGTTTGTCGGGACAGTTGTTTTGCCCGCTCAAATACCCGCTCCGGCAACCCTCGAAGTTGGAAAAGCCCTTCGTGTAAATCTTTTTCAAAGTTGGTCAGCGCAGCGTTGGCTTCCGCCGGCGAGGCGTGTTTCCGAAAGACCCGCAACCCAAAAGCATTGACGACTTCCAGTTCGCACAAAGTAGTTACGAAGCGGTCCCCAGAGGAAGCCTGCATTGTGCGCAACGCAGCGGCCGAATTAGCGTCTGGGATGTAAAGAGACACAAGGAAACTGGAGTCGGCGTAAATTTTCAATACCGGTCCCGATCGGCGGATATCAAATCCGCTCCGCTAACCGCCAGCACTTTGTCGCCGAAGATGGAGCGCATACGAGCCCGAAAATCGGGCATTTCCTTCGCGGACTGCGCGCTTTCCGGCACCAGGCGAGCGATGACACGCCGGCGCTTGGTAATCTGGATCTCTTCACCTTGGAGCAAGAGGCGTTCAATCTTCTTGAACTCGTAGCGGAGGTCCCGAACCGAGGCTTTCGTCATGTGATACATTATAGCATCACAATATAAAGTTTGCAACCGGTTAGGTTCCTCTCCTTTGCCCGGCCCCTAATGCCTCACTAGGTCCTCAGCCAGCAAATGCGCCTTCTCGGCCAGCGTGTTCGCTCTGTGCACGTCGCCCTCCTTCAAGGCCGAACGTGCACCGTCCATATAGTTGCGGATCTGTCCCGCCGTCTCCTGCTGCCGAGCGTCCAGCGCGCGTCCTGCCAGTTGTTTCAGTTGGTCGTCGGCTGAGGCCAGCCACTGTTCCGCGTTGTGGCGCTGGCGAGTGGCTTCTACGGGAGTCATGCCGGGCGCGATCTGCGCCGCAGGCTCCTTCGCTCCACCTTCGCGAACCACGATCTTCCGCGGAGCACCCTCCGGCGCTGGCGGTGGCGGTGTGTGCTTGCGGCGTTGCGAAACGCCGCTTGCCGGTCCGGTGCTCACCGCGCCAGCATTCGTCTTTCCCTTCGCCACGCTCTCTACTGCTTTCTTCCCCACCGCCGGCGTGGTCTCTGCAGGAGCTTGCTCTGCCGGAGCTGCGGGCGGAGCCTGAGCTTGCCCAGCAGAATTCGCGGAGCCTGCGGCGTCCTCTTGCCGCGATCCGATTCCTGCAGCAGGAAAGGTCAGCCAAAGCGCAATCACGAGTCCACAGACAAGTCGCATGACACGGTATCAAAAGGATTGTTTCCCAGCCTGGCAAAGAACGCAAGGCGCTTTGAGCACACCATAAAAAACGGAGGAAGCGCTTCCGCTTCCTCCGTTGTGTTCTACCCTGCCTTGCTTACTACTTCTTCACTGGTTTCTTGGCACCCTTTGCGGCTGGAGCCTTCTTAGCCGCTGCGGCCTTCCTTTCGGATTCCCTGCCGCCGATCAGCGCCAATGAATCCGCAGCATTGAACGGGTACTGGCGCACCGACGTTTCGGTTTGGCCTTCAATGTTCAGAGTGACGTCCACGCGGCGATTGCTTGCCCAGACGATTATCTTCATATTGCGCAGGACCCTGGCCCGTTCCTCTTTCGTCAGTTCGGGGTTCTGCTCGACCGCTGACTTCACCTCGGCCGCGGTCAGATTCCGCTGCTCGCCGAAAGCCTTGGTTGTGAGGCTGGCCTCGGGTACGCCATTCTCGACCAGGATGCTCTTGACGCGCGCCACACGACGCTCGGAGAGTCCCTGGTTGTAAGGCACGGAGCCACGCACGTCGGCGTGTCCTTCGAGGGTAAGGTGAGCATCCGGCTTGGCCTCAAGATACTTCTTGAAGTCCGTGGCCAGCGCCACCAGGGTTTGCTCTTGACTCTTAACCATGCCGGCGTTGGGTTCCTTCTCCGTCGGTTTGGCAGTCACAAAATACACGCTGTGGAGCAAGAGCCGGGCTTCCAGCACTTTGTCCACAACTGGCGCCGGAGGCGGTGGCGGGTTGTTTACGGTGACTGTGCTCGTAGCCGAGGCGGTCAAGCCGCGCGAGTCGGTGCAGGTTGCATTCACCGTGGCCGGACCTGCGGAAGCGCCGGTGGTGGTGAAGGTCGCGGAATTGCCGCTGCCCGCTACGCTGCCTGCGCTCGAGGTCCAGCCGCCAATTGCGACGGTAGCATTGTCAGGACTGGTGCAGGTGCAGGTGATGGACGAGGGCGTTCCGATTTCGACCGTTCCCGGATTCGCCGAGCAGGAAATCTGCGGCGGATTCAGGGGCTTCACGGTGAAGTTCGAAGTGCAGCTGGCTTCGCCGTTTTTCTTCTTCTTGGCATCGGTCACGCGGGCCGTGGCCGTGTAGTTGCCGGGAGCCGCGCCGTTGGTGTCGATGGTCGCGCCCGTATCTTTCCCATCGATTTTGCCGCCGCTGCTCGCCCACATGTAGGTAAGCGGGTGCTTGGGGTTGAAGTTGCTGGGGGCGACGGTTACGTGCAGCGGCTCACCGACCAGGACTTCGTTGTGGTCGATGGAGCAGGCCGCCGCTACCGGAACTTCAGGAGCGCCGCCAAAATTGAAGACCAGACCGGTGGTCAGGCGGACGCCGTTGTAGCTCGGACGGGCGAGTTTGGGATCGGTAGGGGGCGCCACAGAAGCGAAGTTTAGGTGCGCGAACTGGTAGTCGGCTTCAAAGAGGCGGAATGTGAACATCTTGTTGATTTTGAGATCCATGCCGCCGCCGAGAAGGGCGGCGATGCCGTTGCTGGATGGGACACCTCTGGTGGAGAGGCGTTCGAATCCGAACAGCGTGTGGATGAAAAAGTTCTCGTTCTCGCCGCGCCAAGTGTACTTTGGTCCCACAGTGGTGGCGCTGATACTGGCATTGCGGTTCCAATCCCCTCCGTAGTTGCCTTCGAGAGCCAGATTCTTGGTGAAGTTCCAGGCCAGATTGGTGCCGAAGCCCTGCGCGATCGAGGGCAGCTTGAAGGGGACGACCGTCGTCGTCGAGGCGGGTATGTCAGGTGGTGGAGCGACGGTTTGGAAAGCGGGAATGTTGCCGCCGGGGTTCAACCACTGGTAACCCACAAACAATTCCACCTTCGGGAAATCGTCCGACGACTGTGCGGTCGACGCCTTGGGTGCAGTTTGTGCGTTCAACAAAGCCGGCATCGCGATCAAAACGAGGGCCAGGACGAGCGCGAAACTCGCGCATCTCCGGTAAGTCTGGTGACTAGGTGACATTGAGTTTCCTCCGAATCAAATCCACAACAAGCTATTTAATAGAACTGGAATCTAAAGCCTTACGGCGCGCACGGATAGGCTACACCTGGGAACAAGGAATTCTACAGCAACCAGGCGTTTTTTCAAAAGAAGAATCAGGGGTTGCTATATTCATAGCCCGTGTGGACCACCAGGTGGTTCCTGCAAGCGGTAGCGCCGGAATTTATCTCAAATTGATATTTCCCATTCTGGCCGGGTTGCGGGGCGGCGCGCTTCCCTGAATAATGCTGGTGGACCCTATGACACAGGAACGCGTACTGATTGTTGAAGACGAAGAGAACGAACGAACCGGGCTGGCCGAACTGGTCTCGGGATGGGGCTACCGCACCGACACAGCGGCCGACGGTGTGGAAGCTCTGGAAAAAATTCCCGGGTTTGCTCCGGCCATCGTGATCACCGACGTGAAGATGCCCCGCATGGGCGGCATGGAACTGGTGGAGCGGCTGGCCGACATGACGCAGTCGATCGCAGTGGTGATGGTGACGGCCCAGAAGGCGACCGATACCGCATTTCACGCGGGGCGACTGGGGGTGCAGGACTACATCGAGAAGCCCATCGACTTCCGGCGGCTGCGCTCGATTTTGACCAATATCGGGGAAATCCTGAATGCCCGCACCGAAAACGAATCACTGCGCCGCCGCTTGCGCGATAAGGGGGCGCTCGGTCTGCTGGTCGGTGCGTCTGCTGAAATGCAGGAGATTTTCCACCTGATCGAGCAGGTGGCTCCGAGCACGGCCTCGGTGCTGATCACGGGGGCGAGCGGAACCGGCAAGGAATTGGTGGCGCGCACCATCCACGATCTGAGTCCTCGACGCAATAAACCTTTCGTCCCCATTAATTGTGCGGCCATTCCGGAAACGCTGATCGAGAGCGAAATTTTTGGCCACGAAAAAGGCGCCTTCACGGGGGCGCTGGAGCGCCGCGTCGGCTGCTTCGAACTGGCCGAAGGCGGCACGCTATTGCTCGACGAGATTGGCGAGATGCCGGTGGGCACGCAGGCCAAGCTGCTGCGCGTGCTCGAAGACCATAAACTGCGACGGCTGGGCAGCAAGGTCGAAACCTCGGTGGACGTGCGCGTGCTCGCCGCCACCAACAAAGTTCCCGACGATGCTGTTGCCAATGGACAGCTGCGCCAGGATCTTTATTACCGCCTCAACGTTTTCAATATTCATATGCCGGCGCTGCGCGAGCATAAGGACGATATCCGCGAGCTATCGAAAAGCCTGCTCAAGGACATGAACCTGAAACACGATCGCAAAGTGGCGGACGTGAGCGAAGCGGTGCTCAATATTTTCCAGACTTACTCCTGGCCGGGCAATGTGCGCGAGTTACGCAACACGCTGGAACGCGCTGTGATCGTCTGCGAGGGCGGACTGGTGGAAACCAAACATTTGCCGCCGGGCTTTGGCCAGAATGTACGGCCAGTGGTGAATGATCCCGATGCTGTACATCTGGGAGTAGGCACGACCGTCGGAGAAGCGGAGAAGCTGCTCATCCTGAAAACACTGCAGGCGACCAATAACAACAAGACCCGAGCCGCGGAGATACTCGGCATCAGCCTGAAGACGCTGCATAACAAGCTGAAAGAATACGGGCGGCCGCAGGATGCGGTGATGACGGCGGAGGAGTGAGAAAAGCAGGTCTTAGGTCTTACGGTGTCAGGTCTCAGGTGTCAGCGGGCACCCTAAGATTTTCCTGAGACCTGAGACCTAACACCTGACACCTGCCTTTCGATGACTCGCAAATTCATCATCGTGTTCGTGATCACCACGCTGTTCACGGCGCTGGTGAGCGGCTTTTCCTGGATTTACCTGTCGCAATTCCTGCGCCAGCGTTTGCTGTGGGCCGATGAGACGGCTTCCCAGCTCACCAATCAGCTGGAGTACGCCGCCTCCAAAGCGGTGCCGGATCTGACCAGCACGCGGATTGACACCAACAATCCCAAGGCCATGCGTGCCGCGATTACGAATTACCTGCAGACCGACACCAACCTGAACGACATGCTGGAATCGGTGGTGGGGAATTCCCGCATTGTCTACGATGCCGCCATCATTGACCCGAGTGGAGTCGCGATTCTCGATACCAATCCGGCGCTGAATGGCCGGCCGGTTCCGGAGCGCGCCTCTTTGAACGTATTGCGCGACGCGGGCTTCCGGCGCCAGTTGCGCCTGCTCTACGGCCCCGCCACGGTTTATGACGTGAGCATCGGGCTGGAGTTGGATGGACAGGAGTTTGGCAGCGTGCGGGTAGGCCTCTCGACGGTGTTTCTGCGCAACGAACTGACGCCGAAATTGCAGCAGGCGGCTTTCTTTTCAGTGGTCACGATTTTTTGCTCGCTGGTGCTGGCCGCGGTGGTTTCGAATGTCGCGCTGGGGCCGTTGAAGGCCATTGCCCGCAACCTGGACACTGCGAGCGCGGGCGATGAGTTGCCGGACGAGGAGACCAGCGCCGGCGACGAGGTTGGCTTGGTGTCGCTGAAGATCGCGCACCTGGGCCGGCAGATTCGCGACACGAACCAGATTTTTTCCGCCCTGAAAGACAACGTCGAACAGGTCATGACCAAGCTGCAGGACGGACTCATGCTGTTCACGCGCGATTCGCGGGTAGTGCTGGTGAGCGCTTCGGCGGAAAAGTTTCTGGGACGCCCGCGGCGCGAAATTCTGGGACATACTGCGGAAGAGATTTTTTCCGATGGAACGGTCTTGGGCGCGGTGGTTCTGCCCGCCTTCCAGAAGCAGCGGCCGCTGGTGCAGTACGAATTCGACGCCGCCGATGGCCGGCGGGTGCAGGTATCGCTCGATTTCATCCAGGAAAAAGGCACGCCGATTGGCGCGCTGCTGACCATGCGCGATGCCGAATCGGTACGGCGCATCGAGGACGAGATTGAAATTTCGCGGCGTCTTTCCGCCAGCGGGCGGATGACCCGGGGAGTGGCGCACGAGGTCAAGAATCCCATCAATGCCATCGTGCTGCACTTGCAGTTGCTGCAAAACAAACTGCAGCAGGATGATCCTGAAACCCGCCGCCACATGGACATCATCGGCAACGAAATCCACCGTCTCGACCGCGTCGTGCAAATTCTGGTGGATTTCACCCGTCCGCGCGATTTGCGGCTGGAAGACGTGGACCTGCGCAAGATTCTGGAGAACGTATCGGTGCTGGCCGCGCCCGATGCCGCGCATCACGGCGTGAGCATTGTGCAGGAACTGCCCCACCATGATCCAGCCAACCCTGATCTATCCGACCACAATGACGCGCTGATAGTGCGCGCGGATTCCGATCTGTTGAGGCAGGCGATTCTGAACCTGGTGCTGAACGGCGTGCAGTCCATGACTGCGGGCGGAACGCTAACGCTGGCAGCGCGGCGCGATGGCGAAATGATTCTCGCCGAAGTGCGGGACCAGGGCTGCGGCATTCCGCCTGCGGCGCAGGAGAAGATTTTCGAACTCTACTTCACCACCAAGGGCGACAAGGGTGGCAGCGGAATCGGTCTGGCGCAGACCTACCAGATCATGCAGTGGCATTATGGCTCGGTGGAATTCGATACCATCGTCGGAACCGGCACGACGTTTCGCTTGCGGCTACCGGCGGTGGTAGTGAAACCGGATCGTCGCGAGGAGATCACGGCCTGAGCAGGCTGCGGAAAGATTCGGCTTCGTATCAGGGCATCGCTTTAGCGATGCCGAAGGTCCCCGAAATCAGACGCCCCTTCAGGGGCTGGGCCTCGAAAGTGATGAGAGCTTTACTGCTAAGCGCGGCGACCCTGGCATTCCTGGCTGTCAGTTCACAGCTACTGGTAAATTCCAGTGAACGTCCGGCCGCGAATGCTGGATACATAGGATTCGATCGCAACGACTACCCGGGCGACTCGAACTTGAAGATTCTCCGCGAGACCTTCTCTTATTCCGGCTATTGGCTAAACAATCCGCCGGGAGAGAAGACAAATTCCTGGACCGGAAAGCGGAAGGCTCTCCAAGCTGCAGGGTTCGGCTTCCTGGTCCTCTTCAACGGGCGCACGTACGCGGAGATCAAATCGGCCGGAAACGCGGTGAAGTTGGGCAATTCGGATGCCGCGGCCGCGGTCTTGGCGGCGCGCGCGGAAGGATTTCCAGTGCAGACCATCATCTTCCTCGACCAGGAACAAGGCGGACGCCTGCTGCCCGAACAGCGAGCCTATCTTCATGCCTGGGTCGATGGCATCAATTCCGCGGGCTTTGCGTCCGGGGTGTACTGCTCGGGCATTGCTGCCAAGGAAAGTTCAGGCGTCTCCATTGTGACCGCGAACGATATCCGGAAAAATGCAGGTGGAAGGCAAATAAAATATTGGGTCGTCAACGACTCATGCCCACCCTCCCCAGGGTGCACATCCTCTCACAAGGATCTGCTGCCCGATTCCAGCGGTATTTCCTTTGCCGACGTCTGGCAATTTTCTCAGTCTCCCAAGCGACGTGACTTCGCACGCGGCTGCTCCGCTAACTACAACAAAGATGGAAATTGTTATCCGCCTGGCATCGATCCAGCCCAACGATTGCACGTGGACTTCGATGTTGCAACTTCAAGTGACCCTTCTGGCGGCCGAACCCGCGATTGATGCGAGAGGCTCGCACGGCGCATTATCGCTTTCGTCCGTGCGGGGCGAATCCGACGGTTGCGACGTCGTTCCTTGAGTCACGAATTTCATGAAATCCGATTCCGCCAGGCGCGACGGATGCACCTCGCCGCCTAGCCCGAAGAATCGGCAGAAGCTCATGATCAGCGGACGCCAGCGCGCCGGATCGATCTGCGGGCGCGCGCCGTTGCCCACCAGCAGTTGTTCCTCGACGTGCAGCTTCACGATATGCACTTCGAACGCATGGGCGCCCACGTTCTTCCCGAAGGGGCGGAAATCATGCACAATGCCTTCCATTTGCACCGGGCACTCGCGTACGCGCGGTGGCGCTACCGATTCCGACTCCATCGGAGTGAATCCCGCGATGTCAAATTTGTCCGGTTCATAGCGATAGCCCCACTGACGCTTCTTGTCGGGCACGGGATTCTTTGCGGTCGTGAGCGCGAGGCGGTCGACACGGGTCACCAGATCTTCCGAGGGCAGGTTGATCACACACTCGCGCGTACGGATGAGGTTGTCGGACGTCTGACCCATCTGGCCCAAGCCCAGCATGCAGCTCCAGCCCAACCACCACGCCGATGACATCGGAGCCAGGTTCGGCGAGCCGTCTGGATTCAAGGTGCTGATCAGCGCCACCGGGGTTCCGAAATAAAGGATCGTCGGGTCGATTGTCTTGTGCATGCGCCGACAATATCGGACATCGCGCAGGCGGTGCTATCCGTATCTTGCGGTCGAACCATCTTTGCCTTACGACCAACCTTTGACGAACTCCTGGAAACAGAAATTAGCCCGTCGGGTTCTGGAAATTCCCAAGGAGCCGGGCAAGGCCGCCACCCTGTTGCCTCGCCCGGTTCTCATTCAATGCTTCGGAGGCTTAGACTGGCCTCGGCTCGGCGGTGGCTGCTGTTTCTGCTGCAACTTCTGTTGTTGCTGTTCGTGTCTTTGTTGCAATTGTTGCGTCTGTTGCTGGTGGCGCTGCTCTACTTGTTGCTGTTTTGCCGCATTGGCGTTCTGTTGCGTTAGTCGCTGGTGTTCCTGCTCCTGCTTTTGTTGAAGCTTGTCTCGTTCCTGTTGCTGCTTCGCGAATGTCTTTTCCTGCTGCTGCTGGTACTTCTGGTCCAGCTTCGGGTTGCCGGTATTTGGAGCGCTGGGCCGTGAAACAGGCGGAAGGTCGCGAGGATGAACGGGGGGACGAGGAACATTATTCTCGGTACGGTTCTCGGGACGCGGTTGGTTTCCACCGCGATTGGCTGGCGGCTTGTAGGGCCCTCCGGCCTCGCGGGCGGCCACAACGCCGCTGTCTTTAAAATTACCGGGCCTCGGGGTCGCCGCAATCGCGGGTCTGCCTATGTTCACCGATGCACGCTGCTGCGGGTTGGAGCGGGCCTCCTGCATATGCCGGGTCTGATCTGCTACCGGCGCGATATGTCGCTCACGCGCCGCAGCCTCCTCTTCTGGCCTCGGACGGCGATCGATTCCACCGTTCCCGCCGTTGTAGCTGACGCGGTTTACGTTGTTGTTGATCACGGTGGTGTTGTAGACGTTGTGAATCTCAGTGATGTTGATGTTGTTCACCGAACGGTTGTAGAAAAAGTGGTCGTGGTCCCAACGCCCGCCTTCGTAACCCTCACCGAAATAGCCAAAGCCATAACTGATTCCGCCGTAGAAACCCACGTGCGGTCCCCAATAGCCTTCATGGAAAAAGAATCGGTCGCCTTCCCAACCCCACCAGGCTGGAGTCCACAGGAAACCGATTTCCGGCGCAAGCACCCATGTGCCCGGCACCCAGTAGTAGTCATCAACGTCGTAGTCGTAGGCCCAGTAGCCGGGTGTCCAAATGTAGCCGTCACCCGGGCAAAGCGGCTGCTCGTAGACGGGCAGCGGCGGCGGGCCGATGGTGATCGCAATACCGATTTGCGCGAACGAGGCCGTTGACATCGACAGCACCACGAGCGCCAGCGTTAGCCCGAACAACAGCGTACGAATCGAACGAATATGCATGGTGATTCCTCTGGCCTATCATCCCTCGTTTGCCCGGTGTTGCTCACCGCTGCGGGCTTCGTGGATTGAGAAGCGAGATTGCCGGCCGGGAACGTTGGAGGTCAACTGGGAAACGTCTGTCCTGTACAGAAGCTGCTCTCACGTCCAGGGCACGACAAGATTTTACTGCATAAGCGAGGCGCGGCCGGTCGCGACGGAAGATCATCCTGAACGTTCGCGCCCCAAAACCAAACTACTTTCGATTGTTGTCCTCTGGTTTCTCCTGAGGTTGTGATTTATGCGCATTCGCCGGTGCCTGTTCCCGGGCTTCCTGCGCTCTAGCTTGATGACTGATGTCGGCCACCGCCTGCAGGAAGGACCTTGCCGGAGCCGGTGCCGCGACCTCACCCATCAAGATCTTCCTGAAAGGAAGGTCGTTGCCATAGATCGCCACTGTGGCATCGGCATCCTGCTCCACTACCGCGCCTTCCAGAGTCAGACCAGCAAAGACGCCTCGTGAACGGGAGTAGGTCAACAATTCGGTGTTGAGCTTCCAGTCGGTTCCGGCGGAAGCGTGGCGTCCGACTGGGCCGGCGGCGGCGGAGCCTTCACCCGTGAGCTCAAACTTGCTGGAAAGCAAATGCTCCAGACCCTGGTGGTTCATCACCAGCATGACCAGGTCCACGCCCTCGGCGCCGATTTGCAGGCCCCAGCTTCCTCCGCCCACGCTGATGAAGGCGGGCGCGCTCCATCCCGCACTGGTGCGGCACACCGCGACTCCGCGGCCGTGCTTGCCGCCGACGATGAAACCGGCCTTGACCAGATGCGGAACGACCACGATGCATTTGGAGTTACTCAGTACTTCTTCCGGGATGCCCTTGTCGGGAGCGACCGCGATTTCTTTGAGCACGTACGCGGAATTCTGCAGCCGCTCGGTTGCGTCTTCACGCACCGAGCCTGCCCAGGCGAGATTTCCCAGCAACACCGCCAAATTGAGTACCACCAGAACCAGATTTCGTTTCATGCTTGCTCCTTTCCTCAAACAAGACTCTTGCTTGGTTTACTCGATCACGAGATGGCGCCGGAAGGCTGGAGCTTCCTCATCGACGAATGTGTCACCGGGCGCACGAACCTGACCCAGAAACTGACCAGCCCCCAGCAGCCATCGAACGAAGCACAGCGCAAGAATCGTCATGACAACAGTCGCCATGGCGATGAGTGCGAAGGCGAAGATCATGGAAAGCATAAACACCATAAGCGTCCCCACTGGAGTCTTAGCCGGAATAGAGCAAGCAGTTAGCCAGAACGGGAAACTCCCTTTTCTTACAGCAAGATACCTTGCGGCAGGGTGTCGTGGTGGCAAGTAACAACACGCGTGGGGATGTAAATTTTATGCAGCGGGAATTCCGCGTGTCGGGGATTATTGCAAGTCAACCGTCTGGGCAAGACGGAAGTTGAGACGGCGATCAATGCCGAGCACAATGTCTTTATCTTTATCTTTATCTTTATCTTTCTCTTTATCTTTATCTTTCTGGCTGGCGCCCGGAGCAACGCCGGTCGGCGAGGTTCGGTCCTCCCGGGAACCGCCTTTGGCGAAGATGCTGGAGGTCTCGATCATGACCGGCCTGCCGCCAACGTTCAAACTCACGAGAACGATGCGCAGATAGCCAGGTTCACTGGAACGGCCGAGGGAAGTTGTGGAGGGCTTGGCTTCGAGCACGCGGCCGGCCGCGGACGTGCCGCGGGCGATAAGCGTCCGGCCGTCGATTACCACCGGCTCATCAACGGTCGCTTTGAAGGTGTCTCCCGCATGCCCCGACGCGCTCGAAAGCGCGCGCTCGAGGCGAACGGGGATGGGCGTCCCCTCGGGCAGGCTTGTGGTGGATGGAATCAGCGACCGGCTGGGCGAAATGCCAGTCGGGCTCGGCTGGCGATCGAAGGGCAGCTTTTGTGAATCAGAGTTCGCTGCATTCTCCGCAGGAGGGCGGCCACAGGCGCAGAGGAAGCTGAGCATCAGCAGAACGACGGTGGTTCGATAGCGGTGGAATGGCATGTTTGCCCCACTCAGAATACCAATTCGTGGGTTCTTGCCCCAGTCCTACGTCACGGCAAGCAGCCTATTCTTTCGCCCCACTGGGGCTCGCTCGTTTCTCGCTTCCAACCCACGGCTTGCGCCGTGGGCTTCATTCTTACGCCGCTCTGCGGCTATTCTTGTTGCGGATTCAGTGGCAGGCAGTGAATCGCAGCAGGAGCGTCCTGTGAAAACGACCTTGAAGCGCCACGCACGCATGTTTTTAAATATCTGGCCGCCGTTTCTGGGCGCGGGAATCCGCATCAGGCGACTCGCCTCCGACTGGAGAGAAATCGATGTGGAGATGAAACTTCGCTGGTGGAACGCGAACTACGTCGGCACCCACTATGGAGGGTCGCTGTACTCCATGGCCGACCTATTCTTCATGCTGATGCTAATTGAGAACCTGGGGAAAGACTACATCGTCTGGGACAAGGCAGCCAGCGTCCGTTTCAAGAAGCCGGGACGCGGAAAGGTTTCCGCCAGCTTCTGGCTGTCCGAAGAGCAGATCGGCGAAATCCGGCAAGCTTTGCTTTCCCAGCCGAAGATCGAGCGCGTGTTCACGGTCGAGGTCAAGGACGAATCGGGGGGCGTGGTTGCCGAAGTGGAGAAGTTGCTGCACGTGCGAAGAAAAGACCCTGCTTGAGGCAGGTAAAGTCTTAAGTTAGGTCCGCACCACGATTCGTTAGCAATCACCGCCCCCGGATTCATCACATATTTGGTGTGATGGCCGGCACTTAACGGCGGTGTTTTTCCCGCTACACTTTTCCCCAATCAGGTCTAACGCGGTTCATTCGCGGAAAAGTTGGGCTTACTTTTCCCAACTTGGAATCGGAGGGGCAGGAATCAGGTCTTAGGTCTTAGGACTTAGAACTTGGTTTTCCTGAGACCTGACACCTAAGACCTGAGACCTGGTATCGCCATGAACGTCGTGACCCAATTTCCGGCAGCGTGCGACTACGACCGCGATCTGCACTTCCAGGCCATGTTTGAGGGGGCGGCGATTGGAATCGGGATTTGCCGTCTCGATGGTGGGATTCTGGAAGCGAATCCGGCACTCAGCCGAATGCTCGGCTACAGCCAGCAGGAACTGGCGGGCACGCACGCTGGTGAACTTTTTCCGGAACTCCACCGCGACATTTTCCCCGGCCATTATTCGCCGGAGCAGCGACTGCTGGACGAGTTGATGCGGGGCGAGCGCGACTCGATCGAAGTCGAAAAGCGCTGCCGGCGCAAAGACGGTTCCGAGTTCTGGGGAGATCTGACGGTCACGCTTGGACGCGACGCCCGGCGTGAGCCTGCCTTCCTGATCGCAATACTCACGGACGCGGCCGGGCGCAAGCGCGTGGAAGAACAGTTGCGCCAAGCCGAGAAGATGGAAGTCCTAGGGCGGCTGGCGGGAGCAATCGCGCACGACTTCAACAATCTGCTGACCGGCATCCTGCTGTACTGCGACCTGCTGAGCGCCGGATTGAAGAACGTTGAACTGGCGGGCGCTGGATTGGCAAAGCCTGGCCTGGAGTGGAACGGACTGCGCCAGCAAATTGAAGAAGTCCGCCTGGCGAGCGAGCAGGGCGCGGCGCTGACGCAGCAACTCCTGGCGATCGCGCGCAAGCAAGCCGCGGAGCCACGCGCCATCCGGATCAACGAAATTGTGGCTGCCTCGAAAAATCTGTTGCAGCGGCTGCTTGGCGAGCAGATTGAGCTGGTCATGATGCTTGACCCAAAGCTCGACTCGAAGCTCGATTCCGGCGCCGGATTGGTGCAGGCCGATCCCGCGCAATTGCGGCAAGTCCTGTTGAACCTGGTGTTGAACGCGCGCGATGCCATGCCGCAGGGTGGAACGATCAGGTTAAGCACCTCGGCTGCGGAATTTCCCGGCGAAGTTTCCAGTAAAGCCGAGCCCCGGAGCATCCGGTGCGCTGTGTCGCTGGTGGTGAGAGACAACGGCTGCGGGATGGATGCGGAAACGCGGGCCCGATTGTTCGAACCTTTCTTCACCACCAAGCTGCCGGGACGGGGCACGGGGTTGGGCTTGGCGACGGTGCAGCGCATCGTCACCGAATCCGGCGGGACGATCGAGGTCGAGAGCGAACCGGGACGCGGCACCAGCATTGCAGTGTTTTTCCCGGCGGTCGAGTCGGCGTCCTCGGACGCAGAAGGAGACGGGGCAAGCCCCGTCTCTACAGATAGGTGTTGAAGAAGGAGATTCGTTATGTTCAGTGCATCGAGCGCTGCCGTTGTCAGTCACAGCCTCAGCCATTCCGTGCAAATCGAGGGAGCGAATTTTCTGAACCTGCTGATCGTGGACGATGACCGCACCATCCGCGAGGCCTGCCGCGAGGTCGCGCAGTCGCTCGGCTTCAACACCCAGGTGGCGGAATCCGCCGAACAGGCATACCGCCTACTCGAAAGCTCGAGTGCGGACGCGGTGCTGCTGGACATGAGGCCGGGTGCGGGCGGCCTCGAAGCACTGCACACCATCAAGAAGTATCGCGCGGATGCGCTGGTGATCGTGGTGACCGGGTACGGCACGGTGAAGTCGGCGGTGCAGGCAATGAAAGATGGGGCGTACGACTACGTCACCAAACCTTTCAGCATGGAAGAACTGCGTTTGATGCTGGAGCGGGTGGCGGGACATCTGCGGCTGAAGACGGAGAACCGGGTGCTGCGAGAGACCATCAAGTCGCGGCAGGGGTTCGGCAACATCATCGGGCGCGCGCCGGAGATGGAGAAGCTCTACCGCATCATCGCCAAGGCCGGACAGAGCTCGCACCCGGTGCTAATTCTGGGCGAAAGCGGCACGGGCAAGGAACTGGTCGCGAAGTCCATTCACTTTTCCGGCATCTTCCGCAACAAGCCGTTTATTCCCGTCGACTGCGGATCGCTGGTGCCCACGCTGATTGAAAGCGAACTGTTCGGGCATGTACGCGGCGCCTTCACGGGGGCGACCAATCCCAAGGATGGGCTGCTGGCCATTGCCGACGGGGGCACGGTATTTCTGGACGAGATCGGCGAGTTGCCGACCGACTTGCAGGCCAAGCTGTTGCGGGCGATCCAGGAGAAGGAGATTCGTCCGGTGGGGAGCGTGAAGCGGGTTCCCATCGACGTGCGGATTCTGGCCGCGACCAACCGTAACCTGGAACGGGCGGTGGCCGAGGGCACGTTCCGGCGCGATCTTTTTTTTCGGCTGAACGTGCTCACGCCGCCGCCGCCGCGCCCTTGAGCGCGTCGAGCACATAGACCGTGTTGCCGGCCTTCGCTCCGAGCACGCGCTTGACGTTGGTCGCGCCCGGATTGCCGCTGCCCGCCTTGAAAATGTCCACGCCGTGCGCCCGGGCCACCAGGTAGCCGAACGGCAGCGACCCCAGAAGGTAGCCCGACGACGGCGGCGATGAGGAGCGGCGAGAAGCATGAATTCAGCTCAAAGCTGCACGAACTTCGCCATCTTGATGGCCGGATTGGATTTGATCTCCTGCCGGGCGGCGGGGCTCGGCTCGCTGTCGACGCGCACGACCATGTAGGCCGTGCCGCCGGGCGTGAGGCGGCTCAACGACATGTCGGCGATGTTGACGCCGTCCTTGCCGAGGATGGTGCCCACGGTGCCGACCATGCCGGGCACGTCCACGTTCTCGAGCACGAGCAGCTTGCCCTCGGCGGCGACCTCGACGTCGCGGCCGTTGATGGCGACGATGCGCGGGCTGGTTGCCCTTGCCGATGAGCGTGCCGTCGGCGGAGTAAACCTGCCCGTCGGGACCCACGGCCTCGACCTGGATCAGCTCGGTGTAGTCGGACTCGCGCCGCCGACTTGATGACCTCCACCTGCACGCCGAGCCGCTGCAGCAGCACCGGCGCGTTGACGAAATTGACCTCCTCGCCGCCGATCTGGCGGAGATAACCGCGCTGGATGCTGCGGGTGACGGCGTTGGCATCGAGGTCGACGATCCGGCCCCAATAGGTGATGCGCAGCTTGTCGACCTGCTGCGGGCGCGATCTGCTGCACGAGCGTGCCGAGCTTGGCGCCGAGATCGAGGTAGGGCCCGAGCACCTTGAGCGTGGCGGCGTCGATCGACGGCACGTTGACGGCGTTGCGGATGATGCCGCCGCGCAGCGCGTCGGCGATGGCCTCGGCGATCTCGATGCCCACGCTTTCCTGCGCCTCGGCGGTCGAGGCGCCGAGATGCGGCGTGAGGGTGACGTTGGGCAGCCTGCGCAATTCGTGGTCGGCCGGCAGCGGCTCGTCCTCGTACACGTCGAGGCCGGCGGCGGCGACGTGGCCCGACTTGAGCGCGGCGACGAGCGCGGACTCCTTGATGATGCCGCCGCGGGCGCAGTTGAAGAGCCGCACGCCCTTCTTCGTCTTCGCCAGCGCCGCCTCGTCGATCATGTAGCGGGTCTGGTCGGTCAGCGGCATGTGGACGGTGATGTAGTCCGATTCGCGCAGCAGCGTGTCGAGGTCGACCTGCTCGACCTGCATGGCCTTGGCGCGGCTGGGCGCCAGGTAGGGGTCGTAGGCGAGCACGCGCATGCCGAAGGCCTGCGCGCGGCGGGCCACTTCGCCGCCGATGCGGCCGAGGCCGACGACGCCCAGCACCTTCCTGTAGAGTTCGATGCCGGCGAAAGCTCTTGCGGTCCCATTTGCCCTCGCGCATCGAGGCGGCGGCCTGCGGCACCGGGCGCGCGCCGCACAGCATGTGGGTGAAGGTGAGCTCCGCCGTGGCGATGGTGTTGCCCGACGGGGTGTTCATGACCACCACGCCGCGCTCGGTGGCCGCCTCGACGTCGACGTTGTCGACGCCCACGCCCGCGCGGCCGACCACCTGCAGCTTCGGCGCCGCGGCGATGACCTCGGCGGTGATCTTGGTCTCGCTGCGGACGGCGATGGCCTGCACGTCCTTGACCAGCTCCAGAAGCTTCTCCCGGGGCGAACCGTAGGCCTCCACGACTTCGAAGCCGGGCTGGTTGCGAAGGAATTGCCACCCCCTTGGGCGAGATCTTGTCGGCGACGAGGATTTTCATGGGTAAAGCCTGACCCAAAAGTCCCCCGCCCGGGAAGGCAACACTGGAGATGGTGAGGCGGGCGGAGCGGCCGGCGCTTCGGGTTTGCTTGGCTGCCAGAACTTTCGGTGGCTCGTGACTCCATCCACCACCCCGCCCGCGAGCGCCTTGGCGCAGCAGATCCGCTTCATCATCGAGGTCGACAAGTCTGAAGGAGATCTTCCGGCAGACCGTGCTCATCAACAGCCGGCGCGCCGAGAACGACGCCGAGCACTCATGGCACCTGTGCCTCATCGTCATCACGCTGGCCGAGCACGCCAACTGTCCGCAGCTCGACGTGCTGCGCGTGCTCAAGATGCTCATCATTCACGATCTGGTGGAGATCGACGCCGGCGACACCTTCGCCTACGACACCAGGCGCGATGGCCGACCAGCACGAGCGGGAAGCCGTCGCCGCCGACCGCATCTTCGGGCTGCTGCCGGCGGACCAGGCGCGCGGATTCCGCGCCCTCTGGGACGAGTTCGAGGCGCGCCAGACGCCCGAGGCGAAGTTCGCCGCCGCCGTCGACCGCTTTCAGCCCATGCTGCTGAATTGCCGCACCGAGGGCGCGGCCTGGCGGCAACATGGCATCACGCCGCGACCGCGTGATCGCCCGGAATTCGTATGTCGCCGAGGGCTCGGAAGCATTGTGGGAATACGCCGCCGGGATGATCGAACAGGCCGCCGCCGCCGGCCATTTGCATGGCTGAGCGGGCTGGTGGACGACCCCGCATCAACATCAACTCCCGCCTGGATGCCCCGGGATTTTGAACCGCGACACGCTGCCGGCCCGCGATTGACTCTCGCCTCCTGGGAAATACTTCCGCACAATGAACCTTTATGGCCGAAATGTTCGACAAGAATAAGCGCATCCTCACCGCGTACCTGGTCGGCGTGCAGACGGCGCATATGCCGCCGGGAGAAGGCGCCGAGCTGCTCGCGGAGCTGCGGGAACTGGTCGAAAACCTTCGCCTGGCCATCGCCGGCAGCGTGCTCGTCAACCTCGCGGGCCCCCTCCCCCGCGTTTCTGCTGGGCCGCGGCAAGGTCGGCGAGGTGATCGCGCAGGCGAAGGCCGCCGGCGCCGATGTCATCGTCATCGACGAGACGCTCTCGCCCGCCCAGCAGCGCAACTGGGAGGAGGAATCCGGGCTGGCCGTCATCGACCGGCAGGAGGTGATCCTCGAGGTGTTCGCCGACCGCGCGCACACCCGCGAGGCCATGCTGCAGGTGGAACTGGCCCGCCAGGAATATTTTCTCCCCCGCCTGAAACGCGCGTGGACGCACCTCTCGCGCCAGCGCGGCCGGGGCGCCCTCGGCGGCGAGGGCGAGACGCAGCTCGAGCAGGACCGGCGCACCGTGCGCGATCGCATCGCCCACCTGCGCAGCGACCTGCTCGGAGGTGCGCCAGCAGCGCGGCGTGCAGCGCCAGCGCCGCCTGCGCGTGCCCGTGCCCACCTGCGCCATCGTCGGCTACACCAACGCCGGCAAGTCCTGCCTCCTCAACCGCCTCACCGGCGCCCAGGTGCTCGTCGAGGACAAGCTTTTCGCCACGCTCGACCCGACCACGCGCCAGCTCGCGCTGCCCAACAACCAGAAGCTGCTCGTCACCGACACCGTCGGCTTCATCCGCCGCCTGCCGCACGGTCTCGTCGAGGCGTTCAAGGCCACGCTCGAGGAGGTGGTCGTCGCCGATTTCCTGATCCACGTGCTCGACGTCACCAATCCGAACGTCGCGCAGTCACCACGCCACCACGCTCGGCGTGCTGGCCGAACTCGGCGCCGACCGGAAGACGATCATCACCGTGTTCAACAAGATCGACATCGCCGACCCCGCCGCGCTTGAGTCGGCGCGCCTGCTCGCCCCCGAGCGCGCTGTTCGTCAGCGCAAAGACCGGCGCGGGGTTGGACACGGCTGCTCGAGCATTGCGCCGATCTGCATCGCCCGCGAAACCTCGGCGCCACCGAGCTGCTCGTGCCGCACGACCGCTACGACGTCATCGCCCGCCTGCACGAGGTCGGCCACATCCACGCCCAGGAATTGCGCGACGACGGCATGCACATCCACGGCCGATTCCCGGCCGCGCAGGCGGCGGTGTTCGCCCCCTTCATCCTGAACAGCCCGCCGGCAGTCCGCCCTGCCGCTGCGCCCTGACCGGCGTTTCCCGCTTCCTGCCGGATTCATTCAGGCGAAACGAAATCCCGCCCGTGACCGCCGGCACGTTTGGTGCGGGCCGCAGGAGCCTGTCTGCAGGGGATTCCTCCCCTGGATTTCACCACAGAGACACCGAGAGCACTGAGAGCATGCAGGCAATCCCTTGCCGGCCTCCGTGGCCTCACCGACATCCGTACTACTGCCGGTTCAGTTCGTCCCGGCACGCGACGATTCTGCGAAAGCATCGGTGAGGCAGGACAACAGGGTGGCGCCAGTCTGCGACTGGCGAATCGCCGGTCACAGACCGGCGCCACCTTTGGTTGCCCTTCGACTCTGCTCAGGGCCTTGAGCCTGTCGAAACGGCGGCTCTGCTGCGCTAGCTAGAGCGGATCAAGTTGAACTGCGGCCGGAAACGCGAACGTAGCTGCGAGCGTGAGCGAGCGGAAAGGATCTCCACTCGCCTGTTCCGAGCTTGTCGAGGGGCTTGTCCCGAGCCTGTCGAGGGGCTCACGCTTGCGACCACACTTCTTATGAAACCGTTGCAGGGTTCAATCGGGGATTGGTTTCCTGCCCGCTGCCGCACTACAGCATCAGGAATCCCACCGCCGCGAGGATCGGCAGCAGAAACGGCAGGCTGTATTTGAAACAGGTAGCCGAAAAAGGTCGGCACCTTCACCCCCGCGCTCTCGGCGATCGATTTCACCATGAAGTTGGGCCCGTTGCCGATGTAGGTCATCGCGCCGAAAAACACCGAGCCCAGGCTGATCGCGATGATGAACCGGCGCGCGTGCTCGCTCGCGATCATCTGCTTCACGCCGGCGTCGGCCTCGACCTCCCGCCCGCCGGCCGGCGGCAGCGCCGCCTTGTCCACAAAGGTCGCCTCGGCGAGCTGCAGGAAATTCAGGTAGGTCGGCGCGTTGTCGAGCACGGACGACAGGCTGCCGGAGGCAAAGTAATACTGGGCCGGCCGGGTGAAGCCGAACTCCCTGCCGTGCTGCTCGAGGTAGCCCAGCGCCGGCATCATGGTCAGGAAGATGCCGAGGAACAGGAGCGCCACCTCCCGGATCGGCCCGAAGGTGAACTGGTTCTCCTCGTGGACGAGCTCGGGGCGTGAGGCGGTAGGAGGCGACCGCCGCGCCGAGCATCACCAGTTCGCGCAGGAAGAAGGTCTCGGGCAGGAACACCGCCCCGATGATCACCAGCAGCAGAAGACAGGTTGACGCCGCCCTCGAACCGCCATGTGTCGGGCTCCTTGATCTGCGCCTGGATGGCCCGCGGGGCATGCGCGAAGCTGCGGCGGTCGAAGCAATAGAACACGGCGAGAATCGCGCCGATCGTGACCAGCCAGGCCACGATCACGTGGTCGATCAGCCAGAAGAACGGCACGCCGCGCAGGTAGCCGAGGAACAGCGGCGGATCGCCGATCGGGCGTGAGCGCTCCGCCGCAGTTGGAGACGATGAAAATGAAGAAGACGATGTGGAACGCGCTGATGCGGATCTTGTTCATCCGGATCCACGGCCGGATGAGCACCATCGAGGCGCCCGTGGTGCCGATGAGGTTGGCCGCGACTGCGCCGATGGCCAGAAACACCACGTTGTCCCGCGGCGTGGCCTCGCCCTTCACCTTGAGGTGGATGCCGCCGGCCACGACGAACAGCGAGCCGATGAGGCAGATGAACGAGAAATACTCGTGCAGCGTGCGCGCCACGATCGCGCCGCCGGACAGCCTCGCCAGATAAACGACCGCCACCAGCAGCGCCCAGCCCGATGGCCACGTGCGGATAGTAGCGCTCCCAGAGGTGCTTCACCCGCGGCGGCGTGAGCGGCATGACCGCGATCAAGCGCCAGCAACAGGCCGAACGGCACGACGAGGGAGGGGGTGATGGAGCCGGCCGGCGCAGAGGCAAATGGCAGGGACAAGGGCATCGAAAGCTCGATGCAAGGGGAATGTCACCAGAGGTCAATCCCGGGCACCCGCCGGTCCCCGTCCTTCAACATCCCGCCAGAGCGCCACAAAGTCTTGAATAATCCACCGGACAATCCAACACTGCAACGCAATGAAAATGTTTCTCCGCGCGATCGTTTTTCTAGCGATGCTGTTTGCCGTGCTCTACATCGGCATCAACAACACCAAATCGATTGAGTTCTCTTTCCCGCTGCTCATGGCAAAACCCGTCCAGGCCACCGCCGCCATCGTTTACTTCGCGGTGTTTGCCGTCGGAGTCGTGGCTGGTCTCGCCCTCGGTTCGGGCGGCCAGAAGAAGGGCAAGGCGGCTCCCGAGGCGAAGAAATAGGCCTGACAGCCCTTTATCAGGCAGGAAGCACGTCATCCCGCGTGCCGGGGATGCGCCGCGGGATTTCGATGGCGTGATGGAATCCCGCGATGGAGGGCGGGCATGGCAGCGCGCCGCGGCCTACACCGCGACCTTGATCCCTTTTCGCAGGTAGGTCGGAACGTCGAGATCCTGGCCCTCGAAAAGATTCCGGTCGGTCTTGTCGAAGTAGCCCCGGCTCTCACCTCGTTGAACGAGAATTCGTTCTGCTCGGTCTCGCGGCGGCGGCCGGCGCCGCTCTCGCGCCCGTTGGTTCCTCGCCCGCGGTCCTGGCGGGCTCGGGGACGGCGCCGCGGGCCGCGGGCCGCGACCGCCAGGGCGCCTGGCTGTGGCTCGCGGCCGCCGATTCCGTCGTGCCGAGCACGCAGACCTCCAGGCGCTGCTGCATGCCCTCGTCGATCACCGCGCCCATGATGACGTGCGAATCCCGGCCGTACTGGTCGGTGACCGCGGTCATGAGTTCGTTGACCATCGGCAGCGTGAGGTCGGTGCCGCCGATGATGTTCACGAGCAGGCGGTCGGCCTTGCGGGAAAACTCGGTCGTGTGCAGCAGCGGGACAGCGCTTGAGGCTTTCGATGGCCTGGGCCACCGCCTGCGGGCCCTCGCCGCTGCCGAGGCTGAAGAGCGTCTTGCCGCCGCGCGACTGGAACACCTGCTGCAGGGTGGCGAAATCGAGGTTGATCAGACCGGTGCGGAACAGCATCGACCAGATCGACTTCACGCCGCGGCCGATCCACGCGTCGGCCCGGGCAAACGCCTCGAGCACGCCCGTGTCGTCGCCGCACTCCTGCAGCAGGATGTCGTTGGACAGCGGGATGACCGCATCGCACGTCCGGCGCAGCGCCGCCAGGCCCTCCTCGGCCTGCTTCAGCCGCCGGCCGCCCTCGAAACTGAACGGCATGGTGACAAAGGCGATGACGAGCGCCCCCTGCTCCGTCGCCACCTCGGCGACGATCGGCGCGGCGCCGCTGCCCGTGCCGCCGCCCATGCCCGGCGAGCAGGAACACGAGGTCGCAATCCTTCACCACCGCGGCGATCTTCTCCCGGTCGGCCTCGGCCGCCTCCCGGCCGAGCTCCGGGTCGCCGCCCGTGCCGAGGCCGCGGGTCACGCCGCTGCCGATGAGCACCTTGTCCTGCACCGGGGACGAGGACAAGCGCCTGCAGATCGGTGTTGATGACGGCGAGCTGCAGCCGCTCGAGGTTGTCCATCTTGAGCCGGTCGATGGCGTTGGAGCCCGCGCCGCCCACGCCGACCAGCTTGATGGCGATGGAACGGTCGGTGAGGATCTCGTGCGTGAGCGGCAGCTCGTTGTGGTTGGGGTCGAATTGCATGGCTCAGGCGGGGATCAGGATGCGCTTGAGGCTCTGGAGAAAGCCGCCGGAGCGGCGCGCGGCGGAGGTCCGCTCCGCCTGCGAATTGAGTCCGTAATACAGCAGGCCGAGCGACCGTGCTGAAGCCGGGGTCGCGCAGCTCGTCGGCCACCCAGGCAGGCGGCTCGCCGAGCCGGCCCGGGCACGCCGAAGACCTTGCCCGCGGCCTCGTCCATGCCGGGCAGCTTGGCGGCGCCGCCGGTGAGGACGACGCCCGCCGGCGTCTGCTCGGGCACGAAGGCCGGCCCCGAGCTTCTTGCGCACCACCTCGAGCAACTCCCGCGCGCGGGCGGCGGTGATCTGCTCGATCGACTGCCGCGGAAACTGCCGGTCGCCGACGGAGTAGTCGCCGTTGAGCCAGACCTTCTCGTGCTTGTCGCGCGACGCGCAGCATGGCCGAGCCGTAGCGCAGCTTGATCTTCTCGGCCTGCGCCGCGGGTGAGGCGCAGGCCCGAGGCTGAGGTCGTTGGTGAAGTGGTCGCCGCCCACCGGCACGACGCCGGTCTGGTAGGCCACGCCGTCGCGGTAGAGCACGAAGTCCGTCGTGCCGCAGCCGATGTCGAGGACCAGCACGCCGTTCTGCCGCTCCTCGGCGGAGGTGACCATCGTGCCCGACGCGAGACTGGACAGGATCAGCTCCTCCACCCGGAGGTTGAAGCCGGTGATGACATGGATGTGGTCGCCGATCTTGGCCTCGCTGCCATGCACGGTCCAATAGCCGACCTCCAGCCGGTGGCCGACGAGGTGTTCGGGGTCGGGCACAAGGCGGCCGTCGAGGCGGAAGGGCCGGCGGATGTGATGCACCACGGCGCGACCCTCCGGCAGCTCCTTGGCCATGGCCAGCCGGCAGACCGTGTCGATGTCGAGCGCGCTCACGCAGTTGTCGGCGGCGTTCACGTTGACCGCCGCCTCGTTGTAGAAGCCCTCCAGGTGCGCTCCGGTCTGCGCCAGGTAGACCGACCTCGACCGGCGCGCCCGCCCGCTCCTCCGCCGCCTGGAGGGCGGCATGCGTGCACGCGCTCGCCTCCTTGTAGTCCACCACGCTGCCCTTGATCACGCCGCGCGACTGGCACGATCCGAGGCCGACGATGTTGAGGGTGCGTCCGCGCGTGAGTTCACCCACGAGGACGGCCACCTTGGAGGTGCCGATTTCGACGGCGCCAATGAGTCTGGTCTTAGAAATCACGTCTCTGTTTTGGTTGGGAAGCTGTTTTCCGGGATGGAGCGGCGCGCGCCGGTTTCAACGGGGCGGACTCCTGCAATTCGACCGGCACCTGCCCGCCGAGCGCGAGGTCGACCCGCTGCATGCGGCGGGGCGCCCTGCGTGCGCAGGAAATCGACGATATAGTCCAGCCGTGCCAGCTGGCGGGGAAATCCATCCCGGGCGTCAAACATGATCTCCGGGAATCGCGGTCGAGCGCACCATGATCTCATGGTCGGAGGCGAACCGGGCCAGCGACACGACCTGCCAGCCCGCACAGAGCTCCGGGACCAGGCCCTGGGCGGTCGGCAGCAGCTCGGCCGACCTGCTCCATGCCCGCGATCGGTTCAAATCCGCTGCTGCGCCGAGCGCCGCAACTGCACGCCGTCGAGCCAGGGCAGCCGCTCGAGCGCCGCCGGCTCATAGCCGACGCCCTCGTAAGACCACGCCGTCGCGCGCCACGAGCCGCAGGCAGCGGCGGATTGCCGTCCGACCTGCACCATCAGGCGGGCGATCGGCGCCCGCTCCTGCACGGTCACCGCCAGCGTATGGTCTGCGAACCGCCGCCGGAGCATCGACGGTCTGCGCCTGCCCCGAGGCCAGCAGCCGCTGTTCCAGCGCCGCCAGGTCGAGCTTCATCAGGCTGGCGTTTTTCGGAAGCGCCAGCGTCTGGTCGAGCCAGGCCCGGTCGAGCACGCCGTCGGTGGAGAAAACGACCTGTTTGAGCGGGACGGCTTTCGCCGGGATCCCTGAGCCGCGCCGGATTGCTCTCCCACTGTCAGATAAACCTCGATCGCCGCGGCCAGCTCCGCCGAGCACGAGCGCGCACACCGCCGACGAATTTCAGGCCCGCGAACATCCGCCGCCGGCGTCCCTCCTTCGACATCGCGCGCGGGTTGACCTCCTGGCGGATATCCTTCCAGGAGCGCGAAGGCGGCGGAATGGTGGCAGGCTGGCTCATCGGAAGTTGGAGGCGAGACGACGGACGGCGACGGGCGGCCAGGCTCAACGGCGTGGGGCGCCGGTTCCCCCGGTTCGAGGCGGGAATCCGGGCCCGCGCCGCCGGCGGACCCCAGCCCTGGGCACCTGTTTTTGTTGGCGCAGCCCGCGCCGATTTCGAGCAAATTCACAGCACGTCCCTCCATTCCTTGCCGTAAGAGCAGCACCTCGGGCTCCAGCGTGATGCCGCGCGCCTGCTGCACCCGCTCGCGCACCCGGCGCATGAGCGCGATGATGTCCGCGCTCGTGGCCTGCCCGCGGTTGATGATGAAGTTCGCGTGCACCGGCGAGACCTCGGCGTCCCCCACCCGCTCGCCCTTGAGCCCGAGTTCGTCGATGAGCTTTCCGGCCGAGGCGCCGGGCGGGTTCTTGAAAACGCAGCCGGCGCTTGGCTCGCGCGGCTGGGACTTCGTGGCGCTTGCGCCGGTAGACGTCGATCTGGCGGCTGATGGCCTCGCTCTCCGACCGGCGCCGCCGGCTCGAGCAGCGCGCCGAGCGCGATGGCCTCGAGCAGGTCGCGCGCACTCGCGATAGGCCACGCGCAGTCCGGACTTCCTCAGCGTGCGCGACCTCGCCGCGCGAGGCGTCATGAGCTGCACCTCCTCGACCACATCGAAGATCCAGCCGCCCATGGCGCCGGCGTTCATCCGCAGCGCGCCGCCGACGGAACCCGGAATGCCCTCGAGAAACTCGAAACCCGGCCAGGCCCGCCCTGCCGGCGAAGCCGCACAGAGCTCTTCAGCCGCAGCCCCGCGCCCGCCCAGATGCGGCCGTCGGGCCGCAGCTCGCAGGCCTGCCAGGCCGGATGCGCCAGGCAGACCACCAGCCCGTCCACGCCCTCGTCGGGCACGATCAGGTTGGAGCCGCGGCCGAGGAAGTAGACGCGGCAAGCCCGCGCGGCCGCGCCTCGCGCAGCAGCAGTCTGCAGATCGGCGATTCCCGCCGGCTCGCAGTAGCCGCGCGCGCACCCGCCGGTGCGCATCGTCGTCTTCGGCGCCAGCGGCTCTTCGCGGGTCAGCCGGGTCTCGGCGGACAGCCGCGGCCGGAGCTCGGCGACGAACCGGTCCCAATCCGCCGCCGCCGGAGAATCCGCCTCCACGCTGCGCCGCAAGCTCGTGCGCCAGCTGGTCGATGTCGCCCGGCCCCGACAAAGGCCAGCCAGTCCCCCGGCTGCAGCGCCGCGCGCAGCGCGCCGCGGAAGAGGCCGGATCGCGGCCCGGCAGATAGGTCGACGGGCACGGGCGCGCCGGATTGCTTGATCTCGGCGTAAAGTCGGCGGTGGTGCCGCCCGGCGACGGGCGCCTCGCCCGCCGGATAGACGTCGAGCAGGAAAAGCCGGTCGGCCAGGCCCAGCGCGGCGGCGAATTCCGCCTTGAACTGCGCGGTGCGGCTGAACCGGTGCGGCTGGAAAACCACCACGAGCCGTCCCGTCTTGCGCTGGCGCAGGCTCGCGAGCAGCGCCCGGATCTCGGTCGGATGATGCGCGTAGTCCTCGAGGATCGTGAGGCGGTCCGTCGGCGCTGCAGCACCTGCTGCCGGCGGCAGACGCCCGGATAATCGGCCAGCAGATCCCGCGACAGCCGGCGCGCCCATCAGATGCGCCGCCGCCAGCGCCGCCGTCGCGTTGTGGGCATTGAACGCGCCGCGCGCCCGGACGGAGCATCTCCAGCGGGAAAACCGCCATCCAGCCGGAGCGACAAGGTGGCTTGCCGATTCGCCGACGACGCGTCGCGCGGTAGTGCCCGTTCGCGCCGAAGGTGAACGGCCGGGACCTGCGCGCCCCGGCCACCACCCGCGCCGAGAGCGCGCAGCGCCGGATCGAACACCACCGCCCGCCGGGTGCGGGCCACCAGGCGGCGGAAGGCCTCCTCCAGCTGCTCGACCCGCTCGTAATGATCCGGATGGTCCCAGTCGAGGCTGACCATGACGGTGATCTCGGGCGAAAAGCCATCGATGGTGCCGTCGCTTTCGTCGATCTCGGCCACGACCCAGTCGCTCCGGGCCGAGCCGGCCGGGCGGCAGCGATTCGTCGTTGAACAGGCCGCCGAGCAGCCAGCCGCAGGGAAAACCGGCGCGGCGCAGCGCGGTGATGAGCATGCCGGTGGTCGTCGTCTTGCCGTGCGCCCCCACGACCGCGACGAGTTTCCGGCCCCGCAGCAGCTCGGCCAGCATCTCGCCCCGGCGCACCAGCGGCAGGCCGCGCGCCGGCGGCGCGCACCCGCGCCGGGTGGCCGGCGTGAATGGCGGACGAATGCACGACCAGGTCGCAGGCCTCGGGCACGCCGCCCGCGCCGGTGATCGTCACGCCCGCCGGTCTCCAGCCAGCGCGCACCGCGGGCGCGAGCGCGTCGTCCTCGCCGCTCACCGTCGAAGCCCGCCTGCCGCAGGTAGAGGGCGAGCGGCGCCATGCCCGTGCCGCCGACGCCGACGAGATGGACGGCGCGGACCTCGCGGTCGAAGAGTCGTGGCGGCGGCACGGGTCTCATGCGGCTTGCGGCTGGGATTCCGCCGGCGAGGCGGCGATGCCGGCCCTGCGCCGGCCGTGCCGGCGGGGGAGCGCCAGCTCTTCGAGATCGTCGAGGATGAGGTCCAGCGGGTTGGCGCGGTCCATCCGCTGCAGGTTCGCGCGGAACTTGCGGAGCAGCCAGTCGTTGAAGATGACGTCGCGCACCTCGCGATCGAGGTCGGCGAGGTACTGCTGGTCGACGACGATGCCGCCGCCCTGCTGCTCGAAGAAGCGCGCATTGGCCCACTGGTGGTTGTCGGCCGCCTGCGGGAACGGCACGAGGATGGCGGGCGTCGCGCAGCGGATGAGCTCGGCGATCGTGCCCGCCCCGGCGCGCGACACGACCAGATCGGCCGCCGAGAGCAGCGTGGCCACGTCGTCGCAGAACGGCATGAAGACCGCCTTGACCGGCTGGCCCGAGTTCGCGCGCAGTTCGCGCACCTCGTCCCCGCCCTTGCCGAGGCCGGTGACGCAGCAGACCTGGATGCCCTCGCCCGCCAGGCGCTCCAGGCGTTCGCGCACCCAGCGGTTCAGCGGCGAGGCGCCCTGGCTGCCGCCGAGGATGACGAGGACTTTTTGCGCCGGATCGAGCCCGAGCCGGGTCCGCGCCGCCTCACGCGGCAGACGGACGATCTCGCGGCGGACCGGCAGTCCGGCATGGCGCACCCCGGCCATGCGCACGCCCGCGCAGGCGGCACGCCCGGCGGCAGGTACAGGCGCCGGGCGAGTCCGCCGAGGAGCCGGATGGCGCGGCCGGGCACGCGGTTCGCCTCGTGCAGCGCGACGGGCCGGCGGAACAGCGCCGCGACCACGATGATGCCCGCCGTGGTGAAGCCGCCGAACCCGACGATGACATCGGGCCGCCAGGCCCGGATGAAGCGCGCACTGAACCAAAACGCCGCCGACTGCCGCCAGACGAAACGGCAGAAGCCCGCCGGGATGGAGCGTGAACGGCGCGCCGGGAATCCGTTCGAAACGGAGCTGCGGGTATTTCCCGATCAGGCGCGCGTCGACCTTCTTGTGGCTGATGAGGAGCGTGGTCTCGTGCCCGCGCGGCGTTGAGCCCCTCCGCCAGCGCGATGCCCGGCGAGAGGTGCCCGCCCGTGCCTCCGCATGCGATGAGAAAACGGCTCATGATCCGGCCCTTTCCGCCTCCCGCCTCCGCCGCCGTCCGCCCTTCACGCCATGACCTCCTTCAGGCTGCGCTCGCGACGCATCAGCGCCGGCCTGGTCCAGGCGCGCTGCGTGTTGAGGAAAATCCCGACGAGAATGCCCATCAGCAGCAGATTCGACCCGCCGGCGCTGATGAAGGGCAGCGACATGCCCTTGGTCGGCAGGCAGCCGGTCACGACGCCGAGATTGATCAGCGCCTGCAGGCTGATGAGCAGCAGGCAGCCGGCCACGAGCAGGAACTGGAAACAGGTTCGGCGCCTTGCGCAGGTGGCAGCAGCCCGGCGGCGAAGAGGATCGCAAACAGCACCACCACGCCGATGGTGAACGCCAGTCCCAGCTCCTCGCCGATGACCGCGAAGATGAAGTCGGTGTGCACCTCGGGCAGGAAGCTGTTCTGCTGGCGGCCCTGGCCGAGGCCGACGCCATCCACGCCGCCGGCGGCGAAGGCCAGGATCGCCTGCCAGAGCTGATAGGTTCCGCCGCTCCGGTTGCCCTCGACGTCGAGAAACGCCAGAAAGCGCGCCAGCCGGTTGGGATTGTGAATCACCGCCAGGGTCAGGAGCGCCGGCCGCGCCGACAAACGCCGAGATCAGATAGCGCAGCCGGCCGCCGGCGAGGAACAGGAGCGATGACGCCGATCGCGAAGGTGAGCGCCGCCGTGCCGAAATCCGGTTCGAGCAGAATCAGCCCGGCGAACACGCTGATCCACGCCAGCGGCGCGACGAAGCCGCGCACCAGTTCGTGGATGCGCGTCTGGTTCAGCGCGAGGTAATGCGCCAGTCCGAAGACCATCGCCAGCTTGGCGAATTCCGAAATCTGCAGCCGCACCGGCCCGAAGCCCAAGCCAGCGCCGGCTGCCTTTCACCGCGATGCCGATCCCCGGAACCAGCACGAGCAGCAAGACCCGACCAGGCACACCGCGGCGAAGACCCACACGTAGCGCCGGGCATCCTCCAGATCCATCCGGCTCACGGCAAGCAGGCACGCGCGCGCGCAAGCACGAACCAGAGGAGCTGCTTGCTGAGGTAGAAATAGGGATCGGCCTTGAGCGAAACGCTCGCGCTGAACAGCACGGTGAGTCCCAGGACCGAAAGGCTGAGGACGCAGACGAGGATGACGGCCGTCGGGATTGATGGCCGCGATCCAGCGCGGTTTCTCAAACGGATTCCTGGGACATGCTGAAAAATGAGAACGAATACGGCTCAACCCGACGCGTCCGGCGCCTTTCCATCCGGTCCGGGCGTCCGGCGGCGCCAAGTCTGATGTCCGCCGGCGGAACGGACGGGCGGCGCAGACCTCACGGAGTCTTGGTCTCGCTGGTGTCATCGACCTTGATGACCGGCACGTCGCCCTGCGGCTTCAGCACCGGAATCCAGATCTGGGCGCATTCGCCGGTGGCAGCGGGCGGCGGCACGGCGGTGGCCGTGTTCGCCGCGGCGGGAGCCTGGCCGGCCGGCGCCTCCAGACTCGGCTTGACCGCCGGGCTGGCGGTCGCGGAGGCGCGCACCGCCGGGGATCACGAGGGTCTGGCCGGGGCGGATCTTCCTCGGATCGGCGATGTTATTGGCGACGAGGAGATCCTGGGTTCTCACGTGGTATTTCTTGGCGATGGCGCCGATCGTCTCGCCGGGTTTGACCTCGTGGGTCAGGGCGCCTTCCGGCGTCTTTGACCGGAGCGGGACGCGGCCGGCGCCGCCGCGGGGGCGTGGCGCGACTCAGCCTCGGCCGCCGCGGCGGGCGCGGGGCCCGCCGGCAGCTTCAGTTCCTGGCCAACCTGCACATAATCGCTCTTGCAGGTTGTTGAGCTGCTTCAGCTCGGCGGTGGTGCTGCCGGCTCGCATGCGCGATCGCGGCAAGCGTGTCGCCGGGCTTGACCGTGTACACGTTGCCTGCCGCCGCGGCGGCGGCGCCGCCGCCGGCCGGCGGCGCGCCCGCTGGCGCCTTGCCGGGGATGATGAGCTTCTGGCCGACGTTCAGGACCGAGCTGCTGGTCAGATGGTTGGCCTTCATGAGTTCGGCGACGGTCGTGCTGGTTCTTCTTCGCGATTTTCGAAAGGCTGTCGCCATGCGCGACGGTATAGGTCGTGGCCGGCGTCACATCGACTGGCGGCGTCGTTCTCCAGCGCCGCGGAGGCGGGCGTGCCGGGACGGGTCGGGCTGTAACGCACGGCGGCCGACGACGGAATGTTGACGGAAACCGCGGGTGCGGCCCCTGAGCCGGAATCTGACGTCGCTGCGGCCGGGGGCGCCGGAGCTGCGGGCGCGGGCGCCGGCGCCGCCGGCTGCGCTGCATCGCCGCTGGGGGGCGGCGGATCGTCATTCGCGGGCGCTGCACGCTGGCTGGTGGAGCGGCAGCCGGGACTGACAAACATCAGGAAAAAGGCAACGACGTGGATGCCGGCGACGATGCCAAGGATCTTCAAGATATTCATGGGCTGTACGGAGGTGGTGGATTATGGTTCGGTGAGAGGCGGAATTGCTACTGAAAAGTGGACGTTGCACCGAGGCGGGCCACCAGTTTTTCGAACTGGTCTCCGCGGTCGGCGTAATCGTGAAACATGTCAAAGCTCGCAAACGCCGGGCTGAGCACGACCTGCTCGCCTGGCCGGGCGGCGGCGGCGGCACCGTGCACCGCCTCTTCGAGCGAATCGCAGACCGTGTGCGGCAGGTGCGCGGACTGCGCAGAGCGCGGCCAGCGGCGCGCGCGTCTCGCCGATGAGCCAGAGATGCCGGCACTTCCCGGCGATCCGGTCCGACAAAGGCGCGGAGGTCGCCGCCCTTGGAGCGGCCGCCGAGGATGAGGTGCACCGGCGCGGGAAACGTGGCCAGCGCCGCCTCGACCGCATGGAAGTTGGTGGCCTTGGAGTCGTTCCAGAACGACGACGCCGTGGAATTCGCCCACCCGCGCGAGCCGGTGCCGGCCGAGCCGGAAGGAGCGGGCGGCGGCGAACAGCGCGGACTCGGGACGGCCCGTGTGCCGCCACCAGGCGAGCGCCAGCTGGAAATTCTCGCGCTGGGGATAGCGGGCGAACGGCGTGCCGCCGAGCCGCGCATCGGGCGCCGCGTCCTCGGTGGCGATGCAGGCCTCCGGCGGCAGCTGCCGGCCGAACTTGCGCGCAAACCGCTGCCACGCTGCTGCCGGCAAACACCGCGCCGGGCCGCGTGTGGTCGACGAGATTCCACTTGGCGGCGAAGTAGGCCTTGCATCCCCGGATGCCGTTCCAGGTGGTCCTCCGCGAAATTGGTCCACAGCGTGGCGTCTGCGCGGAAATGCCGCAGGGTCTCGGCCTGGAATGAACTGACCTCGCACACCGCGATGGCGTCGGCCGCGGAGCGTCTGGAGCGGCAGACGGCTGAACGGGATACCCGACATTGCCCGACGGCGAAGGACGTCTCCCCGGCGGCGGCCAGCGCGTGCGCAAGGAACTCGGTGAGCGTTGTCTTCCCGTTGGTCCCGGTGACGGCGACGAGCCGGCCGCGCCAGAGCAGCGACGCGAAATCGAGCTCGCCGAGGCAGGTGCAGCCGGCGGCCGCGCGCGGCCTGCAGCCAGGCGTGGTCGGGCGCGAATCCCGGGCTGAACACCACCAGCCGGTGCCGCTCCGCATCGGCGCGGGCGAAGACCCGCGCCGTGCCGGCGCCGGGCTTCTCGTCGAAGATCTCGCCGCGGGCGCCAAGCCGCGCGAGCACGTCGCGCACCGCCGGCCGCTCACCCCGCCGCCAAAGACGGCCACGGGCGCCGCGAGCAGCGGCGCCAGAGGAGCGGCAGGCGCACTCCGGCGCCGCGCCGCCGAGCCGGGGCGGCGCTCCGCGGGCGGGGCGGTGCGGCGGGATCGATGCAGGCTGGCATGGGCGCGTTCAACGGAGTTTGAGGGTTCCAAGGCCGGCGAGGGCGCACATGAGCGAGAGGATCCAGAAGCGCAGCACGACCTTGGTTTCCGGCCAGCCCAGCTTCTGAAAATGGTGATGGATCGGCGCCATCAGGAAGAAACGGCGGCCCTCGCCGCAGCGATGCCGGGTGACCTTGAAGAACCCGACCTGGATGATGACGGACACCGCCTCCATCACGAACACGCCGCCGACGATCACCAGCGTGAGCGGCTGCTGCACCATGAAGGCCAGCACGCCGAGCAGACCGCCGATCGCGAGCGAGCCCGTGTCGCCCATGAACACCTCGGCCGGATAGGAATTGAACCAGAGGAACGCCATCCCCGCCCCGACCAGCGCGCCGCAGATGACCGCCAGCTCCCCGGTGCCCGGCACAAAGCTGATCAGCAGGTAGCGCGACGTGTCCACCCTCCCCGCCACGTAGGCCATGATGCCGTAGACCAGCGCCACCGTGATCGTGCAGCCGATCGCCAGGCCGTCGAGGCCGTCGGTGAGATTGATCGCATTGCTGAAGCCCACGATCCAGAAGAACATCAGCACCAACAGCGCGGCCGCGCCCAGGCCGCCCGCAAAGACCAGCACCGGTTCCTTGTGGAACGGCACCCAGAACTCGCGGATCTTCTGCGCGGTCGGCCGGATACCAGAGAATCGCCGCGAGCGCGATCACCGTGATGATGGTCTGCCAGAGGATCTTCTCCCACGACGAGATCCCGTCACGGCTCCGGCGCGTCACCTTGAGATAGTCGTCCCGGAAACCCACGCCGGTGAGGGCGGCGTAGACAAACATCGCGACCACCACCCAGATGTTGGGCGAGGCCCAGAGGAAGGTCGCGCCGAAGACGGAGAAGAAGATGAGCAGGCCGCCCATGGTCGGGGTGTTCTTCTTGTCGAACCGGGCCGCCAGATCCCCCGTGCGGTCATCGTCGTAATGCTGGCCGAACTTGAGCGCGCGCAACCGCGCGATCAGCCAGGGCCCGATCAGGAAACCCAGGAGCGTGGCCGTTCCGGCGGCCATGAGCGTGCGGAACGTGATCGCCCGCAACAGGCGCAACGGCCCGAAGACCTGCTCGTAGTTGGAAAGGTAGTTCAGCATCAGGCCTCCTCCAGGTCCAGCGCCCGCTCCAGGCGATGGCGGCGGCTCCCCTTCACGAAGACGGCGCCCTGAAAGCCGGCGAGAAACGAGCGGGCCGCGGCCGCGTCCGCGGCGATGACAATCTGTCCTGCGGCCTGGCCGTTCTCGAGCACGCCCTCGCGCAGCGCCGCCGCCTGGTCGCCAACGATGAACAGGCGGTCGCCCTTGCGCAGATGCAGGGAGCGGCCCAGTTTCCGGTGGTATTCCGCCGCCTCGGGACCCAGCTCCTCCATGCAGCCCAGCACGTAGGCCCGCGGCTGGTCGGCGGGCGCCAGCGAATTGAAGTGTCTCCAGCGCGTCGGCCATCGACGCCGGGTTGGCGTTGTAGCAGTCCACGTAGACCAGCCGGCCGCCGATCGCGCCGCAGTTCGCCGCGCCATTTCGCAGGCTGCCAGGCCGCCAGCCGCTCCTGGATGACCGCGGGCGCCACGCCGAGCCACAGCGCGGCGCAGATGGCCAGCACGGCGTTCTGAGCCATGCCGGCGGACACGCGGCGCAGCGCGAAATGCAGCGGCGGCGGCGGCCCGTAGGCAACGGCCAGGGCGGTCTCGTCGTCGCGCTGGGTGACGGCGAAAAAGACCCGGTCCTTCGGCGGCGCGGTCGGGCGCAGGACTTCGGCCGGCTTCCACGACCAGCCTCCGCACCGTCGAGGTCCCGGAAGACGTCGAACTGTTCGCACGTGCCTGGGAAAGACCGCGATGCCGGCCGGCCGGACCGCCGCCGGGCAGCTCCGCCTTCTCGCGCGCCACCCCCTCGGGGTCGCCCAGCTCCTGAAGATGCGCCGGGGCCACCAGGGTGACGATCGCAAGATCGGGCTCGATCATGCGCGGCGAGCCGCTCCATCTCCCCGGGCTGGCTGATCCCGGCCTCAACCACCGCAAACCGGTGCACCGCCGGATCGATCCGGGTGAGCGTCAGCGGCACGCCGAGCTCGTTGTTGAGATTGCCCTCGGTCGCAAGCACGGCGGGCGGGCCGCCGAGCAGCAGGGCGACGAGATCCTTGGTCGAGGTCTTGCCCGCGCTCCCCGAGATGCCGACGACCGGGCCGGTGAACGTCCGGCGGTGCTCGCGCGCGATCGCCTGGAAGGCCGTCGAGCGGGTCCGCCACCACCAGCTGGGGCAGCTGCAGTCCCGGCTTCGGCGCGGCTGACCAGCGCGCCCGCCGGCCCCGGCGGCGGCCGCGGCGCCAAGAAAATCGTGGCCGTCGCGCTGGCCGGGCTTCAGCGCCACGAACATCTGGCCGGGCTTGAGCACGCGGGTGTCGTGGGTGAAGCCGGTGATGGGCGCGGCCGGGCCGCGCGGTCCAGCGACCGCCGGACCAGGCGCGCAGCTGATCTGGAGAGAACGCCGTCATTCCTGGATTCCCTCGCTGTTCATGTCTCCTTGATCTGCTTCACCCCGATGAGCTCCCGGACCACCTGCCGGTCGTCGAACGGGATGATGGTATCGGCGAATTCCTGATACGATTCATGGCCCTTGCCCGCGATGAGCAGGCAGTCCCCGGGCTGCGCGGAATCGAGCGCGAGGCTGATCGCCCGGCGGCGGTCGTCGACGAACACGATCTTGCCGGGCGCGATGACGCCTTCCTTCATGTCCGAGAAGATCCGTTCAAGCGGTTCGCTGCGCGGATTGTCGGCAGTGGCCCAGGCGAAGTCCGCCCGCTCCTGCACCGCGCGCGTCATCAGCGGCCGCTTCGTGCGGTCGCGGTTGCCGCCGCAGCCGAAGACGACCAGCAGGCGGCCCGGCGTGACGGCGCGGAGCATGCCGAGCGCGTTGCAGAGCGCATCGTCGGTGTGCGCGTAATCCACGAGGACGTTGAAGGGCTGGCCCTCCTCGATGCGCTCCATGCGGCCCGCCACGTTCTTGAACAGGCGCAGCCTGGGCAGGAGCCCGGCCAGGTCCCGGCCGAGGGCGTGGCACGCTGCGCGAGCGCCGCCAGGAGGTTGCTCACGTTGTAGCGGCCGATGAGCGGGCTTTCGACGACGGCGGTGCCGCCCGGCCAGACGAGACGGAAGGAGGTGCGCCGGAATTCGAGGTTGAGCGCCTCGGCGCGGACCTCGGCGGCCGGATGCTCGCCGTAGGTGACCAGCCTTGACCTGGCCGGGATCCTGGCCGCGAGTTCGCGGCCGTAGGCGTCGTCGAGGTTGACGACCGCCACCTTGGGGACCTCCCCCGTGCCGCCGGCAAACAGGCGCGATCTTCACCTCGAAATAGGCGTCCAGCGTCTTGTGGTAGTCGAGGTGGTCGCGCGTGAGATTCGTGAACACGGCGACGCCGAAATGCATCCCGAGGACCCGCTTCTGGTCGATGCCGTGCGAACTCACCTCCATGACCGCCTGGCGGCAGCCGGCGTCGCGCATCTGCGCCAGCATCCCGTAGATGTCGAGCGACTCCGGCGTGGTCTTGAAGGAGGGCACGGTGCGCAGCGCCGAGATCGTAGCTGACCGTGCCGATCAGGCCGACCCGCTGCTGATCGTTCAGGAAATGCTTGATGAGGTGCGTGACCGTGGTCTTGCCGTTGGTGCCGGTGACTCCCACCACCTCGAGGTCGCGGTCGGGGAACCGGTAGTAGCGCTGCGCCACCCTGGCCAGCGTCGCCCGGGCATCCGGCGACCTGGATGAAGGTGATCGTGCCGAGCGGCAGGACCACCGGCTTCTGGCTGACCACCGCCACGGCCCCCCGGTCGATGGCCTCGTCGATGTATGCCGCGCCGTCGGTGCGCAGGCCCGGCAGGGCGAAGAACAGGTTTCCCGGAACCACCCGGCGGCTGTCCATCGTAAGGCCCGAGATGGGGCGGTCGAGTCCGCCTTTGACGGCGATGATGTCATCGTCGGTGAAAAAGTCTTGGAGCTTGGGTGCCATGTTGAAGATGCGGCGGCGGGTCAGCCGGCCCGGCGGGCCGATCCGCGCGGACTGCGAACGGAAGGCGTGGATGAGGGGATAGTCTTGTGTCAGGTAGGCGATCACCGGAGTGGTCCTTGGTCAGCGGCGGGGGGCGGCCTGCATTGCGAGCCCGGTATAACTCCGGATGGAGTCGACGGGTCTGATGTCGAGATACTGGATCAATTGCTCCGCGATGTGCCGGAAGGACGGCGCCGCGACCAGCCGTCCATAGGCGACGCCGCCAGGACAACGGGCGTCGGCCCCGTCCACGATCACCGAGATCACCACCCGCGGCCGGCTCGCGGGGAAAAAGCCGACAAATGAGGCGACGTGCTGAGTGGTCGAATACTTCCCGTCGACGACCTTCTGGCTCGTGCCGGTCTTGCCCGCGATCTCGAAGTGCGGGATCGCCGCCTGGGGGGCGGTGCCTTCGCTCGAGGCCACGCCCATGAGCAGGCGGGCCATCGTTCGGGCGGTGCGTTCGGCGATCACGCGCCGCCGGGGCAGATCCGCAAAGGCAAAGACCAGGTCGTCATGTTCGTCGCGCACCTGGCGGAACAGCTGCGGTTGCATCAGGATTCCGCCGTTGGCGATGGCCGCCATCGCATAGTGCATCTGCATGGGCGTCGCCGCGATCGACTGGCCCATCGGCATCCGCGTGATCGTCAGACCGTCCCATTTCTGCGGGGGCTCCAGGAGGCCGTCGACCTCGCCGCCGAACGGGAATCCTGTCTTCTGGCCGAAACCGAAGGCGCAGACGTAATCGTAGTACCGCTGGTCGCCCAACCGCATCGCCAGTTGGGCCGCCCCGCGGTTGCTTGAATGGCTGATGATCCCGGCGACGGTCAGATCGTGAAACGGATGGTCTTCCCGCGGCAGGTGCAGATGCCGGTTGTTGTAGTCGATCTGGGTCAGGCCGCAGTCAAACACGC